>URKQ01000007.1 GCA_900548455.1 uncultured Clostridium sp.
TCCCTTTGAGTATCTCTCCTTAACAAGGAGGGAACAGGGTCCCCTTCCAACCCCCATTAGGAAAAGCCGTGCACAAGGTGATTAAATTACTGTCCAGCATAACTTGTACATTCTATCACTTTATTTTGCTACAGAGCCATTAATAATAAAATTTCCATAAACCCTTACAATATAATTTTACCATATTTTAGGATTCAAAGGTGGGGTTTACTTATAATTAAATGAGTACCCCAAGCATATGCTGTATTTTCTAGTGGCCTATTATTTTAATTTTAAGTTCAAAATCATATTGATTTTGATATTAATACTCGGCTAGCTAATCTATAACTCCATTTTCATGTCGTTAATATTACCACGCCTCTGCATAACGTACTCTAACTTTCACCAGTCGCTTTTGCTCCTTTGAAGCTAAGAATTCAGTTAATTTTCAAGGAACGAACAGTTCAAGGCGACAAAGCAGCGAGGAACGGAGTTTACTTATAGTTAAATGAGTACCCCAAGCATATGCTGTATTTTCTAGTGGCCTATTATTTTAATTTTAACTTCAAAATCATATTGATTTTGATATTAATTTTAATAAAGCGAGAAATTCAAGGAAGCGACTAAGCGATGAAGCGCACTTACTAAAACGTAAGTAAGCAAAGAGCGCAGAAAGCTGACGCAGAAGTTCGACGCTTTATGAAAATTAATCTAAAAGGATGGAATAATAGCACCATTATAGCTCCCCTCAATAAACTCCTTAACTTCCTTTGAAGTAGCAGCCTTAGTTAAAGCCTTAATTTTTTCACTTTCTTTATCACTTGTTTTCACTGCAATAATGTTAGCATATGGGCTATCACCATTTTCAATAATTAAAGCATCCTTTAATGGATTTAAATCTGCTTCTAAAGCATAATTGGTATTAATAACTGCTGCTGTAACATCCGATAAAACTCTAGGTAATTGTTCTGCATCCACTTCAGTTATTTTAATATTTTTAGGATTGTCTATTATATCTTTTGCTGAAATTAGATTGCCTTCTGGAACCCTTATTAGGCCGTTTTCTGCAAGTAATTTTAAAGCTCTTGCTCCATTACTTGGATCATTAGGAATAGCAATTTCAGCTCCATTTTCTAGATCTTTAAAATCCTTAATTTTATCTGAATATAACCCCATTGGTTCTATATGAACCTTAGCAGTATAAGTTAAATCATATCCACTTTCTGATACAGTACTTTCTAAATAGGGAACATGTTGAAAGTAATTGGCATCTAATTCACCTTCTGATAAAGCTTTATTAGGCAGAACGTAATCTGTAAATTCTACAACCTCAACTTCATACCCTTCTTTTTCTAATAATGGCTTAATTGCCTCATTTACAATTTTCTTATGTGGTTCAGGTGAAACCCCTATTGTTATTTTATTATCCTCCTTTTTATTATCACCTACATTTTTTTCTCCACTACAACCTGCTAAAGTTAATCCCAAAGCAAAAGTTAACGTTAAACCTACCACTCTTTTTATTGATTTTTTCATAATATATATCCTCCTTTTAATATCTTTATGTTTTTACTTGTACACAATCTATGAGACCTTTTTATATATATAATTTCCAAGCCATTGAATTAATTGAACAACGATAATTAAAACAAAAACTGTACATATCATAAATTTTGTGTTAAATCGATTATATCCATAAGTAATTGCAACTGCGCCAAGTCCTCCGCCACCGATAGATCCAGCCATAGCAGAATATCCTATTATGCTAATAACAGTTAGTGTTATCCCTGATATTATTTCCGGTAAAGCTTCCGGTATCATAACTTTAAATATTATCTGTACATTGCTAGCTCCTAAAGATTTGGCTGCTTCAATTACCCCCCTATCAACTGACTTTAATGCGCTTTCAATAACTCTTGCTACAAATGGTGCTGCGGCAATAGTAAGTGGTACAATTGCTGCTGTAGTTCCTATAGATTTACCAACAATTAATTTTGTTAATGGTACTACAACTACCATAAGTATAATAAATGGAAAGCTTCTTAAAATGTTTATGATTCCATCTAAAACTCCATAAATGAGTTTATTAGGTCTAGCTCCGTCTTTATCTGTTACTATTAAAATAATGGAAAAACAAATTCCTATGGCAATAGCAAATAAAGTAGATATAGATACCATTATCAACGTTTCTCTCAAAGCTTTTTCTAATATCTTAATAATTTCAATTGCATTCATCTTTAAATAACCTCCCATTTAAAACTTTTATCCTGCAAATACCTTTCAACTGCTTCCTGCTCATGAGGTTGTACTTGAATAACTAATGAACCTAAAATCTTTTCTCTAAATTTTTCAAGCTTCCCCCAAACAATAGAAAAATCAATTTTCAAATCATGAGCCATATTAGTTATAAATGCTTCCTTGCTTACTGAAGCCGGAAAATAAATTTTAATATTTACTCCATCTCCTAAAATTATTTCTTCATCCTCTCCTAAAAATTTTTTTAAATATTGTCCAGGTCTTAAAAATAAATCCTCAACAACACCTTCTTCCTTTACTTCTCCTTTATCTAAAAGAACAACTCTCTCGCAGATTTCTTTAACCACTTCCATTTGATGAGTTACAACTACTATTGTAATGCCCAATTTTCTATTAATATGAGAAATTAAAGCTAAAATATCTTTTGTAGTTTTAGGATCTAGTGCAGAAGTAGCTTCATCACATAATAATATCTTAGGCTCCAATGCAAGGGCTCTTGCAATTGCAACTCTTTGCTTTTCACCCCCACTTAACTCCTTTGGTTTAGCATTCTTCTTATTTTCCAAGCCTACTAAACTTAGAAGTTCATCCACCTTTTTATCTATATAAGATTTTTCATACTTCCACAGCTTCAGTGGCAATGCAACATTTTCTTTAACCGTTGCTCTTTCCATTAGGTTGAAATGCTGAAATATCATGCCAACATCCTTTCTGAATATTCGCAATTCATTTTCTGCTAATTCACATACATTCCTTCCCATAACCATTAATTTGCCAGTATTATATTTTTCTAAGCCATTAATACACCTGAGCATAGTGGATTTTCCTGCTCCACTATGTCCAATTATTCCATAGATTTTACCTTCTTCAATTTTAAAAGACACATCCTTTAAAACTTTCAACTCACCGTAATTTTTTTCAAGATTTAATACTTCTATCAATTATCCATTCCCCTCTCTCCACATTAATCTAAGTGAAAAGTGGACTGTGACTATTTCTTATTAAAACCTATAGCTCTGCAATTAAATAAAGTTATGATTTAAAAATCCATACTTTCATGGCAATAAAAAAAGCACTAGAGAATAAATCTCTAGTGCAAAATATGCCTACCGAATTATTCTCTTATCTCTCAGTTAAATAACTGCAGGATTTAGCACCACGGTATACCAATGTAGCTAATGATACTACACCATATACTGGTTGCTGGGTTTCAAAGGGCCAGTCCCTCCACCGCTCTTGATAAGAACTTTATATTCACTTTTAACTTTAAAATTATTATACACATACAATATACAATAGTCAATATATTTAAAAGATTTATTTTTCTATTACTAAAACAAACTGACTTCTACCTTCATTGTAATTAATAGATTTATAATAGCTCCTTCTTTCTTTTTTTAATTTTCCTAGTGTATCAAATACATCATTTAAGTTTCCATAGCAGTTTCCCTGTATTTCAACATTATCCTCGTTAATTATTACGTTTTCTAAATTAACATTATCACTGCATAATGTATCATCAATTATGTATGAAGTATCTATATCTGTTGTTTCTTCCTTTTGCAAAGAAGCACTATTAATGTTCTCTGCTTCCTTCATTGATACAAGAATATCATTTATGCCTTCTTTTAAATTTAACCATACAATAATAATAATAACGGTAATAAAAGTAATAATTATCTTTACTAGTTTACATTTATTCATTTACTTTAACCTTCATATTTATTTTATTTTTCCCATCTTTTGAATCAATGGATGAAACTTCTAAAATTATATATTTATCTTCAAACGCTTTTATAATATTTTTATAACTTATATTTTCATCCGTAGCTAAAGAAAGAAGAATGTCATTTTCTAAAATATCCATTGAAATTAATTCCATGTTATTATCTTTAACTACATGACTAATAGATGTTGCTTTATCAAAAACCTTATCTTTAATTTCTTCATTATTAATATTATCTAACATATTATTTCCCTTTATCTTGGCACTTCTTTCTAACAACCCACTTTTTGTAACCACGTCAAATGTCCCCATACATATATCCCCAATTAAAAATAAATTGACACATATACATAAAACTAAAATAGCCCTTATATCTTTTTCATTTCTTTTAGATTTAATATCTATATACCATTTAGGAAAAAATGCATATTTCATCTTTATTAATCATCTCCATATAATCATAAGGACCTTTTAAAAATCCATTTTCCATTACGTAGATATCCTGATAATTTTTAAAAAGTAACTTAAAATTATCTTTATTAAAATCATATTCCAAGTTTATAACTTCATTATTTAAAATAAAGTTATTTTCAATATTCAAAAAATAAATATAGCTATTAATCTTAAAAATAAAAGCATAACACTTTGATTTAATTTTTCTTCTAAAAAAATTATTGTATATTACTTGAATAGGTTCTATAGATTTAAACTTAACTTTTTTCAAACCTATACCGTCTGTTAAAATTAAATTTCTTCCGTTAACACAATATATCCCAATAATTACGAAACTTTTTTTAGCAAATAAAATCCTATAATCAAATAACATATCATCTATTTCATAGAATCTACTTCTAATTTCACTTATTACTTGTTCATATATATGGGCTAAATTAAAAATATGAACCTTGATTGTAAATGAATATATCTTTTCCCCTTCAATAAGCCACTTTTTTCTACTTCCCTCTAAAACTTTTAAAGATACTTCACTATCTTCCAAGAATGTAATTCTACTACTCTTTCTAAACTTATTAATAAAAACTTTTTCACATGCTCCACCACAAGCAGAAATATAATAACTTTTAAACATAATTTTCCTCACCTAAAATGATATTTTATATTATTTCCCTCAATTACTATACAAAATCTATATGTCCTTTCTTTAGTTTGCACTTCAAATTCTTCTTCCATAGGAAAATACTCAATGCTCCCTTTACTTGTATTAAGAACCTTACTTGATTTTATATTTTCAAAGAAAACCGGTATAGATTCCTTTTCTATTTCAGCAATATTTGATTCCATATATGAATTAAACTTACTCATTAGATACTCTCTATCTTCTAATGCACTATCTTCACTCAAAATATTTTCACAGTAATTTGTTATATAATCCCATTGTCTATTGTGATTAAAAGTAGAAAGAGTTAATAAATAAAACAGCAGACCTACTACTATAAGAACATATATTAAAATCCAACCTTTTTTCCTTTTATTAAATAACCCCTTGCTCCTAATTCTCTCCAATTGTCTTTTTTACCTCCAAACCGTCTTCCATCTCAATCTTAACTTCTAATACATTATTCCTTTGAGAAACAGTAAATTCTTTAACATCATATAAAATGGGCTGATAGGTATAAGTTTTATTTCCTTTCATATCTACAGACGAATCCATATAATATATTCTTAACTCATCATCCTTTTTAAGTATTATATCCTTCTTATCTTCACTACTAAAAATATCTATACAGTTATCTTTAACTTCAACTTTTTCTCCTATAGTTTTAATGTAATAATCCATATACATAAGTGATTCATATGCTGAAATTAAATTTCTACTTTTAGAATCTCTTTGAATAATTGTCCAAAATCTATATGTCCCACACATTAGCATAACTATAGCAACATTGATCATAAGCGCTAATAATACTTCTATTAAAGTTAATCCTTTACGTTTTTTCATAATTTCCTCTGCAAAAGCAACACTGAATAACTTGTTCATAATAGTGGTAATACATTTTAAAATCTATAATACCATTTTCATCATCTTCTATTGCTTCAACATGAATATACTCTCCTTCCACTAAGGAATCTGAATTTACAATTTCATGGCAATCAGTAAAATTAGATAATTTCTCAATTCCTGTCTGAGAAATATCAATATCTTTGTCACAAAAACTTTTTATCAAATCATCATAGCTCCAATTACACATAATATCATTTCTTAAATACTCTAGAACGTAGGTTGATTTTAACATCTGCTTTTCTTTTTCCATATATCTTACCTGTACCCCATAAAAACAAGCTATACATATAAATACCATTGAAAAAATAAAAATAGCTAATATGCAATTAATTAATGAACTACCTGGGTTTTTGCTCACTAACATACCCCGTTCCCACCTTTATTGTAATTATCTTTTTTTTGCCTTTTTTACTTTCTAAATTAATAGTACCTTTTTCTTTAATATTTCCGTTATAATCAATACTTAAAGTATCAACATTACCTTTAGTAAAACGTATGGATTCTGGCAAAGAATATGTATCTTTTAATTCCAGATTTTCATAATACTTTAATTTATTATCCACTATTTTTATTTGAGAATTCACCTTTTTGCACCTGCTACAACACTTGCATAAATTAATGACGTCTATTGTTTCATACATTGCATTATTTAAATCTATCTCTTCCCTTTTGCTACTTGTAGTTGATAAATTAGGCAAAACTATAAGATTAATAGATGACAATATTGCTAAAACAATTATTATTTCAATTAATGTATATCCCTTCATTTTTCTATCTCCTAAAATGATATATCATAAGTTGAAATCATGGGAAGCATTATAGCTAAAACAATAGAAAACACAAAAAGTCCAACCAATATCATTAAAGTTGGCTCCATATAGCTTATAATTCTATCTAAATCCATTTGTAGTTCTTCTTCATAAATCTCATTAGACATTATAAGTACATCATCTAAGCTTCCATTTATCTCACCTATGTATATACTACTCAATAAATATTCTGGGAAAATATCTGCTGCTTTCATTGATGAATATAAATTTTCTCCCTTTGTAAGATACTCTAGTGTAGCCTTCAATTTCTCTTTTAAATATTCATTTTCACAGCAACCTAAAATTTCTATAGCTGATTTAAAATCCACTCCACTTTTTAAAAGCATAGATAATGATAATGTAAATCTACATGAGAACTTTTTTTTAACTATATTCTTAATTAAAGGCAGTTTATACTTAAATTTTTCAAGGTAAATACTTGGTCCCTTCTTTTTACAAAACGAGCACATAAATAAAATAATAAGGGCAATTAAAATAATTATAATAATCCCATACTTATTAAAACAGCTAGAAATAGCTAAATAAAACCTTGTAATACCAGGTATTTTTTTATTACCTACTACAATGGTAGAAATAATTTTAGGAAGTACTTTAGTGATTATTATAGTCCCCATGACTATTCCAAATATTAGCACAAATATAGGATATATACTTACATTAATAATCTTTTTTCTTCTTTTATATTCTTTCATATAGTACGCTTCTAAAAATTCAAAAATTTCCTGAAGATTACCGCTTTCCTCTCCAATGAAAATCATAGTTTTAAAAAATTGTGGAAAACAATCCCCTGATTTTTCAAAGGCATCTTTTAAGGAACTTCCTTCTTCAATCTTTACAACAACTTTTTCTAAGCCTTCCCCTAAACTTTCCTTTGAAAACTGCTTTTTAATCAACTTTAAAGCCATTAACAAAGGTATTCCTGCCTTCATATTATTTTTCATGGTTCTAGCAAAGGTGGATAGAGTTTTCCCACTTGCTTTTTTTCTATATAACTTACCCTTTATTATCTTTTCACTTTCACCATAGCCTTTAAATTTATATTCCATAATCTCTTCCCACAATCTTTTCTATGTTGTAATTTTGCATGTTGATAAAATATTCATCTACTGTAGTAATACCTTCTTTAACTAGCCTTTTAAAATTATCCTCAATAGTTTCTATATTAGCATCCTTGCATCTTTCCCTTAAAATACCTTCATCACATATTCCTATAATTTCCTTTAGCCATTTATAAACAACTAATATTTCATAGGCAACAGTACGTCCTTTATAGCCTGTTCCATTACATTTCCCACAACCTTTTCCTTTGTAGCCTATAGTCTTATTCTTCACGTTTAAAATATCCATTTCCTTTGCTGAAAGCTCATAACTTTCCTTACAATCTGGACATATACACCTAGTTAACCTTTGAGAAACAATTAATGTTAAAGAATCCCTTATTAATTCCATATCTATTCCCATATTCTTTAGTCTTATTAATGTAGATATAGCATCGTTAGTATGTAGTGTTGTTAAAACTAAATGTCCTGTAAGTGCAGCATTAATAGCCACTTCAGCAGTATTTCTATCCAATATTTCACCAATCATAATTACATCTGGATCTTGTCTTAATACAGTCTTAATTATATCCTCATAACTATTTTTACCTAATCCATCTATGGACACTTGGTTAATTCCATTAAGTTGACACTCAACAGGTTTCTCTAATGTAATAATATTTTTGCTTTCACTAGAAATTTCATTAATAAAGGAATATAAAGTAGTTGTTTTCCCACTTCCTGTAGCTCCTGTTACAATGATTAGACCTTGTTTTAAATTAATAGCATTTTTTAGTGTATAATAGTCATTTTCCAAAAAACCAAGATTTTTTAACCTTAATAACTCCTTACTTTTCTTAAGTATCCTTAGTACAATTTTTTCACCATATATTGTTGGCAGTGTAGAAACTCTAAAATGATACTCCTCCTCATGAAAATTCATATATATTTCTCCATCTTGAGGCATATATTTTATGGCAATATCCATATTTCCAAGAATTTTAATTCTACTAACTAAGGTTTCATATATAGATTTTTCTAACTTAGTTATTACTTTTAAACTTCCATCTATTCTAAATCGTATTATCACATTGCTTGAATTAGGTTCTAAATGAATATCACTAGCATTTCTAGAAACCCCTTCTTCTAGTAATGATTCTAGCACTCTAGATGCCGGACTATTAACGCTTCTTGAAACCATAGAAGTCGTTCCCTTATTAGTTTTATCTATTTTCTTTGTAACCTCGCTTCTAAAATCCTCTTCATAATATACACTCAAATATTTCCACAGTTGTTCCTTAGTACACAACTTAATATCTACAGATAACTTTAATAAGAATTCTAATTGAATTATTCTCTCTTTATTTAAAAATTCATAAGAAACTAGAAAAATCTTATTTTTTTCTATCTCATATGGAAACACACTATAATCTTCACATATTTTTTTAGAAACCATATTTACAGCTTTTTTATTGATACAAATCAAGTCCAAATCTAAAATCTTATTCACATTAATTCTTCTTCCTTATATTTTAAAGAAACTTATTTAATAATTTTATGTTTCATTTATCACTATATTTAAATACTTTACATATTTTACACATTTATTCAAAATACAGAAAATTTACATAAAAAAATAGAGATCCCCATAGGAATCTCCACCCTCAGTAACGCTCCACTCCGTTACAATTCTTATATAAAATAAATTTTGCTACTACTAAATAGTTATTTCTCCTTCAAATACGTTCATTGCCGGTCCAGTCATCATTACTCCCTCTTCTTCTATATCCACCTTTAATATCCCACCTGGGGCAATTACCTTTACTGACTTTCCTGTCAATCCTAACTTATTGCAAATGACTGCTGAACTACAACAGCCTGTTCCACATGCCAAGGTAGCCCCGGCCCCTCTTTCCCATGTATCAACCTTTATGGCTGTATCATCTATTATTCTGCAAAAGTTAACATTAGTTCCACTTGGGAATAGCTCATACTTTTCTATATCTGCACCTTCATCCACCTTAAACTCACTATCTTTAGTTAAAATTACTGTATGAGGAACTCCAAGTAATAAACTATTTATTTCATATTTTTTGCCCTTTATATTAATAGATTTTTTTATAATCTTATCTTCTCCTAGAGCAGGTATCTTACTTGGTTCAAAAGAAGGTAGACCCATATTAATTTTAACACCAGTTACATTTTCACCTTCTAGAAAAAGTTCACATTTCTTTATTCCATCTCCAGTTTCAACGAAGAAAACTTTTTTATCCACTAGCTTCTTTTCATATACATATTTTGCAAAGCATCTTATACCATTTCCGCACATACCAGCATAAGAACCATCAGCATTAATTATAACCATTTGTATATCGGCAACGGAACTTGACCTTACAACTAAAATTCCATCTCCACCAATACCAAAATTCCTATCACATAACTTTAACGCCAAGGAATTTAAATCTTTATACTTTTCCTTTATATCTTCAAATACAATAAAGTCATTTCCTGCTCCTTGCATCTTAATAAATTCTAATTTATTCATAGTTACCTCCATTTCAAATAAGTAAAATAATTTATAACCCTGATTCCTTAATATAATCTAAAATAGTTTCTTTAAATTTTTCACCATATCTTTCATACTTTACTTCCCCAACACCAGAAATCTCCAAAAACTCTTCTTTATTCTTAGGAATTTTTGTGCTCATTTCCTTAAGTGTACCATCTCCAAATATAATATATGGAGGAATTCCAGCTTCTTTTGCTAGATTATATCTAAGCTTTCGAAGAACTTCAAACAATTCATTATTATCATTTTGTTTAACTTTAACTTTAAACTCCTTAAACATAACCTTTTCTTTATTCTTAATTACATCCATAGACTTATTATTCAGTGCTAAAACAGGATAAGTTCCTCCACCTTGACTGATATATCCATGGGAGACTAGAGTATTTAAAAAAGTCTTCAATTCATCACTAGAATAATCTTTCATTATTCCATAGGTGGATAAACTATCGAAATTCATATGTAACACTTTTTTATTTTTAGATCCCCTCAGTACATCTATAACCATAGTACTTCCATAACCTTGGTTCATTCTATATATGCATGACATTACCTTTTGTGCATCTACTGTCTTATCAATAACTTCTCCTTCATTTAAACAATTACTACAATTCCCACATTCTTTTTCATATTCTTCTCCAAAATAATTAAGTAAATACTTTCTATAGCAGGAATTACTATAAACAAAATCAACCATTTGCTGCAATGTTTTATACTGATGTTCTTTTCTTTCTAGATTGTCCATACTAATTTCAATTAAGTACTTTTGAATATGAATATCTCCAGGTGAAAATAAAAGTATACAACTACTAACTTCTCCATCCCTACCTGCTCTTCCAATCTCTTGATAATATCCTTCAATATTCTTTGGCATATTATAGTGAATTATAAATCTAATATTAGACTTATCAATTCCCATTCCAAAGGCATTTGTAGCTACCATAATTCTTACTCTATCATAAATAAAGTTTTCTTGGTTTTCTCTTCTCTCCTCATCGGAAAGTCCACCATGATATCTAGTAACACTGTATCCCTTTCCCAAAAGATCTTCATATACATTATCAACTTCTTTTCTTGTTGCCGCATATATAATACCACTTTGATCATCATTTTCCTTTAAATATTTATAAATATACTTTCTCTTATTTTCCGATTTAACTATAGTAATAGAGAGATTTTCTCTATCAAACCCAGATATAAAAATCTTTGGATTTTCAAGTCTTAATAACTTTACAACATCTCTTCTCACTTCTAAAGATGCCGTTGCTGTAAATGCAGTTACTATTGGTCTAACCTTAAGTAACTCAATAAAGGCTGCAATTTTTCTATAACTACCACGAAAATCATGGCCCCATTGAGATACACAGTGTGCCTCGTCTATCGCTATTTGACTAACTTTAACTGAAGATATTATATTTATAAATTCATAACTCTCCAATCGTTCTGGTGCGATATAAAGAATTTTATATCTCTCCTCTTTAATTCCTTGTAATACGTTATTAAAGTCACTAGTAGATAGAGAACTATTTATGTATGCTGCATCTATTCCTATATCACATAATGTATCAACCTGATCCTTCATTAAAGATATTAAAGGAGACACCACTATAGTAAGGCCTTCCAAAATCAATGCTGGAATCTGGTAACATATAGATTTTCCACTACCAGTAGACATAATAGTAAGCACATCTCTACCCTCTAATATACTTTCTATTACCTCCTCTTGACCCTTTCTAAATTCTTTATATCCATAATATTGTTTTAAAACCGATTTAATTCTATTTTCCAAATTTCCACTTCCTTATAAGTCACTGCTGTTTTTATCACTCATTCTATTTTACTACAAAGTTTTTCAATTTCATAACATCTTAATCATAACTTATATATCATTTAAATATCAACAATCCACTTATGGTTTTATTTCTAAAATAATAGTGATATACTTTAGATTATATAAGCTAAATTAGAATGCGTAGGTTCACCATAATTTTAACATAACCTACAACTATTCTTGAAAGGAATGATTTACATGGCATTAGATGGACTATATCTCAGTGCGTTATGTAAGGAAATAAAAGATACCTTACTAAACTGTAGAGTTGATAAAATAACCCAACCTGAAAAGGACGAAATAATTATTAGTTTTAAAATAAATAGAAAAGCAGTAAAACTTCAACTCAGTGCTAACGCCTCATATCCTAAAGTTAATTTCACTAGTTATACAAAGGAGAGCCCTATAAAAGCTCCTGTATTTTGTATGGTACTTAGAAAATATTTAAATACTGCTGTTTTAAAAGATGTAACTCAACTTAATAATGATAGAGTTCTTTTTCTAGACTTTGAAAGCAGTGACGATTTAGGATTTAACAGTATTTATACTTTGATTATTGAAATAATGGGTCGTCATAGTAATATAACTCTTGTGAGAAAAAGAGATAACTTAATAATGGATTCAATTAAACATATAACTCCTGATATAAATAGTTATAGATCTCTTTTCCCTGGAATTGAATATGTTTATCCTCCAAAAAGCAATAGAATTAATATCTTTCAATGTACATTTGAAGATTTCAACGAAAAAGTTCAAAATATAGATGATGAAATAAGTGAACTTGATGAAAAAATTATTTCTAAAGTTTTTGATGGCTTTAGCAAACCTATTTCAAAAGAAATCATTTATAGATTAAAAAAGGATAATATTTCACTATGCTTAGATAATTTAAATGAGATTTATGAAAGTATATCAAAAATATTTAATCCACTTAAAAATGGTTCCTATGAATTATTTAGTTACAGCTCAAATAATGAACTTAAAGAATTCCACTGTATATTATTAACTCATCTCACAGATGAAAATATAACTTCCATAAAATTCGAATCCCCTAGTAAGTTACTAGAGGACTTCTATTATGAAAGAGACAAAGTTAATAGGCTACAGAGTAAAAGTCATGACACTCAAAAAGTTGTACTTAATAACTTAGACAGAGTTGAGAAAAAATTAAATATACTAAATAAAACCTTAATTGACTGTGAAGAAAAGCCAAAATACAATTTATATGGAGAACTTATTACATCAAATATTTATAACATAAAAAGAGGCGACAAATCTGTAACTGTAATAAATTATTATAGTGAAAATGGAGATACCGTAGAGATACCTCTTGATGTAAATAAAACGCCATCAGAAAATGCACAAAAATACTTTAAAAAATATAATAAGTTAAAAAAAGCTGAGGAAAATGCTTTAATTCAAATTGAATTAGCCGAAGATGAAAAAACTTACTTAGAATCCGTTGTAACAAATATTGAAAATGCGGATAATTATAAAGAGTTAGAAGATATTAGAAGTGAACTTGTAGAAACAGGCTACATAGCCTTTAAAAAATCAATGAAAAATAAAAAAGATAAGCCATCAAAACCTCATCACTATCTATCTAGTGATGGTATAGATATATATGTTGGTAAAAACAATATTCAAAATGATTATTTAACTTTAAAGTTTGCTCATAACAATGATATTTGGATGCATATAAAAAACATCCCAGGTTCGCATGTAATTGTTAAAAATACAGGTAATGTTCCTGATAGCACCCTTTTAGAGGCTGCAACATTAGCTGCTTATTATAGCAAGGGAAAAAATTCTACTAAAATTCCAATTGACTATACAGAAGTAAGAAACGTTAAAAAAATACCTAAAGGAAAACCAGGAATGGTAACCTACTCAACAAACAAGACAATTTATGTAGATCCAAAAAAACTTGATTTAAAAGAAATCTAATTTTATTTAAAAATATAAAAAAAGATGCTTTGATTTTAACATCGAAGCATCTTTTTATTGGCTCTGCATTACAATTATAAATATACAATGAGTCTAAACAATTCAAATTATAAGTTTCTTTACAAAGTAATAATAACACAATTTATAAAAAATATAGGGATTTCCTTAAGAAATCCCATCTTTCACTTTTCACTCTTCACTCTTACTTCTTCACTCTTCCCTACTTTTTAGGGTTATATTGATAGTAATAGCATTGAAGTCTTCCATTATAAAGCTTTCTATTCTTGTCTGCTTTTTTTCCAAAATCTCTTTGAAAATCTTCATAGGATGTTAATACATAACAAGACCAATCATTAAGATTTTTATATACACCTGAAAATGTAGTGTATAATTTTTTTACTTCTTCTTTATCCATCAAACGCTCTCCATAAGGTGGATTAGTTATTATCATTCCACATTTCTTTTTAGAGCTAACATTTGCCATATCTAATTTCTGAAAATGTATAATGTCTTCAACACCTGCTTTACGAGCATTATCTCTAGCAGTCCTTAATATTCTACCATCAATATCAGATGCTTCAATTACAACTTCTTTCTTATTTACTGATCTTCTAGCACCATCTCTAACTTGTTCCCATATCTCTTTATCAAAAGTTGGCCAAGTCTCAGATACAAAATGTCTGTTAACACCAGGTGCCATATTTTTAGCAATTAAAGCCGCTTCAATTGGTATGGTTCCTGAACCACAGAAAGGATCAATTAAAAGCTCATCCCCATTGTATTTAGATATTAGCACTAAAGATGCTGCAAGTGTTTCTTTTAACGGTGCTGTACCTGCATTTTCTCTATAACCTCTTTTATGAAGTCCCACACCTGATGTATCTATAGCTAGTGTAACTATATCTTTTAAAATAGCAACTTCAATTTTAAACACTGGTCCATCTTCACTGAACCAATTAGTATTATATCTTTCTTTCATTTTTTCAACAACGGCTTTTTTTACAATACCTTGACAATCCGGAACACTATGAAGCATTGATTTTACTGATTTCCCTATTATATGCATCTTCCCATCAATAGGAATTAATTTATCCCATTGTACTTTTTTTGTTCCTTGAAATAATTCTTCAAAGGATGTAGCTTTGAATTCAGCCATTTGAATAAATACTCTTTCAGCTGTTCTTAAATGAATATTACAAATTGCAATATCCATCTCATCCCCTTCAAA
The DNA here is from genome assembly GCA_900548455.1 of uncultured Clostridium sp. Taxonomy (GTDB): domain Bacteria; phylum Bacillota; class Clostridia; order Clostridiales; family Clostridiaceae; genus Clostridium_J. The sequence continues at coordinate 15,421 of URKQ01000007.1, forward strand.
AGTAATTTTACCATTTTCAACTTTTAAATCTTCATATCCTAAGTTTTTTAACTCTTTGGCAGTAATAGCTTCAATACCAAAGGTGGTAGTTACCATTATATTATACATACGTTTTTTCTCCTAAATATTATCATATAGACCTACAGTATCTGTTCCATCCATCTCCACAAGTTTTACTGATATATCTTCTTTTCTAGATGTAGGGATATTTTTACCTACATAATCAGCTCTAATTGGAAGTTCTCTATGGCCTCTATCAATTAAAACTGCAAGTTGAATCATTTCTGGTCTTCCCATATCAATTATAGCATCAATAGCTGCTCTAACACTTCTACCTGTATAAAGCACATCATCAACTAGAACAATTTTCTTACCAGTAATATCGCCTTCATAATTGATACTGTTATGTTCTTTTAAATTTTCTGGTCTTGTTAAATCGTCTCTATATTTAGTAATATCAATACTTCCAACCTCTACCTTTGCATCTTCAAATTTTTCTATTAAATCTGCAATTCTATGAGCTAGTGGTACCCCTCTTGATTTTATACCAAGCAATACTAAATTTTCTGTACCTTTATTTTTCTCTGTAATTTCATGTGCAATTCTTGTAAGGGTTCTATGTATAGCTTTTTGATCCATTAATTCTGATTTTAATTCCACGAAAATTCCTCCTTATACTTCCTTCCTTAACTTATCTAAAACTTCCTCAAAATAAGCAGGAAGTTGAGAATTAAATTCCATATACTTTCCTGTTGTAGGATGAATAAATCCTAAAATTTTAGCATGCAGTGCCTGACCCTGAAGTTTAAATCTCTGTTTTTTATGACCATATACAGGATCACCTATAAGTGGATGATGTATATATGCCATATGAACTCTAATTTGATGTGTTCTACCAGTTTCTAGCCTACATTCAACTAAAGTATTATTTTTAAACCTCTCTATAACTTTAAAGTGAGTAACAGCTTCTTTTCCATCTCTAACAACAGCCATTTTTATTCGTTCAACTGGGTGTCGTCCAATATTAGTTCTAATTGTACCTTCATCCTCTTTAATTATACCTTCTACAATAGCATAATAAGCCCTTGTCATTGAATGATCTTTTAATTGCATAGCCAAAGAATTATGTGCTTTATCATTTTTAGCAATAACTAGCACTCCAGAAGTGTCCTTATCTATTCTATGAACTATTCCAGGTCTAATAACTCCATTTATACCAGATAGGTCTTTACAATGATATAAAAGACCATTTACAAGAGTTCCACTATAATTCCCCGGTGCCGGATGAACCACCATATCTTGAGGCTTATTTATAACAATAACATCACTATCTTCATAGACAATGTCCATTGGTATATTCTCTGCTTCTACTTCTAACTCAACAGGTTCTACTTCTTCGATTTCAATCCTGTCATCTCTTCTTAATTTATAATTACTTTTCTTTAGATTTCCATTAACCTTTATATTTCCTTTTTCAATTAATCCTTGAACAAAAGATCTAGACATTTCCTCATAATTTTCTGTAACAAAAACATCTAATCTTTTTCCTATCATTTCTTCTTCTACTGTATATACTTTAGTTTCCATTATATCTCATCCTTTAAAATGCATATTAGTAAAAAGAAGGTTCCAACACATGTAAGTACATCTGCTACGTTAAAAGTAGGAAAATAATATGCATCTTTATAATGTAACATAATAAAATCAACTACATAGTTATAATAAACTCTATCTATAAGATTTCCAATTCCCCCTGAAATAATCAAAGCCATTGAAATACTTGTTAATTTAAATGATGGTCTTTTCTTAATTAAATATGCAATCATAAATATAATAACTGCTCCAGCTATTATTACAAATAACCATTGCTTGTTTTGCAGCATGCCAAAGGCTGCACCACGATTTTCTAAGTAATCTAAAGTAAAGAATCCTTTAATTACTGAAATACCCTCAGTACCTTTTAAGGATGCTATTGCCCATAGTTTAGTAAACCTATCTAATAATAATCCTATAATGATTATTGATATTGTAAGAATCAACTTGGTTCCCCCTTTATTAAAAACTTTACATGGTTATATAAAGCATAAACCAATATTAATTGATTTATGCTATCTTTTTATAACAAAGCTTTAATTTTTGTACATTTATCTATAATTTTTCCTACAGATTCTATATCTATAGTTTGCCTTGCATCAGATATAGAATTATCTGGGCAAACATGACTCTCTATTATAAGTCCATCAGCTCCAGATGCAACTGCAGCGTTGCTCATAGAAGAAACTAACTCTCTTCTTCCTGTTCCATGGCTAGGATCTACGATTACAGGTAATCTGTAATTATCTTTAATTATTGCTACAGAGTTTAAATCCAAAGTATTTCTAGTACTTGTTTCAAAGGTTCTAATTCCTCTTTCACAAAGAACTACATTTTCATTACCTTCTTTTAACACATATTCTGCAGCATACAACCACTCCATTAGTGTTGCACTCATTCCACGTTTTAATAAAACAGGAACTTTAAGTTTTCCAAGTTCTTTAAGCAGCGTGTAATTATACATATTTCTAGATCCAACTTGAACCATATCTATGTACTTAAGGGATTCTTCAATATCTCTAGCATCCATAATCTCAGATACTACTGGCATTTTAAACTCGTCTCCTACTTTTCTTAATATCTTTAACCCTTCAAGTCCTAAGCCTTGAAAATCATAGGGAGAAGTTCTAGGTTTATATGCCCCAGCTCTAAGAATTTGTACACCCTTATCCTTAAGCCCCTTACATATTTGCTTCATTTTTTCATAGTCTTCTACAGCACAAGGTCCTGAAATAAATACTAATTCATCTCCACCTATTGTTATATCCTTTACCATAACTTTTAAGCTATGGCCACTTCTTTTGTCTGAAATAATTTTTTCCATAAAATATCACCTACATAGATTGTAGCATAGAACGAAGTATTTTATTAGAATTTTGAACTGCTAATGCTTCAAACTTATCATAATCCATATGTGCCCCATTATCTGCATTATCAGAAATTGATCTAATAATTACAAACTTTTTATTATTTAAATGAGCTACATGGGCTATACTTGCTCCTTCCATTTCACATGAAATAGCATCAAATTTAGCTTTTAACCATCTAATTTTTTGTACATCTGCAACAAACTGATCTCCAGAAACTATTCTTCCAGTAAATACATTTATATCGCTTATTTTATCGCAAGCATCCTTTGCACATTTAACTAATTGCTCATCACATTTAAATGAAAATACATCCATTCTTGGTATTTGTCCAAAGGGATATCCAAAACCAACTGCATCCATATCATGTTGCACTAAGTCCTCTGCAATTACAACATCTCCTGGATATACATTCTCTCCTATACCTCCAGCAATTCCAACATTAATTACTGCATCCACATCAAATTCATCAATAAGAATTTGTGTACAAATTGCAGCATTAACCTTTCCAATTCCACTAACAACTATAACTACATCTCTATCATATATAGTTCCTTCATTAAATACCATTGATGCCTTATTTAATTTATTTTTTATATTCATATCTGCTATTAAAGAAGATACCTCTTCTTGCATAGCTCCTATAATTCCAACTTTCATAACATCCTCCTACAATACAAAATTCTTCACACCTATTATATCACATATGTCAAGGATATACCTAAAAACTCTGTATTAAAAACTAAGAACTAAAAAATAAAAGCTAAGAGATTTTTCCACTGATTATATAATTTCAGCTTAAAATTCTTCTTAGCTTTTCACTCTTCACTATTCACTTTTCACTCTACTTCAATTTACTTGTCTACAAAGAAACTCTTAATATCTTCAATCTCAGCAGTATCATAATCAAAACTTTCAACAGTTTTTTCTTCATTTACCGGATTAGTCACTTCTGTCTTAGCTTCTTCACTTGATGTAGTAGTAATATTATAATTCTTATCAAAGTCTTTTTCTAAAGCTTCAAACATTTCCATTTGAGTGGCCATAAAGTTTCTATATTTACTTCTAAACTTAACAAACTCTTGTTTAGTTTTATCAAATTCTTCATTTATAGATAAAACTCCACCATGTGCTTTATCTAATATTTTTTTAGCACTTTCATTGGCATTCATAATTATTAACTCTGCCTCTGATTGAGAACTTTGCTTTGCTTGTTCTGCTGCATTTTGAGCTAATAACAACGTGCTTTGTATAGTATTTTCAATTTTTGAGTAATGATCAAGTTTATCTTGGAATACTTCCAACTTTTCTTTTAAGATAGCATTCTCTTTATAAACTGTTTCATAATCTTCAGCTACTTTTTCTAAGAATTCATCTACTTCATCAATATTGTAGCCTCTCATCCCCTTTTTAAATTCTTTATTCATTATATCCATTGATGTTATCTTCATGCTATTCACCTCTCACTAATATATATGTTACAATTAACAATCTACAATTTTAGATTCTTAATCATATTAAGATTCAATTCCCATAATAAGTACATTCTTAAAAATTTTACTCATATATATTTACCTACAACTACTTTAATTCTTCCTTTACCTGTTTCACCAACTATAGAAACAAACTTAAACTTACCATACCCTCTTATGGTAATTGTATCATTAACTTCTAATAATTTCTCTTTTTTCACGCAGGAAAGATAATTAATTAAAACAACTCCGCTTTCAATTAAAACATTACTTTTAGACCTTGAAATATTGCATATACTTGAAACCATATTATCAACCCGAAGGGATGTTACAATGATGTTTTTATTTTCAAAATTTATTTTAGGAATATTATTTTTATTTATATCTATAATCTTCAAATCGCAAGGAGAATTTCCCACAACTAATAGATTATCTAAAATATATTTAGAAATTGATTTAGACGTTGGCAAGTAACAACAGTCACCATCAACGACTAAATCTCCAAATAACTCTCTTTTAATTCCCAGTGCCATTATTGAACCTAAATAATCTTTATGGCTTAGCACTTTAAATTTTGATTTATTTTTTATTTCAATTACATCCACTTCGTAATATTTATCAAGGTATTCTCCTACAGAAAAACATATCATTCTTCTTTCACAATCTTCAAAAACACCATATCCCGAAACAGTAACTCCCATTTTAAACTCATTTTTTTTCAGCTTATAATATATGTCTGGAGTCACAAATTCCTTTGTATATATGTCACATTCAATATTTCTGCACAATTTAATATCTTCATATAAACTAGATATATAGTTTTTATCATATCCATTAAACATAGCTAAAAATTCTTGCTTTTCCATATTTCTGCTCCATTAATCCGCAAAAGCATATTAAAAGTATAAATACTACTTTAGATTTCCAAATATACCCTTAGAACTTAATTCATTTTTTAATTCACTACTAACTTCTATATTAGATGGTGTTAATATAAACACTCCCTTTTCAACTGGCTGAAGTCCACCCTCTAACGCATATATAGCACCAATTAAAAAGTCTAGTATCCTTTGACCTTCTTTACTATCAACGCCATTTAAATTAACTATTATTATTCTTCTAGATTTTAAATTATCTACAATAACCTTACCTTCATCATAATTTGTAGGTTTGCTTATAACTACTTTTGATGATGATGCAGTATGAATGTTGACTATTTTATTTTGTTTTTTACTAACAAAAGGTTCTATTTCTATTTCATCCTCTTCTTCTCTGTCCACAGCTTCTTCTCTTTCTTCATCGTATATTTCTTCTTCTTCGTCTTCTCCCATTATTAGTTTTCCAAGACCCTTTAATATGTCCATAATTTACCTCCCATCACTATTCACATCATTATTTACATAATTTCGTTTTCCAAATACGCCTTCTCCAATACGTATCATATTGGAACCTGACTTCATTGCTACTTTGTAGTCACCGGTCATTCCCATAGAGAGAATTTCCATAGATATATTTTTATAACTTTTAGATTTTAAATTATCAAAAATTTCTTTTGTTTTATCAAAGTAATATCTACAACTCTCCTGATCTCCCTTTGGTATAGTAACCATAATACCTTTTATTTTCACATTGTTACATTTTTCGCTAGCTTCTAGTAATTCTTTCAAATCCTCTAGTAAAATTCCCGTTTTACTTTCTTCTCTTCCAATATTAATTTGGATTAAAGCATTGGCAATTTGTTGTTGCTTACCAAATTCTTTTTCAATTTGCTCAAGCAATCTTATACTATCTAGAGAATGTATCAGATGTACTTTTCCTACTAGGTACTTAACTTTATTTCTTTGCAAATGGCCTATTAAGTGCCATTTAATATCCTTAGGTAATTTTTCGTACTTATCTATTAATTCCTGAACCTTGTTTTCTCCAAAATCTCTTTCTCCCAACTCATATACAGTCTTAATTTCTTCAACTGATCTAGTTTTAGATACGGAAATTAAGGTAACTCCTTCAGATAATTGCTCTTTAAGTTTTAAATAATTTTCACTAATAGACAAATTAATTCCTCCCGTCATAAGTTGGAACCCAGCTTTTAATGCAAAATATGATTATATTTATTTCTATTCTCCATAAAATTAAAAAAACCTTTAATAGAATTAAATTTTTATTTTTTTTTTATTTTTGCCTTAAATATTGTACTGACATGCTCTTAGTATAGGACTGAATCTTAACATCGTGCACTGGCTCAACTTCTACAAAGCATGTTCTAAGTTTGAGTTTATTAACATAGTTATCTTGGGTTTCCAAATAGGTTTTCATTGCTTCTTTATCACCAATTGCAATTATTGAAAAAGGTGCTCCAATCTTTATTTTATCTAAAGAAATAGTTGAACCTACACACAAAGTTGAAGATGAATATGTAATTCTATAACCATTAACAGAAATAGCTTCTGCACCAGCACTTCTTAAATCATTAATTACTCTTATTAAGTCATAATCATGAATTAGCATATTAGGTGTAACAGTTGTTTTACCTGATAAATAATCTAAAGAATCATTTAGTGTAATTTTAATTCCATCCCCTTCAACAGGCAAAAGACCTAAGGACATTTTATTTTTCCTTGTTTCTTCATACATATCTCCCATAACTTCATATCCTGTTTTTGTTCCACTTTCATACTTTTCTATTTTATTAGAAAGTTCATCATATTTTTTTTCTAAATCACCAATCTCATTTTGCAACTTCAATCTTTCATTATATGCAACTTCATATTGCTCTACATCCAGAAATCTTTCTTTCCCATCCAAGTTAAAATTCATAGCAATTAAGATACCTATAATAATTGTAGCTATAAATAAAAATATATTAGCTTCATTAACTCTCATCCGAATATCCCCTTAGTGATGTAGTTTTATTCTTTCCATAAGAAGTCTTCTAATTACAGCAAAGTTATTAAAAATTCTTTGACCAAATACAATAATAGCTGCCAAATATACTGGCAATCCTAATTTATCTCCTAAATATACCATCCCTGCTGATAAAAAAGCATTAGCAAAAAATCCTGATACAAAGATATCTGCTCTAAAATCTTTATTAAGAGATGCTCTTATAGCTCCAAAAATAGAATCAATACAAGCAAAAATTGCTACTGATATATATGGTGAAAGTTTTACTGGAAAGTCGATATTAAATGCAATACCTAAAATTATACCAATTATTAGACCAACAACTGCAATCATTTAATTAATTCACTCCTAATCCTATTTATCTTTTACTTCTTTTATATGTTGAAACTCAATAACACTATTGCTCTTATTTATTGTCAACGAATCTTTTCCTTCATAAATAACATCGCAATTGGCATTAAGTTCATCAGTAATTACACCTGCAAACTTCATTGTGCTTTCTAAAACTGTTCTATCTCCTATAGCTTTTACAACAATTTGTGATTGAGCAGATATTCTTTCATTATTAACATATATATTTGTAGTTGCTGCTGTTCTAATTCCACCATTCCCCGTAAGTCTTATATCATTTATAGAAATAGCTTCTGCTCCTGCAGCATATAGTTCATTAACTAAATTAAGTAAATCTAAATCTCTAACACTATAAGCTTGAGGTTTTGTATTATATATACTAGTTTTAGGATTAATATAAATAACAAGTCCAGGTCCTTCCACATCTGTTAAGCCTGCTCTAAGCCTTGTCTTTTTTAGTTCTTCTGCAACTTTTTCACTTTCAGTATTAGACACCGCAGCATTTTCATACTCCTCAGCTTTTTTAGATAGCTCCTCGATTTTCTTTTGCAACTCTTCTTTTTCTTTTTTTAATTGTTCGTTTTCCACTAAAATTTCCGGACTTGTATCATCCTTTTTAGCCACTCCAACATTTTGTTTATCTATAGTATTTAGTTGAGTTATTATTACAAATCCAAACATTAAAAAAATAAGTCCTACACTTATTTTAGAAATAAGTTTTCTCACTCAATTTTACCTCCATTGCATAATATGATTTATTAGATAATGACTTTTCCACCTTAAATCAAGATATTTTATTCTGCCTTATATATTACAGGGTTTCCATCAAAGCTAACATCTATATAGCCCTTCATAGCCTTAACATCATCATTATTTAAAATGTTAAATCCTCTAGATAATTTATTATACAAATCATCCATAGTACCAATTTTTAAATATGTTTCATTAATATATAAATTTAAAGACACAAAATTATTAATTTCTATTTTAGGAATAGTATATCTATCAAAAAGATTATTTATCCTAAGAAATTCAAATATGTATGCAAGACTATTAAGTCCATTTTCATCATATCCTTGGATTTGCTTGCCTACTACTAAATTAGCTTCATCAATTGTTGTTAATTCAATTAAAAATGGATCTTCAAGTTCTGCTTCTTGTGAAAGTACATAACCCTTATCATCAATAATATAATAAGAATTCTCGGTTTTTATATAAAAAGCCCTAACTCTTTCTTCAACTTCAATATTAATTGAATTAGGATATTTTCTTTTCACCTTAACTTTTTCAATATATGGATTTTCTTTTACCTGAATTGCTACGTTTTTAGTATTTATCTTGAATACATTCGTCCCTTCTTGTATTGCACTCAAAGTTAATATTTCTTCTTCAGAAACTTTACTATTCCCAGTAACAAGTACATTTTGCAGGTTAAAGACAGGTAATGTAAGACATAACGTCACTGAAATAACAATCAAAAGCACTAAAAAAATGAATGTCCTTTTTATTACAATCTTACGCTTCTTTTTACGAAGCAATTCTTCCTTATTATTTATAATATAATTTCCAAAATTCTCTTTTTTATTTGTCATTAACCCACCTCCCAACTCAGTTGTAATTTAAAATTTATAATTTAGAATTTAGAATTAACAAAGAAATTTCAACATTCATTTTACATTTAGCATCTTAAACTTTAAATTCTAAATTCCTTGCCCTTCGATTTTCCTATTTGTGGCAACACGTACAACAATTACTTTGCTAGACAAAATACAACACATATACATAATCGTATACTATATAAATAAATGAAGTGAACCTTTAGCAAATTAAAAATATTTTTTTATTGTACCTTATATGAATAAAATTACTATATACAACATATATCATACCATTTCTGTAGTATAAATTCATTACAAAAGTATTAATTATTATTGTAAATTGTAAAAACTTAATTTTTCCATGGTAATTGTAATATTAAAAATGCTATGGTAACAAATACCATAGCATTTTTAATATACTTTAGGAAGTTCGTATTACATTATCGAGCTCATGTTTTACTATATGGACTTATAATTATTTTGCCGCGTTACATTTAATAAAACTCCCATAAATATCATATTTATAACAAGAGAAGATCCTCCTGCACTAATAAAGGGAAGTGGAACACCTGTTACAGGCATCGAACCACTAACAACTGCTACATTGATTAAACTTTGAAGAATTACTACTGAAGTAATCCCCGTTGCAAGTAATGATCCATACATATCTTTTGCTTTAGTTGCTGCCATTATACCTCTCCATAAAAATATTACAAATAGAGTTATAATAACCATGCACCCAATAAACCCAAGTTCTTCTCCAATAACAGAAAATATAAAGTCATTGTGAGGCTCAGGAATATAAAAACACTTCTGTCTTGATTGACCAATTCCTACCCCTGTCAAACCTCCTGAACCTAAGGCTAAAAGGGACTGAACTAGTTGATACCCAGTATCTTGTGCATCAGCCCATGGATCTAAGAAACCAGTAAGTCTTTTCAGCCTGTAGGGTTCAAAAAATATTCCTGCTAAACCAGCAGCTATAACTCCTCCCCCTAGTAGACCCATTTGCCAAAGTTTAGTTCCTGCCACAAAAAGCATTATAACGCAAACTAAAATAGTAACTGTTGCTATACTAAGATTTTTTTCTGCAAGTATCATCCCCGCCATAAATCCTGCAAATAGTAAATTAGGGATTACTCCTCGAACAAAATCTTTAATATCCTGGGTATGAGTAGAGATTCTTTTCGCTACATAAAGTACAACTACATACTTTGCAATCTCAGATGGCTGAAAGGATGCTGGTCCTAATCTAATCCATCTTTGAGCACCTTTTACTGGTGGAAATAAAAATACTAAGCAAAGAGCTATAAAGGTAAGCAAAATTAAAACCCTGGTATATTTTTTATAAACATGATAATCGATGTTCATAGTAGTTATCATTCCAATTACACCAAGTACTGCCCATGCAAGCTGTCTCCATAAAAAGTATTCTGCATTATTATATTTAAAAGCAGCAAAGTATGAGCTGGCACTATAAACCATCACAACTCCTATAGTAACTAAAAGAATAATTACACTAAAGAGCACAAAATCTATTTCTCCCAATTTAACTTTGGGTTTTTTCATATCTAACTCCTCCTACAGTGTTAAACTTACAATTAATGAATAATTCCTAGGAAACCTATTAGACATAATACAACTGTAGCAATAGAAAATACAGCAACTATTTTACTTTCATGCCAACCTTTAAGTTCAAAGTGATGATGTAATGGTGCCATTTTAAATACTCTCTTACCAGTTAATTTAAAAGATGTAACTTGAATTATAACTGATAGCGTTTCTATCAAGTATATTCCACCTACTATGATAACTATAAGTTCCATCTTAAGTATCATTGCAACTGCAGCCACAGCTCCACCTAGAGCTAATGAACCTCCATCACCCATAAAAATCTGAGCTGGATAAGAATTGTACTTTAAAAATCCCAAAATAGCTCCTGCTAATATTCCACAGAAAATTGCCAGTGTATAATATCCCATATAGATACTTACAAGTGCAAAGAAAGTCATTACTAAAATAGTAATTGAACTACATAATCCATCTAGTCCATCTGTTAAATTCACTGCATTTGTAACTGCTGCAAAATAAACAACTATAAATGGAATAAAGAGAATTTTAAGGTTCCATGTCTTTCCTATAAAAGGAATCATAATATCAGTTCCAATTTTATTAGATGCATAGACTCCAAAGATAATAGCTACTACTACAAGTAAAATCATCTTTTGATAACTCTTTAATCCTTCATTTTTCTTCTTAATTATTTTAAGTCCATCATCTAAAAATCCTATAGCTCCAAAAGCTAATAGTGCATATAAAGCAAGCATAGCCTCATCATGTGGATTTCTAAGCATTAATATCATTGTTATACAAGTAGCAATAATAAAAATAATCCCTCCCATAGTAGGAGTGCCTTGTTTTTTAAGGTGACTCTGTGGTCCATCTTCTCTTATGTTTTGTCCAAATCTAAACTTATGTAATGCTGGTATTATAAATGGTGCAATTACAAAAGATACTATAAATGCAACTAAAATAGAATATATTAACCTATCCATATTCCATCCCTCCTTAATTATTTTTCCTTTGTAGTTCTTTTACGATATTTTCAAACTTCATAGATCTAGATGCTTTTATAAGAATAACATCATTTTCTTTAATTTCTTTTTTTAAATCTATAATAAGTTCATCCATATGGTCATAACAACTACAGTTCTTATCTTCAAATCCCTTTTTAAATTCATCATTATATTCACCTATGGTAAATATTTTTTCAACTCCAGAACTTTTAGCATAAGCTCCAACTTCCTCGTGAGCCTTAGATGATGATGAACCCAATTCTTTCATAGTACCAAGAACAGCAATCTTTCTTCCTTCATATGTCTTTAGTACTTCTAGTGCAGCCTTCATTGAATCCGGACTAGCATTATAGGAATCATTAATTATAGTAAATTTATCTTCCTTTATAACATCTAGTCTCATAGAGGTAGCCTCCAAATTCATTATACCTTTTTGAATATCCTCATAACTAACTTTCAATTCCCTAGCTACTGCAACAGCTAAAAGAGAATTTAATACATTATGGATTCCTGGTACTGGCACTTTTAAACTATGAGCTTCTTTATCTTTTTCCTCTTTTACTTCAAACTCAACGTTGTCTCTATTTATTATTATTCCACATCCTGTAAAATTATAATCATGTTCTATACCAATTTTTACAATTTTATATTTTTCTGAAGAACATCCATGTAGCAAATCATTATCTCCATTTACTATAAGAACATTATTTTTATTAAAGTCAGTAGTAATTTCAAGTTTTGCCTTTAAAATATTCTCCCTGGTTTTTAAATTTTCTAAATGAGATGTTCCAACATTAGTTATAACAGCTATATCTGGTTTAGCTGTCTTTGCAAGCACTTCAATTTCTTTAAGATTACTCATTCCCATCTCTAACACAGCCACCTCATAGGTGCTATCAAGATTGAATATCATAAGAGGCATTCCTATGTCATTATTAAAGTTCCCCTTTGTTTTAAAGACCTTATATTTTTCACTCAATGCTGCTGCAATTAAATCTTTTGTAGATGTTTTTCCTGTTGAACCAGTAATTCCAATCACTTTTAAATTTAATGTGCTAATATAGAAAGCAGCTAAATCTAAAAGAGCTTTTTTAGTATCCTTTACTAAAACCACATTGCATCTTCCATCATATTTAGAATAATCCTTCATGTCATGAACAATGCATAAGCCAGCTCCATTTTCTATTACATTCTCGATAAAATTATGAGCATCAAAATTTTCTCCTTTTATAGCAAAAAATATATCTCCTTTTGATACTTTCCTACTATCAATAACTACATTAGAAAACTCCTTAACATTTCCCTTTGCTAAAATTTTACCATCTATAGAATTTACGATGTCCTTTAGTAAAATTTTCTCCATTACAAATTCAACTCCTCAATCAAATCTAATACTATCTCCCTTTCATCAAAGTGAATAGTTTTATCCTTAAGCACTTGGTATGTTTCATGTCCCTTACCTGCAATTACAATAACATCATCTTTTTTTGCTATCTTCATTGCTTCTTTAATTGCTTCTTTTCTATTTTCAATTAATATATAGTTATCTTTTTCTACCCCGACTACAATATCTTCAAGAATTGCCTTAGGTTCTTCACTTCTTGGATTATCAGAAGTTATTATAGCTATATCACTAAGCTCAGTTCCAATCTTACCCATAATAGGACGTTTAGTTTTATCCCTATCTCCACCACATCCAAATATACAAATAAGTCTTCCTTTTGTAAGTTCCCTTAAGTTTTCTAATATTTTCTCAAGGCTATCTGGCGTATGTGAATAATCTCTAATTACTTCAAAGTTTAAATTTCTTCCTAATGTCAAGTTTTCACATCTACCCGGTACCGTTACCTTTAATAAACCTTTAATGATAGTATCTATATCTACACCTTCATTTAATGTAGCTCCAATACATCCTAGTGCATTGTAAACATTAAACCTTCCAGGTATTGAAACTACAAATTCATTAAACTTTTCATCAATCTTAACTTGAAATTTTATTCCAGTAGATTCTAAATCTATATTTTCACCTTTTAACATACTTTCACTTTTAACCGAATAAGTAGTTACCCCTGAAGATATCATATTTTCCAGTCTTCTGCCATATTCATCATCTACATTTATAATAGAATTTTTACTCATCTTAAATAATTTACTTTTAGCTAGAAAATAATTCTCAAAAGTTTTATGAAAATCTAGATGATCTTGAGTTAAATTAGTAAAAATCCCTTCAGTAAATTCTATTCCATATACTCTATCAAGTTCTAGTGAGTGAGAGGATACTTCCATAACACAATAATCAACCTTCTCACTTACCATTTCATTAAATAATTCTTGAAGTTCTAAAGATTCAGGAGTAGTTCTTTCTGCATGAATTTCTCTACTTCCAATATAATTAGCTATAGTTCCAATTAACCCAACTTTATATCCTGCTTCCTCTAAAATACCTTTAATCATAAAAGCAGAGGTGGTCTTACCATTAGTACCTGTAATACCTATTACTTTCATTTTTCTGCTAGGATTATCATAATAATTTGCTGCAGCTATAGCTAAAGCTCTTCTTCCATTATCAACCTTAATATAAGTAACATCTTGTCTTAAGGTTACTTCTTTTTCTACAACAATTACAGTTGCACCCTTATCAATCGCTTTATCAACAAAATTGTGCCCATCAACACTAAATCCACTAATAGCAAAAAACACATCGTTGGTTTCTACCTTTCTGCTATCATATTGAATTTTCTTCACATCAACCTCTACATTACCTTGTAATATTTCATAATCAATACTAGATAATATATCTGATAATTTCATACTTCCACTTCCTTAAATAGTTATAATATCATTAAACTTGTGCCTTAATTAATATGTTATATCTATATTTATATGTGTAGCAAATACTTAAATATATCTGTTACAATAATAAACTACATTTTAAATTCTATTAAGTAGACCAAGTTTAATCAACCATTATTTGTGCATTTTATATCACACATAATAACTATACTTTCATATGATAATAAAGTAAATACTTTTTTTAGACACAAAGGTCAGTAGTCTCAGTTAAACTGTAACTACTGACCTTTAATTTAAGTTAATGCTATTTAATAGCTATATACTCTAGATTATTAACAAACCGATTTTTTTATTATAGAACCTAAAGAAATTAGTCAGCTAAAACTCCAAGTTGGAATGTTATTACAGTACCTTTTTTCACTTCTTGACCACCGGCAATACTTTGTTCAACCACTAATCCATCTCCTATGAACTCGGACTTCAATCCCAAATCTGTCATTAACTTTTCAATAGACTCCTTCGTAAAGCCTTTCAAATCTGGAATAATTACGATATCACTATCTTCAGCCTTCTTGCCAGCATAAAGTATAATTTCTTTGCCCTGTTTTAACACATATCCTGGCTTAGGATTAATGTCTGTTACTGTATCTCCTTCGCCTTCAACTCGAACAGTAAGACCACTATCAGTTATTATCTTTTTAGCATCTGTTAAAGACATTCCCCTGACTTCTTTAACTATAACATCAGCCTTTAAACTCTCATCTACCTCTTTATAAGTTCCGCTTGGTTTTAACTCTGAATAATTAAATAACTCATTAAATATTTTTTGACCTACTGGAGCTGCAATCTGTCCTGCATAATATAGTGAAGGATTTGGTTCGTCTATAGAAACATAAACAGTATACTTAGGATTATCTATAGGCGCCATACCTACAAATGTAGCAAGATATTTTCCGCTTGCATATCCACCATTAACCGTATCAATTTTTTGAGCTGTTCCTGTCTTACCACCAATTCTATACCCGTCTATATATGCTTTTGATGCTCCTCCTCCATTTACAACTGCCTCAAGATGAGTTCTCATTTCAGTCATGGCTTCAGTTGTAAATACTTGTTCCTTTTTAATCTCATACTCATCATCTACAACTAAATTTCCTTCTCCATCATAATGGGAAACTTGTCTCATTAAGTGAGGAGTGATTAAATACCCTCCATTAGCTATAGCATTAAAGGCTCTCATATATTGAACTCCTGTTGAAGTATTAGTCTGTCCAAAGGAAATAGTCGCAAGGTCTGTTACAGATATGTCTTCTGTCTTCTTTGTCATTCCTGGAGATTCTCCTGGAAGATCGATTCCAGTTTTGCTTCCAAATCCAAACTTTTTAATATATTCATTTAGATTTTCTGCTCCTAATCTATCTCCTAAAGTCATAAAACCTACGTTACAAGAGTTTTGAAGGATTTGTTCAAAAGTTTGTGGGCCATGACCTGTTGTCTTCCAACAGTGTATTGTTCTTCCACCTATTGTTAAACTTCCACCACAGTTGAATGTATCATTACTTGATACAACTCCCTTTTCTATGCCTGCTGTTGCTGTAACAACCTTAAATATTGATCCTGGTTCATAGGCATCACTTACAAGTCTATTTCTCCACATTTGCTGAAGTTCTTCATCAGTAAATCCTTCTGGCCACGGATTATTAGGATCATAATCCGGTGCGTTTGCAAGTGCCAATATTTCCCCCGTATTTGGATCCATAACCATAATAGAAACCGCTTTAGCTTCATTATCATTTCTTGCTTCTTCTGCCAATTTTTCAGCAAAATACTGTATATTTTCATCTAATGAAGTAGTTACATCTCTACCATCAATAGGCTCAGTAAATTTTGAAATAGTATAAGGTAAATCTTCACTCTTTTGGTCTATTTCAGCTACTTTAATTCCTGGCACACCAGCTAGGTATTTATTATAATATAATTCAAGACCAGTTAATCCTTCACCATCAGAATTAGTATGTCCCAAAACATGAGCAGCGAAGCTTCCATTTCGATAATATCTCTTTGTATCTGAAGATATTACAATACCATTAATATCCTTTTCTTCACAATAAGCTCTTACCGCATCTGTGGTATCTTTTTCTATTCTTCTTTTCAAAATAGCAGAACCTCTTGGTTTACCATTAGGAAGAGGATTAGTTAAAATATGATAAACATCATCATACTCTTCATCTATCATTCCACTTAAATCTTTAGCAAGTTGTTCCATGGTCAGTCCAATTCTCTCTAAGTCAGCTCTAAGTGTATTTAAGTCCAAGTCCGCTCTATATACATTTGCACTTACAGCTAACTCAGCACCATTTCTATCAAGAATTCTTCCTCTTTTAGCATTAATCTTAACATCACTTGTCCATTGCTTAGTAGCTAATGCTTTATAGTCTTCTTCTTTCATAAACATTACATACCCAAGTCTAATGCTAAGACCAACAAATACACCAAATGCTAATATCATAAATACCAACATTCTTTTTTTCATCAAAACCTTGTCCACAAAATTTTTCTTTGCCACCTAAATTACCTCACAATTATCATTTAAATAAAATATCCTTAATTTTGCTGATAAAGTTTTCTCCTTTGTTATCTTGTTGTTGAGTTTCCGGATCTAAAAACTTTTCAGCTTCTAAATCGTAGTAGATGGCATTTGTACTGTCTGCTTTAATCATAGATAAATTATTAGTTGCTGCTTCTTCTACATATGAAATATTATTAAACTTCATAAGTTTTATACTTAAGTCTTCACTTGACTCTCCACATGCAACTATATTATCTTTTAATGTATTTATAGTTTTTTGATTATCATAGATAGCACTATATCTTGAAATAATGAATATACCTATTACACCTACTGCTAAAACACTACCATTAAATTTCATAAAAATCTTAAGCTTGGCACGATTGGCTTTTTTTATGGCTTCTCTTTTAGCTTTATGATTATCTTGTTTTTCTCTTTCACGTGGTAGTGGCTTTGTCTGCGGTGCTAAAGCAGCACTTCCATCTATTCGATTTTTAGGATTTTCTACTACCATTTTACTCCCCCCAACTCCCTTTTAGAACTAAATTTTAATGCAACCCCTTAGTTTTGCACTTCTACTTCTTGAATTTGCTTCAAGTTCTTCTGTTGTAGCTTCTATAGGTTTTTTATTTACAAGTTTAATTATCGGTTTCTTTCCACATACACACATCGGTAAATTTTTAGGACATGTACATGGGTCAGTTAATTCTCTAAACTTATTTTTAACTATTCTATCTTCTAAGGAATGGAATGTAATTATAGCCATAACACCTTCTTTATTAAGGGCTTCAATGCCATCTTCTATGGTATTATTAAGTATTCTTAGTTCACCATTAACTTCTATCCTTATAGCTTGAAAAGTCCTCTTTGCCGGGTGTCCACCTTCTCTTTTAAACTTAGTAGGTATACAACCATCAATTATATCCACCAATTCAAAGGTTGTTTCAATTGACTTAATTTCTCTTTTTTCAACTATTCTTCTAGCTATTTTCCTGGAGAATTTTTCCTCACCATATTCCTTAAGTATATGGAAAAGCTCATCCTCACTGTATTCATTAACTACATTATAAGCTGAGAAGTTTCTATCTCTATCCATCCTCATGTCTAAAGGTGCATTTTTCATATAACTGAATCCTCTCTCACCTTCATCAAGCTGGTAAGAAGACACACCTAAATCCATAAGTATCCCGTCAACCTTTTCTATATTTAATTCCTTTAATATGGACTTAATATTAGAAAAATTATCATGAACATAAGTCACATTTTCATAAGCTTTAAGTTTTTCCTTAGCAGCATTTAGCGCATCAGTATCTTGATCTATTCCTATCAATCTCCCTTTAGAAGATAACCTTTTAACAATTTCACTTGAATGTCCTGCTCCTCCTAAGGTGCAATCTACATAAATTCCATCTTCTTTTATCTGAAGCATTTCCATACATTCTTCTAACATAACTGAATAATGTTTAAATTCCATTACTTTCTCCTTATCGTATCCTTTGCTTAATTTATTTATAGAATTAACTAAAATTTAAAGTTTTTTCTTTTTATTATTTTTATACATAAATTACATTAAATTGAAATACAACCTTAAATAATAGTCTTACCATACCATTGTATCATAATAATTCTATACATACACATCAATTCCTTTTAAATTTTACTGAAAACGAAATATTTTTTTAACAAATTTATAAAAAAATAAAATAAAAATATCAAGACTTTTCACATCCATTTACATAACCCTCAAAAATACCAAATCATATTACATTATTTTACATCAACTGTTATGTAGCACAAAATTTACTTAGATTAAAACACATCCTTGTAGAATTATTGAAGGCTATGTATAGCCTTATTGAAATTAATTCTTTACTAGGGTATAATTAAAAGTAATTGTTTAATTGTTTAGCAATCAATCATTTTTGTTTACATAGAAAGGACGTAGTCATATGAAATTAGGAATTGTCGGCTTACCTAACGTAGGTAAAAGTACTTTATTTAACGCTATAACTAAAGCAGGAGCAGAGTCTGCTAACTATCCATTTTGTACCATTGAACCAAATGTTGGAGTAGTTAGTGTTCCAGATAAAAGACTTGATGTACTTCAAGAATTATACAACTCAAAAAAACAAGTTCATACTGCCATAGAGTTTTATGATATTGCTGGTCTTGTTAAAGGAGCTAGTAAGGGTGAAGGCCTTGGTAATAAGTTCTTATCTCATATAAGAGAAGTTGAATCAATCGTTCATACAGTAAGATGTTTTAAAGATGAAAATGTAGTTCATGTAGATGGTTCTGTAGCTCCAATAAGAGACATTGAAACAATCAACCTTGAATTAATATTTGCAGATTTAGAAGTTCTTGAAAGAAGAATGGAGAAGGCATTAAAACTTGTACGTTCAGGAGATAAAACTGCTAAAGTTGAATATGCTATTATGGAAAAGATTAAAGCTCAACTTGAAGCTAATAAACCTGTTAGAACTTTAGAATTTACTGAAGATGAAGCTAACTTTGTAAAAGGCTTATTCTTAATAACTTCAAAACCAGTTCTATATGCTTGTAATGTAAGTGAAGATGACATCATGGAATGTGGTGGAGAAAACGAAATGGTTAAAGCAGTAAAAGAATATGCTGCTGCTGAAAACTCTGAAGTTATAGTAATTTGTGCAAAACTTGAAGAAGAGCTTTCAACTCTTGAAGATGATGAAAAATCAGCTCTTTTAGAAGAGTATGGATTAAGCGAATCTGGTTTAGACAAATTAATTCATGCTAGTTATAAGCTTCTAGGTTTAATGAGTTACCTTACTGCTGGTCCTCAAGAAGTTAGAGCTTGGACAATTAAAATAGGCACAAAAGCTCCTGCTGCTGCTGGTAAAATTCACAGTGATATTGAAAGAGGGTTTATTAGAGCAGAAGTTATCTCTTTTGATAAATTAGTTGAATGTGGAAGCGAAGTTGCTGCAAAGGAAAAAGGCTATTACAGATTAGAAGGTAAAGAATATGTAATGGAAGATGGAGACGTAGTAAACTTTAGATTTAATGTATAGATTAAAAAATAAAAGGAAGAAGGTTAACCCTTCTTCCTTTGTATTTTATAGGTTGCTTTTAATAAAATTTTATCTGGTACAAGTCTTTGCGCTATTCTAGTAACCTTCATTAACTTACCAGGAATTATAATAAGCTTTCCCTTTTCCATCTTGTCAATGGCATAACTTGCCACATCAAAACTATTTAATCCCTTTAAACTAAATTTTACATTAGCCCTATCATTAAAACCTGTATCCACAGGTCCAGGACAAAGGGCACCTATATAAACATTACTTTTTTCTCTTCTAAGTTCTTCATAAATTGCTTCAGTTAACCTTAACACATATGCCTTTGTTCCATAATAAGTAGATAAAAGTGGTCCTGGTGAAAAAGCAGCTGAAGATGCTACGTTTAAAATTTTCCCTTGATTTTTCTTTTTAAAATCCTTTAAAAAAAGTTTCGTTAAAATATGAACTGCCTTTATGTTTAAATTAATCATATTTAATTCTTCTTTTAAGTTCGTATCAGAAAATTCACCAAATAATCCAAAACCAGCATTATTTATAAGGATATCTATATTGTCATCCTTAACTCTTTCATACAACTGAAAACAAGCTTCTTCTTTAGATAAATCTAAAGCTATAATTTTAATATTAGTTTTAAGTGTTGAAGATAACATTTTCATTTTTTCTTCACTTCTTGCAACTAATATTAAATCATAACCCTTATCACTTAGAATTTTTGCCATATCTTTTCCAAGCCCTGAACTAGCTCCTGTAATAAGTGCCTTCATTATTTTCCTCCTCTACACCATTTTTTGCAAAACTCTTTATTTCTACTACATGAAACTAAGTTTCCACCACATTTAGGGCAGATGTATTTATCCTGTTCAAACTTCATTTCATAATGATTCCCACAAGTAGAACATTGAAATCTACAAAATTTAGTAGTATAATCTCCACCACTTATATTGATTACTATTCCTTCACATAAAGCCATTGCAACCTTTTTACGAGCACTATCAATTATGTTTTGAAAGGTTTGCCTTGAAATATCCATTCTTTTTGCACATTCTTCTTGACTTAATTCTTCAATATCTTTAAGTCTCATAGCTTGGAGTTCCTCAATCTTAAGCTCAATAGCTCTATTATTATCTCCACCTTCTTTAGGTGTAAAACATGTATTATTAGGGAAAAACTCAACCTTTCTACATTTTGTAGGTCTTGGCATATAGCACACCTTCTCTCTAAAGTGTTAACTAACTATTTTAATTCTTCTTTAATATTTTTAACTATTTCTTTAAATATATTTTCTACTTCAGCATCATTATTATTACCTTCATTAGTAGCTAAATTACAAATACTGTTAATCATTGGAAGTTCTCCTAAAAGTCTTAAATTCAATTCTTTTAAGAAACTTTCTGTACCTGCATCTTGAAGAAGTCTAATTTTCTTTCCACAATCAGGACAGCTTATATAACTCATATTTTCTATAACACCTAAGATTTTAATGTTTAATTTTTTAGTCATATTAACAGCTTTAGCAACTATCATAGAAATTAAATCTTGAGGCATTGATACCATAACAACTCCACTAAGTGGAATTGATTGCATAACAGTTAAAGCTACGTCTCCTGTTCCTGGTGGCATATCTATTACTAGATAGTCTAATTCTCCCCAAAGTACATCTGACCAAAATGATTGAACCATATTAGCTATAACAGGTCCTCTCCAAATTACAGGATCTTCTTCATTTTCTAACAGAAGATTTAAAGACATTACCTTTATACCTTCTTTTGATAAAACTGGATAAATTGTCTTTCCATCTTCGCTCATTGCTCTTTGTCCATTTATTCCCAAAAGTCTTGGAAT
This sequence comes from uncultured Clostridium sp., assembly GCA_900548455.1. Taxonomy (GTDB): domain Bacteria; phylum Bacillota; class Clostridia; order Clostridiales; family Clostridiaceae; genus Clostridium_J. The sequence goes on from URKQ01000007.1 coordinate 37,542, forward strand.
ACTTGGACCAGTAATATCTGCATCTAAAATACCTACTGAATGACCCTCTGCCTTTAATTGCTTAGCAATTAAAGTAGCCATAGAAGATTTTCCTACTCCACCTTTTCCACTCATAACCCCAATAACATGTTTGATATTATTATTTGGGTTATTTAATATACCACAAGTACTTTCATCTTTATTGCATCCACCTTTTGATGGACATGAACTACATCCTGACATAATTGTCCCCTCCTAGTCAAAACTTTAATCTTTCTTAATAATAACTCCACATTGAATTCTTGTCAAATGCCAAAAACATTCAACTTAAAATTTACAATTTAAAATGCAAAATGTAAAATCGTTGTTGAAATTCCGTTGGAATTTTTTCCTTCCTTTTCAATTCTTATATTGATTATATGCGAGAAAAAGAGATTCCATCAGGAATCTCTACCTTTAGCAACGCTTCACACATTACATTTCTTATATTAGATAAACTTTGCTACTTCCAGATATACCACTACGAGTGAACTATCTACAGGGCCGTTCGCAATTATCATCAGTGTCAAACACTAAATTATTAGTTCCTTTTAATTACAATCGTACACCCCATTAAGGTCCGCAGCCCGTGAACAGTAGTGCGTATATAGAAGTAGCAAAGTTAGCCTATATAAATGTATTCAGCTTCAAAGCCTCCTTTTATTTGCTTTCCTCTTCACTACTATGATATTTTTTACATTCATCATTAATTAGCGTTATTATATTTTCTTTCAATGGCTGATCTATATCATACATAATTTCCATTGCTTCTTCCACAGTGTCTACAGAATATATAGTAAATTCTCCGTTTACTATAGCCTGCTCTACTTCATTAGATAGAACTAGTTCACTTACATTAGACGCCGGAATTATAACTCCATTATTGATAAAAGATTTTTTTATTTTGCATATATTATAAAAACCTTCGATTTTCTCATTAACTCCTCCAATTGGTTGTATCTCTCCAAATTGATTTATAGATCCCGTGATGGCTATATTTTGCTTTATTGGTATTTTAGCTAATGCAGATATAATAACTATTGCCTCTGCAGCAGATGCACTGTCACCATCAACAACTCCATAAAGTTGTTCAAAATTCAAGTTAAAATCTACAGGCAACTTTTCAAATCCATCATTTAAGTTATATATATATCCCTTTAATGTGCTTATACCCTTTGTATGAATACTTCCACTCAAACTAGATTCTCTTTGAACATCTACAATCTTGCCATCACCACTCCAACAAGTACATGTTATCTTTGTTGGTTTACCAAAGCTAGTATAACCTGCATCTATTACAGATAGTCCATTAATTTGACCAACTCTGCTTTTTTCAACTTGTAACATCAATTTATTTTCTTCGTATAGCTTTAAATATTCTTTTTCTATATGATCCCTTTTATATGCAACACTAATTATATCTTCTTCATCAATCCATTCCTTTTTCTCTTCTTCAGCCTTGTAATTAGCAAGTAAAAGTAGCGTTTCAATTTCATCGTAATCAAAATAAATTTTATCCTTACTCTCAGCTTTTCTAGATAAGAACTTTGAAATTTCCTTAATTCCCTTACTAGTTATTAACCGTATATGGTTTTCTTCAATTATCCTAGTTATTTCATTTTTCAAAACCGCCTTAGTTTGAGCATTTATGTCCAATACACCTTTGTATTCACTTCTAAGTCTAAAAATATTTTTAAATTCTTTATCATAATTGTATAATATATTGTAAACTTCATAATCCCCAATAAGAATTACTTTAGTTTTAACTTCAACCGGTGCAGGCTTCAAACCAGCCAATGTAAATAACTCTAAATAGCCTCTATTATAATCTAAATTTACATTTCCACTTAAAAGACTCTTTTTCAAATAGTAGTAGGACTGAGAATTTTCTATGAGACTATTAGCTCTTATAATAAGACATCCCTCATTAGCTTTCACATAGCTTCCAACTCTTATTGAATCTACTGTTGAAACATACATATTATTATGATTCTCATATTCTATAGCTCCTAATAAATTTGATATACTAGGATCTTCTTCATATATAACAGGTGGGCTCTTCAAATTAGAATTATCTACCACTACATTTAAATCATATTTAAAGATAATCTCTTTAATTTTTTCTTCATCATCCTCATAATTTATAGAATAATTACTTATAATTTCCTTTTCGATAGAATCCATTATAAAATTAAGATAACTTAAAGCCTCTGTATCACCTTTAAACGCTTTTCTTAAATCCACCCTTGTATCATGAAATTCATTTTGGAGATAATCCTTCATTATTTCCTTTATTCGGTCTAATTCATCATAGCTCATATTCCTTAACTTTTCTAAAATATTATTTGCACTTATCTTTAGTTCAGATACCCTAGATAAAATTTCTTGCTTTCTCTCATCTGGTAGTTCCTCATATTCATCCTCTGTCATTTCCTTACCTTCATTTAATGGAACAAACGTAAACCCATCTTCTCCAACCTTAATATCAAAGCCGAAACTCTTAGAAAGCTCAATCAAATCTTCAACAATTTTACTTCTTCTATCTTTAATAATTCCAATTAATTCCTCTTTTTCCTTATTGTCTATTGCATTATAAAACTTAAATATACTTTCCACATATAAAGACTGTATTTTATCCAAGGTTTCTTTTAAGATTTTACCATATCCATTATTCACTACTAATGGAACAGGTTCTTTAGGATCCTCTTTAATTACATAACAAATATCTTTAGGCGGTTTTTTCTCTTTTAAAGTAAAACTAACATAGTCAACTATATGTTTTATTCTGTCTTTACAAAACTCATCTATTAAATATATATTATATCCATGCTTATCCAAAAAAAGAGAGGTTTTTATTTGTTTATAAACCTCACCATATTGAGGCAAAGCAAATTGTTCATCTATATCTTTACTATCATCAAAACTAATATCGTATAATACTTCTTTAGGTTTCAATATCTTTTTCATAGCCCCTCCACAAAAAACTAATTTATTATATTAATATTCTTTAAAAACTGTTTTTGGAACAAAAATAAGAAAATAAATATTATAATTTTCAAAACTTAAACATAAACTTGTTATAATAATTTAATTATTATATAATATTATTATTGCTTATCAGCAAATGACATTAAATATTTATAATAGTGTATTAGTTGCAATAAATAACGTTCAATAATTTGAACGATATATGACTTGCAGCATTTATATTCTTCATGAAAAGGAGTTATCTATATGGGATTTAAAGAAAAATTAGCAAATAGCTATAGTAACGCATTTATGACTAGATATGGGGATAGAGTAACCCAGTTACAAGGAAGAGCTCTTTCTGTAAAAACAGAGGAAAAATCATTCTTAGGAATTTTAAATACTATTATTGTAACTATCGTTATAAAGCAAGATAATCTTAGAACAGTATCAACTTGTGTTTACAAAAAGAAAAAATGGTTTAAAAAACCAACATTTATTCCAGTTTCTCAAGGACATTCTTTAATTATTCAAGGTTTGAAGCCTGATTACACTAAAAAACATAAAAAGAAATTTAAAGATTCCATTTCGATTATGAATGTTTTAAATCTAACTAACAAAAGAGATCTAGTTCCAGTGGACGGAGCTCAAAAGAAAGTTCAAAGAGTAAGACAAGATAGAAGATTTAAATAACTAAGAAATAAAAATAATCCTACTCATATTTATATGATAGGGTTATTTTTATTAACTATTACTTTTCACTCTTCACTCAATTTCAATTCTTATATTAATATATGCGAGAAAAAAACTGAATTATCATAAAGACAATGAGATTCCCTCAGGAATCTCTACCTTCAGTAACTCCTCACCTCGTTACATTTCTTATATTAGATAAACTTTGCTACTTCCAAATATACCACTACAAGTGAACTATCTACAGGGCCACTCCAAACTTCATATAATTTTAAAAACTAAATTATTAGTTTCTTAATATCAATAGATAGACATCATATAAAGGTCCGCAGCCCGTGAACAGAGGTGCATATATCATGGCTCTGTATGCATTTACAGTAATGCACACAGATGCCTGTTAAGCTTTTTCAAAAGGAACCTTATGGTTCCCTTTGAGTATCTCTCCCTAACAAGGAGGGAACAGGGTCCCCTTCCAACCCCCATTAGGAAAAGCCGTGCACACACTAATTAAATTATTGCTAGCATAACTTGTACATTCTATCACTGTATTTTACTACAGTGCATATACCATAATAGCAAATTTAGCTTATCATAAAAATAATAGGGATTTCCTTAGAAATCCCTTCCTTCAGTACCGTTTCACTCAATTTTAATTCTTATATTAATTATATGCGAGAAAAAAACTGAATTATCATAAGCGAATGTATCTGCAGGAGCCCATACTATTTAAAATCAAATTCAAATCTCCACTACCGTCTTATCTTCTTAAATCATCCTTACTGTGCGTCGGCTTCGAAGCCCCAATGAGCGATGATAATTCAGTTTTTCTCGCATTAAAGCTTATATAAAATTATTACATTAGTGTACCTTGTTCCCTATAAATATTGCAATACTATTTATTAATGCAATAATTCCAGAGAAGAATATTATTATAGCCCATTGTCCAAAAACTAATGAAGTTGTATGGAAAATAGCTTGAAATACAGGTAAATAAATAACTAACACTAATGCTATTACGGAAATTGCAACTGCACCTAACAAATACATATTAGTGAATGGATTAATTTCAAATAATGAAAACTTTTCACTTCTACATTCAAAAACGTGAATAAGTTGAGAACATATTAAAGTTCCAAGGGCTATAGTTCTGCATGTGTCTAAGCCATATCCATAATACTTTCCTACTAAAAATGATAAAACAGTGCATATACCAATCAAAGCACCTCTAACTAATATTTTCTCCTTTAATCCTCTTGCAAATACACTTTCACCCTTTTTCCTAGGCTTTTCATACATTATATTCTTATCTGCCGGATCGACACCAAGGGCTATTGCTGGCAGTCCATCTGTAACTAAATTAACAAATAATATTTGAATTGGTAGAAGTGGAATCTCAAGATAAAATAATGATGCTAAAAACATAGTGAGAACTTCACCTAAGTTACATGATAAAAGATATCTAATAAACTTTCTAATATTATCATATATTACTCTACCTTCTTCAACAGCTGTAACTATAGTAGCAAAATTATCATCTAATAGAATCATTGAAGCAGCTTCTTTTGTTACATCAGTGCCAGAAATACCCATGGCAATTCCAATATCTGCTTCCTTAATTGCTGGTGCATCATTAACTCCATCACCAGTCATAGCAACAATATTATTATGACTTTTAAATGCTTTAACAATTCTCAATTTATGTTTTGGAGTTACCCTGGCAAAAATTCTATAATTATTAATATTTTTATTTAAATCCTTATCACTTAATTTATCTAGTTCAGCTCCCGTAATTACTTCCTTACTTTCATTACATATATTTAACTCTTTACCTATTGCAAAAGCTGTATTTTTATGGTCCCCAGTAATCATTATTGGTCTAATTCCTGCTACCCTACATTTTAGTACTGCATCCTTAACTTCCTTTCTTGGAGGGTCAATTATGCCTGCTACACCTACGAAAATCAAATTATTTTCGACCTGATCCCCTTTTATAAGTCCTTCCTCTTTATAAGCTCCTGCAATGCATCTGAGGGCTCTAAAAGACATGTCATCAATAAGCTTTTCTATATTCCTTCTATATGGAAGTGTTAAAGGTTCAATTCTTCCATTAACTAAAATATAAGAACATCTCTCTAAAACCCTTTCAGGAGCCCCTTTAACATAGCATGTCTCCTTATTAAACTTCTTATCTCTAACTATTACTGTCATCATCTTTCTTGTTGAATTAAATGGGATATCAAAGATTCTATCTACCTTTTCATTAAAAACCTCTACGTCTGATGGTTTACTGAAAAAGCCTTTGATTAATGCAGTCTCTGTTGGATCTCCCAATAAAGCTTTATCAATGGAATTAGATTCATAATTGTAGTTACAATCATTGCAATATACAAAGATCTTTTTTAATAATTCATTATCAAAACACTTACCATGCTCCATATCATTAATTTTTCCATTATATAAAAGAGCTGTAACAGTCATTTTATTCTCTGTTAAGGTACCTGTTTTGTCACTACAAATAATTGATGTACATCCTAAAGTTTCTACTGCAGGTAATTTTCTTACTAATGCATTTCTCTTTAACATTCTTGAAACACCAAGAGCCAGTGCAACTGTTACTATTGCAGATAAACCTTCTGGAATAGCTGCAACAGCTAAACTTACCCCTGATAAAAACATATCATAAACATTTTCGCCTCTATATATACCCAAAAATGTTACTACAGCACAAATAGCTATACAAAGTACCACTAATACTTTTCCAAGAGAATTTAATCTTTCTTTTAAAGGTGATGGCTCATCTTCAATTGAATGTAACATATGAGCTATCTTCCCCATCTCAGTATTCATTCCAGTACCATAAACTTTTCCTAGACCTTTACCCGTTAATATGATAGTTCCCATATACATAGAACTTTCACTATCTGAAGTACTTTTATGAACTCCAACTGATTCTCCTGTTAAAAGAGATTCATCTACCATAAGATTATTTCCCTCAAGATAAATACAATCTGCCGGTATTCTATCACCTGACTCTAAAACAACTATGTCTCCTGGAACAAGATAAATTGAATTTATTACTTCAATTTTCCCATTTCTTATTACCTTGGCAGTAGGTGATGAAAGCTTTTTTAATTGCTCTAAAGACTTTTCTGTTTTATACTCTTGTAAAAACCCTAGCACAGCATTCATTACAACGATAATCAAAATAGTTATAGCATCTGCTTTGTCTCCCATCACTCCCGAAATTACCGTTGCAACTATAAGAATCCATGTAATTAAATCATTAAACTGACTTAAAAATATTTTTATGGGTGACACTCCTTTTTTATTATGAAGCTCATTAAGTCCATGCTCCTTTAGTCTATCTTCAACTTCATTAGTAGATAGCCCCCTATACTCATTAGCCCTCACTTTTTTTCCCCCTTTAATTTTATTTGTTACCGTAGGATTTACGTAATCTTCATTTAAAATATATGTAAGAAGTCCTAAGTATATGAAAGATTTACTTTACATAATCTAAATAAACCATTAGAATACTATATATAAAAATTTAAGTATAAAGGACGGTTTTTAATGACGAATACAGTTTATATAACAGGACACAGAAACCCTGATTCTGACTCAATATGCGCGGCGATAGCTTATTCTGAATTCAAAAACAAAACACAAAAGATTAATGCTATTCCAATAAGACTTGGCGAATTGAACCGAGAGACTCAATTTATATTAAATTATTTTGGTGTAGAATCACCAAAACTAATCAAAACTGTTAAGCCCCAAATTGCTGATTTAGAAATTGACACAGTAGCACCAATTTCATCAGACATATCTTTAAAGATGGCTTGGAATTTAATGAAACAAAAAAATATCAAAACACTTCCAGTTATACATCCAAATGAAAAACTGGCTGGTATAGTATCTGTTTCTAATCTTGCCTCTAACTACTTAGATATTTGGGACAATTATGTTTTAGCAAAGAGTAACACTAAACTCTCTAATATTGTAGAAACATTATCTGGAAAAATAGTTTATACTCCCGAAACAGAACTAGAACTTAAGGGAAAAGTTGTAGTTGCTATGATGGAACCTGGACGTGAAAACTACATTGAAAAAGAAGACATTGCAATATGTGGTGACCGTGAAGTAGTTCAAGAGTACATCTTGAATTGTAATGCTAGACTAATGATAATAACAAATAATTCAATGCCATCAAAAAAGATAGTTGAATTAGCAAAATCTAAGGAAGCTACTATTATAACTAGTCCATTTGACTCCTTTACAGCGGCTAGACTAATTCCTCAAAGTATTCCTGTATCATATCTTATGACTAGACAAAATGTAGTTTCATTTACAACTACAGACTTCATTGAAGATATAAAAGATGTGATGCTTGAAACTAGATATAGAAGTTATCCTGTTCTAGATGATAACGGAACCGTTGTTGGTAGTGTTTCTAGATATCATTTAATTTCTCAGGAAAGAAAAAAAGTTATATTAGTTGATCATAATGAAAAATCTCAATCTGTAGATGGATTAGAAGATGCTGATATTTTAGAAATCCTTGATCACCACAGAATTGGAGATATTACAACTGGTCAACCTATCTATTTTAGAAATGAACCTGTAGGAAGTACTTCCACAATAGTGGCTTCAATTTTCTTTGAAAATGGTATTAGACCATCTAAGAAAATAGCTGGTATATTATGTGGTGCAATTACTTCAGATACTCTTTTATTAAAATCACCTACTACCACTATTGTAGATGAAATTGTTCTAAAAAGATTAGCTGAAATTGCAGATATTAATTTAGAGAAATTTGCAGAAGAAATGTTTAAAGCTGGGACTTCTTTAGAAGGAAAAACTGCTGAAGACCTATTATATCAAGACTTTAAAATCTTTAACATTGCTCACTTAAAAGTTGGAGTTGCTCAAATAACCACAACATATATGGATAGCTTTAATCCATTTATCGAAGACTTAAAAACATTGATGGATGAAAGAGCAAAATCTAAAAACTTCGATATGTTAATATTAATGGCTACAGATATATTTAAAAGTTCATCATTATTCATAGTGTCTGGTGAACATACAGAGGTGTTCTCTAAAGCCTTTGACGTAAAACTTAAGAATGGTACAGTATACATTAACGGTGTAGTTTCTAGAAAGAAACAAGTAATCCCACCATTAACAGAGATTGCAAGCCAAATGAAATAGTACCTTAAACTTAAAAATTTAAAATTAAGAATTCAAATGTAAAAGCTAAGTAGATTTAATTGTAACTTAAAATCTACTTAGCTTTTTAACTGTATCTAACAAAAACTATAATTAAGAAAATAATATATATAAAAAAGCATATACCATATATTATACTTAAAAAATCTCTTATAGAAACGTCATCAATTTTACTGGAATATACACCATAACTCTTTATATAATGAACTCCTTTTTCCTCTATATAATAAAAATTTACAGACTCTATATAGGCTGCAACAATATATACATTTAATAAAGGATTATTAAGTAAATTAGAAAAATAATCACCCTTAAAGTTAATTTTAAATGTTCTATTTCTTATACAATATATCAAATATAAAATACCACATCCAATTATGGTTGGAATAATGTTCAAAATATTTATAAGTACGTTAAAAATATTCATTTCACTATCATTGCTTATCTGATTTATAAAAAAGTATAGTATTCCTCCCCAGTTACCAAATAAACTAATATATAAAAGTGGTCCAATAAATCCACATATGAAAGACTTACTAATTAAAGATAAAGTTCTGTAGAACTTCTTTTTTTGATCCTTCTTCCTCTTTACATCTGACTTTTTTTCAACATAATTTATCTCTATAACTAAAAAAGCTATTATTCCATTTACAATCTCATTGTTTTTTATAAAGTAAAAAATTAATACTAATATACTAATTGCAATAAGATATAATCCTTGAAGAAAATATTTATTTTTAATCTGTAATTTTAACTTTTTATGGAATTTTCCCCAATACTTTTGCCTATTAAAATTAAAACATACCATACTTAATAGACATCCCATAATATATCCTATTCCCATCAACTCACCTACGATTACTTATTATACTAATATAAATATATGTTTACTTTGCAAAAAAAGAAGAAGCTGAGACACTAAATTACTTAGTGCCTCAGCCTAATAATAGGGATTCCACAAGAATCCCATCCTTTAGTACCACTTCACACATTACAATTCTTGTATTAGTTATATGCGAGAAAAAAACCGAGTTATCATAAACTCCTTAGCATAATAAAATGTCAAAACATATAATATATGACAAAAATTAATTTCATAGCTCGTGTAGGCCTCTCCTAATTGGGGTTGAAAGTGACCTGGACCATTCAAGGAGAGATACTCAAAGGGAACCATAGGGTTCCTTTTGAAAAAGCTGAATTATCCTAGGCGAATGTATCTGCAGAAGCTCATACTACTTAGAATCCAATGCAAATCTCCACTGCCGTCTTATATTAAATTTATAATTACTTATGATAAAAGAGATTCCCTCAGGAATCTCCACCTTCAGTAACTCTTACCCCAGTTACAATTCTTATATTAAATAAACTTTGCTACTACCAGATATACCACTACAAGTGAACTATCTACAGGGCCGCTCCGAACTTCATATAACTTTCAAAACTTAATTATTAGTTTGTTAATATTAATAGATAGAAATTTCATTAAGGGCCGCAGCCCGTGAACAGTAGTGCGTATATGGTAGTAGCAAAGTTCGCTTATAAAAATTGCACGCTGTTTTACCTTAAATTATTAACCATCTGCCACATTTCATCTGAAGTCTTTAATGCAGTAGAACTAAGTTGAAATGCTCTTTGAGCAACTATCATGTCAGACATTTCTGTTGCCATATCAACATTAGAATTTTCTAGATAGCTTTGATAAATTGTTCTACTAGTTGTTTCTAACGCTTGTGTTCCTTCTGGCAGCACAAATAGATTCTCTCCCACTGATAAAAAGTCATTATCTCCAATTGAAGTGTATGTCTTAATGCTACCCACTTCAACTAATCTTCCATTAACTTCTTTAGAAACAGTACCATCTTTATCTACTGTAAAATTGCCACCTGCAAAAGAGTTTCCTGGTACATTTACTTCATTTCCATTACCATCAACTATAGATAGTCTATATCCATTTTTATCAACAATATTGCCTACTGCATCGATTGTAAAATTTCCACTTCTAGTATAGCATGCTGTACCATCTGATTTATAAACCTTGAACATTCCATCTCCTTCGATGGCTAAATCAGTTGCTAGCCCTGTTTGCTTTAAACTACCTTGCTTTTGTATTCTAACGGCTGCAGTAGACTTTACACCAGATCCAACATATAAATCTTCCTTATTCTCTCCTGCTGGAATTCCTAATTTATTAAGAGAATTTTTATATAAATCTTGAAAGGAAGTAGTTAATCTTTTATATCCATAAGTACCTGAGTTTGCTATATTATTAGAAACCAAATCTAATTTATCCTGTTGAGCAACCATTGCACTTTTACTTGTATAAAATGAAGTCCTCATAAAATATCACCTCTTTATAATTTTACTCTGTATGCATTTACAGTTTAGCATAGCTTGTATATACATCACTTTATTTTACTACAGAGCCTTTAATTTAAAAATTACACATTTCCGATTCTATTTACAGCTTTATCTAGAGTTGAATCTAATGTTTTAAGTACTGTTGTATTACTTTCAAATCGTCTCATTATACTCATCATATTACTAGTTTCTTCCACAACTCTTACATTAGAACCCTCTAAAGATTCTTGTACAACATAAGAATTATTCATGTATTGAGGATTTGTACCTTCATATAAATTAAAAGTATATTCTTTTAATGTAGAATAGTTTCCTTCATCATCTTTAGGAAAATTCACAACTGCCAACCTTCCAGCATTAGCACCATCTAAAGAAATAGAACCATCTGATCTTGCAGATATGTTAGCATCTCCCACATATAAAGGTGATAAATTACCACCATTTAAAGTCATAACTCTATCTCCACTAGTAGTAACTAAATATCCTGCATTATCAATTAGAAAATGACCATCTCTAGTATAGTAATTTTTTGTTCCATTGCCTTCTTGTCTTTGAACTACAAAGAATCCTTCACCTTGAATTGCAAAGTCTGTTTTTACTCCAGTATTTTTTATTGTTCCTTGGTCATAATTTGTAACTCTTTCATTTAAGGCTACTCCATTAGACATGGTTCCAATAGTAACTCTATCATTATTTTTATTATCTTTATTTGAAATATAAACTTGATCAAAGCTTTTAGTAGAAATCAACTGGGATTTATACCCTGTTGTGCTTATGTTGGCTAAGTTGTTAGATACAACATCCTGCTCCGTTTGACATGTTATAATGCCAGAAGCTGCTGAATACATTCCTCTAATCATTAGATTTATCCTCCCCTATATTTATCTTAATTTCATCTGGATAACTCATTCCTAATTTTTTAGCTTCTATTTCTATCTCACCAGCACTCATTTTATTATCAAATTTAATAGGCAAGGTGAAGCATACTGTCATAATTATGCCTAATCCAATTCCAAATAAAATTTTTCTATCACAAAGCAGGTCAAGTGCTTTTTTTATTTTAGATACAACTCTTTTATTAATAAAACCTCACCCTTCCCAATATTAAGCCTTTGTGCTATCTCATCATCCTTTATGCCAGCGGATAAAAGCTCTTTTACTTCATCAACTTTTAACGAATTAACTTTACTCGTATCCTCCTTTGTTATCTGCTTCTCTACATGGTCAATCGTTTCTACTGTATCCATGTTTTCCTTTGTATCTTTAGATATATTTAAAGTATCACTTACATTATCGATATTATTAACTAAAGAGTTTAGGTATATTTCATCAGATTCTTCAACTTTTTCTATTTTTTCTTTTTCTATCTTTTCTTTTTCTTCTCTAAGTTCAGAAATTTCTTTTTGTAATTCAGTTATTGTTACAGCGAATTCACTTCTCATTACAATCAACTTTTCATCTACTTCTGTAGTATTACTATCGGCTTCCACTATAGCTCTTTCAAAACTATTGTTTTCTTTCTTTATAGCCTTATAGTTTAGCCCAATAAGTATGCTACCTATTATTATTAATAAAATATACATATTTCACCTATTTTCTATTTTAAATCATATTTTAACTTTTCAATTTCTTTGCGCAAATTTAAAATAGCTCTGCTATGTAATTGACAGACTCTAGATTCTGATACTGAAAGAACTTCTCCTACTTGTTTTAATGTTAATCCTTCATAATAATATAAATTTAAAATCATTCTATCTCTTTCTTTTAAATTATCTAGCGCTCTTCTTAAATATTCTAATTTTTCCTTTTCTTCTAAATTCTTTTGAGGTGAGGGACTTGCAGTGTCCTCAATAGAGTTTAGAAGAGACATATCTTCATCTTCACCATAGAGAATAGTTTCTAGAGACATCATAGATATATAATTAACATATCCTTGAATATCATTTAGTTCTTTCATAGATACACCCATCCTCTGTGAAATCTCTTCATCACTTGGTTCCCTTAACAATTTACTTTGTAATTCTTCAACAACCTTATTATACCTATTTAACTTATCTATGGCTCTCTTAGATATGGGACTATTTTTTCTTATTTCATCTATGATACTTCCATTAATCCTAATGGCAGCATAGGTAGAGAATTTCATTCCTTTTGTGTCATCATATTTATTGATAGCGTCCATAAGTCCTATCATTCCATAGCTTATTAAATCTTCATACTCTAAGTATTTACTTTTTCCAACAATGACCTTAGAAGCAATATACTTTACAAGGGGTATATTTTTCTTAATCAATTCTTCTCTAACATCTAAATCATAAGCTGCTACTGACACATTATTCCCTCCCTACTTATTAACCTTTATGGCTCTTCTCATATTACTAAAAATGAATCCTATAATTTCTTCTCTTATTTTAGAATCAATATATTTAAATTTAATTCCATAAGTAAACTCTTTTTCTTTTACATTTATCATGCCCTCAGATCTAATCACTTCTGTAATAGCTATTACAGGACTATTTCCTATTACCGTTTTAATAACCATAAGTTGTCCTAGATTTAATTCGTGAGCCATCTGCACACGCATTCCGCCTCCACTTAAATCTAAAGACTTTCCTTTATAAAAATCACAATGATTTAAATCTTGTAATATACTTTCATTGTACTTATCAACAGGCATGTACTTTATAGTATTTACAAATGGAATTCTAACATGATCTCTTCTTTGGATTTTTTCAAGTTCACTGGTAGTTTCAAGAATTATTAGTGGAATTCTTTCTATCTTTCTTCCTACTACCTTTGCCTCAAATCCGTATATGTTACCTTTTCCATCATTGTATGTGCAATCAACAACATCACCGTTTGATAATAGATAACTTTTCCCACCTACTACCGGAACAGCAATTGCAATTCTATCATCTGAAACTTCCTGAATAATTGATTTTGCATTCTCATTTTCATTTGTACTTATTTCAATTCTATTATTAACCTCCATAGTAACTGTGACTGCCATAATTACCTCCTATGAAAAAATTTTAAGCATTTTTTTAAATATTCCTTGCAGATTTTTTCCTGCAACACCTTTAGTTCCTTCTAAGCTTTCAGCAATCTTTGCAATATCTCTGGAAGCATCACTTTTAGGAAATGCCAGAATTACTGGTTTTTGCATTCTAACAGCTTGTACCAATTTCTTGTCCTCTGATATATTCCCTATATGAGTCAATTCTGTATTTAAAAATCTCCAAGCTGAATTTTGAAGTCTTTTAAATGTGTTTAGTCCCTCTTGTAATTCCAATACTCTATTTACGATGACTTTAGCATTACTCTTAACGTTATAATTATAAAGTGTCTTAAGTAAGCTATATGCATCTGTAAGTGCTGTAGGTTCTGGTGTAGTAACAAGTATTATTTCATCACTACAATCGATAAATGCTAAGGACGTGCGGTTAATTCCTGCTCCTGTATCAATTAAAATATAATCAAATCCCCTTAAGGAACCAAGCTCCTTTATTAGTAGATCCCTTTGAAACTTATCCAAATCATCTATTTTAGAAAGTCCAGTTCCACCACACAATACCTTTACTCCTAAAGGTCCATTAATCATCACTTCTTCAATTGTTTTACCTCTATATATAACATCAAATATGGTATATTTAGGTATAGTTCCAATTAAAACATCAACATTTGCCATACCTATATCTGCATCTAACACCAATATATTTTTACCTAGTTTTCTTAAGGCAATAGCTAGATTAATCACTAAATTGCTCTTACCAACTCCACCTTTTCCTGAGGCTATGGTAAATACTTTAGTATACTCAGAATTATTTTCTTCTTTTATATTATTCTCCCAAGCCATCTGCCTCAATTTAGCTGCTTGATCTAACATACATCCTTTTCTCCTAATACAATATCAATTATTTCTTCCCTTGAAGGTACTCTTATATCCTCTGGAACACTTTGTCCAAATGTTATATATTTTATTGGCACCTTAGTTCTTTTACATAAGTTTATAAGCGCTCCATAAGTTGAAGTTTCATCTAATTTAGTTAAAATAACTCCTCTATAATCTAAAGTTGAAAATCCTTCTGAAATAATATCTATATCCTTTTCCTTTGTAGTAGCACTAACAACTAAATAACTAGAATTAACATTGGCCTTATCAATGTATGCTTTTAATTCCATTACCTGCATGGTATTTTTACTACTTCTACCAGTAGTATCAATTAAAATTACATCACAATCTTTCATAGCTTCAATAGCTTCTTCCATCTCTCCAATAGAAAATACTACTTTAAACTTTATATTCATAATTTCAGCATAAGTGCGAAGCTGTTCCACAGCACCAATTCTATATGTGTCAACGGTTATAAGTCCAACTTTTTTTCTTTTTATTAAAGCTAAATTCCCAGCTAATTTTGCAATAGTTGTAGTCTTACCTACCCCCGTAGGTCCCACTAAGGCTACAACCCCACTAATTTCACCTTCATCCACTGTTATATAATTTTCAATAGATTGCCTTATGAATTTATCCGCATCTTTCTCACTTAACAATTCAACTTTTTTATCTTCTAAGTCTTTTTTTATATCTTTTATAATTGACTTAGGTACATCCATATCACTTAGTTTCTCTTCTATGTATTTTAAAAATTTAATATCATTATCTATTACTGAATTATCTACTTTTTCATCAATCTTTTTTTCTTGCTCTTGTTTTAACTCATCATTTTTAACCTTTATATAAGCATTTAAAATAGATTTCATTTCCTCTACTTCTTTACGAATTTCTTTATCTTCTTCATAATTAATTTCTTCTTTTTTATAAACATCACTTACATTACTATTTGGTATAAAGCTTTTATTTTTCTCTAGAGTTTCAACTGTAGCTGTTATTTCCACAATCTTAGGGGAAAAGAAGCCCATAAACCCTGGCTTCCTTATGGCCCTTTGACTTATTATTACCGCTTCTTTACCTAAGTCTCTTTCAACCTTTTTAAGTGCCTCTTTAGCATTTGCACCCACATACTTTTTTATAATCATTAGATAGATACAACTCCTTCAGTTCTTATCTGTATATCATTTGGAACTTCATTTAATGACAATACTACAACATTTGGGAAAACCATCTCTATAAGTTTTCTAAAGGCTGCCCTAATTTTAGGTGAAACAATAATAACTGGAACATTGGTTGGAAAATGAGTATTTTCAAGCATGCCCTTTATACTGTTAAATATGGCTGTTGTAATATCCGGATTAATTGCTGGGAATGAACCCTGCATTGACTTTTGAATATTACTTCCAATAATTCTCTCTAAATCTGGAGAAATAGTTACTGCTATTATTCTACCTTCCTCGTCAATTAAGTTATTACAAATGCTTCTACTTAACGAGTACCTTACATACTCAGTTAAAATTTCAATATCCTTAGTATTTCTAGAATGATCTGCTAAAGTTTCTAAAATAGTTACCATATCTTTTATTGGAACCTTTTCTTTTAAAAGACCTTGAAGTACTTTCTGAATTTCCCCAATAGTCATTAAATCTGGTACTAATTCCTCTACAACGGTACTATACTTTTCTTTAACTGCATCTAAAATAAGTTTTGTTTCTTGTCTACCTAATAACTCATGACAGTGACTCTTAATTGTCTCAGTTAAATGGGTTACCATAACTGTTGTAGGGTCAACTACTGTGAAACCTTTAATTTCTGCTTCCTCTCTTTGATCTTTATTAATCCAAAGAGCTTCAATACCAAAGGTAGGTTCAATAGTTTTTATACCAGGCATAGTGACTTCTTCTCCTGAAGGATTCATGCATAAAAGCATATTCGGCATTATTTCAGCTCTTGCAATAATAGTGCCTCTAATCTTTATAACATATTCATTGTTTCTAACTTGAAGATTGTCTCTAATTCTAATAGGTTGAACTACAATACCCATTTCAATAGCACACTGTCTTCTAACTGAAGCAATTCTTTGAAGCAAGTCTCCTCCTGTACTTTCATCTGCCATAGGAATAAGTCCATATCCTATCTCAACCTCTAAAGGTTCTACCGAAATTAAGTCCATAACATTCTCTGGTTCTCTTTTTTCTGTTTCCACAATTTCTTGCTCTTGTATCTCAATCTCCTTTTTTGCTTGACTCTTCTCATCTTTATATAGAAGGTAAGCTGCATATCCAGTTCCTATACCTAATCCAAAGAAGATTACAGTCGGCATATCAGGAACTAATCCAAGTATTATAAGTACAAAAGCCGCTATAGCTATTACTACTGGAAAAGCTGTAAGCTGAGATGTTACCTGTGAACCGAAGTTTTCTTCACTTCCAGATCTAGTAACTAAAATACCTGATGCTGTAGAGATTAATAGAGCTGGCAGCTGACTTACAAGTCCATCACCTATTGTTAATTTTGTAAATGTTCCTGCAGCTTCCCCTGCTGTCATATCCATGGTTACCATTCCTATGATAATTCCACCAAGAATATTTATAATAGTTATGATAATACCTGCTATGGCATCACCTTTAACAAACTTAGACGCCCCATCCATAGCTCCATAAAAATCAGCTTCTTTTTGAAGGTCCAATCTTTTCTTCCTTGCCTCTGCTTCTGTAAGTATTCCTGCATTTAAATCTGCATCAATACTCATTTGTTTTCCAGGCATAGCATCTAATGTAAATCTAGCTGATACCTCAGAAACTCTTCCTGCACCACTTGTAATAACCATAAATTGAATTATTACTATGATTAAAAATATTATTATACCTACAATATAATTTCCACCTATAACAAACTCACCAAAAGCTTGTACTATCTTACCTGCGTTAGCTTCACCTAAAATTAACCTTGTAGAAGATACATTTAGAGCTAGTCTAAACAGAGTTGTTACTAAAAGCAGTGTTGGAAAAACTGATAACTGCAATACATTTGTAGTAAACATTGTAAGAAGCATTATTACTACGGAAATAGATATATTAATGGCAAAGAATATATCTAATATGCCCGGTGGCAATGGTATAATTATCATTAGTACTATAAGAATTACTCCAAAGGCAATTACTATATCTATATTATTCTTAATACTAAATTTCTTATCTTTTAGCATATAATATCATCCTTTTTGTATTATTTCTTCATCTTTAAAACTAAAACTAAAATTTCTGCCACTGCCTTGTACATATCAATAGGAATTTCTTTATCTAATTCCACTTCCTTGAACATAAGTCTAGCTAGTGGTTTATTTTCAATAATTGGCACCTTATTTTCTATAGCAAGTTCTTTAATTCTTAAAGCTACATTTTCACTACCTTTAGCTATAACCTTTGGTGCTGCTCCACTATTCTCTTCATATTTTAAAGCTACGGCAATATGCGTTGGATTGGTAATTACAACTGTAGCATCTGGTACAGATTGCATCATCCTTCTCATTGCTAATTCCCTTTGCTTTTGTCTTCTCTTTCCTTTTATTTGAGGATCTCCTTCTTGTTGTTTATACTCTTCTTTTATTTCTTGTTTAGTCATTTTAAGATCCTTAGTATGTTGAAACTTTTGATATACAAAATCGACTACTCCAATGATTCCTAATGCAATTGTAACCTTTAGAAAAATTCCCTTACTAAGATTCACTATTTCTAAAAGCATAGCCGAAAATTTATAATTCCCCATATTTATAATTGAATAATAATTATCTTTTAAATAGGAATATCCTATGTATCCAATTACAGATACAATAGCAAGATTCTTTACTAAATCTACTAAAGATCTTACTGAAAACATTCTTTTGAATCCACTAATTGGATTCAGTTTACTAAGTTGTGGCTTTAGTGGTTCCCCTGAATGAATAAATCCTACTTGAGCTATACTGCCTATAACTCCAAATGCCATAACAGGAAGGGCCACTGGTAAAAATATCATAAAGATATAAATCATTGACTTAACTAAAACTTTTATAACACTTTGTTCATTAATAGCGTAATTTAGATATCCACCTAAAAATAACTCCATAACTTCTTTAAGTGTGCTAATTATAAATCCGCTAAGCATAGCTATAACTAAAGTTGTCCCAACTAAAGTTAGCGCTGATGATAATTCTTTACTTCTTGCAACTTGACCTTTCTTTTTTGCATCTTCCAACTTTTTAGGAGTTGGTTTTTCACTTTTATCTCCACTGTCATTGGATGCAGATATCAAGACTATTGGTACTAATTTAAAAATTTCATTAAATATATCTTTTATAGTTCCAAAATTGTTCCCTATGGTTTTTATAATAACCGGTAATAAAATACTTAATGTTACTAGACCTATTGCAATTTTTATTGGTATTGCTAGTATCATTGCATTTAACTGTGGCATTACTCTTGAAACAAGACCTAAAACAATTTCAGAAATTAGTATAATGATTATAATTGGTATTGCTATTCTAAATCCAATACTAAAAAATTCAAAAATCACTTGAATTATATAGTTTAACACCTCTGTGTTTAAAACAAAATTTCCTATAGGAACAGCTGTAAAACTATCTAGCAAACATTGAATCAATATATGATGTCCATCTACTAGAAGAAAAACTGCAACGCAAATCCAGTACATTGTTCTTCCCATAAGGGAAGACGTTTCCCCCATCTGTGGATCGTAAATCATAGCCATGGAAAATCCCATTGAAAAATCCATAAACTGTCCAGCCATTCTAATAACACTAAAAATTAAATTAACTATGTATCCTAAGCAAAGACCTAGTATAATTTCCTTACCCATTAGAACTATTAAAGTTCCCGTATTAGTAATTGTAGGTATGCTATTAACATCTATTACCGGTGTAACAATCATTGCGATTAAAAGCCCCATACCTACTTTAGCTAAGTTGGGAGTCTCTGTTGGGAAAAAAACAGAAACGGTACCTATCATTGCAGTAATCCTCATAAATACCATTAAAAAGGCTATAAATACTACTATATCTACCAACGTTATCCCACCTAAGCTTAAATATTAGAAATTATAGAAAAAATTCTTCTTGTAAATTCCATAACTGTGTTTCCCATAAATCCAGCAAGTAATAATCCAACAAGAGCTACAGCTATAACTTTAGGTACAAAAGTTAGTGTCTGTTCCTGTATTTGAGTTGTTGCTTGAAATATACTAACGATAAGTCCTACAACAGTAGCAACAATTAATAGAGGACCTGCTACCATAAGAGTAGTTTTTATCATGTCTTGTAAAATTGCAATTACCATGGTTTGTGTCATCTTCTACGCCTCCTTTAAAATCCTAAAATCAAAGACTGACTTAGTAGATTCCAACCATCTACAAGTACAAATAAAAGTAACTTAAATGGTAGTGAAATCATTGCTGGTTGTAACATAAACATACCCATGGACATAAGCACACAAGATGTAACTATATCAATAAGAATAAATGGAATAAATAACAAGAATCCTATTTCAAAAGCTGTTCTAAGTTCGCTTATCATAAACGCGGGCATTATAACATATAACGGTACCTTGTCATAATTATAAGTTTCAACTCCATCTTCATCTGTTTCAACTTGCACAGCATCCTTAATATCTCTCGCCTCTAAGAATAATTTTAAATCATTTACCCTTGTTTGCTTAAGCATAAAATCCCGCATAGGCTTTACTCCCGCTTCTTTAGCTTGATCTAAAGAAATCTCTTCAGCCAAATATGGCTTTACTGCTTTATCATTAATTTCAGTAAAAGTTGGAGCCATTACAAAGAATGTTAAAAATAGTGCTAATCCTACTATAACTTGTCTTGGTATGTTTTGTGCAGCTCCAATGGCACTTTTAAAAAATGATAGAACAGTTACAATTCTTACAAACCCTGTTGTCATTATAAGAATTGAAGGAAGCAGAGTAAGTACTGTAAGTAATAAAAGTAGCTTAATATTATCTACATATTCTACAGGAGTTTTTCCATTTCCCTCACCAAAATTAATGCTTATATCAGGAATTGGAAGAGTATTATCTAGAGCGTATACTACTTTACTTGTAGCAATGCACAATACAGATACAACTAATATAATCATTAATGGTTTAATATATTTTTTAAAATTAATGTTTTTCATAGGTAATATTCCTTCATTCTAAATGTTTTTTCCTTTCCAAGGAAATTTAATATTTGAGAACTTTATTTTGTCTTCATCTTTAGTTATGTCTTTTAAGGGAGCTGTAGTTAAATTTTCAATCTCTCCTTCTTCAATTTCACGTACTATGTCTACCTTCCCAGGAGATGATGTAACTAGATAAAATTTTTCTCCTATCTTAACTATAAAAATCCCATTATCTTTAGATAGGGGCAATCTATCTATAACTTTCATAGAGGATGCCCTTCCCCCAAGATTGCTATACTTTTCTGCAATCTTTCCAAGCCATAAAATTAAAGCTATAACTACCGGTAAAAATATGGCTAATTTTATTACACTCCATAGTACTTGTCCCATTTTATCACCTACTGTACTATTAAATCTGTAAAGTATACATTTGTAATTTGTCCTTTAGTTAAAATTCCATTAATACTTGACTTTAACTGCTCTTTTAGTAAAGTTTCTCCTTCTGATGTAAAATCAGTTGAAAGCTTCGATCTTAAAGTCTTTGTAATGATGTCTCTAATTTGTGGTGTAGCTTTCTTAAGTTCTTCTTCTAAATCCTTATTTTCTACATCTCCACCCAAATACATATCTATTTTAAGAAATCTCGACTTATTCTCATCTTTTAAGTTTACTAAAAATTGCTCCAGTTTAAAAGTAAATTCTTCAACTTTTTTCTCTTGTTGTACTTTTTCTGAACTTCCACTTCCAATACTCTTAGTAGCTGCCATATAACCAATAAAAACTGCTCCCGCAACTAAGACTAAGCCAATGACTGTAGCAATTACTATCAATATAACCTTTGAGCTTCCACCTTTTTCTTTTCCTGGTTCTTTCTCTTTGTTTACTTTTTTCTCTTTCTTTGCCATTTCACTTACTCCTTTACTTTAGTTAGCAATATCTTGCTTTTCTTCTTCACTGTCTTTATTAGTTACTACTATTATGTTAACTCTTCTGTTTTGTGCTCTTCCTTCCGCTGTATCATTACTAGCTATAGGTCGATATTCTCCATATCCTTGAGGTGAAATTTTAGCTGGATCCAAGCTAGAGTTTGTAGCAATTAAATAATCTAAAACACTTAGTGCTCTTGCTGTAGACAAATGATAATTATTAGGCATTGAAGGAGTATTGATTGGAACATTATCCGTATGACCTTCTATAATAACGTCATTATCAACATTAGCAAGTAAAGTAGATACCTTGTCTAATACCTCCAGACTCTCCGGCTTTAAATTTGCCTTTCCTGTATCAAATAATACCCTATCTTTAAGTTCGATATTTAATCCCTTTTGATCTGAATAAATTTGAACTTCACCTTCTAGATTATTTTCTTTAATATATTTCATTATATCCTCTAAGATATCTTCATTTTCACTTTGTTGAACTTCAGTAGCTGTCTGATGGGGCTTACCAACTATAGGTACTTCTCCATTAGACATATTAAACTCTAAAATTGACTTTCCAGCTTCTCCTGTAAATATACTCTGCATAGCAACAGCAATTTGATTAAATTTCTGCGCATCTATTGTAGACATGGAGTAAAGCAAAACGAAGAACGTAAGTAATAGTGTTACTGTATCTGAATAAGTGGCTAACCATCCATCTGTTTTAACTTCTTTCTTATTCTTTGACTTCCTTGCCATTACTACTCACCTACTCTCTTTGTTCACTGTTATTGCTTACATACTCTTCTTTCTCTGCTGGTGATAAGTACACTAACATTTTATCTTCTATTATTCTTGGGTTAACACCAGATTGAATAGCAAGAACTCCTTCAATCATCATCTCCATACTATTTACCTCTTGAGATGTTTTATATGTTAACTTACCTGCAATTGGTAATAAAAATAGATTCGCAAGAATTGACCCATAGAATGTAGTAATAAGTGCTTTTCCCATTCCAGAAGCAAGGTTTGAAGCATCCGAAAGGTTAGCAAGCATTTGTATAAGTCCTATAAGGGTTCCTGCCATACCCATTGCTGGTGCATATGCTCCCCAAGTATTAAACATATTTATTGATGTTTCATGTCTTCTTTCAAGTTCACTTATTTCTAGTTCCATAATCTCTCTGATAACTTCTGGTTCAATACCATCAACTATCATGTTTAAACCTCTTTTTACAAAGTCATTTTCAATTCCTTGAATATCTTCTTCTAATGAAAGTAATCCTTCTCTTCTAGCTTTTTTAGCTAAGCCAACAAATAAAGTGATATTATCTGTCTTAGATATTCCATCTTCCTTTAAAACTTGCATTGAAACTTTTCCAATTTTCTTTACTTCTTGCAATGGATATGACATCAATATAGCTCCAAAAGAACATCCTACCGTAATAGCAAATGATGGTATATCAACAAATTGTTTTAAAGCTCCTCCATTAAGCATTCCATAAAAAATAAGAACAACTGCAATAGCAAATCCTATTATAGTCATCGTATCATTCTTCTTCATGACTTTCCTCCACTCGCACTTTTGACCAATATCTTAACTTAAATTCCACAACCTTTTTAATTATTTCCTGTGGGCTTTCTTTAACTAAATACTTCTTTCCATTAACTAACGTAATTACAGTCTCTGGAACTGACTCTATTTTCTCTATATGCACTTCATTTAATATAAATTCTTTGCCACTTAAAGAAAAAACCTCTATCATATTGTTACCTCCTCAATTACAACCTTTCAATGATTAATGCCTAGTAGGCATTAATCATTGATTGTTGTAGATTGAATATTATATATAAGTTAATCTATCTCTTTAAATTTACTAGGTCCTGTAATATTTCATCCGCAGTTGTAATCATCTTAGAGCATGCTTGGAAAGATCTAGTTGCAACTATCATATCTGTAAATTGAAGTGATAAGTCTACGTTAGACATTTCTAAGTATCCGTTACAAACACTTCCATAAGCTTTGTTATTATCTTGGTGTCCATTTAACACACCTTTACCTACTCTAACAAGAGCTTCTCCTGAGTTACCAGAAGGAGTGTACATATTATTTCCTACCTGTTGAAGACCTTCATTGTTGTTAAAAGACGCCATAGCAACTTGTCCTAAAACTGCACTACTACCATCTGCAAGTACAGCTTTTATCATTCCATCACTTTCAATAGAAAAGCTTTGAATTCTAACATCTTCAATTATTTGCTTTCCATCAGTTCCCATAACAGGTTTACCGTCTTTATCAAATTTAGGTTTTTGAACTACTTCTGGTATAGTAAGTGGTACTAATTTATCTTGATTTGCATCTAAATCTTTAGCGTTTCCATCAACATAATCACATGGAATTTTTCCATCTACAGCAACCTTAGGAGATGTTCCAGTTCCATCACTTATTGCATATCCCATTACTCTGTATCCATTAGTTGTTAATAAGTTACCATGACTATCCACTTTAAAAGATCCATCTCTAGTAAAAAATGTTTCCATAGATGCAGAGCTCATACCTTGATTTACATCAACAGTTATATCCCCTGTTATATCTCCTTTTGATACTATAAAGTAACCTGTTCCATCAATAGCCATATCATAAGGTCTTCCAGTAGGGTTCAAACTTCCTTGATTCATATTAGTTGTAATACTTTGAATAGATACACCCATACCTACTCTTGATGGGTTAATACCTCCAAGAGTTCTTCCTGGTGCTGATGCACCTCTATAGTTTTGATACATATTATCTTGGAATGTTACTGATGATGATTTAAACGCCGTAGTTCCTGAATTGGCAACGTTATTTCCTATTACGTCTAGCTTCTTTTGGTTAACACCTAGTCCTGATATTCCTGAGTACATTGAGTTTAGCATACTTTTTATCCTCCATTTCGATTACAATTTTAAATTCTTACTTCTTAATTCTAAATTTTAAATTCTAAATTAATATTACGGTTCTACTGAAGTTATTGTATCAAATAAAAAGTCTTTGACCTCTACTTTTCCATCCTTTTCAACTTCCATCTTAATTTTTATTCCTTCACTATCTCTATATACTTTTACAACCTTTCCGGAAATGGTTTCGGTTGTTGGCTTTGAATCCCCTTCGCCTTCGCCTTCACCTTCACCTTCAACAGGCTCTTTATAAACAGTTACTTCTACAGTTTTTCCTATTAAAGTAGCAGCGTTAGAGAAAGTTAAATTATCCATGTTAGGATCTCCATAATCTAAAACATCTGTAACTTGACTATATTTAAAATCTTTAAGTTTTCCATCCAGTCCTTCTACAGAAACAAAAACTTCACCCTTATATTTATATACAGCTCTTACAACTCCACTTTCGGGCATACCATTACTATCATACACACCAAGTCCTACAAATTTTCCTGTTAA
Source organism: uncultured Clostridium sp. (assembly GCA_900548455.1). Lineage (GTDB taxonomy): Bacteria > Bacillota > Clostridia > Clostridiales > Clostridiaceae > Clostridium_J. The sequence goes on from URKQ01000007.1 coordinate 63,226, forward strand.
ACTCTGGGCAGCATTTAGCGTCATAGTGTCATTTAATGCACTCATCTGCTCCATTGAAGTAAATTGAGCAAGCTGTGTTATATAAGCTGTAGTGTCCTGTGACTGAGTTGGATCTTGATTTGCAAGTTCAGCTGCCAATATCTTAAAAAAGGCATCTTTATCTAAATCATTTGGATTTTCTACTATTGGTGTTCCGTTAGGTGTAACTGAAATTTTAGTATCAGCTGAAGTTAACTTTAACTTGTTCGAATTTGGTGTAGAAACTGAATTCATCTATCTCATCTCCTAAATCAATATATCTAATGCTCCATTAGAACTTTTATCTGTAGTATCTTGACCTTCTTCCAGGTCAACTTCGCCATTTGAGTTTAAATTACTATTTTCATTTTCTCTTTGCTGTCCATCAAAATGCTTTTTTTCACCAGAAAAGTATGTAGTATCATTTTCATAAAGTCCAATATTTACTGATTCAATTTTTATATTCTGAGTACCAATTTTTTCATTTATTTCTCTTAGACCTGATGATAATAAATCTACTGCTTCTTTTGATGTAGCCTTAATATTTGCTTTTAAAGCTCCTTGCTCCATTACTATTGAAATAGTAACCTGTCCCAATTCCTTAGGATATATCTTAACTGTTAAATCTTTGATTCCATTTTGGTCCATATAGGTCAAAGCTTTTATTACATCATTATTTAAATTGCTTTTTGTCATAACTACTGGTTCATCAAAGGAAACTTTATTTGTAGAATCAATATTTCTATTTAATATCGAAATAAAATCATTAACTCTAGTAACTTTATCTTCTCCTTCTTCACCGTTTACAAGGTTATTTAAGATAGAGTCTTCTTTCGAAAGATTTTTTTCGCCTCCACTAAGATTGCCTCTTTCTTCACTTGCTGGTTGCTGCTCAGTAACTTTAGTATATTGAAAAGATGTATCTAATAGATTAGTCTCATTTTTTCCTTCACTAGAGTTAATAGGGTTATTCCCAATTGGTAATTTATTAGCAAGATGGTCTTCTATATTTGAACCATTATCTTTACTTAATAGTTCTTCAATATTAGAAAGAATTTCTTTATTATTTCCAAGTGCTTCATTAGTAAGCCCAAGTTTTTGTAATAAATCCTCTGCATGTTTTGTTTCCTTAAGCATAGCTAAAAGATCATTATTAGTATTTTCAATGTTTTCACTAAGATTTAATTTTTCACCATTTAAAGAATTCAATAAATTTATAATTGAATCTCCTGTTAAACCTTGCTCTTGAAATTCCATTAATGAAACTTTATCATCTTCACTTGATATTAAAGTCTGTAAAAGGTCTAGTATAGATGCTAATGATTCATTAGAAACTTCCTCTACTTCATTAATTTCTTCTTCACCTAATTCTTTAGTAGAATTTTCTTTTATCTTAGAATTTTCTTTTTTAGGTGCTTCCGTAGATTTTTTTACATTATCATTATCTTTTTTATTTTCCTTTGAAGAAACCTTTTTAATTTCTACTGCAAAATCCTTACTAGGGCCTTGAGTTTCGCTTTTTTGCTGAGGTGCCTTTACACTTTCAACAGCATTTGCTACTACATTAATATTCATTCCTTACCTCCTTCCACTTTCACGTATATATCCATAAAGTGCAAATTCGTCATTTTGTATTTGTTCAATTCGACTTTGCTCCTTTATAAATCTAGCTTCATCTTTATCTTTTAAAATACCAACTATCTTTTTGTTAACCTGAGCTTCTACTAAATCTTTTCTTTTAGTTTCTACTTTTCTTTCTTGTTTCTTCAAATCTTTTTTAGTCAGGTCGATAGTACTATTAAGCAAATTTAAGTATTGTGACTGTACCTTTCTATCAATGGTACTCATCTCATTAGAAATCTGAGAATATTTTTTCATATTATCTTCTAGATTTTTAAGATTACTTTCAACTTTGTTTTTACTTTGAAGAGCTTCCATAAACACAATTTTTTTATCTTCCTCTTCCTTTTCTCTAATATCTAATAACTTTTGAAGTTTAAATTTATAACCTTGAGTCAAAGCCATCACCACCTTAATTAAACATGTTAACTAGCGCATCTTTTGTTTTATCAAATTCACAACTTTCTTTTATCCCTTGTGTTAAAAACTCATTTATAGTTTCTATATATCGTATAGCCATATCAATTTTACTATTGCTTCCACTTGCGTAAGCTCCGAGATTAATTAAATCTTCTGCTTCATTATAAGAAGATAGAAGGTCTCTTGCTAGGGAGGCTGTTTTTTTATGTTCATCCTCTGCAATTTCAGGCATAAGTCTTGAAACACTTCTAAGTATATCTATAGCAGGATAATGATTCTTAGCTGCCAAATCTCTGCTTAAAACTATATGTCCATCCAATATACCTCTTACAGCATCTGCTATAGGTTCATTAAAGTCATCTCCATCAACAAGGACAGTATAAAATGCAGTAATAGATCCTTTATCAGACATTCCACTTCTCTCTAATAGTTTAGGAAGCATTGAAAATACTGAAGGAGTATATCCCTTTGTAGCAGGAGGTTCTCCAATTGCAAGACCAATTTCCCTTTGAGCCATAGCAAAACGAGTAACTGAGTCCATCATAAGTATTACCTTAAGTCCCTTATCTCTAAAATACTCAGCTATTGCAGTGGCAGTAAAAGCTCCTTTAAGTCTAACCAGTGCAGGTTGATCTGATGTAGCACATACTACTACTGATCTTTTTAATCCTTCTTCTCCCAAGTCCTTTTCTATAAAGTCTAGGACCTCTCTTCCTCTTTCTCCAATCAGAGAAATTACGTTAACATCTGCCTTAGCTTCTCTCGCTATCATACCCAAAGTTGTACTTTTACCAACTCCAGATCCTGCAAATATACCTACTCTTTGCCCTTCCCCACAAGTCAAAAACCCATCAATAGCTCTTACTCCTGTTGGAAGTACCTCTTTAATTCTTCTTCTTTTAAGAGGATCCGGAGGCATTGCCTCTAGGGGATAACTTTTATATAAGTTTATTTTTGACTTATCAATGGGATTTCCTGTACCATCCAGTACCTTTCCTAATAGTTCATCTGAACATTTTATGCTTAATTGCTTTCCAGTCCTTATAGCTCTACATCCTGGAGAAATCCCTGTAAGGTTTCCAAGAGGCATTAACAGCAATCTTCCCTCTTTAAACCCTACTACTTCACAAGCTATAGCAGTATTGGATTCATTGTATATGTTAAAAACTTCTCCTACAAATCCTTTAACTCCACTTACTTCAATAGTAAGACCAATTATATTTTTAACTATACCTTCCATATGATTAAAATTTGTTTTAATTATATTTTCTTCTATATCTTGAAAGTTTAACTCCATCATATTTCATAATTCCTCTATACTTCCATTAGAACTTCTCTAAGTTTATCTATGCTATTTTCTATTGTGAAGGAAGTCTTTCCATTATCCTTTTCAACAACTAAAGTTCCTTCTTCTAAACGATTATCTTCTAATATAATAACTTCACCTTTAATTCCTATAGTCAACTTAAATTCATCAATTATAGAGTTTAGATGTGATACATAAGAAGATGAAACTCTAATTAAAAACATCTTATTACTTTTTTCATCGGATAAAATTTGAAATAATAAATTATCTAAGGCAGCCTCATTTTCAAATTCCTTTTTCAGCATTGATTCCACTGAGGAAATAATTATTTTTCTTATATTCATCTCTTTTTCTTTAAGAAATTTATCATACTCTTCTTTTGCTTGATAAAGAATATAGTTTGCATTATCAATTATTGCTTGTCCCTCTTGACTTCCCTCATTATATCCACTATCTTTTCCTTCATTAAATCCGATGTTATAGCCTTCTTCATAACCTTGTTTAAATCCAGCTTCTTTTGCTTCATATAGTACCTTTTCTTTTTCCGTTAAGGCTTCATCTATAATTTGCTTTGCATCTTCATTAGCTCTATCTAGTATTTCTTTTACTCTCAATTTTGCTAAGTCATATTCTTCACTACGTCCGTCAAAAACAGTTTCATTACTAACTTCTTCTACTTTTTGCACTGGAACAGTAGTTTCTATTGAAACATTTCCCTTTTCATAAGCCTGGATTCCTTTTATAACCTTACAAGATGAGTGCATCGTCGCCACCTCTTACAATTGTAATTTCACCAGCTTCATCTAGTCTTCTAATTAAGCCAACAATTTTTTGCTGTGCCTTTTCTACATCTACCAGTCTTACAGGTCCTAAGAATTCCATATCTTCCTTTAATGTCTCTCCAGCTCTCTTTGATAGATTTCGTACTATGGTCTCTACTACTTGTTCTGAAGTTCCCTTTAAAGCCATACATAATTCTTTAGTATCAACTTCTCTAAGAATTCTTTGAATATCAACATCATTAATTGTAATAACATCTTCAAATACGAACATAGACTCTTTAACCTTATCAGCAAGTTCCATATCTTCTCTTTCAAGACCCTCTGTAATATTTTTCTCAGTAGTTCTATCAACTTGGTTAAGAATATTAACAAGAGATTGAACTCCTCCAATTTCTGTATTTTCATTAGATACAACTGATGACAGCTTACTATTAAGAATTTCTTCTATTTCTTTAACTACAACTGGATAAATATTGCTCATAGTTGCAACTCTATATGCTACATCACTTTGAAGTTCCGGTGGCAGTGCAGATAATATTTGTCCAGCTTTATCTGGTTGTAAATGACATAATATCAAAGCAATAGTTTGTGGTTGTTCACTAGATATAACATTCATCAATTGATTAGCATCAGCTTTTCTTGCAATAGCAAATGGTCTATATTGCTGTGAAAACTCTGTTACTCTGTCTAAAATATCATTAGCCTTTTGACTGCCAAGTGCTCTTGACAAACAACTTCTAGCATACTCAACTCCGCCCTCAATAATGTAATCTTTAGCTTTATTCATCTCCATGAACTCATCTAATATAGATTGTCTTTCCTCTGGGCTAACTGAGGACATATTTGCTATTTCATAAGTGATTTTTTGAATTTCATTTTCATGTAATTTTTTTATTATGCTAGCCGATGCCTCTGGCCCTAGAGAAATAAATAGTATTGCAGCCTTTTGGGCTCCAGTAAATTTTTTTGTATTTGTTGACATACTATCTTCGTTCCTCCTCTGTAAGCCATGATTTTATGACTTCAGCCACTTGCTCTGGCTTTTTCTCAGCATATTTCTGAACTTCTTTAATTACTTTTTCTTTTTCTGTTTCTACATCAAGATTTAAATTTAAAGCTCGATATGCATCCATTTTATTCTGCATTTCGTCTTCACCCACAGTTACATCTAAATCTGCTGTAATTTCATCATCTATATCATCTTCATCATCATCTTTATTTTTCTTTTTGATTGTAGTAATTATAACTATTACTAGTACAACTGCTGCTACTGCTGCTGCTCCAAGTGCAATAAGTTTTCTTCTAGCAGCTTTAGCTTCCGCTTCCTTCATTGCATCAATTTCTGCTTGAGCTTGATCTTTATAGGTACTATCAAAGGCTATGCCTTCCACAGAGATTCCATCTCCTCTTTCCTGGTTATATCCGATAGCATCCGCAACCAATCCTGTTATAGCTTGTCTTGTCTCTTCATTAATAGCTCCATTAACTACTATAGAAGTAGTTATTCTATCAACTTGACCTTGAGCTTTTACTACAACCTCTTCAGTTTTAGAATTCTCATAGTTCTTAGTTTCTTCAAAATATCCGCCATTTTCAATCTTTTCATCTTCTGAATTTTGTGTATTACTCATATTGTTATCTACTGGACTAGAAGATGTATCCTCATTAGCTTGACCTGTTTTATCTATAATATTATGTTCACTTGCTAAAACATTATTTTCCTTATCATAGGTCACATTATTTTGCTTTATAGCATCAAAATTTAAAATTGCATTAACAGATACTTTAACATTATCTCTATATATTGGTTCTAATACATTTAAAATTTTCTTTTCAAATTCTTGTTCTACCTTTTTTGTTGCAGCAATCTGCTTATCTGTATTAGCAGACTGTACGCCTTCCTCTTCATCAAACAATCCTTCAGTTAATAAAGTTAAATTGTCAGAAACAATAGTAACATCTTTTTTATCCAAATTTTCTACGCTTCCACATACAAGATATACTATTGACTTTACCTGCTGATCAGATAAAGAAGCCCCTGGTACTAATTTTACTGTAACAGAAGCACTGGCAGGTGTTTTTGTAGTTACAAAAGCTGAATCATTAGGAATAACTAAATTCACTTTTGCAGAATCTACTTCATCAAAGGCCTTTATAGTTCTTTCAATTTCTCCTGATAAAGCTCTTTGATACATAACTCTTGACTCGTCATCTGTTGCCCCAACCTTAGCTGAGTCAAACAACTCAAATCCTTTACTTCCTTCTGTTAAATTTACTTTAGATAAAACTTCCATTCTAAGCTTATCTACTTCTGATTCCTTAACTAATATGGAATTACCTTGAATCTTATAACTTGCACCCTTTTCATCTAATGATGCCATTATATTTCCTGAATCATTACTATCTAATTCCGAAAACAAAACTGTATACTTTGGTGTAAGTGACACATAAAGTAATATCCCAATAGCTAGTACTGCCACTATACTAATTATAGTTAAAGCTATCTTACGAGTCTTCGTCATAGATTTCCATTTTTCTTTTAGCTTATTCATTATCTCCGATAGCTTACTCATCTTTTAAACCCTCCATTATACTTGCATGTTGTTAAGCTCCTTATATGCATCAACAAGCTTATTTCTTATTTCAATTGCAAGATTTAATGATAGGGATGCTTCCTGAGTTGCTAACATTACCTCTTGTATTTCTAAATCTCCATTTAGATATCCCTTTATACTATCATCTGCTTTAACCTGTGTATCATTAACTTTGTTAAGTTCAGATTTTAGCACATCTCCAAAACCAACTTCACTACTAGATGAGGAATTTTCCTGCTCGTCATTTCCCCCATAAATATTAATTAAGTCTTGTTTAAAAATTGATGTACTTGGTATGTAGTTATTTATCATATACATTTGCTCCTATCTATCTACCTATTTCTAAAGTCTTCAAAAACATACTCTTTTGTGCTTCAAAAACACTTACATTAGCTTCATATGCTCTACTTGCCACCATCAAGTCTACCATTTCATTTGTTATTTCCACATTTGGCATTGTAACAAACCCTTCTTCATCAGCATCTGGATGACTTGGATTGTACACCTTTGGTAATTCTGAATCATCATCATCTATTCCCACTGCTTTAATACCATTTAACTTAGTAGAAGATGTTCCCTTTGATCTGTTATATACTTCTTCTAAATTAGATTGAAATACAGCCACTTTTCTAACATAAGGCTTCCCATCTTCACCTCTAGTTGTCTCTGCATTAGCTATATTAGATGATATTGTATCCATCCTTAACCTTTCAGCACTTAAACCGCTAGTCGCAATTCTCAATCCTCTAAAAGCTTCCATTCTTATTTCCCTCCTTTAATGACACTATTTGTGGATGTTATTTTACCACTCACCATTCTAACTAATGATTGATACATAAGACTATTAGCAGCTTGGCTAGACATTTCCACTTCAATATCTACATTATTTCCGTCTTCTCTCATGGAGGTAGTATCATCTTCTTTAACTTGAACCTTACCATTATTACTACTGCCGGATATGTGCTTACTCTTCGTCGTTTTAAGCTTATCACTGCTAGCTGTATTGTTCATAACTTGCTCAAAGGGAACATAATGTCTTTTATAACCTTCAGTATTTACATTGGCAATATTATTTGCAACTACTTTATTTGCCTCCGACGTTACATTCAAGGATCTCTTTAATAAGTTATACACATCATATTGAGCCATAATCTTCTCCCTCCATTCCTTCTATAAGATTACCATAACTAATTAGACAAAAAATTAAAAATTCCTTCTTTTTTTTCTAAATTCATATTAGAGTTTAAACTTTTTTATGATTTTTGTATATATGTGTCATATTTTATATTTTATTTCTGTACTAAATTCTAAAATACAACATTTTTTTCCATATAAACTTAACTCACCCCCATTTTATATTCAGTTAGTAGGAACTAATTTTTAAAAAAAATAAAAGAAGCTACTCCAAAGAGTAGCTTCAAAAGATACGAAATAATAAAACATAGAATTACATAATAATTGTAATTTATGCATAACAAAAAGTATAGATAACTCTTTGGCAACTGGCTGGCATACCAAATATTGGCTTAGCCCCTATAGCTTTGCGTCACTAATTTTCATTAGCTTTGCCATATTAACTTGTAATTTAATGTTATACAAAAAACGTGATTTTGTCAAGTATTTCCTGTCATTTTTCTATCTATTTACATAATTTCGTATAAAAATCTTTTAACCCTGTCAATTCTATTTAAAAAGCCAATAAGTACTATAATATTTAAAAGTACTTATTGGCTTTATTTCTAAACTATTTTATTTAAGTTATTTCCTATGGATGGGTTTAACTCCATCTCATCAATCATCTTTACCATACCCTCCGCCATAACTTCTGAGGAATTCATATTCATCTTCATTACAGAAAGTGATACAGCACTCGCTAATGCTGATTGACTCATAGCTGTAGACAATGCTCCTATATCCATATTACTAACCTCCTGTTATTTAGATTATATAATCTTATTGAGCCTTTACATTCTGTAGTATTTGCAGAATATCTTGAGGAAATTTATTCGTTTGCGCCATCATAGAAAGTCCACTTTCTATTAATATTGAGTTCTTTGAATGTTGTAGCATCTCAAGGGCAATATCTGCTCCTACAATTGTAGCTTCTGCATTTTCTACCTTTCCTGTGATATCTTCCATAGTATCATAGGTTGATTCCATTCTATTACATACGGCTCCATATTTTCCCCTAGCACTATTTAACTTATCTACAGCACTTTCTATTCTTATAAGTGCTTCATCTGTATTCTCAGTTGAAATTTTATTAGTACCATCTTTATTAACTAAACCTAATCCTTCTGCTGTTAGGTTATGAGTTTCTATCTGTACCACATCATCACTCGTTGCTCCAATTAAAAGATCAATTCCCATACCTTCTTTATTTTTATCTGATAAAAGTTTTACACCATTCATCTCTGTATTATTAGCTGTATAGGTTATATGGTCAATCATTGAATCTATTTCACCTTGAATTACTTTTCTATCTTCTTCAGTATTAGCTCCACCAGCTTGAACCATTAATTCCTTTATTCTAGTAAGACCATTACTTATGGTATCCATTCCACCATCCATAGTTTGCAAAAGACTAGTACTGTCCTGTACGTTTCTACTTGCCATTTGAAGAGATCTAACTTCCATTCTAAGCTTATCACTTTTAGCTTTTGCATTAGGATCATCTCTATAACTATTAATTTTATTTCCTGAGGAAATATGCTTATATGTTTTTGATTGAGCCTCTAAATTATTACTATATCTATTAAATATCCTCATGGAGGCCATATTTCTACATAATCTCATTTTCTCACTCCCTGCATTTATAACTCACTAGTTTAATTATCGATATAAAAACAAAAACCTTTAATTTATTATAGAACACATTCTTGTCAAAGCTCTAACCAAATCATATCCATCCCATATTAAATCAAAATCCGATGTTTTACCTACTGGGACAACTCTATCTATGCCACGTAACCCTCTATCTATTATCCAATTTCTAATCTTATCTGCTTCAATTCCATAATATGATATAGTTTGATACTTAGTTGTAATTATCGATTGAAGCTTTTCAAAACTATTATGACTATACTCTAAAAAATATCCCCCAGCACACGTAAAATTAGTAATTGTAGTATCTAAATTATTAATGTTAATCCTACTTATTAAATTATCCTCTGTCTTTTCTATAGAAACATCTTTTAAGATGATTGCACACCTATAACCTGTAAGCAACTTATCTACAGCAGTGATTGCCTCAACCTCATATTTACCCTTAATAAAATTATGCAAGCTGCTCCAAAATTTTTCTTTTGCTTTTTCAACTTCAGCACTATCCCCTAACCATACAATTAATCTTGGTGATGAACAAGCATTTTGATCATATAAATATGTATCATTGTAAAAATCTTTAAGAAACTTATCCATTTCATTACAACTTAAAACTTTCTTAGCACTAAATATAGCAATAGAATATCTATCTGCAAAAGCTATATCTACGGCTCTTGATGAAATCTTTGACTCTTTTATATTTCTAATTGTATTATCTCCACCCCAAATAATTCTTGCATCACAAATAGATGAAAAATAATCATTAATCAATTTGTTTTTATCATAACTTAAAATACATATATAATCTTTTAAAAATGAGTGGTTTTTTTCAAACACCTTTTTTATTAATCTACATATTATTTCTGTTTGAATGTACTCTTTATTATATGATACTCGTACAATACAACTATTTCCACTTAACAGACCTACAACTAATGAATATGCAAAATTAATTGGTACATTAGAAGGTGCTATATGAAAACTTAATCCTCGACCAACTGCACATCCTTTTATATCTTCATACCTTTTTTTAAGTTTATTAATGTTCCCTTTTCTACAAAAAAAGCCAAAAGTTATTATATCTGAATACTGTCTCAGTTGCTTATCTCCCATAATTTCTTTTGCTAAATCATCTAAAAAACAACATACCTCATCAGAAAAAGGAGGCAAGGCCTTAAGTTTAACCATATCATCAAAATTAATACCACTAGAGTATTTAACTCTAACACTATCTAAATTTATCTTCATAAGTATCACTACACCCCCTTATTTCTGCATTCTTAAGTCTCCCTATTGCTTTAAAATATTTTCCATATCTTCCGCAAGGGCAATCATCTTCTCCTAAAATAATACCTTCATCTTCAGTTAGTATCGCATGTCCAGGATAAGATTTAGGAAGTATTGATAACACTTCAATTATTCCTTTTTTACCTATTGGTGCTACTGAAAAATCAAATGGATCTCTTACTATTATATCTGAGAATATACTAGTATGAAGATGTCCGTATTCACATTCCATATATATAGTACCTGTCTGTTCTACCATGCCATAATAATTATATACTTTCTCTATCATACAGGCATGATATAAAGATTTCTTAAATTCTTCATTAGTCACTGCTTCTCCTTGAAGCTTTTTCCATCCTCCACCATGAATTAATATTCCATTGGAAAGATCTAGTTTATGTGAAAGTTTGATTATTTCTTTATAAAAATGTTGCCATATCATAAAAGTAAATCCAAATAATAAAATTGTTTCACCTTCATGCTTTTTAAGAAATTCTTCTATCTTTCCAATATCAATATTCATGTTTTCATCAAGGGCATAGATTTTATCATAAGCAAACATTTGAAAACCGATAATACCCGCTCCCCTAGCAGAAAACATTTTTCTATCCTTTATAACAGCAGATGTATCTAAAATTATCATAGGTAATCTTTTACTTCCAATATATGAAGAAACAATCTTGGTTAAAGTTTTTGTTTGATTAATAGAAGTTTCTCTGTCCAAAAAAATCTTAGAAACTTGTTGTCCCGAAGTTCCAGAAGATGTCATAGTCTTAAAAATTTCATCTTCCCTAATACTTTTCAAATTAAATTCCTTAAAAAGTCTAACTGGCAAAAATGGAATTTCACTATACCCATGGATATCTTCAATGTTAATACTTTTACTATTTATTATACTTTTATATTCTACGGAATTATTATAGTGAAAAAGGGTTAAATCTTTAAACCTTTGGGTTAGAATTTTATTCTTATCATCCTTATTAAGAGAATAAGGTGGGATATTTATAAAGTCATTAAATTCCATTATATAATTCCTCCAACTTTTTATAAAGTGTTTTGCCTGCATCATTTTTGGGAATAACTTTTATTTCTTTTACTTGAAAAGCTTTTATATTTAACCCAGTTACTTGTGAAATATAGGTTCTTATCTCCTTTAAATAAGCTACATCTGTAATATAAATATACATCTTATCATCTACCCCTGTACAAGCACAATCTAGTGTTTGAAATTTACCTTTAATAATTCTTTCAACTTCATCCAAATTTACTCTATTCCCAAAAATCTTCAAAAATCTTTTTTTTCTACCTACAATATAATAGTATCCATCATCATCTCTCTTTGCCATATCTCCAGTTACCAAAACGCCTTTATTATCGTCACCCTTAGCTAAATCCTCTCCACATTCTGCATATCCTAGTGTTACATTTTCTCCATAATACTTCAGCTCTCCAACTACATTGGATTTCAAAATTTCATTATTATTAATGTCCACAAGAGAAAATCTCCCACCAGGAATTGGGATTCCCATACTACCATACTTTTCTAAAGCCATCTCCTTAGGTAAATATGCCATTCTAGCAGTAGCTTCTGTCTGTCCATACATAACTATAAATGCTATCTTATTTTCCTCTGCGTATTGAGCATATTTTTTATGAAGTTCAGGTGATAATTTTCCTCCTGCTTGAGTCATTGTTTTTAATGATGGTAATTCCATTTTATTAAATCGTAATTTATTTAATATTTCATATGTATACGGAACCCCTCCAAAAGAAGTAGCTTTTTCTACCTTAAAAAAATCCCAAAAATCTTTTTCCATTATAGATTTATCTGTTAATAATATTGTTGCTCCTACATACAAATGGCTATTAATGATAGAGAGTCCATAAGTATAATTCATTGGCAATGTTGTTATAGGTCTTTCATTTTCATCGATTAATAAATATTGACATATGGATTTTGTATTAGCTAAAATATTTTTATAACTTTGACGAACAAGCTTAGGACTTCCTGTTGAACCAGATGTAGTTAAAAGCAGCGCTAAATCTTCATAAAGTTCATATCCCTCTTCAAAATTTGTTTTAAGAAGAGAATATGAATATAAATTTAACTTTACTTTATATCCTTTAAATTCTTTAATTCTATTAGATGGAATCCATATGTAAGCCGGCTTATATGTATTTAATAAACTTTCCAAAAGATTTCTATCTAAATCAGAAGATAAAAGTAATGGAACAATATCATTCTTTAAAAAAGCAGTATATCCCACCATTGAACCAATAGTATTAGAACAAATTGAAAAAACAAGTTTTCTTCTTGGAATAATAGAAGAAATATCTTTCCATACATCCGAAAGTTCAGAATAACTTATTTTATCCCCCTTATCATCTATAGCTGCTATTCTGTCTGCCAAATCACTTTTTTTTAAAGTATCCATAAGCACATCTCCCCTTCTATTAGTAAATTCACTGCAAAACTTCTATTAATTATTAAAGCCAATAACATAATTAAAATTATCGTTATCAGCTTCTCTAATCTTTTATAAGTTCATTTCTTTTAAAACTCTTGCGGCAATATGTTCCGACTTTAACCCATATTTATTTAAGATATATGAGTAAGAAGCTCCCTTAATAAATTTATCTGGTAATCCAATATTTATTAGAATGTTATTCTTCTTTTCCTTTGTTAAATATTGTGATACTGCACTACCTAGTCCTCCTGTTTCAAAATGCTCTTCAACAGTTACTATATATTTTGACTTTGAAGTAACATTATCTAATAATTTTATATCTAACGGCTTTACGGTATGCATATCAATTACACCTACTGAAACGTTATTATTCTTTAATATTTTTGAAGCCTCTAGACATTCAAAAACCATGGATCCTGATGCAATAAATGTAATATCTGAACCTTCTTCTAATACAATTCCTTTTCCAATTTCAAAATCAAAGTCTTCAGGATAAATAATAGGAGTATTCACAGTTCCTGTTAATCTAATATACATAGGTCCATCCCAATTTATAGCTTTTTCAACTGTTTTAGCAATGGAAGCTCCATCAGCAGGAGATACAATGGTCATATTAGGAATTGATCTCATTATCGCTACATCTTCTAGTCCATAATGAGAATTGCCTAAGTAAGCCATAGCGACTCCACTACCTAGACCTACAGCTTTTACATTCAGGTTCATATATCCTGCATCAATACGCATTTGTTCACAACTTCTCATTGTAACAAAAGGTGCAAAGGAAGATGCAAATACAGGAATACCTTCCCTTGCAATACCTGCTGCAATACTTATCATATTTTGTTCTGCTATTCCAACGTTAATAAATCTATCTTCATACTCTTCCATAAACTTCTTTAATCCAGAAGATTTACCTAAGTCTGCAGATAACACCATAAAATCATCATTGTCTTTTGCTAAATCAAAAATAGATTTTCCAAAAGTTCCTCTAGATCCTAACCTAGACCACATCCTTGAATTCTTTTTACTATATTCCATCATACATTTCTCCTAATGACTGTAATGCTAATTCATACTGACTATCACTCATTTTATTATGATGCCACTCATTATCATTTTCCATAAAATTAACTCCACGACCCTTAATTGTTTTAGCAATAATAACCCTTGGTTTCTCATTATCATATTCTTTATCAAACACTTGTTGTAAATCTTCTATGTTATGTCCATCTACAACATCTACATTCCATCCAAAAGCACTCCACTTTTCTTCAAAGCCTGCCATGCTCATAATATTATTACTATTTCCATCACTTTGAAGCTCATTATAATCTATAATTGCAACTAGATTTTTCAACTTATATTGGTTTGCAGCCATAGCCCCTTCCCATATTGAACCTTCGTTGCATTCACCATTTCCCATAAGAACGTATACCTTATAATCTAATTTTTTTCTTCTCGCAGCCAACAGACTACCAATACCTAGTCCTAAACCATGCCCTAAGCTTCCGTTAGAAGCTTCAATTCCTAAATCTAGTTTCATAACTGGGTGAGAGCCAAAATCACTTTCATCTTGCTGGAAAGTGTTTAATTGCTCCTTGGAAATAAATCCTGCCTGTTCTAAGGCTGTATAATATCCTAAAACTCCGTGACCCTTACTTAAAATAAACCTATCTCGCAGATTCCAACTAGGGTTTTTACTATCATAATTCATAACACTTCCATATAGGACTGCCATTATATCTATGATTGATAATCCACCACCAAAATGAGAATTCCCATCAGTTATCATAGACAACTCTAAGGCCCTTTTTCTCATATCATATGCCATTTTTTCAATACTTTTAATTGACTTAGTCATCACTTAACACTCCTATCTTAACATACCACCATCAACTCTAATAACTTGTCCAGTAACAAAGCTACTCATATGAGATGACAAAAACAATGCTACATTGGCAATCTCCTCAGGCTCTGCTAATCTTTTCATAATAACATTATTTAAAGAATGTTGAAAAACATCTTCCTTCATTTCCTTTATCATATCAGTATTAGTCATTCCTGGTGCAATTGCATTGACACGTATTCCATAGCCTCCCAACTCAGCAGCTAGTTTTTTAGTTGCTCCAACAATAGCTGCTTTACTTGACACATACTCTATTTGAGCTGGGCCTCCATCTAATGCAGCAATAGATGCCATATTAACAATACTCCCGCATTTTTGTTTCATCATTGTTCTAGAAATGTACTGTGTAAAAAGCATTTGAGAAAAAAAATTAATATCAAAAATTTCTTTCATTGATTGCATACTCATCATGGAAAATAATCTATTCTCCGGAACTATACTAGCATTATTAACTAAAATATCTATTTTGCATTTTGAAGAAATAATTGTCTTTGCAGCTTTTTTTATTTCTTCGTCTTGAGTAAAATCAAAAGGTATAATATTTATATTAACTTCATATAATTTCATTAACTCACTACATATCTTAGAGAATTCTTCCGATTCTTTACGCACACATGCATATATATTAGCACCATTTCGAGCAAAACATTCTAATATAGATTTTCCAATTCCTCGATTACAACCTGTTATAACTGCAGTTTTATTTTTTAATAACATAAATATCCTCCATATAACAAATAATTTTTTTACTTCTTATCTAAGGGGGAATATTTTTTTATTTCATCTGGAACTGCCATAGTTAGTTCAGCCTCACAAACTATTTGTCCATTCACATATCCTCTTCCTTTTCCCTTACATATACCTCTTCGCCAAGAAATAATATCAGTCTCTATATCAAATCTATCACCTGGAACAACCTCTTTAAAAAACTTAACATTACTAGAAATAAAGTAAGTAATTTTTCCCTCAAGATCAGGTAATGTAGTAATTGCAATTGCAATCATCTGAGATATTGCTTCAAGCTGCATTGTACCTGGCATAATAGGATTCCCTTGAAAATGAACAGGAAAAAACCAATCATTATTTGATAAATTTTTATATCCCTTTGCACTTTTTCCTGGAATCACTTCTGTTACATAATCTATCATTAAAAATGGATATCTCACAAGTTGATACTTTTGTAACTCTATTGCATTAAGTGAAAATCCTTTTCCCTCATCCATAAGTAACATTCCTCCACAAAATTAAGCTATAATAACATCATACTTTGATAAAATTTCTTTTCCTTTTTCATAAGAAGAAAAATCAATTATATCTTCCGTTTCCATCATTATGTCAAAAGTATCCTCTAGGACTGATATAAGTTCCATATGTCCAATAGAATCCCAAGCAGAAATACTATTATATTTTAAGTTCTCACCTAAATCACTTGATTCAACATTTAAACTTTCTATAAATACCTTATTATACTTTTCTAAATTACTCATATCTTATCTCCAATCATTTTCAAATTATAATATTAAATTTCTACTTTATTTATTCCACATACTTCTAGCAGGGTTTCCTACTACAACTTTATCACTTTCAATGCTTTTCATAACAACACTTCCGATGCCAACTCTAGTATTATCTCCTATTTCAATCATATGTGATACCGTTGCATTAGGTCCAATCCAACAATCATGACCAATTATTGTAGCTCCTGAAATAGCCGCTCCTCCAGCAATTAAAGTTCTTTCACCTATTTTACATGCATGTCCAAGAACATTTAAGCATCCAACCTTTACATAGTTTTTAATCATCGTATTATCCCAAGAAAAAAGAGCTTTATCAATACAATTATTATATTTAACTTCAACATTATTGCCGATTTTTAATCCACCTGCATGTTCTACATATATAATTTCATTTCCTTGTATATATTGAAATCCTTCTCCTCCAAGCACAGTGTTAGCTCTTATTATACTGTTATCACCAATCTCAACATCATCTCTAATAATTACATTTTCTTCAATGACTACATTATCTCCAATAATAACATTCTTTTCACTAATTATAGCTCTATTACTAATTTGGACATTCTCACCAATTTGAGTTTTAAACTCTGCTTTGCCATACAAATTATTCTTAGTTAAATAATTATGTATTAAGAAAAAATCACGCCTTGGACTTTCACTAATACAAACACCATATTTTTCTGGAATTGACTCAGATACTTCCTTAGTGCATATTACACAACTTACATTTTCTTTTAACTGGTCTATATAATCCGCACTCTCTAAAAAAGTCAACGTCTTTTTTTCTATTTTAGATATAACAAAACCAAGAACTTCAAATTCACCATCTCTTAAAACTTGAACCTTTGGCAATTCATTAGTAAATTTACATAAATTCATTTTTATCACCTTTTCAATACTAATATATAACTTCTCTAATTTTTTCAACTAACTCAGTTACTTCAAACCATTTTTCAGACACCCTAGTTTGTCCCTTATTTTCCACCGCTAATATAAAATCTTTTATCTCATCAAGCAAAGGATTATTGGCATATCTTACTTGCACAGTATCATATTTTTGTGAGTACCAGATATTTTCACCAAAAGCATCCATACTGCCCTTTTCTTTAACTGTTGCTGTTTGGTCCATATAGTCAAACGTTCCAAACAAATCAGTCTTCGATATATTTAGTTCTCTCTTTTTTACCGAACTATTTCTATCTACTAAAAATCTAACTACACTATTATTTTTAAAAATTAAAGATACACTTGATGAATCATATTTTTTGCTATTTTCGTTATAATTAAAAACGCTACCATTTATATCAACAACTTCATTTAAATCGCAAACCTGTGATAATACAGCCAGATCATGGGTAAGCAAATCTTGAATTGCATCAATATCCTTAACTTTATTTCTACTATTATTTAATCCAATTCTATAAAAATCAATATAACTAAACTTTTCATCTTCTTCCATGCATTCTTTCAATCCAGAAACTACACTGTTATATACTTCGGTAAATCCAGCAGATATGATTCCCTTACTTTTGTCTGCAATACTTTTTAATTCCTGTGCCTCTTTAATAGAAATAACAACAGGTTTTTCTACTAAAACAGATTTATCCTTCTCTAGCATTTTCTTAGAAATCTCAAAGTGTGTATATGATGTGGTTGCAATAATAGCTGCATCAAAATCATTATAAGAAATTAGATCCTCAATATTATTGAATCCTTTTATATCATTCTCACTAGAAGCTTTATTAACCTTATCTTTATCTATATCACATACACATGTAAGCTTACATAAATTATACTTTTCTAAAGCTTTAATATTCTTTAAATGATTACCTCCCATATTTCCTAATCCAATTAATGCTAATTTAATCATATTAAGCTCCCCTACCTTTCGTGCAAATATTAATAATTTCCTGAGGAATATCTTCTAGTGATATATCTTCCATATCCCCTTCCTTAACAACTTTTTTCAAGAAACTTTCTAAAGTAATATCATTATTTAAATAATTAATGATTAAGTCAGATATCTCAATACCAAAACCATATAATTCCGAAAGCAGAGCTCCTCTATATTGAATATACTCCTTAACATCACTAAATGATATCAGATTATTTGTACAACAATAATAACCAGAGACTAATAATGACAATAAATTTAAAGTCAACTTACTTTTATTTATTGTTCTAGATAAAGTATTATTTGAAATTCTACGAACATATACATAATTATTAGATACCTTAATAGTTCTTTGAAGATTATTACCTAAAATTCTAGAGAGAGTAACATAATCCTCAGCAACTTTAAACACTTTTTCAGCGCATGACCTTTTATATTCATCAGAAATAAATACTGCCCCTGCATTAAATGCAAACATCTCTCCAGAACTAATCATTAATTTCAAAATTTCTGAAGCTGGTACTTTATTTATTTCCTTTCTATCATAACCTACAGATAAATTATTATCTTCATCTAAATTTAATATATATCTAGGAATTATAATGTCACTTCCATTTAAATTTTCGAACTCATCTTTAAACCCATCATAATTTAAACATATTAAATTATCATCATCTCCACAGCCCATTACATATTTTGTATTTACTAAGTTTATTAACTTTTCAGTAGACTCCGCTACACCTATATTGATGTTGTTAAACAATATGGATTCAACTCCATAATTTCCAATACAGCTTTTAATTATTTCTTTATTACCGTCATCAGAACAATCGTCAACAATTACTTTAGTTTGGTGTCCAAAAACTAATCCATTTTTCAAATTATGTTTTAATAATGAACCCCTATTGTAACTTGCCATCATTATAGTTAAATCGTCAATATTATCCTGCATAACGTTACCTTGAAAAGTTGATATTAAATAACTAACTAATTCCTCTGTGTTGTTCATATCATCAACATTTTTATTAAATTTCTTTAACAAATATTTTTTGTATGGATCTTCAATTTCCTCATCACTACATACTGCAATAATATTTACAGCCTTTAAAGAAACTCCATTATTAAGAATTCCTTTATCATCAATGGAATAATAAACAATATATTTAAAATGGGATGTTAAGATTTTATCTAATTCTTCTTCTGTATATTCTTTTATGTGATATGGATTATTAATACCTAACCTATTGGTTTTGTTTGGTGTAGAAATAATCATTTTGCCATCGCTTTTTAATACACGTTTTCCTTCAACAAAATATTGATTTATTTTATCAACATCTAGATGTTCCAAAGTTTCAAAAGATGTATAAATATCAAACTTATTATCCTCGTATGGTAGCTTTAATACATCGCCAACTTCCCAATTAATATTATTTTTAGAATAGCACTCCTTTGAAAATAAAATATTATCTTCAGCTAAATCAACAGCATGTATTTTTAAACATTTATTTGACATATATGCTGCTCCATATCCATATCCACATGCAGCTTCAAGAACAGTATAATCATTCTTTAAATATTTACTTGCGATATAATATCTAGCTATTATATTTCTATATCCTAAAATCGGCATAAAATGTGTAGCTGGTATTGCTCTTTCCCATGAATAGATTATAGAATTTTCTTTTACATCTTCAATTCTATTTTCGTCATATATATATCCCTTTAAGTTAGAATTACCAAAATTATAATTATCATTTAAAATGCATTTAGCTAGTTTACATATTTCATTATATTTATTACTCTTCATTATAGCTTCTGAAAATTCTAATTGTCCTGTTTCTTTATGGTACATTCCACCTGTAATAACTAGCTTCTTTTTCTCGTTATTAGTAATTATAAACTCAATAATATCAATACTTTCATTAGCGACCTCTCGCTTACCCATATATATCCTAGCACTATCAAAGTTATAGCGTTCTATTTCATCACATGAATATAGATTAAAATCATTCACACAACTTATCACATTACCTAAAGTAAACTTATTTAACTTTTCTATATACTTATCTTCATATTTCTCCTCATATATACCATTTAAAAGCTCTTTAGTTTTTGATTCTTGTATTGCTAAGGAATAATTACTTTCTATGTAACTTCTATATTCTAAAGAATTATATTTTTTATCTCTAATTTGAGCTACAGCTTCGTCTATTGTATTAAACAAATATTTTCTATCCCAAATTCCTTCTGAAAAAACAAAGTTATGAATTATAGGTTTAATTCCTCTACACATAGCCTCTGCAATTCCATATCCAAAACTTTCATGAATACTAGTAGATAAAATATAATTTTTATCACTAAGCCAAGCTGATATATCACTTTGCCATCCATCGAAAACTACATTATTTTCAAGCCCCATTTCCTTAACTTGATATTTCCAATAAAGTTCAACTAAAGAATCTTGGAATTTTCCTGCCACATAAAGCTTGTACCTTTTGTCCATAGTAACTAACTTGGCTATTATCTGAAGTAATAAATACGGGTTCTTTCTAGGATGAATATATCCTACATAAGCTAAATTATAACCCTTGTTTCTAGATATAAGGTTAAACTTGTTTATATCTACTCCATTGTTAATATGAATAATATCAACCATCTCTTCAATATCAGGTACTTGTGCTTTAAGTAAATCTTTTAAATGCTCTGCAACAATTATAAGCTTATCTACTCTATTCCAATCTACCTTTGAAGGAAACTCTGTAAAAGTTTCATATCTATGTAATCTACAAATAATTTTTTTATTTTGAGCTAATTCACTATTACTTCCATAAGTAATTAATTCATCACACCATTCAAACCAGCATATATCAGCCCAATTCATACCTACATCAATTTGCTCAAAATTTTCCACCACAACTTTTTTTACTATGTATTCTGTTGACATAAAGTTTATTATGTCACTCAAAAAAGAATCTAATCCCCTTTTAACAAAGAAAACAATTTTTTTTGCAGATTCTACTTTAAAGTTTGTTTCAATATTACCAATAGCTTCCTTAATTTGATTCTTCATTTCCTCATCATCACAACTTGTAATAGCTTGATTATAGAAAGTAACAGCCTTTGAATATTCGCCCTTGCTTTCTTTTATATAAGCCAAATTGTAATTCAAATCGAAATTAAAGCAATCTAAATCCAGACCTCTATTACACAACTTTTCAGCTTCTTCTAGTTTTCCTTGCATTAATAAGGCTACTGAATACATGGAATAAACATCCATATCCTCTGGCAAAATATTTATTAACTGATCCAGAAGATTTATAGCCTCATCACAAAAATTTTGGTTAATTAGATTCTCAATTCTTTTTTTAATATTGATAATATTTTTATCGTCCATGATAAATCACACTCTTTCATAGAATATCCATATTCTTTCTATAATTTTTTCATAGTATTAAACACTTTTAATCTTAAATAAATTAAACATCTTCTTATATTATTATCGTTTTATTATGAACTTTCTTAATAGATATAAGTCCGTATATTAACTTTCTAAAATTCTAATTAAAGATATTTAAGTCTCTCCTTAGCTTTTTCATAATTAAACTTTGCCGATAATTTATAGTAATCCCTTGCTGCATTTAAATCTCCAATAGTTTCGTAAAACACACCCAGATTGTAAGCTGCCTTAAATGAACCTAACCCCTTAACACCTTCGTTATTCTTATCCCCAATCTTTAAGCACCTTAAATAACATTTTTCTATTAAATAAAAGTATTTATCAAAACACTCCAAGTTGTTGAGTATAAAGTTCATATAGAATACACCACATGCAAAATTATAATCTACATTGTTTTCCAAAAGCTTATTATATTCATCTATTACCTTTAACCCTTTTTCAAAATCTTTAGTTTGAATGGAATTATAAATAAACAAATTTACTAAACTACTTGTGTATGTGTATATCTCACTAGAACATTTAAAACACCTTTCAAAATATTCACTGGCTTCATCAAATCGTTTTGCTACATGCAATGTCCTTGCAATTTGATATAACACATAGGGATCCTTTGAATTGTACTCTAATTCTTTGTAAAGTAACTTTAAATTACGAACGGATTTATCTTTTTCAAAATATCCACTATGATCTACTTTAATTTCCATATTAAGTCTTGGTAAATCTGAAAATAGTTGTTCATGAATACATCCTTCATAATGAATTCCTTTTGGATAAAATCTAGAAACATATTCTTTTGATAAACTGACTTCATCATCATCCATAAATTTACTAGAAATTTCTATCCGACCAATTGCTTTAGGGTTTTCACAAATGAACTTTTCTAAATCAGATCTACTACCAGACACTATAACTTCATCAGCATCTAGTACTAAAATCCAGTTGCCTGTACACTTCTCAGCAGCATAATTTCGAGCTTTAGCAAAATCATCACACCACTGAAAATTATATATTTTAGCCCCATAACTCTTAGCAATTTCCATTGTTGAATCAATTGATCCAGTATCAACAATTACTATTTCATCTACCATATCCTTAACACTCTCAAGGCAAGAATTTAAAGTTAACTCCTCATCTTTAACTATCATAGCTAATGAAATCCTCATAAGTTCACCTCCAATACAGTTCTCTTCGGCTTTTTCAAAAAGGAACCCTATAGTTCCTATCACTCTATTTTTCTATAGAGTCTACTAAAAAACAGCTAGTCCATTAAAACTACCTGTTTCTAGTATATATTTATTATTCAATAAAAATCAACAATTTTTAATTATTTTTTAATTTTATTAATTTATCTTTTAGAAATTTCTCATTTTCTGCGTCGTCACATGCATTTAATGCTTTATTATAGCTTCTTATAGCTCCTTCTATTTCTCCAACTACTTCTAAGATGTATCCTCTATTATATAATAAATCAAAATGGTTTTCATTTATTAAAAGTCCTCTATCAATTTCATCAAGGGCACTTTTAAGATCAGATTTGATAAAATATACAGAAGCTGTAATCGAAAAGAATTCTTCATCTTCAACATTATTATATAAACCCTGTTTTTTTATTTCTTCAATTATATTTAAAGCACTATCTATATCTTCTTCTAAAAGAATCTTTAAATTTCTTTTTAAATCTTCAACAAATCCTTTAAATTCAATTTTTTTATTATTACTTTCTATAGAAGTAATTACATTCTCTTTAGATGAAACAGAAAACATTTCAACATCACAATCTCCAAGATATAATTTATTTTCTAAAACATAAATATAATTATTTAAGTTAGTATTACTTTCTTCATATAAACCTAAACTTTTAAAAGATAGACCTCTTATATATATACAATCTATAAAGTAAGGATATTTTAAAGTTACTTCATTACTAATCTCTATAGCCTCTTCAAAACAATTATTAATATAATAAGTTTGAGCTGCCGTCCTATAATACTTCAAGGTTTCTTTATCTAAAGCCTTATTTTTTATTAATGACATATACTCTCTAACTTCTCTTAAAGCTTCTGCATATTTACCAATGGAATTAAAACTCCTTGCTAGTTGAAATCTATAATAGTAATTATCAGGATTCTTATTCAGTTCATTTTTTAGTATTGTTGCTGTTCTATTAAACTTTTCTAGCTTTTTTTCTTCATTCATAATGTAACCATAATGGTTTATTTGAATATCAGAATAAAAAATAGGTTCTTTAAAAACAGGTTGGTTATGAACCGCACCATCATATCTAAATTCTCCATCTTTTTTAAATATCAATGGAAATTTTAAATCAGAAAACTTTTGTAAATTACTGTCCATGTAATTTCTAAGTTTTAAATAAATAGTATTATAATTTTTAAATTCTTCACTATTAATTAAAGAAAGAAAATCATCTACACTTTCTTTTGCAATAGTTTGGTCAGCATCCTGTATAAATATGTATTGTCCCTTGGCAAGAGAAATACTGTAATTTCTAGCTTCTGAAAAATTGTCATTCCATCTTTTAAAATATACTTTGTCCGTATACCTTTTACATATTTCCACAGTTTTATCAGTAGAACCCGTATCTACTATAACTAACTCTACAATACCAGTATCAATAATAGGTTCCATACTTTTTAAACAATTATCAATAAAGGCTTCTTCATCCTTTACTATCATACAAATACTCATTAAAATATTGTTTTTCATCATTATTCCTACCTAAACTTTTTAAATTATTGGTACTAGTTTATTTAATTTAAATATGCTTTTATCTAAAACTTCTTCAATATCCCTTGATATAGGTAATAACTTAATCTTGTATATAGCGTTTAAAGCTGATAAATTCATTCCTTTGCTTTCGTATATATATACTAGGTTATATAACAAATCCATGTTTCCGTGATATACCTTCAGTCCTTCTTCAATTATTTTCTCAGCTTCCTCATACCTTTGGTCATAAAAATATAAAGTACATTTTATGGATATTAAATCCACATCATTTTTTATATTATATAAACTTTCTAATTGACTAAAGAGATCATTTGCCTCCTTAATCATATTGCTATTAATTAAAGTAATAAGATTCTCCTTTATCTTTAAAATATCATCTTTAGATATTATAGAACTTTCTTCTAAACACTCCTTAGAAATAGCATAATCTTTAATCATAGCTATAAGATTGGAAAACTCTTTCTTTATTTCAATAGCTTCCTTAAGCTTAGCTATAGCCTTTACGTATTCTTTGTTATTAGAAAATAACGCAAATTCATCTAAACACTTCACTAATCTTTTACTTTCTTCCTTATCTTTATCTTCTAGATTTATGATTAAGTCTTCATAGTTATAAAGCAATTTAAAAATCCAATTTTGGTCAATTACATATGAATTTACAATCATATCACATTTACTAAGTAAATATTCCATTATAAAAATCACTTCATTTTTATAATCGCATTTTAAAATATCTTTTATATCAGCATTACTTAAAGTCTCAATCATTGGGAATATACAATTTTCAACTTTAATGGCTCTATTATTCTCCTGAACATTATCCATAATGTAATCTAGTAAATTATTAAAAGGGTTAATTCTCTCTTTATTTATCTTATCTTTTAACAAAAACTTCTCTTCATTTGTTAAATGTCTTATATTATCAATGATTAATTCAATATCCTCATCCTTTAGCTTAGCTAAAGTTATGGAAAGTAAATATATAAGAACTAACCACTCATCTTTATCCTTAACCAACTTAATTATATTATCTAAAAGTTTTCTATCTTCACTTATGATACATTCACTTAAGATATCACCGAGTAACATCATCATAGTATCAAAGTCTTCTATTAAAGAATTAATATAATTTGTTATGCCTTCATGCTGATTAATTCTAGTCTTTAGTATAAATAGTTCAGATATAACTTGATATTTATATCCAAAGGAGAATACTTCTAATCCATTAGTCTTTGCATATCTTTCATATTTAAATGTTTTTAAATTTTCAAGGTATAACTTTAAATTTATTATAGCTTTATCTATATTTCCTTTTATCACATAACATTTTCCTAAAAGATAATAACAATCTATAAGCTTGTTATCTAGCTCCTTCATTTTAATGCAGTACTTAATACATTTATCATATTCCTTTGCATTAAAATATATTATAGTAGCATTGTGATAATAATTTATTCTAAAACTATCATTAACTTCTTCATTCTCCATCAATGATAAATAATTTTCAAGTTCAATTAATGCTTCCTTTGTATCTCCATGCATTTCATAGCTTCTACTTAGCTGATAGATATAATATATATTTTTAGGATCTTTTTCTATCTCCTTTTTTAGCATGGTGGCAGTTCTTTTAAATTTCTTTTCTTTTACATCTTCAGTCATGATATATCCATAATGAAGCATATATATTTCTAAGTTCTTTTCTGGGCCTTTATAAACAGGCTGATTATGAATATTACCTTCATATTTAAAGGTTCCATCATTTTTAAATATTAAGTTTAAGGAAAAAAAAGTATACTCACTTAAATCTTCCTTAGTAAAATTTTTGTACACTAAAGAATAAGTGTTATATTTTTTATAGTCATTTCCACTAAATAAGTCTATTAACTTTTTAACTTCACTGTATTCCATTTCCTGGTCTGCATCCATTATAAAGATGTATTCACCAGTTGCAAGAGAAATACTATAATTTCTTGCTTCAGAAAAATTATTATTCCACTTTTTAAAATATACTTTCTCAGTATACTTTTTAGCAATTTCTACTGTATTATCCACTGAACCCGTATCTACAACTATTAATTCTGCAATTCCTGAGTCCATAAGGGGCGTTAAACTTTTCAAACAATTATCAAGGAATTTTTTCTCGTCCCTGACTATCATACATATACTAAGCTTATATTTAGTTTTGCTTTTTAATTCCTTAACTTGTTTATCTTCCATAGTAATATTTCTCCTAATATATAATTTTATATAACTTTAAAGAGGGACCTTAGCCCCTCTTTTAATTTTACTATTATACTATCTTAATAATTGAAGAACACCTTGTGGTTGTTGATTAGCTTGAGCAAGCATAGCTTGTGCAGCTTGGTTAAGAATGTTGTTCTTAGAGAATGCCATCATTTCTTTAGCCATATCAACGTCTCTTACTCTTGATTCTGCAGCTGTTAAGTTTTCAGAAGTATTGTTTAAGTTAGATATAGTGTGCTCTAATCTGTTTTGAAGAGCTCCTAAATCTGATCTGTGTGTAGATACACTTTCAATAGCTCTGTCTATAACTTTAGTTAATCCATTTGCTACAGAAGTAGAAGTAACTTTTAAGCTTGCAGCAGTTATTTTTAATCCAGCAGTGCTCATTGTTTTTAAAGATATTGTTATTTTTTGATTAGCATTAGCTCCAACTTGAATATTTACTTTTCCAGTATTAGCTAATATGTTTTGTTTGTTGAATTGAGTTTGGCTAGCAATTCTATCTATTTCTGAAGATAATTGGTTTAACTCAGTTTCGATAGCAGCTCTATCAGTTGATACGTTAGTATCGTTAGCTCCTTGTACAGAAAGCTCTCTCATTCTTTGAAGAATGTTGTGAGTTTCGTTTAAAGCTCCTTCAGCTGTTTGAATTAAAGAGATACCATCTTGAGAGTTTCTAGATGCTTGATCTAATCCTCTGATTTGTCCTCTCATTTTTTCAGAGATTGCTAGTCCTGCAGCATCATCTCCAGCTCTGTTAATTCTTAATCCTGAAGATAATTTCTCCATAGATTTTCCAGAAGCACTTGTGTTTATTCCCATGTTTCTGTGTGCATTTAATGCGTTCATATTGTGATTAATAATCATTTTTAAATTCCTCCTTGATTTTTAAAAAGACATCCTTGTCTAAAATATATTTTATAACTTCTTAAGAAGCTTATAACAATATTAAATTGATTTTTTATAAAAACCACGTTCTAATATTAATATCGAACGTGATTTTATATACTTTATAGTTTTTTAAATTTTTTTTACTTATTAAAAATTTATATTTCTTGATCTAAGAATCTAACTCCTTCAACGGTATTCCCATAGGTCATATTAGCTCTCTTTGAATCTCTAAGTTTTGCAATTTCATTTCTAAGTTTTTCTTTTTCTTTAATTAAAGCACATTCAGCTTTTTTTTCAACTTCCATTAAGTTAATCTCATTGACAATTTTTCTAAACTCATCAGTTTTAGGAGATAATTCCTTAATCATATTAATATACTTTTCTCTTTCATCCATAAAAACTTGTGAATCTTCATCCTTATTTATAGAATCAATAAAATCTTCTGTAGCTTTTTTATACCCCGTTAATATCTCTTTTAATTCCATAATACTATGATCCCATGAAAGAAGACAGATAACTTTGTTGAGAGTTTAATTGATTCATTAGTGTTTCAACTTTTGCCCACTTAGAATAAAGTTGCTGCTCTCTAGTAGAGAATGCCTTCTCCATGTCTTTTATTTTTCTTTCATATTTTTTCATTGTATCAGTTAAATCATTATTTGTTGCAGTAGCTGAACCAAGGACACCAGCTTTCTTAATTAAAGGTGAAGATACAGTTACAGTCTCTTTATATAATACATTTTTTAATCTTTGAGCTATCCCTGTTGACTTTAATTTTTCAGCCTCGCTTAAAGTTTCATCTGCTGGTGGAGTTGAAGTAAACAACTTCATTACTTGCTCTGAATCATTTTCTAAAGCCTTAGTAAGCTTCTCCTCGTCAATAGTATATGTTCCATTTTTAGTTCCAGAATAATCAGATACTGGTCTAATGCCAATACTTTCTAGATTAATTCCATCAAGCATGCCTCTCATGGCTTCTTTCATAGAGTTAGCAATTCTTGATACATCATTATCTTTATATAATTGTCCTTGCTTAACCTTTTCATTCCAAAGTTTAATTTCGTCTTCAGACATTTCCTTCTTTTGATCAGCTGTTAAAGGATTATAATTTTTATTTCTTTTTTCACTTGTAATTGTATTTAATTTTTCAACTAATTTATTATAGTCATTGATAAAGTTAACCACGTTATCTTTAACAGAATCCACATCATTTTTGCCTTTAACTGTTATACCATCTTTAGGAATTTCTCCATCAAAAGTAAAAGTTATACCATCAACTGTAACTGAATTAGATGTTCCAGTGTGAGTATAAACTCCACCTTTTCCATCACTTATTTCTATATTAGTGTCTATTCCTTTGGTGATTGCTTTTGCTCCATCAATAGATTTTAAAT
This sequence comes from uncultured Clostridium sp., assembly GCA_900548455.1. GTDB lineage: Bacteria > Bacillota > Clostridia > Clostridiales > Clostridiaceae > Clostridium_J. The sequence goes on from URKQ01000007.1 coordinate 92,595, forward strand.
CAATTTTTCCATCAGCACCAACGGTGTTTGATGTAAATTCAATATTACCACCAACTAACTTAGCAGTAACTCCCATGTTATCTTTCTTTAATAACTCATTTAATTTATCAATACCATCTGTAGTAGATAAATCTATTCCAGATATATCTATTACATTATTATTAATTCCTAAATTTTCAACTCCACTAAGTGATGCTATAGACACAGTATTCTTTGTAGCTACTCCATCTTCTCCCTTAGCAAATGTTCCACTTTTACCATTAACTAATACCTTAGGATCTTCTACTTTACTCCCTAAATCTGTTGTAGTAAAAGTAATATCTCCAGTATCTGAAACCTTTGCAGTTAATTTATAATCTTTTAATTTTTCATTTAAAATTTTCTCAATATCCTCATTAGTTTCTATATCAGAAATTGTAATCTCAATTTCTTTTCCATCAACGCTTATTTTTCCACTAGGCTTTAGCTCTGAAACATTAAATCCTGTTACTGTTGCTCCTGTTGCATTCTTACCAGCTTCCACTGTTCCTGAAATTGAGTTAACTGTTCCTCCTATAGTAAAGTTACCAGTACTGCCTATTACTGTAGATTCAAATACAAACCCACTTTGATTTCCAGTAGATGTACCAGCCATATCACTATATTTAACAGTTACATTTATACCAGCTTTTTTTAACTCTTCATTTAAGTGCTTAGCTTTGTCTCTATCTGTATCGCCTTTTAGTTCAAACTCTTTACCGTTAATAGTAATTTTATTATCAACAATTTCACTAGTTGAAACTACTGCTCTAGCTGCTGTACCAGTATTTCCGGTAACCTTATAATTACCAGCTTTAGCTTCACTATTTCCTGTCACAGTAAGAACATTTTCATTTGATGATGTAAACTTTACTGTATTCCAATTCTTACTTAATAGAATACTATCTTTCTTAGATACATCAAAATATTTATTGTATAGTTCTCTAGAATCGTTAATTACATCTCTATAAAGCTGTTGCTTAATTTCAAGTATGTCCTTTTGCTGTTGTTGCTGTTCTATTTTAATTCTGTATGGTTTCATAGTTTGTAGTACTAATGCATCTATATCCATACCTGTTGCAAGGCCTGTAATTCTACCCATAGAAATTCCTCCTTATTTTCTCTTACTTACCGCATAAGCTTCATTCCAAGTTTCTCTAACCTCTTCTATTAAAGGCATTACCTCATCAAGAATGTTAATATCCTTTTTTAAATTTGCCTCAGCAAGTTTGTCTTTAATAAACTCATATACTTTAAACATATTTTGAGCCCATTCTCCTGCGCTTTGATCTAAAGTAACCATAAGTTCAATAAATATGTCTTGAACCTTAACAAGATTTTCGTGAGACTTCTTTACATCCTTATCCACTAGAGCTTGTCTAGCTATTTTAGAAAACTTCACAGCTCCATCTAAAAGCATTATCAACAGTTGATCCTTTGATGCATAATTTACACTATTATTTTTATATGCATTATAGGCATTTGCACCTGCATTATACATTCTATCTCCTCCTGTTTAGGCCTTTTTGTCAACTAGAATTCCCACCATCTCACACATCTTTGCAACCATGTCTAAAATTTTCTTAGGTGGGACTTCTAATAAAACTTCATCTGTCCCTTTATCTATAATCTTAATCATTATTTGTTTAAATTTATCATGCATTTCATATTTAGCATATATTTCATCATCTTCAGCCACTTTATTAAATTTATCTACAGCTTTTTTAATATCTTCTTCAGAATGTTCCTCATTTCCCATATTAGAAGTCATCTCAAAATTTTCTGTAACAGCTCTCTCAGTTTCAACCGTAACTCTAACTGGTTGCACACCGGTCACACTATTACTTACCCCATTTATATCCATAGTATCTCCCCAATCTATCTATTTTTTTAACTTTGCTAAAATATCCATATCTATTTTAGAAGCTTCCCTATTTTCAACAGTAACAGCTTTATATAACTCACTTCTTAGAATTTTAATTTCTCTTGGTGCATTTATAGAAATTTTTACACTGTTATCATCTATTTTATCAATGTAAATTTCCACATCATCACCAATTCTAATTCCTTGACCTTGTTTTCTCGTTATTACTAACATTTTTTATTCCTCCAATAAAGGGTATTTTATTTTATAATCTTCCCTATCTAAAATCATTTGATACCCTTTATTGTTTTGAAGATTAATTATAAGTGGTGCTCTTAAATTTGTAGTGATTTTTTTCACATCGCTATTTAACGTTACTGTATTTAAAATAAGTACATCTTCTTCTTCTTTAATTGATAACTTATCTATCACTTCATTAGTTAACTTTACTTCATAATCCGATTTAAAATCAAAGGGTACTATGGTTACAAAAGCTATATTTTCATCTTCTTTTGCTTTAAGAAGTTTAAAAGGTGGAGTATCTTCTATATCGCTTAAAATATAGTCTTTAAAACTTTCAAAGCCAGGTATACCATGTTCAAAGGTAATTATCTCACCCTTAAAGAGATTACCTATGCAACCTTCTCCATTATTCTTTGTCATTGGCTATTCCTCCTATAAGTAGTTCAATATAGTTGGTTGAAGAACTTTGGCACTAGTTTGAAGTGCTGCTACATAAACAGTCTGAGCAACAGCCATTTCCATAGCTTTTTCTACAAAGTTAATATCTTCATTAGAAGAAAGAATATCTGTCATATTTTCATTCTGTGCTTCATTTAAATCTTTTGCACTTTCCATTCTGTTTTGAACTGTTCCAACTCTAGAACTAACACTAAGCATATTATTTAAAATTTTATCTATAGTATCTAAATTTTCTCCAATAACTTTGCTTTTTCCATCTTCACTACTTAAATTATTAACTAAATCATCGAGGAATTTCATCACATCTACATCATTTCCATCGCCATCTTTAAACTTTAGAATTTCCATAGCATTTGCATTATAATCTACAGTTACTCCTGATGAAATTTCAACCTTTAAATTTTTATCTATAAGATTTTCATCTCCATTAACCTCTATAGATTTTTTAGTTGAGTTAAGATTTATATCCCATGTATCTGTATCACTAGGTGATTTACTAATGACTTCAGTAAAATCAAATTCTAATCCATCTACATCTAACTTATAATTTCCATCAGCATCGGCAGATACTTCATGGGAAGTTCCGTTAATATCTACATTATATTTTGCTGGCGTAGTAGCAGGTACTACTTCCTTAATCCCAGATACCTTTAGTTCACTTTCGCTTCCAGTATAACCCTCTAAGTTATTTACATCTATTTCTTCTGAAACAGCATTTCCACTTCCTATAACTTGTACTGGCTTTTCAACAACTTTAACTGGTTTAACAGCTCCATCTTTACCACCAAAAATGTATTTACCATCAAAGCTTGTATTTAATATCTGACCAAACTCAGCAACTCTTTCACTTATTTCATCTTTTATAGCTGAAAGCTCTGAAGAACCATATGCAGCATTTCCTGCTGAAACCATAAGCTCTCTAATTCTTTGAAGACACTTTGTACTATTACTTAAAGCTGTATCTGTAGTATCCATCCAGTTGATTGTATCTTTAATATTAGTATTATATTGCTTATTTGCATTAATCTCAGAATACATTTGCATAGACCTTGCAACTTTAAATGGATCGTCTGAAGGTTTACTAAAAACCTTACCTGTGTTTAATTGTGTCTGTATTTTATTAAGCTGATTAAGGTTAGTATTCATATCCGTTAAAAAGCCATTAACCATAACTCCATGTGTAATTCTCATCATTTCACCTCTTCGTTTTCGCTCTTCATTCTTACTTCTTCACTTTTACTTATTATCTCACTAGGTTAACTACTACATCTAATAGCTGGTCTACAGTTGAAATTACTTTTGCATTTGCTTGGAAAGAATGTTGAAACTGAACTAAGTTAATTGCTTCTTCATCAAGAGCAACTCCTGATGTAGATAATCTTCTTTCTACTAAGCCACTTAATAAACTTTGTTGGTTTTTTACAATTCTTTTAGCTTCTTGTGATTGAACACCAAGTTTATTAATAGTGTTTTTAAAGTAACCTTCTACTTTAGTTCCACCTTCAATAGTATTTCCTGTAGGAATTTTACCATCTGTTACAACAAAATGATCAGCTACAAATTGATCATAAGTGTAGTTTCCTTCAAGTTTACCCATATCTAATGCCATCTCTCTAAAGTTAGCAATTGCTAGAGCTCTATCTCCATCTGTAGATCCTGATGAAGCATTACTACCAGCTTGAATAAGCATTGGATTTTTTAATATATCTTTATTAATACTTATATTTCCAGCATTAACATCATTAATATCTCCTGTTGTAGAAATAAAGAAATCAATTCCTACTTTATTTCCATCCTTATCAACATAACCCTCAGAATGTATTGCATTTACAGCATAAGCAACTCCCTTTGCAAGAGTATCAAGCTGTGACATATATCCTTCAGTATCCTTATGAATTGATTGAAGTCCACCGATTTTACCACTTCCAGGATTAAAAATACTATCTCCAACTTTAGTTGGATCAGCAATAGTACCATCTTCCTTAGTAACTAAAACTCTACTTTCATTTAAACTTGCATATTGATCTTTTGTAAGAGAAATATTAGCTAATGTTACCTTATTTTTATCAGATGTCATATCTCCATCTTTATAATATTCTATATTATAAGTACCATCGCCATTATCTACAATGTTATTTACAAATGCAAATTTACTAATAGGATCACTATCTTTATTTCTAACTAAACTTATATCTCCATTAGCCCCAACCTTAACAGTCATTCCATTTAAATCTTGATTTCTTGTATCTATTCCAAATTTACTACTTAAAGTATCTAGTAATAAATCTCTTCTATCCATTAAATCATTTGGATTATTTCCTGCTACTGTTACAGTTATTATATCTTTATTAATTGCATTTAATTGATCTATTATTGTATTAACTTCATATATATTACTTTGAATTTCAGATATCGCATTTTTGTTTGTATCTTGAAGTTTTTTATAAGTATGATTAATCTCATCTGCTAAAGCCAATGCCTTTTGAGCTACTACTGTTCTTGCATCGGACTTTTCAGGGTTTTTAGAAAGTGTTTGCCATGCATCAAAGAACTCAGACATTAATTCTGATATACCCGTCTCTGAAGGCTCATTAAAAATCCCTTCTATTTCAGATAAATAATCTTGTCTTACACTATAAGTACCTTGATGAGTTAATTCTTTTCTAATTTGATAATCAAGAAATTGGTTTCTTGTTCTTTCAATAGCCTTCATTGAAACACCAGTTCCAATTTGTCCAACACCACCTACAACAGTCTGTGGCCTTGCAGTTTGAAGTATTAACTGTTGTCTTGAATATCCTTCTGTATTTGCATTAGAAATATTATGACTTGTAACATTAATATATTGCTGTTGAGCAAACATACCTGATTTTGATGTATTTAACGTTGCAAATAATCCTGACATTTTCTCTCTCCTTATCTTCCCACTTTACCATACCCGTTATATGTTACAGGTTCCTTTTGAGGGGTCATCATCGCAAGCATAGAATTTGTATATCCCAAACTTTGTTTAATAAGTAATTCATTACTATCTTTTTGAAGTATTAAATCGTGTACAACTCTAGTAATATCTTCAAACACCTTACTCACTTCTTTATCTCCAAGATTTTCTACATATTCCTTCATTGAACCCTTTGGAGATACCATTCTTCTTTTGGTTTCACATCTTGCAAGTTCTCTACTTGCTTCTTCTATCTCAGTAGTAACAGCCTCTAATTTAAAAACATCTTGTGAAGCTAAATACTCATGTTGTTTTTCTAGTGAAATTAAGAGACCTTCCATCGCATTTAACTCATCTTTTAATGATTTTAAAAGTTGCTCATTCATCTACTCCTGTCCACCTTTCATGTGTTTCATCATAGCTTTAGCTAAGACTTTTGAATCCACAGTATATGTGCCATTTTCTACTCTATTCCTAATTTCATTAACCTTTTTTTCATCAACTTCAAAGGCTTCATCTTCAATTGCAAACTTGTTAAGTTGTTTTCCAACAGATGATAGTTCGCAGGTATCCATTTTATTAACTCTACCTATTTTATTTACACCATTACCTATCGTATTACTATCTTTATTTATATAACTTGTGGTATAAATAGCGCGAATATTGCCATTGTTAATTTTCATGTTTTCACTCCCAATTCATTCTATCTACCTATATTTTCGTATGTCTTTTTATAAAGTTTAGAGTTTTATTTTCTTATAACTTAAATTTTATAGTGTTTACAAATTCTTAAGATAATATTAATGCAATCTTAATATTATCTTAGCTAGAAAAAGAGAAGTTTCAAGGCAGAAACTTCTCTAAAACTTTTTTTATTTTCCAAGACTTTTAACTCTATCTTCACCACTTACAATTTCTGTAATCTTGACTCCAAAATTTTCATCTACAACTACAACTTCACCATAAGCTATCTTCTTACCATTTACATAAATATCTACTGGCTCTTCTGCAAGTTTATTTAATTCAATTAAAGATCCTTTATTTAAATCTAAAATTTCCTTTATATTCTTCTTAGTTCTACCAAGCTCTACAGATAGTTCAAGTGGTACATCTAAAATAAGATCAATATTTTTTGGCATATCTACCATTCTTGAATTATCCAGTTGTTGAAAAGAAGCTTGCTTAACATTTACAGGTTCATTATATCCCTGATTATATGCAGGTGTCCCCATTCCATAATCGCCCCTATTATCATATCCATTTTGTGCCATTCCGTAACCACCTTGTGGCATACCATATCCATTTTGTGGCATACCATAACCGTTTGGCGCCATGCCGTAACCATTGTTTTGATATGGATTATTTTCATAGCCACCATTATTCATATTTGAATTTTGTGTAATATCCATCTGTGGTTCTTTTGGAGCTACTTGCTGCTGTACTACCGGTTCACTAACTGGAATTTGTTCAGCTTCTACAGTAGCTTCTTCTTTTTCTTCAGTACCCATCATTATACTTACTATTTTCTTAGCTGTTGCTATTGGTAATACTTGTACTATATTACTATCAACTAAATCCCCAATAGTCATTCTAAAACTAATATTAACTATTTCTTCATCTGGATCTATATCCGTTGAAATCTCTTCAGAATTTTCATCACATACTGAAGATATTGGTGGAGATATATTTACTTCTCTTGCAAACATTGTAGCCATTGAAGTAGCAGCTGAACCTATCATTTGATTCATCGCTTCTTGAACAGCACTTATTTCTAATTCACTAAGTGTTTCAGGTTCATCAACTACCCCATCTCCACCCATCATAAGATTAGCGATAACTGCTGAATCTGCAATGTTTATAACAAATAAATTACCTCCAGCTATTCCACTTACAAACTGTACATCTAATACTATATTAGGAGTTTTAAAGCCCTTCCTTAATTCGTTCAATGTACTAATGGTAATAGTTGGAGTAGTAATGTTTACGGACTTACCTACTACTGCTGAAAGAGCTGTAGCTGCTGTACCCATTGATATATTACCAACTTCACCTAACAAATCTTTCTCTAGATCAGATAACTCTTCTAGTTGTTTGGAACTTTCATTAGAATCATCATCCCCAATTAGCAGAGCATCTATTTCTTCTTGTGAAAGAAACGAATTATCCATCATTTTCAACTCCTTTTTCTATATTTCTAATTATTTGAACTGCCTTGTTTTTGCCAACCAGTCCTGGCTTAGCTGTAAATAAAAGCTGATCTTCTACATAAATGTCTATAGGACTGTCACAAGTTCTATCTAGGGTAATAATATCACCCTTAAATAAATTCAAGAAATCATTGACGGAAATTTTCGTTTCTCCTAATACAGCTTTCATACCTACATCAACACTCTTAACAGTTTTATCTATTTGTTCCTTAGCACCTTCTCCTAGCTCACTATCACTAGTTGTAAACCAGTTTTTGATGACTAATTTATCAAGAACATTTTCTATACTTAAATATGGTATACATAAATTAATTAGAAGTGTTGTATCAAACATTTCTACACTAAATGTTATAAGTGCAACTGGCTCATTAGGAGCTAGAATTTGATTTAGTGCTGGATTTGTTTCCATGCTATCTAATATTGGATCAACATGCATAACATCTTCCCATGCTAATTTTAGTTTAGAAATTAATTCTTGATTTATATGTTTAATTATATTTTTTTCTATGTCAGTAAGTTCCTTAATTAAAGGAGTCTTACCCCCCTGCCCACCGGCTAAAACATCATATATTCTAAGAACAAATTCCTCATTAGTCTCTAATATGAGCTGACCATCAAGTGGCGTCATTCTAAATAAACTTAGCACAGTAGTGGTAGGAATAGAGTGGATAAATTCCTCATAGGTAATTTGCTCCACATTCTCTATTCTCATCTTCACATTACTTCTTAGCTGTGCAGTTAAATAGTTTGACACAATTCTTGCATAGTTATCATGAATAACTTCTACTGCTCTAACTACATCTTTAGAGAACTTTTGAGGTCTCTTAAAATCATAATTTTTTATTTTTAAATTTTCCTCATCTTTTTCTATGTCACTTGGTTCTAATTCACCAGAGGACAAGGCAGATAAAAGTGCATCAATTTCACTTTGTGATAAAGTTTCTGCCATAGTCTACCTCATTTCTCCCTACAGGGCTATTGTAGTAGTTTATCTATCTCAATCATTGTAATTATTCTATCATTTAAATTTATTATTCCCTTTATAAAAGGTTTATCCTTATCTTCCATTATTTTAGTGACCATATCATCTTCAATGTTCATAACCTCTTCTACACTGTCAACAGTTATTCCAACTTCTTCTCCAGCCATCTCAAGTACTATAACGTTGTTATTATTTTCATCTGATATATTCATTCCTAATAGAAGATTGATATCTAATACTGTAAGAATACTTCCTCTTAAGTTGATGAGTCCCTTAATATAAGGTTGTGCCTTTGGAACCTTTGTGATTTTCATTAGTCCATTAATTCCTTGAACTTTGCTTGTTTCAACCGCAAATTTTTCTTCACCTATTGTAAAAACTACAACTTGCATCCAAATCACCTCTTTCTTCTTTTGGGATAATCTAAATAATTTATCCTAATACCTTTTTAACAGCTTCTAAAACTCTATCAGCTTGGAAAGGCTTTACAATAAAATCTTTTGCTCCAGCTTTAATAGCATCCATTACCATGCTTTGTTGTCCCATTGCACTACACATTACAATCTTAGCATTTGGATCAAAAGCTCTGATTTCTTTAACCGCTTCAATTCCATCCATTTCTGGCATTGTAATATCCATAGTAACTATATCTGGTTTTTCCGCCTTATACATTTCTACAGCTTTCAAACCATTTCCTGCTTCTCCTACAACCTCATATCCATTCTTCTCAAGAATATCTTTAACCATCATTCTCATAAATGTAGCGTCATCTACAATTAAAACTTTTGCCATTTTTCCATAACCTCCGTTAACATAATCCTAAAGATTCTAATATTTTTTCTAAAGATCCAGGTGCTGGTATAAAGTAAAAGTCACCCCTTAGATCCTCATTTTCTTGTGAAAATCCTGTTTCTATATCTAGTACGTAATCATTATATTGTCCAGATTCAATAAATGTTGTAGACAATACTGCTCCAATAATGTCCCTTGTAACTGCTGGGACTGATGGGAATAATTTAAGCCCAGTAACTTGTCCAATAGCATTCATATAAGTTGCAAATATAATATTTCCTATTTCCCCAAGAGCTGAGTATCCCATTTCATTAAGGTCATCACCATCTTGTTGTCCTACAAGCATACTTGCGATCTTCATCATTGCTTCTGTATCAAACATAAATAAAATGTTTCCTGGAGCTTCACCCAATACTCTAGCTACTACTGCATATACAATAGTTTCTTCATTCACTTTATCAAAGATATCTTCTAGTGATATAAAATTCACTCTAGGAACTGTAATTTGAATTTCTTTTCCTAAAATTTGAGCCATTGCAGTAGCTGCATTTCCAAGTCCTATATTTCCAATTTCTCTTAGAGCATCGATTTGAATTTCACTATACTCCATATACTATACCTCCTAAATTAACGCAGGCACATCTAAAATAAGAGTTACTAATCCGTCTCCTAAGATTGTCGCACCAATATATTCCTTAGTTGATTTTAATATATTGCTAAATGTCTTTATTACTATTTCCTTCTGTCCTAATAATGAATCTACAACTAAAGCAACTTCTTTTTCACCAACTTTAGCAAGGATTATATACTTTTTGCCATAATCTTTGCTTTCAATATCTAATTTATCATTAATTCTTATTAATTGGAATACCTTATCGTTATAAGTTAAAACTTCTTTATTATTTGTCTTCTTAATGTTTTCTTGATTATATTCCATTACTCTATCAATAAAAGCAAGAGATATTGCCATTGTTTCATCTCCAACTTTAACTAATAGGGATTGAATTATTTGCAAAGTAAGCGGTAATTTAATTACAAAAGCGCTTCCCTTACCAATTTCACTAATTACATCAACAGTTCCACCTAAGCTTGCAATTTTTGTTTTAACAACATCCATTCCAACGCCTCTACCAGAAATGTCTGTAACTACTTCATTAGTACTAAAACCTTGAGCAAATATTAAGTTTTTAATATCATTATCGCTCATTCCTTCTGTATTAATTCCCTTTTTCTCTGCCTTTGCTTTAATTCTTTCAACATCTAGTCCATTACCGTCATCTTCAACTTTAATAACAGCCTTAGTTCCTTCTGAATAAGCAATCAATCTTATTTTACCTGCTGGTGATTTTCCATCTGCTTTTCTTTTCTCAGCTGATTCGATTCCATGATCCGCTGCATTTCTTAGTAAGTGAATAAGAGGTTCTCCTATTTCTTCAATTACTGTTCTATCAAGCTCAGTATCTTGACCTTGAATTTCAAAATCAATTTCCTTGTTAAGCTCTATAGATAAATCTCTAATCATTCTTGGGAATCTATTAAATACTACATCAAGAGGAAGCATTCTAATCTTCATTACAAGGTCTTGTAAGTCCGTTGTTGTTCTTGCTACCTGCTCTAATGTTTCATTAAGTTCGGCTATTCTATGGTTTGCACTAATCTGCTCAAGCCTTGTTCTATGTATAACAAGCTCTGATACCATGTTCATAAAGTTATCTAGTTTATCTAAATCAACTCTTACAGATTGTCCAACACCTTTTCCTCTAGCCTTATTCCCAGCCTTCTTATGTTCATCAGATTTCTTTTCTGCTGTTTTTCTTTCACTTTTTACTTTTGGAGCTTCCACCTTAGTTTCGGCCGTTTTAGCTTCCACCTTTGGTGTTTCTGAAGTATTTTCAGAAGTAACTGTGGCAGCAGTCTCTTCTACAGCTTTTGAAGCTACAGTTTTAACTACTGAACTTGATATTTCTTCTACTAAAACTTCTCTAATTTCAGAGATTGCTTCAATATTATGAAGAATTTCATCTCTTGAAACTTCAGTAACAAATATTAAATCAATATCAAAATCAAAGTTTTCACTTTCTAAATCTTCAAGATTTGGAGTTGATTTTATAATCTCCCCCTTACTCTCTAAAGTTTGGAATAAAATAAATACTCTAGCTGATTTTAATATGGTTTTCTCATCTAATTTTACATGAATATGTAGTCCATTAAAGCCATTCTTTTTAGCTTCTCTTAGTGTATCAAGATCATACTCATTTAAGCCTAAATCTTTTCCACCATTATTTGAAGGAGCCTTTTTTTCAGCAGCTGTAGCTTCTGTTTTCTTCTCTACTGAACTACTATTATGATTATTAGCAATATCTATAAGTTTTGTAACTATATCTTCAACATCTAGATCTCCATCTCCACCGTCAGTAATATCACTAACCATAGCTTCTAAAGTATCAAGACATTTAAATAAAACTGTTACAACTTCATGAGTTACTTTTAACTTTCCTTCTCTAAATTGAGATAAAACATCTTCCATTTTATGAGTAAGTTCAGCCATTTTAGTATATCCCATGGTAGCTGCCATTCCTTTAATTGTATGGGCCACTCTAAATATTTGATTTAACATTTCTGTATCTTCAGAATCATTTTCTAGTATAAGTAATGATTCATTTAGAGTTTGAAGATTATCACTTGACTCTTCTAAAAACATAGATAAATATTGAGAAGTATCCATTACACACCCTCCTTAAATCTTCTTATAAATAAATGTTGATAATTTTTCAAAGCCAAATTCCTTATATCCATAAATGCTTTCGGTAGCTCCTATAAAAAGAAGTCCCCCTGGTTTTAAAGCCTTTGAAAATTTTTCATATATTTCTTCTTTAACTTCATTTGTGAAGTATATGACAACATTTCTACAAATAATGACATCAAAGCCATTATCATAATTTTCAAGAATTAAATCATGTTTCTTAAATTTCACTAAATCCCTTATTTCTTTTTCGAGAACATATTTACCATCTACATCTTTAAAATACTTATTAAGTTGATCCTTTGGAACATTCTTAACATCAGCACTTGCATACTCCCCTTGTTTAGCTCTGGCAAGTATATTTTCATCTAAATCTGTAGCTATAATATTATGTTTAACCCTAGGATTCATATCTTTAAGCATCATTGCTACTGAGTATGGTTCACACCCTAAGGAACACGCTGCACTCCAAATTTTAAGAGGTTTATTTTCTGATAACTCTCTTTTTATAAAACCTTTGAATTCATCAAAAATTTGTGGATTTCTATAAAATTCTGTAACATTAATAGTTACGTAATCAAGAAACTTATATCTAACTTCTTTATCATTTTTTATCATAACCATATACTCATCTAAGTTTTTAGCTCCTGATCTAGTCATGATTGTTTGTATTCTTCTATGTAGCTGATTAGATTTATATGCTGTTAGATCTATCTTAAATTCCTTCAACACAAAATTCTCAAATTTAGCAAAATCCATTAGTTTCTCCCTTCTCCTAACACTATGTTACTAATCCTCTTACTAACATCATAAAGTGGAATTACTTCATCCACCATATTAGTTTCAAAGGCTGCTCTTGGCATTCCATAAATAACACAGGTAGATTCATCTTCAGATATTGTATATCCCCCAGCTTGCTTTATGGCAACTATTCCATCTGCACCATCTCTACCCATCCCTGTCAATATAACTCCAAGTAAGTTATTTCTATATTCTTTGACAGCAGATACAAAGAGCTTGTCTACAGCTGGCCTAACTCCCCATATGCTTGGTTCTAAGTTAAGACGTATTTTTTTATCAATTACAGTCATGTGCTTTCCACCAGGTGCTATATACACAACTCCCTTTTCAACATCCATACCCTCACTTGCCTCAACAACAGATAAATTACTAAATCTATTTAATCTATCGGCAAAAGCCTTTGTAAAACCTTCCGGCATATGCTGAACCACAAGAACTGGAACATTCAAATTACTTGGAAGTTTAGTAATAACTTCATATAAAGCCTTAGGGCCTCCTGTGGATGCTCCAATCACAACTGCTGAGATCTTTCCAGATGAAACTATTTTCTTGCTTGTAGAATTTCTATTGGCAAGGGGCCTTTTTTCATCATGATTTGCAGTTACATCTTTTGACTTTAAAGTACTTATAGCTTCTTTAGCCTTAGAATCAATAGTACTATTAATTGATGTCCTTTTATTTATCGACCTACTCATCATATTTCTTGACTTAGAAGCACTTTTTATTTTAGAAATTAATATTTCTTTTACTGCATTTATATCTAAAGATATTGACCCTGAAGGCTTAGGCACAAAATCTATAGCACCTAATTCTAAACATTCCATGGTGGTATCTGCTCCGTCTTTAGTAAGACTACTAAGCATTATAACCTTTGAATGAAGTTTCATTTCTACTATTTTTTTTAGTGCTTCAATCCCTGACATTTTTGGCATTTCAACATCCAAAGTAATAACATCAGGTTTTAATGTCTTTAATTTTTCTAATAAATCTTCGCCATTTCTAGCAATTTCTATTACTTCCATGTCTGATTCCATATTTATCATATCTGAAATCATCCTTCTCATTAGAGCCGAATCATCCGCCACCATTACAGAAATTTTCTGTCCCATATGTACTCACTCCACTCTTCTTTTATCTGATGTCTTTCAAGATAATAAATTATACTATCTTTATGCCTTCCCCTACCGTCTTAATATGTAAATCCCCTGTTAACGTATCAAAGGTAATTGTTCTTCCCTTTGTTCCCCCAGTATCTTCACTAACGATTGGAATTCTTCTATTTTTAAGAGCTTCTTTTACAGCAGAAGCATTTCTTGCTCCTATATCCATATTAACTTTACTGTCAGCAAAGTTAAACATAGACGCCCCGCCTGCAATTTTAGCCTTCAATTCACGAACATTGGCTCCAAGTTTAACCATTTCGTCAATTAAAATAGGTATTGCTAAATCTGCAAATTTGATAGGGTTTGAGACATTATTAAAATTACTACTACAAGGCAGCATAATATGAGCCAGTCCACCAATTCCATTCTTCTTGTCTAAAATAGCTATTCCTATACACGAGCCAAGTCCTATTGTTATAAGCCTATCTGGAACCTTACCTACTTTGTAATCTGCAATACCTACTTTTATTTCCTTATATTCCATACGTTAACCTTCTATATTCCCTATTTTTTCTTTTTCTTCTAGGGAAAGTAGTTCGCCAAGTTTTAAAAGAAGTATTATCATATTCTTGTTTTTATCTTTGATAATCCCCCTTATATAGCGCTTTGAAATATTAGAAGATATAGTTGGTGTATTTTCTAGCTGATCTAACTTCATTGATATTACTTCATTTACTGAATCAACAACAATTCCAAGTGCACTTTCTCCATCTCTTGCAACTATAATTGATCCATTTTCCTCTGGTTTCTCTGATTCAATATTGAATTTTTTTCTTAAATTTATAACTGGTAAAATACCATCTTGGTAATTTATAACTCCTTCTAAAAATTCTTCTGAATCAGGAAGTCTTGTTGGTTCATCATAATTCAGTATTCTTTCAACTTCTTTTATGTCTGCCGCAAAGCATTGATCTCCTAATTTAAATATTAGTATTTTAACTTCTTCTGCCAAAGTTATCCCTCCTAAAGCTTTAATTTTTCAACAATTAACTCCATATTTTTATCTATATAAGCATGTAAATTTCTACACGATTCCTCTATTATATAAGTCATACTTCCAACTTTAAGTCTGGTATTGTAGTGAGCTATATCACAATATATATGGCCCTTTTTACCAACTTCAAGATCTGTAGTAACTCCCGTTTCAGCTCCTACTTCTTTTACTTTAATTTCCTTCTCAGCAAACAATCTACCACCTCTTAAATCGCAATGACCCTCACTGGTAAAATAGATTCCCTCTTCAGCATATATTTCTGACTTATAAACTCCCTTACCATCAATGTAAATGGATCCTGAAGAATATATATCACAATCTTGAACATAACTAAAGTATGCATTAGATTTAACATCCTTCATGCCATTAATTCCATCAATCTTGTCCACAAGTAAATTACATACATGCTGAAGCTCCTCTGCTTTAGAAATCAATGTATAGTTTCTTGTAACATATTTTATCTTAAGAATTCTATAAAGTTCATTTTGATCATCATGATGAACTTCCATTTTTTCTACAAGTAGCTTTACTATTGAATTAAACTTAGGAAACTTTGTTTGGATAACTAGCTTAATTAAGTTACCATCACTAATGTTTTTACTATATCCTTGACTACTCTTTACAGTAGCAATATCTGCCTTAACCTTTTTAAATATCTCCAATGTAGCCTCAAGAGCTTTAATATAATCATGTAATTCTGAAACTTCACTTTTTACCTTAATTCTTGAAGAAATAGAACTACCCTTTACCATCAAATCTCCTTCTGACCAAGCATTACACCTTACAACATTACCATTTACCACAAGCTTGTTTCCAACCTTCACGCTCATACCTTCTGTAATATCTTTGTTGATAACTACATCTCCTATAAAGTTTATATTACCTGTAGAAATATCTACATCTCCTATTACCTCATGAACGTCGCTTACTTGAAATACACATCCTTTAACCTGAGGATGCCCTTCAACGGTAGCTACAATCGTATTTTTATCTTTGAATTTACATCCGTTTTTAATTATAATATCCTTTACAATCCTCTTTCTTGGTTGTATCGGATTGGAGAATACATCAACTCCTATAGTACCATCTTTTCCTACTACCCTTGTAGCTAAAACTTCACCCGCTTTAACACTAACCACATTCCCAATAGATTTAAAGTCGATATTTCCAACTCCATCTGATTTAAATTTGTCACTTTTTTTATCCTCAAATAAAATGTCCAAAGTATCATCTATCGGTTCAATTGGAAGCTTCCCTTTTGCTACAATTATGTCTTTCACCACATCAGTATTAGCACATAGTGCTATAGATTTTGAGTCAATCCCGTATACTATGCCCTTTTTCTTCAAGGCATCAACTAGCTCATCTCTAGTAAATTTAGGCGGATAAACTTCTTCAACCACCTTTTCCTTTAATACTATCATTCTGCTTTCTTCTGTATCTGCAAGAGAATACTTAATTTGAGGAATGTATTCTATAGATATTTTAGCAATCATTTTATCTTCAGTAACTTCTATATTAAGCTCTCGTTTAGCTTCCGAATCTGGAAAAACCACTTCAATATTACTTTCTGAATTTACTTTAGCTCTATCTAACACTGCTTCCCCATCAACATATAAAGAAACATTATTGCTTTTACGTACCCACAAATCCTCCATAGAGTTTTCAGCTTCACTAATCACAATTTTCCCATTGGTCACTTTGATTGTATTCATAGATATTTTATCTCCCATATAATCACTCCCCAACAATTCTTATCTCATTAATACAGATAAAAATATATCCTAATACATTATCGTATAAATTATTCTAAACTTTACTCTTAAATTCCTTCATAATTTTTCAAATTTCTTTTAATTATTTCATCAAATTTACTTTTAATGTCCTTAATAACTGGACAAATACTATCATAAGACACCACATTCTCCACTTCTTTAATAGGTAATACCTTAGGAGACGTTCCTGAAATAAATAGACCATCTAGATCTATAATCTCTTCATGACTTATATTTTTCTCTTCCACTGTTAAGTTAAGTTCTCTACAAGCTTCTATAATTTTCTCTCTAGTAATTCCAGGTAAAACCCCTTCTAACGGAGCTGTATACACCACATCTCCCTTTACCTCAAATATATTAGACTTGCTTCCTTCAGTTATATATCCATCTCTATTGATTAATATAGCCTCAAAGCTATCACTTTCTGCAATCTTAGCATTTACAGAATTTCTAAACTCATCATTTATCACTTTAGCATTTGGATTTACTCTTTCCCCAAAGAACAATATAGTTTTAACACCTTTCTCATACATTTTATCTGTAGGATAAAAAGCAGGAATAGAAAAAATATATAAATTCTTTTCATTAATAACAATTTTTACATTTCCATTTCTAACCCTATTAAGAACGATTAATTGATTTGTATATTTTTCAACTATATCCATAGAAATTTCACATTCAGATTTTACTAATCTTAAGGAATTTTCAAATCTTTTGAGATGTTCTTTCATAAATAAAGGAATACCTTCAATAATTCTAATTACTTCATATATACATTTTCCTTCAACTTTATATATATCTTTAAATTCTTCAGCACCATAAGCTTCATCATTCATAATAAAATAATCATTAATACACTTTTCCATTATTTCCACCTCAATATTTTAAATTTACTTTTCTTTTTATAATTTATTAAATATCCATTTCCCACCAACTCTAATAGTGGCAAATCAGATAAGGAATCAGAAAACATATACGAATTTTCAAAATCAACTTCAATCTTGTCTTTTTCTAATTCTTCATAAAGTCTTTTCACCTTCTCATGGCCCTTACAATTTTCTCCTATAACTATTGGCGTGAATATTCCATCATCCATTTTAAATCTAGTGCCTATAACCTTATCAACACCTTCAATGTTATAAAATTCATGAACATAAAATTCAGGAGATGCCGATATTAAGTAAACCTTGTAACCATGCTTTTTAAATTCTTTAATAGCATTAAGTCCATCTTTATACAACAGCTCACTCAAATGATTTTTATAATAATCCTTAACTATTTGTTTTATTTCTTCTTCCTTTTTTCCTTTTAAGAATTTCAAAAATCTTTCTTTAGTTTGAGCTGCAGTGAAAACTTTTATGCCAAACCCAAGGCCAGTCAATATGTGTGCCGGTATATATTTAATCAAGGTTTTATCCCTTTTCAACATATATTTATATAATTCAATGGATGTTTCCTTTTTAGTTAAAGTATAATCTATATCAAAAATCGCAAGTTTCTCCATGAAATTTTCTCTCTTTCTAAACCATTTATATATATTTTTTTAATTTAAATTTAAGAAAGCCGCTATTAATAGCGGCTTTCAACAAGAACATAAATATTAGTTCTCTTCATTTTCCTTTGCAAGCAATTCTTCGTAGTAAGCTCTTGCCGCATCATACTCTTCGTCTTCTGGAACAACAAGCTCACCAACTTCATCATCACCAACTACTTTGAATAAGTATATAGAACCATCTTCTGGATTTTGAACTAATGCATATTCATTTTCTTCAAATAAAAATCCATCAACTATTTCGCATTCCATTACATTACCATTTTCGTCTTCTAATTCAACAAACATTGACTCATGTTCGCCGCATCCACAACCACACTCATGTCCGTGATCGTGATCTCCACAACAGCCTTCATGAGATTCTTCGTGGCTATGACCTCCACAGCAACATCCTTCATGAGCTTCTTCGTGGTTGTGTCCTCCACAGCAGCCTGTTTCTTTCTTATTTTCATCATGTCCACAACAATTACTTCCCATTGATAGACCTCCTTATATAATACTCCTTTACATTGTACCCTTAAATACGAAATTTTAGAAGTGTTTTTATTAATAAATTTTTGTAAATCTATATTAATTTTGACCATTGCTAAATTAACTTGTCTCAATTTTAAATCTACATTCACCACTTCTATAGAAAACTCTATGATCTTTTTAAGAGAAATGTTGGTGGCGCTTCATGGACAAGCTCCCCCTATTACCAACATTTTATTAAAAAAGTTAAAACTTATATAGCATTTTTTTATTCTTTTTTACTTATTTAATTAAATTTAAATCTTCTTTTTAAAAGAAATGTTGGTAAATCTTATGGACAAGCATTAATTCCCCACCAACATTTTATTAAAACAGTTAATAGACTTCTTTTAATTGATATATTACTACATAATTAATTTTCAAAATTTGTATATTCATTTTTCAAAAAACTCAAAGAAAAAAGCGCCACAAAGCGCTTTTTTCATTTATATAAACTATTGTTGATTAGCTAATTTTTTGTAAGACTCTAATCTTTCCATTGCATCTTTCTCAGTCTTAGTGAATAATTCTTCAGCTTGTTCTGGGAATAATTTTGCAAGAGAAGCGTATCTTACTTCGCCTAGGATAAAGTCTCTGAATGATTCAGTTGGCTCTTTAGAATCAAGTGTGAATGGATTCTTACCTTCTTCTTTAAGTGCTGGGTTGAATCTGTACATTCCCCAATATCCACAAGCAACAGCTTTCTTAGACTCTAATTGGCTAGCACCCATACCAGATTTTAATCCGTGGTTAATACATGGTGCATAAGCAATTATTAATGATGGTCCTGGATATGCCTCAGCTTCTCTTATAGCTTTAAGAGTTTGATTATGATCAGCTCCCATAGCTATTTGAGCAACATATACATAGCCATAAGTCATAGCCATCATTCCAAGGTCTTTCTTCTTAGTCTTTTTACCAGAAGCAGCAAACTTAGCTATAGCTGCAGTTGGTGTAGCCTTAGAAGATTGTCCACCTGTATTAGAGTAAACTTCTGTATCAAATACAAATATGTTTACATCTTCACCTGATGCAAGAACGTGGTCAACTCCACCGTATCCTATATCATAAGACCAACCATCTCCACCAAAGATCCATTGAGATCTCTTAATGAAGTAGTCTTTGTGTTTGTAGATATTTTGCATTAATTCACAACAATCTTTGTTAGCTTCAAGTAATGGAAGAATCTTATCAGTAGCTGCTTTTGAACCTTCTCCGTTATCTTTATTTGCTAACCATACAGTTAATGCAGCTTTTAATTCTTCGTTTGAAGTTTTTTCTATAGCTTCTTCAACAAGAGAAGTTAATTTTTCTCTTAATTGTTTAACTCCAACGAACATTCCTAGACCAAACTCAGCATTATCTTCAAATAATGAGTTAGCCCATGCTGGTCCTCTACC
The DNA here is from genome assembly GCA_900548455.1 of uncultured Clostridium sp. Lineage (GTDB taxonomy): Bacteria > Bacillota > Clostridia > Clostridiales > Clostridiaceae > Clostridium_J. The sequence goes on from URKQ01000007.1 coordinate 113,039, forward strand.
TGCCTGGTTCTTAGTGTATGGAGTTGAAGGAGCACTTCCTCCCCAAATTGAAGAACATCCAGTAGCATTAGCTACCATCATTCTATCTCCAAATAATTGAGTTATAAGCTTAGCATATGGAGTTTCTCCACATCCAGCACAAGCTCCTGAGAACTCAAATAATGGTTTTTCAAATTGACTTCCTTTAACTGAAGCAGTTCCCATTGGGTTAACATTTTCAGGCATATCAACAGCAAAATCCCAAACAGCCTTTTGAGCTTCTTGGCTATCAGCTGATTTCATAACTAAAGCTTTTTCTTTAGCAGGACATACTTGAGCACAGTTTCCGCATCCAGTACAATCTGCAGGAGAAACAGTCATAGTGAATTTTAATCCTTCAAATGCTTTTCCACCCTTAGCATCTACAAGTTTAATACCTGCTGGTGCATTAGCGAAATCATTTTCTGTTCCAACAACTGGTCTAATTGTAGCGTGTGGGCATACAAATGCACATTGGTTACATTGGATACAGTTTTCTGGAATCCACTCAGGAACATTAACTCCTATACATCTCTTTTCATAAGCAGCTGTTCCAGCATCGAAAGTACCGTCTTCTCTACCTTCAAAAGCACTTACAGGAAGTTTGTTTCCTTCTTGTCTATTCATAACTTCAACGATGTTTTTGATGAATTCTGGTTTGTTAGATTCAGTCTTAACTTCATCTACAGCATTCTTCCATGATTGTGGTATTTCTATCTTAACGATAGCATTAACACCTGCATCTATAGCATCATGGTTCATCTTAACAACTTTTTCACCTTTTTTACCATAAGAAGTTACAACTGCATCTTTAAGGTATTTAATTGCTTCATCAACAGGAATAATTTCAGCTAGCTTAAAGAAAGCAGCTTGGCATATCATGTTGATTCTTCCACCTAATCCTATCTCTTGAGCAAGTTTAACTGCGTTAAGAGTATAGAAGTTGATGTTATGTTCAGCCATATATCTCTTCATTGAAGCTGGTAAATTAGCTTCTAGGCCTTCCATATCCCATTTTGTATTTAATAAGAATGTACCGCCATCTTTAATTCCTGCTAATACATCATAAGTGTGAACATAAGATTGGTTGTGACATCCTATGTAGTTAGCTTGGTTAATTAAGTATGGAGATTTTATTGCCTTCTTACCAAATCTTAAGTGAGACATAGTAACTCCGCCTGATTTCTTAGAGTCATAATCAAAGTATGCTTGAGCATACATATCTGTATGGTCACCTATGATTTTAATAGCACTTTTGTTAGCTCCAACTGTTCCGTCAGATCCTAATCCCCAGAACTTACACTCTACAGTTCCTTCTGGTGTTGTAGAAATTGTTCTAGTTACATCTAAAGATGTATTGCTAACGTCATCAATAATTCCTATAGTAAATCCGTTTTTGAAATCATCTTGTTTTAAGTGATCAAATACAGTAACTATGTGAGATGGAGTAGTATCTTTAGAACCTAATCCATATCTTCCTCCTATAATTACAGGTCTTACGTCTTTATCATAGAATGCATTTCTAACGTCTTGATATAATGGTTCTCCTGCAGAACCTGGCTCTTTAGTTCTGTCAAGAACAGCTATTTTCTTAACAGTTGATGGCATTGCTTTGAAGAAATGCTCTAAAGAGAATGGTCTGAATAAATGAACTTTTAATAGACCAACTTTTTCGCCTTGAGCTGTTAAGAAGTCTATTGTTTCTTCTATAGTATCACAAACAGATCCCATAGCAACTATTACTCTATCAGCATCTTGTGCTCCATAGTAGTTGAATAGGTGATAATCTGTTCCTATTTCTTTATTGATTTTTTCCATGTATTTTTCTACTACTTCTGGTATAGCTTCGTAGAATGGATTTTGCGCTTCTCTTCCTTGGAAGTAAACGTCTGGGTTTTGAGCAGTTCCTCTAGTAACAGGATGCTCTGGGCTTAATGCTCTTTCTCTGAAAGCTTGTACAGCGTCTCTGTCTAAGAATCCTTCAAGAGTGTTATAATCCCACATTTCAATTTTTTGGATCTCGTGTGATGTTCTAAATCCATCAAAGAAGTGTAAGAATGGAACTCTTCCTTCTATAGAAGCTAAGTGCGCTACAGGAGCTAAGTCCATAACTTCTTGTACACTATTTGTTGCTAATAGAGCAAATCCAGTTTGTCTTGTAGCCATAACGTCTTGGTGATCACCAAAAATTGATAGAGCGTGTGTAGCTAAAGCTCTAGCACTTACGTGTAAAACTGCTGGTAATAACTCTCCAGCCATTTTATACATATTTGGTATCATTAATAATAAACCTTGAGACGCAGTAAAAGTAGTTGTTAGAGCACCAGCTTGTAATGAACCGTGTACTGCTCCAGAAGCACCAGCTTCTGATTGCATTTCTACCACTTTAACTTGTTGTCCAAAAGCATTCTTTCTTCCTTGAGCCGCCCATTCATCACAGTGTTCAGCCATTGGTGAAGATGGAGTTATTGGGAATATTGCTGCTACATCGGTATACGCATATGCAACGTGAGCTGCAGCTGTATTACCATCCATGGTCTTCATTTTTCTCATTGTAAGCAACCTTCTTTCTAAAAAAATTTAATTAATAAATTTCCTTCATCATTTTTATTAAAATGCAGGATTTCCTCCACTAATTGTTAAAATGATGTCAGAAAACTCATCAACTAGACTACCTCAGAAAAACAGTACATAAACGCACTTTCCCCCTTGGTAATCTTTAACATGATCCTACATTTAGATTATACCCTATCTATTTTAAATTTCAAGTATTATTATTAGAGAATATTGTTAAATAATTAATTATCTTCAACTTCTATTTCTTGCTGAAATTCTACCATACTTGCATTGTAGTTTCTATGTGTTAATTCTCTTGTAAAAGTTTCTATATTTTTTCCTTCACCATGGACAACAAATATTTTTTTAGGTCTTTTCTTTAATCTATTTACCCATTCCAAAAGACCTTTTTTATCTGCATGAAGTGATAAGCCACCCATATAATGAATGCTAGCCCTAACTTTCATTGTCTCACCTAGAATATCCACTTCCTTATATCCATTCAAAAGTTTGCTTCCTAAACTTTTTCTCCCATTATATGAAGTAATAATTATTGAACACTCTCTTCTTTCAATATTATTAATAAGTTGATTTGTAATTCTTCCCCCTTGATGTATCCCACCCGCTACAATAATTATTGCTCCGGATTTAACATGATCTATAGTTTTATATTCCTTATCTACAAAATGAAGCCCTCTAAATTCTAATGGGTCATCACCTCTTGCAATTAATCTCTGAGCCTCTTTATCAAAGTAATCTTCATACTTTTTAAAAATATTAGTAATATTGGAAGCTAGGGGACTATCAACATATACTTGACAATTAAGCAATCTCCCTGCTTCTATAAATCTATTAAGCATATAAACAAGCTCTTGCGTTCTTCCTAGTGAAAAGCAAGGGATTATAACATTCCCTCCTTTTTCCATGGTTCTCTCTGCAATTTTCAATAATTTAGGGTAATTATTTTCATATTTATGCAATTTACTACCATAGGTACTCTCAATAATTAGATAATCTGCCTCAACTCCATACTGAGGATCATTTAATATGTCTTTATTAACATTTCCTATATCCCCACTATAAACCAATTTAAATATTTTTTTATCTGGTTTTTTGATTAAAATTTCACATATTGCAGATCCTAAAACATGTCCTGCATCCTTAAATTCAACAAAAACCTCTTCATTTAATTCTATTTTTTCTCTATAGTCATAACCATGAAATAGCTTTAATACTCCTTCTACATCATTTTCATCATATAGCGGCAACTTTGAAGTTTCCTTATTATCATCCTTAGTATTAATGTTTTCCTCTTCAAATATCTTAGCTGTGTCACGAAGAAGATAATCACATAGATCTACTGTGGGTTTTGTACAAATCACCTTACCTCTAAATCCTAGTTTATAAAGAAGTGGAATCCTTCCACTATGATCCACATGACAATGAGATAAAATAACATAATCAATTTCTTTAGGATTAAAAAAGAATTTATCATTTTCGTATTTATAAGCATCCTTTCCTTGAAATAAACCACAATCTAATAAAATCTTTGTATTATCTAAATCAAGCAAATGACATGAACCTGTAATACACTTAGTAGCTCCTAAAAATTTAATCTTCATTTTTAATCCTCCTTGTATTCATATCTATTTATTATCTCACTTATTTTATTTCTATATACTCTTGGTTTTTAATACATAAAAAACTGATAAGGAAATTTATCTTTTCCTTATCAGTTCAATTATCAGTAAATTTTATTTTACTACATTCTTATTTTATTCTATTTTTCTCTATTAAGGTAACTATGTTATTTAAACTATCTCTTTGTTTACTTTTACTCATATTCTCTATATATTTAGCCTTATTGTCTTTAATGTCTTTAACTGCATCTAGAAGACTTAATGCATTTAAGTTTTCTTCTTCTATTACCATACTATAGCCCGCTTTTTCAAAAGACTTAGCATTTAATATTTGATCACCTCTACTAGCTTTTGCTGATAACGGAATTAATATATTAGGTTTCTTAAGGGCTAAAAGTTCGAATATCGTATTAGCACCAGCTCTTGAAATAACAATATCAGCTAGTTGCATTAAATCACTCAATTCTTCTTTAATATATTCAAACTGTGCGTATCCTTCAATCATATTATAGTTTCTATCAATATTACCTTTTCCACAAAGATGAACCACATTATATTCTTTTAGTAAATCCTTTAATGATTCTCTCACGCATTCATTAACAATTCTTGAACCTAAGCTACCACCTGTTACAAGAATTACAGGCTTATTATCTTTAAATCCACAGAATTCTCTTCCCTTAATTTTACTTCCCTTGAATAATTCTTCTCTTATAGGTGATCCAGTAAGTACTGCTTTCTTCTTATTTACATGATTCATGGCTTCTTCAAATGTTACACATATTTTTGTAGCATAAGGCATAGATATTTTATTTGCAAGCCCAGGAGTCATATCGGATTCATGTATTATAACTGGAATCTTATTAAAGTAAGCTCCTAAAACTACTGGTACTGAAACAAATCCACCCTTAGAAAAAACAATGTTTGGCTTTTCCTTCTTAATTATAGCCTTTGCTTCAAAAACTCCCTTAATTACTTTAAAAGGGTCAGTGAAGTTTTTCACATCAAAATATCTTCTAAGTTTACCACTAGAAATAGCATGATATTTAATCTTTTCCTCTTCAATAAGTTTCTTTTCTATACCACTTGCCGTGCCTATATATTGAATTTCATATCCTAGTTCCTTTAATTTAGGCATTAACGCTATGTTTGGAGTAACATGTCCTGCTGTTCCTCCGCCTGTCATAATAATTTTTTTGTTACTCAATTTCAAATCCTCCCAAATCTTTATAGTAAAATTTTAATCTTACTATACATACCATTATATGCTACTAGCTATATTATGCTCCTTATTAAGTTATGCCACAGATAAGTTAAAAAGTAAATAGATATAACAGATTTTTGAATATTGTATCTAATTTTTAAATAAATTATGGTAATTTGACATATTAATTCCGATGTTGCCACCCATTCTCTTAAATATTATCCTTATATCCGGGTAAAATACTATTATCAAAACAAAGGAGGTGAAAATTACATGTCAAACTCTAATTCAAGTTATAATAAACCAGTAGTTCCTGAAGCTAAAGCTGGATTAAACAAATTCAAAATGGAAGCTGCTCAAGAAGTTGGAGTTAACTTAAAAGAAGGTTACAATGGAGACCTTACTTCTAAAGAAGCTGGATCTGTAGGTGGCCAAATGGTTAAAAAAATGGTTGAATCTTACGAGAAAAACCTATAGTTCAAATTTGCAGCTAGCAGTTGGGAAAAATATTATTTGACAATATTATTATTTGATAAAATAATGTATATTACTCAAATAACAAGTATTAAAATGTGTTTGTTTGTTTAACTTATCTACCTAATAAAAGGAGGAATTTTTTATGACAAGCAGAAATAGAGTATTAGTACCAGAAGCTAAAGCAGGTTTAAACAAATTTAAAATGGAAGCTGCTCAAGAAGTTGGAGTTAACTTAAAAGAAGGTTACAATGGAGACCTTACTTCTAGAGAAGCTGGATCAATCGGCGGACAAATGGTTAAAAAAATGGTTGAAGCTTACGAAAGAAATTTATAGAATTATATAAACTAAAAATTCTGTAAATCCCCTTAAATAATAACTTGTAAGCAACACAAAATAGAAGAGGCCCTCGGGCCTCTTTTTCAATGTTTAAAATATTATAATCTCTCTATAATCTCTTTACTTAGAAATTTTTATATCCTTAATTTTTAACTGAACATTTCTTCTACCCATATATTCATTAATATCTGGTTGAAATAAAATATCTAAATATAATCCCACTGGTCTATCTATGGCTGCGTTAAAATTATCTCCATAAACTTCAAATAAGATATCTTCAACTTCTTTACTTTTATTAAAATACAGTCCATCTACCTTTCTCCCTGGACCATCTAAAGCAAATTCAAACTTCACATGTTGATTATCAGAACCTAAAAATCTCATAGAATTAACCTTAACTCTTCTAGCCATAAGTACTGGAGATGGATTTCCCTTTCCAAAAGGTTCTAAAAGTTTAAATTCCTCTACAACAGCTTCATTTACATAGTTTAAACTTATAGGAGAGTCAATCTTCATTTTCACAGCAATATCATTATTAGTTAATTTGCAATTATCATTAAGTTCTTTTCTAAATTTATCAATATTCTCTTCTTCAATTGAAAGACCTGCTGCCATTGGATGTCCACCAAATTTATATAAAAGATGACTACACTTTAACATCTCTTCAAACATATTATACTCTTCTATAGATCTACCAGAACCCTTTGGCATTTCCTTACCACTTGTTATAACAAAAGTTGGTTTTCCGTATTTTTCTTTCACTCTTCCTGCCACAATTCCCGCAATACTCTCATGAATTTTATCATTAAAAATTACGAGGACCTTATCCTCGTTTAGACTACCTTTTTCAATGATCTCACAAACCTCTTCAACACTTTCAGTAGTTAAATCCTGTCTTTCCTTATTAAGATTATATACCTTTGCTGCTAAATCTCTAGCTTCTTTATCATCTTCTGAAAGAATTAATTGTAATGATAATAGTGCCGTCTCTAATCTTCCAGTAGCATTAATACAAGGTCCAATATTAAATCCCACATTGTAACAAGATACCTGTCCTTCAATACCAATTATATCTTTCAAAGCTTTTAATCCCTTATTCTTAGTATTAGTTAAAACCTTAAGACCTTCCTTAGCAATAACCCTATTTTCATCAACAAGATCAACTACATCACAAATTGTTCCGATAGCAGCCAATTCCAATAAATCACTGGAATCAACATCTTTAAGTCCAAAGGCTTCATATAAAGCCACAGAAAACTTATATGCAATTCCCGCACCACATAAAATTTTAAATGGATAACTGCAATCTTCTCTCTTTGGATTAATTAAAGCATCACTTTTAGGAATCATTGTTTTTCTTACTCCATCACACTCTTCAAAAGGCAATTCATGATGATCCGTAACAATAACCTTCATTCCTAATTCTTTAGCCCTATCTACCTCTTTTATAGCTGATATCCCGTTATCACAAGAAATTATAAGATCATATCCTTCTTGGGATATAATCTCAATTCTCTCTAGACTCATTCCATATCCTTCATTTTCTCTATGAGGTATATGATAACTAACATTTCCACCACAATTTCTTATAGCTTTATAAAGTATCGCTGTACTCGTCACTCCATCGGCATCATAATCTCCATAAACCATAATTTTTTCTTTATTCTTTATGGCATCACACATAATCTTAATTCCCCTATCCATGTCCTTCATTAAATATGGATTATAAAGATTATTAAAACTTCCATAAAAAAACTCTTTAAGCTTATGAATGTCATTTATATTTCTATTTAATAGTACCCTTAAAGTAATCGGTGTAATCTTACCTTTTGTAGCACTGTATAACTTATCTAGGTCAGCTCTAGAAAAATTAGTTTCATTCCAAATAGTTTCCACTTTATCACCTTACCTTCCTAAGCCCACATGAATTATACCATAACAATTTATAATTTCGAAGTGGTAATAAATATCAAAAGATACCTAAAAACAATTCTTTTTATGCTTTTTTAACTCCCTTTTTAACTTGATATCATCCTTTTAAAAGTATTATCCCACTATCTCTGCGTCTACTGTCTTTTTTAATAAAATGTTGGCGGGGCATGTCCATAATTATAAACCATCTAAATATTTTATAATAAATCACCTTAATATTTATATTTTCACATGCTATTTAACTAATTTTAGTTAATTCAAACAAATTTTATATCCTATTTATGTAAAATTTAATTAACTTTTTCTTTATCTATATTCTTTTTAAAAGAAATGTTGGTAAATAAAAATAAATTCAGACGAACGTATATTCTTAAAATTTTAAGTCAATAATCTTTATGAGGTGAACTATTGTGGTAATAAATAATAATTTAAAATATAATTTGGATTTAAATGAGTATGGTTGTCCCCATTGCAACAGCACTCATGTTATTAAATACGGAAAATTTAAGTCAAAGCAACGCTTCTTATGTAAAGATTGTAATAAAACTTTTTCAATTAGAACAAATTCTCCTTGGTATTACTCTAAAAAAGACAATGATACTTGGAAAGAATTCTGGAACTTGCAAATAGAAAAAACACCTTTACGTATCTGTGCAGAAAAGCTAAACATCAACATTGCAACAGCTTTTTCTTGGCGCCATAAAATATTAAATACTTTAAAAATTTCAACTGAACCAAAAACTATTAAAGGAAATATTTTTATGACAAAGCGTGTATTCCATGAAAATTTTAAGGGCTCTAATACAAGTAAAACTATACTTAAAGTTAAAAAAGATCATAACCTTATTGTAATTGTATCTGGAGACGATAATGACGATTGCTTAGTACAACCAATTTGTCTAGATAGATGGGACAAAAATTCTTTTTCACAAATTGTACTTAATAAAGTTGAATTTAATTCTTTTATATTTACTGGTGGAGATAGATATCTCGCTCTAGCTGCTCGAGGTGGCTACGATTTTAACAATCCTTACCAACATGAATATATAGATGCTTTAGTTGAAAACAAAAAATTGATTAAACCAGCAAGGGAACTAGTAACAAATATTATAAATAACTATCGAGATATTAACAATAAAGCTCGTGGTGTTGCTACAAAATATTTATCTAGATATTTCTCATTGGCTAAAATCTTTTCATTAAAAGAAAATTTTAGTTTTTCCACTGTTTTTAATAAAATTTATACGAAAGATGTTTTCTTAATTTCTAAAAAAATTGGAGATATAATTGCATTGCAATAATGAAATAGTCTCTGTAGTAATAATAGATTCCTCCTTTGAGTAAAAATACTATTATTTTTATAAAATAACATTGCATTTCATGAATTTCTCATTACAACATAATATAACTTTTTGGTTTTTAAGAAGTTGCTTGTCCTATAACACCAACAACATTTCTCTAAAAAAGTTCATAGATAATTTTTTCATCCATATATTGTCTTGATTTTTTTAACTTTCAAGGATATATTATCAATATAATTCTATAATATATCTGGTAATTGTAATTATATGTAATGTAAAATTTTAAAAATAGCTCCTGTTTTAATTGCTTTCTATATTTTACCATTATTTATCACAGTCACAACAACATTTTTCTAAAAAAGCTCTTAGAGTTCTGTAAACCTATCTGAGGTGGCTAAACTCCAACTTTATCCAAGACCTTCCCATTTAATAAGTGACATAAAAAAAGTGGCTTTATAATTTCACCACTTAGTTTGTTATTATACCAATAGATTCACCAACAAATACTTTATCAATTACCTTTTTCATCTCTGCTTCTGGTGTATAATTACATGTTTGTAGTTGATCAAATTCCTTAACAAGTAACTCTCCACTGCCATGCATAATTTCATAAACCACTAAATTCATAGCCAATACTATAGATTTTTCAACTGATAACATTCTCTTAATCTTTTGACTCTTAATATGCTTAGCAAAAAATACCTGATCAAAAACTTCACTTGAATTTGCTGCTTTTTTTACAAATTCAATTTTTTCACTTATTATCTTTTTTACAAGTTCAAGATTTTCCTTTGATGTTGATAAAGTTATAGAGTACAGCTTAATGCCCTTTTCACTCTTAACTTTTCCCTGAATATCATAAACAAGTCCTCTCTTTGTCCTTATCTCATCGTATAAAAGAGAGCTTGTACCAGATGCAAAATATTCATTAAACAATTGAAGAATGGTTACCTCTCTAGGATTAAGTTTATGTATTGGAAAGATATATTGCATTTTACAACCGTTAATATTCTTATTTTCCTCAACAAAAACTCCCTCTCTAGGATTTTCATATAATACATTTTTAACATTCCCTATTGAATCTTTGTCCTCGTTATTAACCTTAACTCTATTATTAATTTCATTGTTTATTATGTTTTTAACTTCCTCACAAGATAGAGAAGTTACAACTGAAATCACACAATTTTCATAGGTATAGTATTTATTATAAAATTGCTTTAAATCTTCCAATTCAAATGAATTTATACTATCCTCTCTACCAATTATCAATTCTTTAATTCTACGATTTTTAAAACTATTATAGAATAACATATCTTCACAATGCTGGTTAATATCGTCACTCCACTCTTTTAATTCTTCCAGTATTACAGAAATTTCTTCCTTAAATCCTTCCTCCTTAAAAGCTGGGTTAAATACTACATCAAAATATATATCAAATGCCTTTTTAAAGTCCTCTTTCAAGCAGCTTCCATAGTAAACTACATATGGATAATTAGTCATAGCATTATGAAATCCAAAAAATTCATTGCATAAATCATTAATTTCTTTTTCACTTCTGTTATTTGTACCTTTAAAAACCATATGTTCTACCACATGGGCAAGGCCTAATTCATCCTTTCCTTCAACATTAGCACCAGCCTCAAATCCTATTGTAAAAGAGGTAATATCCCCTGGGACCTTTTCATAAAGAAGTTTTAATCCATTTTCTAATATAACTTTCTCCATAATTTTCTCCACATTTTCTACTTAAATATATTTTATTGTAATAAAGAAGCAGTTATTTATTTAACCGCTTCTTTATCTTAAAAATTATTAATTACTTAACTACTTCTACACTATCGATATAGTCATCGTTCATAAACACCATAATATTTCTACCTCTTCCAGCTCTGTTTTGAACTGGAATTTCTTCAACATCTATAACTTTTTCTAATCCTGATGCAGTTGTAAGTTTAATATTTTCAGTCAAGGTTATACCTAATTCATTGCTATTAGCATTTTCACCGGATCCCTTTGCATAAGCAAACACTACGGAATCATCATCTTTTAAACTAATCCCCATAACTCCAGTAGCATTTTTTCCAACTAAACTGATACCATCTAAAGCAAATTTTAAGCACATACCCTTTTTAGTTACTATTAATCCTTGACCCATATCATTTTCCATGTCAACTCTTAATAATTTATCACCTTCGGATTTAAATTTAAAGCCATTACTATAAATATAATCTCCTTTAAATTCTTTTACTGCTGTTTTCTTAATTACTCCTCTTTCTGTAAAGAAGAATAATGCTTTCTCATCGTCTTCATCATTGGAATGCAATGATGCCACAGCAATAATTTCATCATCAGAATTATAATCATTAAATAATAATTTAAAGTCCACACCTTTTTTATCTATGTTTTGAAGCATTATAGCCGGTAATTTATATATATCTCCTCTAGAAGTTATAAATAAAACTTCACTTAAGGAATTAGTAGCTACCACAACTTCACCATTAGATTTTCTGCCACTAAGTTTTAATATACCCTTTTTATTAAGTCCAATAGGGAATTCCTTATACTCAAATTGGTCTACATATTGTGCGCTAACCAGTCTATCTCCAGGTGTCAAATTAATTAGAACTTTTCCTAGTATAGCTCTATCCACTGGTTCTAAATTTGGCTCCGGTAATGTAAATGACAATCCTTTAGCAGTTGATACCGCGATAAACTCTGCAGGTTTATCCTTTATAACCATAGAAACATCTATAAGCTCCTCATCCTTTTTAAGCTTAATAGCCTGTAACTTAGAGTAATTGGTAATAAACTTAGAAAGCTCTGTTTTCTTAATAAATCCATTAGAAGTTATAAACATTAAATCTCTAGGAGTAGAGAAATCTTCTATAGTTAATGCGGTTATAATAAATTCTTCCTCTAAATCTAGCCCTTTAATATAACTTTGAATTCGCTCACCTTTCTCACGCCACTTAAACTCCATTAAGTTAGCCACTTTACATTGATACATGTTACCTTGATTAGTAAATAGGCATACTGTATCTTTAGTATTACACTCAAACAAGAATCTATTGAAGTCTCCTTCTCTATATTCAATGTCTTCAGTATTTTGGCTAGTTCTAGCAAAAGACTTTAATGATGTTCGCTTTATATAACCCTCATTAGACATAGTTACTACTACATCTTCTTCAACTATTAATTCCTCGAGATTAATTTTAGCATCACTATCATCTTCTACAATAGTAGTTTTTCTGCCATCATCATACTTCTCTTTTACCTCTAAAAGTTCTTTCTTTATAACCTTTAAAAGTTCCTTATCACTTTCTAATATCTTCTTAAGAGCCTTAATTTTAGCAGATAACTCCTTATGCTCTTTTTCAAAAGTCTTAATTTCAAGACCTGTTAATCTATATAACATAAGCTCTAATATAGCTTCAGCTTGAGCTTCTGTAAATCCAAATTTATTTGTAAGATTTTGTCCTGCATCTTTTTTAGATTTAGATGCCCTAATAGTTTTAATTACCTCATCCATTATAGCAATAGCCTTAATAAAGCCCTCTACAATATGGAACCTCTTCTCAGCCATCTCAAGTTCTCTTTGAGTTCTTCTTGTAATGACTTCCTTTTGGTGCTCTAAATAATACATAAGTATAGCTTTTAATCCCATTGTTCTTGGCTTTCCATCTGCTAGGGCAACCATATTAAATGAAATATTACATTGAAGTTCTGTCTTCTTAAATAAGTACTTTTGAACTCTCTCAGCTACTTCCATAGTAGTATTCTTCTTAAACTCAATAACTGCTCTAATACCATTTCTATCAGATTCATCTCTAATATCTGAAATAGCATCGATAGCTTTTCCATGCTTCTTATCTCCAGTAAGTTCTGATATAGCTTGTAAAAGCTTAGCTTTATTCTTTCTATAAGGGAACTCAGTAATTACAAGTCCAAGTCTTCCTGAATCTAATGTTTCAAAATGAGTTTTAGCCCTTAAAACAACTTTACCTTCTCCTGTTTCGTAAGCAGATAAAAGAGAATCTACTCCCATGAGTATTCCTCCAGTTGGAAGATCTGGCCCTTTAATATACTGCATCAATTCCTTAGTTGTAATCTCTTCATTATCTGCGTAAGCAATAACACCATCAATAACCTCACCTAAATTATGAGGAGGAATATTAGTTGCAAGACCTACTGCAATACCAAAAGTTCCATTTACTAAAAGGTTCGGATACTTACTTGGAAGTACCACTGGTTCAAGTTCAGTGTCGGAATAGTTGTTTGTCATATCAACTACTCCTTTATCTATATCTTTTAACATTTCCATGGCAATACTTGAAAGCCTAGCTTCTGTATAACGCATAGCCGCAGCATTATCTCCATCCACTGATCCCCAGTTTCCATGTCCATCAATAAGTTGTTTTCTTGTACTAAAGTCTTGAGCTAAAATTACCATAGCATCATAAACTGAAGAATCACCGTGTGGGTGAAACTTACCTAAAATATCTCCGACAATTCTAGCTGACTTAAAATATGGCTTATCAGGGAAAGCCTTTAAAAGATATGCTCCATATAAAATTCTTCTATGAACCGGCTTTAATCCATCTCTTACGTCTGGAAGTGCTCTATCTTTTGCAACTTCAACGGCATAAGGAAGATAGTTCTCTGGCATAGCCTCATCTATAGGAACCTCTATAATATTATTATCTACTGGAATTGCTTCTTTTTTCTTAGCCACATTAATCCCTCCTAAAATTCACCGTGATTATACATATAATTTCTTCTAGGCTCAACTACATCACCCATAAATAAAGATACCATTTTTTCAGCTTTAGCCGCATCATCTATAGTAACTCTTTGAAGTGTTCTTGTAGCTGGATTAAGTGTAGTATCCCAAAGTTGATCTGGATTCATCTCTCCAAGTCCTTTATATCTTTGGATAAGAGCACCCTTACCAATTTCTTTCTTTGCTTTATCTAAATCATCATCATTATATACATATTGATGAACTTCTCCACCTTTAGTATTTTTATATACCTTATAAAGTGGTGGAAGTGCAATATATAAATTCCCATTTGTAATAAGGTCTCTCATATATCTATAAACATATGTCATCCACAAAGTTCTAATATGATATCCATCTACATCGGCATCACTTAAAATAATTATCTTTCCATACTTTAATTCATTAAGTTTGAAATTTTCTAATACCCCAGTTCCAATAGCAGTATTAAAAATTCTTAACTCTTCACTGGCAAGAACATTCTCAAGCTTCTGCTTTTCAGTATTCATAATCTTACCTTTAGATGGCATAATAGTTTGGAACCTTCTATCTCTAGCTTGCTTTGCAGAACCACCGGCAGAATCTCCCTCAACTACTATAAACTCTGTAAAACTACTGTCTTTTAAAGTACAAACAGCAACCTTACCTGCAAGAGGTGATGTACCGCTTCCTATTTTCTTTCTTTCTGCATCATTAATCTTTTTAATTTTTTCTCTTCTACTTGCTGCTGCTAAAGCATTATTTATAATGGTAGTAGCAAGCTCCTTATTATCTTCAATCCATTCTCCAAGTTTAATATAAGATAACTCATTCATAACTGAATAAGCTTCTACATTTCCAAGCTTAGTTTTAGTTTGACCTTCGAAAACAGGATTAGTAATTTTAACCTTAACAATAGCAGTCATACCTTCTCTTAAATCATCGCCTTCAAACTCCTTATCCTTTTCCTTGATAAGATTAAGTTTTTTAGCACCATCTTTAAAGGCTCTTGTCATTCCTGTCTTAAATCCAGTCTCGTGAGTTCCTGCTTCCTTGGTTGGAATATTATTTACATAACTAGCTATATACTCCGTTGTTGAATCAGTAAATTGAATACAAACCTCACCAGAAACCATTAATCCATTAACTTCTCTCTCTCCAAGATAAATTATAGGATCTTTATGAAGTACTGTTTTACTTTCATTTAAATAATCAATAAAGTCTAAAAGTCCTCTTTCAGAGTGAAAAACCTTTTCAATTACTTCATCTTTTCTTTCATCTCTTAAGATTAAAGTGATTCCCTTATTTTGAAAAGATAACTCCTGGAGTCTTTCTTCAATTACATCTAATTTAAAATCTATATTTCCAAAAACATCGGTATCTGGCATGAAAATTGTTTTACTACCTGTTTCCTTTGTCTTACCTACAATCTCTAAAGGGGTTTCAGGTGTTCCCGGCATGTCCCTTTTAAGATCTTTATCATATCCGTAATGAAATTTTTGTCTATATATATTTCCCTTTTGTTTAACTTCAACCACAAGCCACTTGGAAAGAGCATTAACAACAGCAGCACCAACTCCATGAAGTCCTCCAGAAGTTTTATAATTGCTATTATTAAATTTTCCACCTGTATGAAGCTCAGTATAAACCATCTCCACACCTGAGATTTTTTTAATTGGGTGAATCCCTGTAGGGATACCTCTTCCATTGTCCTCTATTGTTACACTTTTATCTTTATTTAAAGTAACTATTACCGTATCACCAAATCCATTAGCAATTTCATCGATAGAGTTATCTAATATTTCCCATATGCAGTGATGTAATCCCTTGCTTCCCGTAGATCCAATATACATACCTGGCCTTATTCTAACTGGTTCCAACTTCTCAAGGGAGGTAAGGTCTGTAACTTCGTAGCTTCCTTCATTTCTTTCTATCTCTGACATATTATCCCTCCTTAAACATGAGTTACATTTGTTATTGTATAACTTTATCACTAACTAGTAAAGTTTTTTTTAGTAATTTAGAAACCTATGTTCTCTTTTTATTTTATTACATATTAAACCTACCAATAACTATATCTAAAAAAGCTTACAATATTATGCTTTAAAAACTATTATTTTAAATTTAAAAGTTCTTAACATATATTATAAGCCTAAAAGTCAACTTTATTAAATTTTATTTTGGATTTTTATTGCAAAGTTGAAAAAAATTGTTTTAATTCTTCCGCTGCAGATAAAATATTCTCTACCATAATACTCATTTCATAAGAATATTCCTTTGAAGTATGATTATAAAGCGGATCATAATATTTTACCATAAGCTCCTTAACAACTTCATCATATTCATTTTTAGAAACCAATTCACAATAGTGATCGGCATTTTTTTCACCAATATATTTCTTTAAATTCATCAAAGCTTCACATATTTCTTTATTACACTGTTCAGATTTAGTATATTCTTTAGTGATTAAATCACTTCTAAAGTCTAAAGAAGCATCTACAAAAATATGAAGACCTTCCTTCATTTTATTATGAATATAGTCAGGAATTATTACTCTGCCTATTCTTTTACTTTCAGCTTCAACAAAGACATATTTCCCTTGAACTGATTTAAGTTCATCAAAAACATTAGTTTCAAACTGCTTTTGAGTTGTGCACTGGCCAATACCTACAGATCCTAAAATAGATCCTCTATGGTTTGCACATCCTTCTAAATCTAGAACACCACACCCCATATTTCTAAGTTCCTTTAATATCTCCGTCTTTCCTACACCAGTGTTTCCATGAAGAACAATATAAGTCTTTTCCTCATTAATTTTAGGAAGTTCTTCATTTATATATGCTCTATATCCTTTATATCCACCTTTTATTCTTCTAATTCTAACTCCTAGAGCTCCTAGTAATTCTGTAATAGAAGCACTTCTCATTCCACCTCTAGCACAAAAAATCACTACTTCTTTATGTTCCTTCTCAAGTCCACAAATTTTCTCATATATATCCGGAAGTTTTTTTGAAACAATTTCAACTCCCATTCTCTTTGCTTTTTCAGTACTCTCTCTTGTATAAACTGTACCTATAACTGCTCTTTCTTCATTTGAAAAAAGAGGTATATTTATAGCTCCATTAATAGTAGCTTCTTCATATTCACCATTTGTTCTTACATCAACAAGAACATAATCTCCCTTTAAATCCCTGTATTCTACGGTTCTTGACATATGTCTTCCTCCAAGTAAAAAATATCTATAAATAAATTTAGTATTAATATCACGTTTATTAATAGTTGCGACCTAATCTATTTTATATTTTAATACTTAACATGTCAAACATGTTTATTCACATTTATAAGATTTTTTTCAAAAAGAATACAAAACTTACTAAGCAAAAATAAAGAACTTCTGCAAAATATCATTGCAAAAGTTCTTTAATATTAAAAATCATAAACTTACATAGTTACTAATTCTTCTTCATCTTTATGAACCTTACTACCTGTCCACTTATTTAAGCAACTCTTCACGTCTAATGTAACTTCATCTCTATTGATTTCATTAACAATTTCGTGTCTTGCTCCATCATAAAGCTTATAATTTAAATTTTTAATTCCAAGTCCAGTTAATTCACTAACTAAAGATTTAATTCCTTCTCCATAGTTGCCTACTGGGTCCATGTCTCCACTAAAAATTTGAATTGGTAAATTCTTAGGAATTCCATTTAAGTTCTCACTTTTATGAATACTCTTCATACCTCTTAGAAAATCATAGAAAAATGAAATTGGGAATACCGCTCCACAATATGGATCTAAAATATACTTGTCCACTTCTTCTTCATCCCTAGATAGCCAATCAAACTTAGTTCTTTTAGTCTCATACTTATCGTTATAATTTCCAAATCCAATCTTGTCCATTAAAGCACCACTGCCTTTTCTTCCCTTCATGGCCATAATCATCTTAGATAAGAAAATACCACAACTCATAGTTGCGTTAGGTTTACCACCTGTACCAGATAAAATAACTCCATCTACAGTGTTTCCATATAACTCCATGTATCTTTGAGAAATAAATGATCCCATACTATGTCCAAAAATATATACTGGCAATCCTTCATTTTCACTTTTTATAAATTTATTGATTTCATTTTGGTCATGAACCATTGTATGAAATCCATCATTATCACTAATATACCCCAAATCACTCATACTATCAGCAGATTTACCATGTCCTCTATGATCATCAGCATATACAATATATCCATCACTTACTAACTCTTTAGCAAATCTATCATACCTGCTTCCGTATTCTGCCATTCCATGAATAAGTTGAACAACTCCCTTAGGTGATACCCCTTCTTCTACGTTCCACTTATAAAGATAAATCTCTTTTCCGTCTCTCATTTTAAGCTTATATTCCTTGTACGCCATTAAATACACCTACCATCTATAATTTTCCTTAATTTAAATTATACATAAATTCAAATTTTCTATCAATATACAACTTAACTTTAATGTATATAAACGCACCTATTGCTCAAGCAAAATACAATTAATAACAATTTTCATGTATCCCTAATACACCTCATAAAATCCCTCTTTGCTGTTTAAAAGAAATGTTGGTGAATATTAGGACAAGCCATCCTACATTTACCAACATTTAATTAAAAAAGTTCTAAAATACCTAGGAAATTTCTAGCTACTTTAGAACTTTTATACCTTTTATTAACTTTAAGTCTTCTTTTTTAGATTAATTATGCTTGTCCAAGTAAAAATCTCCACCAACATTTTTCTAAAAAAGTTCATAGATAAGTGCACCTTATATATAATAGTGTCCCTTATATAATTATGCAGTTACTTCCATCTGAGATGAATCCACGGCTACATCTTTAACCATATTTTTAATCCATTTATTACTTCTAAATCTTCTAACAACAATAATAGTTTTTATAATTTCTTCTGTTGCTGTAACTCCTACTACTGCATAAATTGGCCAATGTAGTACAAAAGCTGCTATAAAAGATAGTGGAATCCCTATAAACCAAAGAGTTATTCCTTGTACAACAGCTCCATATTTTGCATCTCCACCACCTCTTAAAACACCAACAATCAATATAACTACAAAGTTTCTAAGAGGCATCAATAGCGCATAAATATACAGAATTTTAAGAGCATCTTGTAAAACTCCAGGTGATACTTTAAATATTGAAAGAATTAAATGAGCTGTAGACGCTAAAACCCCAGCTAAGAAAATTCCTGTTATAACTGATAGAACACAAAGCCTTTTTGAATATACAAGCCCTTGTTCTTCTCTATTAGCTCCAATTTCTTTACCTATAATTACTACTGCAGCGTTAGCTAGTCCAAAAGTGATAATCATAAATAGATTATAGATAGTACTACAAATTTGAACAGCTGCTGTAGCTTCAGTTCCGATTCGTCCATAAATTACTGCATAAGTTGAGTTACCTATTCCCCAGCAAGCTTCGTTTAAAAGAACTGGAAGCATAGTCATATACACCTTATTGACAAGAGATTTTGGAATAGAAAAAAGCTGTTTAACCTTTCCTGCCAAAATATTTTTAGAAGAATACGTATAAACTACAAGAACTGTACACTCAACACCTCTTGCAATTAAAGTTGCTATGGCAGCTCCAACTACACCTAGTGCTGGAAAACCTAAATATCCAAAGATTAAAATAGTATTTAAAATTCCATTTACAACAAGACCTAAAAAGCTTGCCACCATAGGTAAAACAGTATTTTCCACACTTCTTAATGCTGCTGCATAGTTAAAAGAGATTGATGTGAAAATATAACTAAAACATACTATTTTCAAATACTGTGAACCTATATCTATAACTTTAGGATCTATATTATATATAGATATAATCTTTTCAGGTATTATAAGAGCAACTATGGTAAAAATAAGGGTTATAACTATTCCGCTTACAAGTCCCAAGCCCAAGACCTTTTGAATATTTCCCTTATCTTTTTTGCCCCACAATTGAGATATAAATACAGCACAACCAGAGCTAATTCCCATTATAAATAAACTGAAAATAAAATAAAACTGATTGGCAATTCCAACTGCTGCTAGTTCTACCTCTCCTACTCTGCCAATCATCATAGTATCAAGCATATTGACAGAAGAGGCAATTAGGTTTTGTAGTATTATTGGTAGTGATAAAAGTAAAACCATTTTATAAAACTTTTTATCACCAAATAGTTCTTTGACTTTTTCTTTTGTCATTTTTGTCTCTCCTTCTTTGTACATACATTCACTAATTTTGCGCACAAAAAACCACTTTGAAGATTTCAAAGTGGTTAGCTTCAGCACTCATTGTATCGTGTACAATATATATTTAATTCCTTAAGCATTATATTTTATTTAGTTTTCTTTGTCAATATCTAATTTTCTACTTATGTTCATGATTTTTTATGTGATTCATACAATATTCCTTGTTTCCACTACACTTAGAACAATATCTAAACTCCATCTCTGGGTCATCTCTTTCAGTCATTCCACATACGCTACATCTATGTCTTACATAATCCTTCATTTCTATAACTTTAAATTTATCTCTATTCTTTTTAACTACTTTCTTAGTTTTAAACAATTGAATAAAGTCCTTACCAAAGAATATTAAATAGTTGGCAAGACATGCAAAAATCATTAATCTTACATAAAATGGTCCCTGAATAAAGTCAACAGCTAATAATAAACCATCAAAGATAGCTAACCATTTCATCTTTATCGGTAAAATCATAAATAATAATACTTCATGATTGGGATAAATTGTAGCAAAGGCTAAAAATAATGATAAGTTTAAATAATATGCACTACCAAGTTGGCCACTTATTAAAGAAACTATAACAGTACATATAGCTCCAACAAAATAATATACATTAAATTTAAAACTTCCCCATGCTTCTTCTAGTCCCATACCTATAATGTAGTAGAAGTACAAAGTAAATAAAATCCATAGTGGACTAAAGCTTGGTGGAATTAATAAGAATGTGAAAATTCTCCAAACTTGACCTTGTAAAACTGCCTGTGGGATTAAAGCTAGATTTCCTATTAAGCTAGGCATAAGCATACTTAAAAAGAAAACTACAAAATTAGCGATAACTATATATTTCATTAAACCATGAATGGCATAACGACCATATTTTTTTTCTAACTTATTTAACCAGTTCAAGTCCATCACTCCTCAAATAATCTAAGTCCATTCTATCATAATTTTCTAATAAATAAAATAAAACCTTCACTTTAATAATATTGTTAACAAATTTAATTCTTTTTAAATATCTCCTTAATTTTTGGGAGTTTTACTATTTACAACTTTAAAATATACTTCTTCAATTCTTTTAATAATTAAATCTTTACTATATTTTTCTTTGCATTCTTCACTAATAGCTTCAGAATTATATTTTTCATAATTTTCCTTAATCGTAAGCATAGCCTTCCCTAATGAAATAAAATCATCTTTATCTATTATTATTCCATTTTTTCCATTTATTATATCCTCTGACCCACCGTTTTTGCAGCTTATAACAGGTTTTCCACATGATAACGCCTCAATTAAAACTATACCAAATGTTTCAACCTTACTAGGAAGTACAAAAACATGACAATCTCTCATAGTTTTCATTACTTCCTCCCTATCTAAATGCCCTAAAAATTTCACTTGATTTTCTATCTTAAGCTCACTGGCTAAAGAAATTAATCTCTCCTTTTCAGGCCCATCCCCTCCTACTATAAGTTCACAATCTAAGCCACTAAATTGATTGGCAAAGGCTTTTATCAAAAGATCAATTCTCTTATTTGAATTTAGATAACACACAGACAGAAATGTAAACTTCTTCAAATTACAATTTATTTTATAATTAAAGCTTTCACAATCAATCATATTAGGAATAACTTCAATATCGTCATAATCTCTATATTTGCTAATAGTATTTTTCAAAGCACTACTTACACATATCAAACTATCCGCTGAATTTAATACATAGTTATTAATTAATCTCTCCCAAAAATATTGCTTACATCTCTTATAATATGAACTATGCTCTGTAATAACTAGTGGAATATTATACTTCTTACTAATTGCCGTAGCTCCAAGTCCTGCCCAAATACAAGAGTGAAGATGTATAACATCAATTTTATATTCTTGATTTATTATTTCAAATACATTTAATAGTCCCTTTCTAACAGCAAAGGAAGTACCAATATTTCCACTCTTCGGCAACTTTCTTGAAAATAATCTATAAGTTATAAGTCCCTCATCATTAGAACATTTAACTTTTTTCTCCTCATCAGATAAATTTTTAAGAGTTTCTTCTACATATGCTACAATCACAGTATGACCTGCTTTAGAAAGTTCAAGGGCTTGTTCTCTAAAAAAACTACCATTTGTTGGATTTCCATCATTTGAATACCATGATGGTATAACTAGAATATTCATACACTACTCCTTTATTAAATAGATACTATCACTAAATTAATATCTAATAGCTTCAATAATTCTCAATGAATCTTGCTTTAAGCGCTCCAATGGTGAGCTGCACCATTGTCTTGGATGTATAAGTACCAATCCTACTTTCATATTATCATCTTCAATTATATTTTTAGGAGAATTAGGATACCAAAAATCAGGATAACCTCTATCAGCAATACGAAAATCTAAATTTTTCTCAACTTCATACCCTTCAAATTTAAGGTTTAATTCCCTTTTAACCTCTGATGTAACAATTGTTTTGTTTGTAATTTTTAATTTTCGATTAACCCAATCTCCATGTGAAACAACTGTTTCAATTTTACATCCAATTTTTTTTTCAAATTCCATAGTATTATTAATAAATATTTTTTTAATATCATCCATTTTTAATCTTATCTCATCAGAGGACATTATATTATTTTTCTTTGCATAATCTGCTATTTCTTCATAATGATAGCCAACTTCAACTCCTGATGCAATCATTTTCTTAGCAAGTTCAATATCAAGTGAACACTGTCTAAAATAATATGTTGAAGTAACTCCATGTTTCTGTTCTATTTCAAACATCTTTTCAGCTACTTTAGGTTCAGAATCGATATCATGCCTAATAAAAACATACTTCTTATTTTTATCATCAATGGTATCTCTTTCTTTTATCTGTGCAAAATTGAATCCTTTATTTTTAAAGTCTATTATCATTTGCTCATATTCCTCAAAACGATTCTTCATAAAGTAATCAGAATAAATACGATTTTTTACTTTTTTCACCTTTTGCATCATAACTTATGCCTCCATATCAATTATCCTTATTGTAACTTATATATAAACTTTATAATATCTTTGGGCAATTTCTTTCCAAGAAAATCTTTTCACATTATAAGTGGCATTTCTACTTATTTCAGAATAATTTTTAATGATCTTCTCTACGGCTTCCACTCCATATTTTACATCATTATAAATCATTGAATAACCAACATAACCTTCTTCAAAAAAGTTATCAAACCCTTGGTTTCGTGTGTAAATTATGGGTAGACCTTGTGACATAGCCTCTGGATAAACAAGTCCAAAAGTTTCATATTTTGATGGCATAATAAAAATATCACTATCATTAAGATAATCTTTAACAATTTCCTTTGGTGCTTTTGCTTTAAATATTACACTATTATTATTTTTATATTTACTAACATACTTATCTTTTAAAGGACCATCCCCTACAAAGGTTATTTTTGAACTAATACCCTTTGCATTTAACTCATCACAGATTTTCACTGAGGTTTCAATGTTTTTATTTTTATCAATTCTTCCTACCTGAATTAAGTTTATACAATTTTTATTTATTGCTTTTTCTTCAGTCAAACTATTGTCTAGCCAATACTCATCTATTCCATTAGGGATTACTAAAGATTTATCCATAAATTCTTGAATCTCATCTTTAGGCACATATTTATTTAATACTTCTTTTTTGTAACTCTCAGAAATAAAAATTATACTTTTTGCATTTCTCATGATTTCAATGCCAATTTTTCTAAGATGTAGTGCGTGCTTTAAATAAACATTCACATCTGTATTTCTAAGAGCAACTACATAGTCAGTTCTACATCTTTCATGTGCCAAATAAGCCAAATATCCATCTATATAAAGAGAATGCGCATGTATTATGTTAAATTTATTAAAATCAATCTTCTCACTTAAATTTTTAAATATCTTCTTCTCCTGACCAAAAAATCTATACTGACTGTATATATTGAATAATTTCTCAATATAATCATCTCCATTTTTGAATGCCCCATTGTAAATTATCTCTAAATTACCTGTTTGATTAAGATTTACTAACCTTTCTTTACATGCAACATACACAGTGCTTTCACATCCAATTACCGATAACTCTTCAAATAATTGTCTGTACAGTGTATTTATCGGATAAAATGTACATAATTGTAGAACTTTTTTCATTTTAACCTAACCCCCGTAATTCTTCTAGTTTCACTATAAATTTCATCCTTCTCTCTAATTGTAAAAATTATTTCTATCATTAATATATAATTATCATATCTCTTTAATGGATATTTAAAAGACTTCATCAATATTTTTAATGAAGTCTATAATTTACTATATAAATTTAATAATTTTTTTTCTTGTAAATCCCAAGAGAACTTCTCATCAAAGACTTTTGCATTAATTGCCCCTTGATTTTTCATAGCATCTCTATCTTTTAAGTATAAATCAATAGCCTTAACTATATCATCATTATCTTTAGGATTGACATAGCTTCCTACATTTCCAAATAAAAATCTCCAATATTCAAAATCAGATAAAATTACTGGTTTCCCACAAGCCATATATTCAAAAACTTTAGTAGGAATAGCTTCCTTGTAATTTATAGTTGGATATAGAACAGAAAGACCTATATCTGCTTTTTTAATATATTTACATACCTCATCAGGAGAAACCACCCCTAAATACTTAGTAAACTTATATCCTTCTAATCTCTCACACTCATGTTTAATCTCTTCATTCTCCCAAATACCTAAAAGCCAAAGTTCAACTCTACCATTAAAAGGAACAGTAGCATTAATTATTTCTCTTATTCCTCTAATTTTAGTAATCGACCCTACATATATCAGTATAAGTTTATCTTCATCTATTTCTCTCTCTGTTATCCCTAACTGATTAAAAGAATCTTTTGAGCTATCCTTAATGGCATAATTTTTTATAATAGTTATATTATCACTTACCGATTCAAAGGCTTCCTTTATTTTTTCCTGTGGTGTAATAATTGCATCAAAATGTTTTGAATTGCTCTTTTCATAGAAATTAAATATTTTTGAAACTATCTTTCTTATCCACATGCTACCTAAGTAGGTTTTAGTAAGAATTTGTTTTGGCATGTCCTCATGAACATCATAAATTACCTTTTTCCCTTTTTTCTTAAGCTTTCTACCTATGTTAATAAGCTCAGGATCATGAAAATGATAAATATCAGCATCTATTTCGAGGGCTTTTTGATATGCCTCTTTTCTTTTTTTAATAATTCTTTCTCTACGACTAGTGCACTGGCTTAATGGAATAATATCCACACCATTTATATTTTTTTCTTTATTACTCGTTACAATAAAACTAACATTATATCCTGCTCTTTTTAAACTATAGCACTCTTTATATAAAATTCTACTATCATTCTCCATGTGTGCAGTAGATATATGACACACTTTTTTCTTCATCTATATACCTCTCAATTGCATTTAGTAACATCAAAATTCATAAAACAACACATATTTTAATAAACCATATGTATTATAATATAATAAAAGTTAAATATCAATTTAATTTTTGCCTTTAATTTGCCTTAACCCCTCACCAATAATGCCTTTATAGGTTGCAATAACTAAAATAGTACAAAATACTGCCATAGTCATTATTATAATATTAAATTTGTGAAAACTAGCATATATGGCTAATATGTATATAAAAAATATACAGCTCATTATTTTTCCCAAATTGTAATTAACATTATAATACTTCTTTGAAATAATAGTTCGAGCTAAGAAGAACACCACATAAGATAAACCTGTAGAAATAGCTGCACCCTTAGCACCTAACGACGGAACTAACAATAAATTCCCTACTAAATTTGTGGCAGCAGAAATCACAGCAATAACAATATGATTTTTTGTTTTCTTTTTAAAATTAATACCAATTACAGTGGTTTCTGAAATACAGCTCATAACAGGCATAAATACCAAAAATGGCAATATAAATACAGCTTCTCTGTATCCTGGTCCTAAAAATAAAATTATTACATCCTTAAAAGCTATTAATATTATGGCTCCTAATAGCATTATTAATGATACTATATTATTAATTTTTCTAAAAAAATCAGTATCCTTTTCATCTTTTGAATAGTGTTCATATGCAACTGGTACCCAAAATACTGAAAAAGCATCTTGAACTGTGTTTAATATTGCTATAATAGTCATAGCTCCTGCATATAACCCTACTTCACTATAGCCACAAAAGGCTCTTATGGTAACTTTATCTATAGATTGAAATATCCAAGTAATTGCCATTGAAAATATAAAAGGGATCCCATATCTTATCAACTCTTCATTTTTTAGTTGAATCTTTGCCTTATAGGAATTAGGTTTCCATGCATCTCTTTCAATGAAAATCCCAACTAAAGCCATTACTATATTAGATAAAATAGTAGCTAAAATTAATGTTATATAATTATTTTTAAAAGCGAAAAATAAAACTAAAACACTAACTACATATCCTAACTTTAAAACTACACTTAATGTTGAATATAACTTTGCCTTTTGCTTCATTCTAATTTCTAACAAAGTAAATCTAGTTAATATTGTTGAAAAAATATGTATAACTAATAATACCACTAAAACAAATGAAGTCTTTCCAATTATAAATCTAGATACTGGCTTAAAGAAGATTATCAAAATAGCTGAAACAACTAACCAACAAATTATTGGTATCTTAATGCATTTTTTTAGTAATTCCCCTCTATTTTCTTCCGTTTCCTCATAGTAATATCTAACATAAGTTTGATCTAATCCCAACATGGTAATTAACAATATTAATGTACCAATAGTTGTGAACATAGAGAACTTACCCATATTATCAGCATCTATTATTCTTGTAATTATTGGAGTAGATATAAATGATAAAATAAATACTATACCATTCCCCATTGCAAAAGTTATAAACTTCTTAAATAAACTCATTTTAATCTCCTTAAAAATGTTGTAACAAAGGTTTTTTTGTAAAAATACAACATATATATATTACCACAAATAGGTTTTTTAAAATAGTGCTAGTAAATTAACAAATGGTTAAAACAGAATAATCCGCTTTAACCATTTTAATCCTATTTGCCATTCCACAAATCAGTTTTTATTCCAATATCCATGGAATTAAATTTCTTTCCACTACCTTTTTCATTGTAATTTTTTAGTGCTTTAAATACTATATTACATCCAAATAAAAGAATTGGAATATTACAATATACAACCATAATATTAACTAAATCAGATATATACCATAGATTCCCAAGTTCTAAACCAGATAACACTGTAAGTGCACCAAAAGGTACAAACACTAAAGCTCCAACACATCTAATACTCATTATGAATTTCTTACTTCTAGATATAATATTTCCTGAAATCTCTGCAAATAATATAAATCCAATAAGAGTAGTAAAGGCAAATAACCCATAACATATACTTAAAATTACTGTAACCGTAGAATCAAAGGCTGTTCCAGGCACTAAATTTTGTACAGAAGTTAAAAACACATTAAGTTTAGCTGCACTTGTAACTTGCCATGCTTCTGCTGTTGACCCAGTCCAAATTGAAGCCATAACAACTATAAAGCCTGTCAAAGTACACATAACCATAGTATCTATAAATACTCCTATAGATTGTACAAAACCTTGCTCTACAGGATGTTTGTTCTCCGCAACAGCCGCTGCCATTGTAATTGTTCCCTGTCCAGCTTCATTAGACATAAGTCCACGTTTAATACCTTGAGATAAAGCTATTCCAAAGGCACCCCCAAAAATTGCTTGTGGCTTAAAGGCTCCTTTAAATACCTGTGCAAAGAAGAAAGGAATTTTATCATAGTTTATAGCAACGATGATAAGAATAACTCCTATGTATATAACCGCCATTATTGGAACAAGTACATCTGTAACCTTTGTTACTCGCTTAATTCCACCTAAAACTGTAGCCGCAACAGTTACTACAACTATTATCCCAATAACATAATAAACTATAGATTGCCTATCATATACTGTTCCAGTAACAGTTTCTGCCACAGAACTTAAACTAGTAAATAAGTTAAAAGTTTGTGGTGGTATGCAAAATAGTGCATAAATTATAAATATAATAGAAAGGAAAATTCCTACCCATCTTTTATTTCCAAAGATTTTTTGACCATAATATGGCATTCCACCAATATATTCATCATTTTTCTTCTCTTTAAAAATCTGCGCTAGTGTAGACTCTACAAAAGCTGTGGCCATTCCAAAGAATGCAGAAACCCACATCCAAAATATAGCTCCAGGTCCTCCAACAGAAACAGCTCCCGTTACACCCATAATATTTCCTGGCCCTATACGCATAGCTGAACTTAAAAGCAATGATGCCATAGGGCTTATGCCTGTTTCGGAACTCTTTTTCTCCTTTAGAATTTTAAAACCTGTCTTAAATCTTTTACACTGAACAAATCCAGTCTTATATGTAAAATAAATTCCTGATCCTAATAGCAATAATAATGCTAAAGAAAACTTACCTAATATAGGTATATTAGCATACCACTGAAAATTAGTAGGAAAATCCCACAAAAAATCAGCAACTGGTACTATAAAGTCAAAAACCTTATTTACTGAATTAAAGAAAACCTCCATTAGTCTTACCCCTTCATGTTAATATTTACTTTATCTATAATATAAAGCAGTGACGCTTCCTATTATATAACACTAAGCTATTTGGGACAAGTTTTGTCAATTGAGACAACTTTCTCAACTGGATTAAGTTGGATTTTAAGGTTCTTTATATGTCTATAGCTAAGTCTATGTTCTTTTTTAGAAAAATGTTGGTAATTTATATGGACAAGTTCCTCGAAAATCTACCACAATTTTCAACTTAATGTGATTGCCACCTTAAAATACAAAGTGATAATCATTACCTTTCTTTCATTTATAAAATCATTCTTTTTATAATATCAAGAATTAAAGCTCTGCATTTAAATATACAGAGCTTTTATACAAATCTTTGTTCATTTTTTCAGATCTACTTGTCCAATTTCCCTCTAAATTCCACCAACACTTTATTAAAACAGCTCATAGAGAATTTTAACATACATTATGTAATGTTCTATATTTCACTATAGAGCCTTACAATTAATATAGATTATCTGAGCATTACCAATTTTAAAAACATACTAATTCATTTTATTCTTTGAACATTTGATAGACTCAACGCAATAAAAAATTGTTTGAACTAGCCATATAATGGTCACCATGACCAAAGGCATAATTCCAAAATTCCAGATACTACGACCAATAACGCAAAACACCCAAAGTATTATACAAGTTAAAGATACAGCACTATGAGATTTAAATGCACTCTTATATATTCCTAACTTTAAAGCTTCATCACAACTATCCACCCACTTCTCAGTGAATTTCATATCATATACACTACCTTTAAGTAATGGATTAATTTCCTTTTCAAAATTAACTAACTTCTTTTGAATTGATATACAGACTACAATACATAATATAAATCCTATAAAAAAGCAGAGGCCTTTTATAACACTGAATTTAACATTTGATTCATCAATAGATAATACAGCAAGTCCTGCTCCAAAAAAGAAATATCCTAAGATTGTATTTACTGAAGAAAATAATATTACATAAGATAACTTTTCTTCAATTTTATCTATTACAGTTTCCTCATCATCACCTCTTTGTTTCCATAAATCATATTCTTTACGGGAACTAGTATAAATTACTTTATAAATTATTATAAGTGCTATAGAAAGTACAATACTTCCAAAAGGAACAATTGTCTGAAGTAAATTAATAAAAAAGCTTGGAACACTATCCACTAAAACATCCTTTAAACTTACAGACATAAATCCTGTACCAAATCCAATAATTCCTGCTACTATCATCATAATAGTAAAACCTTTAAACGCCTTTTTATCTTCCTTTTGAATTTCCCTTACACGGTTATTATTCATTATCATCTTCCTCCTCATAACTAAAAATGTCTTCTACACTTGCATTGAATATCTTTGCTATTTTTAATGCTAGAGTTACTGAAGGAGAATAGTCTCCACGTTCAATCTGACTGATTGTTTGCCTTGACACTCCAACTAAATTACCCATTTCTGTTTGATTTACATTGATTTTAGCACGATATTCCTTTAATCGATTAATTAACGGCATCTAATCACCCCTGACTATTTTTATTGTCATCTTGACAATTATTCTTGTCAAATTTAATATAACCCATGACAACTATCCTTGTCAAGATAGTTTTTCCATTTCAACAACATTTATTTAAAATAGAATTTTTACCTCTACACCAACATTTATTTAAAAAAGAAACTTTACTCCTCTACCAACATTTATTTAAAAAAGAAAATAGACACGTAAAAAAGCCAGTAGACCTGAGCTGCTCTGTCCAATAGACATGCTTCGCTTATAGTTTACTGGCTTTTTTTATTTAATTATTGTTTTAAATTTTTCGCTAATTAATGTTGCTATCTTCGTTGCTCCACTTTCATTTAAAGTCAAATTATCAATGGTATATTCACTAATATTAGCACTCTCTATGCCACTTTCATTAAAGAGATCTATAACTGGAATAGAATTTGTTTCTCCATATTTAAGGATGGCACTGGCATAGTCATCTAAAGTGTACCCTAAATAATTAGGATCAGGATAACTTGGTTGACCTTCTACAAAGCCATGTTTTTGGGGAGTCATTAAAATAATTATTCCCTCGGGATTTATAGCCTTTATAGATTCTGTAAGATATTTTAAATTTCCATAGTAGGACTCTACTTCTTTAGAATCGTTAATATTCCCTATTTCCAAAGATTTCGTATAATCATTTATTCCACAATGAATTAATATAACATTAGAACTTTTTATGGAATTTTCATCAGCTGCTGAAGCCATTGTTTTAATCTGAAGTCCACTATTTGCTTTATTTACAATATCCTTAGGATTTATCATCTTTTTTAACTTCTCTTGATATAAACCATCTTTAGAAGTTCCATCTCCTAAAGTTAGAATAGTCATTTCTTTAATTTTATCCTCTACACTTACATTTTCCTTCTTTGGTGATTCTTCAGTTTCCTTTTTTTCATCACCTTTTTTATCTACTTTTTCATTTTTATTATCTTCTTTTTTTACTGTTTCATTGTAAGCATCACGCTTTGCAAGCAAATCTACTCTTTGTGATTTATCTTTTTTAAAGCCTACAAAACATATCCCTATCAGAGCTATAAATAACAATAGGCTAATTATTCCACTCATTTTCTTGAACATAACTTCACCCCTCATTATACATTATAACCCATATTTATAAATTTTTCATTATTTTTTGTAATATTATGCAATCTATATTTTTACAGCTTGACGATAATTACCTATTACATCATTTACTGGGGACACTGTTAAAAATGCATTAGGATCTGAAAATGTAACTATGTCTTTTAAATCTGCCAATTGATTTTTAGCTACTATAACATATATAAACATCTTATCGTCTTTAGAATATCCACCTTCTGCTCTTAAAATAGTAGCTCCCCTTATAAGTTTAGAGTTAATAGTCTCTATGATTTTCTCAGGTGTATCTGTAATAATAATACACTGCTTTGAAGCTGTAACATTTTCATTTATTATATCCATGGTTTTACTTCTAACATAACTCATCAATATGGCATAAATTACAGTTTCCATTCCAAAGGTTAAAGCTAACAATATGTACACTAATAAATCTTCAATAAGTAACACAGTAGATAAGTTTATGTTTTTAAATTTACTTTGAATAATCTTTGCTGAAATATCTAAGCCTCCAGTGGATGAATTTGATACAAATAATAAATAAAAAGCAATTCCTAAAAGTACTCCTGTGACAATGGCACATAAAAGTCTGTCATTCATAGGTCTAAATTTAAATATTGTTCCAAAAAAGTCAGTTAAGAAAGATGAAACTAAAACAGTAAAACCACTTCTTATGGTGAATTTTCCTCCAATTACCTTGTATCCAAATACAAATAAAGGTATATTTACAAGTATAGTGATTAAACCTACTTTAGCGCCAGTAAAATGATTAATTACCAGCGCAATACCGGTAACTCCACCTGCACCAATCTGTGATGGTATTAAAAATGCTGAAAGTGCTAAAGAAAATACAACGCAACCTAAAAATATTGTAAAATAATCCTTTACTACTTTTTTCATATGTATCTGCCTCCTAAATTAAGTTTATTCTTATAGCTCTGTAGTAAAATAAAGTGTTAGAATTACAGCACTGTAAATACATACAAAGCCATTCTTAATAATATATGAAGCAAAATTCATGCCAACTTTTGTAGAATTTTGAAAGAAGTCGACTATTACCATGACATATTAGCTTTAAAATAAATTAATTGATTAATTTAAAAATATTGAAAAACCTTAAATAGTACATAACTAAAAGGAGAAAAAAATGATTAGATTTGAAATAGTAACTGAAGATAGACTAGGGATAACGGTGGAAATATTAGAGAAAATATATAAAAAAAATATTAACCTAATTTCCCTGGAAGTTTTTAAGCACAGAGTATGTGTAAAAATTGATCATATTGATAATCTAACTAAAGAAGAACTTATAAATGAGCTATATTCCATAGATTGCATAAAAAGCATTAAAGAAATGGAACTTTTATATCATGAGCAAAATGAAAGACAACTTCTTGCAGTAATTAACTCTGTAGATGAAGGAATAATTTATATAGATAGAAACTACAAAATAAATATCTTCAATGATTATTGTGAAAGTCTCTTTGGATATGACAAAACCGCAGTAAAAAGTACGGACATTAGAGATATTTTAATAGAGCCTACTGCCCTTATGAATTTATTTGAACTAGGGGAAGAATATGATAACGTAGAATTTCGTGGTTTAACTAAAGAGGGTGAAATCAGCTTTATCTCTACAGGCCGATGTATAAAAAATGATAACAACGAAACCATTGGAGCTGTAATATCAATTAAAGATGTTAATAAAGCTCGGGAACTTGCCCAAATTGTGTCCTCTATGGAAGATGGCGCCTTTAAAGATATAATCGGAAATAGTGATAGTATAGAAAAGGTTAAAAAAATTGCCCTGGCAATTTCAAAGAGTAACTCTACCGTTTTATTAAGAGGTGAAAGTGGTACTGGAAAAGAGCTCTTTGCAAAAGCTATCCATAGATGTAGCAGTAGAAAAAACAAGAATTTTGTAGCAATAAACTGTGCAGCTTTACCTGAAGCTTTAATAGAAAGTGAACTCTTTGGATATGAAAAAGGAAGTTTTACAGGAGCCATGCAAGGTGGTAAAAATGGTCTATTTAAAGAAGCCCACGGTGGCACTCTATTTTTAGATGAAATTGGAGAGTTGTCTCTTCCACTTCAAGCAAAACTTTTAAGAGTCCTTCAAGAAGGAAAAATCAGAAAAATAGGAAGTAATAAAGAAGAATCCGTTGATGTAAGAATTATAGCAGCAACTAATAGAAACTTAGAGAAAATGATTAAAGGTGGCCAATTTAGAGAAGATCTTTACTATAGAATTAATGTAATTCCAATTTATCTTCCTAGCTTAAAGGATAGAATGGTAGATATCCCTGCCCTAGTTCAATTCTTTATAAATTCATTAAATAAAAAAATAAATAGACATATCCTTGGAGCAGATTTAAACTTCATTGATAAATTAATGAACTATCCTTGGCCTGGAAATGTTAGAGAGCTTCAAAATGTCATAGAAAGAGCAATGAACCTTTGCAGCGGAGAATATCTTACTGAAAAAGATTTAATAATGGACTTTGGTGAAAAAAATGAAGGCTATGAAGTAAAAATTATTTCTGAAAAGAAAAATCAGTTCCTAACTTTAAAGGAAGAGCTTGATATAAAAGAAAAAGAAATTTTAATAAAAGTTCTTAAGGAATGTAACAGTTATAGACAAGCTGCAAAAATCCTTGGAGTATCCCACACCACCATAATGAACAAAATAAAAAAATTCAACATAAAACTGTAAAGTTTATTTGCCACTTGGAAAGATTTTTTTACATAAATCAAAGGTAGCTGTAAAGTTTTTTTACCATCTCTACAACTACCTTTTTATATTATATTGTAGCTAAAATCATCTTAAATAAATAAACCTCTTAGACCTAAACTTTATCCTATAAAAGATTTTAGCAAAAGCCAATAATATAACCTTTGAATTTAATAAAAATAAAATATTTATAATCTTACGTCGAGTAGATAAAAACTTATTATAACTTAGCTTATATTCATAAGTATAAAAATTAATAAATCTTTCTATATAATTCACCTTTTCTTCAAAACTAAAGTCACATTCTTTTCTAAAAAAGTCCATAAAACAGGAAAAACAAATTCTTTGAAAATCACTATAAATATTAGCCTCACGTTCTTCTTTATCAATATAGGAATCTTCAAGGATTAAAGCTCTTTTGTTCTCATGAACCTTTATCATTTGAAAAAACTTATCTCTATTATAAGTATTTATAATTGAATCTTCATTTTCTCTAATATAATTATAAACTATATCACTTGCTTCATAGTAATTATTACATCTTTTTATAACATCTAAATTAAAGCGTATATCCTCTCCAATATAAAGCTCTTCATCCATCTTTATATTATTTTCTTTAATAAAGGACATCCTGTAAGCTTTATTCCAAACACAACGGAAATACGGTTTATCAATAATATCTAGTATATTTTCATTAATTTTTATATATTTATAAAACACGTCCACTCTACTATTAACCCCGGACACATTTAACTTTCCTCCATTGCGTTTAATAACATCAAAACCAAAACAAATAACCTCAATATTAGTTTTTATTATTTTGTTATAAATAACCTTTAAAGCATTATCCTTATATTCATCATCAGCATCAATAAAAAGAAGATACTCCCCCGTTGCATAATTAATACCACGATTTCTAGCACTACTACTTCCTTTATGGTCTTGCTTTAAATATACTATTCTGTCATCCTCAGTCAAAAATTTCTTTACTATGTTCTCGCTGTTATCAGTAGAACCATCATTGACTAAAATTAACTCGTAGTCCTCAAAGTCTTGATTTAAAACACTCTTTATTGACCTATTTAAAAATTTTTCAGAGTTATAAAAAGGCATAACTATACTTAAAAACAATCACTTCACAACCTTAGATAATCTATTTTTTTAGTTTATAGTAATCTACATACCAGTCAGCAAATCTTTGAAGTCCTTCTTCTATTGAGGTAGCTGGCTTAAAACCTATAGCTGCTTCAAGTTTTTTAGTAGAAGCATAAGTTGCAGGTACATCTCCCGCCTTTAGTGGTTCAAAAACTTTCTTAAACTTAACTTCTTCCTTTAGCGAATTACTTAAAGCTTTTTCTAAAGTTTCTATAAAAGTCATAAGTTTTTCTGGATTATTATTACCTATATTAAATACCTTGTGGGGCACTTCTTCTTCTGGAGGATTGTTTAAAAGTCTCTCTATTCCTTCTACAATATCATCTACATAAGTAAAATCCCTGTATAAATCATGGTCAAAATCACCATTATTAAATATCTTAATAGATTCTCCACTGAAATATTTATCAGTAAAACTAAAGTAAGCCATATCCGGTCTTCCCATAGGTCCATATACAGTAAAGAATCTAAGGCCTGTAGCTGGAATTTTATATAGATGACTATAAGTATGAGCCATAAGTTCATTAGATTTTTTAGTTGCTGCATATAAAGATACGGGATGATCTACAAAATCACTTTCTTCAAAGGGCACTTTTTTATTGGACCCATACACAGAACTAGAGGATGCATATACAAGATGATCTACTTTATTATGTCTACAAGCTTCAAGAATATTAAAAAAGCCTACTATATTACTTCCTATATATACATCTGGATTTTCAATAGAATATCTAACCCCTGCTTGAGCTGCTAAATTAACAACAATATTAGGCTTAAATCCTTTAAAAATCTCCATTATTTTATCTTTATTTGATATATCTTCCTTGATAAAAACAAAATTGTCGAAATATTCTAACTCTTTTAAACGAGCTTTTTTTAAATTAACATCATAATAGTCATTTATATTATCTATACCTATAACCGTACATCCCTGCTTTAAAAGACTTTTAGATAAATAAAACCCAATAAAACCAGCTGCACCAGTAATAAGATACCTCTTCTTAGTATCTAACTCTTTATAATTCAAAATTATTCCTCCAATCTTTTTTAGTTTCTAGTTGCCGCAGCTTCAAAAAACATCTCTGGAACTTTAATACTAGGTCTTCCTACAGAATAATATTCAACACCAGCATTTTTCATTTCATTAACATCATAAATGTTGCGTCCATCATAAACTAGAGGCATCATCATAAGCTTTTTATATTCTTTCGGTTTAATAGTTTTTACTTCCTTCCATTCAGTAAATATGAAACAAATATTAGCTCTATATAAAGCTTCTCTTGGATCTTTTACATATTTTATTGAGCCTTTTTCAATATTTCCTTCAGGATATCTTCTTTTAAAATTCTCAGCTCCAACTGGATCATAAGCGTATATTTCTGCTCCACTTTGAAGTAATAAAGGTATATTTTCAAGGGATGGAGCTTCTCTTAAATCATCAGTTCCAGGCTTAAAGGTAAGTCCTAAAACTGCTACTTTAAGTCCACTAAAGGTAATTAACCGTCTACAAGCCTTTCTATATAACATAGTTTTTTGATTTTTATTAACCTCTATAGCCGCTTCTATTGTTTTAAGGTCATATCCATTTTGCCTTGCTATATAGTAAAGGGCCTTTGTGTCCTTTGGAAAACAGGAACCACCATATCCAATACCAGCATTTAAAAATCTTCTTCCTATTCTTTCATCATAGCTCATTCCCTTAGCTACATCTTCAATATTAGCTCCAACAAGTTCACAAAGATTTGCTATATCATTCATATAAGAAATCTTAAGAGCTAAAAAATCATTAGAAGCATAC
Organism: uncultured Clostridium sp.; assembly: GCA_900548455.1. Taxonomy (GTDB): domain Bacteria; phylum Bacillota; class Clostridia; order Clostridiales; family Clostridiaceae; genus Clostridium_J. The sequence continues at coordinate 150,518 of URKQ01000007.1, forward strand.
TTTATCATCTCGGCTGAACGCCTACTTACAGATACTATTGGTAAATTAAAAGGCTCATAAATTTCCTTTAAAATTTTCTCTGCCCACTTACTTTCTGTACCTATAATTATTCTAGCTGCATGAAGAGTATCAAAAACCGCCGTGCCTTGAGCTAAAAACTCTGGATTTGAAGCAACTTCTATTTTAATTTTATTACCCCTCCACTGACCCTCTTCATTAAAAAGCTTTCTATTATAAGGAAGAAAGTCATTAATAAACTGTTCTACCTTATCATTAGTTCCAACGGGAACGGTAGATTTAACTACTACAAGACAATTCCTTTCAACATTCTCTGCAATTTGTCTTGCAACAGTAGCAATATAAGCAAGGTTTGCTGAGCCATCTGGAAGCTCCGGAGTACCTACTCCTATAAATATAGCATCAGCCTCACTATATGCAGCTTTATAATCAGTAGTATAATTAAGCCTGCCCTCATCATAGTTTTTCTTCATTATCTCTTCTAAATCTACTTCGTATATTGGAGATACACCACTCTTCATTAGATTGACTTTATTCTCATCAATATCTACACAGGTTACACTATGACCATTTTCCGCAAAACAAACTCCAGCTACAAGTCCAACATAGCCTGTACCAGCCACTGCTATTTTATACATGATAACTTCCTTTCTTATTATAAAATCATTAATTAACTTGTTTGTGATACTTTTATATTTGATATATATCTATTTTTAACTTTACCTATTAATAACAAATATAAATCAGATAATATTATAGATACAATTAAGGTCACCCAAAATAAAGTAGTATACACTGTAAAAGGAGAAATATCTAACAAACTTATTTTCTTAAGTACGATTAACATTATAGGTTGATGAATTAAATAAATTAAAAAACTAAGATTATTTATTTTAAAAATTAATTTAGATTTACATACACGTTCTAGTCTTTCATAATTTTTATTCTTTAAATTGTTGATAAATAGATAAATTGACATTACTCCCAATATAGAAATTATCTTATCGATAGAATAATCCAATACTTTAACTACAATTGTATTACTGGATAAACTTATATACTTTCCAATAATAAAATAATTTATATTAAACAGTAAGATATAACTTATAATAATTATCCACATACTTTTATTAATATAAATTGTTTTTAATTTATTATGATTGTATGCAACGTATCCTAAGTAAAAAAACAACATATACTGAATACTTCCTGAAACCTGATAAAAGTTAGGAATCTTAACTGCAATAACTGATAATAAAAACAATACTATAAAGTTTATATATACTTTATTCTTTTTAAAAATATTCTCTAACAAATAAAATATTATGAATAAATTAAATAACATAAGTAAAAACCATAGATGTCTCGGTGTCTTCCCTAAAAATATTTCACTAAAGATTCTTGACATATATGGAGTAGATATATTATCTATCTCAAAAATCATTTGAATTGGTATCATAAAAAAGCTTCCTACAATTATATAAGGAATGATAAGTCTTTTAAATTTTTTAACACAAAACTCTTTTAGACTTTTATATTTATCTTTACTTTTCCCATAAGAAAATAAATATCCCGAAACGAATACAAATAAAGGCATATGAAATGAATATATAAAATTAGTTATATACTTCAATATTTCAGAAGAATTATTTACTACAACATAACTCCACTTTCCAGCATATATACATCCACTATGCCCTAAAACAACTAATAATATTGCTATAACATTTAAAATAGTAATCTCATATAATCTATCATTATTTCTAGTGGTCATTTTCAAAATCACCTACTCCTACTAACTTTGTAATTAATAAAGATCTGTTATTTTATTAGCCCAATTTACTAGTGAATAATTATTATTTAAATCTTCTTTTGCACTTAATGATATTTGGTTACTGTAATTATTAAAAATTATTGTATACATAGCACTTATGAAGCTTTCCATGTTTTCACTTTTAAACAATTCCACGATTTCATACTTTTGCGCCCAATCTGTCCCAACTATATCACTTACTATTGATGGCTTTTCCATATAAAGTGCTTCTGCTAATGCATTTGAAAATCCCTCTTCTCTACTTGCGGATATAAAATAATCACACATTCTAAAGTACTCACCAATATTGTCATTTTCTTCAACCAATACTAGCCATTCTGGCATTTTGTATTTTACAAATTTTAAAATATATTTCCTTGCTTCGCAAGATATACTAGGGACTAATATCACTAACCGTAAATTCTTACATATATCTAGCCTATTTTCACCAATAATTTGAGAAAAAGAATTTAATACTATATCTACACCTTTGATTTTAATATTATATCCAAACATAAAAAATACTAAATCATTTTTCTTAAATCCAAGAGTGCTTCTCACTTCATTTCTACTTTTTCCATTAGCAAGCCTCTTAAAATCAATTCCATCAGGCACAGTACTTATCATTTTAGGTTTTACTCCATAATAAGAAAACTGTCTTTTAAATTTATCGTTTAAAACTATTACTCTAACATTAGAAAACAGTAATTTGAATTTAACCTTTCTCTTTAAACACACTAACTTGCTTTCTGATATTGGATACGTTGTCCTACAATGATATATTATACTTTTCCTATTTAATTTTCCTGCTATAATTGCAGGCAAAGTAACCATACCATAGTGTAAATGTAAAACATCAATTTTGTATTCTTTAATTATTGAACTGATTCTTTTTATCATTCTAAATGTTTTCTCCCTATCCGGAAAAAAAACAATTTTTATATTATTATTTCTTAACAAATCAACCCAACTTCTACTTCGGGATGATTCTGGTAGAATCACAATAATATTGTAATGCAAATTGTAATTTGAATTGATATAAATAATTTGTTCAATAAAGTTTGTAACGTGTACTGATTTAATAAATGCTATTTCAGCTATATTTTTATACATATAACATCCTTCCTATCAAATTATAAATAACTAATATAATTTAACTACATACTAAATTAATACCCTCTATCAGTACTTTTAAATATATTTTTCAACTTATTAAATAGTGCCTTAATATTTATTGGAAAAAAAATATAATTAACAATTGTAAATGTAATTCCTGTAATACATAAATATATAAATCCATAAAATATAAATGAAAAATATGAATTTATACTCACCCTAGCTCCTATACTTGAAAGAATTATTGTTTGCAATATAGCTGTAACAAAATTGATAATGTAGATTTTGTAATTAATTTCTTGTAACGTAATATATTTAAAAACTAACCTAAGCATACATAATGATGAGAATGCCAATGCAACAACACTACCAACTATAACTCCAGATATACCAAAATTAAATACCAATATATATGAAAAAAACAAATTAATTACTGCTTCAATTACATATATTAATTTTACTTTTCCAAACATACCCATAGAATTTATAATAACTGCTGAAGCAGATCTATAAAACTTAAGTGCAAACATTAGCCCCATTGCCATCCCTAATGACTTATTGATGTATGATACATCTGTTATTCCTTTGGTATAAACTTTAACAAATGGTATAATTAAACTCCACCAACAGGTTATCAATATACTAGAAATAAATATCATCATATAATTGAAAGAATTATATGCATTTCTTATACCATTTAAATTTTTTGATGCACAAACACTTCCAAAACTTCCTACAGATGCATCAACAATGGCTGTCATCAAATTAGCTAATCCATTATAGACAAGGTTGTATACTGCGTATACACTAGCCTCTTCTACCCCTATCATTGTAGATATTAATATTATGTCTGTACTTGAGAAAATAAGTGAAGAAATCTTTTGAACAAAAATATCACGTGTCATACTTATAATATTTATTTCTGATTTTAAAACCTTCTTTAGCCAAGGATAGTATTTCTTAACTAATATATTCATAAATACAATTCTAATTAAAGCTCCAATTATCAATGCCATTTTAATCCATATAAAATTTAATTTAAGATTACACAGTATTAATGATAAAATTGTATGAACTATATATGATAGCGTAAAAACAAGCTTTGGAATGTATATCTTTTGATCAGCCATAAAAAGCAAATTGTATTTACCATCAAAAAAATACTCCAAAATATAATTTATGCCACAAATAATAATGACTTCACTTATAAACTTATTACTATATGATGATTTAATAATTAATGGATATACAAACGAAATCATGCATATAATAAGAAACATGATTCCACCAATTTTCTTAAATATTCTATCCGTTTTTGATATTATTTTATTTATCATGTCATAATCTTTTTCTTCTAAAGGCTTATATAGAGCATACATTGTTGCAGCTCCTATTCCTAAATCAAGAATATTTAAATAAGATAACACACCATTAATTGAAGAACTTAATCCATTAATTGAAGAACCATAAATATTAATTATTGTTCTCATCAATAAAAAAGCTCCTATAATCTTCACTATGTTTTGAAACAGTAATACAACTAAATTTATAGCAATTTTTTTACTTTTCACTCCTTAACACTCCAATACACATCGAGCTATAACATAATATGATTAAAATAAATTTTGACATAGGTAAAATTATAAATTGACTAGCTTGTACACATAAAAACAAAAGTAGAAATGGAAACACATTAACTATTCCCTTAAAACCATTATTTTTGATACCTTGCTTAATTATTGTATAAATCCATAAACTAAAAATAATTAACCCTATTATACCCCAACATACTACTATTTCTTGTGTAGCATTATGACATGAAAGTTTTAATCCCAATACTTTTACATAATTATTTGCACCTACTCCCAAAAATGCTGTCTTAGGGTCTGAAAAAATTATTTTATTAATATTTGTAAAAATATCATTTCTACCATGAGACATATCTGGTAATAACATTCTATATAAAAATCTTTCTTGCAAAACTTTATTCTTGAAAAATATAAAATAAATTACTAAAAAAACCAAAAAAACTAAAGTTATTATACCTAAAACGTTCTTCCATGAAACCTTCTTAATCTTTGATTTAAATTCAATTAATAAAAGTATGGATGCAATTACAAAGCTCACATAGAATGTAATTGATAAAGTTAAGCATCCAAATAATAAAATCAGTAAAAATACAATATAATCAATTTTCTTATTAAAATTATTAACCCTCAAAGTTATAAGAAAATATAATGCAAACACACAAAAATTCCCATACGAATTAGGATTATATTCTAATAGTAAATACGTTGATTTTACTTCATTTAAAAAATTAGTTTGACCAAATCTATATCCCTTTAAAAATAAATCTAAAATTTCTCCTTGACTTGACGTCATTAATATTATGAAAATTCCCGAAATTAAAGTACCATATATAAATGATCTTAAATAAACACTATAATTGTTGTTATCATTGAAAGATGAGTTTGTAACAAAGTAATATATTAAAAAAAACACCATAAAGATAGAAGCCAACTCTTTAACATCTATCGCATTGTTAATACAAGCGTATAATTCAATACTTAATATTAAAATTAATGCCAAAAACAATTTATTGAATTTTATATCATATTTAAATATCAGAACCATTATGGCCATACAAAGTATGTAATTATATGGAATACCTGTTGATAATGGAATTATAAATGCAATGTATGCAAATATCCCTTTGAAATCTGTAATAATAAATAATAATCCTACTACTACTAAAAGGAAATTTTTCGAAATATTTATATCTAGTATATTTCTACAAAACAGCCATAGAACAGTAGCTACTAATAATAATCCTATTATTAAATCATTCTTTTTTATACTTACTTTCTTCATTTACACACCTGCTCAATGTAATTCTTATACTTCATACCTATATTGTTTACACTGTTACTTTCTATAATTCTTATTGCATTACTACTTAATTTATTAGCTAGTTCTTTATTTTTTGCAATTGCAATTATTTGATTTGCCATTTCCTCATAGTCACCCACATTTACTAATAATCCATTAAAATTATGGCATATTAATTCCTCAGGTCCCATATCACAGTTTGTAGAAATAACCGGCATCCCCAAAGCCATTGCTTCCATTAATGCGTTAGGCATACCTTCATACTTAGAAGATAACACAAATATTGAAGAATCAAGCATCTTCTCATGAATATTATCCTTAATACCATGTAAATGAGCCAAATCATCCAAATTTAATTCATTTATTAAATTTTGAAGATTATTTCTTTCTTTTCCTTCACCATAAATATCTAACGAATAATCTTCTAATTCCTTACTAGCAATAGAAAATGCTTTTATTAGTGTAGTAAAATCCTTTTGGTTTTCCAACCGGCCAACAGAACAGATGCTTTTATTATTAAAACTATACTTCTTATCGCACGAAACCACTACACTATTAGGAATAATTACCCCCTTTTTAACTGTTTTCTTAGGATAAAACTCTGATGATTTTATCGTCTGAAAAATAAACCCATCCATAAGTAAACTTAGCGGTTTTTTTATAAAATACCATTTTGTATTTTTCTGAAAAATATATGGATTATTTCTTTCAGCACCTACTATTTTAAACTTTCTTTTTAAGTTAGATAACACGGCTAGCAATTGAGTGACTACTGAAAAACATATTACAACATCTATATCCATATGAACTAATTGTCTCTTAACTTTTTTAATCATTATAATTTTTTTAGATATAGCATTATAAAAACCAGTAGTATCCTTAAGTAAATCTAATCTATAAAAATTTATTTTTGAGTTTAACTTATAGCTTGATTTTGTTCCAGATAACACGATAATACTTACATCTTGTCCATTTTCTATTAAATAGTTACTTATAATTTGAATGGTTCGTTCAGCTCCACCTTTATTCATTGAACTATACAAAAAACATACATGCATATCGCTTTGAACCTCTCTATCTACTTAAAACTATTAAACGATAAATAAAATTTTTCTAATCCATTTGCTACTTTTTTAATATTATAATTTGATTTTTTTAAAGTTTCATACTGATTTTCTCTTTGTGTAGTATTATATAAATCTATTACTTCTTTAGCCCATTGATTTGCCATCTTACTTAATGGTATTCTTTTAATTAATTTTGTAATACAAACCTCGTTTGTAATAGTATTAGAAATTACACAAGGTAATCCTGCAGCTTGTGCTTCTATAACAGTCAGAGGCAATCCTTCATAAAAAGATGGAAAAACAAACACATCAAATCCTTGCATTATTTTCCCCACATCTCTTTGTAATCCTAGAATCATAACATTATCTTCTAGCGATAGCTCTTTAATCTTTAATTGAATTTCATTTCTTAACTCTCCTTCTCCTATTAATATTAAGAGTGTATTTGAATTAATTTTTTTTAATTCATATATTATCTCTAACAAGAACATATGATTTTTAGCATATGTAAACCTTCCTATATGTCCAATTACAAATTTATTATCTATATGCAGTTCATTTCGTATATCCAATCTAATCTTTTCACTATATATAAACTTTTCAATCTCTATTCCATTATTAATGACCTTAAAGTTATTTTTACCATACAACCACAATCCAGCTTTATATGAACATGCCAATTTATCTGTACTTATCTTGTTTAAAAATGGGATAAATAACTTATTGATATATTCCTTATATTTAACATCTAACTTTGTACTATGTGAATGAGAAATTAGTATCTTTGCACCTCCAAATTTAGCTGCTAGTAAATCTATCCCCATTAACGATATGTTTGAATGTTTATGAACAATTTTATAATTTCCCTTTTTAACTATCTTAATAATTTGAAAGAAACTTTTTATAGGCCTTTTACTCTTCAGGTTTACTCTAAAAATGTTAGCCCCCAGTTTTTCTGCCTCACTCTCATAAAAATAAGCATCGTTATTAACATTACTTACAATAAAATCGAATTGAACCTTTTCACGATTTATATTTCTATAGACATTCATAACAAAAGATTCTTGGCCACCACAATCAAGTGTTCCTAGCATTTGTAATACTCTTACCATATAACAGTAACCTCCTAGCTTGTAAACTTCACCTTAACTAGTGTTTATAAATTTCTTTACTTTCCCCGTTATCAATTTTATTTTTAAATTGTTCAATATAAAAATTTTGTATCCATAATGTAGATTTATCTATATCATATTGTGAATTCTTAATTAATTCATTATAACTTTTCCTATTTTCACTTACTTTAGTGTGTAAAATCAAGCTTGTCCAATCGGATGTATTATTAAGACCTAGAACTTTTACTAAACTTGTTAATATTACTTCACTTGTAATTTTATTTGATATTATGCACGGTAATCCCATAGCTTGAGCTTCAATCAAAGTAACTGGCAATCCTTCAAATATTGATGGAAATACAAACACATCCATAATCTGCATATAATCTTTTACATTAGAAACTACACCTGTAAAAATCACTTTATCATTTATTTTTAATCTATAAACCTGTTCAACAATATTTTTTTTTAACTCACCATCACCAATAAGTAATAAAACTGTATCCTTATTGGATTTTTGTATTTCATAAAAAATATTAATTAAAAATTCGTGATTTTTGGGATATGTAAAGCTTCCAACATGTCCTATAACATATTTACTTTCTAAATTTAATTTTCTCCTTAATTCATTCCTTTTATTCTCATCGTAAAGGTACTCACAAGAATCAATTGAATTATTAATAATTACGAAATTTTCATTTTTTATAGCCTTTTTACCATAAAGCCATCTTCCAGAATCATAAGAACAAGCAAATAAATAATCTGCTATATATCTAATTGGAATTTGCATAATATTTTTTACCATACACTCAATTTTATTACCTCTTGAAGCAGTACTATGACTATGAGCTATAGTAATTAATCCTCGTTTCTTTGCTATTTTCAGATAAATAGCAGCTGTACTGCGTAGGTGTCCATGAATTATTAAATATTCGCTATGATTAGAAAAGAACTCATTCCATTGTTTGCAATATTTTGTAAAACTACATTCTTTTATATTTTTTAATTGATATATTATTCCTCCCATAGATTCTATTTCTTTCTGGTAAAATAGTTCATTATTTTTATCAATGACAAAGTCAAATTGAACCTTTGATCTATCAATGTTTCTATACAAATTCATTACTAATGATTGAGACCCACCACTATTTAAACTTCCCATTACCTGTAATACTCTAATAGGTTTCAATTTAATCACCTTCAATTTTCACTTCGTATTATTTCTTTAACTAATATATCCTTCTTTTGATATATTAATGAGTTATCATCATATATGCCTCCATTTAATATAGTTCCGGCAGCTACAACACAATTTTTGCCTATATGTGTGCCCTTTAATATTACTGCATTAGCACCTATCCAAGTTCCATCATCTATACTTATAGGACTTGTTTTATATAATAATTTTTTCATTCCATCTTGCAATTTATAATCATGATCATGATCATAAATCACAACATTAGGACCCAATTGAACATCTTTTCCAACAATTATATTCTCATGAGATACAAGAATACAATTATGATTAAATGATGTATTTTCTCCAATACTTACATATCCTCCATTTCTCACCTTAATTTTGCTTCCACTTCTAACTTTAACCATATAACTTAATTTAAGAGTCCCAAATTTATCTATATCAAATTCAACAAATGGCGATATAATGTTCATAATATTATACTTGAATTGATGAAATCTCACTATTTTTATTATCCCAAATTTGATTAAACTATATAAAAAACAAATAGCAGCACGCATATACTTTTTCACTTGTTACACCTCAAAATATTATTTTTTAAGTATATTTGTTTAATCTTTCCTATAACTATCTCTTCATCAAAATTTTTAACAACTGCTTTTTTACAATTTAAAGAAAATAAATTATACTTATCTATGTCCTCTTTTAATTCTTTTACTTTAAATGCTAAATCCTCATAATCATTAAGTTTAACCAAATATCCTGTTACATTATTTTCAACTACTTCATTAGTTCCAATAACATTTGTAGCAATGCAAGGTTTTCCTAATAACATTGATTCAATAAGGGCTCTTGGCTTACCCTCTTTTATTGAAGTCAACACAGATAAATCGCTATTATAAATTTCATTAATTACATCTTTTCTATCCAATGCTCCGGTAAAAATCACATGTGATTCTAAAGAATTTTCATTTATGTAATTTAACAATTCCTCATTTGATCCTTCACCAATAAGAATAGCTTTAAAATCATGTATATTATATTTCTCTTTTAATAAATTTAATGCCTTAAGTAACATAATATGATTTTTTATAGGTTCAATTCTTGCTACACATACTATTGTGAAATTTTCTTTAGCCTTACTGTTTAGCTGCATACTATTAAACTCATCAATATTTATTCCATTTCCTATATACTCTATAGTGCATCTTTTATTTATTCCATATTTTTTACACAAATTATATTCATACATATTTTGAAATAATAATATATCCGTATATTTAGCCAACTTCTTTTCAACTTGTAAAAACATTGTTTTTTTTATTCCTTTTTGACCTGTAAAATGAAACCCATGCACCTGGTGTATCATCATAATATTTTTTTTATACTTTTTATTAATATTTTTAACAGCTATTCTTGCTAAGGCACCAGTTTTGGAATTATGAGAATGTACAATATTAGGCTCATATTGTTGTAATATCTTTTCTAATTTCTCAATTTCTTTTTTTAATTCTAATATACTTATTTCTCTCTTTACATCATATTCTATACACGAAACTCCATACTCCTCTATTTTTTCTGACCACTCACCTCTAGGACATACTATATAATTATCAAACCTCTTATCACAATTAATTTTTTTAACTCTACTTTTTAATAATCTATATGCACCTTGATCTGTAGATGCTATATCTAATATTCTTACTTTATCCACCTACCTAGCCCCATTTCCACATATAACTGTTTTAATTGTTATGAAAAAAATTTTAACTTCCATCAAAAGATTTACATTTTCAATATAGTACAAATCTAAATTTAACTTTTCCCTTGGGGTAATATCATAGCCACCATTAATTTGGGCCCATCCTGTAATACCTGGTTTAACTAGAAGTCTATCTCTAAAATTAGGTATTTTTTTCTCAAAACTCTTGTAAAAAAACTCCAATTCAGGTCGAGGCCCTATTAAACTCATATCACCCTTTAGTACATTGAAAAGTTGAGGCAACTCATCAATTCTAGTTTTTCTTATTAATTTCCCAAAGGGGGTTACTCTGCAATCATTCTTATCAGCCCATTTTACACCGTTCTTTTCTGCGTTTTTAACCATGGATCTAATCTTATATAGGGTAAATTCTTTGTTGTATATTCCAACCCTTTGTTGCTTAAAAATAGGACTTTTAAAATCTTGAAAAAAAACAACTAATAAGGACAATAATACAATTGGGCTAGTCACAACTATTAAAAACAAACTAAAGACTATATCAAAGGTTCTTTTTAACGATATAAAACTTCTATTCCAATTTATCTCTAGTACTTCTGATTCATTTATTTCCATAATATCGGCTTCTTCAAATATTTCTTTTTCCTTGGTATGAATAACTATACTTTTTTGCACTATAATTACCCCCCATCAATATTTGAAGCACATTAAAAGACATGCTAAATAACTATAATAATTATTCAATGAACTTTTTATGAACTTACTTAATATACTTATTCTCAATGTACAAAAAGTATGTGTTGTTTAATACGCATAAAAAAACACCTTCCTTTCAAATTTAAACCAATATAGTTTAAATTCTTCAAATAAAGGTGGGTTGCACTATTAACTCCATATAATCTAAGTGCCCAAATGTAGATTATATCTCATCATTCCCTTATCATTTTATTACATAAATTAACAACAAAAGTATAACATATCTTTCGTTATCTTTTCCAGTTTTTTACATAGGATGTAAAAAAGTTTTTTCTTACATTTTTTAATTATTATTGTTTTCATTCTACATAAACTTTTTTTATATTTGCTGATAGTGAAATTTTATTTTTCAAAACAATAAATTTCTTGTCTCTATACGTTGGCTAATAAATCTTTATGACGGAAGAAAAATTGTCTTTAAAGTATTTAAAATAAAAAGAGTACAAATTGCTTCTATTAAAAAGCAATTCGTACTCTTTTTGACGTTTGCATAATTTGAAGGCTCTATAGTAAAATAGAGTGATAGAATATACAAGTTATACTAAACTGTAAATGCATACACAGCTAATTTGAATGTGGGGAAACTAATCGATGTGATTTGATTTATTCTAAATCATATTCCTCAAGCATTTTTAAATTATTAATAGAAGTAAAATCCTCTTTCACTACAAATTTACCTTCTATTTGGTTTAATAATTTTCTTTCATTGAAAGCAGTAAGGATAACTTGTCCACCTAGTTCTGTAACTACATTAAAGCAATTTAAAATATCTAATTCCATATCAATTTTAAGAGTCGTTAAATTATTAATGTCTACATCTTTAGCCTTAATATCAAAGCCACAACAATTATTATTTATATCCTCATTGAAATTAATAATCTTATCATAGTTGCCTTCATATTGTAAAATTGGAGTATTATCTTTACAATCACAGCATTGTCTACATATTTTCATTTTTCTAATTCTAACTTTTTTAATAAGATTATTATTTCTAATACATTTAAATCTTAAGATACTCTCTCCATTTTCTTCATATTGAAAAACCTCTTTAATACTAATCATTGAGTATGAATTTATCATTAATAACTTTTCTGGCGCATTAGAATTTATAATATCCATTTTATATCCTCCCAAATATTTAGTGTACATAATGTATCACTTCTTTCATTAATTTTGAAGTTAAAATCTCGCAGCTTATAAATTTTTCATAATACCTCTTAAAATTATCAAGTGCTCCATACTTGTAAAAGATAAATA
>URKQ01000008.1 GCA_900548455.1 uncultured Clostridium sp.
AAGGGGACCCTGTTCCCTCCTTGTTAAGGAGAGATACTCAAAGGGAACCATAAGGTTCCTTTTGAAAAAGCTGAATATAGTAATACAAAGCTCTGTTTGCATCACTATAAATGCATACAGAGCCTCTAAAATATATTAATAATTATTATAAGAAAAAGAATATAACTCATTATTAATGCAATTCTTATATAAGATAAATCAAATTGTTCATCTGAATAATGAATTATCCCTTGATAACATCTACTATTAATTCCATTTTTAATCTCTTTCCACTTATACATGGTGTTTACAAAGAGTAATCCGCCTAATGTACCTGCATCTTTTACTTTAGCCTTAAATCCTCCAAAACCACCTCTTGCAATCATAGCTTTATTTAGAGCTCTAAACTCATCGTCTACAATAATTAAAAATCTTTCCATGGATTTTCCTAAATCACAAATATCTTTAAGCCAACTAACTTTAGACCCTAAATAAAAAATATGATTAGTTGGTGTAGTTAAAGTTAAAAAGCTAATTACAATTCCCCCAGATACAGATTTTAAGACTATAACCAAGGTTCTATATATACCATAATCAAAAATAAAAGTTATAGATGAAAATATAGCGAAAATTAAAGTTGCCTCTACAAAACCTTTAACTACATGCATCGGATTCTTATATTTAATGTGTAAAAATAAAAAAACAATTATATTAATTATTAAAGGGTAGCACTTGGTACTAAAACCAAGTGCTATTATTGTGCCAATACATAAAATAATTTTTTCAATAGGATGTACAGAAGCTAATTTACTTAAGCTAGAATAAGCAAGTACATTTCTTAGCATCGTATCTCCTTACTTTTTGAAGGTTTTTTATCTTTTTCATTTTTAGGATTTCTTTTAAATCCTATATAATATCCAATAAATCCAGCTCCAATTGCAGCTTGTAGTGCAAACAATAAACTTTCTATTTCTCCTGATGGTGGTTCCCACAAAGGTGCTGCCCATGGCTCATAATCTGCATTTATCTCTGCAATCTTATCTTCTATTTGGTCATCAGCTCCACCAAATTCACCATTTCTTCCTATCATTAGAGACCCAACTACAATAACTACACATAGCAGAATTAACCCTATATTCTTTTTCATACTATAGAACACCTCCTACTTCTAGTAGCTCTTCATGAGCATGTTTCTCTATAAAATCAAAAATAATAACAGTAACTATACCCTCAACTATAGCTAGTGGAATTTGAGTAATAGCAAATATTGATACAAATTTTCCAAAAGCCACTATGAATCCGCCTGAAGTTGCTGGAAAAGCAAGTCCAAGTTGAATAGCTGTAACTAAGTACGTAGCCAAATCCCCAAGGGTTGCACCTAAAAAGATAGCCACCTTTCTATTTTTCTTTTTTAATAATTTATAAACTAAAAATGATACTATAGGTCCTGCAATACCCATAGATAAAACATTAGCTCCTAGTGTTGTAAGTCCTCCATGTGCTAAGAAAAGTGCTTGGAATAAAAGAACTACTATAGACACTACAGACATTACAAATGGTCCAAATATCATAGCTCCAAGGCCTGTACCTGTTGGGTGTGAGCAACTTCCTGTAACTGATGGTATTTTCATTGCTGACAAAACAAATGCAAATGCCCCAATTAACGCTATAAGCATTTTTATATCCTTTTTATTATTTGCACTTTTCCTTATATCTCTAACACCTAGAACTACAAAAGGAATACATGCTACAAAATAAAATGCACACCAACCTACAGGTAAGAATCCTTCAGATATATGCATACCATAAGCTACCTGAGGTATTGTAAAAAATAAAGTTATAGCCCATAAAAATATAAAGGTCTTTTTACTTATTAATTTTTTCATTATTATCCCCCTTATTTACAACTAATAGATAATTGCTAGCATACTATCTTTATATACAAACTGTACCTATATATTAACCTTAATGCGCATTTAAGATATACTTGGTACAGATGTATTCACATAAACTTTCTTCATCATTAAATACAGTGCCATAATCCATAGATCTTCTTTCAATAACAAACACTTTTATTCCTAAATCAATGGCAGCACTTATCTTTTCATAAGTTCCTCCTTGGGGTCCGCTATCTTTTGTAATTAATCCCTTACAGTTAAATTCTTTTAAGAAAGCTTTATTTAGATCATAACTTATTGGCCCTTTAATAAAGATTAAATCTTCAACTCTGACACCTAAATCAAACACTTCTTCCATAACTTTAAGAGATGGCAATACCCTATGAACGATTCTATTTTCTATTCTTAAATCTAATATTTTTTTAAGGTTTCTACTTCCTGTAGTATTTAGTATTGTTCCCTCTACCGTTTTCAAAGCTTCTTTCAAATCCTCATAAGAAGATATTTCCTCTATTAAAGGATGTTTTTCAAAGGTATCTAGTGTACTCTTTCTTTCATATCTTATATATTCTATTTTCATTTCCTTAGCTATTTTTAAAGCAGTACTACTTATTTGAATCGCATAAGGATGTGTTGCATCTACTAAAACATTTACTCCACTATCCTCTAATAATTTCTTTAAATCCTCATAAAGAAGTGGCTTATCATTTAATATTTTATATTTAAAACCCTTTAATAATTCTCCGCCATATTCAGTTGCAGTTGAGATTAATATATCATCTGTATATTCATTTAAAATAGATAAAATATTACGTCCCTCAGAGGTACCCAATATTAACCCTATCATTTAAATCTCTCCCTTATTAACTTTATATCCTCTTGGAGTTATAAACATTCCATTCTTTATATAGCTCTTTGAATTACCTATTATCACTATAGTCATCATATCTGCAATGGAGTCATCAAACTCTCCTATAGTTGAAATAGTAACTTCCTGACCTTCTCTTAAAGCATGCTTAACTGCTGCTATCGGTGTATCCTCAGTTCTATATTTTTTAATAATTTCTATAACCTCTCTTAAATAATGTGGTCTTCCATTACTTCTAGGATTATATAAAGAGATAATAAAGTCTCCTTGAGCTGCAAGTTCAACTCTTCTTTTTATATCTTCATAAGGAGTCATTAAATCACTTAAACTAATATTACAGTTATCATGCATAAGAGGAGCACCTACAATTGATCCTGCCGAAGATGCTGCTGTAATTCCTGGTATAACCTCAACCTCTTCATCTTTCTTCATTTCTAAAATTAACCCTGCCATACCATAAATACCAGCATCTCCAGTACTAACTATAGCAACGGTTCCTTCCTTTGTAAGATTTAAAGCTTCTTTGCATCTTTCTTCTTCCTTCATCATGCCAGTAGAATATACTCTCTTTTCTCCAAGGAGTGGCTTTATCATTTCTATGTATTTTGTATATCCAACTATTATATCGCTTTCTTCTATAGCCTTAATGGCCTTTAATGTCATATAATCAAGGCCTCCTGGACCTATTCCTACAACATACAATTTACCCATTCTTATACCTCCAGCTTTCATTTTAAAGTTCATTAACTATACCAACACATAAAGTCATTCCATCAAAGCTTATCTTTTCAGTAATCAATATACCTTTTTCTAACTCTACACAAGGCTCACATACACATCTTACTCCTATGGATTTTTCTACAAAATCGCTGCCTTTATATTTATGTTGAACCTGCTTTATTTCTTCTCGTGAATGAATGTGCATTGGACAGCCTAAAGAATTACTTAATCCAATTAATCCTTTTTCATCTTTCTTAACATCTACTGTGGAAATAACCTTTACCGCCCTTGAATCTATATTAAGTTTATTTAAATTATCCACAACAAAGGTTTTAATTTTCTCTTCATCCACATTTTTTCTACATCCCATGCCTAAAACTACATTTTTTCTGATAAGTTTTAGATGTAAACTTCTCTCAATATGTTGAAATTCCTTAATCCTAACTTTATTTGATACCGTTACTATATTTTTTACTGATTTTAGTTTATCCACATATCCTCTTGGTAATGGAATTCTATCGTCCTCATCCCAAAAGCCTACAAGTTCTCCATCTACTAGTTTCGCTGCTATGGTCTTAGCTATCTTCAAATCATCTATTATAAGGTTATTATCCTTTGCTATAATATCTGGAGCCATTAAATTCATATTATCCGTAGCCGTAGTTATAACTGGCATTGCTCCAAGAATATCAGCAACCTTTTTAGCTAAATCATTAGCTCCACCTAAATGACCTCCAGCAAGACTAATAGAAAACTTTCCTTGTGAATCTACAACAACTATAGCTGGGTCTTTGTCTTTACCTTTTAATAGATTTCCTATGCCTCTAACTGCTATTCCTGTGGAAGTAATAAATATTATTCCATCTACACTTTTCATAAGATCTTGGCAAAGTGCTCTAAAATTAAAATTATCATTGTTATAGCTTGAATAAAAATCAAGATTTAACTCCTCTTTAAGTTTTTCTCCCAGCTCATTTCCTTGTCTTGTGACAGATATTGCTGCCAGCTTCATATTTACTGCCTTCCCTCTCTAAACATATGAGTAAAAGTTTTATCATACAAAAGACTTTTATCGTAGTCACAATCAATGAAATCTCCAACTAAAATTTGGGCACATTTAGTAATTCCTGCTTCCTTAACTTTTTCGGCTATATCATCAAGAGTTCCAATTATAGCCCTCTCATCTTCCCATGTAGCCCTTTCTATAACAGCTATATTTACATTTCTTCCATAGCCTCTTCTAAGTTTTGCTACAACCTTATCTATCATGCTTATTGAAAGAAATATAGCCATAGATGCCCCTATTGAAGCTAGTTTTTCTAAATCTTCTGTTTCTGGTACCGGCGTTCTTCCCTCTACCCTTGTAAGAATTACAGTTTGAGTTACAGACGGAAGTGTAAACTCCTTTTTAATAACAGAAGCTGCTGCTGTAAATGAACTCACCCCCGGAATTACTTCATATGTTATTTCATGTATATCAAGTTCATCCATTTGCTCTTTAATAGCTCCATATATAGCTGGATCCCCAGTATGAAGTCTTACCACTGTTTTATTTTCTTTTTCAGCTTCAACTATAACCTCTATTACTTCTTCTAATGTCATAGCTGCCGAATTATATATCTTACACTCTGGTTTGCAGTAACTCATATGTTCCTGACTTACAAGTGAACCTGCATATATAACTACATCTGCTTTTTCAATAGTATTTCTACCTTTAACTGTAATTAAATCAACATCTCCTGGTCCTGCCCCGATAAAATAAACCATGGATTTCCCTCCTCTATTTACGATTCGCAATTATTAGCGACATATATTCGTGATTATTTAATATCTCTTCTCTTTTATGTAAAATTTCTTGTCCTTCTCTACCTGCTCTCTTTATATAAACGTAATTAAAGCCCTTCTCCTCAAGAACATTTAAAACTTCTTCTTCTTTTTTATAAACTTTCATTATTACAACATATTTTTCATCTTTAATTTCATTAATATTGCTTGCTGGAAGAATTAAAAGTGATTCATCTCCAATAACCAATGGAATTTCTGCTAAACTGGCACTAGCACAAAATGAAGTAATTCCTGGAATTGTCTCTACCTCAAATCCATGTTCTTTAATATATTTCAAAAGATAAATATATGTACTATAAACAAAGGGATCTCCAAGAGTTAGAAACGCTACATTTTTACCTTCTTTAAGTTTTTCCTCAATAGATTTAAAGGCTTCAAATATTTTCTCTTCTTGTTCTTCTCCACCCATAGGAAACTGTTTAATCATTACTTCCTTAGAATCATCTATAAATTCTTCTGCTATACCAAGGGCTATACTACTTCCACCCTTCATTGCACTAGGTGCTACAATAACCTCACACATGTTAATAGTCTTTACAGCCTTTAGTGTTAATAACTCTTTATCTCCTGGTCCAACTCCAACTCCATATAACTTTGCCATATTCTAATCTCCTTTATACTTTTTCTGAATCTACAATAAAAATAGGATTGTTACTAAAGAGCATATAAGATTCTCCTCTTGTTTTGCTCACAGCAACTTGAGTACAATTAACTTTCCTATTTAATTCCTTCAAAGTGCTCATGGCCTTATATACATTATCTAAAGTCACAAAATTTAATACTAACTTTCCCTCTTGCAAAAGCAAGTTATCACAAATTTTTATTATTTCTTCAAGATTTCCACCGCTTCCACCGATAAAAATACAATCAAACTTTTCTTGCAAATGAATTAAAGTGTCCATAGCATCACCTTTAATAATTTCCAAGTTAGTACACTGAAACTTTTCTTTATTTTTTAAAGCAATTTCAAAAGCTTCCTCATCTCTTTCTATAGATACTACTCTTCCCTTTGGTGCAAGAATACTTCCCTGAACCGCAATAGAGCCCGTCCCTGTTCCAACATCAAGTAGCCTTGAGTTTTCTTTTACATTTAATCGAGCCATTGTAAGAATTCTTACATCTTCCTTGGTCATGGGACAATTTCCTCTAATAAAATCTTCATCTTTTAAATACGGCATTTAATATACCTCCACTACAAAAACACTGAGTCCTGAAAAATCGATTTCTTTAATCTCTTCAGGTTTTCCTTTTATAATTCTTTCATCATCATAAGAGAGATTCTCTCCTACCCATATATTGCACTCTATACCTTCAGAAAAGAGCTGCCTTGCTAAGTCTCTAGGAGAATTCTTATAATCTGTTAAGAAAATACTGACCTTATTATTTTTAACTACATTTATAAAGTCTTCATATCTTCCATGTACACTTCCAAGAAAGGCATCTTGCCAACTCATTTGAATTTTACTCATCATGTATTGAAAAGAACTAATTCCCGGTATTATTTCTATAATTTCATCACTTACATTTTTTTTCATATAATCAGAAATTCCATAAAACCCTGGATCTCCAGATGCTACAATTGAAATGGTATCTTTTTTTCTGCTGCCCATTATCTCAAGTATTTCACCTAACTTTTGAACTACAATTTTTTCACCTTTTATATGTTCAATAGAATTTATTGCCCTGGAAAACCCAATTATTATGTCACTCTTTGTTAATGTTTCTGTAGCCTTTGGAAGAATATACTCTTTACTGCCTGGTCCTATTCCAACAATATATATCATTGCCCTACCACTCCTTCTAAAGTTGTAGCTAACAGTTGAGGATTTGTAGCCCCATAATACATTACAACATCACACTTTAAGCTTCCATAGGTATATTGCTCCATTCTTTTCTTTACCTTAAAGACAATTTCCTTGTATATTTCACTATAATCTCCATCCAATACTTTAATAGCCCCTTCAGTAGTTTTTTCTTCATACACCCTAGTAATTAATTCTTTTGGTGCTCCTAGTAATGCTAACTCTAACGCGATTATTTCAAGTCTTACATCACAAACTCTACTATGAGTATTAAAACACCCTGCTGCAATTTTACACACTTTCCCAATATGTCCAACTAAAATAACTTCTTCAACACCAAATTCGCTGCAACATTCTAAAGCAAAGCCTACAAAATTTGAAATAATAGCTATATTAGAAGATTGATATCCCATATCTACAGCAAATTTTTCACCCATATTTCCAAAAGCTAAAATTAATTTAGCAGAGTTTAGAGATTTTTGCTTAATCTCTATTTTAATAGATTCCTTTATAGCTTCTTCTGACATAGGATACACGATACCAGTAGTTCCTAAAATAGATATTCCTCCTACAATATTCAGTCTTGGATTAAATGTTTTCTCTGCTATTTCCTCGCCTTTGGGCACAAAAACAGTAATTGAAACTCCATCTTTTTCAGGTAACACCGACATAACAGCTTCTTCTATCATAATACGTGGAACTGGATTAATAGCTGCTTCCCCCTTTGGAACATATAACCCTTCACCTTCTACTACACCTACTCCAATCCCACCTTTAAGGCTATACTTAACATCACTTTTTTCTGCTCTTGCCCATATAGATACTCCGTTAGTAACGTCAATATCATCTCCTCCATCTTTTACAATGGAACATTCAACATAATCCTCGCCAAATATAACTTCATCTATATTTAAATCAAGAGAAACTCCCTTTGGTGTATTTATTGTAATTGTTTTAACTTCGGCCTTATTAAAAAGCATTAAGGTTGCTGCTTTAGCAGCACCAGCTGCACATGATCCCGTTGTATATCCACACCTTAAATTTTTTCCATTACTATTTACATATAAATCAAGCATAGTATTTTCTACCTCTCTACGAGCATATACATAAGAGCATTAACTATAGCAGCCGCTACAGCACTACCACCTTTTCTTCCTCTTACAGTTATCATAGGAATATCCTTTAGTTTTTCTATCTCTACCTTTGATTCTGCAGCTCCAACAAATCCTATTGGGGCACCTACTATAAATTTGCAATTTGACTTTCCTTGTTCTATAGCTTCTTTAAGCCTATATAGTGCTGTTGGCGCATTACCAAAAACAAAAAACTCTACACCATCACTAGTTGCTTCTTCTACAGCTGCCATAGATCTAGTAATATTCCTTTCCTTTGCCTTTATCGCAACTTCAGGCTCTGATACATAGCATACAACTCTGCAATTTAATTCCTTCAAAGCTTTCTTATTTATCCCTGAAAGTGCCATATTAGTATCTGTATAAATTGTAACTCCCTTTTTTAAAAGTTCTAAAGCTTTATCTATAGCATTAGGACTTATATATAATAAATCCTTATATTCAAAATCTGCTGTTGTATGGATTACCCTCTTAACTATGGAAAGTTCTCTTGGTCCAAAGTTATGTGGTCCCATTTCTTCTCCAATTATCTCAAAACTTTTTTTCTCAATATCCATGGGTTTCTTTATATATTCCATAATCATCTTCCTCTTAACTCAACTTATTTACTGCATTTTAATAATGATTTAATAAATTCTAAATTGCTAAAAAAGTGAATGTGAGCATATGCTGCCAAGGTATTCTTTTTTGCATAACCACAATCCCATTCTTTAATAGATCCATCATACAGTTCTTTTCTTACCTTATATATTGTTTGCTCCTTTAACTCAACTATAGACTTATGAAATTCATGGCAATTAACCTTCAATCCCCTAGGTAAAATGTTATTTTCCATAGCAACTTCAACTTGACCATATCCAAAATTATTTAATTTCTTAGTCATCATTGATTTTCCATCTAAAAAGCCAACCATTTTACAACCATCAATTTCTTTTGTTAGATACATAAGTCCTCCACACTCTGCATAACACTTAACTCCAGAATCTAAAGCATTATATATACTATCTAACATTGATTTATTTTTAGTTAACTTCTCTTTATATACTTCAGGGTATCCTCCACCAATGTATAAAAAATCAATATTTTCAGGTAATTTCTCATCACATAAAGGACTAAAATAATATATATCGCCCATTTGTTCTAATAATTCTAAATTCTCTTTGTAGTAAAAGCTAAAAGCTTCATCATAAGCTACAGCAATTTTAAGATTTTTATTTTCTAATCTATACTTTTTATCTTCTTTTATAACCTCAGCTTCCTTAAATTCTTCAATTAAACTATCCATATCTACATGCTCTTCTATAAGCTCACTTGCAATTTCTATTTTATCAAGCAAGTCTTCTACTTCACTGCTTTGAACAAGTCCTAAATGTCTACTTTCTAATGAGATTCTACTGTCATTAGGTACATATCCAAATACCTTTACACCGCTACAATTTAGTTCAATACCCGCTTTTAAGAGTTTATAATAGGATTCCGTTACATTATTAAGTATTACTCCTACAATATTAACATTTTCAAATTCTAATAACCCCTTAATCTCTGCACATAAAGTAACTGATTGTGCTTTAGGGGTCATTACTAATACTACTGGAAGATCTAATGTTCTAGCCACATGCGCCGTAGAAAATTCTGTGTCTAGTCCTTTACCATCATATAGTGCCATAACCCCTTCAATTACACCTAAATTCCCATTTCCATTTAAGTAACTTTCTTTAACACCTTCTGTTCCCATTAAGAAGATATCTAAATTTCTTGAAGGTTTACCAGTTACCTTTCCGTGGAAGGCAGAGTCAATATAATCCGGACCAACCTTATACCCTTGAACATCATACCCTCTTTTTATTAAATTTCCCATTAAAGCTAAAGTTACTGTGGTTTTTCCACCACCACTACAATTTGATGAAATTATCATACTTTTCATAGCTTTCTCCTCTTATGCCATCTTTTTTGTATTTCCTAAATTCAAATACTTATTGTCTATAACATCCTGTATATGATTTATATATATCTTTCTAAAACTATCTATTTCTCCAAGTCCATGCATATATAGTTCTACATCTATACCATTTGATTTTAAAATACTTTTCCATGAATCCTCTTCCTCTGATGCCATATCATTAATTGCATGATCTCCAGCTACTAACATTAAAGGTGCAAGTTTTACAGACTTAATTCCATCTCTTTTTAAAATATCTATTATCATGTCTATTGTTGGATAGCCCTCAACAGTACCTATATAAACATTGTCCAATTGCATATATTTAAATACACTTTGCAATGCTACGAATGCAGAATTTGCAGGGTGATTGCTTCCATGACCCATAAAAAGCATAGTTTTATCTTTAGGTATAATATCTTTTATAGCCTCTATAAATGTTTCATAGTCATCAGGATTTTCCTCACTTCCATGAAAGTGCAATGCAGGTCTTCCTATTTTTATAGATTTAAATTTCTTTTCTTTTTCAAACTTTTCTACAACCAACCTAATATATTGAAATTCTTCTCCTGGAATTATATGAAGCGGCTGAACTATCACTTCTTCATATCCTTCCTCATAAAGTTTATTTAAGGCCTGTTCCGGTGTAGGCACTACCAGTCCATCTCTGTCTTTAAGTTTTTTAATTATCATATGAGCTGTAAATGCTCTGCGTACTTCAAACTCTTTATAATTACTTTTAATTTCATCTTCAATTTTCCCTATAGTCAGTTTTAACGTTTCTTTATAAGTGGTACCAAAACTAACAACCAATATTGCCTTTTTCATTCAAACTCCTCCACAAAAACATATAATTTTCTAGGCATTATACTAAATGCTCCGTATTACCCTGATATATGCGAAAAAAAATACCTCTAATAAATTAGAGGTAAAGGCAGTCTTATATTACATATTTTTACTCCAAATAATATTGACTTCTAAAGTAAAAACATATTAAAGTATAATCCACTTCCCTCCGAAGTTCTACTTATATAATTTTAGGCAGGTCTCCTGACTCACGACTTAACCTTATCTCACCTTCCCAGAAAATTTTCCAGTGGTAACGAGACTTGTATTCGCATACAGTAGCGGGGGCTGTAATGGATTTTAACCATTTTCCCTTTTAAACAAAACTGTACCTAAAACAACAGTATTATTTTTTCTTATATAACCACCATAATTATACATTATACTTATGCTATAATCAATAATTCTATAACTTTTACTTTAATTTATTATATAGGTTGTCAATTAAAATCTACCTTTTTTTAATAGAAAGCTTTATAATATATGTGTTATAAACTAGAATGTTAAATTATTACTTTAATTATCAGGAGGCCGTATGTGTTATGTATATATTTTAGAGTGCAGTGATAAAACGCTTTATACTGGGTGGACAAATAATATTAATAAAAGGATAGAGTGCCATAATAGTGGAAAAGGCGCTAAATATACACGAGGCCGACTACCTGTTAAACTCGTTTACTTTGAATTACTTGATAATAAATCCTTAGCCCTAAAAAGAGAAATAGAAATAAAGAAGCTCTCCAAGAAGGACAAGTTATTATTAATTAATAATGAATAATTATCTATTACCCTTGATTCAGTTAATTTAATATACTATGCTTTCTATATAAGTTCCTATGGAGGTAACTAAAATGAGTAAAAATACATGGACTTACAACAAGATTTTTAAATGGGCCTTTAGAATACTTTCTTTATGTTTTACTATCATATGTATAGTTTTAAACAAAAACGGAGAATATTCCATTCATGTTACCAGTGGATTCCTAATGGTTATATCATCCTTTGGCCCTGACTTACTTGCAGCAGTTCTTAAGTTAAACCTATCTAATGCTTTAGATTTTTTTATACAATTTTTTATAATGTTGGCACTTGTTTTAGGTAGATTACTTAATTTATATTCTATTTTGCCATGGTGGGATTTATTCTTACACCTTTTATCTGGTGTATTAATTGGCATAATAGCTCTTGCCCAACTTCACTTAGTAGTTGGAGATGAAACATTTAAAAAACTTCCGCCTTTCTTTGTTTGGTTATTTGTAACACTTGCATCTATAGCAGGTGCTGCTCTTTGGGAATTTTGGGAGTTTGCAGGTGATCAACTTTTAGGTTTTGATTCACAACTTAACAGTTTAGTAGATACAATGACAGATATGATAATGGGAACCATCAGTGGACTTCTTATTGCATCAGCAAGTTATATTAACGTGAAATTTAATAAATTTAAATTTTTGAATGGTTTTATAAACGGTTTTATAAGAAAAAAATAGGGTATTACAAGTAAACTTGTAATACCCTATTTTTATGTTATTTCTATGGCAGCTTCGTCCTCTTTATAGTCCGACATGATATCCACTAAATTATCAATAGCGCCACTCTTATCAAACTCTTGGCACATTTTTGCCATTTCTTCTAGCTTAGCTTTGTCTTTTAATAATTTTTCAACTTGGTTTTTGCATTTTTTGCCTTTCCCAATACTTATAGCCATTCCATTATCAATTAAAAATTTAGCATTTCCTTCTTCTTGTCCTGGAATAGAATCAAAAACTATTAGTGGCAAATTAGATGCTAATGCTTCTGAAACAGTTAATCCACCCGGCTTTGTAATTAACACATCAGCCATAGCCATATATCTATATACTTCTTTAGTAAATTTAATTATTCTAGTTTCCTTATTACTACTCTGGACCTTCTTCTCAATTTTTCTATATAATGCTTTATTATTCCCTGTTAAAATAACAACTTGAAAGTCTAATGGTATTTCACTTATTTCTTCATAAATTTCAATTATATTATTTACTCCAAAACTTCCAGCCATAACAAGAATTGTGGTTTTATTTTCATCTAATCCTAATTCTCTTTTTAATTCTATACCATCATTTTTTGTAGTATGAAAAAATTTAGGATTCACAGGTATCCCAAAGTCATGGATAATTTCCTTCTTAATTCCATGTGCTACCATTTCAGGTATCATTCCATTCCAAGCTACAGAATAAACATCTATATTAGAGTGTAACCATGAACAATGACATTCATAATCAGTCATTGTGCAAATACTCAACATATTAATTTTCCCAGTTTTTTTAAGTGCTGATATCATACCTGTAAGAAATGGATGCGTTGTAATTATAACATCAGCATTTACTTCCTTAATTAACGGTATCAATTTAGAACTAAACTTAAGTGTAAGCTTTTCCACTATAAATGATATAAAGCTATTTTTATCAGTAAGCTTATATAAATTTTTATATGAACACTTAAGATATTTAGCCAAAACTAAGTACGACTTACTAATCACTATATCTAGAAATGAGCTTATATATTTTAACCCATCTATAACTTCTACTCTACTTTCAGGATATTTCTCTTCTATTCCATTTTTCAAGGCCTTAGAAGCCTCTATATGACCTCCTCCTGTAGCCGCAGATAAAATTAAAATATTCATGGTATACGTCCTTTCACCAAAACTTATAACATTAAAATTACTTCCTATTCATTAAAAAGGCTCTGTATGCATTTACAGTGATGCCTATAAGCTGATTAATTCATTCAGCTTTTTCAAAAGGAACCCTATGGTTCCCTTTGAGGAATCTCTCCTTGAAGCGGAGGGGATAGTATCCCCCTTCACCCCTTCTTAGGGAAAGGCATGCATACAGAACTTGGGCTTTTTCAAAAGGAACCTTATGGTTCCCTTTGAGTATCTCTCCTTAACCAGGAGGGAACAGGGTCCCCTTCCAACCTCCCCTAGGAAAAGCCGTGCATAAGCTATTAATTCACTGTTTCGCATAACTTGTATATTCTATCACTCTATTTTACGACAGAGCCATTAAAAAAAACCTAGTGACAATAGAAATCACTAGGTTAAATGTGGCAGGGGCACGAGGACTTGAACCCGGAACCAACGGTTTTGGAGACCGCTACTCTACCAATTGAGCTATACCCCTTCGTTACTTTTTTATTATATTATATTAACACAATAAAATCAAGGGGTTTTTACGTTTATATAATTTTCAGAATTTTTAATACAAATAAGTTGATGAATTTTGACATAGAGAAATATTCAACATCGTATTATCTCTAACTTTTTTATATGAACATAAAAATTCATTTAATTCATTATCACTTAAATCAATATTCTTATAGCTCTTTAACAAAACATTATCTTCTTCCAAAATTATTTCAATGTCATTTTTATCATTTTTGATATTATATATATTTACATTTTTCACTGACAATCTAGATTTATATTTTTCTTGAAAACCTATAACTTTCCTAGCTTCCTCATATTGACCTGACAACGAATTTGTATCTGGATTTATTCCCATTGCCTTTAATTGAGAGTCCAGTTCATCTCCAGAAATCCCATATCTCTCCATGACCTTTTTCTGTATCTTTAAGAATTTCTCCTGTGAAATATTATTATCTTCCATGTATTTCATAATTTCTCTACTCATTTGGGCCATAGTCATCTGTCCTTGAGCCAGCGAATAGTACATGGAGTATATATAATTCTCAAACTTGTCAACATCTTTGTCAGTTACTTTGTTTTTTAGTTCATTAAAATCTATTACATCACTAATTTAAACCATCTCCTCATATATATGATTAAATAATAATATATAAATGGCAAAACACAATTTTAATATATTCAATAAAAAAATAATATTTGCAACATATATATATCATAAAAGCATAAAAATTACCACTATATAAGGTTCATAATAATATTTTTTAATGATTTATTCATAAGTATTTAATAATTTTATTGAACCTTAAACCCAGCAGCTTTAACTTGGTTAATTATACCATCCATATTATCTGTGCTTATTCTTACTACTATTTCTTTAACTTCAGTTAAACTCTTAGGATCTACCACAACGAAACTAATAATTTGTCCACCATTTTCTGTTATTATTTTTGATAATTTAGATATTTGTCCAGGAATATCATATGCGATAACAGCTAATCTCTTTCCTTTATTAAGTCCAAATAACTCAGTAAACTGATGGAATATTGCATGATGTGTTACTATACCTTTAATTTCATCTCTTTCGTCAAGTACACCTAAAAAAGATACATTTTTAGTTTCTAAATAATGAGCTGCCTTTTCCACTTGATCAAATGGGTGTAGAGTTGGTATATCTTTTCTCATTACATTTTCTACTAAAAAATCAGACAACAAACACTTTCTTTCTATAGATTTCTCATAATAATAAGTATATATTCTTTCTTTTGAAATTGTTCCATAAAATTTATTGCCTTCAACTACCGGGATTGATAAGAATCCATTCTTATCCATAACTTCAAGGGCTTCTCCTACTGTTTCTTTTGGTGTAACTGTTATTAACTTTTCTCTAGATAACATTAGATTATTAACAAACATAATTTCTCCCCCTATCTTCCTTTATTAAAACTTTATTTTATCTCTATTATATACTATATGCCTATACTCTTTCTATATATTATTTTAATAATATTCTATTTATTCACACTTATTTCACCAAAAACATAAATCAATATCATTTTCTCTATGAATATGCTAAAATCAAATATGAAGTTATTTCTAGAATAGGAAGGGTATAATGGGTATAAGTCTTAAAAATATAATTTCAGCTTTATCATTATCTTTAGATCTTACTGATAATAATGATAATAAATTTGAAAATATAATTGATCATAATTTAATACATAATAACTCAAATCATAGATTTTCAAATCATTCAACCTGTACAACTTATATTGCTTTAAAAATTGGACATGCTCTAAAATTAAATAAAAATATATTATTTAATATTTATATTGCTTCCATGATTCATGACATTGGTACACAAAATATCTTTGATAAGTCTCATAATTCAGAATGGTATATAAAACAGCATTGTATTATTGGTTCAGAAATAATACAACGAATTCCATGTTTAATTCAGGTATATGATATAATACGATACCATCATGAAAACTATGATGGAACAGGACCAATGAAACTAAAAAATAATTTAATTCCTATAGAAGCACAGATCTTAAGAATTGCAGATTTAATAGAGATTCAATTAAACTTTGATTCACCACCATTAACTCAAAGTTCAACAATAATTAAGTGGGTAAAATCAAATTCAGGAACTATATTTTCATCAGAAATTGTAGATGCTTTTGTAGCTTTATCTAAGCCTGAAGCTTTTTGGCTAGATTTATTTAATGTTCCATCAATGAATTTTTTGCTAAAAGATATGATTCCAAAAAATGATATTTTCGTTACATTAAATGAATTTCAAGATATAGCCGATGTTTTCGCTACAATTATAGATAATAAAAGTTCCTTTACAGCTGAACATTCTAAAGAAATAGCTCTATTAACTTATAATGTTTCAAAATATTTAGGCTATGACGAGGAAAAATGCTTAAAAATGAAAATTGCAGCGCTACTTCATGACATTGGAAAACTTGCAATTCCTACTAAGATACTAGATAAACCAGCCCCTCTTACCGATGAGGAGTTTTCTATAATAAAATCCCACACATATTATACAAAATTGATATTGGATAAAATTGATAATATTCAGGATATTAGTTTATGGGCATCCAGCCATCATGAAAAACTTAATGGCGAAGGCTACCCTAGAAAATTAACAGAAAAAGATCTACCGGAAGAATGTAGAATTATCGGAGTTTGCGACATATATCAATCACTTACTGCAGATAGACCATATAGAAAGGGTCTATATATGTACGAAGCCTTTGACATTCTAGACAACATGGTAAGCAGAAATTTTATTTGCAAAAAAGCAGTTATGTACCTAAAAGATACTCTTGTATCTGAAACAGAAAGCAAACTATAATTTTTAATATATGAAAAGTAATTATATATTTACTTTTCATTTTTTTTCTTTTGGGATAGAATATATATGATTGTAATTTTACAATGTCAATAATATAAAGAATGAATTTAGGACATGTATAAAACGAGGTGAAGCACATGGAATTTATAATTAAAAATATAGATGAACTAACAAAAATAGGAATTCACATTGGAAAGCGCTGTAAAGAAAATGATATAATTTGCCTTATTGGTGATTTAGGCACCGGAAAAACACACCTTACTAAGGCTATAGCTAAAGGTTTAAATATTGAAGATCATATTACTAGTCCAACATTTACAATTGTCAATGAATATGATGGAAGACTAAAATTATATCATTTTGATGTATATAGAGTAAATGATCCTGATGAAATTGCAGCCATCGGTTTTGATGAATATATATTTGGTGGCGGTGTTAGCGTTATCGAGTGGGCCAATTATATAGAAGAATTAATTCCTAGTGAAAGTTTAACAATTAATATAGAAAAAATGCCAGACTTAGGTGAAACATATAGAAAAATCAAAATATCATATACAGATAACAAATATGATTATGTAAAGGGGTTAGAAATATGAAAATTTTATCCTTAGATTCAGCTACTGAATGTGCAACTGTAGCTATTCTAAATGATGATAGATTACTTGGAGAAATTATTATAAACTATAAAAAGCAACATTCTGTAATAATGATGCCAATGATAGATAATTTACTAAAAAACTGTGGATTATCTATAAACGATATTGATGGATTTGCTTTATCTAATGGTCCTGGTTCATTTACTGGACTTAGAATTGGTATGTCCACTATTAAAGGACTAGTTCAAAGTACAAACAAACCTTTCGTTGCAATTAGTTCCTTAGATGGTCTTGCTAATAACCTTACAGGTTTCAACGGAATAATATGTCCTATCATAGATGCATTAAGAGGAAATGTATATACTAATTTCTATAAATTTAATAAGGGAAAACTAATTACCCTAGAGGAAGATCAATTATTATCCATGGAAGAAGTAATAAATAAATGTAATTCATTTAGTGAACCTATAATTTTTGTTGGCGATGGTACAAATAAATTTAAGGATCCTATCATTTCTTCTTTTGGTGAATCAGCCATTGCACCTTCTCACTTAAACATTACTAGAGCTTCTTCAATTGGAGAAATAGCACTTAAAAAAATGTCTAATGGTACTCACGATAATGTCTTTAGTTGTGCCCCAGTATACCTTAGAAAATGCCAAGCCGAAAGAGAATATGATGAAAAGGCAAATAAAAATGCGTGATATATGCGTTGAAAAAATGACAACATCAACAATGATTGATGTTAAAGATATTTGTGACCTTAGTTTTTCAGTTCCTTGGTCTCTCTCTTCTTTAGAAAAGGAACTAACCAATCCTAATGCTTTATACATTGTAGTAAAGCTTGGAGAAAAAGTCGTTGGTTTTGGTGGTATTTGGGTAGTTTTTGATGAGGCCACGGTTATTAATATTGCTGTTCATCCTGACTATAGGGGAATTCATATATCTGATATTATTATGGAAAACTTAATTAATAAAGCAAAGAGCATGGGCGCTTGCTCAATGACCTTAGAAGTTAGAATTTCTAATATAACTGCTATTAAATTATATGAAAAATACGGATTTATTATAGAAGGTACTCGAAAAAACTTTTATGATAATCCCAAAGAAGATGGTCATATAATGTGGAAATACAATATATAATAGAAGGTTGCTGTGATACTAAATAACTAGTATCACAGCAACCTTCTATTATATTAACTATGCTTTTTTCTGATCTAATAACATATTTTCTTTATTTATTAGCGGAGAAACTTTTTTATAAGTTACAAAAGTAACTAAGGATACTACGCTACCTTTTAATATATTAAATGGAGTTATTCCTAATAATATTACTCCTCCTAAATTGCTAATAGCAGAATTACTTTCAGCTGACATTCCTATAATAGCATCCATGCCACCAAACAAAGTTGCATATAATGGAATTAATACAAAGTAATTAAATACAGCACCTACTATTGTCATAACTATGGTTCCCATTACAAGTCCTATAGCTGCATTTTTCTTAGTTTTTTCTTTGTGATACATATAAGATGCAACAAATACAAAGGATCCACCTATCAAGAAGTTAGCAACTTCTCCAACTCCTCCAGTAATACTTCCTGTAAATAAAGTGTTTAACAAAACTTTTCCGCCTTCAATTATAACTCCTGCTACTGGTCCTAATGCAAATCCACCAATAAGTGCTGGCAAATCACTCAAATCAAATTTTAGAAATCCAGGAAATATTGGAATTGGAAATTCTAATAGCATTAATACAGCTGCTATTGCAACTAAAAGAGAAATTTTTACAAGTCGATTGAGTTTTTGACTTTGATTCATGGTAAATACCCCCTCTAAATATTAGTGCTGCTTCAAAGGGTTTTTGTAAATTATAGTTTTATGAAAAAAATAACCCTGACTCAAAAGAATCAGGGCAAAAAATCAATTTCCATAAAAACTATTTTACAACTTCTTTCATCCAGACTATACTGTCGGCTTCGGAATTCAACCGAATCAACCTTACGGCTCGCGGGCTATACCGCCGGTGGGGAATTACGCCCCGCCCTGAAGTGCATTATTAAATTATATTACAATATTATATTATCACTAACTTTCACACTATTCAATAGATTTTTTGAAATTATTGTAACTGCGGATTACTTTTCATAGAAAGGGATATTCTATTTCTTTTTTCATCTAAATCTATAACTGTAACTTCAACAACATCCCCAATTTTAACAACATCTAAAGGATGTTTTACAAATCTATCACTTAACTGACTTTTATGCACTAACCCATCTTGATGGACTCCAATATCTATAAATGCTCCAAAATCAGAAACATTTCTTACTGTGCCCATAAGTTTCATTCCTTTTTTAAGTTGTGATAGTTCAATAATACCGCTTTTGAATATTGGCTTTGGTAACTCTTCTCGTGGGTCTCTTCCTGGCTTTTTTAATTCCTTAATTATATCCTGCAAAGTTGGAATCCCTATACCTATTTCATTTGCTAACTTGCTTAGACCTATTGAATTAGCTTTTTCATCAATATCGTCTATATTCTTATTCTTTAAATCTTCATCTGTATAACCTAAGATATTCATAAGTTTTTTACATGCCTCATAACTCTCTGGATGAACAGATGTAGCATCTAAAAATTCTTTACTATTATCAACTCTTAAAAATCCAGCACATTGTTCAAATGCTTTATCCCCTAATCTTTTTACCTTTAATAATTCTTTTCGTGATTTAAACTTTCCACTTTCTTCTCTATAAGAAACTATGTTTTGAGCTATAGTATTATTTATACCAGATATATATGATAGAAGGGATGGTGTAGCAGTGTTTAAATCTACACCTACATTATTAACGCAATCTTCCACAATATTTTTTAAAGACTCATCTAACTTCTTTACCGCTACATCATGTTGATATTGACCTACTCCTATTGATTTAGGATCAATTTTAACAAGTTCTGCCATAGGGTCTTGAAGTCTTCTTCCTATTGAAATAGCCCCTCTCACTGTAACATCTAAATCAGGATATTCTTTAGTGGCAAGTTCTGATGCAGAATAAACTGATGCACCAGCTTCAGATACTATAACATAATATACTTCTTTACCTGTTTCTGCTTTTACTTCTTTAAGTACATCACTTAAAACTTCTTCTGATTCCCTACAGGCAGTACCATTTCCAAGAGAGATGACATCTACATTATGTTTAATTATTAACTTCTTAAGAATTTCTTTTCCTTCTTTAATCTTAGCATCGTTGTTTGCCGTAACATGAACTGCTATATACTCTAAAAACTTACCTGTATCATCTAGAATTGCCACTTTGCATCCAGTTCTAAATCCTGGGTCAAATCCCATTACAACTTTTCCTTTAATTGGAGGTGACATTAAAAGTGCCTTTAAATTTTCTTTAAAGATCTTAATTGCACCTTCTTCTCCCTTATCAGTTAGTAAGTTTCTAATTTCTCTTTCTATTGATGGATAGATTAATCTTTTTGTTGAATCCTCAATACTCTGCTCTATATATTTATTACTTTCACTATTATCTGTTATAATTGATTTTTTAATGTAATTATTTATAATATCAACATCTGAAATAATTTTTACAGATAATATTTTCTCCTTTTCCCCTCTATTAATTGCAAGAATTCTATGTGGTGGAATAAGCTTTATAGATTCTTTATAATCATAGTACATTTCATAAGGAGTTCTTTCTTCACTTTCACCCTTAGTCTCTATTATTCCCTTACTAATTACATATTCTCTTATCCACTTTCTAAATGTAGCATTATCACTTATTTTTTCACTAATTATATCCATTGCTCCTTGGAAAGCTTCTTCTACATTATTAACTCCCTTTTCTGCATCTAAAAACTCGGACGCATATGCATTTAAATCCTTATCTTTGCATCCAGATAAAATATACTCACTTAATGGAACTAATCCTTTTTCAACTGCAATAGTAGCCCTAGTTCTCTTTTTAGGCTTATACGGCCTATATATATCTTCTACTTCTGTAAGAGTCTCTGCCTTAACTAAAGACGTTCTCAATTCATCGGTCATTTTATCTTGTTCTTCAATTAACCTAATTACATCAACTTTTCTTCCTTCAAGATTTCTTAAATATGTAAGCCTTTCTTGGAATTTTCTAAGAATTACATCGTCAAGCCCACCAGTTTTCTCCTTTCTATATCTAGCTATAAAAGGTACTGTGTTCCCCTCATCTAAAAGGCTAATTACATCTTCAATTTGATTCTTATTCATTGGAAATTCTTTTAATAATTTTTCATTTATAATTGACATTTTATGCCTCCCATATACATCTAAAAAAACTTTTTCATACTATCTCGTTGTAAGTCACTTAAATGTATTTCAATACAACTTACATATAATTTTACCACAATATTAATAACTGAATGTATATATAATTTAACACATATTATTTTTTTTCAATCATAATATTTAATATAAGTCTCTGTAGCAAAAACATCGATAGTCCATACAAATTTAAACCGCTTATTTAAAATTTAAAATCCTTAATTAATGCTCATCTTCATGAATTTTCCTAAAAAGGGGTGATATTTTGATAAAAAAATTAACATTATTATTTCTTTCCGTATCATTAATATTATTTTCCATAAGTTATAATACTACAATTTTTTATAAAAACTTTAAAGTAAACAATGTAAAAAGTTCAATAGAATATCTATCTTCAACTGAATTTAAAGGTCGACTAGGTGGAACCTTAGAAAATTCCATGGTGGGAACTTATTTAAAATCAGAATTTAAAAAAATAGGTCTTTCTACATTTAATAATTCTTACTACCATAGTTTTGATACTGATTGTCCAAAACAAGTAAGTGGAGATCCATTACTGGCTATCCTAGATAATAATAACAAGCAAATAAAAAAATATTCATATGGAATAGATTTTAAAGAATCTATGTTAAATTTTGATATAAATAAGATAGATTTTAATATGAACAATGTATCTAAAATTAATGAAAATTTTATAGAAGTTAAAAGCAATGATAAACTAGTATTATTATACGTACCTGAAGAAAATGATTTAAGTTTTAGAAGTTCCTTCTTTGGAAGGGAAAGTAAATGTTCTCTATGGATAGATATTACCAAAGACTGTTATACTGACTTAATTACCAATCTAAAGTCAGGAAACACAGTTACTGTATCTATTCCTTACACTATTGAAAACTATACATTAAACAATGTGGTGGGAGTTATTAAAGGAACTAACTCTAGTTTACCTCCTTTAATTATTAGTGGACATTATGATCATGTGGGAAGCGACTTAAATGGAAATATATATAGCGGCGCTCTTGATAATGCTTCTGGTACATCTTTTGTTTTAGAATTAGCAAGATATATAAAAACCTTAGGAACACCCACTAGAAATATAATTTTTGTTCTTTTTAATGGTGAAGAATTGGGATTAAAGGGTTCCTCAGCATTTGTAAATGATAATATTGATTTAATATCTAAATCTCGAATATATAATTTTGATATGATTGGCAGTGATGATGGCATTCCACTATGCCTTACCGAAAGTGAAAAAGGCAACTCAGATGATAAGCTTGTATGTGAAATTATTAAACTTTGTAAAGATAAAAATGTTAATTATAATTGTTTATTTGAAAACTCAAGTGATCACGCTCCATTTGGGAATATGGGACTAGAAGCAATTACCCTTTGCGATTATGATACAACAAAAATCCATACTCCTGAAGATACCATACAATATATTAAAGATACTGCTATCACAAGGTGCTTTACTGTAATTCAACCTCAACTTATAAATGAAATATATGGCAACAATCCACTTTACACTCATCCGATAATAATGCTTATTTCATGTGGAATACTATCTATTATTTTTCTTACATTGTATATAAATCGCTCTAATAAAATAGAGTGATATATAACACTTTATACTAAACAGTAAATAAAAAACGGACTGTTACACAACGATTATTAATCAAGTGTACAGTCCTATTTTTTAGGCTCTGTATGCATCATTGTAAATGCATACGGATCTATTTTTTATTCTTCATCCATTGATAAAAAAGCATTAATAAACATATCTATATTTCCATCCATAACAGATGAAACATTGGCGGTTTCTGCTCCTGTTCTATGGTCTTTTACTAAATTATAAGGATGAAATACATAAGATCTTATTTGACTTCCCCATGCGTTATCTTTAATTTCGCCAGTTAAGTCTTCAATTTTATCCTTATGTTCACGAATCTTCATATCTACTAACTTTGCTTTTAACATCTTCATTGCATATTCCTTATTGGAATGTTGGCTTCTTTCATTTTGACATTGCACTACTATGTTAGTTGGAAGATGTGTTATACGCACTGCAGAATCAGTAGTATTAACATGTTGACCTCCACAACCACCTGACCTATACGTATCTATTCTTAAGTCTTCAGGTCTAATGTCTATATCTTGATTTTCAGTTAGTTCTGGAATTACCTCACAACCTGCAAATGATGTCTGTCTTTTCCCATTAGCATTATATGGTGATATTCTAACTAATCTATGAACACCTTTTTCTGACTTGAGATATCCATAAGCATATTCTCCAGTAACTTTTAGTATAACACCCTTTATTCCAGCTTCATCAGCCGGAATATAATCTAGCACTTCTACTTTAAATCCATGATCTTCACACCACCTAGAATACATCCTATAGAGCATACTAGTCCAATCTTGAGCATCATTACCACCAGCTCCAGTGTGCAATTCTAATATAGCATTGTTTCTATCATATTCTCCACTTAGCAATGTCTCTATGCTTAAAGCTTCTAATTCTTTATCTATACTGTCTATCTCATTTTTTATTTCTTTAGAGGAAGAAGAATCTTCTTCCTCTAAACACATTTCAATTAAAATTTCAACATCTTCTAATCTACTCTTTAGACTATAAACTTTTTCAACCTTATCTTTAAGATTTTTAGATGTTTGTGTAATTTCCTGTGCCTTTGATATATCATTCCAAAAATCTTGTTCTTGCATTTTAAATTCTAATTCCGATAATGTTTTTTCTATTGCTGCTATGTCAAAGAGACACCTGTAATTCTTCAATTTTCTTCTTTAACAAACTTACTTGACTCAAAGACTCTTCTAACTGTAATATCACTTTATTCTCCTCTTCCACAACAATTTTTATATTTAAATCCTGATCCACATGGACAAGGATCATTTCTATTTGGCTTTACTTTCTTTCTTACTGGCTCTTTTTTAGCTGATTGGTCCTCACTAGTAGAAGTAATTTCAGCAACCCTTTCTCTCTTTTCTGGTGCTTTTTCTACTCTTACATGATATAAATACTTAACAGTTTCATGTTTAATATTTTCTATCATTTCAGCAAACATATCGCTTCCTTCCATTTGGAAAGCTTGAGCAGGATCTTGTTGCTTATAAGCTCTAAGTCCTATACCTTGTTTTAAATGTTCCATATCATCAATATGTTCCATCCACTTAGAATCTACTATTTTAAGAAGAATTACTCTCTCTATTTCCCTAATTTGCTCTTCACCAAATTCTGCTTCTTTTTCAGCATATATTTCCCTTGCTCTATTAAGTAATAATTCCCCTATTTCTTTGTCACTTAATTTCATTAATTCTTCTGATGTAACTTCACCCTTTGGAAGGTATATATCTTCCATGAAATTAATTAACTTATTTACTTCATCTGCAAAGGTATCTTCAACACCACTTATATAGTTCTTCACTGCGCTTAAAATAACATCTTCAATCATATCTTGAACTTGAGATTTTATATCAGCTCCCATAAGAACTTCTCTTCTTTGTTTATATATGATTTCTCTTTGTTTATTCATAACATCATCATACTTAACAACATTTTTTCTGATATCAAAGTTATTTCCTTCAACCTTCTTTTGAGCACTTTCTATAGCGCGAGAAACCATTTTACTTTCTATCGCTTCATCTTCACTTAATCCTATTTTATCTATCATTCCTGATATTTTATCTGTTCCAAATCGTCTCATAAGATCATCTTCAAGGGAAATGAAGAATCTAGATTCACCTGGGTCTCCTTGACGTCCAGAACGACCTCTAAGCTGATTATCTATACGTCTTGATTCATGTCTTTCTGTACCTAATATCTTAAGTCCACCTAATTCTATAACACCTTCACCAAGTTTAATATCAGTACCTCTACCTGCCATGTTAGTAGCAATGGTTACAGCTCCCTTTTGACCTGCTAAAGCTATTATTTCAGCTTCTTTTTCGTGATACTTAGCATTTAAGACTTGATGTGGAATGCGTTTTTTCTTAAGCATTGAAGAAATAAGTTCGGATGTGTCAATACTTACAGTACCAACAAGTACTGGCTGACCCTTTTTATGAGTTTCTACTATTTCCTCAACTAAAGCGTTATATTTCCCTTTAATTGTTTTATATACTGTATCAGGATAATCTTCTCTTGCTACAGGTACATTAGTAGGAATTACAATAACGTCTAATCCATATATTTCTCTAAATTCAGCTTCTTCTGTTTCTGCTGTTCCTGTCATACCTGCAAGCTTTTTATACATTCTAAAATAATTTTGGAAGGTTATAGTCGCCAATGTCTTTGACTCTTGTGCAACTTTCACACCTTCTTTTGCTTCTATTGCTTGGTGTAAACCATCACTATATCTTCTACCTTCCATAAGTCTTCCAGTAAAGTCATCAACTATTATAACCTCACCATCTTTTACAATATAGTCCTTTTCATTTTTCATAGTATGATTAGCCTTCAAAGCCTGAACTACATGGTGTTGTATATCCATATTTTCAGGATCCGCGAAGTTATCTATATGGAAGAAGGACTCAGCCTTTACTATTCCATCATCTGTAAGATTGACTGAATTTCTTTTTTCATCTATTTCATAATCTTCTTCTTTTAATGATTTTACAAAGAAATCGGCAATTTTATATAAGTCTGTTGATTTTTCTCCTTGACCAGAAATAATAAGCGGAGTTCTAGCTTCGTCTACGAGAATAGAGTCAACCTCATCCACTATTACATAATGAAGATCTCTTTGAACCATCTCTTCCTTATATACAACCATATTATCTCTTAAATAATCAAATCCAAACTCATTATTTGTTCCGTATGTAATATCGCAGTTATACATTTGTTGTTTTTCTAACTGAGTTTGACCATGTATAATTACTCCAACAGTTAAACCAAGGAACTCATAAATACGTCCCATTTCATCTCTATCTCTTTTAGCAAGATAATCATTTACTGTTACTATATGGACACCTTTTCCTTCAAGAGCATTTAAATAAGCTGGAAGAGTGGCAACTAATGTTTTACCTTCCCCTGTTCTCATTTCAGATATTCTACCTTGATGAAGAACGACACCACCTATTATTTGCACATCAAAATGTCTCATTTTTAAAACTCTTTTAGATGCTTCTCTAACAACTGCAAACGCTTCTGGTAAAATGTCATCTAGAGTTTCTCCATTTTTCAATCTATTTTTAAATTCATCTGTTTTTAACTTAAGTTCATCATCACTTAATTTTTCTATACCAGCCTCAAGATCATTTACTTTCTTCACTATTGGCATAATTCTTTTTATTTCTCTTTCGCTGTAAGTTCCAAATATTTTATCAAATATTTTCATTAAATATCATCCTCACTCTTCTCAATCGGCTTTATTCCTTTATAAAATCTCATTTAGATACTAATTTAGATTATATCAGTAATTCTTTATCACTTCAACTTATACTAAATATTTTATCCAAAATAAGTAAACTATTTCGTTTCCTTAACAATATCTTATCAAATCCCTAAAAAAAGGCTATTTAGCATCAAATACTAAATAGCCTTTTACTATTTATTAAAGGATTTAAAATTCTTCTACTATTAATCCGTAGTTTCCATCTTTTCTTTTATATATTACGTTTACCTTGTCTGTATCTCCATTTAAAAATACAAAGAAATCATGTCCTAATAACTCCATTTGTAAAATAGCTTCCTCTTCATTCATTGGCTTTATGGCAAATTTTTTAGTTTTAACGATTTTGGGCTCATTATCACTATCATAGTCGGATTCATTTTCAATACTACTAAACCTTAAAGAGTTATCATAATTCCTTCTTTCTAATTTAGTTTTTTGTTTTCTTACTTGGCTTACTAACTTGTCAATTACGGAGTCGATTGCATTATACATATCATCGCTTTTTACTTCAGCTCTTAATAATGCATTGTTAAAAGGAATGATTACCTCAATCTTGTGTATGTTTTTCTCTACACTTAATGTAGCAGTAGCATTAACAGTATCTAGAAAATATTTATCCA
Organism: uncultured Clostridium sp.; assembly: GCA_900548455.1. GTDB lineage: Bacteria > Bacillota > Clostridia > Clostridiales > Clostridiaceae > Clostridium_J. The sequence goes on from URKQ01000008.1 coordinate 28,023, forward strand.
TCTTTGATAACTTCTTCTCTACTACATTCCTTAATGCCTCGGTAACCTCAATATTTTTTCCAACGACTTTAACTTTCATAACTCCAGCCCCTCTCTCTATATTATTAGGATAATTTCTCATCCCTAATATCTATATTGTTGTAGTAATTACATTTTAATATTCACTTATTTAATTTGCAATTCAAATTAATCTAATATTCTGAAATAACACCAAACCATACTGTCCTATCTTTAATTTACTTCTAACATCAAAAAAAATCATATTAATATAGCATATGATTTTTTTATAAAAATATGATATAATTAAAATACACGTGTGATATAAACATAAAAAAAGCAGACCATATAGTCTGCAATACATCTTACTTAATTGTAATAAGATGAAAATGTCGGTTGACCTGGTCTTTGACCCCACACTCGCCTACTGGATTTTTTGCTACCCGGAATTAACCTCTCACTACTAAACCTCTCGTAAATAACGGTAGGACTTACTTCTAAGCCGCACCATGCTCATTAAACATTTTTATTTAACTTACGTGGATCGTTTCGCCTGCGACTGGCATCGACTTTCAACCACAAACCCGACTTCTTTATTATACTCTACTTTTTGCAACTGTCAATATATAAACATCTTTTGCTCCTGATTTTTTAAGGGTACTGGCTGCACAAAAGGCTGTAGCTCCAGTAGTAATTACATCATCAATAATTAATATTCTCCTACCTATAATTAGCTTCTCATTTACGCTAAAGAATGACCCCTCAATATTCTTCCATCTCTTAATATCACTTAATCCAATCTGATCTTCAACATCATGACTCTTTTTTAATGTTTCTTCAAATGGAATTTTGCAAAATTTATAAATATATTCACACAATACTCTACATTGATTAAACCCTCTTCTTTTCATAGATGATCTGCTACTTGGAATAAAGGTGATAATATCTATTTTGTCCATTAAATTATTAATTATAAAATCGGTTAAATATCTTGCTAAAATTTCTCCTGCCTCAAAACACTTTTGAAACTTAAATTTTAGAATTAACTTCTTTATTCCATAGGAATAAAACCCAAGTGAATAAGAAATATAACCTTCTTCACCCTTATTTATAAGTTTTTTTATTCCAATTATATTTATTTGGGACCTACAGCTATTACATAAATACTCATCGCAATAATTATCACATAAAATACATTTATCTGATGAACTATAAAAAATAGATACTAATCCTGACAATAAAATTCTTATAATTTTAACAATCCTTGAGACCATGCTCTTTTATTTAACTCCCTAAATATAAATTTACATTTTTCCATAGCCTCTGTTTCACTATTACATAAAAATAAAACCTCTTCTTCAAGTCCATTACCTTTGCGACTAGCTCTTCCTGTAATGTATACTAAATCCTTGTAAGTAACTGTATTACAATCCGAAAAATATATAATTATATCTGTACAGTACGAGCCTTTATAATCCTCATAAAAGTCATTAGTAATCATTATTCCTTTAGATGAATTCAAAAATTTTCCTACATGCCTTCTATCATCATTATTACTTTCCTGTATGAAGATATCGCATCCAAGCATATTTTTTATGATTAAAAAACTTTTATATACACTATTTATTTTATTGGCCATGGGAACATATATTATAATCTTCCTACCCATAGTTATAGCCCATTTTAAATACTCATATACATTGTTTGGAATTTCTTTTTCTAAAGCTACCTTTGTTGCCATAATTCTAGGTTCTATTAATGGTAACTTATGACTATCATTATAATTATATATAGTAGGTTCTCTATCAAATATAGATTCAAAAGAATACCCTATCATCACTCCATAACTACTTTTTAATTTTTCCATCAAACTAATAATTGCCATCTTATTATTAGTTGTTTTAGAATTAATCTCATCATATATTACAACATCATATGTCTCCCTGTAATATAGAGCCATATTATAAGTAGATACATGCACCATCTTTTTTATATTATTACTTTTTTCAGACAAGCATATATTTTCAAAGAATGTTCCACCATATATATCATTAAATATCTGTATCCCAATTTCATTATTTACAATATAAATAACAGTTTTATTTTCCTTTATGCACCAATTAAATAGCCCACCAAAAATATTTGACTTATTGTATAGCGGCGAAATAATATTTACAGCTTCATTTCCTGTTTTTACATAATCTAATATACTATTTTCTTGTCCTTGAAATTGTCCTAAATCTTTTTTCTTCTTTTTAAACCACATACAATCCCCTACTTATATGCTCATAATTTCTTTAATTCTCCATTTCAGTCCAGAATATCTTTCAAAACTTCTATTATTATCTTTCATAAAAGCTACAACATTAGGACTTCCAACTAAAACAACTAATTTTCTAGCTCTCGTAATACCTGTATATAATAAATTTCTGTTAAGTAATAACGGTGGCCCCATAAACATAGGCATAATTACAACTGGGAACTCACTCCCTTGACTTTTATGAATTGTAATAGCATAGGCTAATGTAATTTCATCTAAATCACTTTCTTCATATTCAACTAATTTATCATCTTCAAAACATACCGTTACTTTATCATCATCTTCATCTATATTTACAATATACCCAACATCACCATTAAATACACCCTTGCCTTCTTCCTTAGGATTTAATTTTTTCCACTCTAAGACATAGTTATTCTTTACCTGCATAACTTTATCTCCCACTCTAAATACAGTGTCTCTAAATTCTTTTTCCATTTTACTTTTAGATTTAGGATTTAAAACCTTTTGCAACTCTATATTTAAATTGTCTATTCCTACTATACCCTTTTTCATAGGTGAAAGTACTTGAATATCCCTAATACTATCCCATTCCTTATTGTACTTAGGCAATCTAGTTTTTATTAGTCCTATTATTTTTTCTAAAATCACTCCACAATCTTCAGTTCGCTCTAAAAAAAAGTCACTATTTTTAACATTCAAAAGCGGCATTTTACCTTCATTAATTAAATGGGCATTTTGTACTATCATACTTTCTTGACCTTGCCTAAATATTTGATTTAATCTAACTACCTTCACTGCATCACTTTCAATAATATCTCTTAATACATTTCCAGGTCCAACGGAAGGTAATTGATCCACATCTCCAACAATTATAAGCCTTGTTCCAGGCTGCATAGCTTTTAATAATACATTCATAAGGCTTATGTCTATCATAGATGCTTCATCTACTATTAACACATCACATTCAATCGCGGAAGATTCCGCTTCAATTTCATCTACTTCTTCTCCACTATAACTTCCTATTTCTAATAACCTATGAATAGTCTTTGATTCTCTTCCTGTAGCTTGTGTCATTCTTTTAGCTGCCCTACCAGTAGGAGCTGCCATATAAACCTTCATTCCGATATGTTCAAATATATCTACAATGCAGTTTATAATTGTAGTTTTTCCAGTACCTGGTCCACCTGTAATAACTTCTATTCCATTTCTAAAAGCACCTTTAATCGCTTCTTTTTGCGCTTCAGCCAATTCTATATTATTTGTCTGTTCATATTGTTTAATCTCATTGTCTATATCTAATGTTAATTTATCATACTTTGTAGTTGCAAGTTCAATGACTTTTCTCGTAACTGACATTTCTAAATAAAGATATGAAATAGAATAAATTGCATTTATTCCATCAACGTTTTCAATCTTAATTTTTCCATCAATACCAAGTTCATAAACACCTTGATCAATTTTATCAGAGTCAACATCTAATAATCTCATACCTTTTTCCCACAGTTTTTCCATTGGCATAAAAGTATTTCCTAAAGCACAAAACTCATTGATGGTATAAAGAATCCCACTTTTTATTCTAAACATAGAATTTCTATCAATTCCTAGACTTGTAGCTATTGTATCGGCTGTCTTAAAACCTATTCCACTTATATATTCAGTTAAAATATAAGGATTATCCTTCACTATACTTACACAATTTGTGCCAAACTTTTTATATATCTTCATGGCTTTATTAGCCGTTATACCATAACTCTGAAAGAAAATTACAATATCTTTTGTAGCTCTTTGTTCCTTATATGATTTTACAATTGTATTTATCTTTTTCTTACCTATGCCAGGAATTTCTTCTAGTCTATCTATATCTTTTTCAAAAATATTAATTGTATCTTCACCAAAAAAATCAACTATTTTTTTTGCCGTCACCTTTCCTATGCCTTCAATCACTCCGCTAGCCAAATACTTTTCTATACCTAAAACTGTTGTTGGGATAATTTCGTCAAAGCTCTGTATCTGTAGTTGTTTTCCGAATTTTGGATGGACCACCCATTCACCTTCTACCTTATATTCATGTTGCTCATAAATATAGGGAACAACCCCTACAGCAGTTATTAATTCTTTATCAGCCCTAATTCTACATACTGTATACCCATTATCCTCATTTCTAAATGTTATACTTTCTACTATTCCCTCTAAAGAAACCATAAAATCTCTCCCAACATATAACTAATACACTCTTTTATTCATTATACCAAAAAATTCACACTAATAATCTTATTATTAGTGTGAACTCTTTTATATAAATTATAAGAATCTTTTTATTTGAGCAACTTTATCTAATTTTTCCCATGGTAAATCTAAATCATTTCTACCAAAATGTCCATATGCAGCAGTTTGTTTATATATTGGTCTTCTTAAATTTAACTCTTTTATAATAGCTGCTGGTCTTAAGTCAAATACTTTATTTACTATTTCTACTATTTGTTCTTCTTTAATTTTCCCTGTTCCAAAAGTTTCTATTTCTATAGATACAGGTTTTGCAACTCCTATTGCATAAGCAAGTTGTATTTCTAGCTTGTCAGCAACACCTGCAGCTACTAAGTTTTTAGCAACCCATCTTGCAGCATAAGCAGCAGATCTGTCCACCTTTGTTGGATCTTTTCCTGAAAATGCTCCGCCACCGTGTCTTCCATATCCACCATAAGTATCAACTATTATTTTTCTTCCTGTTAATCCTGAATCTCCTTGAGGTCCACCGATTACAAATCTTCCAGTTGGATTAATAAAATATTTTGTATTGCTATCTAATAAATTGCTTGGAACAACTTCACCGATAACATATTTTAACATATCGCTTTCAATTTGTTCTCTAGTTACATCTGGGCAATGTTGTGTAGAAATAACTATAGTGTCAATTCTAACAGGTTTATTATCCTCATATTCAACTGTAACTTGAGTTTTTCCATCAGGTCTTAAATAATTTAAAGTTCCATTTTTTCTAACTTCAGTTAACTTTCTTGAAAGTTTATGTGCCATAGCTATAGGTAGTGGCATGTATTCTTCAGTTTCATTTGTTGCAAAACCAAACATCATACCTTGGTCTCCAGCACCAATGGAATCTATATTCTCCATTTTACCTTCTTTACTTTCTAGAGCTTCATCAACTCCCATTGCAATATCTCCAGATTGTTCATCAATAGATGTTAATACAGAACATGTTCTTGCATCAAATCCATATTTTGCTCTAGTATAACCAATTTCAGCAACTGTATCTCTTACAACCTTCTGAAAATCAACATAACAATTTGTACTAATTTCCCCCATTACTAAAACCATTCCTGTAGTTGTAGCAGTTTCACAAGCTACTCTAGCATTAGGATCTTTTTCTAAAATAGCATCAAGAATAGCATCTGATACTTGGTCACACATTTTGTCTGGATGTCCTTCTGTAACTGATTCTGAAGTAAATAATCTCCTCATTACTAATTCTCCTCCCTGTATTGCTAATAATACTCACATCTATCAAGTGAAGCTACAACTTTCCCAAAAATTGTATTAAACTTCAAAAATAAAACCCCTTCTTGCTCGACAAGAAGAGGTTAGCATAATCAAACTAGCTTTCTTATCTTGCAGAAACTCTGCAGGAATTGGCACCATTGCTAATAAATTAGCCGGTTGCTGGGCTTCATAGGGCCTTTTTCCCTCCACCACTCTTGATAAGAGTATTATTAATCAAAAATCACTTTTATTATAAACTGATAATAACATAGCATAATATTTATGTCAACAAATGAAATATTAACATTTTTCACTAAAGTTAATATCATCTTAATAAATAAACATTTTAACTTTCTAAAAAAAAGCACTAGAAATCTAGTGCTTTGGTGGAGGATGGTGGATTCGAACCACCGAAACGAAACGTAACAGATTTACAGTCTGCCCCCTTTGGCCGCTCGGGAAATCCTCCAAATAAACGTCACTAAACTGACAAGACTTAGTATACAATTATATTGAGATTTTTTCAACCCCTATTTTCATCATTTTTTTAAAATATTTTTTATTTCCTCTGAATTAATCATAATTTCTTCATTTATTATACAAAACCTAATCTTCTACCTTACTAAAGTCTATATAATCAGAAAAGATTTCTTTAACTTCCTCAAGTTGTTCATCTGTTAATCTATTTTCCAATATGTCCAAAGTTTTTGAAACAGCTATTTTTTCGTTGTCATAATTAGCATATTGAGCAATGTATTTATAATCTTGTTCAGAAAGTTTTTTACATACACTTAATATTTTAGCCTTTTCAGCGATGGATAAACTGTCTTCGATTTTACTAATAGGCATTTTTAATACTTTACTTTCTTCCTTTACAGCCGCTATATCTATTTCAACTTGTTTTGAATTATTTATCTCTTGATCTGTCTCATACCTAGAACTTGCTCGATTAAAACGTTTTGATTTTTCTTCGTCTAATTCAACCTTATCTTCACTAGTTTTCTGATCATTATTGATTTTCTCTTCAGTATTTATCTCACCAGTGTCATAATCTAAACTACTTTCTTCATTATTTAGTTGGACCTCTCCACAATTTACAATATTATTACTTTCATTAAGTTCATCTTTATTTTTCTCAAAATCATATATTTTAATCATAAAAATTATGTCCAGCACAGAAAAAATAATTACAAACAAAGAATACAACCTCTTTTTCATATTAAACACCTCACAAAGTACTATATAAATTATTCCATATATTTAAGAATTTATACCTATATTCCTTCATATAAATTCTTATGGAGGTGTTTCTGTGAGCAAAGTTAAAATTCATTATAAAGATCCTTTAGGTTACTATTCCCTATCTAATTTTTTAAAAGATAAAATTGACAATAATACAATTGTTGTATGTATTGGCACTGATAGATGCATTGGCGACTGCCTTGGACCTATTATTGGCAGTATGTTAAAAGATAAATTTTTTCCTTTACCCGTATATGGAACTATATCTGAACCAATCCATGCCCTAAACCTAGATTCTAAACTTTACGATATAAAATTAAAGCATCCCAACTCAAAAATAATAGGAATCGATGCTTGCTTAGGCCCTTGTGAAAAAATAGGAGAAATTCAAATTAGAAATTATCCAATAAATCCTGGTAAAGGTGTTGGAAAATCACTTTCTCCAGTTGGTGATATTTCAATAATTGGAATTGTAGATTCTAGTGATATTGATGAACCCTTTACAAATAGAAACATTCGGTTAAGTCTAATTCTAGAAATATCAAAAGTCATAGCCGACGGACTCATTCATGGATATTATTTAAGTACTATAAATGGTTAGTATCATACAATTCAATTTTAAAAGGTGTATTGGAAATTAACATTTACCAATACACCTTTTAAAATAAGTTTTTATAACCATATAAACTTAAATATAACTCAACTTATTATTTAAGTAATATTCACTCTAATCGTTGATTGGGAAACCATATCCACTATACCCTGAATCACTCTTGTCTACATACTCAAGAGCCTTACCTGTTCCTATTGCAACACAGGACACAGAATCCTCTGCGATATATACAGGAACATGCGTAATATCCTCAATTAACTTATCCAGTCCATCTAACAATGCTCCTCCACCAGTCATGATAATCCCTTTATCTGATATATCTGCTGCTAATTCAGGTGGAGTTTTTTCTAATACAGAATGAGCACACTCTGCAATTGACATCACTGCATCTTTTAAAGCTTCCTGCATTTCACTAGAATAAACCGTTATATTTTTAGGTAATCCTGTAATAAGATCTCTTCCCCTTATTTCAGCTTTTTCATCTACTTCTTTTGGATAAGCACAACCTATATTTATTTTTAATTCTTCTGCTGTTCTTTCTCCAATCATTAATTTATGTTTTTTCCTTATGTAACGAATTATCGCTTCATCAAAGTCATCTCCAGCTACCTTAATTGATTCCCTAACTACCATATCACCTAATGATATGACTGCTACATCAGTAGTTCCTCCACCAATATCAATAACCATATTACCACTAGCCTTTGCTATGTCGAGTCCTGCTCCTATAGCCGCAGCTAACGGTTCTTCTATTAACGTTACTTTCTTTGCACCTGCATTCATTGCAGCATCTTCAACAGCCTTTCTTTCTACTTCTGTAGCTTGACATGGAACACACATTACAACTCTAGGAGTCGACATTTTCCTTTTTCCACATGCTTTTTTAATAAAGTGCTGAAGCATTTTTTCTGTAACATCATAGTCAGATATTACTCCATCCTTCAAAGGTCTTATTGCAATTATATTACCTGGTGTTCTTCCAATCATTCTATGAGCTTCTTCACCAACTGCTAAAACCTTATTTGCATTTCTATCAATCGCTACAACTGAAGGCTCTTTTAACATTATTCCCTTGCCCTTGATATAGACAAGTACTGTGGCTGTTCCTAGGTCTATGCCCATATCAGTTCCTATACCAAAAAAAAACATTTTATTAATTCACTCCTGCTCCTCAGTATTTTCTTCCTTATTTCTATACATTTTTTCCTAAATATATCTATATTTATTATATTACTATTCTAATTAACCTTCAATTGTTTTATATTTCATTTTTGTAGCTCTTCCACCCCTAATATGTCGTTCTGCTTTATTTAAATCTAAAATATTTTTAGCTTCTTCAGCAATTTGTGCATTTATTTTAGGTAATCTCTCTGTCATATCTTTATGAATCGTACTTTTGCTTACTCCAAATACTGAAGCTGTTTTCCTTATTGTTGCTTCTGATTCAATTATATATTTTGCTACTTCTAGTACTCTATCTTCAATATAGTCCTTCAAAGTGTTACCTCCTTAACCCTTCTATAATTATAAATATGCTACATTACCTTCTTAAATTACCTTCTTATCAGTCTTTTCATTAAAGAAAAAACTGATAAGAAAGTTATTAATTTCAGCTATTTCTCATAACTGACGTATTTTGCTGGATCTACTTCAACGCCATTCTCAAGAACTTGGAAGTGAAGATAACTACCATACTCTTCATAAGCAAGATTTGTAGTATTTCCAACTTTACCAATTTCCTGACCTGCAGTAACAGAATCTCCAACGTTTACTGATACTTCTTCTTGTAGATTTCCATAGATTGTACTAAATCCATTTTGATGATCAATCTCAATATAAGTACCTTCTGTATTGACTCCAACGTTCTTAACAACTCCTGCACTTGTTGCTAAAACTTTCGTTCCTTGCTCAGATTTAATATCCATAGCTAAGTGAGTTTTATAACTATCTGTAGTAGCCCAATAGACAGGATCTTCAGAATATGATCTTCCTAAGGTTCCTTCAACAGGATTTGAAAATTTTATTTCCTGCTGATTAGATACAGCCTGTATATTATTTCCTTCAACAACAGGAACCGGCTCAAGATTATCTTGAACTTGTAATGCATTGTCAGGCTTTTCTGGCTGATTAACTACCTCATTTTCTATTTGTTTTAGTGCTACATCTTCCTTATTATTAGCTCTACTCTTAGTAGCCGTTACTGCAGCTACTGTGGCAACAGCACATAAACAAACAAATAGAATTACATAGAAACCTTCTTTTTTGAAGAATTGTTTAACCTTGTTAAGTTTATTGTTCATAAAAACACCTCCAACTGTATTTTGGACGTATATTAGGAAATTAATACATCATAAGCAAATATTTTTCTAATTTTTATTATATAATTAGCTATTTTAGTGATTTAAAATAAAAATAATGTCACAAAATCCAATATATGAATTTAACTTAACGCAAAAAAAGTTTTGTGATAACAAATTGAAATCACAAAACTTTTTTACTTTTTACTACAGAGCCTATTGATTTATCTTATTTATTTCTATTCCCGTATAATAGTGTTTTAATATTTCCTCACACTTTTTCCCCTCTACTGCCATTACGTTCGCTCCCCACTGACTCATACCTACACCATGTCCAAACCCAGTACAGTTTACTACAACTTCATTATTTAAAAATTCAATTGTAAAATTTGCAGAATTTAATCCAAATAACTTACGAAAATCTACACCTGAAATTGAAACACCTCCAAGTGTTATGTCTTTTACACATCCTCCATCTGTATAACTATTAATTTTTACTTTATCCTGCAAATCCGTAGCCGAAAGATTTGCTTCAACATAATTATTATTAATAGCTTCTACAAACCTATTGTTGTCGAGAGTCTTACTTTCTTTATACCTTGGAGCTATTTCCTCCCCAAGACTCTCAACACTCTTTAAATAAGGCAATGAATTAGAAAAAACATCTTCTACATTTTCAGTTTTACCACTACTAGTAGAAAAATAAAACGCTCCCTCTATAACAGATCCATCATAAGTTAATACCATATCCTTAGTCTCCTCCACAACCTGTTCTACAAGCGCCCACTTGTTTTCACCTTCACTCCCTAATTGCGCAATTTTTTTATCCTTTGGTGTATATACTTGGCAATGAATCGTATCACATAAGTCTGCTCCACTGCACTTAGCACATCCTGAGCCCCGTTGTATTCTTGACACTGTATATGTCCTAGCCGCAATTGCTTGAGCCTTTAATGCCTCCTTACTAAAATTTAATGGCATTTCACTAGATACTACACCTTTTATATATTCTTCAATTGGGATTTTTTCAATTTTTTTTTCTTCACTAATATATACACTTACTGTATCTATATTAATACTAGAAAAAGTTGGTTGTATACTTTCTTCTTTTTTAATTGATTCTCCAGATACTTGACTACTATTTTTATCCGCTTTTTTAACTTCTGATATTTTAATTTCATTTTCAGGTCCTAAAATCAAATTATAAGAAAAAATTAAAAAGGCTAATAACACTGTTGAACAAACAATAATATTTAATATAGGCTTTATATACTTAACCACTTTATCATAGGTAATGTTATAATTTATCCCTCTATTGTATTTCACTTTACCCCTCCTAATTTAAAATGATATATGATTATATGTATTTATAAATCTCAATTATTATTACAAAACATTGCTCAAATTCATAACCAAAACAAAAGAGTTGGAATATATTCCAACTCTCCATATATAAATATAAAACTAATCTTCAACTCTAATTATATTTGCTCCTAAACTTGTTAATTTGTTTTCTATTGATACATATCCTCTATCAATATGATATATATCATCAATAATTGTTTCACCCTGGGCACTCAATCCAGCTAAAATTAAGCCTGCCCCAGCTCTCAAATCCGTAGCTGTAACTCTTGCTCCAGTCAAACATTTTACCCCTTCTATTGTGGCTATCCTAGAATTAACATTTATATTAGCACCCATTCTTCTTAATTCTTGAACATGCATATACCTATTTTCAAAAATAGTTTCCTTAGTACTACTTTTCCCTTCAATTGTACAAAGTAATGCCATAATTTGTGCCTGCATATCTGTCGGGAATCCTGGATGCGGCATAGTTACAATATCACTTGGTTTAAAATCGCCCTCACCATTCACATGCATCCTATTTCCATCAATAAGTATCTTCACACCTATTTCTTCTAATTTACTAATTATAGGCATTAAATGTTCTTCGTTAACACCTTCAATATCAATACAACTCTTAGTAACTGCCGCAGCAATCATAAAAGTACCTACCTCAATTCTATCATATATAGGTGTATATTTTATTCCCTTAAGAGAACTTACTCCATCAATTATAATTGTACTACTTCCCTCACCTTTAATTTTAGCACCCATTAATCTTAAAAAATTAGCTAGATCTACTACCTCTGGTTCTTTAGCAGCATTCTCAATATAAGTAACACCTTCAGCTAATGTAGCTGCAATCATAAGATTCTCCGTAGCTCCTACAGATGGAAAATCTAAATATATATTGCTTCCTTTAAGCTTCTTTGCTACAACTTCTACATATCCACCTTCTTCATTAACAATTGCACCTAATGCTTTTAGCCCTTTTAAGTGCAAATCAATAGGCCTTGATCCTATTTTACAGCCACCAGGCAAAGATATTTTTGCTTTTCCAAATCTTGCAACAAGTGCACCTGTTACTAAAAAAGAAGCTCTCATTTTTCTTACCAAATCATTATCTATTTCATTATCATTTAACTTTGTAGTATCTACTATTATATTTCTTTTTTTCTCATCTATAATTAAATTTGCAGAAAGTGATTTAAGTACTTCACATAATACAAATACATCTTCAAGCATTGGTGCTTCACATATTGTTGTAACTCCATCAACCAATATAGTAGATACAAGTATTGGTAATACTGCATTTTTTGCTGAGCTTATGTTTACACATCCATTTAACTTCTTGTTACCTTTTATAATAAATTTACCCATGTTAATCCTCCATTATCAAATGCTACTATTAATATGTTATATTTATCTCGGGTGTCCCCATTATCAAATAGCAGCCTGAGGAATATTTAACTATGGCACAATTAAAATCTATATTTCTTCCTAATACTATTCTTTTATTACTTTCACCTAAATTACTTGAAATACAATATCCATTGTTAATCTTTAAGGATTCCGTTTCTTGGGCCTTGTGTTCTTTTAATTTATTTAAAATAATGTTATTGGCTTCTTCCATAGTATTATTTAAGATTTTACTTCTTACGCATAGTGAATACTCCACCTCACTACTAATTGGGGATAAAACTTTTTCAAATTTGTTCTTTAACACATTTATTTCATGGTAATCTAATTTTTCTCCTGATACATTAATACTTAAAGTAATTAAAAATGTATTTTTATATGGAATTTTAGTTATATTCCCAGTAAACCTTCTATCACTATTATCAACTTCAAAATCATCATCATTAATAAATGTAACTTGTCCTATAATTTGATTAATATTTTTTACAATGCTATCTAGTGTTACCTGTAAGTCAGTTTTTATTTGAAAACTCCCTTGGACCTTGCCTTCACACAATTCTAGCTCTATTTCCTTATTAATTTCTCTATAAAAAGTACTATTATACTCATTACAATAACCAACCATAATGTTGTTTATTATATTGAATATTAATATAAATACTATCAATGTTTTTTTATATAAATCCCCCATAATCCACCTCTTATTTATATCTGTTACAATTAATAAAATAAATAACCTTTATTGCAACTTATATGACTATTTAAATTATTAGCGGTAGAGTGGATTTTATTCAAATATTTAATTTTTATTTAGCAAGATTTATAGTAATTATGTTTATTAATCCTATATTAATAATATATAATTTTTATTTAAATGTGTTCTTACTATATTTAATTTTCCTTACAAAAAAAAGTGTCATGAAATGACTTATAATCATTCCACGACACTTTTTTATCTATTTATTTGTCCACGACGCACTATCACATAAAATAGTGACCTCATTGTTTCTAATCTTTAGAATTCCTCTATCTGTATTAGCACTATAACTATTACTATCTTTATCAGTAAAGCTTGTAATAGTAGGCACAACTCCCGCTATAGTAGCACAATGATCAACAAGAATTCCATATCTGCCCTCTGTAGTTTCACAGTTTAAACTAATTATCTGCCCCTCAAAAAATACTTCATTTGGAGTAATAATTTTTAGGTCAAAATACTTTTTCATATTCTATCACATCCACTTATACTATTGTAAAGCCTTAGCTTTTTCTATAACATCCTCTATAGTTCCAGCGAATAAAAATGCAGATTCTGGTATATCGTCATATTTACCCTGTAATATTTCTTTGAAACCTCTAATTGTTTCACTTACAGGAACGTATTTTCCTTTAATACCAGTAAATTGTTCTCCTACTGTAAAAGGTTGAGATAAAAATCTTTGAACTCTTCTTGCTCTATTTACAAGAACTTTATCTTCATCAGATAATTCATCTACTCCTAGGATTGCAATAATATCCTGAAGTTCCTTATATCTCTCAAGTATATATTTTACTTGAGTAGCAATTTGATAATGTTCTTCACCAACTATTCTTGGATCTAATACTCTTGATGATGACTCTAACGGGTCAACAGCAGGATATATTCCAAGTTCAACTATAGCTCTTGATAAAACTGTTGTAGCATCAAGATGCGTAAATGTTGTAGCTGGAGCTGGGTCTGTCAAGTCATCCGCTGGAACATATACAGCCTGTACTGATGTTATTGATCCAGTCTTAGTAGAAGTAATTCTCTCTTGTAGAGCACCCATTTCTGTTGCAAGTGTTGGTTGATATCCAACAGCACTTGGAATTCTTCCTAAAAGAGCTGAAACCTCTGAACCAGCTTGAGTATATCTAAATATATTATCAATAAATAATAATACATCTTGACCTTGATCTCTAAAGTACTCAGACATAGTAAGACCTGTAAGAGCTACTCTCATTCTAGCCCCAGGAGATTCATTCATCTGTCCAAATACTAAAGCAGTTTTATCAATAACTCCTGATTCTAACATTTCATTGTAAAGGTCATTTCCTTCCCTTGTACGTTCACCAACTCCTGTGAAAACAGAAAGTCCACCATGTTCTTTTGCTATGTTGTTGATTAATTCTTGTATAAGAACTGTTTTACCTACACCAGCTCCTCCGAACAAACCAATTTTACCACCCTTTTGATAAGGAGCAATTAAATCTATAACTTTAATTCCAGTTTCAAACATTTCAGGCTCTACTGATTGTTCCTCAAAACTTGGTGCTGGTCTATGGATTGTATAATAGTTATCAGTTGCAACAGGTCCCTTTTCATCTTTAGGTTGTCCTAACACGTTGAATAATCTACCTAATACTTCTTTTCCAACGGGTACCTCAATAGGTCTTCCTGTATCAACTGCTTTAACACCACGTCTTAGCCCATCAGTAGACTCCATTGCTATTGTTCTAACTATATCATCACCCATATGTTGTTCAACTTCAGCAATGATAACTCTTCCGTCAAGCTTTATTTCAATAGCATTATAAATATTAGGTAGTGCATCGTCATCAAATTTTATATCTACTACTGGTCCAATAACTTGAACTACTTTTCCAATACGTTGTAACATATCTATCCGTCACATTAAATTACTAGTACGAAATCTACGTAAAATTTTAATGCAACTCCTCCTATCTATATATTTTTATACTTATTTAAATATAAATTGTCTACCCTTGTGCATCAACACCACCGACAATCTCAGTAATCTCCTGTGTAATTGCGCCTTGTCTAATTCTGTTATATTTCAATTTTAAAGCTGAAATTAATTCATCAGCATTTTTTGTAGCACTGTTCATCGTTTCAGTTCTAACACTGTGCTCTGATGCCTTAGAATTAAGCACGGAATTAAACAATACACACTTACAATATGATGGAATTAAAACCTCCATTAAAGATTCACCATTACCTTCAACATCAAATTCACCTTTAACTACATCTTCATTTTTAAATGTATCGAATTTTAATGGTAATAATTGTTGAACCTCTACCTCTCTAACGATTGTATTTTTAAACCAAGTGTACACAATAATCACTTCACTAAATAGTCCCTCTGAATATTTACTAAAGCCATATTCAAATACATTGCTTACCTCTTCTAGTTCAGGTATATCTGAAATCTTCTTATCATATTCTATTATTTCATATCCATGTCTTTTGCATAAAGATTTCCCTTTTTCTCCCAATACTAGAAGAGAATATTCACTCTTGTTATCTTTTGTAATCTCTTCTAATTTAGTTGCAATAGCATTATTATAAGATCCACACATTCCCATATCTGAAGCTATTACTATAATTAGTTTTTTATTAGTACTATTTTTTTGAACATACTCATTATCATCAGGTAAAGAAGGGGTAACTTCTGCCATGATTTCTCTATATGCCTGACAATAATCATTATTTATAGCTAACACTCTTCTTACCTTTTTAAGCTTTGAAGTAGCTACTAACGACATCGCTTTAGTCAGCTTTCTAGTACTTTCAATAGACTTTATTCTCTTTTTTAGTCCAACTAATCCTGCAACTCCCACACTTTCACCTCCTAAAGCTTTAGGTGATACTTCTAAATTCCATCAACAAAAATCTTTTTAAATTCATCAATTGCATTATTAAGATTTTCTTTAACCTCATCATCCAAAACTTGTTTTTCTCTAATCATTTTTGGAATATGTCTATGATGAGTATCTATATATTCTAAGAATTCTTTTTCAAATCTCTTTATATCACTTACTGCAATTTCCTTTAAGCAATCATTAACACCACAGTAAATTATTATAACTTGTTTTTCAACATCCATAGGAACATATTGACCTTGTTTTAATATCTCCATTAGACGTTTACCTTTTTCAAGTCTTTTTACTGTTTCCTTATCCAAATCAGATCCAAACTGAGTAAAGTTTGCAAGTTCTCTATACTGAGCAAGTTCAAGTCTCAATGTTGATGAAACTTGTTTCATCGCTTTAGTTTGAGCACTACCACCAACCCTTGATACAGATATACCTGCATTAACAGCTGGCTTCTGACCTCCATGGAACAAATCTGATTCTAAGAATATTTGTCCATCTGTAATAGAAATTACATTTGTAGGAATATATGCTGTTACGTCTCCTGCTAGTGTTTCTATTATAGGAAGAGCTGTAAGAGATCCTCCACCTAAACTATCTGAAAGTCTTGCAGCTCTTTCTAATAATCTAGAATGAAGATAGAATACATCTCCTGGGTATGCTTCTCTTCCTGGTGGTCTACGAAGTAGTAATGAAATTGTTCTGTAAGCAACAGCGTGCTTCGACAAATCATCATAAACGATTAAAGCATCCTTTCCTTTATGCATAAAGTACTCACCCATTGAACATCCAGCAAATGGTGCTAAATATTGAAGTGATGCTGATTGGGACGCAGTTGCTGCAACAACTATGGTGTAATCCATTGCCCCTGCTTCTGTAAGAGTATTAACTATATTTGCAACTGTTGATTGTTTTTGACCAATAGCAACATATATACATACTACATCTTTACCTCTTTGATTGATGATAGCATCTATAGCTAAAGCTGTTTTACCTGTTTGTCTATCACCAACAATTAGTTCTCTTTGACCTTTTCCTATTGGAATCATAGAATCTATAGCCTTTATTCCTGTTTGTAATGGTGTTTTAACTGATTGTCTTTCTATAACTCCTGGAGCTTCAACCTCAACTGGTCTTCTCTCTGAAGTTGCAATCAATCCTTTTCCATCTATAGGATTACCTAGTGAATCCACTACTCTTCCTAATAATGCATCACCTACAGGAACTTCTATTACTCTTCCTGTTCTCTTGACTATGTCTCCTTCTCTTATTCCCTTTTCAGAACCTAGTAACACACAACCAACGTTGTCTTGCTCCAAGTTTAATGCTAGTCCATACACATTGTTAGGGAATTCTAAAAGTTCACCTTCAAGACAATTATCTAAGCCATAAATTCTTGCAATTTCGTCTCCAATTTGAATAATGGTCCCTGTATCTACTGTATCAATATGATTGTCATATCTATCTAATTCTCTTTGAATTATAGATGTTATTTCATTTGGCTTGATATGCATGGTCCCACCTCTATTCTGTTTAAAATTATTGTTGTAAAAACATATCTCTTCTAACGTATTTTAGTTTGTCCTTAACTGTTCCGTCTATAACGTCATCGCCTATCTTGACCAAAATACCTCCCATAATATTTTCATCTACAGTCTCTATTAATGATACTTTTTTATTATAGAACTTAGAAATATTATTAGTTAACTTAACTTTTTCATCTTCACTCAATGGAATTGCTGTAACAACTTCAACCCCAAGTTCTATTTCTTTCTCACTAATTCCCATAGAATTAATATTTTGTAGGTGTTTATTTTGAATTTTACCATACTTCTTACTATCCACACCCTGAGATATTTCTTTAATATCATCTAACTTACTTTTAATACTTCCATCTATAGCTTCTCCACAAACATTAATAACAAGTCCACCTAAAATACTTTTATCTATTTTTTCTTTTAGGATTAACTCCTTACCATATCTATGTTCTAATGCTTTCATTAACTTTTCTTTTTCTTCTTCAGTTAATGGAATACTTGAAGTTACAGTGGCTACTACAGTATTCTTATTTTGTAAATATATTTCTTCAAATTGATCATACTTTTCTTTTAGGTATAAGATTCTATCTGTATCTATTAGAAGTAACAGAAACTTTAACAAAACATCTTCTATACTATTCTCAAACATTTCAGTAAAAATTCTCTTTTTACTTTTTTTCTTAATTTGAGGATTAGTAATGATCTTCAATATGCCTTCATTTACTTCAAATTCATCTACAACCTCTTTAAATTGTTCCAAAACAACTTCTACATTGTCATGCTCAAAACAAGTATTATAAAGCGCTAGAGCATATCGTCGGTCTAAGAACTCATACATTTTAATTACCTACCTTAGCTATAAAGTCATCAATTAATTCTCTATGCTTAGATTCATCAATTTCTTTCTCTATTACCTTTTCAGCAACTTTCATTGATAAGTTTATAACTTCTTCTTTTATTTCTCTGCTAGCTTTAATTTTTTCTCTTTCAATTTGCTTCATTGCATGTTCTTTCATAACTTCAGTCTCTTTTTTAGATTCCTCAATTATTTCTTTATATACATTATCCGCTTTTGCTTTATAACTCTCTACTAACTTAGCACCCTGCTCTTTATATTTTATAGTATTCTCATCATATTGTTGTTTTAATAACTTTAATTGGTCTTCACGCTCAGCTACTTTGCTTAGGGATTCATCGATTTCTGCTTTTCTAGCATTCATAACCGCTAAAGTTTTCTTAAATACAAACTTTTTCAATATGAAATAGAATATTATAAAGTTAATGGCAGTAGCTAATATTCTAAATCCTTCAATGCTCATATAATATCCTTACCTTTCACTTTTACTATATATACATTTTAGTTAAACAAAATTCCCTAATAACTTATTTAACTCCAAATAAAATTAGTAACAATCCAAGTAAAAATCCATATATTGCAGTTGCTTCAGATAAAGCTCCTCCGATAATAAGCGCACTCATTATTTTACCATTTGCTTCTGGTTGTTTTGCTATACCTTCTACTGCCTTACCAGTGGCAATACCAGTTCCGATACCTCCACCTATAACTCCAAGCGCTGCTATTCCTGCTCCTAATGCTGACATTCCTGCTACAAATGATGTTGAATCCATAATTAATTCCTCCTTAAGATTAAAATATTTTTTGTTTAGTGTTCTGCTGTAATTTTAATATTTATCATGGTTAACATTACAAATATTATCATTTGAATGGTTCCATCAAATACATCAAAATAAAAATGGAATGGTATTGGTATACCTATTGCAGCAACAAAATTTATTCCTAACAATGCATCATAAACTAATTTCATTATCATACTAGCTGCAAAAACATTACCAAAAAGTCTCAATGTAAGGGATATTGGTAACATAATTCTTTCCATAAGATTGATTGGTAATAATATTGGTATTGGTGAAACGTACCCTTTTAGGTATCCTCCAATTCCACGTTTTTTTATAGTGTTTGCTTGAATTACAACGAATGATGTCAATGCAATTCCTAGTGAAACACTAAAATCAGAAGTAGGTGGTTCAATACCTATCATGGCTATCATATTTAACACAAATAAATATAAACCTAATGCACCTATGTATGGTACGAAGCTACTTGTACCATCTCCCATGTTTTCATTTACAGTTTTGGCTATAAAATCAATTCCAAATTCTATGACATTCTGAACTTTTCCAGGTATTTTTTTAACTTTTTTACTGTATATGATACATAATATTAAAGTAATTAAAATTATAACCCACTGAACCACTAAGCTTTCAGTAATCTGAATATCATATCCTAAAAAATTAAATATGAACAATGGTGCTACTTCCTCCACTTAATCACATCCCCTCTAATTTTTTAAGTCTTAGTCCATATAGAACTATAGCTATTATTTGAGCAGTATATCCTGCTATAAAAATAAAAAAGCTTAACCTATTACTATTTATTATTACAACGCCTGTCCCACATACTAAGCCAATCCTGATTGCATAAGATAATAGTATAAGAAAAACCTTAAACCTGCAATTTTTTGACGCTGTCTTTCCAGTTGTAAAAGCATTGATAATAAAATTGATAAAGCTAAACATAATTCCTAAAGCGAAATATAAGACTTTCACTTTTACAAAAACAAATAAAACTAAAGTAACTAAAATAGTAATAATCAAATCATACATTCCTACTATTTTTATAATGCCTTTAGATTCATCATTCACAGCCTCACCTCCATCACTCGATTATACTCCTTTGATTTAAACAGAAAAAACTCCATTTTCACTTAAATATTTTAAAATTATCGGAAATTTTAAGTTTACACCTAGTTTTTCTCACCAATAACCTGTTTTACTATTTTTTTCTTATGAATTTAAAAATGTAACTTCTATAGATATATAATATTCATTATTCTAAATAAAAACAATATTTTAAAAATACTTTTTTGTTTCTTTACTCTTTCTTAGCATGACGTTTAACGTAAAAATTAAACGGAAATAAAACAAGAATTTCAATGTTTGTACATATAATATTAAAATTCTTGTCCATTATTTTAGGTACCACGGCTAGTTAATATTTAATTTTTTGTAACTTAAACGTTTTTTTCTGACAATTAGTGAATGTATACAATCTTCTCCCGTCAAAAGTCTAACAATTTAATATGAACCATCTCCACTTAATGAATCATCATTTTCAACCCAATATTGAACAGGAAGCTCTCTAAAACACTGTTTATCATCTCTTATTACCACATTCTCTATACCTGAGTTAATTATAAGTCTTTTACACAAGGAACAAGGCGACGTATTTTTAACATATTCTCCTGTTGACGCCTCTTTTCCAACCAAGTATAAAGTACTTCCTAACATATCTTGCCTTCTTGCTGAAATTATTGCATTTTGTTCAGCATGAACTGATCTACATAATTCATATCTAGTTCCCCTTGGTACATTCAATGTTTCTCTTCTACAACTACCTATATCTGTACAATTTTTTCTACCTCTAGGGGCACCTGTATATCCAGTTGATATAATCTCATCATTTTTAACAATTAATGCAGCAAAATTTCTTCTAAGGCATGTTCCTCTTTCTAATACAGATTCACATATGTCTAAATAGTAGTTTTTCTTATCTATTCTCTCCATAACCATCCTCCTAAACAATTTATTATTGAGTCCCTTAGTAATAACAAAACTCTCTTCATCAATAATTTAGATTTTCTACATATATAGGTTAAGATTATTATATAGTATCATTCTTCAATAGTAAATTTTCTTTATATTATGTTGCAATTTTTCACTTGTATTAAATTAAATTAAATTTTTATCATCATAGCATTAACCAACTTATAATATGTAACGATATTATATTATAATGTCGAAATTTTATTTTAAAAAATAATAATTATCTATTGATAATTATTTTTTCTTATTGTATAATAAGTTCATAAGGTTGATGAAACAAATGAAGACAATAAACATTTTAAATAATTATATATAACAAGGAGGATATTAATATGAAAAAATTTGTATGTACAGTATGTGGTTATATTCACGAAGGAGAAACAGCTCCAGAGGTATGCCCAGTATGTAAGGTTGGTGCTGATAAATTCGAAGAAATGTCTGGAGAATTAGTATGGGCAGATGAACACAGAATCGGTGCTGCAGCTGGAGTTGATCCTGAAATAGTTGAAGGATTAAGAGCAAACTTTACAGGAGAATGTACAGAAGTTGGAATGTACTTAGCAATGTCTAGACAAGCTGACAGAGAAGGTTTCCCAGAAGTTGCTGAAGCTTATAAGAGAATAGCTTTTGAAGAAGCTGAGCACGCTGCTAAATTTGCAGAACTACTAGGAGAAGTTGTTGTTGCTGACACTAAAGAAAACTTAAGAGTAAGAGTAGATGCTGAATACGGTGCAACTGATGGAAAATTAAAATTAGCTAAAAAAGCAAAAGAGTTAGGCTTAGATGCTATTCATGATACAGTTCATGAAATGTGTAAAGATGAAGCTAGACACGGAAAAGCTTTCTTAGGATTATTAAACAGATATTTCGGTAAATAAAACTCCCAACATTAAAATTTACCTAATATAAAAAACATCTTAGATTAATTTCTAAGATGTTTTTCTATTTTGCAAGTAAATCTACTATGTAGATTTACTATTTATTATTTATTATTTATTTTCAGTAAGCCAGAAGTTCAAGGAAACAACTAAGCGAGGAAACGCGCTTACTTATAGCTAAGTAAGTGACGCAGCGCAGGCAATTGACGATGAAATTCGAAGCTTAATTAAAATAAATATTATTTTGTACCAAACAAACGATCACCTGCATCCCCAAGTCCAGGTACAATATATCCATTTTCATTTAATTTTTCATCTATAGAAGCTAAATAAATATCCACATCTGGATGTGCCTCTTGTACAGCCTTTATTCCTTCTGGCGCACCAACTAAACACATTAATTTAATGCTTTTAGCTCCTCTCTTTTTTAAGGCACTAATTGCATCTATTGCAGATCCGCCTGTTGCAAGCATTGGATCTGTAACTATTATATCTCTCTCTTCGATATCTTGTGGTAATTTACAGAAATATTCTACTGGTGTTAATGTTTCTTCATCTCTATACATACCTATATGTCCAACCTTTGCTGCTGGAATTAATTTAAGCATTCCATCAACCATGCCAAGACCAGCTCTTAATATTGGCACTATAGCAACTTTCTTACCAGCTAACATATGGCATTTAGCTATACATATTGGTGTTTCTATTTCTACTATTTCAGTTTGCATATCTCTTGTAACTTCATATGCCATAAGCATTGCAACTTCTTCTACTAACTCTCTAAAATATTTTGAACCAGTATTTTTGTCCCTCATATATGCCAACTTATGTAATATTAATGGATGATTAATTTGTGTAACTTTGCTCACTTACTTTACCTCCTAAGAATTATTTATTATATTTTTTTTCAATTTCTATAATCTTATTAACTCTAGCATCATGTCTACCACCTTGGAATTCAGAATTCAAAAATGTATCAACAATATCTAGTGCAAGTCCTGGACCAACAACTCTAGCACCTAGAGCTAATATATTAGCATTATTATGTTCTCTTGTAGCATGAGCACTAAAAGTATCACTACACAATGCAGCTCTAACTCCTGGAACCTTGTTTGCTGCAATACTTATTCCTATTCCAGTACCACATACTATAATACCAAAGTCACATTTTCCTGCAACTACAGCTTCTCCCACTTTTTGTCCAAACTCTGGATAATCACATGATTCCTCAGAATATGTACCATAATCTTCAACCTCTATATTTTTCTTTGATAGATGTTCCATTATAGTATGTTTTAATTCAAAACCACCATGATCACAGCCTACTGCTATTTTCATTTAACACCCCTCCATTTTATACTTTTAATATATCAAAACCTGCACTCTTTTTTAGTCTATTCATTATTGCAGTTCCAATACCCTTTTCTTCAAAAGCTTCACAAAGTATTAAATCTACATTTAAAGAATCAAATTCTCTAAGTGTATGGAATAAATTTCTACTTACTTCTTCTAAATTTTCTCTAGATCCAAGATTAAACTTAAAATCACTATTATATTCATTTATTGTCTCGTCTGTAGCCATAATTCCAATTGTTTTTCCTTGCTCTTTATAATTTAATACTATTTCATTGATTTTTTCAACTATTTTATCAATTTCTCCATCAATTATCTTAACTGGAGCCTTAGGTGCATAATGTCTATATTTCATCCCAGGAGCTTTAGGTTTAAAATCTTTTGTTGGTTTTTCCATAATGACAGGATCAATATAAACCTTATGATCTATCTCTCTTAGCATTTCAAGAGTTATAGCTCCAGGTCTTAAAATGCATATTGGATTAACTGTGCAATCAACAATAGTTGATTCAACCCCCACAATACTGCTTTCTCCGCCCAATATACAATCTACCTTACCATCTAAATCTTCAACACAGCTTGTTATATCCGTAGGACTAGGTCTGCCAGAAATATTTGCAGAAGGTGCTGCAATTGGAACACCTGATAGCTCTATTAGTTCTTTAGCTATTTCATTCTTAGGCATTCTTATACCTATGGTAGACAAACTTGCACTAGTAACATCAGGAATAATATCGCTTTTCTCAAGTATGATAGTTATTGGTCCTGGCCAAAATTTCTTCATTATATTTTTTGCCACCTGAGGCACCTTTTTAACATATTTTTCTATAGAACTATTAGCAACATGTACAATAAGCGGATTGTCTTGAGGCCTTCCTTTAGCTATGAAAATTTTCTTAACTGCTTCAGCATCAAGAGCATTAGCTCCTAACCCATAAACCGTCTCTGTAGGGAATGCAACAATGCCCCCTTCTTTTATCATTTGTCCAGCTTCCTTTATAATATCTTTATCTAAGTTTTCCTCTTTTAACTTTATAACCTTAGTTTTCATAATTTCACCTACTTATATTCTTTTATAGTTCTATAGTTCATTATTAAATTAGTTTATTATTATAAAACATTTATCATTATAAATCCAAAAATTACCCCTAAAATTAGCCACATAGCATTAGTATAACTATTATTAAGTTCATTACTTTCAGGCAACATTTGTCCAAATGCAACATATAACATAATTCCACTAGCTAAAGCAATGCTTATACCTAAAAACATGGCGGAAATATTATTAATTATCATACCTATCCATGCTCCAATTACTGTTGGGAAAGCAACCAAAAAACTATACCATAAAATTTTAAATTTCTTTTTTCCTGCTGCTATAAGAGGAGATGTCATTGCAATTCCTTCTGGAATGTCATGAATTGAAATTAAAATACTCATTTTAACGCCTAACCCTGACCCCCTTATAAAACCAAATCCCATGATAATTCCCTCAGGAAAGTTGTGCATCATAAGACCTAGTCCCATTAAAATAGCAACTTTTGTATGATTAATTTTACTTGGATGTAAATCGCTACTTTCATTAGCTTTTTTAATTAAACAATCAATTAAATATATTATAAGTATCCCTGCTATTATAATTATAAGACTTTTTATAAAGCCTATTTTTTCAATTGATTCTGGAATAAGTTCTAGAAATATTATTGAAATAATAATTCCTGTAGATACCGCCAATAATGTTCCTAATAATTTGTCTGTTGGATTTTTTATAGATACACCTATCAAAGCACCTACCATAGTTCCTATTAATGAAACTATCGCTGAAAATAAACCAATAAAGAATATTGTATTACTCATAATTCCTCCATAAATATTTTTATACTATGAATATATTTATGAAGTCTTTGATTTATTCGATTTTCTATATTCTTTTATATGTTGTATTGAATTTTCAGTATAAACTGCATTCATACAGTATTTAAATAATGTATCTAATAGAAGATACTTTTTAGCTCCACCTCTCCTAACTAGAAAATAATAATACTCTCCTTCGTTAGGCATTTTTACTTTATTATAATAATGTTCTACATCTTTAAATTTATCTAATACCTTTTTAGTAACAATCCTTAGTCTCTTATTCCTAAACTTTGACTTTGTAATTATTAAGATATCAAAATTTTTTTCCTCTGGTATAGTATGAATTATTGCAACTTTGCTACACAAAATTCTATATTTAATTCTTCCACCTGCTATAGCTACAGTTAATTTATCTTCATTAACATGAAATTTTAAATATTCTTCATTATATCTAATTAAAACTGCCATTAAAATTAATATTTCTATAATACAAAGATATATTATAAAAAATAAATCAAATCGTTTTGAAATCCATAAAACCACAGGCAATAATAGAAAAATAAAGCCCATGAACAGCATGAACCTCTTATAAGATTTTCTCTGTTTCTTTAGGACTTTATATATATCCATCCTCTTACTCCTCCACTAATAACTTATATCTTAAAAACCATTTCCCATAGCTTTCATTTTTTCTGCTTGATCTGCAGTAATTAGTGCATCTAACATTTCATCTAAATCTCCATCTAAGAATGAATCTAATTTATAAAGAGTCAATCCTATTCTGTGATCAGAAACTCTTCCTTGAGGATAATTGTATGTTCTTATTCTTTCACTTCTATCTCCAGTTCCAACTTGGCTCTTTCTATCATCTGCAATAGTCTTAGCCCTTTCTGCTTCTGCCATTTCATATAATCTAGCTCTTAAAATTTTCAAAGCCTTTTCTTTATTTTTTAATTGAGACTTCTCATCTTGACAAGAAACAACTAACCCTGTTGGTAAATGTGTCATTCTTACAGCAGAGTCAGTAGTATTAACGCACTGACCACCATTTCCTGAAGCTCTAAATACATCTACTTTTATGTCATTCATATTTATATCTATATCAACGTCTTCAACTTCTGGAAGTACTGCAACAGTAGCTGTAGATGTATGAATTCTACCACTTGACTCAGTATCCGGAACTCTTTGTACTCTGTGAACTCCACTTTCATATTTTAATTTACTATAAGTTTTATCACCCTTTATAGCAAATACAACTTCCTTAAATCCACCAATGTCTGTTTCATTAGCACTCATAACTTCTATTTTCCATCTGTTTCTTTCAGCATATCTTGTGTACATTCTAAATAAATTTGCTGCAAATAGAGCTGCTTCATCTCCCCCAGCTCCTCCTCTAATTTCAATGAACACGTTCTTGTCATCATTTGGATCTTTCGGTAAAAGTAATATTCTCATTTCTTCTTTTACTTTGTCAATTTCCTCAGTTAAAGATTTAATGTCTTCTTGAATCATTTCTCTCATTTCTCTGTCTGATTCTTCATTTAACATTTCCTTGTTATCTGCTAAGGCTATTTCAGCTTCCTTATACTCTCTATACTTTGTTACTATGGTTTCAAGTTCTGCATGTTCTTTGCAAAGCTTTTGCCATTCTTTTTGATTTGCCATAATACTTGGGTCACTTATCTTATTAGACAATTCGTCATATTTATTTTCCAAAAATCCTAATTTTTCTAACATATCTATAACACTCTCCGTAATTTTAGTCAAAAATCAATTTTTTACATCATTCCATTATATCATAAAAATAGTTTTCATGGCAATCTGCCTATTACTACTCTCGGATTATCACTCAAATCTCTTAAGCAATAAACATCAATAAAACCATTAGAATTCATAATTTCAATTACTGCATCTTCTTGATTATGCCCTATTTCAAAACATAAATATCCTTGTTCTTTTAATATTTTCTTGCTTTCACATGAGATTTTTCTATAAAATTCGAGTCCATCTATACCACCACTCAATGCTAAATGTGGCTCATAATCTCTAACATCTTCCATTAATGTAGGTATAATATTTTCTTCAATATACGGCGGATTAGAAATTATCATCTGAAATTTCAACTTTTGTTTTATTGCTTCATGAAAAAGATCACTCTTTTTCACCTTAACTCTATTATTTAATTTCATATCTTTTACATTTATTTCTGTCGTAGCTATGGCCTCATCACTTATATCAAAAGACCATACATTAGTATCCTTTACAAACATGGCAACTGATATACCTATAGCACCACTTCCACAACACATATCACACACATTTATATACTTTTTTTTATTTATTATTTCTATACATTCTTCTACTAATATTTCTGTATCTGGTCTCGGTATTAGCACTCCTTCTCTAACATAAAAGTCTAAGCCCATAAATTCAACTTTATTTAGAATGTATGCCATGGGTCTTTTTTTCTTTCTCTCATCAATTAAAGAAAAAAATTTCTCTTCAACTTCTTTTGAAATCTCCTTATTCCGGTTCATCATTAAATATAGTTTTGACTCATTCAAAACATGACTTAATAAAAGCTGTGCATCTAGTTGATATGTTTCAATATTCTCAGACTTTAACTTATCATATCCTTTAATTAAAGCGCTATTAATATCCATATATCCTCCTATGTTTGTTTTATTTATTTGTTCTATTCAATTCCTTCTGCAGTTTTCAACGCAACTATAGCTACCTCTAACATTGATTCATCTGGTTCCTTCGTAGTTATATTTTGCAACAACAATCCTGGCCATGCAATAATTTTAGCTATCTTACTGTCACTTTTACCCAGCCACCTTATAACTTCATAGGTAACACCAGAAACAAGTGGTAACAATAATACTCTAGAAAGTATTCTTTGCCATACAGACTGCCATCCTGTAAAGGAAAAAATTATAATACTTATCACCATAACTAAAAATAAAAAGTTAGTGCCACATCTTGGATGAAATCTAACATATTTTTTTGCATTAACAGGAGTTAATTCCTCTCCATTCTCATAACAGAAAATGGTCTTATGCTCAGCTCCATGGTATTGATATAATCTATTTATATCTTCTAACTTTCCTATAAAGAAAACATATGATAAAAATATAATAACTCTTATTATACCTTCCATAATATTTAATACTATTACATTAGAAGTAATGAATTTTTTCACAGCACTAGCTAAAAGCGTTGGCAATATAAAAAACAAGGCTACTGAAAGTACTAAAGATAAGACAAGGGATATCCCCATTAAAATATTATTAGCCTTATCTTTAAATGTATTTTGAAACCATTTATCAAACTTTGATTCTTCTTCATCCTCGTCTTCAAAAAATGAAGCTGAGTATTCTATGCTCTTTATACCAATTATCAAGGATTCAATTAATGATACGAATCCCCTTATAATAGGTAAGCCAAAGAATTTATTTTTTTTAGTTAAACTTGTACTTTCTTCCATCTTTACATCTATAGATCCATCTGTCAATCGTACAGCTGTGGCAATTCCCTTTAAGCCCCTCATCATGACCCCTTCTATTACAGCTTGACCTCCTACCGTTGTTTTCTTCATTAACTACACCACATTTCTTTATTTTTTATTTTCCTTATATTCAAAATAACATTGAGCACACAAAGATTCATACTCTACATTATCTTCTTGGTCTATGGCAACTTGGTTCCCTTCAAATACAAATTTGCCATTAATTTTTCTTCCATTAACAATTGCTTTTTTCCCACATTTACAAATAGTTTTTAACTCCTCTAAACTATGTGCTATTAATAAAAGTCTCTCACTTCCTTCAAATCCTTCCATCTGGAAATCAGTTCTAAGTCCATAACAAATTACTGGTATATTCATTTTAACTGCTATACTAAACATTTGATCTATTTGTTCTTTAGTGAAAAACTGTGCTTCATCTGCTAAAATGCAATGAATTTTTCCTTTGGAACTAATATACTTTTCTATAGCCTCATAAATATTTTCACCTTTATCAAAACACATATCTACTTCTTTTGTTACTCCAAGCCTAGATACTACTTTATTTCCTCCCTTTGTATCTGTCTTAGGTTTTATTATAACAACACTCATTCCTCTTTCTTCATAATTAAATGCCACCTGAAGAAGGTTAGTTGATTTTCCACAGTTCATTGCACCGTATCTAAAATATAATTTGCTCATGACAATTTTCCTCCAAAGTCTAATATATATGTTATAACTAATATTCTACATTATTATTTTATTAAAAAAGTCATTATTAATCAAATGAACATTCCATATACTACTATTGAATATTTGCTCCAGTCTCCTTGACCACGTTTTATTACTATGCTATAATCAAGTAGTTGATAATACGGGTATATATGTAATATCGAAAGAGGTGAAAAAGAATGCAAGAAGGAATACATCCAAATTATAACAGTGAAGCTGTAGTTAAGTGTGCATGTGGTAACACTTTCACAACTGGTTCTGTTAAAGATGAATTAAAAGTTGATATTTGTTCTAAATGTCATCCATTCTTTACTGGAAAGCAAAAGAATGTAGACGTAGGCGGAAGAGTTGACAAGTTCATGAAAAAATTCAACCTTAAGAGCGAATAACATATATATTCTTGGTGATAAGAGAAGGGAATCCTTCTCTTATTTTTTTATATAAAATTTATTTACAAAAAAAATAGCAACTAAATTATAGTTGCTATTTTACAGTAAAGCTTACTTTACTATATCTGGATTCTTTGAAACAATATCAAAAAACTCCTCATTATTTTGAGTTTTTGACAATATACCTAACAATTTTTCAGTTATACCTTGAGCATTGCCTGCATTATGCATAAATTTTCTTATGTTATAGCTCACTTCTAATTGAGTCTTAGTAAGCAATAAGTCCTCTCTACGTGTTCCAGACTTGTAAATATCTATAGCTGGGAATATTCTTCTCTCTTGAAGTTGTCTATCAAGATGTACTTCCATATTTCCAGTACCCTTAAATTCTTCAAAAATCATTTCGTCCATTCTACTTCCAGTTTCAACTAGTGCAGTAGCAAGTATTGTTAAGCTTCCTCCCTCTTCTACATTTCTAGCAGCACCAAAGAATTTTTTAGGCATAAGCAATGCACCTGTATCTAATCCACCTGATAGCGTTCTGCCTGTTCTTGTTATAGTTAAATTATACGCCCTTGCTAACCTTGTTAAACTATCAAGCAAAATAACAACATCTTGACCTTGTTCAACCATTCTTTTAGCTCTTTCTAATACCATAGAAGCTACTTTTGTATGATGTTCTGGTTCTTCATCGAATGTTGAATATATTACATCTCCACTAATTGATCTTTGCATATCTGTTACTTCTTCTGGTCTTTCATCTATTAAAAGTACAAGCACTTTAACTTCTGGATGATTATCAGCTAAGCTATGAGCTATTTTCTTTAATATTGATGTTTTACCTGCTTTTGGAGGAGCAACTATTATTCCACGTTGACCTTTTCCTATTGGTGATACAATGTCCATTATTCTAGTTGATAAATCTTTAGAATTCTCAACTTCAAGTTTTAATCTTTCAGTAGGATATATAGGTGTTAACTTCTCAAAAGGAGCTCTATTTACAGCTCTTTCTGGATTTTCACCATTAATCTTTAAAACCTGAAGAAGTGCCTTATATTTTTCTCCTTCTTTAGACATTCTAACTTTTCCTTCAACTTCGTCTCCATTTTTCAAATTAAATCTTCTTACCTGAGAAATAGATACATAAATATCTTCATTACTACTGATATAGTTGTTCATTCTCAAAAGTCCAAAGTTTGCATTATCACTTAATTCAAATATTCCCTTAGCAGTTTCTGATTCACTTATAAGTGTTTTTAATCGTTCTCTCTTATCTTCTAAATTATCATTTTTAATTTCTTCCATAGTTTCTCTACTTTCTTCAGATGTTTCATTAAATAACTCTTCGTTACAATCAGATTCATCTTTATTTATACTTCCACAATCTTTTTCCACTTCATGTTTAGCAATTTTTTCTCTTAATATTATTCCATCTTTTTTAATTTGTGCACCATAAAAATCGCCCTGTTCCTCTTTTATATTCATTTCACTATTTTCTTCATTCTTAGATAATAATTCCCTTTGAATTGCATCAATTAATTCTAATTTTTTCAATGTCCTAAAATTCTTAATTTGCATTTCCTTTGCAATAACCTTTAATTCAATAACACTCTTATTATTCAAATCATCATTATTCAAAGGATCACCTCCTAAATTAAATATATTTTATCTAAGGCAACAAAAATAGAGTATAAATATAAAAATATTTGTGGATTAATTGTGATTTGTATAAAAATGTGTGATAATCGTGTGAGAATAAAATGATGTTGTATAAAACATGAAACAATATTAAACATTCATTCAAATTACAACATTTAATATTGATAACTGAATTGTTTTTATTATAGTCCATCTACATTTTCTATAATAAGTATACACTAAAAATATAAAAAATCTATAATGCTGGTGGAAAATGTTTAACTTTCTATAATACGCATCAAATATGTTAATTATATTTTTGCATTTTTTACCATATTTGTCAAGCTATATTTTTTAATTTTATATTGTAAAGTTTGCCTTGGTATTTTTAATAATTCACTTGCTTTACTTACATTGTAATTACATATTAATAACGCCTCTCTTATATATCTTTGCTCAGCCTCTTCAATCTTCTTCTTAAGAGATGTATCTTTCTCATCCATTTCTACATCTAAGTCTTTTACTTGTAGAATTCCCTCTCTTTTTATATTTATAGCACATTCAATAATATGCTCTAATTCTCTAATATTACCATCATACTCCCTTTTAATAAGGATATTTATTGCATCTTCACTAATTCCAGTTATATTAGCATCTGTTTTTTTATTATATTTTAAAATAAAGTTTTTTACTAACAAAGGAATATCTTCTCTTCTTTCATCTATCTTGGGTATATTTATTCTTATTACATTTAATCTATAGTACAAGTCTCGCCTTAGTCTATTGCTTTTAATCAAGAAACTTGGTTTTTCATTTACAGATGTTATAATTCTTGCTCTATTAGTTCTTGTAACATTCTCTCCGATTCTTCTATATTTACCATCCTGTAAAACTCTTAATAATTTCCCTTGGAAATCCAAATTCATAGAATTAAGCTCATCTAGATATAATGTTCCCGTACCAGCAAGTTCAAACAATCCCTTTGATTCTACAGCACCTGTATAAGCACCTTTACATACCCCAAAAAAAATACTTTCAAGTAAATTTTCAGGTATGGCAGCGCAATTCTGCGCAATAAAAGGCTCTCTACTTCTCATAGAACTGCTATGAATAGCCTGCACAATTAATTCTTTACCTGTTCCCGTTTCCCCGTATACAAACACAGGTGACATTGAATTACATACTTTTTTACTAAAGTTTACAACATCCTTAATTTTATCACTTTCCCCAATAATATCATCAAAGCTATACATAAATATCCCCCTATAACTTAAAATTAAAGCTATACCAATCTTAAGGTATAGCCTTATTTCTATATGGATTATTTTACATCGATTGTAGCAACCAGTTTTGTGTTAATAATTTGCTCTCTTGCAATTATAATATCGTAATCTACTTTAACATTTCCACCCTTTTCATCTATGTCAATGTCTACCTTATTAGTTTTAACTCTCAAAGATAATCCACCATGAGGTGTATTATATACTATAGAATTACTTTTCCCATTTTTAAAATACATACTTGTGTTAGTATCACCTTCTCGAATAAGACTAAAATAATTTTCTCCAATTCTAAAAGTAGTAGATGTATCTCCTAATCCTGATAATTCTGTCTCATCGTATTTAGCTACAAACTCATCATTATCTTTAAAAAAAGTTCCCTTACTTACTATTTCTATAGATTCTTCTTCATCATTATTTTGTATGCTACTAACTCTAATTATTGCATCCCTATCCAAAAATATCCCTCACTTCACAAACATCCAATTAAATAATATGAGAATTCAATTCTTCTTCAGTGGCACAATTCTCATTCACTATGGTACATTCTTTTTCTCCATACTTTGTAAATTTTACTGCTACATTGTTCTCGTCTTTTCCCTTACTATATCTTATAGCAACTCTTGCTGCATATCTCTTAACTTCTTCAGTAGCTTCTCCAACTATGACTACCATAGAACCATTATAATCCCTAACAAGAACAATAGTGTCTCCTTGCCCTATCAATCCTTTTAATATTTCTCCTTCATCTTGAGTTCTAGTAGATATAACCTTTGCGTTATCTGTAACTCTAAAATGTCTTCCTATTTTTAATAGTTCTAGTTCACGAATTTGTGGAACGCTATTATGATCTAAAAGTTCTTTTAATCTATGTGAATAATTTGGATCTGTCAACTTACATCCACCTGCTGGAGACGGATAATCTTTTATACCCCAACTTTCAGCTAACTCCATTTGATCCTTTCTAGATCTTCCCTGAATTCCTAAAAGTTTTTCTCTATCTACAAGTCCATTTTCCTCCATCTCTGTAGGTGCTAATCTTTGGGCACACAACGGACGTAGTATTTTAGCTCCAATTCCACTTTCTTTCTTTACCTTTTCAAGGGCTATCTTATTTTGAGACATTGGACGTTGATTTAAAACTTCTCCAGTAATTATAAAATCAGCATTCAACTCTTTTAATAACTCACCACAATATCTCATCATCATAGCATGACAATCTATACATGGATTCATATTTTTCCCATAACCATTTTTAGGGTTCTTTACCATCTCAAAATGCTCTGGACTAAAATCCACAACCTTTAGTGGAATACCAATTTGCGCAGTCATTCTCACAGCATTTTCCTCATTAAAGAAGTGTGATCTAAAACAAATTCCTATGACTTCAATTCCTTGATCTGCTACTAATTTAGCTGCCAAAATACTGTCTAATCCACCAGAAACCATTGCTAATGCTCTTGTCATAATCTATTCACCTGTCCTTTTTATAATATGGTGTATCATATGCTTCATTTAAGCATAAATATTTTGATTGATACAATTTAATTTTACTATTTAATCCCTTAACTATCAACTTGAAAGTAATGGTGCTTCTGTATATTAGCCTCTTTCAATAGCTAATTCTATTAACTCATCAATTAATTTGTCATAAGATAAACCTGTTGCATCCCACATTTTAGGGTACATACTTATGCTTGTAAATCCAGGAAGTGTGTTAACTTCATTTAAATAAATTTCACTATTATCTTTATCGACTAAGAAATCAACTCGAGCCATACCTGCACAATCTAACTTCTTATAAATTTTAATAGATAAGTCTCTAATATACTCCATTTGTTCATCATTTAGTGCTGCGGGTATTAAAAGTTTTGATTCAGCATTAGAATATTTGGCTTCATAATCATAAAATTCTTTTGCAGGAATAATTTCTCCTGCTACAGATGCCCTTGGATCATCATTACCTAAAACAGCAACTTCAATTTCTCGTGCATTAATTCCTGTTTCAACTAACACTTTTCTATCAAATTTTAAAGCCTCTGTTAGTCCACATTCTAACTCTTGTGAATTATGAGCTTTTGTAATTCCAACAGATGATCCACTATTTGATGGTTTAACAAAAACAGGATATCCTAACTTTGTTTCTATCTCATCTAAAAAAGATTTAGGATTTTTATTATAATCAAATGCATTTACAACAACATAGGCTGCTTGTTTAATTCCTTCATGCTCCAATAAATACTTTGTATATACCTTATCCATACATACCGCTGAACTCATCACTGAAGGCCCAACGCATGGCAAATTCATAAGCTTACAAAGCCCTTGTATTGTACCATCTTCCCCATACATACCATGCAATACTGGGAATACAACTTCAACCTTTTTATCTACTAACAACTCCATAGCATTAGGAATTAAATTATCTAA
Organism: uncultured Clostridium sp.; assembly: GCA_900548455.1. GTDB lineage: Bacteria > Bacillota > Clostridia > Clostridiales > Clostridiaceae > Clostridium_J. The sequence continues at coordinate 63,634 of URKQ01000008.1, forward strand.
ATCAGATTCCCATGCTCCATTTTCAATACTTTTAATATCTCCCTTGTATTGAAACCACTTTCCAGCCTTTGTTATGCCTATTGGAATTACATTATACTTATCTCTATTAATGTTACTTAAAACAGATGATGCTGAAACTCTAGACACTTCATGCTCTGTTGATTGGCCACCAAATAATACGGCTATATTTTTTTTCATATATTATCACTCCTAAGATATTTTTTCCTCAGTACAATCTATTCAACAAAAATAATAATAGTGAACATAAACAAATTATACTACTTTATTGTATCTATGTTCACTACTATATTCAACCTCATTTTACTTAAATAAACTTTTAAACATCTCACCTATTTTAAATTTTACCACTACCTCATTATCCTCTGTGGTATCTAAAATTTTAGCTTTTTCATCTTCACTAAGGTCAATTTTATTTTCAATCATTCTTAGTTCTTCTTCACTTAAAACTCTTCCCATTTCTTTTTCTGTTTCTTCATAAGCGACTTCACCCTTTGTAATATCTACAAAACATATAGGTGGGAACATAACACACCACCAATTATGACCTTCTCCACTTCCAATAATTATTCTATATGCCTCATATTCACCTTGTGGCAAAGTAATGTTGCCATATGTTTTAACCGGAAAATTTTCCTTTGTCAAAGTTGTCTCTACCTTATAGTCATACCCATTTTCTGTTATAACTTTTTTTGCTATTTCAATGATTTTTTCATCTTTTTCTTTTAATATTTCTCTAGACTGATTTATATCGTAACTATCTTTAAGTAATGGTTGAATGTATTTTAAAACCTCATCTCTTACTTTCAATTTTAAATTCTGATCCAATTCACCATCACTATTTGCAATAACATGGAATCTTATAATTTTGCTTGAAATATCTTCAATTAATTCGTCCTTATTGCACTGCAAGCTAACCTTTTTAGTGTTAAATCCAATTATCATCTCACATAATAATACTAATACTATAAAAACAGTAATAACTGTGGGTATAACATGTTTTTTCATAATACAACTCCTCCAACAATAATCCTTTTAATATCTTGATTATTGCCAGTTGGACAAGTTATATACATTTTAATTAGAAATTCCTATTGTTCTAATTTTACAATCTACTGAAACAGAAACAACACTTTCATTTAAAGCCCTCGGCCAATCATCCTTAACCTTTTTCCAAATCATAGGATGGTATTTTTCAAGTGAACTTTTTATTCCTAAAATATCAATTTCCATGTCGTCCTTAACTTTATGGATTGTATTTAAAAGCTCTTTTTCTATAGTATCACTAAATTCACTTTCTATATTTTGAATATCCATATTATCTATAGATTTAGCTCCAGAATAATATCCACTTAAGTCACCTTCAGCATCCACATTGTAATTAATATACAGTTTATCATCTTCATACTTAACTTGCATATCTGTATTAACATTTTCTATATAGTAATCTATTGGATGAGTTTCATTTGTAATTACCTTTTTACATGCTCCTACATCACCATCCAATATTTGTATATTATCCATTTCTGATTTGCTTATTTTATCCTTTATGGTATAGTCTTCAATAATGGCCCCACCAATCAACTCAATATCATTTTCTCCCTTTAGTTTAAAAATAGGAAGTATTGCTAAATTATCTGACTTTACCATATCTATGTACTTTGTTACTGTTACAGGCTTAAAACTACCATTATCTCTATTATTCCTTAAAAGATTTGTAATATAATTATCTACCCCATCCTCTTGCATAGGCTTTGATTTTAAATAATCTTCAGTACTTCCCTCTACAATAGCCATCATCATAGCTCTATTAATGCTAGGTGTTCTTTCTATATAATCCATAAATTCATTCACTAATGAAGGATAATTATATACTTCTTCGCTTAAAAGCAATAGCTTACTATGACCAAAATGAAGACTTCTACTTGTTTTACTGGTAGCTTTTATATATGCATCACTTAAAGAATATCCATCAACAGAGAGATAAAGTTTTTCAGTAGTTCCTTTTTGCGTATCCATATTACGAATATCTGGAAAGTCATATGTTACTTTAACGATACTCAAATTTTCTCTATCATCTTCATCCATATTAAAAAAATCAATACCCTCATCCTTTTTATCTATATCTTTTCCTACATCAATTGCTACAGCTGAAACAAATGCCTTCTTATCAATTTCAACACTATCCCAACAGCCTGTAAGCAATAGAGCCATAAGTAATGGAGTTGCTATCTTAACAAATTTATTTTTCACGAATAGCTCCCCTCCTTGTCTTAAAATAACTGATTATTAATGTTAGCCCAATAATAATAACTATTATAGACATAAGTCCTATTCTTAAATAATTATATTTAAGATTTCTTACTTCAATTATATTTTCCGGAAACATTGCAATTACATAAACTATAGGAATATATATAGCAGATGCTGTTCTCACATCCTTTATGCAAAAAATATCTTTAATTATAATTGATGCAAAATAGTATATATTTGCAAAAGAAGTAAAATAAAAAATTACCCATAGGGACATTACTAAACTATCCCATTTTTCTAGTATTCCACTTCTTGACGTAATTGATTGAAGCATTGTTATTGTTGGAAAAATACTATCTGACACCTGTGCATTTGACAATGTAGCACACACAATAGTAAATATAACCACATAAAATATAGATACAAAAATACAACTCTTTCCTACAACTGATTTAATTTTATTCTTTTCTCTTACGTATGGTAATAAAACAAAGGCTACGCAAAATCCACTAAATAAAAATAGCATTTCAAAGCTACCCTTTAAATAGCTTATAACATCATATCCACCAATAGGCAATAAGTTGCTAAAGTCTGCTTCTGGCAGCGTTAAAAGTAGTATAATAGCTATAGGAACAAACATAATCCAAAACACTATTTCATTAAAATGTACCACATTTGCAAGTCCCCCTCGACTTAAATACATACCTATAAATACAAGAGTAGTAATAATCACCTCAGTCGGTGTATTAGTGAGAAGATACATTGTAATAACCTCTGAAAACCCTCTTAAAAATAAAGCTAGCACAATTATCATAAACAAAGAAAAAAGAAACGCTAAAATCTTACCTATTACACTTCCATAAACATTAGCCAAAATCTCAGTTATGTCTCCGTTATGATTAAGTTCTATTAATTTATTTATAGCTAAAAATATTAAAAATACGATTATTCCCGTAATTATTGAAACAGCCCATCCATTTTGCCCAACATACTTTGAAATAATTGCTGGAGCATAAAATATTCCACTTCCTATCATAGAAACGGAAAGACTCGAAAATAAAGCAAATTCTTCTATAAAGCCCTTCTTCTCCATAGGTTTCCTCCATTAAAGTTTATTTTTGTCTTATCTTATTTCTTGGTTTTAAAAACTCTGGTCTCTTAATAAAATATTTAAGAGGCGCCCTAACATATAAATCTTTCAAATCGCTCCATACCAAGTCTACTGCTGGAGCTAAATATGGAATACCAAAACTCTTTATTCTCGTTAAATGTATTATTAAGAATATTACGCCAAGCATAATTCCATATAGGCCAAGTATAGATGAACAAATTATAATAACAACTCTAAAAAATGCAAAAGCTGAAGTCACCTCATAATTAGGAATTAAAAACGTAGTTATTGCTGTAACTCCTAAAATAATAATCATAATAGGACTTACCAATCCTGCAGTAACTGCTGACTGTCCTATAATTAATCCTCCAACAATACCAATAGTAGATCCTATAGGCTTAGGGAGTTTTATAATAGCTTGAATCAAAAATGCTAATGCTGCTTCCATTAAAAGAACTTCTACATAAGATGGAAATGGTACACCTTCTCTAGATGATGCTATGGCATATGCTAACTTTGTTGGTATTAAGTCAGAATGGAAACTTGTAACCGCTATATAGAGCCCTGGTAAAATTAGAGCTACCATTACACCTATTAGTCTAAGAAATCTTACCGAAGTACCACTTATCCAGCTATTGTAATAATCATCTGGGGCTTGAAAAAAATCTACCAAAACTGCAGGAACTATTAATACAAAAGGTGATCCATCCACAATTATGCCTACCCTTCCTTCATATACAGCTGCGGCCACTACATCTGGCCTTTCTGTACTTTGTACTTGTGGAAAAGGTGTTTTTTCATTGTCCTCTATAAATTGTTCAATATAACCACTATCTAAAATCGCATCGATATCAATTCTCTTTAACCTTTCTTTTAATTCCTTTAAAACTTCATCATTAACTATATCTTCAATATAAACCAGTGCAATATCTGTTTTAGATCTCACTCCACATTGTGTTTGTTCAATCTTCAAACCTGTATCCCTTATTCTTCTTCTAACCAAAGCTGTATTAAATCTAATTGTTTCTGTAAATCCTTCTCTTGGGCCTCTTATTACCGTCTCTCCTGATGGTTCAGTAATTCCTCTGTTTGGCCAACTTCTATTAGCCACAATAATAGCCGATGACAAGCCTTCGATAAACACCATAGTCTCACCTGATAAAACCGCCGTAGTTCCATCTGTAAGTTTATCAATCTCTCGCATATCAGAAATAGCAATTATTCTACTCTTTAGCTCCTCTGGATTAACTACATCTCCTGCCATCTCCATAAGTGGCTCAAATAAGTAATCATCTAAAAGGACTTTATCAGCCATTCCATCGATATATATAACTCCACAATGAATTTTCCCACAATTAAATTCTCTAAAAACCATGTCTCCACAATTAGTAAAAAGCTTTCTAAGATAATCCATATTTTCTTTTGTGTTTTTAGATATAACTTCTCTTTGTTTAGTATTCATTACTCTACCCTCCTCCTACACATTAAAACCATATAAGCTTTATTATATAAATTGCCCCAACTATAATAAGCATTCCAATTCCAACCGAAAAACTTTGCTTTTTTGCTACTTCATTATTTTCACGTGAAAAATACCTTACATCGCTAAATACTAGGGTATAAGTTGTTAGCAATACTAAGATAATTAAATATATATCTACTCTGTCAATAAGAGATTTAAACATAATACAACACTCCTTTAAATTACCCTTTTATCTCGAATTAGTTTTACCTTACAACTTTATTTATATACATAGGCTCTGTAGTAAAATAAAGTAATAGAATGTACACCTACTACAAATGCACACATAGTCTATACATAAATAAAAAACAAGAACGGTACCCCATTAAACTGGAGTTACCGTTCTTGTTACAAATACTTCTTTATAATTATTTTTCAGCTCTTTTGCACACTTTTCTGCTTTTTCAATACTCTCAAACAGTCCAAAGACAGTTGGTCCACTTCCGCTCATCATGGCACCTTCTGCACCCATATCTACCATTATGTTTTTAATTTGATTTATTTCAGGATGCTCCCTTGTAGTAACCATTTCCAATAAATTACCCATATTATGAGCAACATATTTCATATCGTTGTCTTCTACCGCTAGAACTAGCTTTTCAACATTCGGATGTTCCTTAATTTCATCAATTTTAAAAGCTTTATATGTTCCTACTGTAGAGACTCCAAAATTAGGTTTTACAACAAGCAGCAACTTATTTTCAAAAGGTTTTAAAGGTGTTATAATTTCTCCAATTCCCTCACACAGTGCGGTACCCCCATTTATGCAATATGGTACGTCAGCACCAATTTTAACACTTATTTTCATCAATTCTTCATTTGTTATCTCTGGAGCATACAAATCCCTCATAGCTTTTAATGATGCTGCTGCATCTGTACTTCCTCCAGCCATTCCTGCTTCAACCGGTATATTCTTTTGAATATTCACCTCTATTGCAGGTTCAACATTATATGTATTACAAAACAACATAATTGCCTTATAAACTAGATTTCTTTCATCAGTAGGAACAAACTCCTTATTACTAGTAATTGTTATTCCTTTACTACCCTTTTTAAAAGTTAACACATCATATATATCAACGGTTTGCATAATCATTTTTAACAAATGATATCCATCTTGCCTTTTTCCTATTACATCTAAAGCTAAATTAACTTTTCCATAAGCTCTAATTTCCATTTACTACACCTCACTTTGCAGCATTTTTTTACTTACAATCTGTCTGCAATTTATATAGTAGCAAACTTAATAATTTAAATCAATTAGATGCTTATCCAATTTCAATTTAAAGTTTAAAATTAACAATCGAAAATGAATGAAGAAATTCCAATGGGATTTCAACAACAGTTTCACATTTTAAATAATAAAGGTATAGCAATAAATCATGCTATACCTCTATAATTTATATTACTGCCCTACCTGGAATAATAAGTTTTTGATTTGGTTTAATATCATCCTTATCATCAAGTTCATTGATATTCATTAATTCATTAACTGTAGTAAGATACTTTTTAGCTATTTTCCATAAAGTATCTTCAGGTTGAACTACGTATATAATTACACTGGATTTTTTAGGTGGAAGTTCATCATCACTCATAGACATATTAACTACAAATTTATTTTTAGTACTGTAATAAACCTTGCAATGAACTTTAACTATAGCCCTTATAGATATATTACCAGCCTCTAGACTACCTTCAACCATCTCTAAGCAAACATGTGCAGCAACTTGCATATTAGGCTTTGCTCCTGCAATATCTACTTTACAACTAAATGGAATATCATCATTTAAATTAACAATATATTTTTCTTCGTCTTCAGTTCCATATAATACACAAACCTTTAATAAGCCTTCTATCTCAACCTTATCATTTTTAATAGTCTGCTCTGTTATAATTGCATTACCAGTAGTCATTATTACTTTAGTTGGTTTTATATCATCATCTTTTACCTCTATATCCCCTTTAACTAAAGTTTCAGAATAACCTTGTCCTTGAATAACGTTAATATTATTTTCTTTATTATCCATATTTAAGATTTTTGATGGACAATAGCAATCTTCTATCACTTCTACTTCTTCTTTATACATAACTCTTGTTATAGCTTTAACTATAAATTCTACGTCTATTACTCGATTTTCGCCCATGTCATCTTGTCTAATATCATATTCAAATGAGTAAAGTTGAAAATCAGTGAAATATTCCATATTAGGTTTTAACTTATCAACTGTAACTTCTTTATATAATGGAACATTCTCACTTATGCAGAAAAGATCTCTTCCATTCTTTCCTTTATACAAAATTACTACATTAGCGGTTGCTTCAATTTTAAGTCCACCTTCATAAATTCTAACGTCCTTTTTACTTATAGATACGTTGTACTTAATTACTTTTAAACATTCATTTTTGTCCATGTCAATTTTCATTTCAGCTTTGCCAAGCAATTCTGTCTCTATAGGCTCCATCACCTTATCTACTGTCATAGGAATTTTTAGAAACTGAATATCCTTACCTTCATGAACGTCTTTAACTATTTCAAAAGAATTTATATTGTAACCGTTGCACTTACAAACAACAAAACCTTGAATAGCTATTTTCCTCTCATTAATGATAATACAATCCATATGTTCAATATCTAATTCTATATCACAGTACATATTTTGCTGAGCACCTACCATATCTATGCTTTCGGAAATATGACCATTATAGTTAACGGAATGAGCCTCTGTAGCTCCTCCTTCTTTTGCCATGTAAAGAATAGTATATTGAAGTTGTCCTTCAAGATTAACCTTATCAACACCTACTTCTTTATTTGTTATCATTGGCTTCACATCTAGCATCAATATATTGTCAACATCTGGTAGCGTATCAGGTATAACGTATTCTTCTTTTATAAACACCTTCGTATCATTTTGTGCAATTGATTGTTCATACTCTATATAGTCTTTTATTAAATTCAAGTCCATAACTTTCCCTCCTATAATACCTACTAATAATGTATATAGAAGATTATCCTTAATTATTACTCTTTTTTATTTAAAAAACATTTTATTTAATATAATTTTCCAGACATGAAAAAGAGACATTCAATTTTTCAGAATGTCTCTTCTTATTATCCTGCAAATACTAATTGAACTGTTTTAGTTAATACATCACTATAACTATAGCTCACCATCCTATTTGCTTTATTATCAAGTCTAATTACAAATATACTGTCATATGTCTTTTCTAAAATGCCGTCATTTACAACAATTTTACGTCGTCCTCCATTTGCCTTTAATGTGACTTTTTCGCCAACATGACATTCGATATCGTTTTTAATCGTAGTCAATACATTTTTCATTTGCACACCAGACACCCTCTTTCTAAATAATCCATAAAGGCTCCCACACTCATTCTAACCTTTTTTTAACAACTTGTCAAGAAAATCAAATATTGTACAACATTTTATATCCATTTGTCAATGTTAAAATTTAATTAGATTTTTATGTATTAATATGATTTTAAATATAAATTGCAGGATAATTGACCATATTAGCCCTTAAATCAATTTGACAATAGTATGTGTTTATATTTACAAGAATATTCTCATAGCTAGTACCTTTTTCAATATAAAAACTGGATTTATATAACTATATTAATTTTAGAGATATAATATCTATAATAGATATTAAAAATAATAATTTTAAAAAGAAGAATGTACGTATGGAGAAAAAAACATTTGTAACCCTAAGAAAATGTAATTTGGTTGTTTTAATATTACTCTCTGTAATACTAACAGGATGCTCAAGTGATATAGCAGAATCTTTTATACCAACTCCTGGGGATTATACAATCCATCTAACTTCAGACTACGATGTAGTCAGGGTGAATTCAGAAAGCATAGTAATAGTAAATCAGGATGGTTCATATGTGTTTGATAATCTGTCAAAATCCCGTAAGATATCAATGGTAGGCTATGATGACAACTTTATTGTAGCAAAGCAAGACATGTACACTAATCAAAAGGAAGATAACACCGAAGGATATTGCTGGATACGTGACATAAACAATGAAACTAGCCACGGTCCATATGATTATAATAACTACTTAGAAAAAAGAGCTGAGTTAGGGATTCCTAATGAAGTTGAGTTAAAGAATCTTGATAAATATAAAAAAAATTAAAAATGTTATTGGAGAAAGAAAAGTCAATAAAAAAAGTGGCCTTTGCCACTTTTTTATCTTATATATTGTGATTTAGGATAACCTTCTCTATACTTTCCTCTAGTTTGAAGTCCTCCGACCCCCCTAATTCCAGTAATAGTACCCTGAACAGCTTCCTCAATATCTACAATTTCATTTATACTAGTATATGCTACCTTTTCACATATAAAAACAGGATCTAAGCAATGAATTAAAACTCTATTTGGTGCTGATGCATAATTAGCACCAGCATCTAACAATGCCTCATAATTAGATTGACATGCACCAGCAAAAATAACTAAATCATCATAACTAGATTTATAATTTCTAAGTAACGATACACATTCAACAAAATATTTTGAGTTTCTATAGTTATCTAAATTCAAGTAATCAGTAACATTTTTACTCATTCCATCATGTCCCGTAATAACTACAATATCTGGATTGACTTCTTTTACCAAATTTAAAATAACAGCTGGTTGATTCTTTTCCTCTACAACCTTTCCAACTGCTTCTATTGCAAGTTGTTTGTATGTTTTTAAGCATATCTCTAGGTAACCAGGATCTCCATCAATGTGAAGTATTTTCCCTGGTCTTCCAAAAATCAATTCATTATTTTTAATCGCTGCACCCTTTTTTTCCTTCCTAATATAATCTGGTTCATCTATAGGTCTTAAAATAGGACCAGCATTTCCTCTCATATTTCTTGATACAAGAATTTTTTTTAAAGCTACATTTACCTTTTTATTGAAAATTTTATCAGTTTCACCTTGACTTTCATCATTTACAACTTCTAAATCATCTTCGGTACTATCTGCTTCAATTCTTATATTTAGTCCTTTTAGAATATACTTAATAACTCCATTTTCATCCTTTTCAATATCTATAACTTTAAAGACTATATCTCCTCCATATGATTTTCTAACAACCCTATCTCCAATATTCATTTCTATCTCCTCATCAGCATGTACAATTTCTTTATTACATACTATGAAGATTTACCTTTATCCGTTCATGGTTTTAATTTTAAATTAATTAATATTATAATGTTCTTTAAACTCCTTCATAAACAATTCAAACTTTTCCCTCTCCTGAATAAGTTCTTCCATCTTCTTATTAAATGTATTTTGAACCCAATTTACTTCATTATAATAATATCTATTACAAATTCTCCAATATCTCTGAGGGAACATCAAAAAGGCATATAGCACTTTATATTCATCATCGTTAAGAGGTGCCACCTCATTATAACTATCAATAATAGCCCTTGCTATATTAAAATCCCAATCTCTTCTCTTTAAAACCTTAATCATAAAGTTTGATAAATCAAAAGTCCTTACTTCTCTTTTACAATAATCAAAGTCTATAACACTCACTGTATTATTATCATCAATTATAATATTATGATAAGTAAAATCATGATGGCAGAAACTCTTTTCCTCTTCCGTATCTCTACAAATTTCAAAATAATTTGATTCGTTCAATATTCCTAAAGCCTTCATTCCTAAATCTTTATAATATTCCATAGACTTCATGTAGCTTAAGTCAAACTCTGATTTGTGATTTTTCTTTTTCCTCACCATTTCCTTCATTTTATCAAAGGACTTTATTCTTTTTTCCATAAGATGAGGCCATCTTCCTAAATCAGATTTAAGTTTACTATTTTCTGATGGTTCATATCCTCTAGATGCTAAATAAAAATTTGCTAATACTTTTGATGCCAATGATAAATCCTCATCACTATAAAAATCACATTCTCTTCCTTCAATCCACTCTGAAAGAGTATATATATCTTCATTTACTAGTGCATAGGGCTTACCTTCTGTATTTAGATAATATCTATCTATATTTTCAAATCCATTATTGTAAAGGTGCTCTTTCGCTCCATATACAAATAACAATTTTTGAGTTCCATAGTTAATTTTTTTTAGGCATCTAACTCCTTTGTTTGTCCTTAACTGATAAACACCTTTATTAGGTCTTATACTTTCAATTTTAATGTCAAATTGTCGTTCAATTTCAAACTCTCTCATCATAACTTCGCACCCCCTCTATAATTTATATGTAATATAATAGAAAATTAGAATTATCCATAACACAATTACCTCCTTTTGAATAATATAAAATGTACAAAAAGTTTTAAGGAGTATTAATATGAACATAGGCATAGATATTCGTGCTGCCAAGTGGTATAGAGGTACTGGAATCGGAACTTATACTTACCAGTTAATAAACTCAATTAATACCTTAGATAAAATGAATTGCTACAATTTATATGGCGACACCACTTCATTAGATATTTCATTTAATTCTAATTTTCACATAAATCCTTTAGATAATAGTGCATTTAATAACTTCTGGGAAAATATAAAAACTCCAGTAAATTTAAATAACTCTTATGTAGATATATATCATGTACCTCAAAACGGCATAGGACTTCCAGTAAATACGACCATCCCATTAGTTATTACACTCCATGATACTATTCCTCTCCATATGCCTGAAACCGTAGGTGATAATTATTTAAATCTATTTAACACTTATATGAAAACTATAGTTTCAAAATGTGCTGGCATAATAACTGTATCTGAATACTCAAAGTCAGATATATCTAAAGACTTTAATTTTCCAGAAGACAAAATATTTGTAACACATCTCGCTAGCGAAAATATATATAAGCCTATAGATAAATCTGTATGCAACAAGGTTTTAAAAAAGCACTATTTTTTGCCAGAAAAATATATTTTATATGTTGGAGGTTTTAGCCCTAGAAAAAATATAATCGGCTTAATACTTGCCTATAATAAAATATTAAGAAAGCTTCCTGACGATATAAAATTAGTAATAGCTGGTAGTAAGGGCAAATCTTTTGATATATACAAAAACCTCGCAGAAGATTTAAATATAACAGATAAAGTGCTTTTCCCTGGTTTTATTAGCATGGAACATATGCCTTACCTTTATAGTGGTGCTGAGCTCCTAGTTTATCCTTCTTTTTATGAAGGATTTGGCCTTCCACCTATAGAAGCTATGGCCTGTGGAACCTCTGTAATAGCTTCTAATTTAACATCGATACCAGAAATTTTAGGTGATAGTGCTCTATTATGTGATCCTAACAATATCGATGATATAGCAATGTGTATTTTAAATATTTTAGAAGATTCTACATTAAAACAAAACCTTATTAAAAAAGGTTTTATCCGGGCAAGTTCTTTTTCCTGGAAAGATACTGCAGAAAAAACTATAGAAGCATATAGAAGTATTTTGAAATAAAAATAAGGGCTATTGCACTAGTTGCAATAGCCCTTAGCTACTTTTTGGGGGGAACTAAAAAGTAGCTTCTACATAATTTTTCTTGAAAGTTTCTAACATATCTTCTCTTTCATCTATATCTTGTACTTTTTTCTGAATTTTATACACAAAGGTTTCAATATTCCATAGTTTTTTTCTATAAAAATAATCTCTCGATACTGAATAAAAACCTTCTGGAAACAAAAGAAATCCATATAAAACTTCATATTCTTTCCTTGTTAAAGACTGATTTCTATTATACTCACACAAAATTAGATTAAGCACTTCATAATCATAACAGCTATACTTTGTAACCTTATTTATAAAATTACATAAGTCGTGGACCCTTAAATCAACTATAGAATAATCTAAGTCTATAAAATAAGCTTCCTCATCTTTAATTAAAACATTATGATACGCTAAATCATGATGACATAGTACATAATTTTTGTTGTCAAAACACAAATCATTATATGGTGAATTCTCAATTACACCTATGCTTTTTTTCATTGCATCTATAAAATAATCCACATAATTTAAAAATATAACTTCAAATTGATTCTTGTTGTCATACTCCATAGCTCTTTCTTTTAATTTCTGCAAATCACTTAGCTTATATTTCAAGTTACTTATTAGCTTAAATCCTCTAAATCTATCCGACTTACCTGAAAAATCTATGTTTCTTGAAGCCTCATGCATATTACTAAGACTTTTTATAGCCATTTTTATATCTAATGGATTACTATAGTCACATTCCCTTCCATCAATTAAATCCATTACTATATAAGAATCTTCTCTCCACTTAGTAAAAATATGTCCTTCTTTATTTAGAACAAAATCCATAGTATTTATAAATCCATTGCTTTTTAAATAATCTATGGATGATTTCATAAAACATATATCTTTTTCACCGTAACAAGTTTTTTTTAAAATCTTATCACCCATATCTGTAATTAAGATAAATACTTTTCTCAGAGGTATTACATCTATTACTTTAAAGCTATAATTGTCAAAAAGTTTAATGTCCAAACTATATTCACTAAGCCATTCTCTATATGAAAACCGATTTTCCATTCATGTAGCCTCCTTATATCAAGGATTTTTCATCTTCTCTAATTCCATTTATTAACCTTCTTATATATTCATCTTCATTCCAATTTTTCTTGTTTTTCTTATACTTTTCAAAGAATTTTAGGAATTCATGGGGATAAGATAGTAGCGATCTAATAAAAATTGCACTGCTATCATCTAAGTTCTCAATATTGCAAAATGTATCAACACTTTTATTAAAATCCACATTAAATCCTTTCCTCTTAAGCTTAGACAAAAAATAATAACAATCCATCTCTATCATGTTGTATGCGATATCTTCAAAATTCACGATTTCTATAGTATCATTCTTTCCTAAATTATCAAAATCAACGTCTGTAAGACAAATCTCTACTCTTTCCATACTCCTTCTAACTAAATCCATATAGTTATTGTCATTTATTTTTTCAAAACATTCTTTTCCTCGTTCTATAATGTAATCACCATTACTTAAAAACACTTCTTCTATATTGTTATCTGGACCTGTTTCTTTTAATTTTTCATAGGCCCTACAAAACTTTTTATATCGAACCTTTTCTTCTTCAATATATTTGCATGTATGATTATTTATTCTTTTTCTTAAATAACCATTAAAACCACATGAAACATCATGAACCTCCTTAATAACATATAGCTGTTTATTAACCTTCTGCTCTAAAATGTTTCTATTTAAGGTTTCATTATTTTTTAGCATAAAATCAACTTTTTTTATCCCTCTACTACAGAGATATTCTTGAAAACTATCATAAAAAAATCTATTCATTGTATCACCTCTACTTACGTTTGTTTTTTATGTCTTTGTTCATCTTTCTGATAATCTCTTCTTTTTCTAACTCTAGTTCCATCATTTTTTTCTTTCTTTTCTTTATTTTTTTAAGCTCCTTAATTTGAACTTCCATATCTTCTAATAATTTATCATATTCATCTAAACTCTTAGCCTTATATGTTTCTTCAGAAAAATCATCATTTATTGGATGATCATTTTTACTCATATACTCCCTCCTCATAAATTATTAAAATCATAATTTCTAACCTTATCTAAAAATAACTGCTTAATAAGCCTATCCTCTTCATATAACTTTATTTTCCTTAAAAAAAATTCTTCACCCCAAGGTTGATTTTCCCAATAGTACTGAATTCCTCTCTGCCAAAAATCCTGAGGGAATTCCATAAAAGCTATCATTATTCCTATATCTTCCTCATCTAATGTATGAACACTTCTATACGCATTAAGAATTGTTTTAAACCTATCTTCACTCCATCTGTCATACTTCATAGCTCTTAACAATAAACTTGCTAAATCATGAAGATAGCTATCTAAGATACAATAATCAAAATCAATAATATTAGCTCCCTGCGAATTAATAATCACATTATGATTAGCATAATCATGATGACAAAACCCTCCATACTTTATATCCCTAAGCATCTTTTTTTCATAATTGCTAGAGCATAGGTTCTCTATAGATTTATCGCACCTCTCTAACTCTTCTTCTATTAAAGAATCATATTTCAAATCAAAATTGTTTTTTATCTTCTTATCTTTTATTTTATATTTAAAATCTAATATCTCATTTTTTCTAGTTCTATAGACTTCAATCCACTTAAGCCATCCAACTCTAGGCTCCATATTGTTACTAATCTCAAAACCTTCACTTGCACTATGAAGCTCTCCTAATTTTCTTGCTGCCATAGACAATTCTATAGGATTATCGTAAGAACACTCTCTGCCTTTTAACCAATTGGTTAAATATGCAAATTTGTCTTCACACTGAACATATTGTCTGCCCTCAACTGTATATTTGATTTCAGGAGTATCATAAAATCCTCTATCTCTTAAATAGTTTATAGCTTGTAATATAAACAAAAAATGAGGATAATTATAATTCACTATCTTTAAACAGTAAATATTTTCTTCAGTTTCTACCCTATAAACTCCCTTAATCCTTTCAATTGAAGTTACAGATAATTGATACTTGGACTTTAATATTTCTAATATATCTTGATCTTTCAAAATACCTCCTCCATATACCTTCTATAGGTAATATATGAAATATTTTATAAATGTGTGTTTAGTTTTAACTATTTGTAACACTTATTTATTACTTGATTAATATGTAATATAAAGGTTTTAAGGAGTTGAAAACATGAAAATTGCCATTGATGGTAGAGGTATTACCTGGTATAACGGTAGTGGTATAGGAACATATACTGAGAACCTTCTTAAAAATCTACTTAACATAGATAATGAAAATTCCTATCAAATATATTGGTCTGGAGATGGCTATGAAAGCTATAAGCGGAAAAATACCAATATTGTTATGTGCTCAAAAAAATATCAGCGCTTCTTTCAAGATAGTTTTTTTCCAAAAAACTTAAAAAAAGAAAATATATCTCTATACCATGTTCCTCAAAATGGAATAGGATTAAATCTATCTATTCCCTGTGTTAAGCTAGTTACAATCCATGATCTTATTCCTTATATTATGCCTGAAACTGTTGGTAGCGGATACCTTAATAAGTTTTTAAAAGAGATGCCTCTGATTTTAGAAGGATGTTCTGGTATATTAACTGTATCTGAGTATTCTAAATCCGATATATTAAAGTTTTTTCCTATGGATGAAAATAAGATATGTGTTACTCCTCTTGCAGCTGATAAAAAATATGTTCCAATGGATAAAGAAAAGAGCAGAGCTATTATTAAAGAAAAATATGGTGTAGATAAGCCATTTATTTTATATATAGGCGGATTCAGTAAAAGAAAAAATGTTTATTCTCTTATCACAGCCTTTGAAAAAGTTTCAAAGCACATGGATAAAGAATATAACCTGGTTATTGTTGGCTCTTATAGAGATGAATCCCAAGAACTTGTTAAATTAGTAGATAAACTTAATATGAATGACTATATAAAATTTACAGGTTTTGCTCCAGATGATGACCTGCCAATTTACTATAATGCATGTGAATGTTTTGTATATCCTTCTTTATATGAAGGATTCGGACTTCCTCCACTAGAAGCTATGAGTTGCGGCACCCCTGTAATCACTTCAAATACTACTTCAATACCAGAAGTAGTTGGCAACTGTGGAATTTTAATTGATCCATACTCAGAAACTCAACTTATAAAATCTATTGAACTTATCCTTAGCAGTGAATCTTTAAGAAATGAATTTAGCAAACTCTCACTTTTACGTTCCAAAGATTTTTCATGGCAAAAAACAGCTATTAAAACGTTAGAATTTTATAATACTGTTTATACCAAGCAATTAGAACAATTATAAAGTAATATCCTAAAGGGAACATTATTCCTTTAGGATATTACTTTATTGTATTAATTTATAAATTATTGAATATTCTTTAAATTTGTGATATATTCTAGTCAAAGCTTAATAACAAATGTTAGGTGAAAGGAGTGAATTTTTTTATGCAAAAGTTATATGAGGTGATTTTAAAATAATTGCATATGCGTTTAAAAGGATTCTGAGGGAGTATTTACTATACTCTTTATTTTCTGTACCTTTTAAACAACCTTGATTTAACCTTTCAACCTTAATAGTTAACGTTAGAATTCACGGTACAGGTTAGCGTGTATTTTTTATGTCCAAATATTAGGTATACCACAGTAGGGTTAATATTACTGTGGTATTTTTATGTTCTTTTTGCAAATATCCTAAATTGATAATTTAAATCACTTATAGTTGTTCTTCTATTCATATAACTTTATTTTATAATCATTAAGCTTTTAAATTTAGGTAAGCTTAATGCTAGCATACCACAGAAGGAGATTTTATGAGTTTAGAAAAGTTAGGATGGAATACTTATTTTCAAAACAATTTTGAGCCCTATTTAGATTTAGATAGTCAATTATTAGCTGCTAGAGTTATAACTCAGCATAAAGGTAACTATATAGTTCGTTCCGAAATAGGTGATTTGAACTGCAAACTAAGTGGTAAATTCATGTATAATGCAGATATTAAAAAAGATTATCCAGCAGTTGGAGATTGGGTTGTAATTAAAACTATTAATAATATCGAAGCAATCATTACTGCAATGTTACCAAGAAAAAACTATTTTGCTCGTAAACTTGCTATATCAGGCGGTAGAAAAATGAAAGATGGAATAATGATTGGAGGAAATATAGAAGAACAAATTATAGGTTCCAATATAGATATTGCATTTATTGTAAGTGGTCTTGATGACAATTTTAATATAGGCCGAATTGAAAGATATATTACCTTAGTTATTAGTAGTGGCGCTACACCCGTTATACTTTTAAATAAATGCGACCTTTGCAATAACATACCTGATTATATAGAAAAAATAAATACTGTTGCAAAAAAGATAGATGTACATTTCATAAGTGTTATAAATAATATCAATATGAATATCTTTAATAAATATTTATGTTGCAGTAAGACCGTAGTATTTCTTGGTTCCTCTGGTGTAGGAAAATCAACGATTATTAATTACATTTTTGGTGATGAAATACAAAGAACAAATGCTATAAGCAGTTCTAATGGCAAGGGCACACACACTACCACAAGTAGTCAGCTTTTACAGCATAGTTCAGGCTGCATCGTTATTGATACCCCAGGTATTCGGGAACTACAGTTATGGGCTGACGAGGATATCCTTTCCCAAAGTTTCGAAGATATATACTCATTGGCAAATCAGTGTAAATATAGGGACTGCAAGCACGATAAAGAAGTTGGCTGTGCGGTTAAAGAAGCTCTTGAGAATGGAACATTGAGTATTGAAAGATTTAATAGCTTCAAAACCCAATTGAAAGAACTTAAAACTTTAAAAGATAGCAAAAAATCCTATTATAATAACAGAATAAATAAATTTAATAAAAGAAATATGAAAAGAGGTTAAGTTGAATGTTAAGATTAAAATATTTGTTTGACAACCAAGATTTGGCTCATATGATACTTGAAAATTGGGAATATGACTATAATGATCCTAATCTTTTAAAGTATTTTAGAATTTCATCAAATGCAGTTTATTGGTGTAATAATCAAGACGATACTTTTTTCCTTAGATTTGCACCTGCTGAAGAAAAAATCAAAGAAAAAATACTTGCTGAGCTTGAATTTTTAAAATATTTAAGAAATAATGACTATCCTGCAGTAGATACTATTTTATCTAGATCTGGTAACGAACTTGAAGTTGTAAACACCCCCTGGGGAACATTCTATGCTGTTGCATTTAAAAAAGCCTCTGGCAAACAAATATCACAAACACCTTTGACAAAGAATTTGATCTTCGGTTTAGGTAAATCTTTAGGAAAATTGCATAAACTAAGTAGTGAATTTGTTCCATTAAACAATAAACGTGATGATTGGCAAGAAACTTTCTGTTGGATGGAAGATGTATTGTCCACCTTTCCAGATCAAGATGATGCTAAAAATGAACTAAATATACTCAAAGCTTATTTTTCAAAATTACCAAATTCAAAGGAAAATTATGGTCTTATTCATTATGATTTTGAGACTGATAATGTATTTTATGATGAGATAACACAAGACTATACCCCTATAGATTTTGATGATGCCATGTATCATTGGTATGCAATGGATTTAGAGCAATCGTTAGATAGCCTAAAAGAAGATCTTCCAGAAGATCAGGTAGAGCCTTCGGTAAATGAATTTATTACGGGCTATCGTTCTGAATATGATATTTCTGATGAAATGCTTAAATTACTTCCTGTTTTCAGACGATATGCTAATTTATACGGATATATCCGTATACTTCGCTCTGTAGAAGAAAAGTGGAATAACGAACCTGATTGGATGATAGATTTAAGAATTACTTTAGAAAATTCATTAAATAATCAAAAAAAATCATTTGGAATTGCCATTTAAAATCTTATAAAAAACGCTGCTACATTAGCTTTATACTAATGCGACAGCGTTATTTTTTATTTTCCATTATAAATTTTACATTTTAAACTTAAAGGTACGATTGTAAATCCTCCTCATTTTTCATTCCATTAATTAAATCTTTTATTGCTTGATCCTTACTCTTATCCATAACTAATATGACATCACCAGCATCTACTATAACTAGATCTTTAATTCCGAATCCAATAACTAAACTTTTCTTACCAAATATGGTGCAGTTATTGCTAGCTTGTAAATATGCTGAACCTAAAACTTTATTTCCTTTCGCTTCCTTTAAAAATCTGCTTAGTGCAGCGAAACTACCAATGTCATCCCATTGAAATTCACTTTTTATTACATATGCCTTTCTTGTCTTTTGCATAATACCAAAGTCTACAGATATACCATCTATTAATTTATACTCTCTATCTATAACTTCTTCTTCATCTTCTTCGTCTATATGCTTGTATATCTCTGTAATTGAGTTATACATTTTAGGAAGATATTTTTGCATCTCTCTTAAAAAAACATCTGCCCTCCATACAAACATGCCTGAGTTCCATAAATAAGTACCCTTTGAAATAAAATCTTTTGCTACCTCACCATTAGGTTTTTCTGTGAATCTAGCTACTTTGTAAGTCTTCATTGAACTTATAACCGGATCACCCATCTCTATATAGCCATACCCTGTTTCTGCCCTAGTGGGTTCTATTCCTAATGTTATCAATCCTCTTTTCTTTTCTGCCATCTCAACTGCAACTTTTAGAGTTTCTAAAAAAGTCTTTTCTCCTTCAATAAAGTGGTCAGATGGTAGTACTATCATAACAGCATCTTTATCTCTTTTTAGTAATTTAACTGCTGCTAAACCTATACATGTAGCAGTTTCCTTATTACTTGGTTCAACAAAAATATTATCTTTATTAATTTGAGATAACTCCCCTTGAATTTTCTCTATATATTCCTTATTTGTAACTACAAATATATTATCTTTATCTACAAAGGGTTCTATACGATGAACTGTATTTCGTAAAAAGCTTTCTTCATTATATATACTTAAAAATTGCTTTGGATTATTTGATCTTGATAAGGGATATAGTCGGGTTCCTCTGCCCCCTGCTAGTATTAATGCATATATCACGCGCATCACCTTTTCTATTGCTTAGTTCTATAATATGTTAAATAATTGAATGTGTGAAAATTGTATAGTAAAAAATTTCACTAAATTTATACCCTTCCGTATGCTATTTAAATATTGGTATTGAGAAACCCAAGCTTTATCTTAGTGCAATCTTAGATTTGTATAATAGAGAAATTTAGGTGTATTAACACCTTTATAAAAATTACTTACAAACAGCACAAAAACTGCCAGTAGCTACTCGCTACCGGCAGTTTTTATTTTTTTAATTGCCCACTTGATGGGAGCGGTTCATACTTATTGCGACAGAGCCTTTCATTTAAGCTAGTTTATTTTCTTTTTACCGAATAGTAAATACACGATACATCCACCCACCAGCACACCTATTACAATTCCAATGATGAGGTGATTGTTTCCTATTTTAGCTTTTCCACTCTCCACTTTCTCTTTTGATTCTTCTGTAGATTTGTCCTTGACCTCTTGTTTCTGTTTTTGCTCTTGTTTTGATTCTTGTTTTGATTCTTGTTCTGGCACCTCTTTTTCATCTACTGTTGCTTCTACTTCTTTTTGATCTACTGTTGTTTCTACCTCTTTTTCAACAGGAACATCTTTCTCAACTACATTTTCCACAATCTTTTCCACTATTTTTGTCTCGCATTTATGAGAATTCAATTGTTTATTCAGTGTGTCTATCTCTGCTTGTAATTGTTCTTTGTCCGCCTTAAGCTGCGCATTCTCTGCTACAAATGGATTAGATGTAATCACAAATGTTTTCGAAATTTCGCCATTGTATCCATTTATCCCAGTAACTACAACAGTTGCTGTACCTACTTCAATATTGTTTTTATAGCTTACAACAAAATCTTTTCCTTCTGTTAATCCCTCAATACTTACAGTAGGTTTCAACTCTGTACCTGTATAAGAGACTGCATCAGCTGATAATTTAATACTATTCTCATAAACGGAAATAGGCCAAATCCCCGCATATGTAATGCTATAAGAATCATCTAGAAAGCTTAAGTGTTCATAATTTTTTGTAATAATTTCAACTATGTGAGAACCATCTTTTCCTGCATTATTTAAAAATGGTTTCTCTCCTATTTTTTTAATACTATTTGGTAAATATACAGTTTCCAATAATGCTTCTTTAAACGCATATTTGCCAATATATTCTACACCTTCTTCAATTACTAATTTTGTAAGTGTAGTTGCTTTGTATGTACCTTCAAATGCTGAGTCTCCAATTTCTTTGACATTGCCTGGAATGGTCAATGAAGATAAATGGTGTAGGTGGAATGCCTTTTCACCAATTTTCACAACAGATTTTGGAATAGTAAGAGCTGTTAATCTAGCTCCTGCAAATGCTCTCGCTCCAATTTCAGTAACCGTATCTGGAATTTCAATGGACTCCAGACGAATATTCATGGAGAATACACCTTGAGGAATAACGGTAACTCCTGAAGAAAGTTTCAGTTCTGTAATGTCATTTGTAGCGAACGCTCCATCCCCAAGCTTTGTAACTGTATCTGGAATCTGTACTTTTACAAGATCATTCCCATAAAATGCACGATAACCAATTTCCGTAACACTCTTTAAATCTACTTCTGTTAATGCATTTTGAGAAAATGCATCTTTTCCAATCGTTTGAATACCATTTGGAAGTTTAACAGAACGCATACCATTTGGTGAATCTACCCCAAACTTTGTAATTACAATTTCATTATCTGGAATCTTAAATGCACCCTCCCCTACTGCAACAATTGTTTTTCCATCTGGAGTTGTATCTGGAAGAACTAATTCACGTAATTGAGTACGTTTTGCCTGTCCACTTTCTGACCATCCAGTTATGGTTGCGGTACCTTCATCATATGTGAAATCTTTATGATTCCATCCACTTCCTAGTAATTCATCATAAACAACTCTATGAGAATAGTTGTTTGCATATGATGTATTGTATGCATTTACTTTTGATTCATCTGAAACAAGGACAACAACGATTGGTTCCGCTGGCTTTGACTTATTTCCAAAAATACAATCCGCTGCTTTATCTACCGTAGACAGAACAGTTGTACTTGGAAGTGTTACTTCTTCAATTGCCGAACCGACAAATGCCTCCTGTCCAATACTTAACAACCCTTCATGTAACACTAGAGTTTTAAGTTTTCCTGTATATCCTTCTTGATTTCCTCTAAACGCATATTTCCCGATATTTTTAACGCCGGAAGGAATTTCCAATGCAACTAAATTGTGATTTTCAAATGCTCGTTGTCCAATTTCTAATAATGTGCTAGGTAAACTTAATTCTTCCACATGAGTTCCTGCAAATGCCTGTTTTCCTACTTCTTTTACACCTTCTGGAATTGCAATATTCTTTAATTCAACAGCTGAAGCAAAGGCTGATTGAGGAATCACTTCCACATTCCTAGATAATTTTACTTCTTTCAAGTTAGCACTACCTGTAAAACTTCCAGTTCCCATTATAGTTACGCTATCTGGAATAGATACTGATTCTAATTTTGAATTTTGGAAAGCAGTCTGACCAATCTCAACCAATCCATCCGGAAGGTTAATTGCTTTCATTTCTGCTTCATAAGTCAATGTTGCATTTAACGCAAATGTCCATTTACCTATTTGAGTTAAGCTATCTGGCAAAACAATACTAGCCGGTGTATAGTTTTTATCCCCTTCGCTATACACAAAAATCCCCTTATTATTTGTACCATCACCTAACGCTACAATCTTCTCTCCTGTTAGTCCTACCTTTGGTAACTCCAGCATTGGATTAACCTTAATTTTATCTTTTCCATCGTTTGACAACCCTGTAATGCTTGTACCTGCTACATCATAAGTGAAATCATTTTCATTCCATGATGTATATTTAGATGGAATGGTTCCAACAATCAGTTTTTGTACGTTAGACTTTCCATTATCTATATGGTCAATATAATTGCCAGTAGCATCAGCCTTGTACATGTACACAATGCCACCTTTTTTCTCTGCAGTTGTTCCTGACGTTACGGGCTCCATACCTGTATTTTGCATAAATGCCCATTTTGCAACTTTCTCTGTATTCACAGGAAGTTGCACTGCGCTAATCTTATTAACAGCAAATCCCTGCGCGTCAATGTTTAAAGCAAAATCAGTAGATTCTGTAAAGGATAGTAACTGAATCTGATTCTGAGCAAAAGAAGCATTTCCGATAAGCATCAATGTTTTTGGAAATATAACCTCAGAAAGTTGGTTTTGTTTAAATGCATTTCCACCAACGTAAATAACTCCTTCTGGTAATTCTAATGATGTCAACTTGTTTTTTATAAATGCATTACTAAGGATATAGAAATTCCCTCTCTGTGCAATACCCGTGGCATCTGTTTTCCAGAAGTCTTCACTGTGTTGTGTCATAACACCTTCTGGTAATGTTAATTTTGTAATTCCTTTTTCTTTGAAGGCATTAGCCCCTACACCTTCTACAATTCTTCCTGTTTGGTCCTTTGCAGGAATGACCAATTCCTTATTTGTTGCGAGTTTTCCTTCGCCCTGTTCCGAGAAACCTTTCACAACCCATACTGTGATATTAGTAGTTGAAGAATATTCCTCTGCTGGATACAATGATACACTTTCTTCTCCATAAGTAAAATCCTCTGCTGTCCATACAGATGTGTCTGTTAAATACACTTTATGATAATCAGACGTTGGAAAGTTTTTTGTATCTTCATACTGAGTTTTTGAAGAAACATAAACTTTTGTCACCACTGGTTGAGTACTATCTGAAGATTCTTTTCTAAAAGTATTCTTATCAAGTTTTGTAACTGTAGTAGGCAGCTCTATTTCAGAAATCATTTTATTTCTAAATGCATCTGCACCAATTTTTTTCAAGCCTTCCTGTAAAATCACTTCACATGGTCCATTCAAATAATTCTTCGTGGAGAAAGCATAACTCCCAATGCTTGTGACAGTTGATGGAATTTCTATTTTACTAAAATTATTTCCAGCAAATGCACGACTTCCAATTTCTGTGATTCCTTCATGCAATTCAATACTTGTTAACTTTTCCATCCAGTTATTACCATCACTGCATCCAAATGCACTGGCTGGAATCGTTGTTAATCCTTTTGATAAGCTAATTCGTTCTAATTTCGGATTGGTTGCAAACGCACCACTTCCTAATGAGGTAACACTGTTTGGTAAGATAACGCTTGTTAAGCTATTTGTTTGGAATGCCGCATTTCCTATTTTCTCCAATTTAGAAGGAAATGTAACCTCTTTTAGACCATTATTTTGAAATGCAAAGTTACCAATTATTTTTACACCACTTGGTAAATAAACGGAATCAAATTTTTCCGTTTCTGATGCAAACAAACCATATCCACCAGAAGACGCAGTACCAATCTCTGTAATATACTGACCGTCTTTGTTAAATTCTGGAATGACTAGATCGTTATTGGTTTTTCTTTTATCCATTCCTGAATCTGACAAACCTGTGATTGTTGTTCCATCCACAGTAAAATCATTAATGTTCCATGGCAGATTCGTATCACCAGAACCATCGTTTACGACCAACTTCTGCACATATGATTTTTGCGATGCGGTTTCTTTGCCTGTATGATGAATGCGATCTTTTCCTTCCAATTCTGCATTATCTGTGTACATATACACAACACCAGCAACATATTGCACTCCATCAACTGTGTATGTTTTGTAAGTATCCTTTGCAGTTGCTTCAATTGGTTCCATTCCTGTGTTTAATAGGAACGCATCTTTGTTTACTACTTCTGTATAATCTGGTAAACGAACTGATTTAATAAAGTTATTTGTAAATGTCAACCCATGCATTTCAAGTTGAAAATCACATGTAGTTGGAAAATTAACCGTTGTGATTCTATTTTTTGCAAATGCCTGTGTTTCTAACCACCAAATTGTTTTTGGTAATTTTACAGTTTCAATTTTATTATTCATAAATGCATTTGATAAAACTGCAATAACTCCTTCTGGCAAAACTACAGAAGTTAATTGGTTACCTGAAAATGCATTTTCAGCAATCACAAAATTCCCTCTCTTGGTTACTTTGTGAGTAATGGTATCGTCATAGTCTGCCATCATTCCCGTAGGGAACACTACTGATGTAAGTCCTTTACCTTTAAACGCACTACCAGCTATGCCGACAATGGCATATCCCTCATCGTCAACTGATGGGATTACTAAATCTTTGCTCTTTGCTAATTTGTCTTCACCGGATTCAGAAAAACCTGTAATCGCCACTCCTTTGACTTTAATTTGTCTTGTGTAATCGCAACCATACAAGTCTTTTTCATAAGGTCCATATGTGAAATCTTTTGATGTCCAGACTACTTCACTTTGGTTTTCCACATCTGTTGCGAATACGGAAATTGCATTTGATATTAGCATAATAAAACATAACAGCAATGCAATCCATCTTCTCTTTTTCATAATCTCTTCCTCCTACATTTATGCACATTTATTTAATAATATCATTTCACCCTATAACTTCCAATGCATTCACTTATTGATATTTTCTATCATTTATCATCTTGTATTACATTTTTCTATAACATTGCACTTTTTTTGGTTTTTATGGCATAATAGATGTAAATAAAATTTAGGAGCAATTTTATGATACTGTGGTATTTATTATTTGGACTAGGGTTTGGAATCATTTTGCAACGCTCACATATTTGTTTTGTGTCTGCAATGAGTGATCCTCAGATTACCGGATCAACAGAAATATTTCGTTCTATTTTGATTGGAATTCTCACCTCATCTCTTGGAATTACAATCATAAAATATTTATCAAATGGCACATTGGATTTACTCGGTGTTTCTACTATTAGTATTCCACTTATGTTAGGAGCATTTTTGTTTGGCATAGGAATGATGCTTGCTGGAACATGTGCTTCCGGAATGTTCATTCGGTTATCCGAAGGACATATGGTACACCTTTTCACCATTTCCAGTGTGATTATTGGTTATCTGATTGGTACCAAACACTATACTACACTTTGGTCTAACTTCATCGTAGATGCACCTGTCATTTTTTTGCCACATGAAATCGGGTGGAGCGCTGGCATCGGCTCTAATATTTTAATTATACTTTTGCTCTATATGGTAGCACGAAAGTATGAACCATCCACTACAATCTCATATCAAGCTAATTATTTATACGGTGCTATCTGTTTAGGAATACTTAATGTACTTCATTTTCTTGTATTAAAGTCTACATGGTCAATTACTGGGGCATTCTTTTGGTTTGGTGAACTTTCCAATCTAAAGGGGGATTCCCTAATAGCTGCTCTCGGACCAAATCTAAGAAATTTGGGGTTATTTCTCGGTGCTTTCTTATCTGTACTAGTATGCAAGAATTTTCATCTACAAAAAATCCGTTCATGCAAACAGATTTTGGAATCGGTGATAGGCGGTTTGCTTATGGGCTATGGTGCTTGTATTGCTGGTGGCTGTAATATCAGTGCATTCTTTATTAGTGCAGCCTCACTTTCACTATCAGCTTGGGTCTTTTTAATCTTTTTGTTTATGGGCTCATTTGTTGGAATTAAAATATTATATAAATTATTGTAGGTGACTTATGGAACACAAGAAATTAAAGAAGATAACTTTATATCATAAAGAACAGAGAACGATTATTCTCCTATTAGTTGTATTTTTCCTTTCTGGTTTGAAATTGCCGCAGATTCGTGAACAACTATCGAAAGCAACACCGAATACATGCACGAATATGATTGTTGAGAAGGGAGATTCTGTTATAGATGATGCTACAGACGAACTTCAAGATACATCGAATGTAGTAGCTGAAAAAACGGAAGTGGATACCTCGATTGTAGTAGCTGAAAAAACAGAAGCAGATACCTCGAATGTAGTAGCTAAAAAAACAGAAGCGGATACTCCTATGTCTGAAGAACCAACTACTAATGTTGCGTCACCGCCCACTACTATAGATCCCAAACAACCTCATATTCCTGTTGATTCTTCCAAAAACGTATCACCTACACCTCCAATGCCCGAGGAAAATAAACCTCATGAATCTACCACTTCTCCTTCGACTACTCCAGTTGAAAAAGAATGGGTTCAACCAGTATATAGGACGATTCACCATGATGCTGTATACGAAACCAAACGTGTTGTTTCCTGCAATTATTGTAATGAAATCTTTCTAACAGTAGGGGAATTTCAAATTCACAAAGATGCGAATGGTGGATGAGGTGGCTTACATACAACTTGCAGGTATGCAAGTCAGGAGGTACTCGTAAAAGAAGCCTGGGATGAAGAAGTTCTGGTTTCTGAAGGATATTATAAATAATAGGGGCTGTCGCACTAAGTTAATGATATGCTCCCTTCTAGGTAGACAAGTGAAATGATAAAAGCTTGTCGCTTAGGAGGGAGTATATTTATGTTCAAATATGTTAAATAATTGAATATATGAAAAGTCCGTAGTAAAAAAATTTCATTAAATTTATACCCTTCAGTATGATTTTATCGTATAATTATTTAATAGTTTATTTCTAATATGATAAAAAAATTAAAAATTCAAGTTTGTTAATTGTACCATTTATAATATAATTGATAATTATACCTATAAATATAATTTTAAAAATAATTAGAATTTATGAAAATGTGTCAAAGATATAAGATATAATAGTACATTAAATTATGGCTCTGCAGAAAGGATGGTTTTATTTTGGCAAAGACTGAAAATGGTGGAGAAAATCGATCAAAAAAATCTCCACATAGAAATTTAACTGAAAAAGAACTTGTTGCTCGTAAAAAAGCTGCTCGAATAAAAAAGAAAAAGAAAAAAAGACGCATTATATTACTAATTACAACTCTCTTGATTTGCCTTATTGCTATATTAATCGTTAGCGGTTTTTCTTCTTTAAGTAAAATAAAGCGAACTAAACTAAATGATGATAACCTTGGAATAAGTGATAAATTTAATAAGAATAGTTCTAATTATTCAGATGTATTTGATGATATAGTTAACATTGCTCTTTATGGTGTAGATGAGGAATCTTACGATACCCAACGTTCAGACTCTATTATGATTGGAACATTAGATAACACTCATAAAAAGCTTAAAATTACAACTTTGATGAGAGACACTTATGTGAATATACCTGGTCATGGTTATGATAAACTTAATCATGCCTATGCATATGGTGGACCTCAATTATCAATATCTACAATAAATAAGAACTTCGATTTAAATATTACAGATTATGTAGCTGTAGACTTTGGTGAACTAGAATCTATTGTAAATGCAATTGGTGGCGTTACTATGGATTTAAGTGATGAAGATATTAATGTTCTTAATGAGTATCTAGATTATGTTTATACTTTTAATAAAGAGCCTGTAAAAAAAGTAAAACGTAGTTCCGATGGTTTAGTTCACTTAAACGGCTTTGAGGCCCTTAGTTATGGTAGAAATAGAAGTACTCCTGATGGTGACTTTGGAAGAACTCAAAGACAACGAAATCTAATTGAAGCTATGTTTAATAAAATCAGTAGCTTTGGTACTGCTAAATTAGCATCTACTATGACAAAATTATTGCCATATGTAGAAACAAGTTTAACTAATTCAGAAATTCTTACTCTCGGAACTCAAGTACTGTCCCTAGGAAATATGTCTATAGAACAAGCTAGATTTCCTAGAGATGACTATAGTGAAAACTCTCTTATAAATGATATTTTTTATTTTACATTTGACGAGGATATAGCTAGAAGAGAAATATATGAATATCTATTTAAAGATAAAAAAATATGGGAAACTGAATAAATTATTATACATTGTTAATTAAAAGTTGCATTGTATTTATTATAATGTGACTTTTATGTTAATTTACTTAAACTTTAGCGTTTGTAATCTTATTGTAACCTTATTGTAGTATAATATTATATTATTATGTATTAAACCAGCGAATTTTTAAAAAATCTATAGGGAAGTGATTAATTTGTCAAATAATAACTCTAGCACGAGTGGTAAACATAGTAAAAAAAAGCCTAAAAATAAAAAGAAATTAACTATAATTATTTCAATAATACTTCTAGTTGTTGTAGGGCTTGGCGCCACTGGATATCTATACGCTAACAATTTACTTGGTAAAGTAAAACGTAAAGAAATTAATGAAGAAAATCTAGGGATAAAAGAAGAAGTTACTCAAAAAGTAGAAAGAGATAAAATTAATAATATAGTTAATATTGCTTTATTCGGAATAGATAGAGATGAAGATGAATATGGTCGTTCTGATGCTATAATGATAGCTACATTCGATCCGATCCATAAGAAATTAAAGGCTACCTCAATTTTAAGAGACACCTATGTAGAAATTGAAGGCTACGGCAGAGATAAAGCTAACCATGCTCACGCCTATGGTGGTCCAGAACTTGCAATTAATATGCTTAATAAAAATTTTGATTTGAATATAACTGACTATGTAGAAATAGACTTTGATAACCTTGAACATGTTGTAGATGCTCTTGGTGGAATTGAAATGCCAATGTCCGAAGAAGAAGCTGTTGAAGTAAATGATTATACTCGTAGAATGTCTGCTGCTAGAGATATCGAAGATGATCCTGTTACTTTAAAGGAAAATGGTAAAGCTGACCTTGATGGGTTCCAAGCTTTAGGTTACTGTAGAATAAGAAGTACTGCAGGCGGAGATCTGGACCGTTCTGGAAGACATAGAAAATTATTGAACGAAATGTTTAATAAGGTTTCTGAACTAGGTGTTGGAGAATTGGCTTCCTTATCCGTTAAATTACTTCCATATGTAGAGACAAGCTTAACAAATAAAGAAATTATGGATTTAGCTTATAACGTCCTTACTTTAGGAACAAAGAATATGGAGCAGGAACGTTTTCCTATGGATGACTATTTAAGTGGTGCTGCTATTGGAACTGGTGAAAAAACATTTTATTTTTGCTACGATGAAGAATACACTGCTGAACAAATAAGTAAGTATATATTTGAAGATAAAAAGATATGGTTAGACCCAAATGCGAAACAATATACTCCTAATGTAGCTAAATATGGTGGAATGCTTTGGGATGATTATATAAACGGCAAAACATCTAATAACTCAAACCAATGGACGGCTCCAACCAATAATCAAAACAACAATAATCAAAACAACAATAACTTAAATAATAATAATCAAAATACTAACAATAACTCAACTAATAATTCAAATAACAATGGAACTCAAACTGTTCCAAAAGATCCTGTTGTTCCGGAAGTTCCACAAACGCCTTCAGAACAACCAGGAAATACAACAAATCAGCCTGGTGAAAATACAACTACCCCACCAGCAGGTACTGGAACTCAAACGCCTTAATAATATATGACCTATTAAAAGGGGCTGTCGCACTAATTATTTAGTGTGACAGCCCCTTTTATACTTTAATTATAATTTAGAATTGATTTCCTCTAGGACTTTTGCTTCTAAATATAATAAATTATTATTTGATTCTTCTTCAGTACTTCCAGTAACACCTAAATAAACTTTCATTTTTGGTTCTGTACCAGATGGACGAATTACTGCATAAGAGCCATCTGTGAATATATACTTAATTACATTTGATTTTGGAAGCTGAATTTCTTCACTTATATCATTTAATAGATTTAACTTTAGACTCTTTCTATAGTCCTCTTTATAATTAATTACATAATCTCCAAAGGCTTTAATCTCTGTATTTCTAAAGTATTCAATCACTTCACCAATTTTCTCTTGCCCTTCTTTGCCTTTTAATTCAATGGAAATAAGCTTCTCTTTATAGTATCCGTATTCATTATATAAATCAATCAATCCTTCATATAATGTTTTATTCTTAGACTTATAATAAAGAGTCATTTCACAAATTAAAGTTGCTGCAATAACAGCATCTTTGTCACGAACAAAATCACCTATTAAATATCCATAACTTTCTTCAAACCCTAATAAAAACTCATTTGTATCAGTGTTATTCTCAAAGCTTTTAATCATTTCACCAATATATTTAAATCCAGTTAGAACTTCCTTTGTCTTCACATTAAATGATTTACAAATTGGTTTTATCATTTCTGTAGATACTATAGTTTTAATAATAGTTTTGGTTGAAGTTAATTTATTCTCTTCTTTTAATGCTGTTAAAAGATAATTAGCTAATAGCACTCCAACTTGATTTCCTGTAAGCACTCTAAATTCTCCTAAATTATCTTTAACAACTACTCCAATTCTATCGCAATCTGGATCTGTTCCTATAATTATATCCGGATTTATGTCCTTTGCCATATCTAATGCAATTTTAAACACCTTTGGGTCTTCTGGATTTGGATAAGGTGCAGTAGGAAAATCTCCATTGGGAAGTTCCTGTTCCTTAACTACTGATACATCATATGACAATTCTCCTAATACTCCTCTTACTGGAATATTTCCACTACCATGAATAGGTGTATAAATAACTTTTAAATTTGCGGCTTCATTTTCTACTAATTCTTTATGAATTGTAAGAGCTTTTACACGGTTAATATAAGTTGTATAGATCTCATCACCTATATATGTAATTGCATGTGATTCTAATCCACATTCCATTGAAATAACCTTTATTTCTTCAAAAGAAGCAACCTCATTAACGCATTTTATAATTTCAGCTGCTGGAACATCTGTAACTTGGCATCCATCATCTCCATACACCTTATATCCATTGTATTCTTTTGGATTATGAGAAGCAGTAATAACTATACCTCCACTACACTTTAGTTCCCTAACTGCAAATGAAAGCATAGGAGTAGGTGTTAGTCTATCATACAAATATACCTTTATATCATTAGCTGCTAGCACTCTTGCTGCATACTCAGCAAATTCCTTTGACATGTGACGCGAATCATAAGCAATAGATACTTTAGGAGCATTATACTTATCTCTCAAATAATTAGCAAAGCCTTGAGTTGCCTTTCCTACAGTATATATATTTAATCTATTACTGCCAGCTCCAATAACGCCTCTAAGCCCACCTGTTCCAAACTCTAGATCTTTATAAAATCTATCCTCTATTTCAGTTTCATCTTTTATTAGTTTAAGTTCAGATTTCATTTCATCATCAATAATTGATGAGCTCAACCATTGATTATATTTATCTTTGTAATTCACCATATCCCCTCCACTTTTAAATTTAAAGTTTTAAATTACTATTGGTTTATAAGTAATTGGTCCTCTGGAACTTCTTTAATTACTTTTGCTGGAGATCCAAGGACTACCTTCCTTGCTGGCACATCTTTAGTAACTACTGATGCTGCTGCCGCAAACCCTTCTTCTTCTATAACTTTTCCAGGTAATATAACAGCTCCTGCACCTATTCTTCCACCTTTTTTAACAGTAACACCTTTGAACTTACCAAATCTCTCTTTTGAACGAGCTGCATAATTATCATTAGATGTAACTACACATGGTGCTATAAATACATTATCTTCAACAGTAGAATATGCTGTAATATACACATTTGTTTGTATTTTGCAATTATTTCCAATGGTGCAGAAGTTCTCCACAGTAGTTCCCCTTCCTATAACATTCTTCTCCCCTATTTTAACATTTTCCCTTATAGTCGCCATATCTGCAACTAATGTTCTAGACCCTATGGAACATCCTCTATAAATTATAACTGTAGCTCCAATTAAAGCTCCGTCCTCTATTTTGCAAGGAGGTAGTTTATCTTCTTCTTTAAATATACTATTAACACCTCTCATTGGTGTTTTTCCTATTACAGTATTATCATCAACTCTAACATCTTTACCTATTATTGTATCCTCATGAATAACTACGTTATTTCCTATAATACAATTATCCCCAATTTCAACATTATCATTAATTACAGCAAAATGTCCTATCACAACATTTTCGCCTATTTTAGCTTTATTTGATATATAATTCATTTTATCATATCCTTTCATCTATAGTTTCATAGTACCTCATTATAAACATCTAATATTATTATATATAGGTTACAATTAATAATCTACATTTTTAAATTTTACTATCATATTAAATTGGCCTCTTATTTGCATAGTATTAATTCTGAGATGTAGTTAAAGCTCTCAAAATTGAAAAATCCTCAGCTGTAGTTACTTTAAAATTAAACTTATCTCCATTAACTAAATGTACCTTTTCACCTAGCTTTAAAACTAATTGGCAATCATCAGTTACTGTTTTTATGTTGTTAACTTTGGCATTTTCATGAGCTTTTTTTATTAGTCCAAATTTAAAACTTTGAGGTGTTTGACACAAATAAAGTTCATTTCTTGGCGGTACCTCATCAATTCCTTGTCCATCTTTGCTTACAATTATAGTATCTGCACTTGGAATAACTGTATTAGTTGCATTATATTTAATAGCTGCTTCTATGTTATCTGATATAATTTTTTGAGAAATAAGTGGTCTAGCTCCATCATGTATAACTATAATATCATCCTCACTACAAACATTATCTAAAATCTTCAACCCACATTCCACAGATGACTGTCTTGTATCTCCACCATCAATTACCCATTTTACTTTTGTCATTTCAAATTTTTTAACCCATAAATCTAATTTTTCTTTATAATCAGCTTTGCAGATAATAGCTATATGTTCTATGTTGGGATTGTTATTAAAAGCTTCAATGGTATATATAATTAATGGTTTTTCATGTACCTCCATAAATTGCTTTGGTAAATTACTTCCCATTCTAGTTCCACTACCACCTGCAAGTATTAATCCTATGTTCATATTATCATCCTCTTTCAAGATCATGCATATATAATCTTCCTATTACTGTAATCATATATTTAACATTATTCTTTTTTAATTACTGTTAACATAACTTGTATATTCTATTGCTCTATTTTACCACAGAGCCTATTGAATCTCATCCTGAACTTTATCCAATGCTACTTTAATTACATTATGCATATCATAATATTTATACTCTCCAAGTCTTCCTCCAAATATAATTTTTTTCTCTTTATCAGCTAATTCTTTATACATTTCATATATACCTATATTTTTTTCGTCCAACACTGGATAATAGGGCTCGTCTCCTTTTTCCCATTCCTTTGGGTATTCTTTAGTAATATAGGTAAAATCCTGTTTTCCAAATTCAAAGTGTTTATGTTCTATAATCCTAGTGTATGGAACTTCCCTGGAAGTATAATTTACTACAGCATTTCCTTGATAATTACTTATTTCTTTACGCTCTGTTTCAAATTTAAGTGTTCTATATTCTAAAACTCCAAATTTATATTCATAAAATTCATCAATCATTCCTGTAAATACAATTTTATCAGCCATTTCATCAAAATATGATCTGAATTTAATGTAATCAGTGTTTAGCTTGACATCTATTCCTTCTAACAAACCTTCAACTAATTTATTATATCCACCTATTGGTATTCCTTGATATTTATCATTAAAATAATTATTATCATATGTATATCTAACAGGCAATCTCTTTATTATAAAATTAGGTAATTCTCTACATTTTCTTCCCCATTGCTTCTCTGTATATCCCTTTATTAATTTTTCATATATATCAGTTCCTATAAGTGATATTGCTTGCTCCTCTAAATTTGAAGCCTCTTTACCATGAAGTACTTTTTTCTGTTCTTCTATTTTATTTTTAGCTTCCTGTGGAGTTACTACCCCCCACAATCTATTAAATGTATTCATATTAAAAGGCAAATTATATATTTCTCCATTATAATTAGCTACCGGTGAATTAATAAATGTATTAAAAGTAACAAATTGATTTACATAATTCCAAATTTCATCATTACTAGTGTGAAAAATATGTGCACCATAGGTATGAATGTTTATACCTTCTTTATTTTCACAATACACATTGCCACCAAGATGATTCCTTTTATCTATCACTAAGCACTTTTTGCCCCTAACTTTTGCCTCATGTGCAAACACAGCTCCATATAAACCTGCTCCAACAATCACATAATCGTATTTTTCCATGATATTTATCCCCCCCTCTTTAAATTATACATATTTTCCTAAAATTATTACATATAAAATTATATTTTTGGCAAATAAGCTAATATATTAAAAAAATAATTTAAAAGTTCTGTATACGTCACTACAAATGCATACAGAACCTTTAAATATAACTATGTAATAAATATGTACAAAATTTCTTATGTATTAAAAATTTATAGATTGCCTTCATGTAAATATGAAGGCAATTCTTTATTCATCATTATTTCATCAAACATAGAAGTAACTGATTTATATCCTATTCCTTCTCTTATCATATCTTTTTTATCTAGTTTATACTCATTGCAAGCATTTATTACCGCTTGTCTTTCTTCATCGTTATCTGCAATACTTTCAATTAATTGATTTCTTCCTATCTGTGATATTTTTTTGTAACTCGCCATAAATCTACAATCTTTAATCAATCCATCATTATGCAGCTTTTTTAGTAACCCTCCTGTTGCTATATGCTGAGGATGAGTTTCAAATTTATAACTATGAGTCACATGGGTAACATTGTCAAATTTATTCTCAAATTTTAACATTTCATTCATTACTACGCTTGAGTCTATTGAATGTTCCTTTTGATTTAACATAATAACATTATTAGAACTAACTCCCAAGGCTTCAACTGCTGCCTTAAATTCATTATTTCTTAATCCTACTTTTTCATCATGAGACAATAAAGCATATCGTTGCCATGAAAATACACCACTTGCATCTCCTTGAGTTATTAAAACTACATAAACGTTTTCCTTGCCAACACTATGTAACGCATCTACTATTGCACTTCCCCCAAAAAGAGTTTCATCATCTTGATGTTGAACATAAAATACTACCTTGTCCCCATAAACGTGTGCCTTTGCTCTACTTATAGCAACTTCACTAATATTCCCAAATACGGTAAGACTCTTAGCTCCATTTATTACTGTCTTATCTGAATCATCAGAAGCTAAAACAACTGGTTGTTTTAAGGCTGATGCTGTAAGTGCATCTATAAGTTCATAAGCCTTACTCAAATTAACATGATCATATTCACTGTAAAAATTCTTAATAACCTTTTTGTTTGTTTCAAATCTATTTAGCCCACCTATTCTTGTACTTAGTCCATCAAACCATGTACTCAACACTGTAGTTCCACCTATTGAATAACTTGGAACACTTTTTATATAATCAGTACTATATCCATCTGTAATTATTACTGGATTTGCACTTTTAGCTGCTACAGGCGCAATACTCATAGCATCGGCCTCTCCTCCAATTCCATTGACATAGTATACTTCGCTTACACCTTTAATTCTTTCAATCTCATTTGCTACAACTTTAGATGTTTCAAATCTGTTATCTCCACTAAGTCTTATCACAGTTTTCCCTGAATTTTTTAACTGTTCTTCTATATTAGAAGAAACGACCATGGTTCCTCCAACTATATATACTTTATTTACACCATTTAATTTGTTAAGTGTAGTCTGAGGAATTTCAGAAGCTCTAGTTAATAATATAGGTGAATTAGTTGCTCCACTAAGACCACTAGATGAAAGTCCATCTACCAGTGAATTACCATTAACTAATATTGCTGATGAATAATTCATTTTAGATGCAATTAGAGATGCTGTTTCATATCTATCAATGCCCCTTATATAATCTACATCAAGTGCATATACATTGGTAATAAATATTCCCAAAAAAATACTCGATATAAAAAATATTTTTTCCAATTGTTTCATTTAATCCCCTCCAAGCTGATTAATCATACAATTTTTCTACATTTTGTATTATATCACCCTTTGCATTAACCTTTCCACTAATTAATGTTTTCTACATCACCTTTTGGTTTCACGTCACTTTGATTATTTTCAATAAAAGAAAATTTATCATGGGATAAATTTATAAGTGATTCAATATAATTCTCATCATGTTTTTGAGAATTATTTGCCCATTTTATAAATAACTTAAATGGCTCCTCACTAAAATATTTAGAATTAATTCTACAAAAACCGTCTAAAAGTTGAAATCCCTCATCCATAGCGGATTTTACACCTTCAACATTATATTTAAAAAAATATCCTAACTCATTGTATTGTAGCTCTCCTACTAAAAAAGTATCACTATTGCCTCTCCAAACTAAATTAAGTTTTTTACACATCGCATATCTCTCCTTATTTTTTCTATAGTATAAATCTATGTTTAAAAAAATTGTTTTATTATATCTTTATTCATTATATTTTTATGTTTTACACATAAATGATATTTTAATCACTGAGATTCCAAATTAAAAGTGTTGCTTATGACTAAATCATAGTCCTAAGCAACACTTTTTTATCTTTATTTCTTACAAGAATCTCTCTCAACAATACGATGAGGTAATCTATAGTAGCTTTCTTCTATTGGAATTTTATTAATTAGCTTAATAAGAAGCCTCATTCCTACAGATCCCATATCATATAAAGGACGTGCTACCGTAGTAAGTCCTGGATAAAAAATTCCTGATAACTCTATATTATCAAATCCCATTACATCTATATCTTCAGGAACCCTTATTCCTCTTTGTCTTAATGCATTAATTGCACCAATAGCCATCTGATCGCACCCGCATAAAACAGCATCTATCTTAATACCTTTATCTAGTAATGTATTAATCCCTTCTACTCCGTATTCATATTTTAAGTTGCCTAAAAATGTGAATTCTTCGTTGAAAGCACCTGTCTCTTCCATAGCGTCCTTATATCCATTATATATTTTCTGATGTTCTACTGCACACTCTTTATCATATCCTATATATGCTATATTATGATTTCCCTTTTCTATAAGGTAATTAACTGCTTCATTAGCAGCTAGATAACTATCAATTCCTACACTTGGAATATCACCTTCATCATCCATTGCACCTATAGATACTACTGGTGTTCCTACTGCCTTAATAGCCTCTCTTATACCTTGATCAAGAGAGTCTCCCATGTACATTATTCCATCAACCATCTTTTCTCGTAATATATTAAAACTTTCTTTCTCCCTTTCTTTATCAAGGTCAGTATTACATAACATTATATTGTAGTTATATATACTAGCTAAATCCTCAGCTCCTCTAACAATTTCAGGATAACGAGAGTTGGATATATCCGGAATTATTATTCCGATTGTACTTGAACGTTGGGTTTTTAAGCTTCTAGCTAAAATATTAGGTCTGTAATCTAACTTTTCAATAGCATCAAGTACTCGTTGCTTTGTTTCTTGGTTTACCACATCAATATCATTTAATACCCTTGATACTGTAGCAATTGAAACATTAGCTTCCTTTGCTACATCTTTAATTGAAGCTGCCATTTATTTCACCTCACCTTCTTTTTTAATTTTAATTAATAGCAAGTAACTATTGTTACGCTTTAACTACTTCTAACAATAATTTCTCTCCATTAACCTTTACTTCTGTAGTTGCTTTTTCACTATTATACACTATTTCTATAGCTAATGTATCCCTTTTTATCTGTTCTTCAAATTTCTTAATAATATTTTCTAACATTTCATTACCTGAAACATGTAGATGAATTTTATCAGAAACTTCAAATCCGCTCTCTTTTCTCATGTTTTGTATTTTACTTAAAATCTCTCTAACATGACCTTCTTCTCTTAACTCTTCGGTTATATTAGTGTCAAGTACAACTCCAAGTTCACCTTCACCAGCAAATGCAAATCCTTCAAGTCCTTGCATTGTTACAAGAAGATTCTCTTTGTTCAATTCAATAGAAGTTCCATCTACATCTATTGTTACCACTTCACCATTATTTACTCTTTGTGCAAGATCCATTTGATTCATAGCTCCAATAGCTTTTCTTATTCCAGGAATCATCTTACCATAGGCTTTTCCTAGAACTGGAAGGTTAGGTTTTATTTCAAAATTAACGTATTTAGAAAGGTCAGCACCTAACTGAACTTCTTTTATATTAAGTTCATCTTTTACAATATCGCCATAGTAATCTGGAAGTGTATCTGTAGATACTAACATCATTCCTAGCGGCTGTCTATTCTTAATATTAGCAGCATTTCTCGCACTTCTTCCAAGCTTAACTATTGTATACGCTTTATCCATTTCAGCTTCTAGATTTTTATCTACATCTGCTTCTACATACTCTGGCCATTTGCATAAATGAACACTCTCTTCAGCATCTTTATCAAATGCCACTACTAGATTTTGATATAACTCTTCTGTTATAAATGGTATAAATGGAGCTGCTACTTTAGCAAAAGTAACAAGTACATTATAAAGAGTCATATATGCACCTATCTTATCATCAGTAAGTTCTTCACCCCAGAATCTAGCTCTGTTTCTTCTTACATACCAGTTAGATAACTCATCTACAAACTCTTCAAGTTCTTTAGCCCCTTGAGTAATTCTGTAGTTTTCTAAATGCTCATCTATATTCTTAACTAAAGTATTTAATTTAGATGTCATCCACTTATCCATAACATTTTCTGATTTAAAGTTTTTATAATCCATAGGGTTGAACTTATCTAAGTCTGCATATAACACATAGAATGAATATACATTCCATAAAGTTCCAATGAATTTTCTTTGAGCTTCTATAACCGCATCTTCATAGAACCTTGAAGGTAACCATGGTGCACTAGCAGTATAGAAATACCATCTCAAAGCATCTGCTCCTTCATTTTCAAGAACTGTAAACGGACTAAGTACATTTCCTTTGTGCTTAGACATCTTAAGTCCATCTTTGTCTAAAACATGGCCTAATACTATACAGTTTTCAAAAGGATTTTTTTCAAATACTGTTGTTGATATAGCAAGCAAAGTATAGAACCATCCTCTTGTTTGGTCTACTGCCTCTGAAATAAATTGTGCAGGGAAATTAGCTTCGAATAGCTCTTTGTTTTCAAACGGATAGTGGTATTGTGCAAATGGCATTGAACCTGAGTCAAACCAGCAATCAATAACCTCATCTACTCTATTCATTTCCTTATGACAATGAGGACAGTTTAAGTGAACCTTATCAATGTAAGGCTTATGAAGCTCTATTCCCTCTGGTACATTTATGCCCTTAGCTTTTAGCTCTTCAATACTTCCTATCATTTCTCTATGGCCACATTCACATTCCCAAATTGGAAGTGGAGTTCCCCAGTATCTATTTCTGGATATGCCCCAGTCAATTACGTTTTCAAGGAATTTTCCCATTCTACCTGTTCTAACATTGTCTGGCATCCAATTGATTTTACTGTTGTTTTCAAGAAGTTGGTCTCTTACAGAGGACATTCTTACAAACCAGCTCTCTCTTGGGTAATAAAGAAGTGGTGTATCACATCTCCAACAGTGAGGATATGAGTGTGTAAATTTCTCACTCTTATAAAGAATTCCCTCTTCCTTTAAATAAGCTATTATCTTTTCATCTGCTTTTTTAACAAAAATTCCAGCCCATGGAGTTACTGCAGGTACAAATTTACCTTCTCCATCAACTAAATTTATCATTGGAAGATTGTATTTCTTTCCTAATTGGTTATCATCATCACCGTAAGCAGGAGCTATATGAACTATTCCTGTACCATCTGTTAAAGTAACAAAGTCACCATGCACAATGTAGAAAGCTTTTTCTTCTGGAGTTTCAAACTTGAACATTTGCTCATATTCTTTTCCTAAAAGAGCTTCTCCTTTAAATTCAGCTATAACTTCATATTCTCCATTTAATTTATTTAATAAACTTCTAGAGAGAATAATATTTTGTTCTTCGTGTAAAACTTCAACATAGTCATATGCTTTATTTACTGCTAATGCTACGTTACTTGGAAGTGTCCAAGGTGTTGTAGTCCAAACTAATATATATTTATCTTCACCTTTTAATTTAAACTTAACATAGGCAGAGCTATCTTTAACATCCTTGTATCCTTGAGCAACTTCGTGAGAAGATAATGTTGTTCCACATCTAGGGCAGTAAGGCATTACCTTATGTCCTTTATAGATCAAATCCTTATCCCACATTTGCTTTAACGCCCACCAAACTGACTCTATATAATCGTTATGGTAAGTAACATATGGGTTATCCATGTCTACCCAATATCCAAGTCTCTCTGACATTTCTCTCCACATTTCTACATAAGAGAAAACACTATCTTTACATTGAGTAACAAATTTTTCTACACCATATTCTTCAATTTGTGGCTTACCTGAAATTCCAAGCTTCTTCTCTATTTCAAGCTCAACCGGAAGACCATGTGTATCCCAACCTGCTTTTCTTAATACCTTATAGCCCTTCATAACCTTATATCTTGGAATTATGTCTTTCATAACCCTAGTTATAACGTGACCAATATGAGGCTTTCCATTAGCTGTTGGTGGACCATCATAAAATGTGAAATAACGTCCATCATCATTAAGATCAAAGTTCTTTTGTATAATATTTTTTTCTTCCCAAAGTTTTATAACATCTTTTTCAACATCCATAAAAGACTTGGAATTATCAACTTTTTTGTACATCTTAACTTCCTCCTTATTTTTTCTAGTACAGATTAATTTATAATTTTATACTTTACATTATAAATTTTAAATTAATATCACCTATTCTATTTTTGTACCTAAACCTTTAGTTTCATACTTTAATTATTATGTATAAATTTGAACTAAGAATTCTTTTTCATCACCTATATTTTTTTAAGCTACTTATACATTAAAAAAACTTCATCCAATTAAGGACGAAGTTATTATTCGCTATACCACCTTATAGTGTTAAATTTTCAGATACTACATATCCTATTCTTTAACGCAGAAATACGTAAGAACCTACTAGTAAATTTCAGTTCATCAACTCCTAGGTGATTTTCCTTTATATCTTCCTTATGGGCTTACACCAACCCCCACTCGCTTTAAGTTCACAAATAAAGTACTATCCTAATCTTTGCTTTTTATCTTTAATTATACATATAATAATTACTAATAATTATATTCCATTTAATATTTAATTGTCAATATTATAAAGACATTATTAAATTTTAAACTTATTGATAGCTACCTTTAAATTATCAGATACAGTCCTAAGTTCTGAAGAATCTTCTAAAATATCATCTGTTGTATTAACTATACTCATAGCTTTCTCGGCTATATTAGTAGTTCCTTCAGCCCCCTCTTGTGTAGCCTTAGTTATATCTCCAACAGAAGCTGATATAACTTCCATACCTTCCATTAATGAATTAGCAGTTTTATTAAAATTCTCGATAATCATTTTAAATTTATCAGCATCATTTCCATACTGTTCACTATTTACTATGAATTTATTATAATCACCTTTAACATCTTTTTCTAAAAATAATAGAGTTTCATTAGCATTCTCTATCAATTGCTTAACAGCATCTAATGAAATTTTTGTTATGCTTTGAATTTCATTAGCAGACTCATTAGATACTTCTGCTAGCTTTCTTATCTCATCTGCAACAACCGCAAAACCTTTCCCCGCTTCACCAGCTCTTGCTGCCTCAATGGCTGCATTTAATGCCAATAAATTCGTTTGCTGAGAGATATTTAATATAGTGTCTGTTAACTTATAAATTTCTTCAATACTTCTGGAATTCTCTATTGATTCTTGTAATTTTGTTGCTGTTTTTTTATGTATAATATTATTTTTATTCAACGAATTTATGGAATCCTCTTTTAATGTATCTGCCTTTAATTTAACTTTTTCAGTTTCCATTAATCCATCATTAGCTTCAACACTAACCACCTCAACTGCATTTTTAATTTCATCTGTTGTGGCATTAAACTCCTCTACTGTAGCTGCTGTTTCTTCCATACCAGCTGAAAGTTGCTCTGTAGTTGCTGCAATAGTATCTACTTCATTTTTTAGTCCATTCAAATTAAGGTCAATTTGCTCTGCAACTTTTGCTGTAATATCTGAGCCAGAAATTATTTCTCCTATAACTTGTCTTACTGACTGTTGCATAGTTAATAAGGCCTTACTTATTTCACCAATCTCATTTTTTTCATTAATATATGTATTTGGTATTTCTCTAGTTAAATTGCCTTGAGATATATGCATTAATTCATCTGATATTAATACTATAGGAGCTGATATTTTTCTTCCCACTATTCTCCATATTAATACTGATATTACCATTAAAATTAATGCTATAACAATTATTCCTCTAATAGTGCTGGTAAT
Source organism: uncultured Clostridium sp. (assembly GCA_900548455.1). Classification (GTDB taxonomy): domain Bacteria; phylum Bacillota; class Clostridia; order Clostridiales; family Clostridiaceae; genus Clostridium_J. The sequence continues at coordinate 107,284 of URKQ01000008.1, forward strand.
CATATTATCTATTTCAGCTTTTTGTAAATTAATTTCATTTGTAATATCATCTACATAATTTCCAGTTCCTATTACCCATTGAAAAGGTTCATATTTAATAGAATAACTCCTTTTAAGTATAGGTTCATCACTACCTTCTCTTGGAAAATAGTAATCCGCATATCCCCCATCCTGAGCTTTCCCAACTTCTATAATCTTTTGAATAAATTTTGTACCGTTAGAATCCACATCATTAATTCGACTTTTTCCCTCAACATCTTTTCCTAAAAGAACAACATTGATACCCTCATAGGTATCTGCCCAAAAATACCCTTCTTCCCCATACCTCATATCTCTAAGTATATTAGCACCATTAGCCTTTGCTTCATCTAGTGTAATCTTACCTTCCTTGTACAACTTATATTGAGTATCTAGCATACTAACTGCACTTTCTACCTGTTGCTTTATTAAATGATCATAATCATGTTTCAAAGCCTCTTCAAATTGATTTAAAGATTTTTTTCCCATAGAAATATTCGCATAAGTTGAATAACCTACAATCGCTAAGACAAAAAATAATGTAACCGCAGTAGATATACATATTATCTTTGTTGATATTTTTTTCATAATGTCGCCTCCTCTATTATTTACATCTGTAAATGTTATCGTTTAACCTAGTTTGTTTTCTATCTAGCTTAACTTGGTTTATTTTCGACACATAGCATAAATACTTTATATATATCTTAATATTTCATTGTTTGATTATATTTTTCTATGCTTTTGTCAACATTAACAAATATACAACTGTACGTAAAATCTAAGGAGGATTTCTTATGCTTATAACTTGGCTTGGACATTCATGCTTTCTTATTGAAAATTCATTAGATGAAAAAATTATTTTAGATCCTTTTAATAAATCTATGGGGGGTAATCCATATGTAGGTTCTGCAGATATTATAACCATAAGTCATAACCACTTTGATCATAACTTTACAGATTTTATTAATACTGGAGCTACAATAATTAAAACTCCTTGTACCTATGAAAGTGATACTATTAAAATTGAAGGTTTTCCCTCATATCATGATAATGTAAAAGGAGCTAAAAGAGGTGAAAATATAATCTTTCTTATAGAAAGTGATAATTTTCGTCTATGCCACCTTGGAGATTTAGGTCATATGCTTACAGATACGGAAATAGATCTTATCGATAATATAGATGTTCTATTTATTCCTGTGGATAGCAATTTTACATTAAATCCAAACGTAGCTTCAAATCTATGTAATAAAATAAATTGCAAATTAATTATTCCAATGCATTACAAAACTTCATCCATTGATTATCCTGTTTATGGCATAGAAAAATTCATAGCATTAATGAAAAATGCTATGAATTTAAAATCTAATTCTTTAGTTATTGACAACTTTATGGATCAAAGTAGAAAAGTTGTTTTGTTTAATCAATCTTAAAGTGACCTTTCTAGTCTTGTCCCAATATACTTCCAGGAAATTTTTAACATAAACACTTCAATTGGTATCATAATTATTGCCTTAATAATTCTTGTACTAGCCAATGCTATAAAACCTTTATTATATAATATTACAAGCCATACTGTATTTAATACAATATTTATTAATACTGCTATTATAGCATTTGCAATTATCATTCTCGTTGTAGTTTTAGGCTTTTTATATAATATAAGACCATATACTACTCCAACTAAAATTGCACTTAAAGTAAATCCTGGAAAGAACGGACCCTTAGGGAATAGCGTAGCTCCTATCAAATCTTCTATTCCTGCTACAACTCCTCCGTAAACAGGTCCAAAAATCATAGCAGAAAGAGCTATTGGTATAAAGGAAAACGTAATTTTTAAAAACGGTAATTGTATTGCTACAAATCTTGATAAAATTGAAGTTATAGCTATGAACATAGCCATATATACTAATTTTTTAACCATACTCACATTACTCTTGGATGGTTGTATTTCATTATCTTTTAATAGTTTTTCTATTTTAACTCACCTCATACAATTATTCATTCCACTCAATTATAAATTAATCCTCAATGCCATTCAATAAGTTTATATATTATTAATTTAAAAACTTAATAATATACAAACATTTTTATCGTAATTTGTTGTTCTAAATACTTATTTGTCTTATAATTTAAGCATAAATGATTTTTGTATTAAAGGATGTGAATTTATGAAGGATAATGCTCTAAAGATTATAGGCACATTTGCTACTAGTGCAGCTATGATTGCTTCTATGCAAAATTGCGTACTTGCTGATGATAATACACTAAATACCGCTTCAACTATCACTGGAACTATTACTGCTGACGTATTAAATGTACGAGCTAATCCCAACACATCAAGTACTATTATTGGAAATTTAAAATACAACTCAAATGTTACAATATTAGAAATTACTGATGGTTGGTATAAAATAAATTATAATAACAATACTGGATGGGTATCTAGCGACTTTGTTACTATAAATTCCTCTACTCCCGAATTACCATCAACTTCAACTGGAATTGTTGAAGCAGACGTGTTAAACATTCGTTCCGGTGCTGATACAAGCTATTCAGTCACAGGTACTGTTAATAAGGGCGCAACTGTTACCATCCTATCCTCATCGAATGGATGGTATAAAATCAGTTATAACGGTACTACTGGTTATGTTAGTAGCGAATATATACGTACATCTTCTGGTTCTGATTCTAGTTCTAATTCTGGTTCTAATTCTAATAACTCAAACAACAATTCATCTAATACCTCTGGAATCGTTACAGCAGATATTCTAAACATTCGTTCTGGTGCTAGTACATCTCATTCTGTTATTGGAACTGTTACAAATAATTCTAAAGTAGAGATTTTATCTAGTGAAAATGGATGGTATAAAATAAATTACAACAATATAGTAGGTTATGTTAGTAGTGACTATGTAAATATTTCTGACAATAGCTCTAATTCAGAAAATAATAACTCTAATAATAATTCTAACGATAATTCCACAACTGTTAACAATAAAGGTGTGGTAACTGCTGATGCCTTAAATGTTAGATCAGGTGCAGGTACTAGTTATGGCGTTATTGCAATGCTTTATCAAAACACATCAGTAGATGTGCTTTCTTCAATCAATGGATGGTATAAGATATCTTATAATGGAGTAACCGGCTATGTAAGCTGTGACTACATAAAACTTTCTGATTCAAGTGGTACAATCACTCCACCTACTAATGATATACCTTCTCACACTGTAGAAGGTAAAGTTGCTATTGTTAAGGCTGATGCACTAAACATTAGGTCTGGAGCTGGAACAAGCTATTCTGTTATAGGTACAGTTCGATATGGAAATAAGTTACCTATAATATCCTATACAAATGGTTGGTATCAAGTAAAAGCTGGTAATATAACAGGATATGTTAGTGGTGATTATGTTACTGTTAGTGACGAGGGTAATACTACAACACCATTAGTAAAAGAAACTCCTTTAATTAGTGCAAGCTTTACAGGAATGGATATTGTTAATAAAGCAAAAGAGTATATTGGAGTACCTTATTTATGGGGTGGATTTACTCCTATGGGATTTGACTGCTCTGGTCTAGTTCAATATGTATATAAACAATTTGGAATAAACCTTGAAAGAACTACTTATTATCAAGTTCACCAAGGTCAAATAGTTGAAAAAAGCAATTTAAGAGAAGGAGATTTAATCTTCTTTACTACTAATGATGACGATCCTAATGATATATCTCATGTAGGCATATATGTTGGAAACGATATGTTTATACAATCTCCTAAACCAGGTGATACTGTAAGAATTTCAAACTTAAATTCAGCTTACTATACTAATAGATATTATGTTGCTAAACGAATAATTCAATAGTATAAAAGCTAATAATTTGAGAACAATATAACTATTATCTAATAAGATATATAGGTCAAATATTGTGAAAGGAGATTCCGCAAAAGTTCATCTTATATGAACTAATTACCCTTGGAGTACAAGACCTGCAGGAGTAGCATGGCAAAACTGAGTGCATTGATAAGGTGTAACTATATAGTTACAAAGCGGAAATAATATGGTAGAAGGAACAGTTAAATGGTTTAATAGTGAAAAAGGATTTGGATTTTTATCCGTAGAAGGTCAAGAAGATGTATTTGTACATTTTTCTTCAATAACTGGTGACGGTTATAAAAGTCTTGAAGAAGGACAAAAAGTTCAATTTGATATTGTTGATGGCGAACGCGGTCCTCAAGCTGCAAACGTAAGAAAAATATAATAAGTAATTTTCTTTGAGTCATTATTTAAATTAAAAAATTTTCACTAAAGTAGGGTATAAATTTGACTTTCATTTTTATACCCTTTCTTTGTGAACGATTGATATTTAAAACCTACTATGTTAATATAATATTGTAATAAAACAATTGTGCTAGGGGTGCCCATCAGGGCTGAGAGATGAATTTTCATTAACCCTTTACCTGAACTAGATAATGCTAGCGTAGGGAAGCGATTAATAGATTTAAGTGATACTTAACAATTAACCGTATTCTTTATGAGTATGGTTTTTTTTACGTTTATTAGTCCTTAGCACATATTTAAAAGGAGGACTTTTTATGAATTTTTTTAATGCACTTTTGGAGAATATCCAAGGCATCATGTCTGGATGGACAAGTGTTATAACGTTAGTTGGTATCTTAATTATCTTTTTTGTGTTTATGAAAGTGAAAAAAGTAAAATTCACTTCTAAACTTCTTAGTCACATAGCTTTAGCAGTGGCTATGGCTGTTGTACTAAGCTTTGTAAAACTATTTAATTTACCTTTTGGTGGTAGTGTAAACTTAGCTGCAATGCTTCCAATAATATTAATTTCATTAATATATGGGCCTATTATTGGTATTTTTACTGGCTTTGTATATAGCCTATTAAATTTTGTTATCGGACCAGCTTATATTTTGCACCCTATCCAAGTGCTCTTTGATTATACACTTCCATTTATGGCAGTAGGTATATCTGGATTTTTCAAAAAAAATAAGTACTTAGCAGTTTTTTCAGCATATCTTGGTATGTTTATATTTAATTATATAGCCGGTGTGGTATTCTGGAGTAGTTATGCAGCCAAGTGGAATATGACTCCAATGATTTATTCTCTTGTTTATAACGGAAGTTATAATGGAGCAAACTGTTTAATAAGCATGGCGATCTGTTCTGTTGTGAATATATCCCAGTTAGCAAAACGCCTTGCTCCATATACATCACAATCTGAAAAAATATAAAAAGTAAAGAGGGTAGCCAAGCTACCCTCTTTAGCATATTAGAAATTTTCAGGTTTATCTGTAGTAATATTTACAATCCATTCACCTTGTTTATATTCATTAACTACATAATATTCAACAGAAGAATTATCCACTTTATTAGTAAATGTCACTATTGACTTATATTTTTTGGATGTATATCCTTGAGTTTCAATATTCATAATTACATTACAACTTTCTAACTCTGAATCATCCTTTAGCAATTGAGCAGATTTTTTTAAATTAACTTTAAATTTCTCAATCTCTGTTGACAGTTGAAACTTTAATGCCATTTTATCTTTAAATGCAACAATTCCTATCTTTTCTGAATTTTTGTTCTGACTTTCATACATATCTAAAACTCTAAGTATCATATTGTAATACATATCATCAAAATTTATAGGTTTTCTTATATTCGTAAAATTCTTAATGATATCATTATCTAATCTTTTTGACACTATATAATAGCTATCACCATCATAAAAATTACCACCATCTTTTTTATCTAGACCTGCCACATAGTTAAATGTTTTTACTTCCGTTGGACTCTCATATATTTCTACAACATAATCTGGATCTAGAGAAGACTTTTCTTCTACTACCATAGCCTTTGAAAGTATTGAATAAATATCATTAATAACATCCTTATCAGTAACAATAAATTTATAGCTATCATCTCTAGTACTTTGAATTGATACCTTCATAATAGTTCTATCAGCCATATATGCAAAATCATCATTTCCGCCTAAGCTACATCCAGAAAATATAAACATAGAAGCCATCATTGATATAATAATAAATGCTTTTCTTAACTTTTTCACTTTGTTCCTCCGCTCATTATATATATGTTACAATTAACAATCTACATTTTTAGATTCTTTATTATATTAAAATTAAAGTCCTATAGTAAATATATTTCAAAAAATTGTAATCATATATGCCTTAATTAATCTTTGTAAATTAGCTTTATTCTCTAATTATAATCTTTGTTTATAATTAAATCAATTTTCTACATTAAATGAAAAAGTTTTAACTATATTTTCAAAAACTACCTTGGTATTTTCTTTTGCCTTCTCATCATTAATAGTAAAAGATATCTTTATTACGTAATCTTCATATGGTATATAATATTCATATGTGTTTTTGACCTTATTTTCACTAAAATTAAATGTATATTCAACCATCTCAGCAACTACATCATTAATATTAATTTCTTCTGAATGAATTTTTTTTATTCCCATACCTTCAATTTCTTCTTTAAAAGTATTTATCGTTTCTTTAAAATCCCTTTCATCTCTAACAACCTGAATATATCCATAAATATTAGCATCTGTTGAAACAAATTCATTAATGTATATACATTTTTCATCCTCTTCTTTAGATTCACTAGTTAACCAGTTCTCAGGCAACTTATAACTTATACCTTCATCTGATACATTATATTCTTTGAAATCCAACATACTGTTCTGAGTTAAAGTTGCAATTCTCAAGCTATCTTCGAAATATTTTCCCAATCCTATTATTACTACCATTAATCCTGCAAGAATAACTGCTAACCCAATTCTTCGCATATCTTCATTTTCAATTCTCATCCTATTCCCCCCTTGCATTAATTTATAATTAATGACGGTTAGGGATGTTGTATCTCTTTTACAACATCCCTAACTACTAAGATCTCTTTACTGGTACCACCACTGAATTTTTATCAATATCAAAGTACATTAACCAATATCCAATATTTTCTTCATTGTCATCCGGCATAAATGTTACAAAACCCGTTTTCCCTTCATATGGTTGATCCTGCAAATTCTTTGTTCCTGGAATTGCATAAATTATATATTTTAACTTTTTATCATCAGAATACTTATATCCAACCATAAAATAGCCATGTTTAATTATATATGGATAATAGCATATCATTGGATAATATATTACAGAATATTTATTATAATCGTTTATGCAGTACATGGATTCAAGCTTATCTACTTTAGCCTTATGCCATGTGCAATTTTTTATATTTTTCTTGTTTCCAATACTATCCAAATCTTTCACTATCCCCTTAAAGAAATCTTCTTTCTTTTCTTTTGGATAAGTCTTACATTTGCATTGATTATTTTTATCCTTCTTTTCTTTTTCATGTTTTTTTCTATAATCTTTATATCTTTCAATCTCTTCTTCATACTCATCAAAAGTCTTACTGTTTTTTAGTGCCTCACTTACAGTATTAATTGAGCTATCTTCCTCATATATTTCAGTATTTTCTATATCTGATCTTAAATTTTCAATTTCATCTATAGACTTTTTACATTCTTTACTTCTTTCTTCTTTAAATTGTTCAATTTCTTTATCTAAAATCTCCTTATCATTAATAATTTTATTTTTCTCATCTTCCAGTTCTTCTTTCTCTTTATTTACCTCTAATCTCATATTGTCTATCTCTTGTCTTAATCTAGCTAAAGTCTCTTTTTCCTTTTCTATTTCCTGTCTCTTTATATCTAATTCCTCATTTACTTTTTCTATTTTAAAATCTTTTTCATTTACATTACTTTTTTCAATAGGCTCGTTATTATCTAAAACTTCAGTTTCATTTTCTTGTCCTCTTTTCATTTCAGATTTATCTTTAGTTTCCTGCTTAATTTTTTTAGTTTCTAAATCGGGCATTTTCATTTTTTTACTTTCAGTAGGAGCTATTTTATAGTTTATCCAATCCTTTAATTCTTCTCCACAAGCGAACCCCACCATTATACTATTAACTTTTTCTCCTGTTATTTTACAAATGGCAGCCCCAAGAACCTTATCCATACCTATGTTCGTATTTGCAATATTACTAGCACTATATTCATTACTAATATCTGCCTTACCACAATCATCTATATTTATTGCACCAAGGTTTATTAACTCCTTTTCTCTTTTACCCTGAACAATTAAAATCATGTAATAAGGTCCCTTTTGCTTTTTTAAATTTTGTACATAAAAGGATGCCTTTCCCTTATCATTCATACTCTCTAACTTAGCATATCCAGAAGGTGTTTTGTTTACATCTATTCCATATCCTTTTTGGTCTTCCTGTAATATGATGAAGAATCTATTATAACTTTTTTTAGTCAGCATACACTTTTCCCTCCATTATTTTTTATACAATATAATATATGACTAATTTTTAAAAAAGATGAAGGTTTTCATAATAATTGAACAAAAAAAAGAAGCAACCTAAGTTACTTCTTTTTAATCAAGCTTTAATTATTTTTTCATTTCTTCCTTCATCTTATTTGCAAGGTTTGCAAATTCCTCAATTGAAAGAGTCTCTCCTCTTCTACCTGGCTCAATACCTGCGTTTTCAAAAGCTCTTTCTTGAATCTCTCTCTCTACACCTAGCCCCTTTAAACCATTCCACAATGTTTTTCTTCTCATATTAAAAGATTGTCTTATAATATTAAAAAATAACTTTTCATCTAAAACCTTAACTCTAGGTTGCTCTAGTTTATCAAGCCTAATAACTATAGAATCAACTTTAGGTGATGGTATAAAACAACTTGGTGGTACATTCCTAATGATATGACTATCACAATAGTATTGAGCTAACAAAGTAAATGCACCATAATCTTTAGTTCTTGGTTTTGCATTAATTCTTTCAGCAACTTCCTTTTGAATCATTATTGTAATGGATTTAATCTTTAAATCGCTTTTAAGCAAATTAGCAATTATAGGTGTTGTTACATAATATGGCAGGTTGGCTACAACTTTAACACTTTTCTCTTCACCTATAAGTTCACTGAAATCAACTTTTAACGCATCTTTATGTACTAGATTAAAATTTTCATAACTAGATAACTCTTGTTCTAAAATCGGAATTAATTTAGAGTCAATTTCAATACTAGTAACACGCTTAGCTCTATCTAGTAATTCTTTCGTTAATGTTCCAACGCCAGGTCCAATTTCTATAACGTAATCATCTTTAGTTATATTAGCCCCATCTACTATATCATCAAGTACTGTATCATCTGTTAAAAAGTTTTGTCCCAAACTTTTAGTAAACCTAAAATTGTACTTTTCTACAACCCCTCTTGTATTTAATTTATCCATTATTAATCTCCTCATTTACTTTGTTAATTGCCGTAACAAATTCTTCTTTTGTTATTCCATAATTATTTAATCTGGTCAATAATTGATTTGTATTACTATATCCTATTCCAAGTTCTCTACCTATAGCATCTCTTCTTTTCTTAGAATTTTTATCTCCAGTCAACTTAAAATAATGCATGTCTTGAATTGTAAATTCATTTCTAGGTTCTTTCACTTCACATTTTGCTGCATTAAGAGCTCTTATTATAGTTTCTGGTGATGCATTTTCTACTCCTATATCATCACCTTTTCTTCCTTCACTTTGTGTTATATATGCATGTTTTATATTTGGAACTCTTTTAGATATAATTCTTCTTATTTTTTCACCTGCAAAATCTGGATCTGTAAGGACTATAACCCCTTGTCTTTTATTTGCTTCTTTTATCTTTTCTATAGTTCTGCTATTAATTCCAAATCCACTAACTGATATCACTTCAGCATCTACTGCACGCTTTACAGCTGTAACATCATCTCTTCCTTCTACAACTATAACTTCCTTAATCATAATTTCCCTCCATATCTTATCTAAATGTACACCCCATATATAATTATATTCCTATGTACCAAGTTTCTATTAATTTATCTATTTGTTTTCACTTATAAATTTCAATAAATATAATAATCGTTTTTTATTTAGATATTTTAATTATATCATATAAAAACACTTTTTATTCCAAGAAAAAATAGGAGCAGATGCTCCTATCTTAAGATATAAACGTTAACTTGTCTTCTTCCCCAATTAACAGATTCTTCGTAACTGTTAAAGTACACATCAACTTTATTTCCAATTATGGCTCCCCCTGTATCTGCTGCAATGGCAAGTCCATATCCTTCAATATAAAGCTTTGTACCTAGCGGAATCACTCTTGGGTCCACAGCCACTGTGCTATATCCATTCGGATCTCTATTAACACTCACTCCCGTTGCTGTTATAGTACCAGAATCTCCCCTATCGGAAGTATAAGCAGTTGATGTACAGACTAACATAGTATTGTACCCATATTCTGTACTACTATCACCACGTGATGGTCTAACAACTGCTAAAGTTCCTATATCAACAACTTTTTTTACAGGCTCTTTGCTAACTGTTTCTTCTACAACTCTTCTACCTACTTCTTGTCCATTTTCATACACAACCTCTGTTGTGATAGTTCTTTCTCCAGCAGCGCCATCTTGCACTACTACTTCAGTACCTTGTTTTAAATCAGAGTTGTTTCTTGTTTCCGTTTCAAAGGCAATAGTTTGTACTTCATTTAATAACTGTCTACTTACTCTAGTAATATCAATACTCATTCCTAGAGTTAACTTTTCATCTACAGATGGAGTAACCCTATCCTCTTCATCTAATACTATACCTTCAGCATCTAGTAAATCTTTAACTGTTCCTTCTGCTGAGTCTACTGACAAAGTTTTCCCATCTACGTTAATTGATACATTTACTGCCTTATCAATATAAATTATGTCACCATCTTTAACTTTACTGTCTAACGCTACAGAGATTTTATCTTTCTCCGCAACCGTTATGCCGTTGTTTTCAAGAATATTGTTAAGCTTTTTAGAATATGTTGTTATTCCTACTCTTTGACCATCAATCACAATTTCAATCTTATTTCTTAAACTAAAACCTATGATTGTGATACTCAATAGAATTAACACAACAACGAACACCGTCTTTGGCCAAACTGAAGATAAGCTCTTCAATTTATCTTTGAAACTGTTTATCATAAAGATTACCTCCCTCAGACAAGAGTACTTTGCTATTATATATTGGATTAAATGTTATGTCAAATTAGCACTCCAATCATAGAATTCATTGAACTTAAATGCATACTATGCATAATTAATAAAAAATAATAATAGCTCAACCAAATTCAACCTCTGATACTTTGGGTTAAAAAATCAATCTTTTTAATATAGATATGCACTTATAAATTCAATTATTCTTTGTAATCATCCTTAATAAACACTCTGTGGCTTACATGGTATTTTACGTTTATAGTATAGATTATAACTCTTTTTTAAATCCTAAACAAGGTTTTTGTATTTAAAATTGTAATTTCTTCCATTTCCTTTATGCTTTTGTCCTTTATTGTAGCTATCTCCTTTAATACAAAAGCAATATAATCCGATTGATTTCTCTTTCCTCTATTTGGAGTAGGTGCCATATATGGACAATCGGTTTCCACCAACAGTCTATCTAGTGGAACTTCCTTAACTACAGCTTTTATTACCTTAGAATTCTTAAATGTAACCACCCCTGTTACCCCTATGTAATATCCTAATTTTAAGCATTCCTTTGCAAATTCAACACTTCCTGAAAAGCAATGAACCACTCCCTTAACTTTCGGAAATTCTTTCATTATTTTAAGAGTATCTCCATGAGCTTCTCTATCATGAATAATTACAGGTAAATTATATCTTTCAGCTATCTTCATTTGTCTTCTAAAAACTTCTTGTTGGATGTCTCTTGAAGGATTTTCTTCCCAATAGTAATCTAATCCTATCTCGCCAATTGCAATAATATCATTTATTTCCGCTAAATTGCATATAAGTTTTTCTACATCTTCATTAAATTCATCAGCATTTTCAGGATGTATTCCTGCTGCTGCATAAATAAAATCATATTGCTTAGATAGTTCTACAGACATGTTAAGTCCCTTCAAACTAGATCCACAATTTATAACTCCAATAACTCCATTGTTTTGTATTTCTTTAAAAACTCTTTCTCTATCTTCATCAAATTGCTCATCATCATAATGTGCATGTGAATCAAAAATCATATTTTTCATCCTCTCTTACTCGATTATTTCACCCTTTACTTTAACTCTTCCTCCATCTGGACACCAGAGTCTAAACTCTTTTTTCTTACACTCCCCAAAATCTAGGGTTCCTCCATTTAAAAGTACATATACACTTGAATAAATATTTTGCCATAACTCATGGCAAATTGGTGGGCAAATATCCTCAACCTCATATATATCCCCTTTTTTATGATATCCACCTCTACAATTACTTTCTAATATCTCTATCCTCACTTTAGGCATACTATCATCTCCCCATAATAAGCATTTTATCATAACATTTGCAGAAATTCGTATAGAAATTTTTTAAATATCGGTATATATGTTACAATTATTAAAAGTTTATTACATACTAAATATAGAATTTAGTAATAATTATAATCATAAGAAAGCAGGTGAGTTTTAATGATTTTTGATAGTCATGTACATAGTTCCTTTTCTACAGATTCCAATATGAAAATAACTGATGCAATTAAATCAGCAAAAAAACAAAATGTTGGAATAATAATTACTGATCACATGGATTTAAATTATCCAAGTGGTGTAGGTTTTCGTTTTAATCCCACAGAATATTTCGCTGAATACTTAAAGTATAGAAATGATTCATTACTTATTGGGATAGAAATAGGTATGTCTGAAAGTTGCAAGGAAGAAAACAAAAAAATTATAGATAATTTTAATTTCGATCAAGTTATAGGTTCACAACATACTCTAAATGATATGGATATTAGTTTCCCTAAATTATACAAAAATACACCTTATAGAAATATCCTCGAAAGTTACTTTAGTGAAATTACAAACTCCATTTTAAGTCACTCTTACATAGATACTCTTGGTCATATAGATTATATATCTAGATATGCACCAGTAAATGATTCTGAGATATACTATTTACACTATGGTGATTTAATAGATAAAGTTTTAAAAACTTGTATAAGTACTAATACTGTAATGGAAATCAATACCAGAAGAATTGGGAATATAGATTCTTTTAACAATCTAAAACTTATCTATAGTAGATATAAAGAATTAGGTGGTAAATATGTGACCATCGGTTCAGATTCTCATAATCCTAAGTCTATTAATAATAATTTCAAAGATGCCATTAACTTATGCGAACTCTGCTCTTTAAAACCTATTTATTTTAAAAATAGGAAACCTGAATTCTTTTAAAAAGCCACATTTTAAAATCAAAAATTTCTATAAAAAAACCCACATTAATATGTGGGTTTTTTATCTTATTCCAACTTATATATTATCTTACAATTGATCCTGATCCTATATCACCTGGATTAACTGCAAATAATTTTGAATCATCATCTGTCGCTGCACAAAGAATCATGCCTTGTGATAATTCTCCTCTTAACGTAACTGGTTTTAAATTAGCAACAAGAACTACATTCTTACCCACTAACTCTTCTGGTTTATAATGCATTGCAATACCAGATACCACTTGACGTATTTCTCCGCCTAAATCAACTTTAAGTTTCAATAATTTTTTTGCCTTCTTTACAGGTTCACACTCAAGAACTTTTACAACTCTTAAATCAACTTTTTCAAAATCATCTATAGTTATTTCTTCTTTTATTGGACTTATCTCTCTTTTTTCTAATGCTTTTCTTTGCTCTTCAGCAAGTCTCTCTGCCTCTTTAACAACTTCTTCCATATCAATTCTAGGGAAAATTACAGTGCCTCTATTAACTTTTGTTCCAGCCACAGTTCCATCGAAGGAATTTAAGCTATCAAAAGCAGTGTTTTTAGTGTTAATTTGCTCATTAATCTTATCACTTGTTTCTGGCATACATGGTGCAATAAGTGATGATATAATTCTTAAACTTTCACATAAGTTATAAAGAACTGTAGCTAATCTTCCTTTTTGAGTTTCATCTTTTCCAAGAACCCAAGGAGTTGTTTCATCAATATATTTATTTGTTCTTCTAATTAAAGTCCAAATTTCATCCAATGCATCTGCAACTCTTAAATGATCAAATTTTGCTTCAACCTTCTTAGGTGTTGCTAGTGCTAAAGAAATAAGCTCATCATCTACAGCTTCCTTAACATCTGGTGCTGGAATCACTCCATCAAAATACTTTTCTACCATTGTTACAGTTCTAGAAACTAAATTTCCTAAAGTATTTGCTAAATCTGAGTTAATCCTTTCAGCCATTAGTTCCCAAGTGATCACTCCATCATTATCAAATGGCATTTCATGAAGCACAAAGTAACGAACTGCATCTACACCAAATTGTTTTACTAAATCATCAGCATATATAACATTTCCTTTAGATTTACTCATCTTTCCATCACCCTGTAATAACCATGGGTGTCCAAAAATTTGTTTTGGCAATGGAATATCTAAGGCCATTAACATTATTGGCCAATATATTGTATGGAAACGCAAAATATCTTTTCCTATTAAATGTAAATCTGCAGGCCAATATTTTGTATACTCAGGAGAATTTTCTCCATCTAAATCATATCCAAGACCAGTAATATAGTTGGATAATGCATCCATCCAAACATAAACTACATGTTTATCATCAAAGTTAACAGGTATTCCCCATTTAAAAGATGTTCTTGAAACACATAAGTCTTGTAATCCTGGAAGTAAGAAGTTATTCATCATCTCATTTTTACGAGACTCCGGTTGAATAAATTCTGGATGAGTATTTATATGCTCAATTAATCTATCTGTATAATTACTTAACTTTAAGAAGTATGCTTCTTCCTTAGCAGGCTGAACTTCCCTTCCACAGTCTGGGCACTTTCCATCTACAAGTTGGGATGCTGTAAAGAATGATTCACATGGTGTACAATACATTCCTTCATATTCACCTTTATAGATATCTCCCTTATCATAAAGTTTCTTAAATATTTTTTGAACTTGCTTTTCATGATACTCATCTGTAGTTCTTACAAACTTATCATAAGATGTATTCATTAAATCCCAGATATCTTTAATGCTACCAGCAACATTATCAACAAATTCCTTAGGTGTTATTCCTGCTTCCGCTGCCTTTAATTCAATTTTTTGACCATGTTCATCTGTTCCTGTTTGGAAACGAACATCATATCCTGCCAATCTTTTGTAACGAGCTATACTATCTGCTAAAACAATTTCATAAGTATTTCCTATATGAGGCTTTCCTGACGTATATGCAATTGCAGTTGTAATATAATACGGTTTTTTTTCCATTTTTACTCCTCCTCAATGTACGCACTTATCATGACACTTATTTAAATTATGCCCATGATATTTATAATCTAATTTAAAATTTAAATAAAAAAGTCTCTATGCAGAATATATTCTACATAGAGACGTTATACACGTGTTACCACTCTACTTTGTATTTATTTCACAATAAATACCTCAATAAGTAACTCCACCAATAGGTTTTTATTACTATGTCATATATGGGTGACTGCCCTATTTTCCTAAACTAATGTTTCAGAAAATCTGCTCCAAGACCATCTTCCTAAATTTCCATTCTACTAGTTTTCACCAACCCTAGCTCTCTTTAAAAATTTTCACTTAGTACTCTTCTTTTCATAGCATTATTATTTCTCATTAAATATATAAATTACAATTAATAATTTTTATTATAACTTATATAAATAATAATACTTATACAACACTTCTGTCAATGGACTAATTACAAAAATATATGATATCATATATTTAATTGCTATTTTTCAGAATATTATTTTTATAATAACAACAACTCTATTATTATTTAGGATTTACATACTGATTGAGCTTTATTACACCTTATACATACAATTCAATATACTAGGAGGACTTGATAAATATGACTTTAAATCAAAATACATTTCATCTGCACAAAGAGACAGTAAAAGATGTTCTAAAAATATCACTACCCGCTGTAATAGAAATGCTATTATACACTTTAATATGGACAATCGACACTATGATGATAGGCCAATATGGTGGAGATATTGCCGTTAGTACCGTTGGAATATCCTGCGAATTAATTTATA
This sequence comes from uncultured Clostridium sp., assembly GCA_900548455.1. Lineage (GTDB taxonomy): Bacteria > Bacillota > Clostridia > Clostridiales > Clostridiaceae > Clostridium_J. Next base: position 123,490 of record URKQ01000008.1, read on the forward strand.
CATTTACCAACATACTTGTAGCACAAAGCTTAGCAGTTGGCATTACTTCTATTGTTGCAAGAAAATATGGAGCAAAAGATCTTGAATCTGCTAACGAATATGCTACCTTAGGTTTTTTTCTTGGTTTAATAATTTGTATTGCAACAACTCTATTTATTTTTTTATTTAGTAAAAAACTTCTCAATTTTGCTGGCGCGGAAAGTTCAGTTATAGGTCTTGGTACTACATATATAAACATCGTGTGTATTGGACTTCCGTTTAATATGTTATCTAGCATACTTGCAGCTATTAATAGATCCTATGGTAACACCAAGACCCCAATGATTGTATCTATAGTTATGCTTATAGTTAATCTTTCATTAGATATAGTTTTAATATTTGGACTGTTAGGATTTCCTGAATTAGGTGTAAAAGGTGCTGCAATCGCCACAACAATAGCAAATATATCAGGTTTTATCTATGCTGCATTATATACATACAAAAAATCAGTAATTAAGATTCGTTATAAGTACATAAAAAAAATTTGTTCTTGCAAACTAAAAAATGTTACCTCATTATCAATTCCAGCTGGTATGCAAGAAGCAGCTTATAGCCTTGCTAGGCTTCTAACAAGTATGATGATTATGCATTTAGGAACCATAGCCTTTGCTGCAAATCAAATAACACTAACATTAGAAAACATATCCTTTATGCCTGGATGGGGTTTCGCAGTTGCAGCTACAACTCTAGTAGGAAATAAAGTTGGAGAAGGTAATTATAAAAAAGCAAAAGAATATGGTAAAACTGCTGGAATATTAGGTATGGGCGTTATGGGAGTATTTACTCTTCTATTTTTACTTTTCCCAAAACAATTAATTAGCCTATTTATAAACGAAAGCAGTCTGGAAGTTATTTCACTAGGTGCCTCCTGCCTTATGGTAGCAGCTTTAGAGCAACCTATGATCGCTGTCTCTATGATAGTAGGTGGAATCTTTAAAGGCTATGGAGATACTAAAACTCCATTTAAAATAGCCTTCATAACTTCTTGGTTAATTAGATTGCCTTTAGTATTTATTTTTATATATCTACTAAAATCATCCATAATTGTTTTTTGGTTTATTTGCTTACTACAATGGACCGTAGATGGAGCTCTTCTTTATGTATTCTATAAAAAATCTTTAAGTCACATTCAATAGAATTATTCTTTTATCATATAAATTTAAAAGCAATGAAAATACTATGGTGTAGCTATAGTATTTTCATTGCTTTCTCTATCTAAAAATAAATGCAACTAAATTCACTGCAAATAATACCGCACAGAAATCAACTAGTAATGCAACCCATAAACTATGGCGTATTTTTTTAATCCCCACTGCCCCAAAATATACAGTTAATGTATAAAAAATTGTTTCCGTTCCCCCCATAATTACTGATGATAAAAACCCTATAAAGGTGTCTGGTCCATAGGTCTTTACCAAATCAGTAAATACTCCTATAGCTCCACTTCCTGATAGTGGCTTAATTAGTATTAATGGTACTATCTCTGGTGGAATTCCAACAAATCTAACTATAGGCTTTATAACATAAATTAAAAAATTCATTGCTCCTGAAGCTTTAAAGCAATTAATTGCTAAAAGCATAGCTAATAAATATGGAAGTATCCTCATGCAAACTCCTATTCCTTCTTTAGCACCCTCTATGAAGCATTCATATACCTTTACACCCTTTAAAACCCCATATAACACAATAGCACCTATAATTATAGGTATTATTCCCTTTATTATATACTGAAATATTCCCATATAATTTCCCCCTAAAAATGCTTTTGAACTAGTTTACATAAAACAATTCCTATAATTGATGCAAAAGTTGTTGTACAAATAGCCGGAATAATTATCGCTCCAGGATTAGCCGAATTAACAGCTGCTCTAATAGAAATTACCGTTGTGGGTACAAATTGGATACATGCTGCATTTAATATCAAAAATAAAATCATATCATTACTTGCTGTCTCTTTATGACCATTTAATCTATCCATTTCTTCCATAGCTTTTATTCCAAATGGTGTTGCCGCATTAGAAAGTCCAAACATATTTGCAGTTAGATTCATTACAATTGCTCCTAATGCTTTATCATCCTTTCCTGCTTCTTTAAATATTTTTTTTAAAATAGGTTTTAATATCCTTGCTAATTTATTAGTAAGACCACTTTTCTCAGCAATTTTCATAACACCACACCAAAGACACATCATCCCTAACAAATCTATAATTAATTTTACAGTATCACTGGTAGTATTAATTATGGTCTTAGATAATATCTCTCCATCACCCATTACAAGTCCAAAAACTATTCCAATAAACAATATAAAAAACCATACAATATTTATCATAGTATTCTCTCCTAATATATAATTTGATATTGAAACCATAACCTCTATTAATTTATATAGTATTTTAAACCAGAGTATACATAAAAAAATTTTTTTAGGTGATACTAACATGGAATTTAACTAGTCTAGGAGGATATGAATGGATTATAGTAAATTGGTTGGATTAAAAACTAGTAACAATAATGCTACCGCCTTTTATGATGGTAAAGAAGTGTTTATACGAAAAACATTTGATAGTAGTGGCCTTGTTGAAGTCATTGATTTAAATGATGGAGATATATTTACTATCCATTGTAGTAAATTAAGTGAAAATAATATTTCCTTTATATAGCCTTGAATTTAAATCTTCTCAATGATAACATTTATATAGAAATACTACATAAAAGGAGATATTCTATGAATGATAACAGTTTAAAACATGCCCAAAAGGAAATTGATGAAGCATTATCAACTATTGAGAAATTAGAAGAGAACTTAAAAAATGAAGGTCTATCTGATAATGAAATTAAAGAAAACTTCTTAACCCTTTCTAAAAAGGTTCAAGAAATTGAAGAAGTTTTAAAAAGTGAAGGTATTCTATAAAATCTATACATAATAAAAAAGAGCCAATGGCTCTTTTTTATTATGTTATAAACTGAAAAACTCTACAAATGTTTTGGCAACATAAGCATGGTCTTTTACGCCAGCTAATTCTCTAATTGAATGCATAGCTAATGTTGGATTTCCTATATCTACAGATCTTATATTCAAGTGAGTTGAAGATATAGGTCCTATAGTTGATCCACCTCTAGAATCTGAACGATTTACAAATTTTTGAACTGGAACTTTAGCTAAATTGCAAATACTTTCATATACAGCTGAAGAATCAGCATCACTTGTATAAGCACAATTTGCTGCTACTTTAATTACAGGTCCCTTATTTATTATAGGTCTATTTGTTGGGTCTGCTTTTTCTGGGCTATTAGGATGTACTGCATGTGCATTATCTGCAGATATTATAAAGGATTTGCTTAAAGCTCTAAAATATTCCTCTCTATCTTTTCCTAAGCATAATGAAATTCTTTCTAATGTATTAGCTAACATGTTAGAATCTGCACCTTGTTTTGTTGAACTTCCAACCTCTTCATTATCAAAGCAAACCATAACATTAACCCCATTACCCATTGGAGCTTCTTTAAGTGCCTCTATTCCTGCATGAACCATTTGTAAGTCATCTAATCTACCAGCTGATATAAATTCATCATTTAATCCAACTATTGAACCTTTTTCATATTCATATAAGAATAAATCAAAGTCTATAACTTCTTTCATATCAACTTTTAATTCTAATGCTATTGTTTTTAAAAGTGCATTGTCTTTTTCTAATTGGTCATTCATCATAGCAACTAAAGGTAATGTATCCTTTTGAGGATTTAATTCAACACCAGTATTTACTTCTCTATTCATATGAATAGCTAAGCTTGGTATTATCATTATTGGTTTCTTAATGTTTACTAATTTTGTAGTAGGTCTTAATGGATTTTCTCCCTTAAGAACAACTCTTCCTGCAACTGATAAAGGTCTATCCATCCATGTACTTCTTATAAGTCCACCATATACTTCAGTGTTAAGTTTCAAATAACTTCCTTCAGAAACCATTTCACAATTTGGTTTAATTCTAAATGTAGGTGAATCTGTATGTGCACCAACTAATTTAAATCCAAACTCTTCTAGATTTCCCTTTCCAATAGTAAATGCGATTAATGCAGTATCATTTTTGGTAGTATAATATTTTCCACCTTGTTGTAAACTCCACTTATCTTCTTCTCTTAATTCTACAAATCCATTAGCATTTAAATCTTTCTTAACGTTTTCTACAGCATGAAAAGCTGTTGGACTTTCGTATAGAAAATCAATAAGTTCATTTGCAAATATTAATTCTTGTTTCATACGTTTCCCTCCCAATTTTTATATAATAAAACTTATATCATTATTTATAGAGTATAGACCATACCTACAATACAATATTATCACAGGTACGGTCTATTGCTAAGTTAAAATATAAATTTCTAACTATTATTCACTTAAAGATACATCTTTATTATTAGTTTTTTTAGCAATTATAGGCATAATTAATCCTAATCCAACTAAAACAAATGGTGTTACAATGTTCATCACTAATTGGAACTTATCTGCAGAATACATTCCACCGATACATGCAAATGCAGTAAATGCAAAGCACCAAGCACCAAATATTATTCCTACTGTTCTACTCTTAACAAATTTATATTGAGAATTAAATTTATCTCCAGCTTTCTTAAGTGCTATATATGCTACAAATACCCAT
>URKQ01000009.1 GCA_900548455.1 uncultured Clostridium sp.
TTTTTCAAAAGGAACCTTATGGTTCCCTTTGAGTATCTCTCCTTAACAAGGAGGGAACAGGGTCCCCTTCCAACCCCACTTAGGAAAAGCCGCTCATATGCTAACTAATTTGTTTAGCATAACTTGTACATTCGATCACTCTATTTTACTACAGAGCCAAAATAAAATTGCTACTTGATTAAATAAATAACATTTGTTTTACTTCTGTCTTTAGATAAATTCCTCACAACTTATCTATACTTAAAACTAATGAAACTTTTATAGCCGGCTTTTATCACTATTTAATATAAAAGGTGCACCACAAAGAAAGAATGTATTACCTATATAGATTTAATAAATATAAGGAGTAAACTTAGTAATATGCACATTACATATATAATATTATGTTACTAATTTAACAATATCAATATTCAAATATATGGTATTCCCTTCTTTTTTAGCCATCCCACTTAGATAGACCAATTTATCTTCTATTTCCTTGCAAAAGCTCTAGTATATACCGTTTATTTATTAATAATAGCAATTCCTGTATAATAATACTTTACGAGTTATTTCCTGAGTTTCATTAAATATAATAACCGCTACTTATTTAATAATCTTTGAATATCTTTAGTAAAAAATGAGTTTTTATACGTAAAATGCATAGAGTTATTGTTATATTTTTAACCATTTGTAAGGTGAATATGTATTTTTATTATATTTCACTTTATTTCTACATTTATCTACATGCACGAAAAAACTACTGTACAATTACTAAGTAATTATGCAGTAGTTTTTACTATAATTTTAAAATAGCTTCTAAGTCACTATCAATTCCGTCTTTATAGTTTTCAAAAGACTTCTCAACTGGAATGTCTGGACATAATGAATTTTCATTATATCCTTTAATAAGTTCAAAATACTTTGTTGAATATATCACTGTCATAGGCAAATTGGGTAAATCAAAGGTTTTAATTTCTCCATAGCAATTTACGCTTCCTCCAGTTGCAGATCCTACTAAAGTAGCATTCAATTCATCTTTAAGTTCAATACTATTTATCACTGCTGAAGAAAAAGTTTTTTCACCAATTAAAGTATAAATATCTAACTTATTATTCTTTTTATAATTTGATATACATTTAATTACAGGTGCTAATATATCTGAATTTCCCCCAGTATTATACCTTAAATCAATAATCAATTTCTTATATGAGTTATTTTTTAAATCATTAGAGATTTTTTTAGTGAAATCCTTTATAGTTAAGTCTGGATCTTCAGAGCACATATTATATTGTATATAATATATATTCTCATCTATCGGACATGAATTATAAATCCCTTTCATAGCTGTAATAGGTGTTTCTTTCTGTTGAAATTCGGCAACAGCACTATCTTCCATATCTTTTTGATATAAAGGTTTTAAAATTAAATTTTCTTCTTCCCCACTTCTGTCTTTTTTTAAAGTCAAATTAACTTCTTCTTCACCTTTTAACACTCCTAAATATTCAAGAGCATCATATAAATTAACTGTAGAAGAAAATTGAACCTGTCTCCATGTTTCATTATCATAACTTATAATTGACTTAGCTCTTTCATATATGTCTTCAATTGAAACATTATTTATCTCTGTCAAAAGGTATCCAAGATACCTGCTATTTTCCTCTTCTAATTTTGTTAAATGCCAACCATCATCAAATTTTCTAATAGAAAAACACAATACTGGTAGATGTTCATACAATAATCCTTTATAGGTTATATTAGTATGACCATCTCCTACTAGTGATATAAGATGTTTTAACTCAAAATAAAATTGGCTCTCTGATAAATCATCAATTTTATCAATAACCTTTTGCTTTTCACATAGAAATTCTTCCTTAGATACCTTTCCATAGAGATTTTTATGTTTCATTTCTAAATTATCACATAAAAAATCCAAATCTTCTATCTTGTGGTTCACTATACCCTGTTCAGTATTAATTACATTTTCAGCTTGTCCTATTTGACTTTTAGGAAATAATTTAAAACATAGTCCGAAACCTATTATAACAATTACAATTATTATTAATATAATTTTTCTTTTCATAGATACCCCCCTAATTATCTATACAAATTAAGGTGTATTTAGATAGTTCACAATAGCTAAATGCTCCTTAAAAATATAATATCACTAATTATTTACAATAGATACTTATATTTAAAATGAATATATTTTCTTCACATATAACAGCACAATCTTTGTATTTTATTTGTTACAAAGATTGTGCTACTTTTTAAATTACTTCCATATAGAATTGTCTCTGTAATAATTCACTCCTTCATTGGATAATCTTTCTCCTTGTTTTTCAAGTCTAATTTTATATTCATCCCAGTTCCTTAGTTCCTTAGGCGTCCATCCAATTTCTGCATAGCCTAATAATCTTGGATAAATCATATAGTCCATTTCCTTTTGATTAGATATAGTCTCAGTCCATAGAGGAGCTTCTAATCCTAATGATAATTCTCTAGGTGCATAATCAGTAGGATCCCATTTGTAGGCTGTTTCAATGGGAATGTATCCTGCCCAATCTAATCCATATGGAGTTTCCTTATTGTATTTCATATCTAAATAAGCTTTACTGGCAATGGAAGTTATTATGTTCATTTTTTTATTTACAGCAGCTTCATTAGAGTCTTTCCAATTTTGCAATATAACACTAGAATTGATTTCTGGTGAGGTGTCTATTGGATCCCATCCAATAGGAGTTTTCCCATATTTCTCAGCTATTTTAGAAACTCTTCCTACAAAATAGTCATAATCTGATTTTTTAGTACTATCCGCTTCATCTCCACCTATATGTAAGTACTTTGAAGGTGAGATAGCCGATACCTCCTTAAATACATCATCGATAAACTCATAGGTTTTTTCACTATCAGTCATAAGAGTACTAAAGCCAACATTAGTCCCAGTGTATAAGGGCTTTCTTTTTCCATCAGGATTTAAAAAGCCATAGGAAGCTAAAGCTGCATTAGTATGACCTGGCATATCAAATTCAGGAATGATTTCAATATATCTATCTTTAGCATAAGCTACTATATCTTTAAATTGTTCCTGGGTATAATACCCTCCTGGTCCTCCTCCAACTTCTGTACTTCCTCCTATTAAAGTTAGATCAGGATATTTTTTAATTTCAAGTCTCCATCCTTGGTCATCACTTAGATGAAGATGCACCCTATTAATTTTATATTGGGATGCTAAATCAATTTGACGCTTTATTTCATCTGGAGTAAAAAAGTGCCTAGCAACATCAATCATTAATCCTCTATAGCCATATTCAGGCATATCATTTATTGTTGCAGCAGGTATGTTCCAGTTAACACCACTAACTAAAGAATTCTTAGCTATATCTGCTGGAAACATTTGTAGTAGTGTTTGGATTCCATTGAAAATCCCCTGTGGTTTATGTGCTGAAATTATGATTTTATCCTTATCTGATACTAGCTTATAACCTTCTAATTCCTCTTCTTCTAACTCTTCATCTTCTTTTGCTTCCACTGTTGATAAAAGAATGCTACCTGCAGGTATCTCCTCTTTACCACTTACTACTTTTAAATCATATCCAGTTGAAGGCTTAATTTTACTCACAAAAAAGTTAGCTATTTTAATCAATTCTTTATTTTCTTCTTCTGTCTTTCCCTTAACATAAATTCCAGTATCCTTTGTAAGATTAAATGATCCTTCACCTTTTATATAACTTCTTGGTTTTGGAATAATATCATTAACATCATAAGCCTCTGCAAAAACATCCTTTGCATCATTTCCAACTTTAAATATAATAGAAAAAGAAATAAAAATTGGAATTGAAAGTATTATTAATATGGATAAAATTTTTAAGTTTTCTTTATATGATTTTTTCATGCATGCCCTCCCTAATAATCTTTGCTCTGTATAACCTTTATAATTATGGTATTTCCAAAATTATAAACTATATACATCTTAATTAGTTATGATATACTATATACAAATTAAATTGTAGGGAGATGATTTTATGCTAGATATAGGAGTAAAAGCTCCAGACTTTACATTACTTGATAAGGATGGAAATGAAGTTACTTTAAGTAATATACTTAAAGACCATGAAACTATTGTTCTTTATTTTTATCCTAAGGATTCAACCGCTGGATGCACTAAACAAGCTTGTGGATTTAGAGATTCTTATGAAGAATATAGAAAATTAAATGTACCAGTAATAGGCATTAGTAAGGATAGTGTTAAATCACATATGAACTTTGCAACAAAGCAAGAACTACCTTTTATTCTTTTATCTGATCCAGAACTTAAAGCTATAAATGATTATGACGTGTATAAAGAAAAGAAGTTATACGGAAAAGTGTCAATGGGTGTTGTTCGTACAACCTATATTATAAAGAATGGTGTCATTGAAAAAGTCTATGATAAAGTTAAGGCAGCTGAAAATGCACAACAAGTACTAGAATATTTACAAGGTAACTAATATGAATATAATTATATCTCCAGCTAAAAAAATGAATGTGTGTAATGACGACATACTTCCTAAGTCAAATCCTTGTCTTATTGATAAAACTAAGGTCCTTTATGATATACTTAGGAATCTATCCTACGAGGAATTACAAAAACTGCTAGAGTGTAATGATGAAATAGCTGAAGTTAATTTCTATAGATATAAAGATATGAATTTGTCGTCAAACTTATCGCCAGCCATATTAACTTATGATGGAATTCAATATAAATATATGGCTCCAAACACCTTAAGCAGTGATCAATTTGGCTATATGGAAAAGCATCTTAAAATTCTATCTGGATTTTATGGAATTTTAAAACCCTTTGATGGAGTAACTTCCTATAGACTTGAAATGCAAGCAAAGTTAAAATCTGATGGTTTTAAAAATCTCTATGACTTTTGGGGCAATAAACTCTATGAAGAACTTATTAAAGAAAATAGAGTAATTTTAAATTTAGCTTCAAAGGAATATAGTAAAGCCATTGAAAAATATTTAAGTGATGAAGATAGATTTGTCACCTGTATTTTTGGAACTTTGAAAGATTCAAAAATTAAAGTTAAAGCTACAGAAGCTAAAATGGCTCGTGGACTTATGACAAGGTTTCTCTGTGAAAATTTCATAGAAGACCTTGAAGGTGTTAAAAATTTTTGTGATTTAGGTTTTACATATTCAAAGGAACATTCAAATGATAAAGAATTTGTATTTCTAAAGTAAGTGTATGTTTTTTTGCAAAGAATAAAGGTTGTGGCAATTGACTTGCTTTGCCACAACTTTTATTACTTAAATTAATCATCTTAACTAGTTTTTTAATTTTTCAGTTCTTGCCATTCCCTAGCATATTCATGAAAAAGTTCATTAATTGCTTTTCCAATTAATACATATTGCTCCTCATGTAAATTAGCAAGAGATACTCTTATGGACCATCCTGGACCAAAGAATCCTCCTCCATTTAATAAAACAATATGGTACTTTTGGGCAAGCCTAAACAAAAATTCTAGAGGATCACATTTCTCTTCAAGATATTTTGCAAATTCTATTCCATACTCTAACCTTGCCCAAACTAATAAATCGTATTGATTATAATAAGAAGTAGAATGTTCATCCTTCTTTTTCATAGGCAACCCTACTAAATTATCATATACAAGTTTTTTACGTTTAAAGCATATATCCTTTGTCTGCTTTTTATAAACATCCTCTTCATCTAAAAGAGCAAACATTGAAAAGATAGCCATCTGTACTTGTTGAGGAGTAGAAAGTCCAGCAGTATGATTAAGGGCTACTTGTCTGCTGTCTGCTACAATTCTATCAATAAATGGAATATCTTCAGGATTAGAAGTTAATGAACTATACCTAGCAATTAATCTTTCTTTAGCTTCTTTTGGAAGATTACTTATATTTCTATTAAAAACATTTTCTTTAGCAAGCACTATTACTCCCAGTCTCCAACCTGTAGCTCCAAAGTATTTTGAAAATGAATAAACTCCTAAAGTATTGTACGGCATAGTTATCATAAGGGACTTAAAATTATTAGCAAAAGTTCCATAAACATCATCGGTAACTATCATTAAATTAGGGTTATTCTCTTTAACTATCTTTTTAATATAAGCTAAAGATTCCTCATCAATAGCTACTGATGGTGGATTACTTGGATTTACTAAACAGAGAAGTTTAATTGAGGTATCCTTTAATTTATCCAGTTCTTCTTTAGGATATTGCCAAGTATGTCTGCCTTCTTCATCTACGCAGGATGCTCTTATTTCAGTGACTTTAAAATCATACCTAGGTAAAGCTGGAATTTCTAAATAAGGTGTAAAGATTGGAACCATGAGTGCTATGTTAGACTTTCTTTCAAGCAAGCAATTAGCCATCAACGAATCAAATATATAGCACATAGCCGCTGTACCACCTTCAACAGCAAATAAATCATAAATATCTACATCCTCAGATGTGCCTCCCATCTCTTTAACCAAATAGTATGTTACAACCTCCTCTATACCTTTAAGCATTCTATCAGGAACAGGATAATTATCTCCAATAATTCCATCTGCAAGAGCAAATACCCATTCATCTTCATCAAATTTAAATTTTTTAATTCCATACTCTATAATTTTATCTAATAAATTTATTCCTGATGCATTGATATTTTCTTTAACATACTCCTTAAACCTTTTATAAATTCCTGGTTTTGAAACCATTCCTGCAAGATCTTTGTCCTCACACACAATCTTTGTTTCTAACACTGCAAATTGTCCCAATGTAAAAAAAGCTTCTCTTGGTGCTGAAGCTGTCCAATTGGGATTACCTCTACCTGCATTTAAATAGACTTCAACTCCCTTTTTCTGAGAATCTTTTGCAAGACTAATTAAATAATCTTTTATTTCAAAAGGACTAAGTCCTCTTACTTTTTCAATAAGTTTTTTCCTTCTTAAAATTTCATCATAAGTTTCATCCATATGTATCTTCCTTTCATCCATTACTACCAATACTTTTTACTAGTATCTGCAATTTTCCATAGAATACAATTACTTTTTAAAAAAGTGCCATCAACCTTTAGCTGATGACACTTATATTTTTATTTTTCTTTCACTAAAACTATTTTATTTCTAGTAAAAAAGATGCAAAGTAAGAACAAAAATATATTTAAAACCATGAAAGTAACTATTATAGGAAGTATTCCTTTAAAATCTGACCCTCCTTGAAGTTTCTCAATCGCCACATATATCCATCTTGGTGGGAAAATTGCCCCCACCTTTTGCATCCCCGTTGACATTGATTCAAAAGGCCAAAATGCTCCACTAAGCATAAACATTACTACACTAAAGGTTGAAGTTACTAAACTCACCACTGTTTTTTTCTTAATAAGAGCTGTAATCATAATAGAAAACATCACAGCAAATAGTACAAATACTAAAATTAGTAGAAGTAATAGTATTTTATTTTCAAATCCAAATTCATATTTTAAGAAATAGCCTACAAGAAAATATTCTATAGCCGGAATAGCTGTAAGCATGAAAAATACTATACTAAGACCACCAAAATACTTATTTTCACTAATATTGCCCATAAGCACTCTCATCTTCGTACCTTCTCTTTCATCCTCTAGTAAAAAGCTACAACTACTTCCTGCAACTACAAAGATAAGATAACATATGATCCCTAGGGAAGCTAATATGCTAACATTCTTTTTCTCAAAGGTTTCTACCTCATAACTTGGTTTTGACTCATTAAATATTTTTAAAACTTGAGAAAGTCCTACATCTTTTACTGAAACATTGCTGCAAATAGTTGCAATTCCTTTTACTTCATTATTTATAATATTGGTAATTGTAGGTTCCATATCAGTACTTGATATAGTTTTGATATTAATTTTACTTACATCACCATTTATAATGCTATCTGTAAAATCCTCATTAATTGTTATTACCATTTCAAATCTATGAAAAATCAACTTTTCCTTATACCTAGTATCATCTTCAAGTTTCGTTACTTTAACAACGTCCATATCTTGTAATCTTTTTTCTATTACTTCTCCAAGCTCTCCTTTATCGTTATTTATTATAGCTACTCCATAGGTGGAACTACCGCTATTTAACACTGAAAAAAAGAGAACTAAAACTAGCGGCAATACTATAGAAGAAATAAAAAAGCCTTTTCGCTTTAATAAAATCTTACTTACATTTTTCATAATATTAATCATTTAAAAGCTTCCCCCTTCTTCTTATAATAATTCCAAAAATAGTTAAACAAATTGCTATTAAAAATCCCATCACAGATATAGCTATAATATATGCATTAGACTCTATACCACATACCAAGGTACTAGCTGCTGTGTTTATCCAATAAATAGGACTTAAATACATAATTTTGTTTATTACAGGTATTTGGATAATCAATAGTAACGGTATATAACATCCTCCTAGTGCACATAAAAAGAAGTTAATAATATTAACTATTCCATTTATCATTCCATCCTTTTTTGAAAGCAATCCTACAATACCTCCAAGCAAAGAAGCAAATAAACCTAACATTAAAAATAACCCAATAAATTTAAAGGTATTATCCCCCCATGTAACTTTTAACACTACAGATGAATAAAAATATATTACAACTGTCTGTAATAAAACAATAAATTCTCCAAAGACAACCTTTGCAATAACCATAGATTTCTCAGAGGATTTAGATATTCTTATCCTATTTAAAGTAAGCATATCTGATTCTGCAAACACACTCTCTCCAACAGTAAGCGCCACATAAAGTATAATTAGTGCAAGCTCTGCAAAAGTATAATAATCAGTAGAAGACACTTCCTTAACACTTCCATCATTATCAATTTCAACATACTCCGTATACTTTGCTTGTACCATATTTTTAAACGCTTCAGGATTTACTTTTCCAATTGTTTCATATACAGCATATTCATTTAAAATGCTTTCAAACATATTTCTAAAAACCTTACTTTTAATTTTTTCTCCATTTTTAGAAGTATAAACTTTAAAGCCTTCTTCCTCTACATTAATATGCAGTATACCCTCTCCTTTATCTACCATATCCGCAGCTGCATCTTCATTTTCAACTTTTTCAAATTTAATATTTACACTATCCTCTACCCCTTTTATAAATTCCTTAAAACCATCATTATATTTAGACTCCTTATCTAAGGTGTAATATACTTTTGAATATTCATCACCACTACCAAATACATTATCCATAGACATCATTCCTTTAAGTCCAATACTTAATGTAGTTATTAGTACAATAGGAAAAAGAAACATCATTACTACAGAACTTTTAGATCTAAAGAATTGCTTAAACTCTTTTTTTATCAAAGTAAAAAACATCTTCACTCCTCCTATTCTCTAAGAGCTTTACCAGTTAAAGCTAAAAATACTGATTCCAACGTTGGCTGCTCATTTACTATATTAGTTATTTCTCCATCAGCATTAGAAATTAAAGTTACAATATCAGAAATAATATTTCTACTTTTCAAAGTGGAAATTCTATAGTTATTTTCACTTACAACTACCTTATCAACTCCAGTTAACTCCATAAGCTTATTATTTAAATTTTTTATTTCTTTTTTTAGTGTAACACTTACTACATTTTTATCTGCTACTAACTCTTTAAGTTCATCACTAGTACCCTTAGCAATAATTTTTCCATTATCGATGATGGCAATTCTATCACAGATATCGTCTACCTCTTGCATATAATGAGATGTATAAATTACTGTAGCTCCTTCTTCTCTAAGCTTTAAAATTGATCTTAATATATGATTTCTTGACTGAGGATCAATTCCAACTGTAGGTTCATCCATAATAATAAGCTTAGGTGAATGAGAAATTGCACACCCTATATTAAGTCGCCTTTTCATTCCACCTGAAAGTTCTGATGCTCTTTTATCTTTAACTTCCGTAAGTTCTACAAAATCCAAAGTCTTTTTAGTCCTACTTTTCAATTCACTTCCCTTATATCCATAAAGGGAGCAGAAAAAACTAATATTTTCTTCTACGGTTAAATCCCAATATAGTGCAAAGTCTTGGGGTACGATACCTATATTTTCTTTCCATTTTCTAATATTAGCTGCTCCCTCTTCATATATAACTTCTCCTGAATCTTTTTTGATTAGTCCACATATCATTCCTATCAAAGTACTCTTACCTGCTCCATTAGGACCTAAAATCCCATATATTTCTCCAGTTTGAATTTCTAAGTTTATTCCATCTACTGCCACATGATTTCCATATTCTTTAGTTATATTTTTAACTTCTATCACTTTCATATAATAAACCTCCATTACCTATTTCCTTTAATTTTAGTATATAAAAAAAGATGATATTCTCCTAGTAATGAATATCACCTTCTTATATTACATTTGTCATATTGATTTAAAGGTTACCCTTTAAATAATTAACCGCTATGGCTGTCCTATTTTCAATGCCTGTTTTATTTAAAATACCTGTTATATAATTTCTAACGGTACCTTCAGTTAGAAATAATCTTTCACCAATTTGCTTATTATTTAATCCCTCTGACATAGCTTCTATTATATCAATTTCCCTATCTGTAAATTCATACTTAGAAATCTTGGGTGTACTTTTTTTGTCCTGAAGTTTTTTTAATATAACCTCATTCATCACAATAGTATTGTTATATACAGAGAATATTGAATTTACAATTTGCTCTGGAGAGTTATTCTTTAGAATATATCCTTTTGCTCCACACTCTAGAGCTTCTTTAACATATTCTTCTTCATCAAATGTAGTTAATACTAAACATTTTGTATGTGTTTTCTCTACAATCTTTCTTATAGCCTCCACGCCATTTAATACTGGCATTCTTATATCAATTAATGCTACATCCACTTCATTATCCATGCAAACCCTTATAGCCTCTTTACCATTTTCAGCTTCTGCTACAACCTTAATATCCCCTTTCATAGGTAAAAGTATCTTCAAACTTTCCCTTATAAGTTTATCATCATCACAAATTAAAATCTTAATGCTCATAATCATCCCCCAAATTAAACATCATATTAATAATAAATCCGCCATCATTAATGAAGTCAATACGTCCTCCGATGCCAATCATTCTCTCTTCCATTCCTTTTAATCCTAATCCCTTACTTATCTTAAAACATCCAACTCCATTATCTCTTACCTCTATTCTAGCTATCTTATTATATAGTAGTATAGACACTTTAATTTCTGTAGCTTTGGAATATTTAGAGGCATTAGTTAAAGCTTCTCTTATATTAGTTTCTAACACAAGCCATACACTATGACTAATTCTATCTGTGTCACCTTCAATTTTTAATATTGTCTTTATTCCTGAATCATATTGAAATTTTAAAAGCTCGTCCTTAATATCTTCTAAAGCCATAACCTTATTTTTGGGTTTAATATTTCTTAAAACTTCTCGAATTTCATCCATTCCATCCCTTAAATTTTCCATGGCACTCTCTAGATACTGTTTACTAAGGATTTTATCTGTATTCATAGTTTCCTTTGTAACCTCAAGCTGCAAAAGTGAACTTGTTATCCTATGACCTAAATGATCATGAACCTGTTGAGCTATAAAGTTTCTTTCCTTTAATCCTGCTGCAATATTACTTTGATGGATATGTTTTTCTAAACTTGTTATCTTTTCTTCCATTAAACGTCTTTCAAATCTTTGCCCCTTATTAAACTCTTTTAACTCTGCATTATTTATATACTGCTTATTTAATTCATAAAGATATAAAGCTATTACTGTTACATAAATAGTTATATTTAAAAAATTAGTTCTAGTAATCATATATATTAAAAATAAGCTAATTACCATAGATATAAAAATATTAAGTTTGCCTTTAAAAATTTCTGCCATCAAAATAGGAAGTAAATATTCAAATCCAACAAAGCCATATATCATAGCTGCTATACATATAATTATTTGAATAAATGTAGTCATTAATTTATTAAACTTCAGTAGATACTTTACTATTTGTAAAGTAGAAATCAATAATATTAAACATATATTTATAATTATCCAAATATCAGAAGAGTTACTGCCAATGGTATTAACAATACTAAACATAGACATAATAAACATCAAAATACATAGGTTTTTTTTCATATTTGTATAACTCCCAAAACAGAAGAAATTCCAATGGAATTTCAACAATAATTTCCCATTTTAAATTAAATAATAATTTTACATTTATATGTTTTTTCACTCTATTTTACCATAGAGCTTTATTTAATTGTAACCCATTATTAAATTCAAAACAATTCAGTTCTACTAACATAAATTTTATTAAATAATCTTTATACCATAAAAAATGACAGCATTAAAAAATAAATGGCTGTCATTTTTTTATATGTTTCAAATATTTAATATCTTTTCTATGGTCTCAATTTCCAATCTTAAATATATTTTAATATCTTCTATTAAATAATTTTCTTCATTTCTTAACTTTCTTACAGTGTTATCCCTGTCCTCTAAAGTATAAATTGGAGGTATTTCAATAAATTTATCTAAAATTTTTCCTTCATTATCCTTAAATTTTATATAAACTGTTCCATCTACTGTTTTAACTCTTATATAAAACTGATCTTTTGATATTATTTTACCCATATGAATAGTTTCAATTTCCTGTTGTTTTAAGAATGGATCTTTATTTATAAAGTATTTTTCAACCTCTTTAAACATAATAATTTCCCCTTTTACAAGACTCTTTTAGTATTCTTATCTTTAACGAATACATAAAAATCTATCTTACTTATATTATTATGATTAATGAAGTATTAATTATACTTAAATGTTTTTCATTTCATGTGAATGTATTCTAAATAATTTTCAAATAAAAATCAATTTTAACTACAAAATTATCTTGAATTCCCACCTAGACATAAAAAAAAGGCTGTAGTTAAAACTACAGCCTTATAACAATTCAATAATTATCTTCTATTATTTTGTTGTTTTCTAGCTCTTCTACAAGATACGCATCTTGTTGGCTCGTTATCGAATCCTTTTTCTTTGTAGAATTCTTGCTCTCCTACTGTAAATACGAATTCATTTCCACAATCTTTACATACTATTGTCTTATCTGTCATAATTATTCCTCCTAAATTAAAAGATTCTAAATGGATAATAATAATCTCTAATTT
Source organism: uncultured Clostridium sp. (assembly GCA_900548455.1). Taxonomy (GTDB): domain Bacteria; phylum Bacillota; class Clostridia; order Clostridiales; family Clostridiaceae; genus Clostridium_J. Next base: position 13,143 of record URKQ01000009.1, read on the forward strand.
ACGAGAAACTACTTATCTAAATGAAACTTTTTTTATTGTTAGCATCTTTGCTACTTGTTTAGTATAACACGGCATAAAATATATTGCAACATGTTTTTTAAAATTATTATAAAAATATTAAATTTGAAGTTTAATATTTATTAGACATCCTTATCAGAAACTTGTCTAGGCCATGAAAGCAACTTTTTCCTCGATATCTTTAAATATTTTTCCTTAGGAAAATTAAGGTCGCAAAAATAATTATGATAGTTTGCAGTCCATACATATTTATCCCACACAAAAATATTTTTCTTATTTAATTCAAGCATTTCTTCAATTTTAATCTTGTGTCTATGTAATAGTTCTAACTTAACTTTTTCAAATTCATATTCATTAGTACATTCCTTGTAATACTTAAAAATAGTATTTAAATAATTTAAAAACCATTGTCCATCATTATCAATAAGTATTTTGTTTTGTTGAGGAGCAACGTTATAATTATTAATATATTTTTTTAATTTTTCTACGGTTTTATCATCTAATATAATTCTTGGATAACAAGCTAAATTACTTTCAGTATTATGTGCATCTAAAAGAGCGGGACCAAATACGATATCTTCATTTATATAAAATTCTCCTACACTGACCCCACCTCTTACAAAAAGCCCCTCTAAAGATAAGTTAAATTGGTATTCCGATACATTATCAAGAATTTCATTTAGTTCCTCTTCTCCATCATCGTTTATAGGGAATCCTACAATCATGTTATCAGTATATATTTTTATTTTACCTTGACTATATTTATTAGGTATTATACATTGTTTATTTTTATTTATTAAATAACTAATATCTTTTAACAATTTATTTCCATATCCATATTTACTTGAATTTATTATCATCTGTGAAAATCCCAATATATCTATGGCACATACTATTGAATTAACAAGCTTCGGATTATCCTGATCATATTTTTGAATATTCATTTCAACACTTCCTTGAACATAAACTATATAATATAAGTTCCTTGGTATGTTTAATATAATATCTGGTTAATAAAACATGCAAAATCAAAAAATGAATAATTTTTATTGGAACTTATATATACAAATATTTTATCACTACTTAAACAAAAACCAAAGAATTTATCCTTAAATCATTCCACATAAAAACTTTAGTAATTATAAAAGGCTCTGTATGCATTTACAGTAACGCATACAGAGCCTTATAAAAAAACACAGGTCATATAACATTTATTGTACAACGCCTGTGTTTCAATATAAAAATTTATTATTTTATTTTTATTGGATATAGCAGATCAAGTTGATTATCATCCCCATCTTTTTTATTATTACCAGTAAAATAAACATAATTTATAGCTTCTTCAAGTAATCCTCCCATTTCCTTATTATCATCATCTACAGCGTCCCCTAAATACTTTTCATTTCCTTTAACCCAATCACTTAACCACTGCCATTCATGAAAATTCCCTAGTGTAATCATATGCGCTGCATATAACCCTCCTTGAAAATATTTCTTAACATATGGTTTTTCAACTTTCATATCATCTGGAATTGTTACCCAATACTCATATCCATAAACTGGCTTATCAGGGGTTGGACATGGGCTATTAAATCCAAATACCCTTGCATCAGGTTTAATTTCATAAAGATTATTTCTAACAACAAAATCTTTTAATAATTCCTGAGCATTATTTTCTGGATTTTCTCCTACATAACTACAAGCTGCCACTGTACACGGTGGCAAATGAATAATTCTAACATTCTTTAATTCCTCAAAATTCTTTGATGCACTGTTTAGATCTTCCATTGACTTTTCCTCCCTACAATTAAAATTTGTTAATGAAGGAGATTCAATTATATCCAGTATGTCATCATCACTTATCAAATCAAGGTTAACCTTAATACTTTGATTTTTTTGTAATTGAGTAATAAGTCTATTTAGTATATCTTTTATAATAGTTAACGAATCTATCTTTACTTTAATATCCCTTACATTTTGTTTAAATATTTTAATGGCAACTTTAGCATCGTCATCATTTAAAATTTGTCCAATTTGTTTTAATGGAATATTCAGTTTTTTAAGAATAACAATTTGCTGCAGCCTTAAAATTGCTTCCTCATCATAGACTCTATAAGCATAGTCTTCCCTTTTAGTACTTTTAATAAGACCTATTTGCTCATAGTACCTAAGGGTTCTAGTCGATAAACTAAAATCCCTTGATACCTGACTAATTGTTATAAGATCCATACTAATCTCCTCCTCAATTTGAAGTATAAAGTACGTCATGACGTCAAAGTCAACTCTTATTTCTTACTATTGGTAAATAAATATTTCGAAGAAGAGCTTCTTGATTAAAGATGTTAAAGAAAGTATGCTCTATAATATAAACTTTATTAGATAACTCATACTTATCTTCATATTTCTTGCAAAATTTAATTATAATCTTTGGTATTTCCTCTAATGGTTCAAGGGTTGTTAGCATAAGCGCTTTAGTGATCATATGCTCATATATATCTTGCCCTTTTTCCGTTTCCCCACATAAATACCCTACAACCAGGTCTGAAGTATCTTCTCTATTGCTTTCAATCCATTTCTTCTCCACAATCTTTAGTTTCATAATATGGGAAGAAGCTACACTGGAAACCCTTGAAGGTGCCATCTGTTCTATATCATAATTCTTATAATCAAACTTAGCTACACGAAATTTAAAAGTAACCTTTTCTACCATGGATACATTATGTGGCACCTTTTTATAATCATCTAAAGTCTTTTTTAAATAAGAAAGTATACTTTTAACATGATTCCAATAATTAATTTTACTGATTGCTTTATTGATTTGTTCGTCCAAAAAATCTCCATATGTATCAATATCTTTACATTCAATAAACTTTGGAATTTCATGAATAGGTACATCTATAGACCTTAAAAACAAAACAACATTTAGAACTTCAAGGTCTGCAATTGAATAATACTTATATCTATTTTTGTTATTTTCTTGAGGTGAAACAAGTCCACATTCCTCATAATGGCGAAGGGTATCCTTTGTTACCCCTAACACTTTAGATACTTGTCCTCTTGTATATCGTGGTGTAAAAAAGTATTTTTCTCTATCTAAGGTCATAAAGTCTCCTTAATCTAAATCTTTATTTTATGAATGTTCTTGACATTGGGGTTACCACATACCTTATATTATATAATAGTTGCAAAAAAGATAATATATAAATTTAACTTTCTCATTTTGTAATTAACACTTTATGTAGTGCTTATACAATCATTTTAAGGAGGTAAAAATGGAAAAAGAAATCAACAAATCAACTCTTATGAAAGATGGACCCGTAAAAAAGACATTAATAACACTAGCTGTTCCTTCTATGATTGGTATGATTGCATCTGCTTTATATAACCTTGTAGATACAATCTTTGTAGGAATGTTACATGATACCAATTCTATGGCAGCTGTTTCAGTATCCTTTCCTTTTTTTGTAATATTGATGGCAATTGGCCTTTTAATTGGTGTTGGGGCATCATCATGTGTAGGTAGACTCTTAGGAGCTCAAAAATATAAATCAGCTAATCGTGCTGGGGGCTTGTCTATTTTATTATGCATCATATTTTCAACAGGAATAATGATTCTTGGATTTACATTTATGGATCAAATAATGACAATAATGGGTGCATCTCATGAAGTGCTTCCATATGCTAAGTCTTATTCAAATTGGCTTTTAATTGGAGCATTTTTTACAATTTCTAATTTAGTATTTAATAACTTACTTAGAACTGAAGGTGCTTCTAAGATGTCAATGAATACTATAATATTAGGTGCCGTAGCTAATATTGTGCTAGACCCAATATTTATGTGGGGCTTTGATCTTGGACTTGCTGGAGCTGCTATTGCAACTGCTATTAGCCAAGCTATTTCAACAATATTAATGTTAACCTTTTATGCTCGTAAAAAATCCCAGGTTGAAATTAATTTCACAACAGTATTTAAGAAAACTCCCGAAGATCATAAAATTTTAAAACAAATTTTCTCAGTAGGTATTCCAGTATTTATAACTCAAGCTCTTGCCGCTGTATCTTTTATGATTTTAAACTCTGCTGCTTCAATTTTTGGTGCTGCTGCACTTGCTGCAACTGGTATAGTTAATAAAATTTACACTATAATTACTCAAATGATTGGCGGATATACAAATGCCTATTTGCCTTTCGCTTCATATAATGTAGGAGCCAAAAGATACGATAGAGTTAAAAAAAGTCTATACTTCTCCTTTGAAGTAACCTTTGCTTATAGCATAATTTCAATAATCCTTATGAATTTTGCACCTGAATTCTTTATTAAGCTATTTAGTAATGACCCTGAAGTAATTAAACTTGGAATTAACTGCCTTAAAATGCAAACATATTTACTAGTTGCATTCTCATTCATAACTATTATGAATGCAACTTTCCAAGCTATGGGTGACACTAAAAAGACTACTGTTTTATCATTTTGCAGACAAGGTCTTCTCCTTGTACCATTGACTTTCATACTACCTAAAGTTTTCGCAAACAGTGTTCCAAGCTTCTTTAAAATTCTTGGAACATATGAGATGGCACCAGGACTTTATGGAGTAATGCTAGCACAACCTCTTGCTGATTTATTAACTCTATTCTTATGTGCTTTCTTCTGCATTAAAACACTAAAGAAACTTAATGAGTTATCAAAACCACATATAAATTTACAGGAAAGAAAGCTACACCCATAAACATAATTCTAAAATAAAAAACCTAGAGATTGCTTTTATAATCTCTAGGTTTTTGTTTATTTAAATATTCCTGTTACAAAATCAATAATACCACCAAAGAAATCTCCAACCTTAGAGAAAAATCCTTTATCCTCAGAATCTGCCTCTACTTTATTTTCTTTATTAACATCTGAAATTGCACTATCTCCTTGAACTGTATCATCCTCTATGGAAGTTTCGTAAGATGATGCAGTATTAACTAAATAACCCGCATTTACACATTTTTCATAGGCAACTTTAGTTTCTTTTACACTTTCTAATCTAATTTCATGCATCTCCTTTGTTACATCACTATCACCGTTAGCTTCAACAGTAGACCAATATACAATAGTTTTCCCTATCTCGCTGATAATTGCCATATCATATTGATCCATATTTTTTTTAACTGCACTAATTATTTGTTTATCAGCTTCACTTGTTGGATTAAACTGAGAAATCTGTTTATTTATATCATACCAATCATTAAAAAAATACGCAGCCTTTGAACTGCAAACCTCCACAGTAACCCCAGGAAGTCCACTTGAAGTATCATATAATTTCATATCAGACAGTACTTCTGATAGTTCCTTAGGTGAAATCATTAAATCACACAACTCATAAATTTTCTTAGCAGTTTCTGACGCCATACCTTCATACTTATTATAAATAGATACCGATTCACCTTTATACTGTGATGAGTTACTTATAGATCCATCGGATACTTCATTATCTTCTTCACTTGAAGATACAACCTTTACATCAAAGCTTGTACTCTTATCTTTACCATACCAATAAGCATTTATAGTTGTTTTACCTTCACCCTTAGCATAGAGCTTTCCCCTATATACTGAAACAACATTAGGGTCCTCAGACATCCAAAATACATCTACTGCATTATTTAATGAAATGTACTCTCTATTTATTATTCCATTAGGAACAACTGCCCAAACATCGTCAACTTCTAATGTTTTAGGAGCATTTGACACTTCAAATTTAGCTTTATTTAATGCCTTCTCAACAGCCTTCTTAGCATCCATTACCCCTACTATTTTAGTTTTCCCGCAAGCAGATTTAAATGCTAATCTGTAAATATCTAATGTTTCATTTACAAAACCAGCTGCTTTTGAAACAAAATAATCTTCAGTTACATTTTTTCTTATAGACCAATATAGCATAGAATCATCCAACTTATTATCTGGTGTTAGCGGTATATTTACATCATCCCCAGCTAAAAATCTAATGTATTTTTCTTGGTCATCATACTGTATGCCATTTTCTATCATATAATCAGTCAATTGATTATAAATAGTAACAAAATCAATTTGCGTTTGCTCCAAAGCATTAAAAGCTTCATATAATTCATATCCATCCATAACATAACTTAAAGCACTTACACAATTTGTCTGAATTAATATAAAACATATCAATGCACTAATAGTTAATTTAAATTTTTTCATATTTCCTCCTTTGATTTTCTCACCTCTACAATTACGCACTTTTATATGATACTATATATTCAATTTAAAATAAATATGTATATTTAGTATTTTCTGATATTCTAGAAACTTAAAAAGATTGCTAAAATAAATTTCAGCAATCTTTTATATTAATTTACTTAAGTTTAGCCTCAGCATTAACTAATTTTGTAATATCCACAGCAAATTTTAAAGAATCATTTAAAGCATTATACTTACTTCTTGCAATGTGCACTTGGCTCCTGTCCTCTTCAGTTAAAGTTTCGTAAGCTTCTCTAGCTGCAATAGCATTGGCCTTATCTTCAGATTTTAATTTTTTTATATTTTAACTTAAATTAAATTTTAATAAAAATAAAAACATTGCTAGAACCCTAAGGCTTAGCAATGTTTTATTTGTGTTAATTAGAAATACATGATTTTAATTGTTCTACAGTTACGTCTGGTATACCTCCACCAGTTCTTACTATTAAGTCACCATATCTGTTAATTAACACTTGTCTTTGATCCGATGTTAATTCGTCATCAGCTAATACTACAGGCGAACCACTGACTGCTGCAACCGGTCCTGCTGATAAAGCATCTATTAGCTCCATTCCCTTTGCTATATATACTTTATTTATTATCTTACCATAAAATTTATCTATTACTTTAGCGTTAGTTCCAAATCTATTATCCCCAGCTAACCTATTTCCAGAAATATTTAATAAGGTAACTTCATTTGCTTTACTTAATATTTGATCAGATAATACTGCTGTACCTCCAATTAAGTATGCGCTCTCTATTTGCTCTGATTTTAACCAACTATATATATCATCTTGTATATCCTCTTTATCTACTAATATAATTGGCATACTATCTCTCCCTGCAACTGAGGATATAGACAATGCGTCAGCTTCTCCATAACCATTACATATAACTATATTCTTCACATCATAGCAATTTTTATCTATATATTGAGCAACTTTCAATGAAGTATTATTTCTATTTATACCCCCAATTCTTTCTACATTTTTAATACCTAGGCCTTTTAGTTGACTTATTACACTATCCTTCACCACAGATGTTCCACCTATGACTATAGCATTTTTTGCACCTAATCGCTTAATTTCTACTACGGTTTTATCACTTAATATTTCTGTTTCTGTTAATAATATAGGTGCTTTCTTATACGTTGCAAGTGGTGTTGCAGATAATCCATCTGCTAAGGCCTTACCATTTACTATAATTACAGTATCAGCACTTGCAAATTCACTATTACTAAGTTTTACTGCAGTTTCATATCTATCTATTCCTATCAACGAATTAACTTGTGTATTCCTCCCTACTACACTAACTGACCTAAGAATGCTTGTACTATTCCCATCACTATCTGTTACATCATATTCTACATAACCTTCTCCTAACCCATCAGTATTAACCGTATTTTTTACCACTCTAATTTTTGAAGTAATATCTCCATCTTCCTTATCCATAGCTTTAACATTCTTTAATGGGTCGAATTCATCTCCTATTTTTATTTTTATATCCTCTGCTTTAATTATAGGTTTTTCGTTGCTTTTTACTGTAACTTTTATTTCCTTAGTTGCTTTATTCCCATCACTATCTATTACTTCATATACTACTTTGTATTCTCCCTCTACCTTAGTATTAACAGTGTTTTCTACAACCTTAATTTTTGAAGTAATATTTCCATCTTCTTTATCTATTGCTTTAACATTCTTTATCGGATCAAATATATCCCCTATTTTTATTACTAAATTTTCTGATATGATTTCTGGAATCTTATTTATATGATCATCTAAATTTATTGTTTTACTTATTGTATTTCCAAAAACAGTTTTAAATTCTATATCAATACTATCTTTATTACCAATCACAATATTATCTACATCAAATCTTCCTTTATAGTCTAATTGTACTTTTTCACCCTCGATATACATATCAGCTATATCTAAAGTTGCACCCTTTACACCTACTTTTCCATTATTAGCTACTAAAGGTTTACTATCTATTCTTATTGGTAAATCTTCAACTGGATAAGTTTTCATTGATGTTGAGCTAATAGAATTTGAACCACTCATAATTATAGTTCCATTATATAACGTAGGATTACCACCCCAACTCATACTTCTTCCATATAAAGTCCCCCCTAGTGTTAATCCACCATTAACTCTTAATGCTCCTAAAACATATATATTCCCCTTAATATTAACATTCCCATTTATATTTAATACTGCATTAGGACCTACATATAAATCTCCGTCTATTGTTTTATTTGACCAAAAATCGTTTTGCGTTATTACTGAAATCCCTTCTACAGCTTTATTTGGGTTTGTATCTGCATTAACTGAAAAGTTCCCCCCACTTAAATCTGCTGAATTTTCATTACTTTCTACGTTAGAATTATAAATTTGATTTTCATTCCAACTTTTATCCTTCAAACATATAACTCGTATCTTCCATTCTCCTAACTCTGTTTCTTCATTTATATCAATATATCCTTCATACAATTCTTCTTCACTATTATATTTAAGTGAGATTATCTGTGTATTTTGTGTGATAGGCTTGTAATAGTGTATTCCCACATTCTCCTCATCTATTCCTGACATATCATCTGTTGCCTTAAAGCTTATTTTTACTCTATCTCCTGGTTTTACTTCCTTTTTATCAACCTTTAAACTACTTATATCTAATACTGGCTTTGTCACATCTGCATTGGTTCCACTAACTGTAAAATTTCCTCCACTTAAATCTGCTGAATTTTCATTACTCTCTACGTTAGAATTATAAATATAATTTTCATTCCAACTTTTATCCTTCAAATATATAAGTCGTATCTTCCATTCACCTGACTCGGTTCCTTCATTTATATCAATATATCCTTCGTACAATTCTTCTTCACTATTATATTTAAGTGAGATTATCTGTGTATTTTGTGTGATAGGCTTGTAATAATGTATTCCCACATTCTCCTCATCTATTCCTGACATATCATCTGTTGCCTTAAAGCTTATCTTTACTCTATCTCCTGGTTTTGCTTCCTTTTTATCTACCTTTAAGCTACTTACATCTAATACCGGCTTTGTTACATCCACTCCAGTAATTTGACCTTTTCTTTCAGTACCTAGTAATCCTTCTTTGTCATTTGCAAACACTTCTATTCTTGGTGAATAGGACAACGTTATCATTGTCGCTAGCAAAATTGATGTTACTTTTTTAAACTTCTTCATAATTCCCCTCCAATTATAATGATATATCCCCTTATAATATATCATATTCCTTACTTATAATACAATATAATACATATATTCTATATTGTAACACATACTTTTCATAATATGTTAAATATATTATTATTGACTTGCAATATCCATATAGTATAATAATTTAAACGATTAACTCAGTAATTTAATATTTTAAGTGAGGTGTTCTATATGAGTATTTTATCAAAAAGCTTAGAAAACAAAGTCGTCGTAATTACAGGAGGAACTAGAGGTATTGGATTTGCAACGGTTAAAGCATTTCTTGATGAAGGTTCAAAGGTAGTTCTTTGTGGTTCAAAAAAAGATACTGTTGATAAAGCAATTAGTGAGTTAAAATCACTAAATGAAAATTACCCTGTACTTGGCTTTTTCCCAGATCTTTTAAATTTAAATGAAATTAAATCAATGCTAGATGAAATAGTTAAAACGTGGGGCACTGTCGATATTTTAATTAATAATGCAGGAATTAGTGACAGTCAGTCCATATTTAATCAAGATAATGAGCACTTTGCCAAAGTTATGAATATTAACGTTCAAGCTGTATTTAACTGCTCTAAGCTAGTAGCAGAAATTATGAAAAAAAATCATAGTGGTGTAATTTTAAATACTAGTTCAATTGTAAGTTTATATGGTCAAAAATCAGGAGTAGGTTATCCTACATCAAAATTTGCTATAAATGGATTAACAAAATCTTTAGCTAGGGAACTTGGAAATGATGGTATAAGGGTAAATGCTGTAGCTCCTGGAATAATTGCTACTGATATGGTAGCTGCCCTTGATCAAAATATGATAAATAAAATGGCTGAAAACATTCCTGTAAAAAGGCTTGGAAACCCAGAAGATATTGCAAATGCCTTTCTATTTTTAGCCTCTGACATGGCTTCTTATATAAGTGGTGCAATTTTATCTGTAGATGGAGCAATGATTATATAAAAGGCTGTGCATGTATACACAGCCAAATAAAAACATAGGGATTCCCATCGAGAATCCCTTCCTTCATTACTTTTATATTGCGGGGACAAAGAAAGGCCTATCATTGTCAAGTCTATGAATTTCAAAATTCATTTCATAAACTGCTTTTAAATTTTCCTTTGTAAGAACCTCATCAATTGACCCGCTCTTAAATATAGTTCCTTCTTTCATTAATACGATATCGTTACAGTATGCTGCACTTAAGTTTAAATCATGAAGTATAGCTATAATTGTTTTATTTTCTTCCTTATTTAACTTCTTTAGAGTTTCCATAAGTTCTACTTGATACCTTATATCTAAGTGTGATATTGGTTCATCCAGTATTAAATACTTTGTATCTTGTGCAATAGCTCTTGCAACGAGAACCCTTTGAGCTTCTCCTCCACTTAAATAAAAGAAAGGCTTATCTTTTAAATATCCACAATTAGTTAATTCCATGGCGTGGTTAATTATTTCTTTATCTAATTTAGATAAACTTTGGAATCGCTTTTGATGTGGAGTTCTTCCCATGGCAACAATATCTTCTACTGAAAAACTAACATCCATATTTACATTTTGAGGTACAAAAGAAACCTTGGTAGCTAATTCTTTTCTATCATATCTTTTTATATTTTTCTCTTCAAGAGATATGGTGCCTTCTTCTATATCTAAAAATCTTAATATATGACGAATAAGTGATGTCTTCCCAGAACCATTAGGTCCTAATATCCCATAGAAACCGCCTTCTTTAAAAACTTCAGATATATTCTTTAGTATGTACTCTTTATTTTTTGCAGGCTGCCAACTCAAATCATTTACAGCTAAAACTCTTTCTTCCATTTCCATTACCTCAACACTTTCCACTTTTATTGTTACGATAAAGTAAAAATATAAAATATGGTGCTCCAAATACGGCTGTTATTACTCCTACTGGAATTTCCGTTGGTTGTGCTATAGTTCTAGCTATAGTATCACATATAACCATAAATGTTGCTCCACCAAAATATGAAAAAGGAATAAGAAATTTATGATCTGAACCAATTATAAGTTTCATACAATGAGGAATAATAAGTCCAACAAATCCTATTGTCCCACTTACAGAAACACTGGCAGCAACTAAAACTGCTGAAATGATAATTAAAATATTCTTTAATTTTTGAGTGTCTATTCCTAGGCTTGATGCTACTTCATCTCCTGTTAAAATAACATTTAAATCTCTACTAAATAAAAATATAATTGCTACACATAATAAAGAAATAAGGGCTAAGAAAATAACCTTATTCCAATTTGCAGAGCTAAAACTTCCAAGTGTCCATAGATAGACTTTTTCAAGTTGCTCACGATTATATATCATTAAAAGTGAAATAAATGAACTTAACATTGTACTTATTGCTGTTCCAGTAAGAAGAAGGCTTGTTGTCATCACCCTTCCCCCTAAGTTTCCTATCTTATATACTAAAAGTACCGCCAAAATAGCACCTATAAAGGCAAAAATACTAGTTACTCCAAGTCCAAAGAAACTAATTGTAATTCCTGACAGCATAGCAATGGTAGCACCTAGTGATGCTCCTGATGATATTCCTAAAATATGTGGATCTGCAAGTGAATTTCTAAATACTGCTTGAAAGGTGCAGCCTACCACTGCAAGAGCTCCTCCCACAAGAGCAGATTCCAGTATCCTAGGTAAACGCACCTTCCATATTATCACTTCATACATGTTCTTTACATCACTTACATCTATAAATCTATTTATAATTGGTATTTTAGAAGCTAATATTTTAAAGCTGTCACCAACAGTTATAGATGCAGATCCCACAGATTCAGCAATAACAATACATAGGAGCAAAAAAATAATAAGTAAACTAATATATAAATAGTACCTTTTCTTCTTTGCTTCCATTAAATATTCCTCCCACTTACTTAAAAGCTTCTGGATGGAATATTTTAGCTAATGTTAAAACTCCCTCTGCATTACGATATCCTTGACGATCTAATAAATTGTTATCTATCTCATATACTCTTCCTTCTTTTACAGCTGTAAGTTCTTTATATCCTTCTGTAGCCATAAAGTTATCTTTGTCGCCTTTTCTTACTACAATGATATGAGGATCAGCTTCTAGTAAAGTTTCAAGAGAATATGTCCAGTTATCAGATGCTGGTACTATGTTATTTCCACCTGCAAGTTTAATTAATTGACCTACAAAAGTGTTAACTGGTGCAGTAAAGTCTCCTCCTTCACCATAACCAACAACATAATATACTGTTGGCTGTTCAAGTCCATTAATCTTAGTTTCAACATCACTTAATGTAGCTTTCATTTCAGCAACAGTTTTATCAGCTTCAGATTGTTTATTTGTGATTTTACCTAAAGTGTCCATTATGGTATAAACACCATTTACATCGTTTTCTTCATATAAAGAAATAACTTTTATACCAGCTTCATTAAGCTTGGCACCGTTCTCTTCATTAAAGTGAGTAGATGTAATTACAAGATCTGGTTCTAATCCAATAATCTTTTCAATATCAGGTGTTCTTAACGTTCCAATTGACTCAATACTAGATACTTCAGCAGGATAATCACAGTAATTCGTTCTTCCTACAAGTTTATCCTCTGCTCCAAGTTTAAACATAAGTTCTGTTATATTTGGGGCTACAGAAACAATTTTTGTAGGTTCCTTTTCAATGGTTAACTCCTTACCGAATGAATCTGTTATGGTAATTGGATAAGTAAGATTTGATACCTTTTCAGGTTCCTTTGCAGTATTACCTTCATCCTTTCCTTTATTATTTGCACATCCAGCAAATCCTACAGCACAAATAATAACTAAAAACATTACTGCAAATTTTTTAAATAAGTTTTTCATATAAGCTCCTTCTTGTTTTCTCCCTCCCAAAGAGAACACTAATGAAGTTATGGCAGGTTTCCTGACTTAAGAATCATCCTACTCACCAAAATCCTTCTCAAGCTATTAAAAGCTCAATGGTAACCTCCTTTGGCTTTCATCATCTATCACAGTAGTGGGGGCTGCTATGGATTTTCACCATATTCCCTTTTACCTTCTATCTTTATTAGAAGCACCATACTATGTCTATATTATTATATAAAGCAAATGAAAATATTACAATAAAAAACTAGAATATTACCCAAAAAGTGTACCTCTATATTATTACTTAATTCTGCTCTACAATTTTATAATAAACTCTATAAGTTAATCTATAAACTATGATGTACAATATAAGAAAAACAAAGATAGTTGAGCAGGTAGCTATTATTAAAGTACTTGTACTATACATTCCAAACAAGGACAATAACTTAATTATTATTTTAAAAGCAAACATTATATGAACTATAGCAATTAAAGGAGGTAAGAAAAATACCATTAAAATTTGTTTGTTTATTGTTCTTTTTACTTCTAATTTACTCATTCCCACCTTTTGCATAATTTTAAATCTTTCAGAATCATCATATCCCTCAGATATCTGCTTATAATATATTATCAAAACCGTTCCAATTATAAATAAAAGTCCTATAAAACTACCTAGAAAAATGAATCCTCCGTTAACAGAATAAAATTCTTCTCTATCAGTAAATATATCCTCCATAACAGTTTCATCATACTCACTAATTTTACCTTTAACTTCATTTAAAAACTCCATAATATCATCTTGACTTCCATCAACATCAAAGGCAACATTATGTCTTGATTTTTTAAAACTGTTTTCATCCACTGACTTTTCAATTGTATCAATAATAAAGTTATCCTTAACCACTATTATAAATTCCTCAATAAAGTCATTCTTATTTTCATTTGCAATTTTAATTTTTTCTAGTTCTTTTTTCACCTTAAATTTATTATTATTTATTATCACTTCACTATTATTAAATTCCTCTTCGGTATAAAGAGTGATGCCCTTTATATTACTTATATTAGTTACATCAATATTAGTACTACTAAAGCTGTTTCCATCTTTAAATCCTAAAAGCTCTAAAGTATCATATTCTGCAAAGTCCTTAACTTTAACATTATTGCTCATTCCTTCTTCTCTAGCATAAGTTAAAATATCGAAGATATCATTATTTACAGTTTTATCTATACCAATTTCAATATCATAGGGATACTTTATTTTTAAACTTTCTTCTTGACCTGCATATAAAGAAATAGTAGTTGAAAGTGTGATCAATACTGCTGTACTTAAAATACAAATGCTAGCAAGTCCTACAGCATTTTGCTTCATTCTATATAGCATTCCTGAAACAGATACAAAGTTATTTGTTTTATAAAAAAATTTTTTATTCTTCTTAAGCTTCTTTAAAAAGATTATGCTACCTGATACAAATGTTATATATGTTCCAATTATTACTAAAATAGTAGCTATAAAAAAGGTTGGAAATGATTTAATTGGTGAATCTATAGTTATTGCCATAATATATCCTGTTGCAAGAATTATAATTCCTAAAATCGCAACTACAACAGATGCCTTTGGCTCTTTTTCCCCCTTATTTCCTCCTCTTAGTAATTCCATAGGACTATTAGCTTTAACAGAACATAAATTAGCAATTAATATAGCTAAAAAAATTAAAGAAAATAATTTAAAGGTATTATAAATTGCTAAAGGTGATATTGAAAATGTCAGTACCTCTTTAAGACGTAATAGTTTTATAAGTATTAAAAATAGTAGTTTACCTAAAATAGTTCCCCCTAAAACACCTAATATTAAGCTAACTAGTGCTATTATTATTGTTTCAATTGAAAGTACTCTAGCTATATGTTTTTTCTCCATTCCTAAAACATTATAAATTCCTATTTCCTTTTTTCTTCTCTTAATTAAAAAGCTGTTAATATAAAACAAAAATATCACTGCAATTATTCCAATTATCACTACTCCAGCTCTTAAAATCATTACTAATTGGTCTGCACCTCTAAATCCCTTTAACCCTTCATTTAGTAAAATAGAATCCATAACATAGTAAGTTACAACGGCACAGATACACGCTAATATATATGGTACATATATTTTGCTATTCTTTTTTAAATTAGTCCAAGCAATTTTTAAATAAAAAGAATTATTCATTTGCCTTTACACCTCCAGTAGATAAAAGAGTTAATGTATCTGAAATCTTTTTATACATCTCATCTTTATTCATAGCTCCTTTATATATTTCATTAAAAAGCTTTCCGTCTTTTATAAACATTACTCTACTTGCATGACTAGCAGCCATTGTACTATGAGTTACCATAACTATTGTTTGTCCACTTTTATTGATATCTGAAAACAAATCTAAAAGCTCGGAGGAGGACTTAGAATCTAAGGCTCCTGTTGGTTCATCTGCAAGTATTAACTTTGGATTTGTAATAAGGGCTCTAGCTACTGCAACTCTTTGCTTTTGACCTCCTGAAACTTCATATGGGTATTTTTCTAATATATCTTCTATTCCAAGCTTTTTAGCTATTGGTAAAAGCCTTTTATTCATTTCATCATAACCTTTTCCAGATAAAACTAAGGGTAGAAATATATTATCCTTTAATGAAAAAGTATCTAGCAAGTTAAAATCCTGAAATACATATCCTAAATGATTTCTTCTAAATTCAGAGATTTTACTTTCTTTTATATTTACAATGTTTTGACCTTCTAAGATAACCTCACCACTAGTTGGCTTGTCAAAGGATGCTAAAGCATTTAAAAGTGTTGTTTTTCCTGAGCCTGATTCACCCATGATTGCAACATACTCACCATTTTCCACAGAAAATGAAATATCATTTAAAGCCTGAACCTTATTGCCTCCAAACATTGTAGTATATATTTTTCTTAAATTTTTTACTTCTAATAACTTCATTTTAAATTTCTCCTTTAATTCAATTTATAGAATATATTCTTGACTACAAATTTATTATATAAAAAAAAGAAATGCACTGCCTTAGAAACAGCTTACATTTCTTCTAATAACCTTACATCTATGAAAGGTTTATTTATTTTACTACAGAACCTATCTATTCTATTTCAAATTTAGCTGTAGAAAAGTCTATTGCCACCTTCGTTCCTTCTCCAACTGATGAGGAAATATATATATTATGTGATAGCTTATTTAAAATCTCCCTACATAAATATAAGCCTATACCAGTTGCTTTTTTATCCATACGTCCATTGTATCCAGTAAATCCTTTATCGAAAACCCTATTAATATCTTCCTCACTAATGCCAATACCTGTATCTTCAATTATAAGAGTATCTTCTCTATCTTTATCCATATATATGTATATGCATCCACCATTAGTATATTTTAAAGCATTAGATATAACTTGTTCTAATACAAAAGAAATCCACTTGTCATCAGTTATCACAACATTATCAAACTCTTCAATATTTAATGTTATCTTTCCTCTAATAAAATTAACAGCATATTTTTTTACTACTCCTTTAACAAGTGTTGAAAGTGAGTATTCTTGAAGTTTCAAATCTGAGGATAAACTATCTAATCTTATGTAGTGTAAAACCATATCTACATATTGTTGGATTTTAAAAACTTCTTGTTCCATAATCCACTTATCATCACCACTGTCCATGGATTGTATCATCATAGACAATGCCGCTATTGGAGTTTTAATTTGGTGAACCCACATAGTATAATAATCAACCATATCACTATAGTTATTATCTACCTTTGATAAAACCTCCAAATTATGTTCATATATATGACTAATAATATCTTCATAATCTTTTTCAATTAGTCCCTGAGTGTTATGTAACTTTTTTAGCTCAAACTCTATATTATTATCCATGTTCTTTAAATACAGATGCTTTTTATAATACTTATAAAAATCATATAAAAACAATATAAACCCTAGGGTAACCACTAATAAAGTGGCATATAGAGCAGGCTCCTTAGGTATATCATAAAGAAAATATACAAGAAAATATATTATTATAAAAATCATAAATCTAATTATAACCTTAGTACTTTCCTTTAAATACTTAATTAATATAAGAAAAACGCTATCCTGCTTCATACTATTCACCTATTATATATCCAATACCCTTTTTTGTTTTTATAAAGTCACAAAGTCCTAAATCCTCAAGTTTTTTTCTAATTCTTGTAACATTCACAGTCAATGTATTATCATCAATAAAACTTTCACTTTCCCAAAGATGTTTCATTATATCTTCTCTAGATACAACATTATTCTTATTTTCTAAAAGAATTTGCAATATCTTAAATTCGTTTTTGCTAAGATCAAGTTTGTCATCCTTATAAACTAAAGTAGCATCTGACAAGTTAAGTACAGCTCCTCTACATTCAAGAATATTACTTTGTCCACCAAAAGAATAGGTCCTTCTTATTAAAGCTTGTACCTTTGCTACCATAACATTTAAATCAAAGGGTTTTGCAATAAAATCATCAGCCCCCATATTTATAGCCATTATAAGATTCATATTATCACTAGCAGAAGAAGCAAATATTATTGGAACCTTAGAAATTTTTCTTATTTCTGTACACCAATGATAACCATTATAAAAAGGTAATACTATATCTAAAATTACAAGCTGAGGATCATACTTTAGAAATTCATTTAAAACATTATTAAAGTCTCTAACAACTTCAGCTTCATATCCCCACTTACCAAGATGATTTCTCATTATTTCTGATATGGTCTTGTCATCTTCTACAATTAATACTTTGTACATTTTTTGTCCCCCATAAAACTCATATTTAAAGCATTATCATTATATCATATGTTTAGCAATGAATAAAAAGTGTACTGCTGAAAAGCTTTCAGTAATACACTTTTTACATTTTAATATATTTATTTTTCTTTTATATAATCAATATATATTTCGCCATCTCCATAAACTATTACAGTATCACCCTCTAGAAGTGTACCTTGGGAAAAAAGGGCTGAATCTCTTCCTAAAGAACTTCCATTTAATCCTGTAGAATCAAATCTTTTTGAATATCGCTCAATACAATCTTTATCGATAATATACACATACATAATAGAATCTGGTTTATTAAGCGATATTTTATATACTCCTGGAACTAATCCGCCTTTATCTGACTTAACCTTATATTGGCCTTTTGACAGTAAATTTGAAGTTGGATTTTGTGGAATAGCAAAAACATTTGAACTTAAGGATACTAAAATTAACAATGTTAGAATTACAAACTTAATTTTTTTCATATATTAAATCTCCTTTTGTACATTATTAATATTAGTTTGTATCTAAAGTTAAAAAGTATTCTCCACTAAACCATAATTAATCTCTACTGAGCTATTTAATACTCCTTTGGATCAACTTGCATGGCAGTATAACCTTCCTTATTTGTGTCATCATAATGCCACCACTCATTAATATATCCTGAAAATCCTGCTTCCAGCATTGCTTCATTTAAATCATTATAATACTTTTCTTGTTCTTCTGTCCTCTTATAATCTCTATGAGCTCTTTCTGAAAAATCATCAAATCCACTCTGCATATTAAGTTCATTACCCTCAAGATCACAAAGTGTAACATCTAATGAAACTCCAAGTTCATGGGACCTGTTAGGATTTGGTTTAGCTACAAAATTAGGATCTGGATACACATCCCATAGCTTTTGTTGAGCGTAAGTAGGTCTATAAGCATCCCAAACTTTAATTCTATATCCTTTCTCTTTTAATATAGAGTTTGCCTTGGCAAGTTTTTCAGCCGTGCCATTTCTAGCAATGGCTTGTTTAAAATCATATATAACTTGCCCTGTAAAATTATCAGAAGTGGCATACCTTAAATCAATTACTATAGAAGAATCTACCTTCTGCAAGTTAAGAAAATCTGAATTATTTGAACCTGCTTCATTTGAACTAACTTCTATTGCTTTTATTGACCTTTCCTCAAGCACACTAAAAACAATAGCAATGTCTTCTTGATTTTTTTCTTTAAATTTCTTACTTGTATGAGAATCTACCTTGCTTTTTAAATCTTCTGCTTCTTTAATAGTTATATCTTCTCTAACTTGCTTTTTCCCATAATTACTGAACATAGAGAGAAGCTCTTCCTTAATGTCATACATTAATTTAGCACTTGCATACTCTTCTTTTAATTGATTAAATGTTGCTATCTCTCCTTCACTTAAATTATTAGCTTCAACATTATTTATTAATTCTTCCGCTGCCTCAAGCTGAACATTCGATATATCTTCTTTAATAAAATCTTTTTTATCATTTATATATAACTCATCTACTGCAACTTTTGCAGTATTTAATCTTGTAGTAATATCACTTTGCAATCTGTTTTTGTGTATTTCACTGCTATTATTAAAATAAAATATGCCCACCCCTATGATGCATAATATAAATATCCAAAAAAGTCCCCATTCAATTTTTCTTATAATATTCCCTCCTAACAAATTTTTATATGATTATTTTACCATATTATTCAACTATTTACTTTAATTTGTATACAAAAAAACACCGTTGCAAATAAAAAATCTGCAACGATGTTTTTTAACTTCTTTATGGTTTTGTTACTTTATCGATCCAATTACACAAATACCTAGCCGTACTATAACTCCAATCAACACACATCCGTAGATAGTATTAGTATCTGTAACTTCCCCTTTAACTGCTTTCTTAATAATGATAACAGTATTAATATAAAGCAATATACTACAAATGATTAATATCCACAAAAGCACAATCACATATATCCCCCCCAAGAACGCTCCAATTTAATACTATTATATCATTTTTTTACACAATAACGCCTTTAATTTTTTAAATAAATTAAAATAGATATCTTCAACCTGATTCAAGACTACTCATTAGATTTTAAGGCATCAATCATATTTACTTTTTTAAGTTTCCTATGCATCATTACCATAACCAAAGTTGAAAATAATATAGTTAATAAAATAGCATATATATAGCTTGAAATAAAGATATTGGGAGACATCATCATAGAATCAGATTCAGCTGTATTTAGCACAAAGCTGTGAAGAATCTTTCCTAGGAAAGTTCCCATAAGTATCCCTAAAATCGTTAAAATAAAGTTTTCTCTAAAAATGTACATTGTTACTTCTCTGTCATAAAAACCTAATACTTTAATAGTTGATAGCTCTCTAATTCTTTCAGAAACATTTATATTATTTAAGTTATAAAGAACTACAAAAGCAAGTCCCCCTGCAGATACGATGAGTATAATTACAACAATATTTAAAGTCCCCATAATATTTTCTGAAGAAGCTGCTAAATTTGAAGTTAAAGTAACATTTACAACTTTATCACAATCCATAAGAATACTTGCCACTGTATCCTCTTCACCCTCTGCAATATTCAGCTTTAAAAGTTGAGAATTAAACTTTGGTTCTTCCCCAATTACTTGTTTATAATACGAAGGTGACATATAAAGTGAATGATTTAAATAATTTTCCACTATGGCAGAAACCTTAACCTCATAGGAATTATTATCTTCATCGGTAAAAGTTATAATATCTCCTTTAGAAACATCTAAAAGTTTTGCAAGCTTTTCATTAATAATAACACCTTCATCTGAAAGCTCATAAACTTCTTCAGTTTTTCTATCATTTAATAAAACAAATTCATTTAACTCACTATCATCCATTGGAATAACCATACTTACATTTTGCTTATTCATACCTTCTTTTATAAAACTTACAGTCTCCATATGAACTCCTAAGCTATTTTCAAACTCCTTAATACCATATAAAACATTATAAAATTTTTCATCTTCTTCTCTAGATGAATCCTCATCAAAGGTTACAATAGCTTGATATTTCCAAATGTTATTAAATTGTTTTTCTGTAAGCTCACTTATTGAATCCTTTAAGCCAAATCCAGTTATAACCATTCCCGTACAAGCAGCTATTCCAAATACAGTCATAACCATCCTCTGTTTATATCTAAAAAGGTTCCTAAAGGTTACCTTTTGATTGAAGTTTAATCTTCTCCAAATAGGTTTAATTCTTTCCAGTAAAATCTTCTTACCCATCTTAGGTGCTTTAGGCTGCATAAGTGCAGAAGGGTTACTTTTAAGATCTACTTTTAAAACTATAAGGGAAGCTCCAACTGTACATATTACTGATAAAATAGTAGACTGCAATATATATGAAGGATAATATATAACCTTTAAACTTGGCATTACATATTGGTTAGAATAAGCTTCATATATAACCTTAGGAAATAAATTAAATCCTATTATTACCCCTAAAAAGCTTCCAATTATACTAGCAAGTGAAGCATAAATTACATACTTTTTAGCAATTTCTATATTGTTATATCCTAAGGCCTTTAATGTCCCAATTTCTAATCTATTTTCTTCTACCATTCGAGTCATAGTAGTAAGACATATTAAAACTGCCACTATAAAGAAAAACATAGGAAACACCGTAGCAATGGCTGATAATCGTTTAACTACATCATTAAACTCAGAATAACCAGGATTATCATTTCTATCAAAGAAGTAATACTTACCCTCTTTCAAGGAATTTATTTCTTCTTCTGCTTTTTTCATTTCATCTTTAGCCTCTAAAAGCTGACCTTCACTTTCTTCTATTTCTAAAAGAGCACTTGAAATGTCTCCTTCCGCCTTAATAAGGTCTTCTCTAGATTTTTCAAGTTCCTTTAATCCTTGTTCCTTTGCGCCCTGTAATTTTTCCCTGGAAATAATTAACTCGTATTTCCCATCACTTATTTTATTTTCTTCTTCATTAAGTTTTTCTTTGGCTATCCTATAATCTTTAAGCTGTCCATTATAAAGGTCTTCCCCTCTTTTGTATTCACGCACTGAAGTTACTAAAATGTTTAACCTTTCAACTTGATTCTTTAAACTTACCACTAAATTATCAATTTCATTACTCAAAGTTAAAGCTGTATTAATGTCCTGAGGGTTATCCTTAAGAGTTACTATTAAACCTTCCAAATTTTTTTCTCCTAAATTTGAAATAGTTTTACTCCAAGTTTCTATTTTTTCCATGGGAATAGTTTTGTTTTCATTCAATCCATCTATGGTTGTTTTAATATCCTTAGATAACCCATTATAACTATTAATTAGTAAATTCATATTATCTATAGAACTTTGAAGTTCAGTCAAATCTTCATCCGGATTAATACCTTCACTTATAAGTTCATTTTTAGCTTTATCAATATTAATTTTAGAAGTTTCCAGTTCCTTATTCCATAATTCAAGCTTCTCTTTTTCTTTACTTATCTGCTGCTGTCCTGATGCAATCTGAGCTTCACCTTTCTCAATTTCACTTTCAGCTTTATTCATATTTCTATTAAAATCAATAACAGCTTTATCATAGGCTGATTTTCCATTATTAAGAGTTAATTTATGATTTTCAATTTCCGCTCTTCCCTCAAGAAGTTTTTCTTCACCATTCTTAATCTCTTCATAACCATCTTTAAGTTTATCCTTAGTTTCATTCTTTAATTCTTCAACCCTCAAAGTAGTTCTTTCAAAGTATAATGACTTTAAATACTCATTATTTTCTTTCATTTTTTCTTTATATTCATCACTATAAGCCCCAAGGTTTTCTACATTATTAAACTTTACATATATTTCTGTATATGTGTCCATGGCAATATCTTTTTTATTAATAACTGCAAAATAATCAATAGTACCTTTACCTACTGTTGTGGTTGGTTTTGTAAGTCTTTCTATATAAAGAGGACTTTTAACTATACCTACTATTTCAAAAGAAGTTTTATTAAAAGACTTCATTGTCTCCTTATCAGATTCAATAGTATATATACTACCAATGTTTAAATTTTTATTGTTCCTTAAAGCTCCTTCATCAATTACAATCTCTCCACTTTTTTCAGGAAGTCTTCCCTCCACTAAAATTAAATTATTAATATTAGATGGATTTTCACTATCATACTCCATAAAACGAACTACACTATTTTCATTAACCAAATTGGCATCAATGGTATGTGACCCATAATAGCTTAAAACCCTATCACTTTCCTCTAGTAATTTTAGATCATTATCACTAAGCCCTAAATTTGATATAATTTTACTGTCCATGAGGTTTTGACTGATATAAAAAGATTCCATGGCACTTTTCATATTTGGTCCTGCTGCTTTAATTCCTGAATAAAAAGCTGTGCCTAATAAAATAATGATTAAAATAGAAATAAATCTGGCCCTTGATGATTTTAATTCTCTAAAAATTGATTTAGTATATATTTTGTTTTTC
The DNA here is from genome assembly GCA_900548455.1 of uncultured Clostridium sp. GTDB lineage: Bacteria > Bacillota > Clostridia > Clostridiales > Clostridiaceae > Clostridium_J. The sequence continues at coordinate 36,790 of URKQ01000009.1, forward strand.
ATATTTCATCACCTTACCACTCTATTTCTTCCACGGAAACTGGATTCTGATTAATCTGTACATCTCTTACCTTTGCATCATTAATTTTAATAACCCTATTGGCCATTGGTGCTAAGGCTTGATTATGAGTTATTACTACAACTGTTGTTCCAGTTGTTTTACAGGTATCCTGAAGAGTCTTTAGAATCTGCTTTCCTGTTTTATAATCTAAAGCTCCTGTAGGTTCATCACAAAGTAATAATTTAGGACTCTTAGCTATAGCTCTAGCAATGGCAACTCTCTGTTGCTCACCACCAGATAATTGAGATGGAAAATTCTCCGTTCTATGCTCAAGTCCTACAAGCTTCATTGTTTCATCTACATCTAGTGCATTAGGAACTATTTGAGACGCTAATTCAACATTCTCTTTAGCCGTTAAATTTTGTACTAAATTATAAAATTGAAATACAAATCCTACATCAAATCTTCTATATTTAGTAAGCTCCTTGTCATTATATTTAGAAATATCAACCCCATCAATTATTATTTGACCTTCATCACAACTATCCATTCCACCTAAAATATTTAACACTGTTGATTTTCCCGCACCGCTTGGTCCTAAGATAATAGCAAATTCTCCTCTTTCAATTTCAAAGTTAATTCCATTATTAGCTACAATAGTACTTTCTCCCATTTTGTATCTCTTATATTCATTAATTACTCTTATGTATGACATCATTATTCCCTCCAAATAAACTTACTAACAGTTATTAAATAGACACTATGTATGATTAATGTTATACTTAAAGTATAACTAAGTAGCTATTGCAAGACAATAATCAAATTTATTCATAATATCATTAAATAAACAATTATAAAGAAAATGTTGAAAAAAAATCTTGTTGATGAAAAGTGATTATTTTCAGACATTTAAGGTGTAACATTATCTTTTTCATTTTTTCTTAAAAAATACCTCTGTAGTAAAATACATTGATAGAATGTACAAGTTATGCTGGACAATAATTTAATCAGCGTGTGCACGGCTTTTTCTAACGGGGGTTGGAAGGGGACTCTGTTCCCTCCTTGTTAAGGAGAGATACTCAAAGGGAACCATAGGGTTCCTTTTGAAAAAGCTGAAAAGGCTCTATATGCAGTACTGTAAATGCATACAGAGCCTTTTCTTAAAAAATACCTCTGTAGTAAAATACAGAGCCTAAAAAATACGGAGGAAATTTATATGCCTGGAGTAAAAGGAAATAGAAGAACACTCTATAGTAAAATGATTATAAAAGAAAGCTTAATTAAGCTTCTTCAAACAAAAGATATACATAAAATCACCGTTACTGATATATGTAAAGAAGCAGATATTAACAGGGGTACTTTCTATACACACTATAATGATCCCCTTGATCTACTACAAAATATTGAAGATGAACTTTTCAATAAAATACTAGAATATTTAAGTGAAGATACAAATCCCGAAAGCCTTCTTACAGTTTTGACCAAAGTCTTTGAACTTGCAAAAGATAATAAAGAATTATGCAAAATTCTTCTCTTCAAAGAAGGTAACAACAGAATACTAAATAGAATTCTTTATATAGCAAATAATGATAATATAATTAAGTTTCAATCTAACTCAAAAAATGTAAATAAAACTCATTTAGACTATATGATACGATTTACAGTAAGTGGTGCTGTAGGAGTAATTGAAGCTTGGCTAGAAAATGATTTAAAAGAAAGTCCAAGAGAAATAGCAGAGATAATAAATAGTATTACTATTGCAATTATGGGATAAGCTTTAATGTGAGAAAAACTGAATTATCACCGCTCATTGGGGCTTCGAAGCTGACACACAACAGGGATGTTTTAGGATAAGACGGCAGTGGAGCTTTGCTTTAGATTTTAAAGAGTATAAGCTCCTGCAGATACATTCGCTTATAACAAAAGCAGCACAAGCATTGTACAGTAAATGTTACAATGCTTGTGCCACTTTTATAGTAATTATGCTTCATACTCTTCTAAGTCGTTAAAGAAAATTAATCTAACTGTGTATGCCAGTTCTTCCATAAAGTAATCTTCTTCATCATGTTGAAAATTATATTCATAATTTAATTTATTTTTCTTAAAAAAATATTCCTTTTCCTTTAAAAACTCCCAACGAGTAGGAATATAAGTTATAGCTCCATTAGCTACAGCAAATTCATATGCTTCTTCATCTTGTCGCTTTAAAGCAAAGGCCATTCTATAAAATCTAAGATTTGGGTTTATTTGAAAAAACCTTTCTTCTAAGCCTTCAGCATAAGAAAATGATCTTACAAAACGTTGAATTTCTTCGCAGATACGAAACACTTTTAAATATACCTTATGAGATATATACAGATTTTCATTAAGTGATTTATATATCTCACGAAAACGATTTTCAAAATACCTCCATCCTGCTTCAGAATCTTTCTTTGTACCCGGTACATAATTATAACTCTCACTTTCCTTATAAAGATAAATAATTTCTAATAGCGGTCCCAAGACATTTTTAATTAACAGTTCGTTTCCAGCATTATTCTTCCATCTACTTTCAGTTGATACTAATTGCTTTTTTATTCTTACTGGCTCTTTTCTATTACCCATTTCTCTTAAAGAATGTGCAACGGGTTCTACCTCTTCCATCCATATTAATAATTCGCTTTTAATTCTCATAAACATTCTCCTCTCAAAATAAGTCTTCAAATATCAGTTATTCAGTTATCAATGATCAAGCTACTCTTTAATTATAAAAGCGACGTAAGTGGTTTTTTCCACCCATGCCGCTTTTATAATTATTTTTTCTTTATTTTATGTATAAGTTCTTTTATTCTTCTTTTCTCTTAATAATGTTTTTTAACATCTCCACTATGATTTTGGATCTTTCTTCAATTATTACATTTACTATCTCTTCCCAATTTGATACATCACCACTTCTAAGATTGATTACCTTATTTTTATCATCCCAATTTATACACTTGTTTTCAAAATAACTAGAAATAAATAGAATATCTCCATATTGCATAAACCATTCTTTCCACTTCTCATAATCTTCATTAGAAATTACTTCTTTAATGAATAAATCAAATCTATCCTGAAAATGTGATTTTGCACGAGAATCACTGTAATTAAACCCCACTGGACCTATCATAAAATTACCGATTGTATGCATAGTATCTGCTAATTTATTAAATGCACTTATCTTTCTAGTCTCATGTTCATTAAGTGTATCTTCTTTAAAAATCTCCTTATAATTATCTATAAACCATAAGTCCCTATTTTTTTCACTTTGCTTCCTTCTATTTAAGTCATAATAATCATAAACCTTTTTACCTTGTTCTATCTTTACACCATTAGAATATAGGTAAACCCATGAACAATCATATTTTCTTAAAATAACTTCTCTAATAAATCTATTTAATTCCGTTCCCAAGGAATTAATAGTATCTGTCTCTACCTCAACTATATTGTCATTTAAATCAATGTAACGAATAGTCCTACCTTTATAGCCAATTACTTCTTTCACTTTGTCCATATTTTCAAGTAGTATACACCATATGGACATATTAAGTTCACACCTATCACAATCAAAATCAGTTGGGTCAATTCTATACAATTTAAAATTAACAACACCTTCATAATCATCTGACAGCTTCTTATTTTCTTTTCTAAAACTATATTTTATTGGATTTTCATTATTATATAAAAAATCATACACTAATTCTCTACTAGGTTTTATATAATCATTATTTCTAGACATAAATCAATTCCACCTTATTAAATCTTATATTTTGAATTTAAATTTTTAATCTTATTTATAACTGCATCTCTAACTTTCTTCGGCTCCACTACCTCTACTCTATCACTATACTGCAATGCCCAATTAACCATGGCATAAGGAGAACATTCAACCTTAACAATATCATCATAGGGAGCTTCTTTTTCAGTTTCAATATATCTAAAAGAATTCCCAAACCAATCATGTAAAAAAGTATAGTTGGCTTCAACTTTTTGAGTTTCAGAATTCATCCTTCTTATTTTAAGTGTAATCCATTCTGGCCTATCATAGGACATATTCAAATGTTTTAATTGAAAATCTTCACTCCACTGAAGAGGCAGATTCTCTACTTCACTTTTAGGTATTCTCGGTTTTCCCATAATCCCTAATTCTTTCTTAACCTCTGGAATTTCAATATCTGTCATTAAATCAATTCTCCAAATAGACATGTTCCTTAACCATTGCTTTTCTTTAAAAATTTCCATGCAAGCAAGTAAATAATACCTTCCACCACTTGCAACTATATAATAAGGACTCACCATATACCTTGTTTCACTCACTGGTTCAAGCTTTTTTCTATAGGTATATCTATTAAATCGAAAACTCACTTGCACATTATTATCAATTGCTTTTTGAATTGTGAGAAGATTTTCACGTAACAATTGTCTATCTACAAGTTCAGGCTCTTGTACTTTGCAAATTTGCTTTGGCCCTTTTCTATAATATTTTGTAGTAAGATTATCTTCAATCTTTTTAATTAAATGCTGTGATGTTTTTGTATCTATGGTTTTTGTTGCTAATACTCCTTCTATCAAATTATTAATTTCATCATATGTAAAAGTTCGATTATAATATAGCCCCTCTATACGCATGCTTTGATCAACAAATTTGTCATATTCATCATCAGTACCAAAATCATCTTCAAATTCATAATCCTCTGATCCATTACCATAGTATTTTTTAAAATCATTAAAATGTATTTTCCAATCCTCTTCTCTCTTATATCCATACTCATCACTATTCATTGTACGAGCCATATCTTTTATAAGACGATTAAAAGTCTCTTTATCACCTATAAATTCTCCAACTTCTTGAGATTTTCTCATTTCTGCCTGGGTTGTAGGATGTTCATAATCAGTATTGTTTTTTAAATACTCCCAAACCTTAAACATCCTCTCAAACCTTGCAGCTTTACTTAACTTTCTTCTAGCCATGCTTTATCCCCTTTTTTCCTTCTTCTTGTCCACTTATAAATTATAGCAATAAAAAGGGTGGATTTCTCCACCTTTATATCTGACTTTTAAATTTTCACACTATCTATATGATTCTGTATTACCTTATTGGGCTTTTTCAAAAGGAACCCTATGATTCCCTTTGAGTATCACTCTATTTTACTACAGAGTTATCTATATTAACATGCAGTTCATTGCCCACTATACGCCAATTATTACTAAACTTTTATAGTTCATTTGTCTGAGGTAAACTATCCAATTTTAATATTAATTAAAAATAAAAAGTGCGACTATAATAACTGACACTGGAACCATAACAACAAAACTGCAAATGGATACAAAATTTTTAACTTTCCTATCTTCCTTAAATATCTTTTTAATAATGTAGTATGCCAATATTCCCATAACTCCACCTAGAGTATTAGTGATTATATCAGTAACATCACTAGCACCTATAGCACATATATATTGGAAAAGTTCGAAGAAAAATGAAATTCCAGCCATGTATATAATACTCTTATATGTTTTAGAACCTTTAAATAACAGCCCAAAGTAAATTCCAAGAGGAACAAATAAAATAACATTTCCCCATACATCAAGGCTATTGTAGTATCCTTGTATAATATCATTAAAGGGAATCAAGTTTAAACTTCTAGAAAAATATCTACTCGAACTAAATAATTCCAAGGGAGAAACATACTTAAATAAAATATTCCATAATAAAAATAAAGCATAAAAAGCAAAACTTACGGTAAAAAGAACGTTAATTATTTTTTTCTTCACAAAATATCACCTCCAATATTATGATATCAAATGTTAATTAAAGTACTCTTTCATATTTCTTACAAATTAATTAAGCTTTGCATATTGCAAATCATTATCTAATTTAAATATGTTTTCCTATATATTAAAGAGTCTGTACCATAGCAATAATCTCACTGCCATGGTACAGACTCTTTCTATATTAATGTGTTCCATCAACACATTTAATATGATTTTTTTCCAATTCACTTATTATTGATTTTATATTGTCACAATAGATTCCATCAACTTTTTTTACACACTTACCAATATGCACAACATCCGGTTTTATTTTAATTATTCGCTCTACTTTTTCTATCATGCCATCATCACTACAGTAAGAAGAATTGCATCCGTTACATTGGAAAAAAGCGACAACATTTATATCTTCATTTTCATATTCTGCAAAAGTACCTCTTCTCTCATTTACTGCTGAAAAACAAGAAGCCCCTGTACAAACACTGCTTATAGATTTTAAACAAGTAAGAATAGCTATTTTTTTCATCATACCCTCCCTATATTCTTAATTAATTTTTATTCAATTTATGTAGTGGTTTATAAAGTATATGAGTAACTCCTAATTCATCTGAAATAATATTTGCATCAACATCATATACCTCTTTTATTAAATCAACAGTTAATATTTCCTTTGGATTACCTTCAGCTACTACTTGTCCTTTTTTAAGCACATATAAATAATCACAATACATACTTGCAATATTCAAATCATGAATTGCAGAAATAACTGTTAAATCTAGCTTTTTTACAATATCTAAAAGCTGTAATTGATATTTTATATCTAGATGATTAGTAGGTTCATCTAAAATTAAACATTCAGTTTTCTGTGCTAATGCCCTTGCAAGGATTACTCTTTGCTGCTCTCCCCCAGATAATGTAGAAAAATTTCTTCCCTTATATGAAATCATACCAACAGTCTTTAAGGCATCGTCCACTATTCTATAGTCTTCACTATTATCTTTTTCCATGGACTTTTTATGAGGAGATCGTCCCATCAAAACCACTTCTTCAATTGTAAAGTCAAAATTATAGTAGTTATGTTGTGCAACAACAGCCATTTTCTTCGCTGATTCTCTTACTGTCATTTTGTTTAATTCTTTATCGTCAAATAAAATAGTTCCGTAATCAGGTTTTAAAACTCTATATATACATTTTAATAAAGTAGACTTTCCACTTCCATTAGGTCCAATAATGCCAATAAATTTTTTACTTTCACATTGAAGAGATATGTCCTTTAAAATTACATTGTCATTTATCCTTTTCTTTATATTTTGGGCTGTTACATTCATTAATTAGCGCCCCCAAATCCATAACTTTTTTTAATCATCATGTACACAAAACAAGGAGCTCCTATCATAGATGTCAAAATTCCAATAGGTATTTCAGAATTTGGAACAATAGTCCTACATAATACATCTGCCCAAACCATTAAAATAGCTCCTAACAACGCACTAATTGGTATTAGCTTCTCATGATTTGTACCAACAATACTCCTTACAATATGAGGAATAACCAACCCTACAAATCCTATCATACCCGACGTATATACAACGAATCCTATCATCGCTGAGGTAATTATCAAATATATATGGCGATACTTTGTTAAATCCGTTCCCAAAGTAATAGATACTTCATCCCCAAGTAACATAAGGTTTAAAATTCTATATTGTGACCAAAAGAAAATTGCACATATTATTATAAATGGCAACACATATTTAACACTATCCCATTTTGCTCCTGCAAGACTTCCCATGAGCCAATAGGTGATACTCATCATTCCTTCCTTATTGTTTGCAAAATAAACAATAAAACTTGAAAAGGCAGAACACACAGCACTTAAAGCCATTCCAGATAGCAATAATTTAACAGAATTTGCTCTTCCTCCAACATTGGAAAGCATCATAACCATAAAAGAAACCCCAAGTGCACCTAAACATCCCATTACTCCAATAAAATTAGGACCTAGGGCTGTTCCAATCCCTAACATTATAGCTAAAGTAGCACCTAAAGATGCTCCCGAAGACACTCCTAATATATACGGATCTGCAAGTGGATTCTTTACTATGGCTTGCATCACTGTACCACAAACTGAAAGAGCTATTCCAACCGCAACTGCCAGCATAAGTCTTGGAAGCCTAATAAACCAAACTACATCAGGCATTGCACCTTTACCATATATAGTTGCATCTCCAACACCGAAAACCTTAAAGCACACAACTTTTAAAATATCCTTTGCAGAAATTTCCATAGACCCCATAGCAACTGCAAATATTATTGACATAATTAATGCCACAAGTAACACAATTAGAATCACTATAAAGATTGATTTATCTCTTAACTTATTTTGCTTTTTATCCATATCTATACCTTCTATATTACATATTTTAATCTAATACTAATATTATTTTTCTGGATATAAATGCTCTAAAAAGAAATCAAGAGATTCTAAAATTCTAACTCCTGGGCTATAAACTAAGCTTAAATCAATAGGATATATTTCCCCATCTTTTACAGCATCAATATTGCCTAATGCTGGATTATTTTTAAATACATCAAGACAATTTTTATCATTTAAACTAGTACTATTAGGTCCAAAATGTACCCCAAAAATCATCTTAGGATTTAATTTAATTAAATCTTCAGCACTTAGCTTCACATTTTTATCTTTAGCAACTAGATTTGCACCTACTTGCATTGCTATGTCTCCACCAATAGTATTTTCTCCATAAATTCTAAATACGTTTTTTTCATCTTCTAGTATAACTAAGTCAACCTTTTCTCTTTCTTTAACCAATTCTTGTCCTTCTTTAACTTTAGCCTTCATTTGATTTACTATTTCTTCAGCCTTTTCTTCCACATTGAAAACTTTTCCTAGATTTAATATGTCTTCATATTCATTTTCAAGATTTTGATCGCCTATCCCACTGTTATTAGCCATATATGTATTAATATTTCTTTCATGCCAAAAATCAACATCTCCAAGCTTTTTATCTGAAAAAGTTGAATACCAACCTAATATGTAATCTGGCTGAAGTTCAAGAGCTTTCTCTTTTGTTATAAAATCTTTTTGAACATTAGGAATTTTCTTTAAACCATATTGATACTTAGGCAGTACATCTTCAGCTCTAACCATGGACAAAACTATTCTATCCTCTAAACCAAGGGCAATCATATTTTCAAGTGAATTAAGTCCATAACATATAACTCTTTCTGGTGCTTTATTAAAGGTAACTTCAACAATATCCTTTGAATAATTATGAGTTTTAATTGTAACTGGATAGTGATCATCGTTTTGAACACTTTCCACCTGCTTTTCATTTACTTTTGGTTCTTCAGAACTTTTAGAACCTTTCCCCTCACATCCTGTTAAAATGCAAAATGTCATCGTTAACATTAAAATGAATGATAATACTTTTTTCATCTTTTTTTCTCCCCTTTTAATCTTTATTGTGACTAATAAAAAAATAAAAGACATTAGCATAAACCCACTTATGCTAATGTCTTATAATAACAAAATAATATAATAATACCTTAAAAATATTATTTTAATATACCTTAACACACTCTATCGCTCGTAGGGTTATTTGTGTTTAAAAACAGGCAGGTCTTCTGACTTATGTATCATAACATCTACACCCTTCCCAGTTTCCCAGTGGATTTTGTAGACACTCCTCAATTACAGCGACGGGATCGTGTAGGATTCTAACCTACTTCCCTTTTAATTAAAAATATAATTTTTAAACCTATTTTCTATTAAATTTTCCTTATCAAGGATATCATATATATTTAAGTAATTCAATGGTATATATTGTATTTATACTATAATCTGTATATAAAGTGATTATCCTTGACATATTCTATCATTGATGTATAATTTAGGTGTTAATAAAAGTAAATATATGCAGGGGGACTATTATAGTTGAGAAGGTTAAACCTGACCCTTATAACCTGTCAGTTAACACTGTCGTAGGGAGCAAACATTTTGATTTTAAATGCTTTAGTTTGATACGACTAATGCATTTTTTTCTTTGTAAATATATATTGTACCTTTTTAAACGTTACATATATGATATTTTGAAGGATTAAGATCTTGGTTGTCCTCTATCTATTTGAAGTAAAGAGTAAATAGTGCAGATTTTACTTTTTTAATGAGTATACATTAAGAAAGGATGAATTATTATGAAAAGCTACAAAACTCAGATGGAAGCCGCTAAAAAGAACATTATTACGCCAGAAATGGAGGTTGTATCTAAAAAGGAGTCTATCGACGTTGATATGCTTAAAGATCTTATAGCTAAAGGTCAAGTTGTTATTCCAGCAAACATTAATCATAAATCCTTGTCTCCTGAAGGAATTGGAGATGGACTTAAAACAAAAATCAATGTAAACTTAGGAATCTCAGGAGATTGCAAAAACTATGACGTTGAGATGGAAAAAGTAAAAATGTCAATTAAGTATGGCGCTGAATCTATAATGGATTTAAGTAATTACGGTAAAACAAATACTTTTAGAAAAGAACTAATTGAACTGTCTCCCGCAATGATAGGAACTGTTCCAATGTATGATGCCATCGGTTACTTAGAAAAGGACTTACTTGAAATTACAGCAATGGATTTTTTAGAAGTAGTAAAAGCCCATGCCCTTGAAGGCGTTGACTTTATGACAATTCACGCTGGCATAAACAGAAGAACTATTGAAGCCTTTAAACGTGAAGGTAGAAAAATGAACATAGTTTCAAGAGGTGGTTCATTACTATTTGCTTGGATGGAGATGACTGGAAATGAGAATCCCTTCTTTGAATATTACGACCAGCTTTTAGATATCTTAAGAGAATATGATGTAACAATTAGTTTAGGCGATGCTCTTCGCCCAGGGTGCATTGATGATAGTACTGATGCTGGTCAAATCAGTGAACTTATTGAAATTGGAAACCTTACTACTAGAGCCTGGGAAAAAGATGTACAAGTTATGGTGGAAGGTCCTGGTCATATGGCAATGAATGAAATTGCTGCAAATATGGCAATAGAAAAAAGGATTTGCCATAACGCCCCATTTTATGTGCTAGGTCCAATAGTTACAGATATAGCTCCTGGATATGATCATATAACCTCTGCTATCGGTGGAGCAATTGCTGCCGCTAATGGTGCTAACTTTTTATGCTACGTAACACCTGCAGAACATCTATGTCTTCCAAGTCTTGAAGATGTAAAAGAAGGTATTATGGCAAGTAAAATTGCAGCACATGCAGCGGATATTGCAAAGAACTTACCTAATGCACGTAAAATTGATAATGAAATGGCAGAAGCTAGACATAAAGTTGATTGGGACAAGATGTTTGAAATAGCTATAGATGAAGAAAAAGCTAGAAAATATTACGAAAGCACTCCTCCATCAGATAGACATACCTGTTCTATGTGTGGAAAAATGTGTGCTGTAAGAACTACTAATATGATATTAGAAGGAAAGAAAGTTGAATTTTGCACCGAGAAATAAATAACTTTATGCTTTTCTAAATATCAAAAGGTTGTGAATGATCCTTGCCATTCACAACCTTTTATCATATCTAAACTACATTTAATTCAATATCTCTTTAAAAATTCAACTTTAATTATTTCTATATTTATTATAGTCTTTTTTCTGCATCAAACATCCATTCCTTAATTTCCTTAACAATGGTTTCAATACTTCCACACTCAAAAGGATTTCTTATATTTCCATGTTTAAGAACTTCATTAAATGTAAAAGCTCCACCTGCTTTACATAGATTAACATAATCTTTCCAAGCTCCCATCCAGTCCTTTCTTGCCTTGCTCCAAAACTCAAAAGCCACAACCTGGGCTAACCCATAGTCTATATAATAAAAAGGTCCCCAGAAAATATGTGACTGTCGAAGCCAAAACGTTCCTCTATTTAAATTCTCATTTCCATCATAGTCCCTATACGGAATATACTTTTTTTCTATCTGACGCCACATACTATTTCTTTCATCTATAGTAGCTTCAGGTTTTTCGTATACATTATGCTGAAATTCATCTACAGCAGCAATATATGTTAGTAAGAATAAAGCACTACACATATGTGAAAACTTGTACTTCTCTGCTTCTTCACCAAAGAAATTTTCAAGCCATGGTTCAATTAGAAACTCCATAGACATAGAATGCATTTCAGCTATATCTTCAGTAGTCATGACATACTCAGGTATATCATAGCTTTTACATAAATAATTTTGAAAGGCATGTCCAATTTCATGTATTACTTCATTGAAACATTCTAGCGTACCATCAAATTTAGAACAGATGTAAGGTGCCTTGAATTTAGGTAAATATTCACAAAACCCACCAGCTTCCTTATCCTTTCTGTCTTCAATATCTAAAAGTTCCCTATTCATAATATACCTGAAAAATTCATCAGTTTCCTTTGACATAGAATTATACATTTTTAAGGCTTGATTTAAAATAAAGTTATTATCACCTTTAAGTTTAGGATTTCCATCTTTAAAAAATATAGCTTCATCATAGAACTTTACAGGGTTAATACCTAATCGTTTACCCTGACTTTTTATTAACTCTGTATTAAGAGGCACAATGTAATCAAGAATCTGCTTTCTAAAATTATCAATCATTTTTCTATCATAGCCAATTCTATTCATACGTGCATATCCCATTTCGATGAAATTTTTATAACCCATTTTTACAGCCATCTTTTGACGCAACTTCACGAACCTATCAAAAAGATCTTCCATTTTCTCTTCTGACTTCAAATCCAATTTATTTTGTGCTTCGAATGCTCTTTTTCTAACACTTCTATCCTTGTCACATATTAAAGAATTAAAATCCCATCTTGTAAATTCTTTTCCCTCATAAATAGATATACGTGATTCACATAACTCTACATACTCTGTTACTAACTTATTTTCTTCCTGTAATTCTTCAAGTATTTTTTCTGAAGTACATTTCATCTTCATATTAGCCAAATCAAATAACTTATTACCATACTTATTTCGTAAATCTTTCTCATTTTTACAGTAAACTAATACCTTATAAAAATCACAAACAAGATTATCAAAAATAGGTTCAGCTTCATCATAATAATCCATTTCTTTCTCAAAATACTCTTTATTTATATTAAGAGTTTTCTTTAAAGAAGCTAGTCCCTGCATAGAATTAAATTCATCCCTTAAAGTATTAATTTCAGTTATAATTTCGCATTGTTTTTGAAAAGAATCTGTTTTGGTAAATTCCTCTATAAGTTTTTGCATTTTATTTTTAATTTCATTTATATCTGCCCTTTTATATTTAAACTCACTAAACTTCATTTTATATTTCACTTCCTAAAACCAATATTATTTAACGACTTACTATTTCCTTCAAGTAAGTAATTACTATTTTTAACAAGCTTGTTAATATGAGTATAACATAGCATGTATCATATTCAAAGGTTCTCGTTTTGACCTTAATGACTCATTAAATCAATATACTTTAGGTAAATTGAAAGATATTCCCTAAAAATATTACCATAACAGAAAATATTATTAATATAAGCACTATTAAAAATGAAATAATATTTATAATGAGAATCTCCTTATTTTTAATCATTGTAAATGATAGTAGAATAATTACAAAAGAAATTAAATATACAAAGATATAATAGAGCATGTTACAAAAATTTTCTTTAATTTCACAGATAAAAATCCCCCTCAATTTCTATAAAAACTATTACAATTATAATTCCCAAAACGATATTTTAACCATATTATACCATTTAACCTTCCTTTGATAAGTATTTCAAATATAGATTGTGTAGTAAAATAAAAGGTAATATAGGTATTACTCAAAAAAATAACTAACCCAGTAGACTAGATAGAAATCTTTCCTACTGGGTATTTTTATATTCAAGATGGCATTATATTAAAATCATTTAAATAAATCCTATGTTGAAGTTAAGCCTCTTGGAGATTTATCCCCAAACCCCATTTGATCTTCTCTCTAAATATATCATAAACCTTTTTATTTTCAGTTACCATATACTTTTCTTACAGCTAATTATTTGCCTTCTGAAGTTACAAATACCTAATTCAAACTATACTTTTAACATCTCTTCCCTCTTAACTCTTGGTTATTCACTAATAACAAATACATCTCATGTTGATATTAATCTTATTTAAAATCTTCTTCTATACCATCAATTCTGATTTAAATACATCCTATGTTGTTATTAAACGTATGTTAAAAAGTAATGAAAGTATAACAATTAACGGATTTAAATACATCTCATGTTGTTATTAAACTGATATAATGTTTTTGTATTGCATTTGTATATACAAAAATTTAAATACATCTTATGTTGATATTAAAGCTCCTTGGGGATTTATCCCCAAACCTCATTTGGTTTTCTATCTAAATATATCATAAACCTCTTTAACTTCAGTTACCATTTCACTATTTTAAACAGCTAATTATTTGCCTTCTCAAGTTACAAATACCTAATTCAAACTATACTCTTAACATCTCTTCCTTCTTAACTCTTACTTCTTCACTACTAAAAATACATCCTATGTTGTTATTAATCTACACGTGCAAAATTTATGAGTCAACAATCATTATCATTTAAATACATCTTATGTTGAAGTTAATCTGAAATGGAAGCTATGAGACTTCAATCTTCATTCGCATTTAAATACATCTTATGTTGAAGTTAAACTTTATTGTTGCCGCAGGTACTGTAATAGAAAATTCATTTAAATACATCTCATGTTGATATTAAACAGGAAATAACATTGGTTGAAGTTGGAGAATTGCTTACATTTAAATACATCTCATGTTGATATTAAGCCTCTTGGGGATTTATCCCCAAACCCCGTTTGGTTTTCTCTCTAAATATATCATAAATCTTTTTGTTTTTAGTTACCATTATACTTTTTTCATAGCTAATTATTTCACTTTTGAAGTTACAAACATCTTACTTGAAATTATACTTTTAATCCCTTTTAATTTTCAATTCTCAATTTTTAATTCTTAATTACTGGCATACATCCTATGTTGTTATTAATCGATCTTACAGAAAAACTTTTACTAGGTTCATCTACATTTAAATACATCCTATGTTGATATTAAACAAGATTAAAAGTAGCAATAAATATATTTAAAAATAAATTTAAATACATCTTATGTTGATATTAAACAGCAACTAAGAGTGGGTACAAAATAGCAAATGAGGGATTTAAATACATCTTATGTTGAAGTTAAGCTTCTTGGGGATTTATCCCCAAACCTCATTTGATCTTCTCTCTAAATATATCATAAACCTTTTTATTTTCAGTTACCATTATACTTTTCTTACAGCTAATTATTTGCATTCTGAAATTGCAAATATCCTATACGAAATTATACTCCTAACATCTCTCCCTCTTAACTCTTACTTCTTCACTACTAAAAATACATACATCCTATGTTGATATTAAACTATTAAAATAAATAGTAAAATACAACTAGATAGAAAATTTAAATACATCTCATATTGATATTAAACACAGCCTAAATATAAAAATACCAATTATAAAAAGAAATTTAAATACATCTCATGTTGATATTAAACCAAGATAATTTGATAAGTGTACAATTAGACGACAAATTTAAATACATCTCATGTTGATATTAAACTTGCTTATTGGGAAAATAGACAAGCATTTATGTCATTTAAATACATCTCATGTTGATATTAAACAAAAATAGTTTTATAGCTTCAACTTTCAATATAACTATTTAAATACATCTCATGTTGATATTAAACAGTCTCTCTTGAACTCCTATCTCATATACCATCCTTATTTAAATACATCTCATGTTGATATTAAACCTTAATCGTTAGAATGTTAATACCTAATACAAGCTCATTTAAATACATCTCATGTTGATATTAAACTGATAGATTAACTCTATTAAGATATGAGAATATGCTATTTAAATACATCTCATGTTGATATTAAACTTACTATAAAGGGTGTAAGTAATCTTACAGGACACTTATTTAAATACATCTCATGTTGATATTAAACCAAATTAAGATTGAGGAACTAGAAAAACAATTCAAATTTAAATACATCTCATGTTGATATTAAACAAAACACTCTAGGATTCGATCCTTTGCATAAAATATTTAAATACATCTCATGTTGATATTAAACATAATAGTTTAGCTACCTTATACAGAATAAAAGGATTTAAATACATCTCATGTTGATATTAAACGGCACGATATGAAGTCAAATGAGGATAAGATAAAATTTAAATACATCTCATGTTGATATTAAACGTAATGGATAATATAAATTTTGGAGGAATTATAAATTTAAATACATCTCATGTTGATATTAAACTTCCTCCACACCTTGTACACTTATTTCCAAACATTAAATTTAAATACATCTCATGTTGATATTAAACGCGTTACAATAACCTACGTTTTTTTGTAAATCTGATTTAAATACATCTCATGTTGATATTAAACAAAAATTTTTGGTGCAAAAGGAGACGGAATAACAGAATTTAAATACATCTCATGTTGATATTAAACATTATCATTAAACCTATTATTATGATGTACAAATCAAATTTAAATACATCTCATGTTGATATTAAACACTTCTTTATAAGCTTTTTAATGTTTTGAAACTTTATTTAAATACATCTCATGTTGATATTAAACCACAAATTACTTATATCTTTTTTTAACCTTAAATATATTTAAATACATCTCATGTTGATATTAAACTTTTCACTTGCTAAACTTTCAAATTCTTTAATTAGTATTTAAATACATCTCATGTTGATATTAAACACATTTTTAATTTTACTAGTGTCAGATGCAATTTCATTTAAATACATCTCATGTTGATATTAAACTATTTATAATGATGTTTCTTATAATAATTTACCTGAATTTAAATACATCTCATGTTGATATTAAACTAATGAATATTCCTAGCAAAATAAGAATTGGAGCATGATTTAAATACATCTCATGTTGATATTAAACCTTTAGTTGTTTTCCCATCTAAATCTAATATATTATCATTTAAATACATCTCATGTTGATATTAAACATAAGCAAATCTTTTGTTTTTTCCTTCAGGTATGTATATTTAAATACATCTCATGTTGATATTAAACAATAATGCCTGTGTACCAAAAGGTGTGCCATACCTTATTTAAATACATCTCATGTTGATATTAAACTTTTGAACAGTTATCTTACATTTTTCATCTGATGAATTTAAATACATCTCATGTTGATATTAAACATACCCCCACCTATATATTTTTTATAATCTTTATTCCCATTTAAATACATCTCATGTTGATATTAAACCCATTCAACACCGTCTTCTTTATAAGATTCACTAAAATTTAAATACATCTCATGTTGATATTAAACATATGTATTAATGGGTGCTGGGTTTACAGACCTTAAATTTAAATACATCTCATGTTGATATTAAACAAACTTGGTCCCGTTACCCCCAATCCTGGAGGAGGATTTAAATACATCTCATGTTGATATTAAACGAAATTCCGGGAGAAAATTAATAAAAATAGAAAATATATTTAAATACATCTCATGTTGATATTAAACGTTTAACCCATGAAACTCACAATTTTTGCAGTTTATTATTTAAATACATCTCATGTTGATATTAAACACTTCTAAATTTGCTTTTTCTATAAATTCTTCAATATTTAAATACATCTCATGTTGATATTAAACTATGATTTGTTTGTTCCACGTGATAATTATTTTAAATTTAAATACATCTCATGTTGATATTAAACGGTTGATTTGTTACTTAGTAAATATTTTAAAACTCTATTTAAATACATCTCATGTTGATATTAAACTCTAATAGTATCGCCTAGGTACACCCTTTCAGCTAATTTAAATACATCTCATGTTGATATTAAACCTCTAATAGTATCGCCTAGGTACACCCTTTCAGCTAATTTAAATACATCTCATGTTGATATTAAACTTGTCAGCGGTAACTCCAAAGGCTTGTAATGTCTGATTTAAATACATCTCATGTTGATATTAAACTAACAGATTTAATAATGCAACGTTACTTCCTTATAGATTTAAATACATCTCATGTTGATATTAAACTCCCATTTCAATAATCTTTTCTGCTATTTCATCATATTTAAATACATCTCATGTTGATATTAAACGTGGTAAAGCGATTTGGTTATTTAAATAAAACTTAAATTTAAATACATCTCATGTTGATATTAAACCTAATTGGATTTGCCTTTTCCCAAACTTTTTCATCAATTTAAATACATCTCATGTTGATATTAAACAATTAATTTTTTATAATAAAAACGCATGGCTAAAATTTAAATACATCTCATGTTGATATTAAACAAAGCATATGAATGCTCAGTTATGTAGAGTATTTGAATTTAAATACATCTCATGTTGATATTAAACGTTAGTAGGTGCTGTCTTTTCCTCATAAGTTATAGCATTTAAATACATCTCATGTTGATATTAAACTTACTATGCAGCCTTAACAGTTAATTTTGCTAACTTTATTTAAATACATCTCATGTTGATATTAAACGTGCTTTTACTGTTACCCCTTCTTCTTCTCCACTCATTTAAATACATCTCATGTTGATATTAAACTTAGGAGACATTGAGAAACAGGATAAGCCTTACCTATTTAAATACATCTCATGTTGATATTAAACCTATAGATTTAGCAATAGCCTTTACAACATAAGAAAATTTAAATACATCTCATGTTGATATTAAACCATGCCTTTACTTCACTACTAAGCCATTTAAGCCATATTTAAATACATCTCATGTTGATATTAAACTAGTGTTTCCTCACTGTTACCTTTGTGTGTACTCGGATTTAAATACATCTCATGTTGATATTAAACATGCCTTTTTCATAAGCAGAAACGCTGCTTCTATATTTAAATACATCTCATGTTGATATTAAACGTCTCCTAGCAGCGCAAAATTCCCATGGGGAGTTGAATTTAAATACATCTCATGTTGATATTAAACCATTGATTTTAAGGCATTCCTCATTTTCATGATACCCCTAAAAGCTTTTGAAATCAACATTTTCTTGTTTTTTTACCAGGTGATTTTATATTTTAAATTAAGAAAGAAAAAATCTCTTAATCCAAGTAATAACAATGGATTAAGAGATTTTTTAAGTTTTGGTGGTTGGTAAAATATCCTCTTCCTATTTAAATAATCAAATCTTCACCAGTATCATATTTTTTATTTCCTAATATTTCTTCACCATATACCCCTTCATTCATAACTTTAATTATGCAAATGAAATCTTCTTGCTCATCAATTACTTTTTTTAAATCTTTTCTTAATGATATTAGTTTCGAAGGAGTTATCTCTCCTCTGAATACTGAATTTTGAAAATGTGATAAATATTTTTTACAAACTTTAAATACTCTATTTACTCTCTTTTCATTTACATCATAAAATAGAAAAGCATAATTATAATTTATGTTTTTTGTTTTAGCCATTTAATACCCTTCTTTCATATTAAAAGGTTTAAATTCCTTATCTTCCATTATAAACTTTATTAATTTGTAACAATCTAATTTAATTGCAGTTCTATAAGTTACTTTTCTTTTTAATCTTTCATGAGTAAAAACACTTTCACAACGGTCTTCAAAAGCATTAATAAATATTTTTCTTCCCTCTTCATTTAAAAGACAATAGTTAACTTTTTTATCAAAATGCTTTGAAACTTGTATTTTCTTATTGTTAACTAATTCAAATATAGTTTTATATACAATTACAGGTTTAAAAACTTCACTTATATCAAGACTCAAAGAAAATCTTCCTTCTGATGGTTCATGTAAAAAGCTAATTCTTTGATCTAAATGAGTTCTATAAATAGCTGAAATGGTCTTTGTATATAATAGTGTGTTCCCAAAAGAAATCAATGCATTTATAGGATTATCAGGTGGTCTCTTTACACGTTTGTTCAAGATAAAATCCTCGGGCAATATATACTTAAACTCACTATAAAACCGTTGCCAAACTTCTCCTTCTACTGCCATCACTTCCTGTATTCCTAAGGAATTATCAACTCTTTCTTTAAAATCTGATTTAATCCAATCTATAGTGCCTTTTACTTCCTTTTTACCATGTTTATAATAATGGTACAGAACTTCAGAAATATTAATTCCTATTGTATTCACTATGGCTTTTGCAACTGTTAGTCTTTTATTATTATAAGCTTCTACTTGTTTTACCAGTAACTTCCCACTATTATATTTATTTTTAGGATAAAAAGTCCCACTGTATCCCTCATAGTAATTAAAAAAGTGAACAATTATATTGTTCTGTGAAAGAAAGTCTAATAACTTTGAGTTTATACTTACCTCTGCTAAGCAATAAATTTCTGTGGTATTTTCAACTGGTATATAAACATTTTTATCACCTTTTCTAAAACACAGTGAATTATCTTTTCTTGTAAGTTCACCCATGGATGTAATATATCTAGTACTCCCCATATTATCCTCCAATCTTTAATATATCTGAAAATTATGTTTTCTTTTCAATTGTATTAAGCAGAAAAATCTTAGTTTAGCACAAGAAACCACTTATATTAAATATAACAGTATTCATAATAAGCACATTTCTTGCACCCTGCTTTGTTTATGATGTTTGGAATTTCGTCTGCTTTTAATAGTTCTTCAATGTCATTAATAATACTTGAAAGTTCATCTTCAATTTTAGGAGTTAACTCTATTATTAACGTCTTCTTGGACGTTTTATTTTTTTCAACGAACTCTAATTTACCCTTTCTTTCTATACCCTTATCTTTTAATGTTTTTAAATATAGAAATAGTTGCCACTTTGCAGCATCCACATCTGCATCTGACTTTTTAATTTCTACTAGATAATCCTTTGTTAACTTATCAAGTTTAATATTATCTATTGCTAATTCAGTATCTTTTCCCTGTTCAGCCTTTTCTTCGTGGATAGCTTTTCCAATTTTTACAATCTCACTGTTATCCTCAAGATTTAGTCTATTACCATGAAGCCAGCATTGCCTTTTGCAGTGAAAATAATAGTTAATTAATGTACCATTAACTTTCATCTATAAGACTCCAATCTCATTATTTTATAACTCAATAAATCTTCCTACTTGTTTTTCAAATTTATCCTTATTTAATTTTTCTCCTTCAAAATATTCCTCACCATTTTCAAGATAGTACAGCTCACCTATTTTTTTATTATACGGCAAATCAACATTCTTCTTAATTTCGTAGATAAAGTAATTCATTTTGCTTTTTACTATGGATAATTTCACTTGCTTTTCAGCATAGTCCATTACATTATCTTTTAAAAGCTCCTCATATTCATCCCATATCTTTTCACCATCTAATATTTGATTTTTCTCATCTTTAATTACCCTACTTAAATATACTGACATACTCCAATTGTTATCATCTATTAGTTTCATCCTCTTCTCAACATCGATAAAGTTTAGATTTCCAACCTTTTCTTTAAAAAAATCCTTCAAATTATTTTCATTTAAAGCATCATTGAAATTATCTTTAATTCTACTTAGGACCTTTTCATAATACTCTTTGAAATGCTTATTAACTAAAATTTCTCTCATTTCATTATTTAGTAAGGATAAATCTTGGTTAATTCTCACATCATCTTTATATATAGAATTGGCATTATCTAAATCAAAGAAATATACTTCCCCAATCTTTTTACACGATCTGTTAATACGTCCCATAAACTGTTCTTCACTATCAAGCTTTGAGATATCTTTATATCCTATATCCATATCTATATCTACTCCAGCTTCTATAACCTGAGTAGCTACTAAAATCATACCTTCCTCACTAGCCTGTTTACTTTTTATCTTTTCTAAAATACGTTTTCTTTCAACAATATTATCATCACCTGTCATTAACTCTATGTTAGAACATATACCACTTTCAAGAAGTCTATTATAGAAATCAAATGCACTTTGTTTTTTTATAAATTCAACTAAAATTTTCTTTTTTCTAATAGAATTTTTCTTTACATGTTCAAATAAAAGATCAAGGACATTGTCCTTATTCATAAGTTCATAACTTATCTTAACCCTCTCTTTAAACAACTTATGTGAAAAATACTTTTCTCCATTTGAAATCAGGTTCATACTTTCATCGTTTATATCTATTTCTTTATCAATTAATATGTTTAGCTCTGGTAATGTTGCAGACATAATAATAATCTTCATATTTAAAATTTTCCCAAATACTTTTAAAAAACTTATTATCTCACTCCAAATTATATTTTTATAACTTTGAATTTCATCTAGTACCACCACGGAATTTACAAGTTGATGAAAGGCAAAAACTGATTCCTTAGAGCTTCCAAACATCACATCAAATAAACTGACATGAGTACTTAAAACTACAGGGTAATTCAAAAATTGCCTATTTAGCAAAGATCTAGTATAAAATTCATCATTCTCAATATAGTCATCTTCATTGTTTTTCTTGAATTTCTTTATAGGATATATAGAATTAATTACTGCAATCTTGCTTAAAATTTCTTTTTTGCCTTCAAATATTTTGCTTAAAGTCTCCATATTTTGCTCTATTAAGGTATTAAAGGGATAAATATAATATATCTTTTTTAAATTCTTATCGTGATTAAAAAGCTTAAAACTTAAATTAAATGCAGTATTACTTTTCCCACTTCCTGTAGGCGCTTCTAAATAAAATATATTCCTATCAATATTATTAATCAACTTATCTTCTGCGTCTAAAAACATCTCATTTCTTAAAATATTTATATCACCTACGGACGATAAATCTTTATTTTTACCATAATTACTACTCTCGTATTCTCTAATAGATTTGTATACCTTTCCTTCTTTAAAAACATCATAGAATTCTTTAATATCATCAATATCACCTAAATTTTCAATTTCAACTCCATTATTAAATTCCGTTGTAGCATAATAATCACATGCTATTAAAAGTGAAAATATAAGCTTTGAATAAATATACCTACATATATTTTTCTCACTAGAATAATTACTAGTTAATTCATTTATCTTAGTAAAAACATTGTTAATGGTATTTATTCTTAAATTAACTTCTTTTTTATAAGTTGTTTTATATAAAATACTTTCTTCATTTAAAAGCCTTTCCCCTTCTCCATCTAAGCTGAACTTTTCTTTAAACTCTTCCATAAAATTTAAATCTCCATGATGCCTTGATATTATATAACTATTTATTATCATAAAATCTAATAAAACATTTCTTTCATTGCCCTTAAATGCTTTTATCTTATAAAAAAAATGGTTAACATATAAAACTGATGACATCATAGAGTGATTAAAGTTTTTACTAGGTTCGCAACTATTTATATTTAAATCATTATGAAGTCTCAACTTCTGAAAACAAGGATTAACTTTTCCCATATCATGAAATGGAAATATATTTACTATCATTTCAATAAATAATTCCTTAGCCTCTACCGTTAAATCCTTTAATAGAATTTGCTCTATATTATTAAAAATATAATCTAAGTTCTTACTATTAACTATTCTATAAAAATACTTTATAACTAAATCTAAATGTTCAACCAACAATTCTTTTCTATCTTTTTCTACATGTGCTAAAATTTTATAATCATCATTTATAAAATCCTGAAAATTTATTAAGCACTTTTTATCTAAATACATAATCTACCTTCTTTTTTATAAAACTAAAGGAGGTTTCCCTCCTTTAATAAAACACTATATTTTTACCATCTACATCATAAACATCTACATTTGATACCTTTTTTACCCTATTATTAGTAAATATGAAACTAGCTAACTCATATTTGTTTGTTTCCTTCTCCAGTGCAATTGGCAATTTTTCTTCATATTTAAATGTGGTTTGTTCATCTTCTAAATCATCTTCATTATCATAACTATCCATTTGAAAATCCTTTTTTACATAAAGGCAATCTATTTTTGAAACATTATTGCACATACATACATCTTTAATAATCCTTGCTCCTTCTATATCTGCAAAATGATCATTTTTACCTAGGTATGGTAAATATACAAACCCTCTAGTAAGTATTGCACTAACAACTTTATTACTTTCATCATTATCAAGTTTTAAATATATGTCCCATTGTGGATTCTCTAACCATTGTTCTTTAATAATTAAATTGCCACCTTGCTCTTGTGATGCATATCCTACAGAGTTATTGTAGGTTTGAACCTTTCTAGAAGGATTAATTCTTTTAGGAACTATTGCAACTTCAATATCCTTAAGATTGTCATAAAATTTAGGATAATCGTACTTCTTATTGTTATAACTATTAAAGCATTGATTATACCCTTCATATCCTAAAATTGCACCAAATATCCCAAGTAGCGCTACCTTATGAATATTTCCATAGGTAAAATAATAATAAGTATTAACATCTGGTTTTTTGAAGAATGCAAAGGGTCCTTTAAGCGTAAATTTTAAAACATCCATATCTTATACCTCTTGCCTTGTAAAAATATTAAATAACTTTGCTCCTTTTATATCTGTTTTTATCTCTGTAGTATATGGATTGAAGTAAACTTCTATATTGTCTATCCTATCTTTTACAGAATTAATTAAGTCACCACATTTTATACTAATTACATTTTTATCTTCACCCTTAAAAAACTCAATATATTGAGCTAAGTTTGGAAGATATAAATTATTCTTAGCTTCTACAAATAAAGCAAATTCATTTTCACAACCAACCTTTGAATTAGTAGCAAAAGATGTAGCTGCACATAATGAAGCTTCTTTAAATCTACTATAATCCTCTGCTGTATATCCCTCTGTTACACCTAATTCTCTAAACTCCTTATATGCTAGTGGATTTATTGAAAATGGATAAAAATAATGTGCTTCATTACTTACAATCTTACTTCCTAAAGTAGAATTTTTAGCATCCTCTTTATCTTCATCTTCCTTTCCTTGATTCTTACCAGGTTTTTCTGAAGCATCTCTAAAAGGCGAAAGAATTTGTTGTTCATCTGCAAATGTATCTTCATACTTGTTAAAACCTTGACCTATTTGAACCGCTCCTGTAATTGAGATATTATTTCCTTCTTCTGCAAACGTTGCTCCAAAGTTTTTTACATCAATTGCCTGAAATAGATTGGTTAAAAGCTTTTTACCGTCTTTCTCTTTTTTCAAATCTTCAACTTCAAAAATATATTCATATCTCTCCTTAAGTGACCTAGGCACTAGCAAAGTTTCTCCCTTTTTACTTTCTGCAAACCTCATTGATTTAATATATAAAACTTTTTCACCACTATTTTCCCACATTTTTTTCATAGGATATTTAAAAGCCTTATCACTTCCAAATACATCTCCTGTAGAAGTAGTCTTTGGATATCCTGTAAAATCTGCATTCCAATTAGCCATTATAGAAGAAACTCCCAAAACTCCATATACTCTATTCTCCATTTACTTATCCTCCTTAATTTTTTCATATAATAAATTACTGTTTAAAAATCCAGCTAAAATCATATCTTCATCAATTTTATCTTCAACACTATAACCTGTAATCATGGAATATAAATTTTTAAATCTATAATCATAATCCTGAATATCATAGTTATACTTTTTATAAAGTGCTTTTATCTTTTCTTTGATAAACTTATCATTTTTAGCATTAATAAATGGATTAGCAAGGGATAATGGTTTCTTTTTACCCTTACTTTTAGAAATAAAATATCCTACAATTTGACCTACTGCAAAGAAATACTCCTTATCATTTTCAATGGAACTGGTAGTTTTTTCACTAATTTTTTCTCTTAGATTATTCTTTACGCCCATAATAATATCTGCCACATTATCGCCTTCCTTCATATAAAAATATTCTATAAATGAAATCCTCATATTATACTGATCCATAGCTTTATTTAAGTTTCCATTAACAATAGAATTTTTCACAATACTCAATGTTATCTTATCTAACACACTGGAAATATTATTTTCTTTATTTTTATATAACCAATCAAATATAGCTTTTCTAGAAATAAGCAGATTGCTTTTTATTACATTATCTTTTAACCTTATATCCTTAGGCTCTGAAAAATAGTTACCCTTTAAAAACTTCATAAAAAGCACTTCATTTAATAAATCTTCTAGTTTATCTCGTGTTTTATAAGAAACATTATAATCAATCTTTAACTTTTCATAATTTCCATTCAATACATTTTTGCAATGAAATGGTTTTGAAAGTTCACTTCTATAATTAGTAATCACATCATAATCATGAATTTCTACTTCCATCCCTTTTTTAAGTCGCAAAAAAACACCTGTAAAATTATCCTTAGGTTTCTCATACAAGCCATCCTCATCAATATATAAATTAAGTTTTCCTGAAGCTACTTGGTTACTACAGTAATCAAAAAACTTTTTCTGTAGCATAACATCTTCTAGATTAAGCAAATATGGAACCCTAGTTTTTCTAGTTTTATTTTCTAAATAAGGTTTCTTACTATTTAACCCCATGTTATTACTTGGTAATCCATAAATCTCATCAAACACTTTTTTATTATAATCATTGTTATTGTATATATTAGGAATAAAGTATCTCAATCCTTCATTTTTGTATTGTTTTTCATAACATTCTGAATCATAAAAAAATATCTTCAAAAAGTCTTTACCACTCTTCGTTTCTATTAAATTAAAGATGCTATTTTTAATCCATTCTCTAATAGAATTTAATTTTTCTATATCAACTTCTCCTATTTCCTTCTCAACTGAATTATATAACTCTTCATTCTTTTTATATTTTATATTTCTAGGATCTGCTAGAGTATCATAGAATTTATCAATAATATCATAAGTTAACTTTCCATTTCCTAAAGAATCCTTTTTTATAATAAATGAAAGATAGTTATTGCCTTGAATAACCTTACCTGAAGAAGATAGGATCGCTTTGTTCATTGATATTAATTTACTGTAATAATCTGCATAACATAAAAATTTTCTGTAGTCGCTACCGCTCTTTAAAGGATCATCATCCTTAATTTCTAACACTTCTTTTTCTAAAATGCAGTTATTCTTATCAATCTTAACAATTACATATGTTCCATCATCTAGTGTGTAGTTATCAATAATTATTTTATCTCCTTTATCACTATAGATTTTTTTGAATGTATCTAAAACCTGTGAAAGCATCTTTTCACCTCCCTTTTACAACCATTTAAAATTTACAAATCCCAATCCCCTGCTATTCATTTCCAAAACACCTGTACCTAAACACATATAGGCTAGTTTTTGAGAAATTTCATCATCATCAATATAAATATTAAGTTTATCCCCTAGAATTTTTATATTTTTATACTTTGCAACTATTGGTTTTAAGTTTTTAAATTCTATTGATTTATAAAGTTGAAAATCTTCATCAATTTTTTCATCCATAAAAGTATTATACTTTTTAATTAAATTTTCTTTTAATCTTCTTTCAAAATCATCAAGGGCCATAGTATTTTTCCAATAACCGCCCTCAGTTTTTAATATTGCTGGTGTAATACAATATAGCTTTTCAATTCTCTTCTTTGGAATAATTTTAATTTCAGATGTTAAACCTTTAAAATCCTTATTATAATGATTTGCTAAAGCTTCATAGAAAAACTTAGCTAGACTTTTGTCAATTGTTCTAATTGTAATTGTATATATATGATCCTTTTTATATACCCTATCCATCTCAATGGGGTATAAACTATCAAAGCAATAATTCTTAAATTCATTAACATTATGAAATTCCAACAATTCCGTATTCTTTGCAAACCCCATATCTATAAATCTACAAATTGCCGACTGTACATCTTCATATGGAATATCTTTAAGCATATATAATTTAATCTTAACTTGATAAACCTTTAGCTCCACTGTCTCACCCTCATTCATAATTTTACATTTTTGTTTTAATTTTACCACAATTTTGATATAATTGCACATCCTATGTTGATATTAATCATTTTCAAAGATAATATCTATAAGTCAATTTAAAAACACCTAATGTTGATTAATTCATTGAATAAACTCATTACTAATAGATAATATATTTAATTGATTTATTAAGATTGTTGTCATATTTATATTTTTTATACATATAAATTTTTATTTTCATTCCCTAACAAAAAAATGATGTGTTCTCTGTATAATACAGAAATCACATCATTTTTAAAGTTATAAATATCTTACTTAAAATTATACTTCTAATGCCTTTTAATTTTCAATTCTTAATTACTAGCGTACATCCTATGTTGATATTAAACAAATATTGGGCTGGACCATATAGTAAATCTGGAATACCATTTAAATACATCTCATGTCGATATTAATCCTGGTATGCGTTATATCAAGGACGTCCTACTTGTCTATTTAAATACATCTCATGTTGAAGTTAATCCAAGTAGTTATAAGAATCTATATAAGTTATTAAAATTTAAATACATCTTATGTTGATATTAAACTTTTTTTAACCTGGAGTATTTTCTTTAATTCTTTCATATTTAAATACATCTTATGTTGATATTAAACTAGGAGAATGTGTTTATGTAGATGATTCAATAATATTTAAATACATCTTATGTTGATATTAAACAGCATTTGATTTACTTCAGGTATGCATTGGAATAGCATTTAAATACATCTTATGTTGATATTAAACTTGACTTCCATTGCATTATCCCACTCAACCTTATTTATTTAAATACATCTTATGTTGATATTAAACACAAGTGCAATGATGGTTCCGGTTTTTGCTTTCGCATTTAAATACATCTTATGTTGATATTAAACTTTAAACCGACTGCTTTTGGAGTTGGTTGGTTTTCATTTAAATACATCTTATGTTGATATTAAACAGATATGGTTTTATCATTACTAAATGGTAATATATAATTTAAATACATCTTATGTTGATATTAAACTTAAAGGCATGGATAAACCGGCAAAGCTTAAATCAAATTTAAATACATCTTATGTTGATATTAAACCAATGGAATTCTTAGAAAATAATAGTGAATTACTAAATTTAAATACATCTTATGTTGATATTAAACATAAACTTTTAAAATGTTCGTAAATAATAGATTTTATTTAAATACATCTTATGTTGATATTAAACCTATGCCAAGACTTATACAAATGTGTAATATATTCATTTAAATACATCTTATGTTGATATTAAACAATTTATTATTATACTTATTACATAAATCAACATTATTTAAATACATCTTATGTTGATATTAAACTAAATATAATAATAAATTTGTTACTTTTACTTTTTCATTTAAATACATCTTATGTTGATATTAAACAGAAATCCCTAGGGTATGGTTGCATTTTATATATTTGATTTAAATA
Source organism: uncultured Clostridium sp. (assembly GCA_900548455.1). Classification (GTDB taxonomy): domain Bacteria; phylum Bacillota; class Clostridia; order Clostridiales; family Clostridiaceae; genus Clostridium_J. The sequence continues at coordinate 66,054 of URKQ01000009.1, forward strand.
CATCTTATGTTGATATTAAACTTCTAATATTTGACTTTCATAATAGTTATTACTCATAATTTAAATACATCTTATGTTGATATTAAACTATTTATCCCCTTCTACAATTAATTCATCCAAATATATTTAAATACATCTTATGTTGATATTAAACGAGTAAATATTAAGGAAGCATTAGTTTAGGACTAGGATTTAAATACATCTTATGTTGATATTAAACAAATCAAGCACCCGTTTTCCAAAAAGTGCTTGATACATTTAAATACATCTTATGTTGATATTAAACAGATATTTAAATATAAGTTTTTGAAATACAAAGTGATTTAAATACATCTTATGTTGATATTAAACGTAATAAGGGCATAGGATGGCTACAGATATATATATTTAAATACATCTTATGTTGATATTAAACCCAGTTAGTATTCTATCTGCACAGATCATACCATCTATTTAAATACATCTTATGTTGATATTAAACTGTTCAAACTCTATAATATCCTCAAGAGGATCATCTATTTAAATACATCTTATGTTGATATTAAACTATCAAGACTTTTCCCATTCATACTAAGAACTGTATTTAAATACATCTTATGTTGATATTAAACACCTACACCTATATTCCCTAGCACTGTAGGTTGAGATTTAAATACATCTTATGTTGATATTAAACAATTGTATTTTGCATATTGCACCTCCTAAGCTATTATATTTAAATACATCTTATGTTGATATTAAACTTTGAGAATAATTAAGATGATGATATTCTCTTTTATTATTTAAATACATCTTATGTTGATATTAAACTCCTACTAGTTTCTCAAATATTGGTTTCAAAATGTTTATTTAAATACATCTTATGTTGATATTAAACTTCTGATTCAAATGTTATGGACTTTCTTAAATCTCCATTTAAATACATCTTATGTTGATATTAAACTGAATATAAGTTTTTTATCTATATACTCAAGATTTATTTAAATACATCTTATGTTGATATTAAACCATTAAATCTATGCTTAATCACATTTTCAATATCGTATTTAAATACATCTTATGTTGATATTAAACCTACCGTCTGCAGAATTATTTTCTAAGTCTTTAACCATTTAAATACATCTTATGTTGATATTAAACACTTGCAACACCTATAGAAGAACAAATAGAGGGAAATTTAAATACATCTTATGTTGATATTAAACTGTATGAATATCATCAATTTTCATCATGTTTTCTAGCATTTAAATACATCTTATGTTGATATTAAACGTCCTTCTTTCTTAAATTTCCTATCTACTGCCATTGATTTAAATACATCTTATGTTGATATTAAACTTCTTCTAAATTGGTTTCTCTACCCCTCAAATACTTATTTAAATACATCTTATGTTGATATTAAACAAATAATTAGCTACTTCATAACAAGTTTTAAAATTCTATTTAAATACATCTTATGTTGATATTAAACTTGCATTTTTCATGTTCCAATCAAGCAACTCATTTTTATTTAAATACATCTTATGTTGATATTAAACGCCTACTATCTTTACTTCCACCATAATCCAAAAACATTTAAATACATCTTATGTTGATATTAAACGTTCTAGTCTTAATCTGAAATAGGTCCATATCCATATTTAAATACATCTTATGTTGATATTAAACATGGATTTTCTTCATCTTCATTTTCTTCTGCAATTCCATTTAAATACATCTTATGTTGATATTAAACGATTTTTCGTATAACTGTATAACATGTAATGTGTAAATTTAAATACATCTTATGTTGATATTAAACTTACCCCCATTTCCAACATAGTTAATCTTTCCTCTATTTAAATACATCTTATGTTGATATTAAACAGGCGATATGGAAACAGGTAGAACACCTATTCCTGAATTTAAATACATCTTATGTTGATATTAAACTTACAGTATAGAGGAATTAGACGAATACTTTCATTTATTTAAATACATCTTATGTTGATATTAAACTCAATTATGACAACTATAATTAAGACATAAAATTTAAATTTAAATACATCTTATGTTGATATTAAACATAAAATAACTATTTGTGAATCGGGAATTGAAAGAATATTTAAATACATCTTATGTTGATATTAAACCATTGGCTTTAAGCCATTCTCTATTTTCATGATACCCCTAAAAGCCTTTAAAATCAACATTTTCTTGTTTTTTTACCAAGTGATTTTAATTTGTTATATTTCAAATTCCAAAATCTCTGAAACCTTTGATATACCTTAACTAATGCAAATTTTATAGTTTTTTTAGCTGGTAAATACTTATTCATATTACATCACTTAATATTATATTAATTTGACTGCACTTATTTATAAAAAATCGACCAATAAGCAATTTAAAACTACTTATTGGTCGATAAAATTTATTAATTTTTTTACATTTTAGCATATAGAACAATAATCCAAATTAAAAGCATTGGTTACTTTTAAAATTACCTGAATAAGTAACTTACCTTACTACATCACATGTTGTTATTAATCATTTTAAAGATAATGTTTACAAATTAATTTAAATACATTCATGTTGAAGTTAATTATTATTAAAATTTACAATAATAACATATTTATTTAAGTCATTTCTTTTATTAAATGAATCTTCTTTAATCCATCGTCTAATTGTTGTTTGTGAAATATTAAATTGTTTCGCTAACCTTTTTATTGTACACTGTCCATTGTCGTACTCACTAATTATATAATTTTTAAAATGATCACTATATCTCATTTTATTTCTCCTTTAATTTATTCATAATTTGTAAAAATTATATTTCAATTATTAACACTTCCTAATTTCTTATACATATAAATTTATTTAATCTTAGAATTTGTTAATTATTATCTATTTCTATAAGGCTTTGTAGTTAAATAAAGTAATTGAGCTAAATTTAAAGCAATAGTACATTCTTTAATCCAATATAAATAAGTAAAAAGGTCGATCCCCTATAGCTTTTAAACTATTAGAGGTCGACCTTTTGTTTTAATTCTTATATTCGCCTTTTAACGTTGCCTGATCTAAAATATGTCCATCCATTTTCTTATAAAGTTCATTCATATAGAATCCATCTTCTAAATCTAAAACAGTATCTAAAGCATAAACATGGACTTCGTATATATGAGGAGCATTGGGTGGAGCCATGCCACCGTAGAATCTACATTTATCCTTTGAAAGTTTTCCACCTTGAATACTTATCCAGCTATTCACACCTTGAATATAATCCGTTGCTGTAAGACTTTCATTTTCCATTAATTCATTCCTTGTAATATTGGCTACAGTCCAATGTATCCATGAAAACCCACTTACTGGTATGGCATCTTTATCTTCTAAAACTAAAGCATAAGATATTACATTTTCTGGAGCATCTTCAAATTTTAAAGGAAGTGAATAGGTTGGTATACCATCTTCATTTACTTCTCCTCTTTTACCATATTTATCTTCTATTATTCCATTTTGAATCCCACTACTTGTTACCTTCACTTATATCACCTTCATTTAATTATTCCATTATCTATTATTCTACAACTAATACCTTGTGCTTTCTATATGCTTTTAATTCTTCACTTTTAATTCTTGCCTTTTACCTCTTACTTCAACCGTTCTCTTATTAACATCATCCCTTAAGAGCACATAAATAGTTGAGCATATTGGTATAAATAAAAGCATTCCAGGAACTCCAAATAAACTTCCTCCAACACTTACTGCTACTAAAACCCAAATGGATGGAAGTCCTACAGAACTACCTACTACCTTTGGATAAATTAACTGTCCCTCAACCTGTTGAAGTACAAAGAATAAAATTAAAAACCAGATTGCTTTTTGTGGTGTATCTACTAAGATTAAAAATGCACCTACAAAACAACCAATAAAAGCTCCTACAATTGGTATTAATGCTGTAAAAGCTATAAGAACTCCTACTAAAAGAGCATAAGGCATCCTAAATATAATCATAGCTACAAAGAACATAGTTCCAAGGATTACAGCTTCAAGACATTGTCCAGATATAAATGCTGTGAAGTTCTTACATAAAAGACTTAAAACATTTAAAGTCTTGTTATATATTTTTTCCTTTGAATAAGCTTTTAAAATTCTCTTACTTTGATTCCCTAGTTTATCTTTTTCAAGTAAAACATAGATAGAAAAAATAAAGGCTATAAATGAATTAATTAAAACACCTATAATAGAGGTAGCCACATTTACTGAAGAAGAAATAAGACTTCCTACTCCACTAGTTAAATAGTTTCCTATTGTACCTAAAATTGATTGCCAATTCATTTTTTCTAAATTTAACCCTTTAATTTGATTAAAAAGTTCTGGGTTAGATTCCAAGTATTTTTCTAACTTCATATAGACATCATTAAAAAATTCGGGAACTTGTACAGCTAATTGAGTAATTGTTTCTCCTAGCTGAGGTATTACTGTTAAAACTACAAAGGCAACTACAGCTCCCACTGAAACAATTGATAATAATAAGCTAAGCGGTCTTGCCATACTTTGAAGCTTCTTATTTTTAACCTTGCCAAATAATTTTCTTTCATAAAATTTCATAGGGATATTTAATACAAAAGCAATAGCTCCTCCTATAATAAAGGGTTTTAAAATGTTGAAAAAGCTAAATACTCCTTTAAATACCATTTGAATATTCATTACCATAAGCCAAACTATGGCTGCAAATATAATTATTCCTCTTACTTCTTTTACCTTCTTATCACTGCTCAAAAATTAATTCCTCCTACGTATCTTAATTTTTCATATAATATAGTCTATTATCGAATCATTATATATTAAATTTAATAGTTCTATTTTAACATAATTAAACCCAGTAGGTAATCTTTATATTTTACCTACTGGGTACTTTTTTGTAATATTAAAATTCTAATTTCATTATTATCTTATCAATTTGTTCTTTTGCTTTATCCATAGACTCCTTCTTTTCTTCTTCAGTTGTTCCAGTATCATCAACTTTCAACTCATGGACATTTTTTATTCCCATGGTTTTCATAATACTAGCTATATAATTTTCACCCTTATCCATAATTGGGTCTAAAATCCAAGGAATATCTCCACCTGAAGATTGAATATAAACTAAGTTTCTAACTTTATCATTTAAAAGTCCCTTAGGTTTTTTGCCCTTTTCAAAAGAAATTGTTTTATTTACTTGAACTATACAATCTATATATTCTTTAAGTGGCGCTGGAAAAGATAAACTCCACATTGGTGCTGCTATTACGTACATATTTGCACTTATAAACTGATTACATAAATCCCTTATAATTTGGATTTCCTTTTGATCCTTTTCAGGTAATTTCTTTGCAGCTTCTTCACTAATTACACAGTTTCTATCTTCAAAATATTGATACTCTAATCTTGGAATATGCTCCTTATATAAATCTAACTCTTCCACTTCAAAATCTTTATGTTCCTTTAAAAATTTATTAATAAATTCCCTTGCAACAGTTTTAGATGATGATAACTCTTCAGGTTTAGAGTTTACACTTATATATAATAATTTATTACTCATAGTACGCCTCCTATTACTTTTATCCCATAGCTCTACGAAATCTTATATTCATCTTCTTTAAGCTTCACTATATTTACTAATAAGCTTTATAATAGGTTTTGCTAAATAAGTTTTTTTATTCACCCTTTATTTTTAGGAGTCTGTATCCATTAAAAAAACTGCCCAATAGCTAAAATTTGCTATTGAACAGTTTTAAATTTATTATGCTACTACTTCAACATTTCTTATTTCATCTGCAGTGTGAATTTTGTGATCTTTAAATATCATATGTCCAACAAATCCACTTATAACACTTACTACTATACATCCTGCAGCTGCAATTAATACTTTAACAGCTGGGTTGTAAGCAAACATAACTGCAAAGCCTGCAATTGGAGTAGCTGTACCTGGAGTCATATTTACAAGTCCCATCATACTAACTATTATTCCACTTAAAGCACCGCCTATAAAGTTAGTAACATACACTGGTATTGGATTAGCACTAATTATATCTGCTTGTGTAAGTGGTTCTATAGCTACTGCTATAGTATCCTTTTTTGAACCAAATTTCATTTTATGGAAGAATACAAAGTTCATAAATGAAGATCCAAATACTGCTAGAGCTCCAATAGCCATTGGTACTCCTGTTAGTCCAAGCATTGCTGTAAGTGCCATTGAACTTAAAGGAGCTGTTGCTACTACTGTTAATATACCACCTAATATAATTCCCATTATAATTGGGCTTGAGTTAGCAGTTGAAAGTAATACATCTCCGATTTTTAATAATGTACCATTAACAATTGGTGTCATTCCTGCTGCAATTAAACGAGATAGAGGAGCTGCAATTAAAATTATTGCAATTAAGTCTAATCCTGCTGGAACTTTCTTTTCTAAGAATTTAATTACATAAGATATTAAATATCCAGCTATAAATCCTGGTAATATTCCAAAACCTGAACATGCAAGTCCTGCAAGTACTGCATAAGCTGGAGATACTCCTAATGCAAGTGGTACAAGAATAGCAGCGGCTACTCCACCAAGACTTCCATTAGCTGCACCTACTTGACTTAAGAATTCTATGTTTAAGACTCCTCCAAAGAAAGCATCGTGAAAAGCTTCAACTAAGAAACTAGCACAAGCTGCATTAGCAAGAGCACCCATAGCTTTCATTCCATTTGGCGCCTTATAGCTAAATAATGTAAATAATGCAAGAACTAAAAGTAAAAGAGATGTTCCTAATAATATGTTCATTGTTATTCCCCCTATTATTCTTCTGTTTTTCCGAATACTTTTTCTTTAAGAGCTTTTCCTGTCTTAGTTATAGCTACTCCACCTAAAGCAGTTTCCCTTAATTCAGGAGGCATGCTTGTCCCAACTTTGTACATTGCAGATACTGCATCGTCAAAAGGTATTTTGGAATCTACCCCTGCCATTACCATATCCGCAGTACATAGAGCATTAATAGCTCCAGATACATTTCTTTTTGCACATGGAATTTCTACAAGACCTGCTACTGGATCGCATACAAGACCCAATACATTTTTAAATACTATAGCTGCAGCATTAAGACTCATCTCTGGTGTACCACCCATAAGTTCCACAACTGCTCCTGAGGCCATTGCCGCAGCGGAACCACATTCTGCTTGGCATCCTCCTTCTGCTCCTGCAAAAGTTGCGTTTTTACCTATTATCATTCCTATAGCTGAAGCTGCTAATAATCCATAAACAAGTTCTTCATCAGTTTTATTTAATAACTCTCCTACCGTTAATATAACTGCAGGAAGAATTCCACAAGAACCAGCTGTTGGACATGCAACTATTTTGCCCATGGAACCATTAACTTCTGAGGAAGACATTGCCATAGCCATAGCTGTTACTGCACCAATTCCCATTAAGGATTTTCCTGACTCCGCATACTTTTGAAGTCTATAAGCGTCTCCACCTATAAGTCCAGAGATAGAATATACTTCCTTTTCTCTTCCTAAAGTAGCTCCTTCTCTCATAACTTGAAGCGTATATTTCATTTGTTTTATTATTTCTTCTCTTGTAGTATTTTTAAGTTCTATTTCTTGACGAATAGCATACTCACTTAAAGAAATTTCTTCTTTTTTACAAATATCAATAAGGTCTTGTCCATAATTAGCAATTCTCATAGTTAGCTCCCCCTAAATGGTTAATAAAAATAACACGGTTAATTCCATCTATTTTTGTAATTTGTTCAACGATACTATTATCAGTAACTCCATCTAGTTCTAATGTTAATGTAGCGTCTTTACCTTTTTGACTTCTTACAAGAGTCATCGTTGCTATGTTAATTTTATTATCATATAAAGTTGTAGATATTTTAGATACAGTACCTGGAATATCATTATGACATGTTATTACTGTTGGATATTCTCCAGTAACAGTTACCTTATTTCCATTTATCTCATATATTTTTACAAGGCCTCCTCCTATGGATGAACCTAAAACTTCCCAATCTATATCTTCACAATCTTTTATAAGGATCTTAACTGTATTAGGATGAACTTGTCCTAAATCTGCTGGTAAGAAGTTTATTTTTATTCCTTCTTTTTTTGCTATAGAAAGTGAATCTCTAAGTCTTGAATCCTCTGGCATCATTCCTAAAATACCGGCAACTAAAGCACGATCTGTACCATGTCCTTTATAGGTTTCCTTAAATGAACCATGAAGTAAAAATGTTACTTCTTTTATCTCCTTATTTACTATTGTTCTCGCTATTTTTCCAAGTCTTGCTGCACCAGCTGTGTGTGAGGATGATGGTCCTATCATTACTGGTCCCAAAACATCAAAAATTCCAAGGTTAGCCATTACAATTACCCCTTTTATTTAGATTATGTTTTACATCTCAAATTTGAAACTGTTTACAAGGGTTATTATACATATTTCGACACGCATTGTACATAGGAATTATAAAATATGTAATATTAGTTTAATTCTATTAAATTAATAGTCATAAATATTTAATTTTAATTTCTATTTAAATAATTCTTATTATTTTAAAAAAGTAAAAAAGCTATACTTTTCAATACATAAAAAAAGCAAACTACTATACCTTAAATCTTCTTAAGATATAATAATTTGCTTTATGTTTAATAATAACACTTACCACTACAATTACCCTGAAATATATTTTTCTTCACTTCTGCTTTAAAATCCATTGTGTCCTTAACCTTATCTACCATAAATAAAGCTTTTTTTAATTCTTTAACATCTCTTTTCATATTTTCAATGGAATTACCTCTCCCAACTACCTTTAAGTGAGTTACTCCTGCTTCTTTCAAATTTTTAAGAGCGCAAACTCCACAGCCACTACTTCCTAACCTATCTAAATCCTCATCGTAATTTACTATTCCATTTGCTTCATCTTCTAGGTTTTTATAATAACTCTTCAATTTTTCATCTACCATAGGAAAGTGATTTAAGTCTTCACTAACCTTTATTAAATCATAGTCCACTTTGCATAGATGAATCAACTCATCACAATGAAGGGAATTACAATACCCTCCTGTAAAATGGCATCTTTCATTTAGCATAAAAGCTTCGTATTGAAGATTTTTTACTTTATCATTTTCTATGCAAGACTTCATATCTTCAATGGTATTCTTTCTATGGAAAATATATCTTCCTATATTTAGGTGATTCAAAAAATTCATTGATAATCTATTTATCTCACTACATTCTCCACTCAAATGAATAAAGCAGTTTATGCTTCTTTCCCTAAGATATAATATTAAAGCTATATCCGCTATTATAAAATCATTAAACCCAATATCCATTAATGTTCTTATAATACTTTCAATAATCTCATATTGCTCCTCTAGATAATATAAATAATTAAAGGTAATAGTCACCGGTACTTTATATTTATCCACCATTCTTTTTAAAATCTTCATATCCTCAAGGGTACCTATTTGCACATTATAATATAGTACTTCCCTTCTATTTAAAGGGAATAGACTTCCATACTTTTTATTCCACTCATAGGGTACATATCCACAAAACACCTCGTCAGCTCCGGCTTTTACAAGTTCTATATAATCATCAATACATCCAAGTCCTGCTACTATTTTCATTCTATCTCCTTATGATCTTTCTAAATGTTCATTTCTTTTATTTAAAATTCAAAACTAACCTATCTATACCATTTTCTATATAATATTTCAGTTTCTCTGCATCTTTTAAAACTGTATCATCAAAACCAAATAGGCTGTTATAAAGTCCAACCATTTTAAGGTGCTTTGGATAAGCAAAAACATAATCTTTGCAATATCTTGGACAACTTGTAACAAGTTTTTGGTTACCCCTATCTTGAAAAGTGCACATGGCATAAAGAGGGCAAAATTGAGAAGTATTAGTTTGATAAAAAGGTAAATGCAGACTATGTTTTCCCTCTGGAACTTTTATTTCATACCCACAGGTTTCATATTCAAATCTGCTTATGTTATTCTTTCTTAAAAACTTAGTATAGCTAAGGCAATTTGTACTATTTTCGCCCATTAATTCTTTATTTTCTTTAACCCCTTTTTTATAAAGAATTCTAGGATCCTTTCTTCTTTTATTAAGTAAACTCCCTAAAGTAGGTTCTAAATAATCTATTTTATCTTTAAGAAGTTCTATCATACCCCAGTCATTTATTACAATCTCTATTTTGGTATCTGTATTTCTCCCCCAGTTATATACTTCCTCCAATAGTTCTTTATTTCTTTCTATATATAAATCTCTTAAATAAGTAAAACAAAGAGTAATTTTCAAATTTTCTTTCTTGGCTTTTTCAAGTATTTTCATTAGAACTTCATCCCTTGGAAATAAATTATGACAAAATTCATTTCCTACATATAACCTTGAAAATCCTTCTTTAAATAGCTTGTGATTTTCTATAAAATTATCCTTTAAGTAATCCTTATAAAAGGTTTTAAAATCCTTACTTAGATATGAATTATATAAATCCTCATTATCTAAACTTATTGCTAATTCTATAGACTCAATTATTCTTTCATCAAATTCTTCATAGTTTAAATTTGACACCCAATCCTTCTTTTGATCTATATATAAATTATAAAAATCATAGTCTAGTTCTGCTGGATAACCTACCATTTCCCTGGAAAACTCATTATCTTCACCACAATTTTTAAGCATCACATACTTAAAGTAGCGATTAAATACATCTTTCACATTTTTTCTATAATCATCATCACTTACTATAAAAGTATAGGTGTAGTAAAACTCTTTTTCTATCTTGCTTATAACCTTATAATCATATACTACAACTTCTTCGTATCTACACTTATCAAATATATAAAAAGCTAGAAGTAACTTTTTAACTTCTTTAACTTCTTCTGATATACGAATAGTTATTTTTTCTGGAGATACTTTTACAATATTCACTTCTCTGCCATTTAACATACAAGTCACTACTCCTGATGGCAGTATTTCTACTTCTTCTTTATTCACCTTCATACCTCCAAAATATCTAAGTAATTTTATATTAATGATAGTACATATCTTCTAATTATTAAATATATTTTAAAATTAATTTTATATAATACACTCTAATTATTAATCTTATTTTCTACGCTTAACTTCTTCAAAATACAATTGTCCCTCACTATCTTTTTCAAAGGAATACTCTCTATCAATCCAAGTATGATGAAATTTATTTTTTGATATTGGATACATATTCATTATCCACTTATCATCTTCTATAAAACAGAACTTTTCTCCATCCTTTTTAACTTCAAATTTACACCATGAATCTTCATATACCCCCATATATGATTCATATGTTTTCGTATCTAAATTATAAACCTTAGGCTTTGATGGCACATAGTATTCTTCATTAAATACTAATTTTGCAATGTCTTCACTTATTTTAAGTGAATTTGAAAATCCATAATTACTAAATACCATAATAGTTACTTTATCATCTATATATCTGTGAACCTGATGGTTAAAACCATTACCTCCTCCACTGTGATGAACTCTATTACGATTTAAATAACTATCAACAAACCAACCATATCCATACCTTTCCAGACCTGGTGTAAACATTAAATCCTTGCTTTCTTTAAAAAGAATTTTATCATCATATAGTGCCTTGTCCCAGATTAACATATCTTCCATAGTAGAATAAATCGCTCCTGCTGAAAAAGCACTCATAGTATCAATTTCTCCACATACAAGTCTTTCTTCCGTAGCATAGTCTCCACTTACTTTATTAGAAATAATCTCAAAATAATCATCTAGTCCTGTATTTACCATGCCTAAAGGATTAAATATATTTCCCTTCAAAAAATCTATGTAAGACATTCCCGATACTCTTTCAATAATAAGACCTAACAAATAATATCCAAAATAGCAGTAACTCCACTGTTCCCCAGGTTCAAATTCTGCAGGCATACCACAAAAAATATCTAGAACTTCTTTATGAGTAAGCAAACATTTTTCAAGCTTAACGTATCCATCTAACTTAAATAAATCATTAAAAAGTCCAGATGTATGTGTCATCAAATGATGAATAGTTATTTTTTCATTAAAGCCTGGATAATCTGGGAAAAACTTCGATATGCTATCACTAACATCAATAAGCCCTCTTTGCTGCAATATCATAATTCCTGCACAAGTAAATTGTTTTGTAATAGATGCAATCTTATACTTGGTATTTATGTCATTAGGAATATTATGCTCTATATTAGCCATGCCGTAACCCTTTGAAAATAAAACTTCTCCATCTTTAACTACTGAAACAACACCACTAAAAGGCCATACCTTCATATACTCCTCAAAATATTTTTCAATCTTCTTATTAATATTCATGGCAATTATCACATCTCCTCATTATTTACTATTCTACACATAATTCTAAGGCTCCAATTCATAATAAAAAAGGGAATTATTCTATCTGTATAAACTTTTACATATTATAAAAAGCCGCTACTTATAAAAAAGTAACAGCTTTATAAAAAAACTATGTTAAAAATCATATTTATTATATATGAACAAACTAATTGTCTTTCTTTGTATATACTATTTTCTTAATACTGTCTACTGATAGATAAAACTCCTTCGCCAAAGCTTCTACCTTATCACCACTTTTATGTCTGTTTCGTATTACTTCATTTCTATTCTCTATATAATGATTTTTCTTATATTTTTTTCTTCTTTCTTTTTGACATGGCACATATATATACCCACCCTGAACATATTTTTGAATCTGTTCAATTAAACTATCGGGTAGAATCATATTAGCATTTAGATACTCCACAAAACTCATCTCCTTAAAAATCTTTAAAGGAAACAAAGTCTGTATATTTAAAGTTTATTAATTAAAGGCGATATCTTTAACTAACTCTATACAAACTATCGCCCAACTAATATCTACAGACTTTGTACAGAGTATTTTATCCTTTTCATTAACCATAAAATCACAACCTTAACATAAATATCATATATTACTAGAATATCATCCTTAGTTATATTTATCAATTCACTTAATAAATTTACTTCAGCACTATTTACAGTACCTTTAGTTAAAAAATATTTATAGCTTGCATTCTAACTGACAATCATATGGCTCCCTTTCCACATGTTCTTTATTATATTCAAGAGCTTCCACACAACCCATAGCATGATAAAAGGCCTGACTCTCTACTGCTGAATGTGCTGAAATATATAGTTTCTGTGCTCCATGTTGCTTTGCCCATTCTTTTGCATATATAAATAATTCTTTTCCAATTCCCTTGCCTCTCATATCTTCTGAAATATGAATACTCGATAAATCTAAATACTCTCTATTCTCACCAAATAATTTAGATTCTACAGATACAAATCCCTTCAATCCTTCATCTGAAAATGCCCCAAGCAAAAATCCACCTGTTGCTACGGTATTTTTTAGACAACAAATTAATTCAGCATATTCTTCTTCAGTCCAATCATCAATAAAAGGGTCTTCTTTGATACACCACTTATTATCTATTTTTCTCCAACAGTTAGTCACTCTTTGATATCGCTTAAAGTTAGCAAATAAGTTACGGTTTATATCTTTACTATCAATTTTTATATATTTCATACTAACCTCCAAAAATAACAAATCTTTATATTGTATATATTACAATTAATACTCTACATTTTAAAACTTTCCTCACGTATAAAAAAACTGTCCTATAGCACTATATTATACTATAAGACAGCTTCTTTAAGCGAAAGATAAATTATTTATTTTATCAGCTTCTTCATTAACTCTATCTATATCATATAAAATTCTTAAATAATTTAGTATCAAAGCTTTTTCCCTTGGATCTTTCTTACCTTCAGCTAGTTTTCTAAGATTTACTTCTATGTCATTCAAGTTTACTTTATTAGATACAATTAAACTAAGTTCATCTATTAAACCTTTATATTGTGTCTCACTAGTTAAATACAGTTGATATATGTCATTAACTACTCCCTTACTCATATCCATAAACTCTTTTTTAACATTTAAGTTCAAATTTTCAACCCTAGTTTCTATTAAAGCAGGTAATAAAAATAAGTTTCTCATCATATTATCATCAGTAGATTCAATATTAATTACTTCTTCAATCATTTTATTATGAGATCCTTTTTGAATATTTACTAATTGAGATTCTGCATCTTTATATTCTCTACGTAATAAAAACTTATTTGCTAATAAAGAAATAATAACTCCAATTAAAACAAATTCTGCTCTAGATACCATTACATATAACGGATTAATATGATTTACTGCATCAGCACATGTTGCACATATAGTAATAAGAATTGACTTATACTTGTAGCTATTAATGTATGACATAAGATATCCTGCTACCAATAAAAACATACTTCTTGTTGAAGTGTCCTTTACAACTGCAAATCCGGCAAGTAATATTATAAGTCCTAACGTTGTTCCAAATATTCTATGCTTACTTTTAACTTCTGAATACTCTGCATAAGGTTGTGTTAAAGCAAAAACTGTAAACATCATCCACTTACCAAACTCCAGATGAAATAACTGAGTAACAAATCCAGTTAGTCCAAACAATACTCCTACTCTTATTCCATATGCAACTCTATAAGACATTTCCTTTATGTTTTTCTTATGCCAATTAATCTCTTTAAAGTCCTCACATATATGTATATCCCTTACTAAATCATCAGAAGTATTTTCAACAACTTCTTTAAACTCTTCTACTTTATTTTGAAGTATGTGAAAAGTATTCAAAAACTCGCATACAATTGTTGAATCATCTTCATACCTTTTAAGTATGCCCTTTATATTTTCAGGATGAAACTTATTTTCTTTTACATTGCTTAGCTGCATATAAATTTCGTTGAAGATTTCTTCCTTTAAATTTTTACCTTCTATTTTATTAAGAAGTTCATTTATCTTCTCAATACAAGATAATATATCAGCTGAAACACTGCCGTATGAGTTCATTTTAAAATCAGTTTGTCCACTTTCAAAAATTGTAATTTTAAAATTATTGATTAACTTATCTATTACACTATTTATCTCTTGGGTACTTTTATTCTCTTTTATTAAGTTAACCTTAGCTAAAATGCTATCTTCAATAGAAATCAATGTTTTCTTACTAGATTTAGCTAATTTATTTTTATTAGCTAAAAGCTGTAGTCCCATTATAATACCTGCACATATAATGCCCACAAATATTCTTTTTGGCATTTGTTCTAATGATATTGGACTTCCTATAAGTAATATATATTGTAATCCAAATAACATATTGAATGAACTTTTAACCTCATAAGTAAATAAATAGCCTATAAGAAACATTATTAAAAAGTTTAATACCAAACCAAGCCACAAATATGAATGAAACACATATGATCCTAAAATAGTTATTATATTAAAAGCTAGTAAACAAACAAAATTTTTAAATGGCTTTTTAGTTAAATCTCTAGATAGTAATGATAACGATAATATTATTGTTGCTATTCCTAATACAGTATTTTCCGCTCCAAATGCCATCTTAAATAGTGCTACAAATATTAGTACTCCTATAAACGTAACAGTATTTCCTATGATAGTTCCAATAAGTTCTTTTTTTGATTTCATTTAAATCCCCCTAAATCTTTTCTTTCGTATATATTTATAAATACTAATAATATATAAACATTAAAATAAATTAATTAACTTTATTTTCTCAAAAGTCCAAATATCTCAATAAGCAATTGTAGCAGAATAAAAAATAAAATCAACCTAAAAAATATTAATATTTTTTATATTTTGTAAATAATACTAGCATTATTGTTTACAAAAGGAAAATTTTAAGCTGTCACTAAAAAATAGTAACAGCTTATATATTTTAAAACCCTATAATCTTCTTATTATCTTCCTCTTTTATTATAAGAAACTTCTTAAAAAAATTAATTTGGAATGGAACTGAAATTACAAAAGTCAAAAAATCTGCTCCTGGCTGTGCCATTGCTATCCCTTTAAGTCCAAAAATAATTGGAAGCACAAAAATTAATGGTATAAAACAAATTCCCTGTCTACAACTTGCAAGTAAGGTAGCTTGTTTACTAAATCCAAGACACTGATACATCTGATTTACATAGGTTGAATAAGCCATAAGTGGCATGACAGCACAAGCAAAATAAAGAGCTTGAGTACCTATTGCTATTACCTGCAAATCATCTTTTCTAAACCACTTTATTACTTCAGGTGCATTTAGTGAAATAGCAATAGCTGCAACTACACATATTACAGTACCAACTTTACATGTAAAAACAAAAGCTTCTTTAACTCTTTTATAGTTTTTTGCTCCATAGTTATAACCTGCAACTGGCTGAAATCCCTGACCTAATCCAAGAATGATATTACGTACAAGCATATATATCTTATTGGCAATGGTAACAGCTGCTATAGCTGCATCCCCATAAACAGCAGCTTTAACATTTATAAGGGCTGATGCAATACTTCCTAACATTTGACGACAGATAGTAGGAAACCCTATCTTTACAATTAAAAAATAATCCTTAAAGTTTTTACTTACATAAGATATTCTAAGCTTTACAATAGTTCTATTCCTTAAAAAAATACTTAAAAGAATTAAAAAGCTAACAAGCTGACTTATTACAGTAGCAAGGGCAGCACCACTAATTCCCATATCAAAAACAAATATAAATAGTGGATCTAAAAACATATTAATGATGCCGCCTATACAAAGGCCCCACATTGCTAATGTTGCATCACCTTCAGATCGAAGTATGTTATTAAGAACAAAAGCTGAACACATAATAGGTGCTCCCATAAGTATGTACTTACCATAATCACAAGCATAAGGTAATATGGTTTCTGTAGAACCTAGTAACCTCATTAATGCTTTTATATTAGGTAGTCCTGCAATCATTAGAAAAAAGCCAAATAAAATTGCTGCAAAAAAGGCACTATTTCCATAGAGGTTTGCCTCTTCTTCTTCTTTTCCACCTAATTTGCGGCTTATAAGACTATTAGCTCCCATGCCAAATCCAAATCCAAAGGCTTGGATTATGGACATTAGCGAAAATACAATACCAACAGCCGCTGCTGAACTTGTACCAATTTGAGACACAAAATAAGTATCTGCTGTATTATAAATGGTGGTTATAAGTTGGCTTATGGTCGTTGGAATAGCTAGAGACGTAATAAGCTTAGGCATTGGCGTCTCTAGCATTCTTTTATGTTGCCAATCATTATTATTCTTCATAATATGTACCCTCTCAATCTTCACATTAAAGACGTGATATGCTCCCAACCCATTATATCACAAAAATTCTCTATATAATTATGTATAGGTTATCACTTCTACATGATTCTTGTGAGCATATACTATTAATATAATTTTATATTATAGTATAATTATGGTAAATATTTTCATCACGCATTGCTTCTATACCAAATAAAGATAAGGAGTGAAGTTATGAGTACACGACCTTTAATTATGAAGCTGGCAAAAAAAATCAGCATAGAATCAAAAACCTATACTGGAATTAAAGAAACAGACCCAGAATACAAGATACTTGACCCCGTTGTAACTGATGAAATGGCTCAAGTAGCCTTAGGTCTTAAGGTTAGAAAGTACCTAACTACAGAAGATGTTGCTAAGAAGATAGGAAAACCTATAGATTATTGTGAAAATCAACTTATAAAATTAGCAGATGCTGGTGTCTGTAAGGTATCTAAAAACAAGGATGGCAACGACACCTGGTTTTTACCTATTTGGGTGCCTGGAATTATGGAAATGATGGTAGCTAACCTTGAAAACGTAGAAAAATATCCTGTTATTGCTGAATGTTTTGAAGAATATACAATTAGAAGAACACAAATGTTAGCTCCTAATATGCCTATTGGCAATGGGTTAATGAGAGTAATCCCTGTAGAAAAAGCCATTTCAGGAGAAAGTAAGGTACGTAGCTTTGAAGAAATATCAAAATATATAGAGAATGCTTATGTACTTTCAGTATCAGATTGCTCCTGTAGAAGAACCCGAAGACTTATGGGTGAGGGCTGTGGTCATCTAGAGACAGATATGTGCATTCAACTAAACGACGGAGCTGAATACTATATTCGTACTGGAAAAGGACGTAAAATTACCAAAGAGGAAGCCTATGAAATCTTAAAACGAGCAGAAGATAATGGGCTTGTTCACCAAACTCCTAATTTAGAAGGCCCAGGTGAAACCCTTGCTATATGTAATTGCTGTGGATGTTCTTGTTTTGCCTTACGTGTTGGTGAATATTATAATGCCTTTGATTTTAATCGTTCAAATTTCGTATCTAAAATTGACTCTGAAAAATGTGTTGGATGTGGTCAATGTGTTGAAAACTGTCAGGTTAATGCTTTAAAACTTGGGCAAAAACTTTGTTCAAAAACTCCTGTGGTTACTGATTTTAAACATGACCATCCTTCAAATACTAAGTGGAATGAATCAAAATGGAATCCAGAATTCCGTACCAGTAGAATTGATGTTGTGGACACTGGCACAGCTCCATGTAAAACAAACTGCCCTGCCCATATTCCAGTTCAAGGATATATAAAATTAGCAGCCCAAGGTAAATATAAAGAAGCCCTTGAACTTATTAAAAAAGAAAATCCATTTCCTGCAGTATGTGGACGTATTTGTAACAAACGTTGTGAAGATGCATGTACACGTGGTGATATAGATGAACCTATTGCTATTGATGATATTAAGAAGTTTATTGCAGAGCAGGATTTAAATTCAGAAACAAGATTCATTCCTCCTATGATTAATACTATAGGCAAACCTTATAGCAATAAAGTTGCAATTATTGGTTCTGGTCCTGCAGGTCTTACCTGTGCTTTCTTCTTAGCTGAGAAGGGTTATCCTGTAACTGTCTTTGAAAAAGAAGAGAAATTAGGTGGTATGCTTACTATGGGTATTCCTTCCTTCCGTCTTGAAAAAGATATAGTGGAAGCTGAAATTAATGTACTAAAAGAGATGGGCGTCACCTTTAAAACTTCTACTGAAGTTGGAAAAGATGTTTCCCTTGATTATTTAAGAAAGGAAGGCTTTGAAGCTTTTTATCTAGCAATTGGAGCCCAGGGAGGCAGAAAAATTGGAGTTCCAGGTGAAGACTCTAATGGAGTTATTGCCGGTGTAGATTTCCTTCGTAGTATCAGTCTTAGTGGCGATGTTAAACTTGAAGGAAAAACTGTAGTTATAGGTGGAGGTAACGTTGCTATAGATGTTGCTAGAGCTGCCATTCGATCTGGCTCCTTTGAAGTTTCTATGTATTGCCTAGAATCTCGTGATATTATGCCTGCTGCTGAGGATGAAATTGAAGAAGCTGAAGGTGAAGAAATTACAATAAATAATTCTTGGGGTCCTAAGGAAATTATATCCGAAAACGGAATTGTAAAAGGTGTAATATTTAAAAAATGCATTTCTGTATTTGATGAAAATAAACGATTTAATCCTAAGTATGATGAGAATGATACTACTTTAGTAGAGTGTGATAACGTGCTAGTTTCTATTGGACAATCAATAGAATGGGGAAACTTATTAAATGGAAGCAAAGTACAGATTAATAAAAATCAAACTTGCAAAGCAGATGGATTTACTTATCAAACTGATGAACCAGATATATTTGTTGGTGGTGATGTATTTACCGGACCTAAATTTGCCATAGATGCTATAGCTGCTGGTAAAGAAGGTGCAATATCTATCCACCGTTATGTTCATAAAGGTCAAAGTTTAGTTATCGGAAGAGACAAAAGACAATATAAAGAACTTGATAAAAAGAATGTTATTATATCTGAAGATAGCTATGACAATTCTTCAAGACAAAGACCGGAGAAAGTTAAAACTGATAACCCAAAGGAAACCTTCCAAGATCTACGTGGCATTTTTACTGAGGAACAGTTAAAAAAAGAAACCCAGCGATGTCTTGGGTGCGGCGTAACTGTCGTTGATGAATATATGTGTGTAGGCTGTGGAATTTGTACTACTAAATGTAAGTTTGATGCAATACACCTTGAAAAGAGAAGTGATCTTTATGGCGTTCCATTTGAAAAAGCTGTAACAGGTGTAATGGCTCCAACTATGATTAAACGTGGAGGTAAAATTGCTGTAAAAGCAGTTTCAAACCTATTTTCTAAGAAAGGAAAATAAAGATGTATTATGCATGAACTTGGAATAGTTTTTAGTATTATAAATACGGTAGAAAGATTAGCTACAGAAAATCACCTTACAAAAGTTGATTCAATTACACTACAAGTTGGTGAGCTTAGCGGTGTTGTTCCTAAATATGTAAAAGACTGTTATCCTGCTGCAATTTATAAGTCTGATTTACTTCATGACACAAAGCTTAAAATTGAATTTTTAAAGGCTCGCTTTATATGTAATGAATGTGGTGAGAAATTTAACTTTAAAAGCTACAAGAGTACTTGTCCATGTTGTGGTAGTTCAAATAATACCATAATTGACGGAAAAGACTTAATTATAAAACAAATTGAGGGGTGCTAAAAGCATCCCTCTTTAATTTCCCTGATTAAAATGCATCTCTCTAAGTTCATCAACTTCATTGCAGATATCCTTTAAGTTGCAAGCAGAACAATCCATTTTAATATTTCTATATATATGATCTAGAGCCTTTGTTATTCCATCTGACTTTTTAACTTGAACCATTAAATCTTCATAAGGAAAATTCTTTAAAGTTATAAATATAATCTTAACGGCTTTTACTCTTTTATCACTATGGTATCCATTTAAAAATAGCCTGCCAACCTTAGCAAAATTTAGCCCTTCTTTTAACTCATTTTTTCCTACTCTAACTGGTTCCCTTGAATTAATTACAGATATTCGCATCATATATCCCTTAGGATTAATTTTATATCTTGTATGCTCTATTTTATTAATAGCAGAGTAGGCCTTATCATCAGCGCCCAAGCTTCCTTCCTCAACCCTTATAAAAGTCAGTCTTGCATAGGGGGTATTTTCTTTTATGTCCTTTAAATCTTCACCATATAGCCATATTTCATCCTCCCCCACTAACTCTTTATCTGATGTGAAGCCAATACCTGAAACCGCTGGCATTTCATCTCCTCCAAGTTCATATGCCATATCATTTTGAAAGATAAAATTATAATTTCCGACATCAGTCCATCTATCTTCTCCCATTGAAATATCTATTAATGTTCCTTTATAACTTTCTAACATTTGAAAACAATCTTTTATAAAATCGTTATAAATTTTCATATACATCTATCCTTATTAATTTATTCTCTATATTACCTTGTTCAGCATGACTTGTACATTCTATCACTCTATTTTACTACCGAGCTATTTAAAATCGTCTATCTCTTTTTATTTTGTCATAATGATGTATTAAAATAGGTTCAAACTTTGAAGCCAACTTCATGTCTAGATTGAAGAAATAAATTATTAAGCTAAGTATAAACAGTGCTAAAATAATGGACCCAATTATAATTAATCCCTTTATCATACTATTATTTCTCCTTTTCTTTATTCTTTAAAGCTACCATACCCTTTTGGCGTGCAAACTCTGCAGCTCCTAAAGCTCCCATTAGCTGAGGATCTATGTCTAAATCAATAACCTTTAATTTTAAAACTTGTTCTATAGCTTTTTTAAGACCAGAATTTTTTGCACAACCTCCTGTCAGTGTAATACTATCTATAGCCCCAGCCTTTTTTGCCATTACAAAACAACGCTTAGCCACTGACATTTGAATCCCTGCAGCTATTTCATTCATTGGTTTTCCTTCTCCAACCAATGTAATAACTTCAGATTCTGCAAAAACTGTACATTGAGCAGTTATTGGTATAACACTCTTAGCTGATAGTGACAATTTTGAGAAATCCTCTAAGGATAGTTCAAAAGCATTTGCCATAGTTTCAAAAAAACGTCCTGTTCCAGCTGCACATTTATCATTCATAGCAAAGTTTTTTACAGTTCCATCCTTATCTATATTTATTCCTTTTATATCTTGTCCTCCAATGTCAATAATAGCTTTTACATCTGGATTAGTAACATGAACTCCCATGGCATGACAAGAAATCTCTGATATATTCTCATCTGCAAACGGAACTCTATTTCTTCCATAACCTGTACCAATTAAATAGGATAAATCTTTGGGATTATTTAAACTTACAACCTGTGAGATAACATCTTCCATGGCCATGGTTGCAGAAACCTTAGAATTAATTTTACTTTTTAAAGTGACACTTGCCACCATTATTCCATTTTCATCTAATATAACAGCTTTTGTATAAGTTGACCCAACATCACAACCTCCAAAATACTTCATAGCATTTATCTCCTTCACTAAAATATTTCTTTTACTATAGATCTCCTAATAAGCATTTTCATCTGCAATATCTTCAAGACTTGGATCTAATGGTTCTTCACGTAAAACTGAACGCATATATCTATTTACTTCATCTCTCATATCTCTTCTTGATGCTTTTCTAGGATCCATAAGTGCATGGGTAACCCAAATTAAATGAATTCCTCTTTCCCTGGCCTGTTCTTCAAATAATCCATGAAAACCTGCCATAGCCTTACAACCAATATGCTCATACATAACTACCATATCTGCATTAAAGTACTCACAAAAACGCCACAAATCGTTAAGCCCAACTTCATAACCTCCGTTAGAACGATTGCGCATAGTCATTTTCCCATACAGATGAGCTAAATCATACATAGCTTGAGTTTTATCATCCGTACTAAGAATTTCTGTGGAAGTTAAACTAAGCATGTCTATTAAAGGTAATATGCCCCAACAGTTCTGAAGCCATAGAGGAAAAGCTGAATAATACTGAGCTTGAACACCCCAAAGTATTGCCCTATGCCTATGCTCTGGTGCACAAAGACATTTTTTGTTATACCCTTCCATCATATATTTAGTGATTTCGTTATCTGCTTCTAAAAATCGATCATCACGACCACCTGCCATTTGATAAGTAACACATCGATAAAGAGCCACATTATTGCCTATTACCTGAGGATATGCACTTCTAGACAGTTCCATCCATTCAAGAAACTGTTTGCTTTCTTCATTATAAACTTCAATGCTTTTAAAATAAGCATCCCAGTCAAAGGTTTCTCCAGTTTGCTTCTCTATAAATTTAATAGCATTTAGAATTTCCTGTGCTGCATAATCCTGAACCCCTTCTTCAGTGTGACGCATTGGTACTGCCACTTGATGAGTAGGTATCTTAAACCTTCTGGCCTCCACACCATTTCCCATTAAACTTCCATCACAGGTAGTATTACATTGAACAGCACATTTTCCAATTATGGGATAATCATCTTCTATTGCAACACCAGCCTCTGCTGAAGGCATGGGACATACATCATTAGGTATTCCATAGGATTCTGATGCATCCAAATAATGAAGTACACCCCTTTGACTCATGGTAGAACTTGTATATATGGGAGGTACTTCTATACATACCATTCGAAGATTAGGAAACCCATTCATTATTTGAGTCATCATATTTTCATCAAAAACTACAATTTTATCACTGAGCTCTTTATCATTGCCTAACCTTGCATCCGCTTTAAAACAAGTACTTATAGTATCACACATATGCTCTACTACTAAGTCAAATTCAGTATGAGCTATTCTAAGTTGAGGCCCTCTTAAACCTTCTGTATGACGATCTAAAAAATCAGGAACTGCCAGATAATTAGCCATCCATCTATATCTAAAGCACCCCTTTATATTAAGAGGTTTTACTATAAATCCTAGGAGTTGTTTCCATATAAATAGCCAGCGAGTATAGTCATACCATGTATCCTTTATGCCACGCCATTCACGTCTTCTTCGAACTTTACCACCATTATATAACTTCCCAAGTTTTTCACTGCCCATTTCTTTACTCACGGGATTCCCCCCTTTGAATTTTCTTTATTTCAATACTTTCTACAAAAGCTTGGACACGTGTTCGTATTTGACCTGAAGCTCCAACTACATAAGGTCTATCTATAGAAAGAACAGGATATCCATATTCTTCTCGCATTATATAACTACCTGATGCCCGTTCATATCCCCAATAATCACAGAATTTTATTTGTTCAAAGATAATACCATCTGCATTAAATTCCTTTGCTAAATTATCGATATAGTCCTTTCTTTCGTTAATTTTTGCTGTATTCATATATCTTGGACATTGACCACCATACATATAATATCTACAAACTTGAGTCAAGGCATCTTCCTCATCATTTAATATGATTTCTTGTCGCCCAGGAAAAGATCCAAAACAAAATCTATCTGCTACAACAAGTGCCCCTGATTCCTCAACTAACTTTATAAAATCTGGATCATCAATTTCTGAACCAACCATAACTACCTTAGCTCTATATTTATTTTTTTCATCAGGTGTACGAGTTTTTAAATCTTCAAGGACTTCATAAAGTTTATCTACTATTAAATTCTTTGGGGCACAATAAGTAGCTGTTGTAAGTACTGCAAATTCATACCCTGTAATAACAGGATTCTCAAGTTTTCTATACTCACCAATTTCAGTGATTAATCTAGAAATTTCATTATGCTGCTGAACGGCCTTTCTTATTGCTTCATCAGAAATATCAATTTCATAAACTTCTTTAAGGGGATTTAATACTTTCAATTTCATTTGATTAACATAATGATTTAATCCATTTTCATCTGCCTTCATTGGAACATCTGCGTGAGTTATAAAAAACTTATCTTTATCACAGAGCTTTAAAAGTTCAATATTCTCAACGCATCGATTCATCTGAGAACAAGCATCAGGAGCTAATATACAATCTAAGAACTTATATCCCCCCTCCATAGCACGTTCAAGCATGGCTCTGCAATATTCACATAACATACTGGTTAAATAATATGTGCCTATTTCCATCGAACTAGTACGAGGTGCCCTTAATCTTACAGTAAAACATCCTGGTAAACTAAGCAGTACTTCTGGAATAAAACTACAAACATTTCCCACTGCTACTAATCCATCAGCTAGAGCTTTACGAACGAGTTCATTATTGTCTTCTTGAAGCAAATTTTCAAAATAGAATAAATGCCTTAAATCCCTCATCTTTATTCACCTTTCCCCTTCCATATATTTAAAGTTCTACTATAAATATAAGAGTTTTTTTAACAATTATTACTTAAAATCAAAGTTTGTGCTTCAATTTATTAAATTGCTATATGTATAAATCTTATTTCTTTATCTTGACTTATAATTTCAAATAACTTTACCACTCTAGATATTTTTTTATACTATGTTATACTTATATAAACAATATTGTTAAAAACAGTATATTAAAGAATTATAAAGGAGGATAAGAAATTTGAAGAATTTTAAAAAGTTTATATTGCCTTGTTTATTATTAGCAGCCACATTCATATATTGTCCTAAAGTTTTTGCTGATGATTATATGAGGCTTTCTGGAGAAAACAGATATTCAACGTCAATGGCTATTTCTAGCATGTTTGATAAAGCAGAAACAGCCATTATTGTTACTGGGGACACATATCCAGATGCACTTGCATCTACACCCCTTGCAGCTAAGTATAAAGCTCCGGTAATTTTAACATCATCCAATGTGTTAGTAGAAGAAGCAAAGTGGGAGCTTAAAAGACTCCAAGTAAAAAATGTTATAATTGTTGGGGGAGAAGCCGCAATTTCTAAGTCTGTGAGTGAGCAGATACAGTCTTTAGGTATAAACGTTGAAAGAATAGCCGGTACGGACAGATATTCAACAGCTTTAAAGGTTGCACAAACTGTGGGAACTGAAAATGGTGTATTTGTTGCAACTGGAACAGGTTTTGCAGATGCCTTAAGCGTTGGTCCTATAGCAGGAAAACTTCAGATACCTATTATCTTAATTAATAATGACTCCATGTCAAAGGAGGTAGCACAACTTTTAAGTTTATCTCCAAAATCTTATGTTATAGGTGGAACCAGTGCAATTTCAAACTCTATGCTAAAATATATAGCTAATAGTGAAAGAATAAGTGGTGCTGATAGATACCTTACAAACCAGGCTTTAATTAATAGGTTTAAATCAGTTATAGATTTTTCAAAAGCCTATCTAGCAACTGGTGCAAATTTCCCAGATGCTTTATCCGGAGGAGCTCTTGCAGCTTTAAATGGAAATCCTGTAATGTTAACTGATAATGGTAAGGAAGCTACCGTAAAGGAAATTATTAATAGCAACTCCATAAAAGAAGTAATTGTCCTTGGAGGAGAGACTGTTGTTAGCCCTATTACTGTTCTTAAAATTATGGGTAAAGCCACTGTTGAACTTAATGAACTTCCATTAAGTTATGACATCAACTATATTTCAATTGTTGATAGAAGAATACTTCAAGGGTCTTATACTAATAATTCAAACTATGCAATAAAGGATTATACAGTAAAACTAAAATCTAAAAAGGATAATAATATCATTTATCTTGAAAGTAACGAAACTGTTTTACCAGGAGAAAAGTCACCACTATTTGAAACCATTAATGACTTTTATGGAAATATTCAGGATTTACAGATTATGAATTATAGCTATACTATTGTCAATGAGGATAATTCTTTAACAAAGTTTTATTATGATGATAGCTTGAATACTTACTCAGCTTTTTCCTACATTGATGAGACTAGTATACAAAATCCTAATATAAAAATTGAACAAGTGCCTTAATCGTTTAAAGTTAGACCATACGGTGATGGCGGTGCAGAAATAAATGTATCCTTTAATAATAACTCTAAATACACTATAACTTCTCACAGTGTTAAAGTCCTTATGAAGGACAGTAATAGACCTGCTGAATTTTATTGGAATGGAAATGTAAAACCAGGTGGAAGTGTAAATTATGATCCATATTCCCTTGGAACATGGTTTAAATGTTCAAATAATTTCCAAGTATTAAAGTATACAATTGGGTATATAGATGAAAACGGAAAAAACTGTTACATTCAATATGACACAAAACTAAAAGAATATACAAAAATTTATTAATAAAAGGCTATATTGATTATTATAAAAAGCCAAAAAGTTACAAATAAAACTTGTTAACTTTTTGGCTTTAAAAATTATACGATTCTCAGCTGAAAGCAGTAGTGCATATATGGTGGTAGCAAAGTTAGCTTATAAACAATTAAAGAGATTCCCTTAGGAATCTCTACCTTACGTAACGTTTCTCTCGTTACAATTCTTGTATTAGATAAACTTTGTCACTACCAGATGTACCACTACAAGTGAACTATCTACAGGACCGCTCGGAACTTCATATAACTTATAAAACTTAATTATTAGTTTCTTAATACTAATACATAGACATCATATGAAGGTCCGCAGCCCGTGAACAGTAGTGCGTACATGGTAGTAGCAAAGTTAGCTTATCCTAGCACTAGCTATTAATGATTTAAATATATTATTTTGTACATCAAATCTTCCTATCAAAGTTTCTGGATGCCATTGTACTCCTAGCGTCATAGCTTGTCTATCAGAATACTCAATTGCCTCTATTATACCTGTACTATCTTTTGCTACAGCTACAAGTCCCTTACCTAATTCTTTAATACATTGATGATGAAATGAATTTACAGTAATATTTTCCTCGCTAATTATTTCAAATAATTTAGAATTAGTTAGGATATTTATGCTGTGACTTGCATCAAACATAGGGATACTTGATACATCATGATTTATCAAGTTGTCAGTTAGCATATCTTGATGAAGACTTCCTCCTAAAGCTACGTTTAATATTTGATGTCCTCTACATATGCCAAGAACAGGAATATCCGTATTTTTAAGTATGTATTTCATCAGTTCAATTTCTTGAACATCTCGGTTTGGTGTAATTTCACCAATTTCCCTAGTTGCCCTTTCATTATAATGTATAGGATTGATATCATTTCCACCTGAAAATACAATCCCATCTATTCGTTTAACAAGCTCTTTTAGTGTATCCTTTGATTCATATATAGGAACTATTACAGGGATTCCCCCTGCCTTCTCTACAGCATTAATATAATCTTGGGCAATAAGATTCCACTGTTGAAGCATGCCTCCAACATTACTTCTCATTCCAGTAGCATCATCATAAGAATAATTTGATGTAATACCTATTAGTGGTTTCATAAAATCCTCCTTGTAAAAACATATGTGTAGTAATACTTCTTAAATTTCATAAATAATACATTTTTTAAATTTTATGTTTACAATATTATATTATTACTTTCATGAAAAACAGTCAAATAACAAGAATATAGTCCTTAAATAAAATGCACATTTATTTTTTTCTTCATTGTGTTAAAATATATTTATTGCAATTAGCAACCTACATTGTACTCATATATAATAAAATTCATACTGTAAGGAGAAGTGTTATGCAAATTTCCAAATTTACTGATTATGCTTTTAGATCATTAATATATTTAGCTAGAAACCAAGATGAAATTGCTACAGTTGATAAACTTGCTAAAGAGCTTGAAGTTTCCCAACACCATATGAAAAAAGTTATCTATAAATTAGCTAAAACAGATTATATAATTTCAACAAAAGGTAGAAATGGTGGAATAAAACTTGGTGTGGAACCAAGTAAAATAAATTTAGGTAAAGTTTTAATGGCTACAGAAGAGAATTTAAATTTAGTTGAATGCATGAATAGCCCTAAACTTTGCCCCCTTATGAACGATGGATGTAAACTTAAAGGAATTATATCAAAGTCTTTAGAAAGCTTTGTTAACGAGTTATCACAATATACTTTAGATGATATTTTATAAAAACAAAAATTGCACCACTTCATGTGTACCTAACATGAATGGTGCAATTTAACTTTCTTATTTTTACATATATTATGCAACTTGTCTACAAAACTCATCTATACTAAGCAAATATTCTATTGAATTATCCATAATTCTTACTTGCTTAAATCCTAATCCTTTTGCTAAGTTTTGAGACCTTTTGTTATTCTTTTTTATTTTGATTATTACTTTTTTAGTTCTCATTTCAAAGAACGCTTCTTTTAACGCTTCTTTCACAGCTTGATGACCTATTCCTTTTCCCCAAAGGTTCTTTTCACCAACTGCAATAACCATCTCTAGAGCGTCACCTTTAGGAATTAATCGAATAAATCCTAAAGTACCATACTCATTTTTTATTGTATAAAATCTACAGTTATTATTAAATAAATGTGTAAGTATTGGCATATTTACTCTATTTATAACATTAATTAAATTTTCCCTAGCGTTATAATCTTCATTTAAATAACCTACTATCTCCTCATCACCAAGCCAATCTAATATCCTTTCGGCATCTGATCTATAAACTTCCTGACTCAGGACAACATTACTTATTTCCACAAAGTACAACTCCTTAAACATATTTAATGTTTGCAAACATATTTAATTTCCGTACTAGTAACCATAACTATAATACTATAGACTTACAAATAAGTAAAAATGGATAAATAGCGTTAACAAAGTTTAACTCCTCTTTCTATGTCTTTTCTTTATTTCCTATCATTTTCTTTATTAGTTTATATTTACCATTTTTAGTATTTAAATACCACGTAAAGTTATTTTAAGTATTTTAATGTAATTAAGTTGTAAAAAATTCCTTAATCAATCTATTTCAATTCTTACTAATTGGAATAATATATTAGTAAAGATAGGTGAATAAAATGAAAAAAATAAAAAAGTATTCTATTTTCTTTTTATGTATTATTACTTTATTTATTTTAATTATTAATATATTTATTATATTTTCTCATAATTCCTTGTCTTCAAAAGTTGAAAATTTAAATGAAACTAAAGCTAAAATTACTGCATTAGATAATTTCAAAACCATTATAGTTAATCTAGGACATTCTCAAAAATTTTATCTACTATCATTAGATGGTAATTACAAAGTTAAATATGACAGCTGTTTAAGTGATGCTTATGATTCTTTAAATGATTTGTCTAAAAATAAATTTATAAGTGATTCTTACAAAGATACCCTCATAAATATGTTAAAAGAATATGATGATATAAATAATAAATTACTGGTAGATAAAATTGAACTTCCTTTAAATGATGAAATGAAACTAAATCTTTCAAAGTCAAATGAACTTCAAATAAACTTAATGCACAGTGTTGCTAACGCTATAGCTACTAATAGAGACGATACTAGCCAAAATCAACTATCAATAGCCGATTCAATTACAAATCAAAAAAAATTCATTCAGGGCTTAAGTAGCATAATTACTGTTATTATGGGTGGTCCATTTCTTCATATATTAAAAAAATATAAAAATGGTGAAATTAAAATTGATGATATTATTACAACTTTAGATAAAGAAAAAATACGAATTGACAACTATAATAATATATTAACTTTTGCCTCAGTATTAAATAATCATAACAAAGAAATGAAGAAACAATGGTCTGAAGTTAAGGATAAAGTTGAGATTCTTCAAGCATCTATAACTGAACTTAAAACTAAAGCTGTTAATGCCAATATATCTCCTTTTTCAGATTTTAGCTCAGAAGTACAAGCTATGGAAATTCAACTTTTAGAAATAAAACTTTTAGTTAAACAATTGCCTGACTACCATCAGTTTATTATAAGCCTTACTGATAGTTTAATTTCAAATGATAAGAATTAATTGCTAAATCTTTAATGTAATATGATACATTAAAAATATATATGTTGGTTATTATAAATAAGAATTATAAAAACTAATGAAATAAATTTAGTAGTTAAGAAGAAAGGAATAATTGTTATGGCTGATTTTAAAACAAGTAAAACAAAAGAAAATTTAATGAGAGCTGTTGCTGGTGAAAGTCAAGCTAGAAATAGGTATATCTTTGCCGCATCTGCTGCAAAAAAAGAAGGCTATTCTATTTTAGAGCAACTATTCACTTACACTGCAAATCAAGAGGTAGCACATGCAAAACAATATATGGATAAATTAAAAGAATTTTCGGGAGAAGAAATTGAAATTCATGCTACTTATCCTGTAGTTGTGGAAAAGATACTTTAACACTTTTAAGACTTGCTGAAAAACATGAAAATGCAGAATATGATAGCATTTATAGTGAATTTTCTAGTATCGCTAAAGAAGAAGGTTTTATGGATATATCAAAGTTATTTGATAATATAGCCTCAGTAGAAAAAGTTCACTCTGAAAGATTTAAAAAATATGGAGATAGATTAGTTAATGGAACTCTATTTAAAGAGGAATCAAAGACTCCTTGGATGTGTACAAATTGTGGTTTTATACTAGAAGCTAATGAAGCTCCACTGAAGTGCCCAGTTTGCCAACACCCTCAAGGTTATTTTATAAGATTTAGCGAATCAACTTTTGAATAATTATAAAAAGCCGTGCTTATTCAAGCACGGCTCTTGTTATATAACAAAAACTAAATATTATGAAGTATAAAATAAGCTATAAAAACAAGCGATATTGTATACATAGCTGGAGAAATTTCTTTTCTCTTTTTAGTTATTAGTTTCATAAAAGTATATGCTATAAATCCAAAAGCTATCCCATCCACTATACTAAAAGTCAGTGGAATTAACACTATAATTAAAAAGTTAGGTATAGCTTCAGATACATCCTCAAAATTAATGTTAACTATTCCTTTTATCATAAGGCTTCCAATTATAATTAAAATTGGCGCAATAACCTCACCAGGAATTAAACTTATAAAAGGTATAAATAGTAAGGACACTAGGAAAAGCACTCCACAAATCAAGGAAGTTAATCCAGTTTTTCCTCCTGCTGTTATACCAGCACTACCTTCTACTGTTGAAACTGTAGGACTCGTTCCTAAAAGTCCACAAGTAATTGTAGAAATCGAAATAGCTCTAAGGGCTTTATTTTGTTTATGTGGAACTTTAATTAGCCCATTGAGTTGACCATGTAACAGTCCTATATTTTCAAATACCAATACTAGCGTTAATGAAAAAGTAGATATCCAAAATGGAATCGATAAAAACTGACTAAAATCCATATTGAAAAACACTTCTTTGTATTCACCGAAGTTTGGCATTCCAAATGATAGGTTAGAAACATCTACAAATCCTAACACTATTGATACTATGGTTCCTACTACAATACTAATTAAAAAGTTACCAGGTACATTTTTAGCAAATAGTACTATAGTTAAAACTAGCATAAAAATAAAGAATAAAACTCTTGGATCTCCAAGGGAACCAATTTTCACAATGGTAGATGGGTCTGAAATTATAAGTCCACCCTTTTGAAGTCCTAAAAATGTTATAAATAATCCTATTCCTATTGTTATTGACTCTTTCAAAGAATTTGGAATAGATTTATCAAGTATTTTAGAAAGTGGTGTAACTGCAACTATAAAAAATAGTATACCAGCCATAAAAACACTAGCTAGAGCCTGATTAAATGAAAGTCCTATTCCCAATACAATTGTATAGGTAAACAGTGCATTGATTCCCATTCCAGGCATAATAATCAGCGGTGTATTACTTAAAAATGCAATGAGCATACACCCACCAAAAGATGCTAAGATTGTAGCAATTATCAGGGGTTCCTGTGGAACACCTCCATCACTTAAAATACTTGCATTTACTACAATAATATATACTGCAGCAAAAAAAGAAGTTAAACCTGCTATTAACTCGGTTTTAAAATTTGTTTCGTTTTCCTTTAGTTTAAATAATTTTTCCATCCCTTCTATATAACCTCTTTTATAATATCCCTCACCCACCCACATAAAATTATGCCGTATTAGTATAGCACAATTTTTGAAGGATGTGAACTAGCATATTCTTTCCTTGTATTTTATTTTTTTTAATGATATCATGTTATATAATTTTCATTTTTTGTAAAGGTATGTAGTAAATAGAGTTCTTATATATATCCGTAAATGCATACGAAGACTTTTATAATTGTATAAAAGATGTAAATATATTAATACTATAATTATGTAGAGATAACTCTATGATATTAGGAGAAAAAAATGGATACATTAAAATTAAAAGTTAAGTCACTAATGGACAAAGGCCTTTTTCACATATTAGGTACAAATGTAATAAATAGTGTTATTTCGTTTTTTACAAACGTACTTATTGTAAGGCTTTTAAGTAAAGAAGAATTTGGAATATATGGATTTGCAAATAATCAATTAGGCTTTTTTCTACTTTTAAGTGGACTAGGTCTAATTAGCGGTCTTTTGCAATTTTGTTCTGAAAAAAGGAAAAATGATGATAAATATAAACTATTTAAATTTGGCTTTATCATTGGTACATTAATCAATATTTTGTTAGGAATTGCTATTTTGGGATATTCTATCTTTGCTAAAGTATCTATTCCTGCTTCAAAGCCATATATCTCTTTACTTATGTTTATTCCATTATTCAGATTTACTTTTGAATTTATATCTACTGTATTTAGAGTTAACAAAGAAAACATAAAATATGCGCGGTTATTAAACATAAATACTATTAGTAATTTTGTTTTCGTTTGCATTGGAGCTTATCTTGGTGGTATTTCTGGAACAATAATAGGTACATATTTATCTTTATTTATCTCCATCTGCCTTGGTATATATATGTACAAAGGTTATATTGTTAATATAGTTAAAGCTCCTCTTGCACAAGATCAATTAAATAGAAGTTTATTTAGATATTCCGCATTAAATTGTTTTAGCAGTTCACTTTCTTCACTATTAACTTTATTAGACGTGTACCTTATTGGAATTATCACAGTTAATGCTGAAGTAATTGGAGCCTATAAAGTTGCAACTTCTATACCTGCTGCTTTATCTTTTATTCCCCTTGCCATTATGACTTTTATTTATCCTTACTTTACAGAAAACAATAATGATGGTTCCTGGATGAAAGCTCAAACGAAGAAATTATTGCTTATATTAGGTGCATTCAATTTGATCGTAACTATAGCTCTCTTTATTGGTGCTCCATTAATAATTTCTATTTTATATGGAAGTGATTACTCCGATAGTATTCTTCCCTTTAGAATTTTAGCTATTAATTATTTCTTCTCAGCAACCTTTAGAATTCCATGTGGAAATATTTTAGCAATGATGAGAAAAATTAAAGTTAACTTAATTATTAACCTAGTCTGTGGGGTTTCTAATATAATTCTTGATATAATTCTAATTAAACTTTTAGGAAGTGTGGGTGCTGCTCTGGCAACTTTAGGTGTAGTAATAATATCTTCCATAATCGGACTCATTTACCTTAGAAAATCATTAAATTCTATAATCCATTTACCTAAATAAATGGATTATAGAACCTACCACCATTATAAATATTAGCCCCTATTGCTAATACAAGTATGGAGAGCATAACAATTACAGTTACATAATCTCCTGTTTTAAAGGATCTCTCACTATACCAAGTACGATTTTTTTTATTTCCAAAGGCCCTAAGTTCCATAGCCGTACTAATAGTTTCAATTTTATCAAGACTAGAAAATATCAGAGGCATTAATATTGCAAAAGAATTTTTTATTCTTTTTAACACTTTTTCTTTTTTAGACATATCTATTCCTCTAGCTTGTTGTGCAAAAGATATTTGTTCATAATCTCTTTGAACATCTGGTACATATCTTAAAGCAATTGCAACGGCGTATGCAATTTTATAACTAACTCCTATCTTATTTAATGAAGCTGCAAACTCACTGGGATTAGTAGCTACTATAAATAAAAGAGCCATAGGTATTATTGAAAAATACTTAAGGGTTATGTTAAATTGATAAAATAATTGCTCTAAAGTAACAGTATATGGTCCTGCTATATGAAATAGCTCTGTGGAAGTCCCATATATGGAGGTACCTTCTGTTGGTGAAAATATAAAAATAGCAATATTATTTATTAGAAGAAATATAAGAATAAAATATAGCACAAAAGATATATTCTTATATGGCACTTTAGATATTTTAAAGATAATAATGCTAAATATAAACATGAAAACTAAAACAAACGTATTATATGTTACCATTGAGGCTACTGCCCAAATTATTAAAGCTAGTAACTTTGAAGCACCACTTAATTTATGAATTGGTGAATCTAAATCAGTATATTCTATCATTATATTCATATATTTCTAATCCTCCTATCTTCTTTAATGAACCTTTTTACAAACTTTCTAGGTTCCTTTAATTCTGCTTTTAAAGCTAACTTATAAAGCGAGGTTTCCTTAAGATTAGCAGCTTTAATCACTTTTTCATCAGTTAAAATATTAGCTGCACTATCCTCGGCTATCTTTTTCCCATCTGAAAGTACTATTGTTTTATTAGTATACTCAAGCATTAAATGCATATCATGAGTTATCATTATAATGGTTATTCCATCTCTATTTAACTTTCTTAAAAATTCCATAATCTCATTATAATGCTTATAATCTTGTCCAGCAGTCGGTTCATCAAGGATTATAATCTCTGGATTTAATACTAAAATAGATGCTATAGTCACACGTTTTTTTTGGCCAAAGCTAAGTGCTGAAATTGGCCAATTCCTAAACTCATAAAGTCCACAAATCTTAAGAACATCATATACCTTCTCTTTTATTTCATCCTCATTTATACCTTTAATTCTAAGCCCTAAGGCTACTTCATCATAAATCATAGCTTTAGAAATCATAGAGTTAGGATTTTGCATAACAACTCCTATTTTTTCTGAACGTTCTTTAATAGAATCATTTTCTAGGGATTTACCATTAAAAAAAATCTTTCCACTAGTAGGCTTATAAAATCCAGAAATAAGTTTTGATATAGTGGATTTACCTGCACCATTTCTACCTACTATACTAACCATTTCGCCTTTATTTATCTTAAAGGAAATACCTTTTAAAATTTCTTTTTCTTTATCATATCCAAATCGTACATCATCCAGTTCTAAAATAGTATCTACTGATTCTATCTCTTCCTCATCTAGACTTTTTTCACACCAGCTCTTTAAGTTATCCTTTATACTGTCTACATTTAAACTTTCTATTGATTCTGGTTTTAAATCTTTAGTAATATCTATCCCAGCATATTTAAGTGCCGTTATATATAAAGGTTCTCTTATACCAGTTTCATTAAGTATATTAGAACTTAAGAGTTCTGCTACTTTTAAGTCTCCTCGAATTTGTCCATTATCAATCAATACAATTCTATCAATATTAGAGTGTAATACATCTTCAAGTCTATGTTCGATAATAATAATTGTCTTATTATTCTTTTTTTGAATATCATCAATTAGTTCCATAGCATTTTTACCAGTTGCAGGATCAAGACTTGCTAGAGGTTCGTCAAACAAAAGTATATTTACATCTGAAACCATAACTCCCCCTAGTGTTACTCTTTGTTTTTGACCACCTGACAAACTATGAGGAGAAGCACTTAAATGATCATCAATATCTACTACCTTAGATACCTCACTCACTATGGTCCTCATTTTATCTTGCAGCACACAATCATTTTCTAATCTAAAGGCTAAATCTTCTGCTACCGTTAATCCAATAAATTGGCTATCTGGATCTTGAAGCACAGTTCCAACTTCACTAGAAAGTTCAAAGATGCTCATATCTTTTGTTTCTTTTCCATTAACCTTCAAAGAACCTTCAATTTCTCCTTCATACATAAATGGTATAAGCCCATTAATGGCATTAGATATAGTACTTTTCCCTGAA
This sequence comes from uncultured Clostridium sp., assembly GCA_900548455.1. GTDB lineage: Bacteria > Bacillota > Clostridia > Clostridiales > Clostridiaceae > Clostridium_J. The sequence continues at coordinate 102,739 of URKQ01000009.1, forward strand.
CCTGATGGACCTACAATTAATACTTTTTCACCTTCATAAATTGTAAGATTAATATTTTTAAGAGTCTTACCTTGTTGAGACTTATATTTAAAAGAAAAATTTTCAAACTCTATAATAGGTTTTTTAAAGCCGTGATTGATTACTTCATTAGAACTATCTGATTGTATTATCTCTTCCTCTTGGCCTTCCTTAATAAGACTTCCATTCTTTGTTCTACTCTTGGCATAGGTATAAAGAAGGGTTGTCCCTAATACCCCAACTATAACCATATTGGATATTCCTGCAACAGCACCTTGAAGATATAACTTATCCAGTGGTTCACTATAAATTACAATATCAAGAGTTGGTGCTACGATAAACCAGGCTAAAATGTTAGCTACAATTTGAAATATGTTAAATATAACTACTTGTTTCTTTGATATATTACCTTGAGAAATATTAATTGATTTTTTAGCAAATCCAATTATAAGTCCAGTTACACTAGAAGCAATTATCCAACTAAACCAAGGGCTTCCCCACATCATTAAATCTTTTAGTGTATGCCCTATAAATCCAATAGCACTCCCTGCTAGTGGTCCAAACATAACGGACATAAGTGCTAAAAAAGCATAGCTTGTTTCTAAATTTGTATTTGGTATTCCCGTTGGAATAGATCCAAATCTACCCAATATCATAAAAACAGCCGCTCCAATACCAATAGCAACTATTGTTTTAATAGACAGCTTATTATTTTTTCTCATTAGTTTACTCTCCTTACTTATAGTAATGTAAAATGCAAAATTAAAAGTTTAAAATGTAGAATGTCTACATTAAAAAAGCACTAGAAACTTATCTCTAGTGCTGAAAAAAATTTCTCATCTACTAGCTTTAAGCTACAGGATTTAGCACCACATTTATATTTCATAAAAATAGGTTGCCGGGTATCATTGGGCCAGTCCCTCTACCACTCTTGATAAGAATCTATATTAATTTATAGTCATTTCAAATTTACTGCTTAATAATACAGTGTATCAATAACATTGTCAACAGTTTATATTTACCATGGTTACAATGTCCTTTAACTACAAATATTCTCAATTAGAATTTTTATAACTAAATTATTGTTAGTAACTCTTGGAATTTTAACTTGATTTTTAGAAACACCATTGGTAAAGAGCACCTCTTTTATTGCATCAAATGTATTTTCTTTAACTACATTTAGCTTTAATTTTTCAAGCTTTCTACTTTTTCTAGCCCTTGCATATGATAAATTAGACTTTTGAAGCTCCTCTTCCAAATTTTCCTCCATCACTTTTACCTGTTTGTTATTAACTATAGTTTTAAGTTCTAAAAATATAACATATCTACCGGGTGTCAAAGTATTATCTGGAAGGGTTGTATAATCCACTACATTCATATCCATAGTCTTCATTGTATTTTTAATAGCTACAGTTAAATGTTCCTCATTGGTTTTTTCTGATACCATATTTAAAACTTGGTTTTTTCTATATAAAAATTCAATAGAAGGTGAACCATTATAAAAATCTACTACTCTTATTACGTCAGAAAGCCTGTACCTATATAATCCTGAATAGGTAGTTATAATGATTTCATATACTCCATTCTTCTTTAATTCCCATAGACATAAAGTCTTAGGATTATTGGTCCTATCCTCTTCTATTGGTATAAATTCATAAAACACAGTATCGGGTATTATAACATATTCTATTTTCTTTACATATGGATTAATCCCTATAGTACCCTCCGTAGACGCATAAACTGGAGAGTATATTGGAATATAATCTGTATAGTAATTCAACTTGTTATCATAAATAGAAAAATTAGCCCCTGTTACTGTAGCAATATAAGTAAGATGTGGCCAGATCCTTCTTGCTATCCCTTCAAATCCTTTATTAAATTCTTTTTCTAAGTAATTGGCTCTAGCTGCATTAGGAGATAAAAGTGAGTTTAATTTATTTCTAGTCTTATAATCAATATTCAATTTTTTACTTATAGAGCCCATTCTAATATCTTTTACTAAGCTTTCGTAATTTTTCTCTAATACCCTAAATAAATCTACCACATTGGATATAAAAACCCCACTTATATATAAAAGATTATAATCACCTAGTGCATACAAAATATGAAGATATAATGCCGTTTCTCTATCTTCAATATAAAACACTTCTAATGGTGATGTATATAGGTAATTCATTATATATTTAATACTGTTCATCCCTCCAGACGTAGCTGAACAAATGGGTACTCCCCCCTCACTATAACTGGTCATTGTAATATCTGCAATCAATAATCCTTTCCCATTATTCCATTTTTCTTTAAAATAATTATATGCATATCTAGTTAAAAGAACTGCCATATATTTAGAAGCTATCCTCCGACTGCTTTTACATGTTGGAATTAATTTTTGTTTACCCGTAGTTCCTGAAGTGCGTCCAAAATACTCAACTTTTTCCGAAATTAAAATATTTTTTTCACCCTTTTCCATTTTTTCTATATAGTCCTGGTAAAAAGAATAATCTGTAATAGGAAATTTTTCTTTATATTCTTCTATAGATTTAATATTTTCAAAATCATACTCTATACCAATTTTACTTTTACAATTCTTTTTCAAAATTCTAAAAAGAAGATTCTTATTAGCGTTATATACTTCTTTAGTATTTTTAACAAACTTATTTTCAACAAAACCACCAGTAAATATTATGGTTTTGTACAGTGATTTACTTATAATGCTCGTGATAATCCACTTCCTAATTATAACTTATATATATTTTATTTTATGAATAAATAAAAATAATGTGCCAACACCATAGTTCTGGTGTTGGCACATTTAATTATCCTCTTAATAAATTAAGTACAGCTTGTGGCTGTTGATTAGCTTGTGCAAGCATTGCTTGTGCAGCTTGATTTAATATACTATTTTTAGAGAATTCTAACATTCCCTTACTCATATCTAAATCCCTTATTCTACTTTCTGAAGCAGTTAAATTTTCAGATGTGTTATCAAGATTAGCTATTGTATGCTCTAACCTATTTTGGAATGCTCCTAATTTAGATCTTTCTGAAGAAACGCTATGAATAGCAGTTTGAATTTTTTCTATACTACTACCTGCATTTGCACCTGTTGTTACATCAACATCAGCAACTCCCAACGCTCCAGCTGTCATTTCTGAAATAGAAAGTTTTATTGATTGGTTACTATTTGCTCCAACCTGGAATGTGAAACCATCATTTCCGCTTGAAGATTTAGGATCAGGCCATTTAACTTTAAAATTACCTATAGCTTCCTCTCCCCCTGCAGTAACATCTTGAAGGTCTCCGCTTTCTTTAATTACATCTTCAGAACTGATTGCAGATCCTCCTTGAGTATTACCAATGGCCGAACCAGTATCGGCATCTCCTAATACAATTCCAGCCTTACTTTTTAGGCTAGCTTCATCTACCACATCATTCTTTAACTTAGATATAAAGTCCCTTTCATCATTCCAAACACCTGTAGATTTTAGTGCATCACTTAAAGTCTTATCTTGGTTAGCATTTAGATATGTTGTTATATCTTTTATATCTTTTCCTGCTGCTTCTAATTGCTTGTCCATGTATCTTACAGCAATATAACCGGCAGCATAACTGTCACTATCAGATCCCCATGCACGTCCATCATCACTAATTTTATTTACTATTGACTGAACATTTCCTCTTGATAATGAACCAGAAACTCTCTCATCTGCACCATGGGCAAATTCAGCCATACCCTCTTTAAACCAAGTATGTAATTGTCCAAAATTCATAGTTTGTGACATTATAGCATGAGTCATTTCATGTACCATTGTACGGTCTAAATAATTAGGTGAAGTGCCACCATTAGGATTTTTAGCTAAATCCAATTCATCAAACTTATTCATATTTACAACTAATTTTAAATTACTGCCTTTGCCTTTTAATCCTGTATCACTAGTACCGTCTTGGGCATAACCAGCTTGTACATAAGCTAATGTATCGGAATTTTGACTAACAAAATCTACTTGTAAAACTGTATCTTTTGGAACTTCAATTCCAAAACTCTGTTTTACTATCTTTGATGCTTCATCAAGCCACCAAGTTTTAATTCCTTTTAAAGCTTCTGCTTTAGTTACAGGATTTCCACCGCTTCCTTTTAACACTTTTATATTGTTAAATTCTGTGTCGTTACCAATTCTGTCAATTTCAGAAGCAAGTTCTTTAATTTCAGTTTGAATAGCTTCTCTATCATCTGCTCTATTTGTGTCATTAGCTGCTTGTACTGAAAGTTCTCTCATTCTTTGGAGAATAGCATGTGTTTCATTTAAAGCTCCTTCAGCAGTTTGAATTAACGAAATACCATCTTGTGCATTTCTAGATGATTGTTCAAGCCCTCTAATTTGACCTCTCATTTTTTCAGAAATAGACAGACCTGCTGCATCATCTCCCGCTCTATTTATTCTTAATCCTGAAGATAATTTCTCCATAGATTTACCAGATTTACCGGTATTTATACCCATAGATCTATGAGCATTTAGAGCGTTGATATTATGGTTTATTATCATATGCTAGCCTCCTTGCATTTTTTTAATACTTTACATAAAAATCCAAATTCCCTTTTATCATTTTATGTAATTTAAAGTAATATCGATTTTATTTTACCATAAAATACACTTTGCAAGTTAAATCTTACATTTTCTTAATATTTCATATTTTTTACATATATTCAAATATTCAAACTAAATCAATTAAATAAAGTACAACTTCTATTTCATTAAATCTCGCATATTCCTAGTTTTTTCTTTAAGCCTATAATCATCACTTTCTGTAATCACTCTACCAAACCACTGATTTGCCTCATTAAAGTTGCCTATTCTTCTATTTAATTCCCCTATAAGAAATTGCATTTCATTTATATTTAAACCATAAATAGGTGTACTTTCACTCTCGTAAGCCGATGTTAAACCTTGAATAGCTTTTTTCAAATACTCTTCCTCTTCTTTTTTTCTTTCTAAGAGCCTGTACATCCATGCAATTTTAAGACTCAATATTGATTTTGTACTAATCTTAAAGTCACCTATTACTGCACTTAAAAGCGCTAACTTATATCTCTCTATAGCTATACTTTCATCATATATTTTTGGAAATTCTTTATGTCTCCAATGAGTTCCTACCTTTTCATAGATAATTTCACGCTGATTAGATTTTATCTTTTCAAACTCATTTCTAAATGCAGAGTATCCACAATTAGGACATACTATTATCTCATAAAAATATGGGACAATATCTTTATATCTTATAAAAGAATCTGAATCCTTTGATTTAACCTTTGGAGCATGACTTTTTACCACTCTATAAGAAAAAGTCTTCGAGCATACCGGACAAATAATTTCTTTATCATAAAGTAAATTTTCAATATTTAAATCCTTGCTACCTTCCTGTATTTTATTCTTCTGTATTTCTCTTTCTAAAGGTTCTTGATCTTTAGAATCAAAAAAATGATTATCCATTTAAATCTATTCCTCCGATATTACTATTTTTATTCCTTTTTTCTTCCTTCTGTTATATTAATTATACAATCTTATTTTTTCTTTTCAGCTTTTTATGAGAATCTTAGCGATTTCTAAAGCCCTATTTATAAACACTGAAAAAGCAGATAACATATACGTTACCTGCTTTCTTATTAACTCTAAATATTTAAACTACATTAATTACATTCCTACAGATACTGAAGAAGATTCTGCATCATTAGCAACTTCTTTGTAACAATTAAGGTCTGTATATAATTCTTTAGTATATGGATTACGTTTAGTTTTAACTATTTTATAAACCATATATACTGCAACAGCAATGTTAGCTGCTAAAGCTAAGAAACTAACTATAAATAATGCTGTTGTATTTTGAGTAGCTTTTACTGCAAACATTGATTCATCAATAAATTGAGGAACTGTCATTGCAAACATACACCAAAGTGCTAGTGTATGAGCACGATGTTGAAGCCATGCTCCCTTTTTAAATGTAAATGCAGTAATTGTTGGAGCAAGAAGTAATGCAATACCGCAATACCAAGCATGATCTCCTAAGCAGTTATAAGTATATGCAAAGTTCCAAATGTCATATGCAACAATCCAGAACCAGCACATATCTGGCCATAACATATCTTTACTCTTAGATTTGCTTACACAAATTCCAAGCCATCCTGTAATAGTTATAATATTTAAGATACCTGCAATTCCATTCATGTAGTTCCAAGCACCACTTGTAACTGTCATTCCTTCAAATTGTTGAGCAACATATCCTAAATTTCCAATTTGGAAATCACGAGCAACAGCTTCACAGATATTAATTGCTAGTATTAAAGGTGGAAAACATAATACCCACTTTTTATTAACAGCTCCCTTAACATGACGGATTAAATAAAATCCTACACAACCTGCAAGAGCAGAGTAAACTTTTGCATAGTGGAACCAGTCATCACAACTTGTTCCTGCTGTTGTTTTAGGCCAAACGAAAAATGTAAGTACTATTGGAAGAACAACAAATAAAACAATTCCTCCAATTTTAGAACGCCTACTTATTTCATTAAGAATAATAAGTGCAGCGAAAACAGCCAATAGCATCATCCAAGTATACCATGGTTGTGCTTCAAATAAAAACATAGAAAATTCCCCCTAAATCCCTGTCCAGAATTTAACTGGATCAGATACAAATATAATTAATTATTTAACAATATTATACCATATGTTTCTAAATTTTTAAAGCTTTTATAAACTTTATGTAGAATTTGTTACTAAATCTATATGATGTGTTTTTCAAAACCACGTGTCAAAGTCTTGTTAAACTCGTATGAAATTAAGAAAAACGAGCATCTATCATCATCTATAGTTATGCAAAAAATATAAATTTAAAAGTTATTTTTTTAACAATAGGTGCAGATTAAAAGGGTATATACCACTAATTATCTAGTGGGCCATACCCATTTACTTTTATATTATTTTACAATTTTCATATTCTGGGTAAGGCATCTTACTCCTTTAGGGATATTGAAATGTCCATATGAATTTATGTCATATCTATTACCATCAATTACGCAAAATGCATTTTTACTATACCCTTCATATTTTATCAAATTAGTTTTATTATAAAATCCTCTTTCAGCTTCAACTTGAGTTTGAGAAAACAATTGTCCATCATCTAATACACAAAATTTATTATCATTTCCCTTGCTTTTAATATTAATAAAACCTGGTTTTAGCCCCATGTTACTTATTATATTTTTAATATCTTCTTTACTAAAATTACCTTTAACATGATTTCCAGTAGGGTCATTAGTAAGATACATTATAAATTTTTCTACATTACCAATTTCCTTTATTTCTTCTGTAGTTAAATTTTGTGTTTTATCTACTCTATTTATTTCTCCATCTTTATAGTTAATTTTAATTAATTTCCCCGACTTGGACTTAAAATTAATTTGTCCATTATCTAGGTTCAACTGCCCCTGATCTTTTATTCCATTTACGTCCTTATTCGCATTGGTTTTATTATTATACTTTGTGTTATTCATATAGCTATATGGAGTTTTACCTGCCCTATTATAATATTGATTTAAATGGTTATCTCTAATAGTTTTTAACCATTGTTCATGAAAAGAATTAGATCCACCTGCTTTACTTGGAACACTATATTTACTTATATTAAAGTTTTGGCTATTATCACCTTTCGTACCTTTATCTGTTCTCCTACTTCTATATATATCTGTTCCAGAATATTGTCTCATTGTACTTCTATATAAAGATAAACTTATTGACCTCAATTATAATCCTTCTTTCTTGTATTTTATGAATATAATTACATATTATACTATAATTATCGGTAAATTCATATTTAACTTGAGGTTAATTTAGATAGTTTCTTTTCTCCATTTACCTTTAACATAAAATATAACAGATAGTACCGTTCCTATAGTCCATCCAATTGGCCAAGCACTCCATATTCCAACAACACCAAAGCCCTTTGATAAAACTGCTGCCAAAGCAACTCTCAATATTAAATCGGTGAATGTTGCAAACATGAATAACTTCATAGCTCCAGCTCCTCTTAATACTCCATCTACTATTAACTTAATAGATACAACAAAGTAAAAAGGTGCTACTATTCTTAAGAACTGCATACCAGTTTCTATAGCATTTCCTGTATTGTGATTCATAAATATATTTACCATAGATCTACTACAAATTAAATACAATAATACCACTGGGACACATATAATATATACCATTATAATTCCGCCACGTAATCCCTTCTTAATTCTCTCCTCTTTGTGAGCTCCTATATTCTGAGCCACAAAATTAGACATACCATTTCCCAAAGTTGAGAATGAAGTTATTACTAGATTATTAAGTTTTATAGATGCTGAATATCCTGCAATTACACTAGCCCCAAAACTATTTATTATTGATTGAATAATTATGTTACCTATAGATATAAAACTTTGTTGCAATATACTTGGAATTGCAATTGCTGCTATTTTTCTAAATAAAGGTATAGAAAATAATTCACCTTTTTTATCACATTGAATTTTAGCTAATCTTTTAAAAACAAATATTAAAGCTAAAACACAACTTATCCCTTGACATATAAAAGTTGCCCATGCAACCCCTGCTATTCCCATATTAAAGGTTTTAACAAATAAAATATCTACAAAAACATTAGCAGTTGATGAGATTGCTAAAAAAACAAATGGAGTTTTGGAATCCCCCATAGCTGAAAAAATTCCTGTAGCTATATTATAGAAAAATAAAAATACAAGACCACCAGTATAAATATTAAGATATAATCTTGAGCCCTCAAATATTTCACTAGGTGTGTTAATTAAGTGTAGTAAAAATGGGCATAATAAAAAGCCTAAGATAGTTAAAACCGCACATAAAATACCACTTGCAATAAAAGTAGTATTTACTGCTGTTTTTAAATCTCTCCACTTTTTAGCCCCAAAAAGTTGAGATACTACAACAGAAGAACCTATATTACATCCAAATGCAAAAGCTATGTAAATGAGTGTTATTTCATATGAATTTCCAACTGCCGCTAAGGCATTCTCTCCAATAAACTTTCCAGCAACTAAACTGTCTGCTATATTATATAGCTGTTGAAAAATAATACTTCCAAATAAGGGAATGCAAAATTTCCATAAAACTACCTCTGGTTTTCCAACGGTAAGATCTTTATTCATCGCCATCTCCTCCTATAAATACGTGTTTGCTCACTCCTTTCAGTATATAAAACCTTTTATATATTGTAAAATGATAATATAATATACTTATTATGAATTATTTTCATGTCAGGAGAATTTAATATGATAAGTTACGATTATTACAGAGTATTTTATTATGTATGTAAATATAAAAATTTTACTAAGGCTGCTAATGCACTAATGACAAGCCAGTCATCTATCAGCCATACTATTCAAAATTTAGAACACCAATTAGGCTGTAGACTTTTTCTTAGAAACAATCGTGGTATAGAATTAACTCCTGAGGGAGAGCATTTATATGAATATGTGGCCATAGGATGCGAACAATTCATGAAAGGTGAATCAGAACTTATTAATTCTGTAAGTTTAGAAAGTGGTGTAGTATATTTAGGTACTACCGAAACAGCACTTCATTGCTTTCTATTTGATGCTTTAGATGAATTTCATTTAGAATACCCTAATGTAAAATTTAAAATCAATAATTTTTCTACCAACGAAGCCATTAACGCTTTAAAAAATGGAATTGTAGATATGGCAGTTACTGCAACTCCCTTTGATTTGTATAGTAATATGAAATCTATTAACCTAAAAAAAATTCAAGATATTTTAGTTGGAGGCCCTATCTTTTCACATCTCAAAGACAACCCTCTTTCATTAAAGGATTTAGAAAAATATCCTATAATAAGTTTTGCTAATGGTACAAAGTCAAGAGATTACATAGAAGATCTTTTTAGATCTAATAACATTACCTTATCCCCTGCAATTGAGTCTGCCACTTCAGACTTAATTCTACCGATGATAAAGCATAATCTTGGGCTAGGATTTATTCCAGAAAATATGGCCTATGATTCAATAAAATCTGGTGAAGCAATTAAAATTGAACTTAAAGAAACCCTTCCTATAAGACATATAAGTTTAATTTATGATACACAACATCCTCATAGTTTAGCTTCTAAAGAATTCGAGAAATTTCTACTAAATAAAGCTACAAAATAAATATGCTGACACTAAATATTCGTGTGTCGAAATATTTTTTCTCAGAACCGTTTTATATTATGAATATTTATAATATAATGAAACTGAAGACTTTTTTACTAGTTCAAAGTAGGTGATATTTATATGGAATCAAATGCAGTTTTATTAACTAATGGATCAATTCATAAAAAGATAATTAAATTTGCCCTGCCGATTTTCTGGGGTAATTTGTTTCAACAATTGTATAACATTGTTGACTCCTTAATAGTGGGTAATTTTGTAGGAAGAGATGCCCTTGCAGCTATAAGTTCAACGGGTTCTCTTATATTTTTGCTAGTTGGACTATTTAGCGGAATTTTTATGGGTGCAGGTGTTGTAATATCAAAGTATTTCGGAGCTGAGGAAAAGGACAAGGTACAAAAATCAATTCATACCTCCATTGCTTTTGGAATTCTGTCAGGAATAATTTTGTCTATAGTTGGAACTATACTTTCTCCACAAATATTAAGCCTAATGGGTACTCCAGAATCAGTATTCCCTCAAGCTGTATTATACGTACGAATTTATTTTGGTGGTATACTCTCAGTTATTTTGTACAATACTGCTAGTGGAATATTTCAAGCTGTTGGAGATAGTAAGCATCCTCTTTATTACTTAATTGTATCTTCTATTTTAAATGTTATATTGGACTTACTATTTGTAGTAGGTTTTAAAACTGGCATCGGCGGTGCTGCTGTAGCAACAGTTATATCTCAAGCGGTAAGCGTAATACTGGCATTTTGTCACCTTTGTCGCAGCAAAGATATCTATAGAGTTACTTTAACAAAAATATCTTTAGATTTTTCTATGCTTAAAGAAATTCTTCATATGGGAATTCCAGCAGGTATTCAAAATTCAGTCATTGCCATCGCAAATATAGTTGTACAATCTAATATAAATTCTTTTGGTGCAATAGCAGTAGCAGGATGTGGTGCCTATTCAAAAATTGAAGGCTTTGCCTTTATTCCAATTACAAGTTTTGCCTTTGCTATGACTACATTTATAAGTCAAAACTTAGGTGCTAAAAAGTATGATAGAGCTAAAAAGGGAACTTACTTCGGCATAGCAATTTCTCTAGGGCTGGCTGAATTAATAGGTGTTATATTTTTTATAGCTGCCCCTATTCTTGTTTCCTTTTTTAATAAGGAACCTGACGTAGTTGGTTATGGTACACTGCAAGCTAGGACAATTTCACTCTTCTTCTTTTTACTTGCTTTTTCCCACTGTATTGCAGGTATTTTAAGAGGTGCTGGAAAATCCATAGTACCAATGACTGTAATGCTTTGTTGTTGGTGTATTTTTAGAGTAATCTATGTAACCGTAGCAACTAAAATCATACCCGATATTAGAGTTATCTTTTGGGCTTATCCAATAACTTGGACATTAAGTTCCATAATTTTCTTAGTCTACTACCTTAAATTTAATTGGCTGCATGGATTTGAAAAAAAATCATAATATTATTCCATTTTTATATAGATAAACTTTATTCATTTAATAATCATATTTGTAATTTTTTGTCCTTAATTGTAAACTCATATTGAATATTGTATACAATTGAATATGAGTTATAATCAGGGGGGATACACATGAATTTTAAATGTAAAAAAGGGATTATTTTATTAACTTTAGCCGCTATCTGTACAGCATTCTTATTTTATGGAATTTATGCATTTAATACAAAAGAAGATACAATAGCTAAAAATGATTCCAGCACAACAAGTAATAAAGCTGAAAGCAATTCTAAAATTGGAAAAAGCGAAGAACTAACTAAAACCGATGATTCCACTTTTTCAAAAAAAGATGAAATATACACTTCAAGTGAACCAAATGAAGATGTATCTAACACAATTGAGAATACTAACAATGGTGATATTAAAGAACAAGTAATTGTAGATAAAACATCTCAAAGTAAAAACATTATTGATAACATAGTTGATATTAAAACTCCTATTGAAGGTACTATTAACAATAATAATTCCATAGAAAAGCCTTCAATAGAAGATACTACCCAAAACAACGATAATAATGACAATAATAATAATAGCGAAACTGTCAAGCCAGTTCCCGATACCGACATTAAAAATGATGAAAGTGATGATATTACAGAAGAAAATAAACCCATTTCAAATATTGTTGAAATTAAAGATAAATATTTAAAAAAGACTATAAACCTTGCTCTAGGAAAAGATGGAGATTCAAGTGAAGATATTACAAAAGATGAAATGTTAACTTTAACAGAACTATGTAGCGATGATTTACCTTTAATTACAACTAAAAAAGAAGAAAAATGTAGAGGTATAGCAGATCTATCTGGATTAGAATACGCAAAAAATTTAAAAGTAATAAAGTTTTCAGCAAATGAAATTTCAGACCTTAGTCCTATAAAAGACTTAACAAATCTTGAATTTTTAGAAGTGTATAGAAATGAAATATCTGATTTAACACCTCTTAAAAATCTAAAAAACTTAGAGCACCTTGATATTTATAATAATGCTGGTATTATTGATTTAAGTCCAATTTCTAACTTAACTAAGCTTAAATGGATTGATATGCATTATTGCAACAGAAGAACAGCTAAAGTCACTGCCCAGCACCTATCTAATCTTACAGAAATAGAATTTCTAAGCATAGATGATAACTATATCGATGATCTTTCATTCATAAAAAATATGACGAAGCTAAAAACTTTTAGTTGCAATAATAACTATGTTACAGATTTTTCTTTAATTGCACAATTAGCTTCTGATTGTTTCGAAGATTGGTCTGGGGAAAGATTTCTAAATACGTTTGGTCAAAGACTTCATAGTCCAATAAAAGTTACTGCTCCTAGTGATGGAATGACGTATAAATTTAAATCTCCTTTAAAAGGGTTTGAACAATACATAGAAAAGATTTACGATACCTATGGAGTAACAGAAGGGCTTCCTGAAATATCCTATGACGAAAGCCAAAACATAGCTTTAGTATATAATGAAACCACTAATGAATTTGAACTTACTATTCCTAAAAATACGAATAATGTTCCTCAATCCACTAGATTTAAGGCATTTTTAGAAATTGGAATGTATAGTTTAACTTTAGAATTTGATATTAATCAAGAATAATAAAACTTTATACTTTTCTAATTAAAAAACCTAGAGCAGATTAGTTTCATGCTCTAGGTTTAATCTAATTACACTTCTATACTTTGAGAAAACTAAGTGGTTACTAATTCATCCTCTGGACTATTTTCCTCATTCATCTTTTTATAAATATCTTCCTTCATCTTTTTTGTAAAGTCACTCTCTAGAGTATCAGTTTTAAAATCTACTCCTAGCTTCTCTGATAATAATACTGCAAGTAGACTTTCAACAGCATTTACGTTACTTCCAGTTCCTTCTCCACTTCCCATTGTAACCACATTATTTGGTACAATATTTATTTTGCCTTCTTTAATTGCATCTGTGAATTTACTCATTACATCTTGAATTACTTGATATTGTGGGCCACCATAAGCATTAACTTGTTCTTTAATTGCTATAGCTTCAGCTATACCAAGTCTAGCCTTCATTTCTGCATCAGCTTCGGCAATTCTTCTTATCTTATATGCTTCTGCTTCAGCAAGAGTTTTTTGTTTTTCAGCATCTTGTCTAGCTCTTTGGAGCTCAGCTTTACCTATATTATCTTGAATATTGATATTAATTGAAGATCTAGTTAACTCTGCTTGTTGTTCTGCCTTAGCTTGGAATTCTTTTAATTCCTTTTCCTTTTCACTAGCCTTCATTTGACTACTATAAGTTTCAATTTTTTCCTTAGCTAATTGTCTATCACTTAATTGTTTTAAAATCTCCTCAATTTTCTTATCACCATTAGGAGATGGTGTTCCAATTAAAACTTCTTCTAATTCTAAATTATAATTTTGAAACTTAGACTGCATCTCCTCTGTAGACTGCTTTTGAATTTCTGATCTATTTTGAATTAACTCTATTAAGGTCATTTTTTGAGCAATATTCTTAAAGTAGGAAGAAACCATAGGGTCTAGTGTTTGATCAACAAGTCTCTTTATATCACCAAATCTCTGAATCACTAATGGAGCCTTTTTATAGTCAATATGAACTACTACTGATAATGGTAGAGTTGGTTCAAAGGCATCCATAGTAATTAAAGTTACTTCTTTTAAATTCTCATCATACTTATGACCACCAACCTCAGATTGAACCCATTTTAGTATAAAGTTTGTAGTTGGCACTTGAGTTAATATCCCAGCAGAAAGGTTATATGCATATTTACCTGGTTTTAATGGATTTACCCATATTCCCTTGCATCCTTCTTCAACAAGTTCTCCATGGGTATAGGAGCTTCCAGAAACATCAACACCCTTACTTCCTACAAATGAATTTACAACTCCTGCATATCCTACTGGAATTATTGTTTTTGAAATTATATCTACACTAGCAAATAATCTATTGATAAAATAAGTACCATCACTAATTACCTGATATTGTTTTCCTCTATATCCTCCAGCTCTTAAAAAAGCCTCTGGATTTTGGAAATTATTATGATACGTTTTAGGATCACTAGGGTTGTCGCCAACAACCGGAGCTATAATCTCACCATTTGGTAAAGATGGTCCATCTTGAATTGTGATTATACCCATTGGATCTTTAATAGCATCTCCTGCAGCATTTTTTATTCCCTCTTTTATTACTAAAGGTCTAAATCCCTTTTGTTGTTTTAAGTCATCTGACATTCTTGCTATTTGTTCAATTTCAAGTTTGTTTCCAATATTGATGTAGTAATTTGTTGCTTCAGTTAAAATTATGAATGCACTTAAGTTAAATGCGTAAGTTCCCTCTCTTAAAATTGATCTTTGAGGTCCTTTTTGTCCTCCATTTTTCAAGAATGCTCTTGTATCTTGAAAATTTGCACATTCTACAACTCTACCTAATGTTTGAGTTTCCTCTAATGGTTCACCATCCCTTGCAAATACATATCCTATTTGCCCTTGTGGTATAGTAATTAGTTTACATTTAGTAACTCTGTAAAGTAAACAAGACTTAAAATGTAATCCTGTTCTTAGCACATCTGGTTGAAAACCTGCTTCTCCATTTAAAGCTATAAATTTCCCATCTTTTAAATTTCCCTTTGGAGACCACCACTTCTCTACAACCCCAACTTCACTTGTGCCAATTATTCTTAAACCAAGAATCTTAAATACCACTAAATACAGTGCAATTATCCCTATAATTACATAGATTATGGTATAAATGTATTGACTAAAATTCCCCAAATTATACATCTCCTTACTTTTTTATATACATATATTTTACTTCTTTTATATGTATATTAGCAATAGTTAAAAGTTATACTTATATATGGGTATGTACTCCGGTGAATCCATCCTTGTGGGAATGATTTATACCAATTCCATTAACATGTTCATGGGTATGCATAAATGAAACTTGCAATTTATTATTCATAGGATTAGTACCTACATATGCATTTACTCCAAATACTTCCTTTAACATCTCAGCGTCTATTACTTCCTTAACTGTTCCAAACTTAATTATTCTCCCTGCCTTCATAACAATTAAATAATCACAATACATAGCAGCAAGATTCATATCGTGGATAGCTGCAAGAGTTGTTATATTTAAACATTTTACTAAATCCATCAACTGAATTTGATATCCGATATCTAAATGATTTGTTGGCTCATCTAGAATTAAAAAATCAGTATTTTGAACTAGAGCTCTAGCTATTAAAACTCGTTGCTTTTCTCCCCCTGAAAGAGCAAAAAAACTTCTATCACCATAATCCTCTAATCCTACTTTATAAAGCATATTCTTAACCATTTCAATATCTTCTTTAGAATAATCTTCAAAAATTGACTTATAAGGGTATCTACCCATCTTAACTATCTGTTGAACAGTAAAATCAAAATGGGTGCTACTTTCTTGAGCTAAAACAGCGATATCTCTAGCACACTCTTTATCCTTCATTTTGAATAAGTCCTTATTATCTAAGATAATATTTCCACTGGAAGGTTTATACAATCTATATATGTTTTTTAGTAATGTAGATTTACCAGAACCATTTGGTCCAATTATACCTATGAATGAACCTTTAGGAACATCAAAAGATATATCCTTTAATATCTCTTTCTCCTCTATACTAAAGCTTATATTTTTAACCTGTAGTTTAAACATTAATCTTTCCCTCCAAATGAATATTTTTTTCTGGAAATAAGATATAGAAAAAATGGCCCGCCCACTAATGACGTTATTATTCCTATAGGTATTTCTATTGGTGGGAAAAGTCCCCTTGCTGCCATATCTGCTACAATTAAGAAAATGGCTCCAATAAGTGTTGAGATGGTAATAAGTTTTTTATGATCACTACCTACCATTGACCTTGCTACATGAGGCACAACGAGTCCAATAAATCCAATAGCGCCAGTTATAGCAACTAAAGTAGACGTCAGCATTGTGGCAAGAATTAGTATTATAGCTTTAATAAGCTTTATATTTATTCCAAGAATTATTGCACTGTCATCACCAAGAAGTAAAATATCTAGAGATTTAGACATAATAAAAGCCACTATAAATACTATAACTAATATAATAAAGGGAAATAATAAAACCTCCCACTTGGCTCCACCTAAACTACCTATAGTCCAAAACAAAGCACTTTTTGCTTGATTTGAATTTTCTGCTGCATATATAAGTAAATTAGTTAAAGCTGAGAATATAGTTGATATGGCCATTCCCGATAGAACAAGTCTCGTTGTTGATGCTGTTTTACCCATTTGTGTACCTATTCCAAAAACCAAAATTCCTGAAATAAGCGATCCAACAAAAGCCCCTGTACTAATTGAATTTATACCTAAACTTGCAACTCCTCCCATAACAATCACAGCTACAGCACCACATGATGCCCCTGATGATATTCCGAGAATATAGGGTTCTGCAATAGGATTTTTCGTTACACACTGCATCAAAACACCACAAAGTGCAAGTCCAGCTCCACAAATTGCCCCAAGTAACACTCTTGGAAATCTAATTTCCCATATGATATTTTCAGTCATAATAGTTGATACATCATTAAAAACTAATCCGCCAGTTAACTTACTTAGTAGTACTTTGTACACTTCTCCAGGCTCTATGTATGTACTTCCTACAGCTATAGCTGCAATTATTGAAACAATCAGAATCGCTACTAGCATCAAGGTCCAAAAGAAGAAACCCCTCTTATTAGAGAGATTCCTTTTATTTTTAATGTTTCTCATTATTTATTGTCTCCAAAGAAATATCCATATGCTTGTTGAATTAATTTAGGGTTTCTTACTCCTGGAGAAAGATCTGCAAGTTTAACTACATATATTTTATTATCTTTTATTGCAGACACATCTTTTAGTGCTGGATGTGCTTTTAGAAAATCTATTTTCCCTTCTACTGGACTTCCTGCCATAAAATCAGTAACTAGTATAACTTCAGGATTTTCAGCTACTACACTTTCCCATGATACATTTATATATGGTTTATTTGCACTTTTACCAAATATATTTTTTCCACCTGCAAGTTCAATCAAATTGTTTGCTAGTCCTGACCCAACAACAAAGGCGTCGTTTTCCCCAGAATCATACACCATCATCTTAACTCTATCTTCATCTTTAATATTTCCAACTTTATCTGTTACTTCTTTAACATCATTTTTCATTTTATCTATTACATCTTTTGCTTTGTCTTCTACCCCAAATATTTTGCCAAGAAGCTGAAAATCTTCATAAACTGTCTCTATTGTTGAATCAGCTTTGTATGATTTTGCTAAAAATGGAGCAATACCTTTAGATATAAGTTCATCAGGAACTCCTGTAGTTTGTTCACTAATTGAAGAATCCCATCCACTTACAAAATCAGCTCCTGTAGCCATAAAGCCTTCCTTTGATACGGAATGACCTTCTCCAATTTGAAGTACAGGTATTTTATTGTATGCTTCCTCAAATTCAGGCAATATAGGATTATCTAATAGTGCTGTTCCTACCATCTTATCACCTAAATCAAGTGCTAATAACATCTCAGTCATAAATTGAGATAGTGTTACAGCTCTTTCCCTAGGTTTTTCTACCTTTACTTCATAATCTTTTACTTCATCAGAATATATGTACTCAACCTTAGTAAAATTATTTTCTTCCACTGATATATTATCAGTACTCTTATCCCTTTCATTCTTTGAGCATCCAACTACTCCCATAGACATAGCAGTGATTGTTAATAATATCACAATTCTTTTTAAACTTTTTTTCATCCCTGTCTCCCCCTTGAGTATAATTATTTTAAGTCTACTTTTTATATCTTATTTAATATAACATGTGTTACTAAAAAACAATAACATATATGACAAATACAAACAACTAATTTGTCATATATTGTTATACATAAATTTCTTATATACTTGTACGATAAAATATGATATTATCTATAAGTATGTTTTTTATATATTAATTTTAAGTTGCATTAAAATAACAAGTAACTTTTATATCATTTTTTGGGAGGTTTATTATGTCAAACGAAACAAAAGTTAAAGTTGTAACTGCAGATCCATCCGCTCTAGGTTTATTTGGACTTGCTATAATTACATTAGTTGCATCATCACAAAAGTTAGGATTAACAACAGGGGTATCTCTTGTATTACCTTGGGCAATATTTTTAGGTGCTACTGCTCAATTATTTGCATCTATTAATGACTTCAAGCATAACAATACTTTTGGAGCTACTGCCTTTGGTGCTTATGCATTCTTTTGGTATGCAGTAGGATTCACATGGTTAATTCAAAATGGAGTATTTGGTCCAGAACTTGCTGCCACAGTTGATCCAAAACAATTAGGTTTTGCATATCTAGGATACTTAATTTTTACTATATTTATGACAATTGGAGCAATGGAAACTCATAAAGTTTTATTCACAATCTTTGTACTTATAGACTTTTTATTCATAGGGTTAACATTATCTTCTTTTGGAATAATGACTCACATAGCTCACATGTTAGCAGCTTATTCTGAGTTATTAATAGCTATAGTTTCTTTCTATGGTTCAGCAGCAGCTGTACTTAACACTCACTTTGGAAGAGTATTTTTACCAGTTGGAAAACCATTTGGTATTTTTAAGAAATAAATATAAATTTAAGGCTTGTACAAAATTCTATTTTGTACAAGCCTTATTTTATATTATTAACTATTAAACATTCTCTTTACTCCATTAATAAAGTTGGCTTTTTTACTGCTATTCATAATATCTACCACTTTTATTAAAGAATATTTAAAAAGCTTTTGGTTAAATAAGCAACTCACTGGTAATTCATCCATGACATCTTTCATAACAATTTTGCAAAATCCAGAACATCCTTTTTCACATACGCATCTTTTACATAATGGATGCTGATCCTTTGTTATATACCCTTCAGCAAAATTCCTATCTATTTCAAATTCACCATCTTGTATTTTACCAATTGCCTTCTTTTCTGTAAAAACTGCTGTTTGGCAATTATAAATATTAAGATTAGAATCAACAGCAAAGTTGTTATACCCTGCTCCGCAAAGATTGTTGTTTTTGGTATATTTACCTACTATAAGTGATAAAAAATCCATTAAGACTGTCATCTGAAATGGTGATGAACTGTTAAGAATATCATTGTACCACAATTCAACTATTTCTCTAGCAATCAATTCTAAATTCTCTTCCTTTATAATGATCTTACTATCTTCATCTTCTACTGGAACAAAATCTACATCTTGAAATTTTAATTTTTTTAATAAATCCCATATTGGCTTTATTATATTGTTATCATTACCTTTAAAATAAGCATCTGTCATTGTAACTTCACATGCTGTAAAAATTTTTTTATCTTCATTTATTTTATTGAACTTCTCAACATTACTAATTACATCTTCATAGGTACCTTGTCCACTATTATATATTCTATTAAAATCATGAATATTTTTTGTACCATCAACGCTAAAAGTTATAGATGCGAAATACCTATGAATAAATTCCATATCTTCTTCAGTTAACAATGTACCATTAGTAATTGTAACAAGCTGTGGAAATTTCTCATTTTTAACTTTATAATCTTCGTTAATCATTTCTATAAATGCAAAAATTTCTTTTTTAGCTAAAAAAGGTTCTCCCCCAAAGAAATTCAATTTAAATGTCTTTGCATTTGGAAATGCATTTTTTATTATGTTAAATGTATCATAATATTGTTGTGCTGACATTACTTCCATATTATATTGATTTTTAGTTTTATGCTCATAACAATAATTGCATCTTAAATTACAAAAGGGTGTAGAAAAATAAGTAAGGCTTACTTTGTTAACCTTTTCTCGCTTAAATTCATCATATAAAACTGGTTCTCTTGAACATATATCTCCTGATGAAGTTTCCTCTAAATCATTGTTCTCTACCTTTGAATATTTAATATTATTTTTATATTTATCATAAATAAGATATCCATCCTTATACCTATATGAATACATCATAGCTATCTCTCCTTTAAAAAGTATTCTAGCTTTTAATATAATTAATTTCTATTTTACCTAATAAATTGATTAACTATTTACACTCCTCGCAAGCATAAGTAGGTCTGCCTTTAGATTCACCAATCTAAATAATTATTTACATTCCTCACAAGGTCTGTATTTACTACCCTTAGATGCTAATAATTCTGTATTAGAAAAATCCACTTCTTCAAAATCTCTTGCAAAATCTAATTCAAATACTTCCATTTTCTTTTCCATAATTACCCTCCCAGTAAAGCTAGAATACTTATAATATATCTTAGTATATTTTTCCATTATATTCAATAATTTTACATATAAAATTTAACCTTAAAATTCTACTATTTGTGATAAAATCCTACTAATTATGTTTATCATTTTTATATTTACATAAACTATTTAATACATTAATTATTTCTTTTCTTTCACAAAGCTCAATATTATAATTCTTTTTATAGTTATATCTTTTTAAAGTACATCCTCCATAACAACCGTAGTATAAATTGCACTCTAAACACTTATGATTGTTTTCAATCATATTATTATCTTCATGGGTATGAATTTTTCTATAAAAATCTAGTATTCCCATACTTTCATTACAATAATAAATTTTACCATCGCAATCAATTACATATGTTTTGTCTAAACTACAATACTTTGACCTTATATAAGGATATGGTTCACTTTCTCTTGCCATATCAACTACTAGTGATAATATTGGATCACCAAAAATAATATCTATGTCTTTTATATCTTCTATTTTCTTATATAAATCAAAGCATTCTTCATATGAAACTGAATTAAAAGAAGGATCATTCTTATTTTCAACTCTATAATATACAACTGATAAATACTCTTTGTCTATGTCTACTTGACACAAATACTTTAAAAAATCATATTGGTGTTCTATATTATCTCTATCTAAGTTTATCCGAATACACACTTTCATTTTATTCTCAGTTAAAATTTTTATTGACTCCATTATTTTATCAAAAGAATGTTGTCCATTCGCAAAAAATCTTCTTTGATCATGTACCTTAGCTGGTCCATCCACTGTTATTATAAATTCACAAATTTTATCTTTTATAGCTATAAATTCTGGCATAAACAACTTTACATTAGTTCCATTTGTTATAATTCTAAAGGATATATTTTCTTTCTCTTTTGACCATTTAATCAAATAATGTATTTTATTCATATTACTATTTAATAAGGGCTCGCCCCCATATAAAGTTATAACAGTGTCTTTTCCATCAGAAATTTTATCAATCATAGAAACTATCTCTTCACTAGATAATTCTTCCTCCTTATAAAATCTATTTTCCTTACTCTCAAAACAATAAATGCATCTCATATTACACTTATATGAAAAAATTATATATACATTTGCATAATTACTTCTATTAATTAATGATTGCATTTCATCATTTTTATCAAACTTTATATATCTTCTTCCTAATAGATAATCTAAATCTTTCTTATCAAGTTTCTTATAGTTATCAAATTTAACTGCCTCATATACTTCTTCACTTACTTCATCAATAGTCCTAAAACCTAAATTTAAAAAATAGTATTTTCCTTCTGCATTTAATGGAACCATTGCCTTAGACTTACAATATTTAATATCATCTTTATTTTTTACTTCTACAGCCCAGTTTCTATTAATTAATGAATTTATCGCAATGTTAAATTTTTCAATATCCTCTTCGCAATCATCGATATCATAAATATAACCACTAATTAAATACTTAAAAAGTTCAGCAGATAATCCTTTAATAAAATAGGGCTTGTAATTCACATATAAATTAAATTCATTATTTTTATTATAATAATCTTTTGTTCTCTGCTTAAATACAACGTCTTTGGATATGGTATAGAATTTGTTATTATAACTTATCATTTTCTCCTCCTATTAACGCTCTCTGATTATCACTACATTGCATCTATTTCTTAACTATAATATGAATATGTTCAGTAGCATCTCTATATTGAGGATATTCGCATGTTTCCGATGCAACTTTTAATAAATTATTATATACATTTTTATCTTCTTCTGCTAACTCTACAACTCTAGACTCTATACCAGATAAAAAGCTCTCTACTCCAGCATATGATATTATATTAAATCCAGCTTCAGTTACTTCTTTTAAAGCATTTGTTGGTGTTGTCATATACAAATCTGTAAAACTTGAATTTGGATCAAATTTTTGTTCATCTAAATAATTATATACATTTTGTAAGTCACTAAATACTTCACTAAATTCAGTAACACCCGATTTTAAACATCCCCAAGAATTTATATAAGAAATAAGCGCTATCCCATCATCTTTTAATATTCTACGTGCTTCTTTTAGTATTTTTACTCTATCAGTTTCATTTAACACATGATACATAGGTCCCATTAATAATAAAACATCATATTTTTCACTTTCTAACAAGTGCAAATTTAATGCATCTTCACAGATATAATCTTGTGCCTTTAATCCTTCCTCTTCTATCTTACTCTTAGCTAATTTTAGCTCTTCACCTGATAGTTCAAAGAGGGTTACATTATATCCTTTTTTTAGTAACTCAATAGAATATCTTCCTGGACCACATCCAATGTCAATGGCATCACCTTCTTTAGGAAAATATTTTTCTATTAAATACATGGTGCTCATAAACTCAATTATTCTATATGGCTTTTTTAATCTATTCCATTCTTTTTCATAGTTGTTATCATAGTATTCTTTAACGTAATTTCTCATAACATCCACCTTTTTTCTATTTATTTCATATTATTTCTGTTTTTTACCAAAACACCTTTATTTAATTATATATAAATAGATTGAAATTTCAAATATATTTTACCATATTGCAAAAATATTCTTAATATTATTAGGTTTATAATTCCTCAATTGTAAATTAAAGTGCAACCCTTCCGATATAAATTAGGTTGTATTAATAATAATAAATATTTATCCGCTAG
>URKQ01000010.1 GCA_900548455.1 uncultured Clostridium sp.
TGGGTTCATTACTGTAGGTAACCCATACATAACAGGTTCTCCTATATTAAATAGAACCGGAGCTATTCCGAGTTTTGGCATCTAATTTTTCTCCTTTCAATCATACAATATCTTCTTCTTTTAAGCTTATATACTTTTTTCTTCCTATTATAATGTGATCTAAAACCTCAATTCCTAACAAGGTGCCACATTCCTTTAACCGTTTTGTAACTGCTATATCTTCCTTACTGGGAGTTGGATCTCCCGACGGATGATTATGACATAGTATCACTGATGCACTACTCATTTTTATAGCTTCTACAAAAACTTCTCTTGGATGCACAATGGAACTATTTAAGTTTCCAATGGATACATCCTTAACTGAAATAACTATGTTTTTAGTATTTAACATAATTAATTTAAAATACTCTTTTTTATAAGTATTCATTTCTTTCATCATATAAAAGGCAACATCTTTAGGACAAGATATAACATATTCTTCTCCTGATTTAAAGGAATTAAATCGAGCCGAAAGTTCTGCTAAAGCCATAATTTGAGTGGCCTTTGCTTCACCAATACCCTTTATCCCTTTTAGCTCTTCTATGGATGGATTTAAAAGACCATTAATACCGCCAAAGTGACTTATTAATTTATCACATAAGTTTAGTATATTCTCATCTTTAGTTCCCGTTCTTAGTATAACTGCTAAAAGCTCTGAATTTGATAGCTGGTTAGCTCCATATCTCAAAAGCTTCTCTCTCGGTCTTTCATTTTTAGGCAAATCTTTAACTTTTATTTTATAATTCATAATAAAAGCTCCTTTATAGATTTACCCCCATCTCCCTTAGCATTAAAAATACAGTATTTAATGAAAATCCTACTACATTGTAATAACATCCATTGATGCTTTCCACAAAAACAGCTGCATCATCTTGTATTCCATAAGCCCCTGCTTTACCAAAGCAAGCACCAGAATTAACATAGCGTTCAATCATATCTTCTGACAAATTCATGAATTTGACTTCAGTACATATACTTTTTTCTATACGTTTATGCGTTTTGCTATTTATCAAAACAATACCTGAATACACTTTATGAGTATTGCCACTCAATGATCTAAGCATACTTTTTGCTTCGGCTTCATCCCTTGGCTTACCAAGGACCTTACCATTCAAGTACACCACCGTATCACAACCGATAATAATGCTTTCATCCTGTATATCTTTCACTACAGCTTCTGCTTTACCTCTCGCTAATTTACAGACATATTTTTCTATGTCACCATCATAAGGAATTGCTCCTTCATCAAAAGAGCTTACTACAATTTGAAAATCTTGCACTATCCTTTTAAGAAGTTCCTGCCTTCTTGGTGAGCCAGATGCTAATACAACTTTCATAACTTCCTCCTAGAACTTTTTGTATAGTATAATAGCCAAAATTACTCCAATGATGGACATCAAGTTAATCCCTATGCCCAAACCAAAGGTAAACTCTAATACTTTTAAATCAATTACTATAGGTGTTTTTAAACCTATGTAATATGCCTTACCCAAAAATTCTAAGCTAGGAAAAGTGCTACCCAAAAAATCTCCTATAAAACTACCTGAAATAGCACCCAATAGTGTTATAAATACATATTCTTTAGCACTTTTATATGTTTTTCCCATAAAAAATCCCCCAGTATATCTAAAATTCAATATACTTGATTAAAAAAAATGATGCTTTACATCTTATATAGTGTAACATTTAATATTTTTTTACACAAGACCATTATAAATTTTTTAAAGTTTTTTAACAACCTATAATTTTTATATCCCTCTGTAGTAAAATAGAGTGATATATTATAAGCAAAAAAATTCATTCATAACAATATACGTATATTATTACAAAATGAATTTTCCTTTTTTATTTTGTTTTATATTTTATAAGAATATTATATATATTTACTAGTATATCTTTCCCCAAGTTCTTATCTACTTCTTGTGGTAGTGAATTTATATATTCTTTAAGGGTCTTTGCATTTCCATAACTTTCCATAGATTCCCCTATTTCCTCAAGTCCACCTACCCATGCTTTTAATTCATCAGTCTTCACCGATTGAACTCCAGGTTCACATGTTTTATTAACTATTTGTAGTAATCCATCTATACTTTCACACATTTGAACTGTAGATATATCTTTTGCTCCAATTTTAATTGATACTTTGCTGCTTTCAACTCCCACACTTTCTAAAGCTGCAATTCCATCATTCAATTTTTCTTTAGAAAATATTCCAAAATAAACTTTAGTAAGCTCACCTTCGCTTATTATAAAAGGAGTTCCCACCGATGACATTTTACTTATAATTTTATCTGCATTTTCCTTCACCTTAAAAGCACCGCATTGTAATATATAAAACTCACAGCTACCATCCCCAACTATAGGTGATTTACCTTCATCGTCCTTTACCTGCTCTGGTTGCTTGTCCTCATTTTTTTCGGTAGGAGTATTTTTTTCAACTTCTTCTTTTTCTTTCACTTCATTATTAATCTCGTTTTTATACCATAATGTTCCTGACTTTTTAGCTATACTATGAATTCCTGTACCTAATAACAGTGCTAATAGCAATATTATTGCAAGGTAAAATAAAAAATTATTACTATTCTTTCGTTTTGGCTTTAAATTATATCTTGTGTACTTCATTTTATCCCCCCTTAAGAAACTCCTGGAAACTATCCACTACTAACTTTTCACTTTTAACTCTTATATCCTAAACATCACTTTTAATAGCAAGTCTAACTACTCTCTTTATAAATTTTTTAGATCTATCATAGCTTATACCATTTACTTCAAGAAATTTAAAAATACCTTTATTTTCTTTTTCTAAATTAGTTATTATATTTTCTACCCTTTCATCTTCACTTCCCCTATTTTTATATACTCTATCTTTATTTACTTCTTTATCTATGTTAATTAGTTCTTCTACATACTTATCAATATCGTCTTCATAATCCTCTCCATCATCGTAATTATAATTATTTCTAAGAGAATCTACATTTAATACTTCAACAGAATCACTTTCCGCATTTTTCACAACATAATCTCTAGGAAGTGCTTCCATCATTCCACACTGCACTATAAATTCCTTCATTGCTTCAGGTATAGCATTATACGTTACTGGTGATAACGGAATCATTTCATATTCACTTTCAACAGTCATAATCATCCCTCCAATTTTAGTACTTTAATAAAATGTATGACTATGATTTATAAAATAGAACAAAAATAAAAGGTGAGCTCACGCTCACCTTTTATAAATTAGAAATTATAAATTCTCTATTATTTTTGCAACTTCTTCTATAGCTGCTTCTTCGTCAGTTCCATTAGTTATTAAGTTAATAGTATTACCTTTATTAACTCCTAAAGATAAAACACCAATTAAACTTTTTGCATTAGCGCTTTTACCATTGTACTCTAATGTAACTTCACTTTTAAAAGTTGTAGCCTTTTGCACTAGTAGTGTTGCTGGCCTTGCATGCAATCCTTGTGGATTACTTATTAATATTTCCTTTGTTAGCATATCAATCACCTCGTCTATGAGTTTTTTATTTTATGCCATTAACAAAGCTTTCAATTCTATTTAATCCTTCTTCTATATTCTTTATAGATGTTGCATAAGAAAGTCTTACGTAATTATCTACTCCAAATGCTATCCCTGGTACAACCGCTACTTTTTCTTTTTCTAATAATAAATCACTAAATTGAAGAGAATCCTTAATTACAGCTCCTTCATATTCTTTGTTCAATATATTAGAAATGTTTATCATAACATAAAATGCACCTTCTGGTTTTACGCAAGATAGATTTTTTATAGAGTTAATTCTATCTACCATATAATCTCTTCTTTTCTTAAACTCAACCTTCATTTTTTCAACTTCGCCCTGGTCTCCTAAAAGAGCTTCCAAAGCAGCATATTGAGAAATAGAACATGGATTAGATGTAGTATGGCTTTGTATATTTGACATTAAAGATATTATTTCCTCACTTGCTGCTGCATAACCTATTCTCCATCCAGTCATAGCATAAGCTTTGGAAACACCATTTATTACAATTGTTCTATTGTAAGCATCTTCTGATAAACTTGCAATGGATACATGACCTTCTTCTCCATATAAAAGTTTTTCATATATTTCGTCTGATATAATTATTATATCATTTTTCTTTGCAAAGTCTGCAATTTCATTTAATTCATTTTTTGTATAAGTAGTACCTGTAGGATTATTTGGGCTATTTAATATTATTGCCTTAGTATTCTTTGTTAATGCCTTTTCTAATGCTGTTACTGTTAATTTAAAAGAATTTTTTTCCTCAGTATCTACAAATACAGGTACTCCGTCAGAAAGCTGAACTAATTCAGGATAACTAACCCAGTATGGTGCCCCTATTAACACCTCATCCCCTGGATTTAATATAGCCTGAAAAGCATTAGCTAAACATTGCTTTGCACCAGTAGAAACCACTATTTGTGATGTCTTATAATTTAAATTATTATCTCTCTTAAATTTATCCACAATAGCTTTTTTTAATTCAACAATACCTGAAGCTGCAGTATATCTTGTTTGTCCATTTTGGATAGCATCAATGGCAGCATCTTGTATATTGAGTGGAGTATTGAAATCAGGTTCTCCTGCTCCAAACCCTATAACATCAATGCCATCAGCTTTCATTTTCTTTGCCTTGGCAGTAATAGCCAACGTAAGTGATGGTGAAATTCTTTTAGCCTTTTGTGATAATATCATTTAAAATACCCCCATAAATAATATTTAACTATTGCAATAACTAATCGCAATAAACTTTATTTTTGCTATCTTCAGAAAATAACACATCCCTGTTTTCTATTTCATTTAATCCTAAATAAGTTAATTAATAAGTCTATCTTCATAAGTAATGATTTAAGTCTATGTAAATATAGATAGTATGTATACCATTCCAAAGATAGTCTATGCAAGTTCTTATTCATTTGTGATTAAAATGAATAGCAACTTTCATATGTTCATAATATCACTTAAACAAAAAACTGTAAAGGATATTTCATGGTCATAAAAAATAAAAGCCTCCTATTTCTAGGAGACCTTATTTACAATCCTAATTATTTAGCATATTCTACTGCTCTTGTTTCTCTGATAACATTAACTTTGATTTGTCCAGGATATTCTAATTCAGATTCTATCTTCTTAACAATATCTCTTGCAACTTCAATTGCTCCTGCATCATCAACATCTTCTGGTTTAATCATAATTCTAATTTCTCTTCCGGCTTGAATTGCATACGACTTTTCTACACATTCATATGAATTTGCGATTTCTTCTAATTTTTCTAATCTTTTGATATACGCTTCTAAAGTTTCTCTTCTCGCTCCCGGTCTAGCTGCTGATATCGCATCTGCTGCTTGAATAAGTACAGCTTCTAATGATTGATATTCAACATCACCGTGATGAGCAGCAATTGCATTTACTACTACTGGAGATTCGTGACACTTCTTAGCTATTTCAGCCCCAATAAGCGCATGAGGACCCTCAACTTCATGGTCAACAGCCTTTCCTATATCATGTAGTAAACCACATCTCTTTGCAAGTGTTGGATCAAGACCTAATTCTGATGCCATAAGTCCTGCCAAATAAGAAACCTCTATGGAATGTTTTAATACATTTTGACCATAACTAGTTCTATATTTTAATCTTCCTAAAAGTCTGATTATTTCCACATGTAATCCATGGATACCTGTTTCGAAGGTTGCTTGTTCTCCCTCTTCTCTTATGTCGTTTTCAACTTCTTTTTTAGCCTTTTCAACCATCTCTTCTATTCTAGCTGGATGTATTCTTCCATCAACTATTAGCTTTTCAAGTGCTATTTTCGCAACTTCCCTTCTAATAGGATCAAAAGCTGAAAGAATAACTGCTTCTGGAGTATCATCAATAATTAAATCAACTCCTGTTAAGGTTTCTAGAGCCCTTATATTTCTTCCCTCACGACCGATGATTCTACCTTTCATCTCATCATTTGGAAGCGATACAACATGTACTGTTGATTCAGCTACGTGATCAGCTGCACATCTTTGTATTGAATATGTTACAATTTCTCTAGCTTTTTTATCTGCTTCTTCTTTTGCTTTAGCTTCAGCCTCTTTAATCATTACGGCTGTTTCATGCTTAATTTCTCTTTTAACTTCACTTAATAATATTTGTCTTGCTTCTTCAGTGCTTAGTCCTGCCACTCTTTGTAATTCTTCTCTAACTCCATTATGAAGTTCTTCAACAGCAGCTTCTAAATTTTCAATATCCTGCTGTTTCTTATTTAATGATTCTTCTTTTTTCTCAATAGCTAAAGTTTTTTTATCTAATGATTCCTCTTTTTGAAGAACTCTTCTTTCCAAACGCTGAATTTCATTTCTTCTTTCTCTTGACTCCTTATCGAAATCAGCCCTCAATCTATGGACTTCTTCCTTGGCTTCAAGAATTGCTTCTTTCTTCTTAGATTCAGCATCTTTCTCAGCATCATTTATTATTCTCTTCGCCTCTTCTTCTGATTTAGAAACGTTGGCTAAAGATATATTCTTTCTTGTATAGATAAAAACAAATATGGCTACTAGACAGACCACTAAAACAACGCCTATTATAATTAGCATTTTTGTATTCATGCTCAACACCTCCTTTGCTTATTTTATGACATTTATTTGCAGTAAAATGAAAGCTTGAAAAGGTGCATATTTCATTCAATTCCTATCAATTATATTAAACCAGTATTTGTCTTAATTTTATATCACTTTATTACCATTGTCAAGTTTATTACTAAATACTACCTTTTATAAAGATGCCCAAAAAACCATCTTTTTATAATGCTTTTTCATAATGTTTTTTTGAAATTTTTGTATATAAATGCACTGTGAACTACACCCCACTTACTTCCTTGAAGTGGTGGCTTCATGGTCACTACTACTGTAGCAAGTTTACCATGCTCAAAAGGTCGAACCAACCTCATAACATTTCTTTTGTATTTTATAACTAATACTAATTTATAATTTTAAAAAAGGAACCTTTCGGTTCCCTTTTAAGTTCAACTAATATTTACTTTTCTTGTTTATCTGCTGCAACTTCAGTAGAAACAGCTATACGTGAAGGTAACTCGTATTTTTCTCTAATTTTATTTTCAATTTCATCTCTTATTTCTGGATTTTCCTTGAAAAAGTTTTTAGCATTTTCTCTACCCTGTCCAAGTCTAACATCTCCATAAGCAAACCATGCTCCACTTTTTTGTACAATTTCTTCTTTAACAGCTATATCAAGAATATCTCCTTCTAAAGAAATACCTTCTCCATACATTATATCAAATTCAGCTTGTTTAAATGGAGGAGCAACTTTATTTTTAGTAACTTTAACTCTAGTTCTATTTCCTAAGAAGCTATCTCCTTGTTTAATTGTATCAATCTTTCTTACGTCTAATCTAACAGAAGCATAGAACTTAAGAGCTCTTCCTCCTGGAGTAGTTTCTGGATTACCAAACATTACTCCAACCTTTTCTCTTAATTGGTTTATGAAAACAGCACAACATTTTGTCTTATTAATTGTTCCTGTAAGCTTTCTTAATGCTTGTGACATAAGTCTTGCTTGAAGTCCTACATGGGCATCACCCATCTCTCCTTCAATTTCTGCCTTTGGTACTAAAGCTGCAACTGAGTCTACAACAATTACATCTATAGCTCCAGATCTAACTAAGGCCTCTGCAATTTCAAGACCCTGCTCACCTGTATCTGGTTGAGATACTATTAAATTATCAATATCTACGCCTAATGCTTTAGCATAAACAGGATCTAATGCATGTTCAGCATCTATATATGCAGCACAGCCACCTTGTTTTTGAGCTTCTGCAACAATATGTAATGCTACAGTACTCTTACCTGAAGATTCTGGTCCAAAAACTTCAACTATTCTTCCTCTAGGTACTCCACCTACTCCTAAAGCTATATCTAAACCTAAACATCCAGTAGAGATGCAATCTACACTTAGAGTACTTCCTTCTCCTAGTTTCATTACAGAGCCTTTACCAAATTGTTTTTCTATTTGACCCATTGCAGCTTCTAATGCTTTTATTTTATCGTTATTCATATAATTCCCTTAGGGTTCACATCCTTCCACTCGAACAATCGTTCTTATATTACAATTATATATTATTTGATTTATCTGGTCAACCTATTGTTAGTTTACTGGTGCAAAAACATTTAAAATTAATGAAGAGTGAAAAGCACTCACTCTTCACTCTCATCATCCTTTAGCTTCAAACTTAACTATCTATTATGTTTGACAACTTAAAACTTTTTAAACATTATTTATTGATGTTAATTATACCCTTACCTTTAACAAAATAATCTACACCAGATATTAAAGTTATCACCGCTGCTACATATATAACAATCTGTGTTGAAATATTTAGCCAAGAAGCACTGTATACCAATGATAAAAGGGCCATTATTATACCTACCATTTGTGTAGCTGTCTTAAGTTTTCCCCAATTGCTAGCAGCAATTACTACTCCTTGAGAAGCAGCTAAGGTTCTTAGTCCTGAAACTATAAATTCTCTAGCTATTATTATTACAACTACCCAACCCGGAACTATTCCTTTTTCCACAAGAACAATTAGTGCACTTGTAACTAGCAGCTTATCTGCCAATGGATCCATGAATTTTCCAAAGTTAGTTATTTGATTTTTGGACCTAGCAATATATCCATCCAATTTATCGGTAATGGACGCAACAATAAAAATTACTAGTGCAATAATATTCCCTTCTATTGTTCCAAACATGGAGGCGATTAAAAATATAGGCACTAATATCATACGTATTACTGTAAGTTTATTTGCAAGATTCATTATCAACATCTCCTACTCTACAATTTTGACTATAGCATTTTTTATTTGAAGATATCTTTTAGTAAAATTTCTCATCTAAAGATATTATACAATAAATTTTGTCAGTAACCTATTGGTGATTGTTAACTTTATTTAAATAGTCTATAAATTGTTAGATAATTTCACCAATTAAATCATATTCTAAGGCTTTTATTATCTTAACTGTAACAAATCCTCCTATAGATAAGTCGTTTCCCTTAACTAGGACTTCTCCATCAATTTCAGGTGCCATTCCATAGGTTCTTCCGTAATAATACCCCTTTTTCATTCCTTCTATTAAAACTTCACATTCTTTTCCTATGTTATTTTTGTTAATCTCTAAAGAAATCCCCTGTTGTAGTACCATTAATTTATCTAATCTGCTCTCTTTAGTTTCTTCATCAATTTGACAGTCCATTGTTGCCGCTACCGTTCCTTCTTCCTGAGAGTAAGTAAACACTCCTAACTTATCAAATCTTGTATCTCTTGTAAATTCAAGCAACTCATTGAAATTCTCCTCAGTCTCTCCAGGAAAGCCTACAATAAATGTAGTCCTAATAACTATATCGGGAACTCTCTTCCTAAGTTTAGTTATATTTTCAGTTATTATTTTTCTTCTTCCTTTTCTTCTCATTCCCTTTAATACTTCATCACTAATATGTTGAAGAGGAATATCGATATACTTACACACTTTTTCATTGATAGCTATCTCATCAATTATTTCATCCGTAAGCTCCTCTGCATAGCAATATAAAATTCTTATCCATTTAATAGATTTTATTTTCGATAGTTCTCTTAGAAGTAAATGAAGTGTTTTCTTACCATATAAATCCACTCCATAATTAGTAGTATCTTGAGCTACAATAATTAACTCCTTATATCCATTAATAGCTAATTCTTTAGCTTCTCTTAAGATATCTTCCATAGTTCTACTTCTATATCTACCTCTTATCTTAGGTATTGCACAATAAGCACAAACATTATTACAGCCTTCAGATATTCTTATGTAAGCTGTTGTTTGTCCCGTAGTTACAATTCTTTTACCCGTGTTAATGTTAGTATCACTATAGGTAGTCAAACAAGATTTCTCACCACTTACTAATGCTTTTTCTATAGATTGATGAAGCTTATCATAATCATTTACCCCTAAAATTATATCTAATTCCGGAATTAAATCCATAAGTTCACTACCATATCTTTGAGTTAAACATCCAGTAGCCATCAAAACCTTACATTTTCCATCTTTGTATTTTGACATTTCTAGAATTGTATCAATTGACTCTTGTTTTGAACTCTCAATAAATCCACATGTATTTATTAATAATATATCGGCTTCTTCTTCATTTAGTACTAATTCATACTTTTCTTTCAAACTATTAATAATTATTTCAGCATCTATTCTATTTTTATCGCAACCTAAGTTTATTACTCCAAATTTTAACTTTTCCACTAAACTTCCTCCTACGTTATCCTATTGGCTATGTTTTTTATTACAGACTACCTGCTTAAATCTTCTCTTCCAAGCACTTGTCTAGGTTTACTTCCGTTTCTACCAGAAATAATACCTTCCGCTTCCATTTCATCTATAATTCTAGCCGCTCTATTATAACCTATTTTTAGTCTTCTCTGCAACATTGATGTTGATGCTTGACCCTCTTCCAATACAATTTGTATCGCTTCATCAAGAAGTTCATCACATTCCTCAGAATTCTTTCCTTTACTTGCACTATTTTCTATCTCATCTATTATCTCTTTTTTATATTCAACTTCCGTAACACTTTCTCTAACAAAACTTACTACAGCTTCTACTTCTTCTTCCGATACAAATGCTCCTTGAATTCTAATAGGCTTAGATTCACCAACAGGATAATAAAGCATATCGCCTTTTCCAAGAAGCTTTTCTGCCCCTGATGAATCAAGTATAGTCCTAGAATCTATTTGACTTGAAACTGCAAAAGACACCCTAGATGGTATATTGGCTTTTATTACTCCAGTTATTACATCTACAGAAGGTCTTTGAGTTGCTATTACAAGATGCATACCAGCAGCTCTAGCCATTTGGGCAAGTCTAGCTATATATTCCTCTACATCATTAGGACAAACCATCATTAAATCTGCAAGCTCATCGATGATAATTACAACCCACGGTAATTTTTCATCAACTATTCCTTTCTCTGCAAATTCATTATATCCTTCTATATTTCTAACATTATTATCTGCAAATAACTTATATCTTCTAGTCATTTCATTAACTGCCCAATATAGAGCTCCTGCTGCCTTTTTAGGATCAGTAACTACCGGAATCAAAAGGTGTGGTATCCCATTATATATATTAAGTTCTACCACTTTAGGGTCTATAAGTAATAGTTTCACTTCTTGAGGTGTATATTTATATATTAAACTTATAAGTAATGTATTTATACATACACTCTTTCCTGAACCTGTAGCTCCAGCAATTAGCATATGAGGCATTTTTGTAAGATCTCCTACAACACAATTTCCTGCAATATCTTTTCCTAAGGCAAAAGCTAAATTCTTCTTACTATTTGTAAATTCATCACTTTCAATTACTTCTCTTAAGAGAACTGCTGACAAGTCCTTATTGGGTACTTCTATCCCAACCGCTGCCTTTCCAGGTATAGGAGCTTCAATTCTAACTCCTGACGCTGCCAAGTTTAATGCAATATCATCTGCTAAGTTTACTATTTTACTTACTTTAACTCCCACATGAGGTTGCAACTCAAATCGTGTTACTGATGGTCCCTTGGTAACCTGTACAACCTTAGCTTCTACTCCAAAACTAGCTAAGGTATCTTGAAGTTTATTGGCATTGTTAAGTAATTCTTTTTTATCTCCATTTTTAAAGTTATTAGAACTTTTATTTAAAAGATCCAAGGTTGGATATTTATATTCATATATAACTGGACTTTGTGATAAATTAATTTCAATATCCTCATCTATAGATTTTTTATTTTCACTATGTTTAATTTCTTCTTTTTTGTTTTCTACGAAGCCCTTCTTTTCATTTTCCTCATCACTATCTTTCATAAAGTCTATTATTTTTATATCTTCTGGCTGAATATGTGGTGCTATTTCAACTTCCTCTTCTTCATCTGCTGCTAATACATAATTTAATGATTCCGTATTATTTCCTTTTTCATCCTCAAGTTTTTTCTTTTCCTTTTTTGGTCTTTCAAAAGTAAATAATTCCTTTAAGGTAATTCCATTAATTAAAACTAAAGAAACTATATAAAGGGCAATAAAAATGATATAGCTTCCCCATCTACCTATTAATAAATACATAGGAACTGCTACCATAAGTGATAGAAGCCCACCATGAGGGGGCCATATTATTCCCCATTGAGCTGCAATAGCCTTTACAAATTCACCTCTTTGATAATACGCACCTAAAACTATCATTTCCATAAACAGCATGGTTACTATAATAAATAATAATATCCCTACAGTTCTCTTAGTTGCCTTAAAATATTTATCTGTTTTGATATAGCAAACTCCCATAAAAACTAATAAAAACGGCAATACATATGCTCCAATACCAAATATTCCAATAAAAAATCTATTTAAAATTCCTCCTAAGCTCCCTGCTATTGTACTTGAATCGGTAAAAAATCCCGACAACAACGACAATGAAACTAAAGCAGCTACTACTATGAGTAATATTCCATTAAAATCAAATAGCTTTTCTTTTTTCTTTGTTGAGCTCTTTATTTTAGATGAGCTTTTTTTACTTTGTTTCTTTTTAGACGTAGCTCTTCCTTTTGTCATACTATCTCCTCCACATTACTTCTTAATAATCGATGAAAATAATTCCATATATGCTTCACCTCATATTGTACCTTGAAATCACTACAAATTTCAAATATTTTTAATTAAGATAAAAATAGAAGTAAAATTTTCTCCAAAAAACTAAATACACACCTATTTGGATTATAACCATTAATATTCTTCCACAAACAAAAATGTAGACATTGTGTTAATCAATGCCTACATTTTTTTATTCTTCTGTTTTCTCATCTTCTTCATCAATTAATTCCTCTAGTTTATCTAGGGCTTGACGTATTCCTCCAACTTCATTTATAAGTCCACATTCCACTGCTTGATCTCCAATTAATATAGTGCCGATATCATTAAGCAGCTCATCCGTTTGACTCATTAGCTCTCTAAACTTTTCATCAGTGATGTTGGAAGTTCTAACTACAAAATCTACAATTCTATCTTGCATCTTTCTGAAATAATCAAAAGTTTGAGATACCCCTATAACAAATCCATTCATTCTAATTGGATGTACTATCATAGTGGCAGATGGTGTTATAAATGAATAATCTGATGAAGTTGCTAGAGGAACTCCTATTGAATGTCCTCCACCAATCACTATTGATACTGTTGGTTTGCTAAGACTTGTAATCATCTCTGCTATAGCAAGACCAGCTTCTACATCTCCACCAGCTGTGTTTAATACTACTAAAACACCTTTAACTTTCTTATCTCGCTCAATTGCTATTAATTGAGGAATTATATGTTCATACTTCGTTGACTTAGTTTGATTGTTTGATATGTTATGACCTTCTATTTGTCCGATAATAGGAATGATTTGAATTCTATCATCAGAGTTTGGTATATCCATAGTACCTATTTCTTTTATATTTTGAACACTGTTATTTGAATTAGAATTTTCATCTTCATCTTCTTCATTGTTTTGATTATTAGACTTAACGTTCTTATTTTTGGCTCTTTCACTTTTTTTATCTTCTAAATTTGTTTCACACCAACCTGAATTAAATTCACTGTTTTCATTTGACATAAATAACGCCTCCTAACCCAACTTATTTTGTGCATTAGAAGGCATTTATATACTAACCTAATTCAAATTCTCTGTGAAGCAAATTAATTGCTGTTTTAACTTTGTCACTTGCAACTAAACACCATATAGTAGTGTGCGAATCTGCCGTTTGCAATATTTCGATATTTCCTTCTTCCAAGGCTTTAAGAATTCTTGACATAACTCCTGGAATTCCTCTCATTTTAGCTCCAATAATTGATATTTTACTGCAATTTTCAATATATTCATAAGTTATATTTTCTTCTTTTGCAATATCATTAAACTTTTCTAAATCATTTTTATCAATTGTAAAAACTTTTTCTGAAGGGAATACACTTATCATATCAATACTAATTGATTTTTCAGCCAAGGTATGAAAAATTAAATTTGATGACACTTTTCCATTTCCATTAATCTTAATCTGAATTCTATTATCCATATGAGTTATACCAGTTATTATCTTATTGTTATCTGCCACGTAACCAGCAATTGTTGTCCCATAACAGTTACTTAAGGTATTCTTTATTACTAAAGGAATATTATACTTTCTAGATATTTCTACAGCTCTAGGATGAATTACTTTAGCTCCTTGATCTGCAAATTGAAATACTTCATCATAACTAATATTTTCTATAAGAGAAGCTTCCGATACAATTCTAGGGTCTGCAGTCATAATACCATCTACATCTTTATATATTTCAACTTCAGGCACCTTTAATGCAGCTCCAAGAATAACTCCTGTAACATCACTACCTCCTCTTCCGATTGTAGTAGTAGTTCCTTTCTCAGTTTTTCCTTGAAATCCTGCTACTACAGGAACTTTTCCTTCATCTAATATCTTAAGTATCTCCTTTGGGTCTACATCTAATATTGCAGCATTATTATAATTATCGTCAGTCTTAATTCCAGCTTCTCCTCCAGTTAATGGAACAGCCTCAATTCCCGCCTTCAATAATTCATTAGTCATAACTACAGTAGATAAAATTTCTCCACAGGATAAAAGCAAATCTATAGCTCTTGGATTCTTTGCCTTTATATTTTCATCCACTAAAGATAATAATGTGTCTGTTGCATAAGGTGAACCTTTTCTCCCCATGGCAGACACTACTACTACAGGTTGCTTTCCTTCATCTAAGGCAGCCTTTATCTTCTCAACTACTAATTTCCTATTTTCTTCCGTAGCCACTGATGTTCCCCCAAATTTTTGAACTATAATACTCATAATTGCCTCCATATCATATGTGAGATTGTCTTAGCGTTTCTCCATCTACATCAATGATTATAGTCTTTGATCCAATCTTTTTAACATAATCCCATGCTACTTCAATTAAATCACTATTTCTTGAAAATAATTTACTTGATTTACCGCTTTTCAATAATAATAACTTTAATTC
Organism: uncultured Clostridium sp.; assembly: GCA_900548455.1. Classification (GTDB taxonomy): domain Bacteria; phylum Bacillota; class Clostridia; order Clostridiales; family Clostridiaceae; genus Clostridium_J. The sequence continues at coordinate 15,133 of URKQ01000010.1, forward strand.
TCCATTTTCATCAACTACTAAATCATTGTTGCCCAGAATACTATACTTATCTCCATCATTAATATTTATTATTTCATATCTTTCCATATCGCTTAAATATCTATACTTTTCTTCCATTTCTTCACCTCATATTAATTTTTAAATTATACAACAATTTAAATCTATATATATGCTATGAATATTTTCTTTATGATAAATAAGTTTATGACAAGATAATTATATTATAATTTATGAAAGTATTCCATGGATGGGACTATATTTTTAATTAAAAAATGCAAGTTTATATATATACATATTTCATTTTAAAAACCAGAATCTATATTTGCCTAGAAATTAAAAAAGGGCTCCCTCATTTGAGATAGCCTTTTTAAACTTATTCTTGAGTTTTATTTTCCTCGTTGTCTTGTAATGCATCTTTTCTTGAAAGATTTACTCTACCTTGAGCATCTATTTCTGTAACTTTTACTAAAATTTCATCGCCTACAGATACTACATCCTCAACTTTATTAACTCTTTCGTTTGCAAGTTTTGAAATATGAACTAGACCTTCTTTACCTGGTAAAACTTCTACAAAAGCTCCAAAAGCCATAATCTTTGTAACTTTTCCTAAGTAAATTTCTCCTACTTCAACTTCTTTTGTTATTTCCTTAATGATTCTTAATGCTTCATTTGCACTTTCAGAATCTGAAGACATTATTACTACTTTTCCATCATCATTAGTATCTATTTTAACACCTGTGTCAGCTATTATCTTCTTAATAGTTTTTCCACCAGGTCCTATAATATCTCTAATTTTATCAGGATTTACATTAACAACGTACATTCTAGGTGCAAATTCAGATAATTCTTCTCTAGGCTCTGCTATACATTCATTGATTTTGCCTAAGATAAACATTCTTGCTTTCTTAGCATCTTCTATTGCAGTTCTTACACAATATTTAGATAATCCTTTTATCTTTGTATCTACTTGAATTGATGTGATACCTTTCTCTGTTCCTGCAACTTTGAAATCCATGTCGCCAAAGAAATCTTCAATTCCTTGTATATCTGTAATTACTGCTTCTTCACTTAAATCTTCACTAGTGATAAGACCCATTGCTATACCTGCTGCTGGTCTCTTTATTGGAACACCTGCATCTAATAAAGCTAGAGTACTTCCACATACACTTGCTTGTGATGTAGATCCATTAGAACTTAAAACTTCTGAAACTAATCTTATTGCATATGGGAATTCTTCTATAGAAGGTATTAATGGCTCTAAAGCTCTTTCAGCTAAAGCTCCATGACCAATTTCTCTTCTTCCTGGACCTCTAAGCGGTTTAACTTCTCCTACACTGTAAGCTGGGAAGTTATAATGATGCATATATCTCTTGAAATCCTCTTCACCCAATCCATCGATTATTTGAACATCTCCTAGTGCCCCAAGAGTTGCTACAGTCATAACTTGAGTTAAACCTCTTGTAAATAATCCTGTACCATGAGTTCTAGGAAGTATTCCAACATCACATGATATTGGTCTTATTTGATCAAAAGCTCTTCCGTCTGGTCTTCTCTTCTCTTTTAGAAGCATATGTCTTACGATTTCCTTTTGGATACCATAAACAACTTCTCCTATATCACTACCTTGATCAGGATATTTTTCTGAAAACTCCTCATCAATCTTAGCTTTTACTTCATCAATTTTAGCATTTCTTTCATCTTTGTCAGTGATATACATAGCTTCTTTTAACATATCATAAGCAAATGATCTAACATCATTTTCTACGTCTTCTGAAACTTTGTATAATACTGGTTCTGCTTTAACTTTTCCAAATTTTGCTCTAACTTCTTCTTGGAAAGCTATTATAGTTTGACATTCATTAAAACCAAAATCTATAGCTTCAATCATTGTCTCTTCTGGAATTTCATCTCCACCAGCTTCTATCATCATAACTCTATCTTTTGTAGCACATACTGTTAATTGCATAGAGCTTAATTCTCTTTCTTTTGAAGTTGGGTTTACTACGAATTTTCCATCAATTAATCCTACAGAAACTGTAGCCATTGCATCAGTGTATGGAATACTTGATACAAGAAGGGCTATTGGTGCAGCATTCATTGCCAAAATTTCTGGTGAGTTATCTTGATCTACAGATAAAACTGTACAAACTACTTGCACATCGTTTCTATATCCTTTTGGGAATAAAGGTCTTATTGGTCTATCTATAGCTCTTGAGTTTAGAATAGCCTTTTCAGATGGTCTACCCTCTCTCTTTAAGAACCCTCCTGGTATTTTTCCTACTGCATATAATCTTTCTTCATATTCAACACTTAGTGGGAAAAAGTCAATTCCTTGTCTTGGTTCAGCAGATGCATTTACATTTACAAGGACTACAGTATCTCCATAACTAACAAACATAGCACAATCAGATAACATTCCAACTTTGCCATATTCAACTTTAAGCTCTCTTCCAGCTACTGTTGTTGATAAAACATTTGTCATTGAATTTCCTCCTTTCGATTATAAAAATAATTAAAATAATAGAGCGGACTCTGCCGCTCTTAACTATTTTCTAATTCCTAATTTAGCAATTATTGCACGGTATCTTTCGATATCTTGCTTCTTTAAGTAGCTTAAAAGTCCTTTTCTTTGTCCAACCATCATTAGAAGACCTCTTCTTGAGTGGTGGTCTTTTTTATGAACTTTTAAGTGTTCAGTTAATTCTTTAATTCTTTCTGTTAATAAAGCGATTTGCACTTCTGGTGAACCTGTGTCTCCTTCAGTTCTTGCAAATTGAGTTATTATTTCTTGTTTTCTTGCCTTTTCCATTATATTAGCACCTCCAATAGTTAAATCGCCAAATGCCATGTATTCCGTTGGCAATCGAAACACTTAGCATAAGGTTCCTAAAAAATTATATCAAATTAAATTTGCTTTGTAAACACTTAAGCTTCATATATTTAGTTCATATCAAACTTTATTAAGTTAATGTCTATTCTAATCCGTTTTCAATTTGGTTCAGTTTGCATTTATAGTGATGCAAACTGAACCCTATATTACCTTGTTCGGCTTTTTCAAAAGGAACCCTATGGTTCCCTTTGAGTATCTCTCCTTGAACCGGATGGGACAGAGTCCCCTTTCAACCCCTTTTAGAAAAAGCCCTGCACAAACTTATCATTTTGATTGGCATCATAACTTGTACGTTCTATGGCTTTATTTTACTACAGAGTTTTGAATCTTTATAATATATTCATTATAATCACTACTATATATGTAATTTTTGTCTGTTTCCAATTGTGCCTTAAGTTTTTCTACGGATTTAAATTTCTTTTCATCCCTTATCTTTTCTATAAAATATACATTTATTACTTCACCATATACATCTTTCGAAAAGTTTATTACATAGGTTTCTATACTTAATTTATTTCCATTTACCGTAGGATTATACCCTATATTTGTAATTCCTTTATAAAGTTTCCCTTCAATTTGAACAATGCTTCCATAAACCCCACCTTGAGGGACAACAAAATCCTTATTGTAATTTAAATTCAATGTTGGAAAATTAATGGTTCTTCCTATTTGCCTTCCATGAACAACTTCACCACTTAACATAAATGGTCTATTTAAAAACTCATTAGCAGCTTCTATATTTCCTTCTTGAATATAGTGTCTTATAGTAGAACTACTTACTACTTCATTTCTGATTTTTACAGGTTTCACAACCATTAATTCATAGTTTAATTCTTCACTATATTCACTTAAAAGTTCTACATCACCTAAGTTTTTATAACCAAATCTATAGTTAAATCCTACAACTATTCCCATAGCATTATAATGTACTTTTAATGATTTAATAAAATCCTCAGGAGAAATTTTCATTAACTCCTCATTAAAGTCCATAAAATTTACTATATCTATATTAAGTTTTTCAAAGAGCTTACATTTTTCTTTATTATCCATTATGAGTTTAGGACAAAGTTCTTTATTTATCACTGAAAGGGGATGGTTTTTAAAAGTACAAACCATCAAATTAACTTTTTCATTATTATTCTTCTTTTGAATTTTTAAAGCTAACTCCTTTGCAGACTTAACTAGTGCTCTATGTCCACAATGTATTCCATCAAAACTTCCCAATATAATTACAGTGGGATTTTTTATAGCTTTATCAAAATTGTCTTCTATCATCCTCATAAGTATTCCCCTAAACAAACATTTTTATTAGCTTAAACCCTGCAATATCCAAGGCCCCAATACCAATAAACACATTCTCCTTATTATACACAGCATAGTTTATTGATTCTTTAATTTTACATAAAAGTGATTTATCTTTTATAACAACACCATTTCTTATGAGTCTCTCAAACTTTTCATTCACCACTAATTTAGGATATTTTTCAAATACCTTTTCTAGTGGAAGTAGATATTTTTCTATATTTTCTTCATTTAATTCCTCTAGCTTTACACTGTTAGATTTATGAAATGGGCCTGTTGCAGTTCTATCAAGAGACCACATCATTCCACCACATCCAAGTTCCATTCCTATATCATAACATAAACTTCTAATATAGGTTCCCTTAGAACATCTAACTCTTATTTTAACTATAGGTAATTCTATATTTAAAACTTCTATTTCTTTAATAGTAATTTTTCTAGGGGCTCTCTCTACTTCAATTCCTTCTCTTGCCAGTTCATAAAGCTTTTTTCCATTAACTTTTAAAGCTGAAAACATAGGTGGTATTTGGTCAATATCTCCTAGAAATTTATTTATTATAGAAAGCACTTCTTCCTCGCTACAATTGACTTCTTTTTCTGATAAAATTTTACCTTCTCTATCATAAGTATCAGTTACAACACCTAGTTTTATCTCTGCTATATATTCTTTTTCATTTTCCATTATAAAGTCTATAGCTTTTGTTGCTCTACCTATGCAAACGGGTAAAACTCCACTAGCTTCTGGATCTAATGTTCCCCCATGACCTACCTTTTTTTCTTTAGCAATTTTCTTTATTTTTCTTACAACATCAAAGGAAGTTATTCCAAGTGGTTTATCCACATTTATAACCCCACATAGTTTTTTATCTAGTTCACTTATCATCTTATCTCAACTCTTCTTCTAAGATTTCTATTACCTTCATTTTCACTTCTTCCATATTTCCTTCAGTAAAAAATCCAGCAGCTCTAGCATGACCGCCACCATTAAATATTTCTGCTACTTTACTTACATCAACAATAGCCTTAGATCTTAAACTAACTTTCACTCCATCTTTTGCAGCCTTAAAAAGAGCTACTACCTCTATTCCTTTAATCATAGTTCCAAAATGAATAACTTCTGAAGAATCAATATTTTCTAGATCACAACTTTTTAACATTTGCTCATTTATTTCCATAAAAGCTACTCTGTTATCTAGTTTTAAATTAATTGTATCAATTAATTTTCCAAAAAACTTAACCTTATTAAATTCTTTGTTTTCAAAAACTGTTCTTTGAATTTCATTAAAGTTAACTCCTTTTTCAATAACCTGTCCTGCTATTTCATGAGTTCTTCTTGTGGTGTTAGAATGTTTAAAGGAACTTGTATCTGTAAGTAGTGAAGTGTATATACTATTTCCTATTTCTTTTGTAATCTCAACGCCTAATTCTATTAATAAATCATAAATAATTTCACCAACAGCTGCAGATTTAACACTTACATAATTTAAATCTCCATACTTTTCATTACTCAAATGATGGTCTATATTAATTAAAGTATACTCTTTATCTTTTAAATTAAGATTTGCATTAATTCTTTTAAAGTCTCCACAATCTAAAACAATAACTAAATCAGTACCTTTTGTAACTTCGCTTATTTTACCAATTTCTTCGCTATACGACAAATAGGAAAAAGTACTAGGTACTTCTTCCTTACTCATTATATAGGCCTTTTTCCCTAGTGCATACAGCCCTTGTATTAGAGCTGTTGCACTTCCCAATGAATCTCCATCAGGTGATTGGTGAAAAGAAATCCCAACATTATTACTTTTTTTTATGGCCTCTATAATTTCTTTCATCTTTACTCATTCTCCTTTATCTTTTGGAATAATGATTCTAGATGACTTGCTTTGTCAAGAGTATCATCAAGTTCAATTATAACTTCAGGCACATGTCTTAATTTCACATTCTTGCCTATTTCTTTTCTAATAAAACTTGAAGAGCTCTTTAAAATCTTTAAAGCTTCGGCCCTTTGTTCTTCTGTTCCAAAGATGCTTACAAATACTTTAGCATAACTCAAATCTCTAGTAACTTCAACTTCAGTTACACTAATCATTGCATTAAGTCTAGGGTCCTTAATTTTATTTTGAATAGTATTGCTAACATCTTTTTTTATTTCTTCATTAATTCTACCGCCTCTATAATTAGCCATGGAGTTCACTCCCCTTCCAATTAAAGTTGTTTTGGCTTAATTTCTTCCATAACATAACCTTCAATAATATCGCCTTCTTTAATATCATTGAACTTTTCAATGCTAAGTCCACATTCATATCCTGCTGCAGCTTCTTTTACATCGTCTTTAAATCTCTTTAATGATGCAAGTTGTGATTCTACAATTACTATACCATCTCTAACTACTCTAACGCCACAATTTCTTGTTATTTTTCCATTTAACACATAACATCCAGCTATAGTTCCTACATTAGAAATTTTGTATACCTGTCTTGCTTCACATCTTCCTGTGATAACTTCTTTATACTCTGGCTCAAGCATACCTATCATAGCAGATTTTATATCATCTAAAGCATCATATATGATTCTATAAGTTTTTATATCTACTCCATCTCTTTCAGCTATAGCTATTGCATTATTATCTGGTCTTACATTAAATCCTATAATAATTGCATTAGATGCATATGCAAGAGATACGTCAGTTTCAGTTATAGCGCCAACAGCTCCATGAATTACTCTAACTTTTACATTGTCAGTAGATAATTTTTCAATAGATTGTCTTACAGCTTCCACAGATCCTTGTACGTCTGCTTTAACAATTACACTAAGTTCTTTAACTTTTCCTTCTTGAATTTGGCTATATAGATTCTCCATAGAAACTCTATTAGTAGTTTGGAAATGACTTTGTCTTTCTTTTTCTTTTCTAGATTCTGCCATAATTCTCGCTGTCTTTTCATCCTTAACTACAGTAAATCTATCTCCTGCTGCTGGAACCTCTGAAAGTCCAAGAATCTCAACTGGCATAGAAGGTCCTGCTGATTTAATCTTTTTACCCTTATCATCAATCATGGCTCTAATTCTTCCATATGTTGTTCCAACTATAATTGAATCTCCTGATTTTAAAGTACCATTTTGAACTAATATACTAGCTACTGGTCCTCTTCCTTTATCTAGTTTTGCTTCTATAACTGTACCTTTAGCTCTTCTATTAGGGTCAGATTTAAGTTCAAGCATTTCAGCTGTTATTATAACCATTTCTAGTAGGGTATCAATTCCTTCTTTTGTACGAGCTGAAACTGGTACACATATAGTATCTCCGCCCCAATCTTCTGCTACAAGACCATGTTCTGTAAGTTCTTGTTTAACTCTATCAGGGTTTGCACCTTCTTTATCAATCTTATTGATTGCTATTATCATTGGTACTTCAGCAGCTTTACAGTGATTAATAGCTTCAACAGTCTGTGGCATAATACCATCATCCGCTGCAACTACTAATATAACAACGTCTGTTACTTGTGCTCCTCTAGCTCTCATAGAAGTAAAGGCTTCGTGACCTGGTGTATCTAAGAATGTTATCTTTTCATTATTTAATTCAACAGTGTATGCTCCTATGTGTTGAGTTATTCCACCTGCTTCAGTTTCTGTTACCTTTGACTTTTTAATTGCATCTAACAAAGATGTTTTACCGTGGTCAACGTGACCCATTACTGTAACTATTGGTGGTCTTTTTTCTTCATTTTCAGTAGATTCAATTTCATTTTCTTCTACTTCTTCATCTTCAACAGCTTTAATAAACTCATTCTCTTTTAGTACTGCTATTGATCCAAAGCCTTCTATAAGCTTTTCTGCAGTTTTAAAATCTATTTCTTGGTTAACACTAGCCATTACACCTTGGAATATTAATGCTTTAATAACTTCTACAACAGGCTTTTTAAGTTTATCAGCAAGATCTTTTACAACTATTGTTTCATCGATCTCTATTACTTCATCAACTTTGTCATCTGCCTCTTCTTCAGCTTTTCTATTCCCATTAACTCTCTTGTTTTTGCTTGTTTTTCTAAATTGTTTATTGATATCTTCATCTATATCTTTTTCGTACTCTTTAATGATTTCCTTCTCCTCCGAAGCTTCTTTTGCTTTTTCATCATATAATTCTTTTATAAGATCAGCATCTTCTTCATCTATCACACTCATATGATTTTTAGCTTCAACACCGAACTCATCCATTAATACTCTTATAAGCTCCTTATTAGAAACTTCTAACTCTTTAGCTAACTCGTATATTCTTACTTTTGCCAAAACTTTCACCCCCGAATTTACATTTTAGTAATTCTCTTTCCATAACTTTATCAAATTTTTAGACATTTTTTCATCTTTCACTGTAAGGATATTTATACAGTCTCTTCCTATAGCTCTTCCCATAGCTTCTGAAGATAAATCATCTATTATAGTAATATTTTTATCATTACAGTATTTATTAAACTTCTTTTTTGTATTCTCCGAACAATCTGCAGATAAAATACATAATGAAACTCTCTTCTTCTTTATTTCTTCTTCGCAGTTATTATATCCTTCTATTAAATTTCCAGATTTTTTAGCAATACCTAGAAAATTTAAAAATTTATTCTGCATTACTTATCTCTTCCTTTAGTTTATCATATATTTCATCACTTATTTTACATTCAAGGTTTCTTTCTAATCTTTTAGCTTTAACCGCTTTCTCTAGACAGTTTATATCTCTGCAAATGTACGCTCCACGACCAGGCTTTTTCCCATGTAAGTCTATAGATATTTCATTTTCTTTACTTTTAACAACTCTTATAAGTTCTTTTTTAGGCTTCATTTCCATACAACCAGTGCACATTCTTTGAGGTATTTTTTTTACTTTCATAGAATTTCACCACCTTAAATGTTGTTCTCTTCCTCGTTTAACTTCTCAGCTTGACTTTTACTTTTAATATCAATCTTCCAACCAGTAAGTCTAGCAGCAAGTCTAACATTTTGACCCTCTTTACCAATAGCTAAAGAAAGTTGATTATCATCTACAACTACTTTTGCACTCTTTTCAACTTCATTAACGTCTACAGATAATACTTTTGCAGGGCTTAACGCTTGTGCAATATATTCCTCTGGCAATTTATTCCACTTGATGATATCAATTTTTTCATTTTTCAATTCACTTACGATGTTTTGAACTCTCACTCCTTTAGGACCAACACATGCTCCCATAGGATCTACATTCTCATCTTGTGACCATACAGCAATTTTAGTTCTAGAACCTGCTTCTCTTGCTATATTTTTTATTTCAACTACTCCGCTATAAATTTCAGGAACTTCTAGTTCAAATAATCTTTTAACAAGACCTGGGTGTGTTCTTGAAACTACAATTTGAGGTCCCTTTGAACTTTTTCTTACTTCCACAATATATAACTTTAATTTTTCATTAAATTTATAATCTTCACCTGGCATTTGCTCATTTGGGCCTAATACAGCTTCAAGTTTTCCTAAATCTATAAAAACATTGCCTCTGTCTTTTCTTAATACAACTCCTGTTATAATGTCAAATTCCTTAGTAATAAACTCATTGTATATAAGTGTTCTTTCAGCTTCTTTGATTCTTTGTATAACTACTTGTTTTGCTGCTTGAGCTGCAACTCTACCAAAATCTCTTGGAGTAATTTCTACTTCTGCAATATCTCCTAAAGCATACCTTGGATTCACTTCCTTAGCATCTTCTACAGATATTTCTATAACATCATCATAAACCTCTTCAACAACTTCTTTTAAAGAATAAACATGAGTTTCTCCTGTTTCTCTATTAACCCATACTCTTACATTTTGCTCTTTCGCATGAGACTTTGCAAAATTTTTCTTGTACGCTGCTACTAATGCATCCTCTATAGTAGTAAAAAGCATCTCTTCACTTATTCCTTTTTCAACAACAAGTTGCTTTGCAGCATCTATAAATTCTTCTTTAAAACCAGTGCTCATTTTTTTATATCCTCCTTATAAAGCTGGGTTTAAATTAACCGTAGAAACCTTTGCCATAGGAATAGCTATCTCATGACCCTCAACTTCTAAAGTTAAACTATCACCATCAAACCTGATTAATTTTCCTTCAAATTTTTTCTTTCCTTCAAATAAAGCTGAAAGCTTTACTAAAACTTCACTGCTTAAGTATTTATTAAAATGCTCCTTTGTATATAAAGTTCTAAATATACCTGGAGACGAAACCTCTAAATTGTATTCTTCTGATATAGGGTCCTCTATATCTAGCATATCACTTATTGCCCTACTAACTAATACACAATCATTTAAAGCAACACCATTTTCATTATCAATATATACTCTTAAAATATTTTGTCCGCCCTCACGGATATATTCTACATAATATAAACTAAAGTTATTGCTCTCTACAATTGAATTTATTTTATTTCTAAGTTTTTCAATAACATTATGACTACTCATGATATACCTCCTTTTTATTATATTGCCTTTAAATTCATAATAATAAACCTAAAAAAAATATATACAGTTAAATCATATATATCTATAATTAAAACGCAACTTTTGGTTGCGTTTTAACAAATAGAGAGTAGGCAATAATCCTACTCTCCTCCAAAGATTTTAATAATAACTTACTCAAACAAATATTATTATAGCATAACTTAAAGAAATATGCAAAATTTAATTTATTATATACTTTCAACTTCTTTAATTAGCTCATCTAATAAATCTTCTTCTTTTACCTTTCTAACAACTTCACCTTTTCTAAATATTAACCCTACACCTTTTCCTCCAGCTATTCCAACATCAGCTTCTCTTGCTTCTCCTGGTCCATTTACCACACATCCCATAATAGCTACTTTAATATTTTTATTTACATGGGCTAATCTTTTTTCTGCTTCCTCGGCTATTTTAATAAGATTTATTTCTGTTCTGCCACAAGTTGGACAAGACACAAATTTAATGCCATCATTTAATAAATCTAGAGATTTTAAAATCTCTCTTCCAACTTTTACTTCTTCTTTTACATCACCTGTAAGAGAAACTCTAATTGTATCTCCTATTCCCTGAGATAGCAAAGCTCCTATACCTACACTAGACTTTATAGAACCTCTCCAAATTGTTCCTGCTTCAGTTACACCTAAGTGTAATGGATAATTAACTTTTTTTGATACAATATTATAAGCTTCTATCATTTGAATTACATCAGAGGATTTTATTGAAATTACTATATCATTAAATCCAACTTCTTCTAAAATTTTAACATGATTTAATGCACTTTCAGCCAAAGCTTCAGCACATACTCTGCCATATTTATTTAATATGTCTTTTTCTACAGATCCAGAATTAACACCTATTCGGATTGGAATATTCTTTTCTTTTGCTGCTTTTGCAACAAGTTCAACTTTTTCTTTGCTTCCTATATTACCTGGATTAATCCTTAACTTGGAAACACCATTTTCAATAGCTTTAAGAGCTAACTTGTAGTCAAAATGTATATCTGCCACTAAAGGAATATTTATCCTCTTAACTATTTCACCTATAGCTTCAGCTGCCACCATATCAGGCACCGCACATCTTACTATATCACACCCTACAGCTTCTAATTCCTTAATTTGTTTTACTGTAGCCTCTACGTCTCTAGTATCAGTGTTTGTCATAGATTGAACAGATATTTTAGAATCTCCACCTATATATATATTCCCAACTTTAACTTTTTTTGTTTCTCGTCTTTCCATATTGCCCTCCTAAAACTTAATAGGTCTTATAATATCCTTTAGTAATACAAGTACCATAAATCCCATTAAAACAATGAAGCCATAATAATTTATTGTGGCTACCTTTTCTTTATTTACCTCTTTTCCTGATATAATCTGGAATAATAATAAGAATATCCATCCTCCATCAAGAGCAGGAAACGGTATAATATTAAAAATAGCAAATTGAATGCTTATATATGCCATAAAATTCATTAATGTTAGTATTCCCTGTTCAGCAGCTTTCCCTGATATTTTAATTATACTAATAGGACCTCCTACATCATCTGCTGTCACTTTGCCTTTAAATAATTGACCAAAGAATCCAAATGTTTGTCTTATAGCACTCCACGATTGATTGAATCCATAACCTACAGCTTCAAAAAATGTAGGCTGTACAAGTTTAGTTCCTAGTCCAACCATATATCTTTGCTCTACATCATTAAATCTAGGTGTTATATCATAATGAATCTTCTCACCTTTTCTATCAACTTCTAGAGAAATTGGATTTTCACCTGCACCCTCAGACATCTCTATAAGAAAATCTTCCCATGTAGTTACCATCTTACCATTTATATTTATAATTTTATCATCTACTTGAACCCCAGCTTCCATTGCCGCTGAGTTTTCTACTACACTTCCAACAATATTAGTTGAATGTCCTAAGACACCACCTACTATAGCAAAAAATATAACTGCTATTATTAAGTTCATTATTGGTCCAGCTGACACAATACTTAATTTTTGAAGAGATGATTTATTAGAAAAAGCCCTATCATCAACTACTTCTGTATCATCTTCTTCCCCATACATTCTTACATATCCACCTATAGGGAGTGCCTTTATTAAATACTCTGTTTCCTTACCTTTAATAGAAAACAACTTTGGTCCCATTCCTAGTGAAAACTCTAAAACTTTAACACCATTTACCTTTGCCATTATAAAATGTCCAAATTCATGACCTATGACTAAAACACTTAGCGCAATAAGTGCCACTAAAACATATACTATATTAATTAAAATACTATGCAATATACCTCGCCCCTTCCTCCTACAAATTCAATTTATAGATATCTCTTTAAAACATATTCTCTAACTTCCTTATCTATGTTTAAAACCTCTTCAAGATTTGGATTTTTAACATGTTCGAATTTATTCATACAGTCTTCAATTATTTCCTCAATTTGCAAATACTTAATTTTATTATTTAAAAACAAGTCTACTGCAATTTCATTTGCACCATTATATATAGCAGTCATATTTCCACCTAGTTTACCTGCTTTATAAGCTAACTTTAAACATCTAAATGTTTCCATATCTGGCTGCTCAAATGTTAACTCTTTAAGGGTTCTAAAATCTAATGGATTTGCAACAGCTTTTTTTCTCACAGGATATGTAAGCGCATATTGAATAGGCAGGCGCATATCTGTACTTCCAAGCTGAGCTATGATTGAATTATCTTTATATTCAACCATTGAGTGAATAATACTTTGTGGATGAACTACAACTTCTATATCCTCATAGTCAACATCAAATAAATAATGAGCCTCTATTACTTCTAACCCTTTATTAACTAAAGTAGATGAATCAATAGATATTTTTCTGCCCATGTTCCACTTAGGATGTTTTAATGCTTCTTTAGGTGTAATTTCTTTCAAATCATCTCTAGTTTTTCCTCTAAAAGGTCCACCTGAAGCCGTCAAAATTATTTTATTTACTTCATTTCTATTATTGCCTTGAAGACATTGAAATATAGCCCCATGCTCTGAATCTACAGGAACTATTTTCACATTATTTTTCTTAGCTGCTGTTTTAACAATATCACCTGCTACAACAAGTGTTTCCTTATTTGCAAGGGCAATATTTTTCTTCGCCTCTATTGCTTTTATTGTAGGTTTTAATCCTACAATTCCTACAACTGAAGTAAGTACAGTATCAATTTCATCTAAGGTTGCAATCTTTTCTAGTGCACCCTCCCCCCCATATAAAATAACTTCTTTTTTATTATCTTCACAAAAACATTTTACTTTTTCAAAACACTTCTCATCTGTAATTCCTACATACTTTGGATTAAATTCCTTTATAATTTCAATTAATTTCTCAAAATTCTTATGTGCAGTAACTCCTATTAACTCAATTTCATTTTCTTTATCCTTTATTACATCTAGCGCCTGTGTTCCTATTGAACCAGTAACCCCTAGAATACTTATATTTTTCAAAGTTAATCCTCCCTTTTCTGTCATCATTCTTTATCACAAGTCTTTATACTAATCACAATATATTCTTTATTGTAATTTAATTAAATCTATAAAATATTATACCTTATTACTTATTGGAATACAAAATATAAAACAAAATATTCAATCTGTAGCAAAATAATAAATAAAGGCTATGTGTACATTATTGTTAATGCACACATAGCCTAAATAACATAAATATTAAAATAAAATATAAGTTATATAATAATATACCACCACAGATACAAGTAAAATGCTATCAAATCTATCCAATATTCCACCATGTCCTGGAATTAAATTGGAATAATCTTTAATTCCTACATGCCTTTTAATAGACGAAGCTACTAAATCTCCACATTGTCCAAAAATTCCACCAAAAAATCCTATAAAAGCATAATGATATATTGGGATTACAACTCCATATTTACTTATAACATATCCAAATATAGTACATCCTATTATACTACCAATTAATCCACCTATGGCACCTTCTACAGTTTTATTAGGGCTTACCTTTGGAATAAGTTTATGTTTTCCTCCTTTTCCAAGATATCTTCCTGAATAATATGCTGCTGTATCACATCCCCATGAGGATATAAATATTAACCATACGAAGTATTTTCCATATGTTCCTTCACTTAAATATATCATAAAGCTGAAAAATACAGCTACATAGATAATTGGTAATATAGTTAAGCCCACATCTACAAAACTACGATTCGTATCTATTACAGGAACTATCATTAATAAAAAGGTAACTAACACAAAGATATTTACTATTAAGGGTAAATTAATATTTCTATCTACAAAAATTATATATATGTAATAAGTCGCCGTTAAAATATATCCTACAATTTCAATTGGTTTGTGCCCACCTGATTTACTAGCTTTATAAAACTCATATATTCCTGCTAAGGCCAAAAGACTTACTGTCACCTTTAAAAAATATCCACCTAAAAATATAAATATTAGTAGTGGAGCCAATATTGCTGCTCCTATATATCTTTGATTCATATTTCCACCTCTTACTATACTCCACCGTATCTTCTATCTCTATTTTGAAAATCTGATATAGCTCTTCTTAAATCTGATTTTTTAAAATCAGGCCAATTTATATTAGAAAACCAAAGTTCTGAATATGCACTTTGCCATAATAAATAATTGCTCAATCTCAATTCTCCACTAGGTCTTATTATTAAATCTGGATCAGGCATATCTTTTGTATATAAATGAGATGAAATAACTTCTTCATTAATTTCTTCAACATTTAACTTACCACATGCAATTAATGATGCTATTTCTTTTGTAGCCTTAATTAGCTCATCTCTTCCGCCATAATTAAGGGCAATGTTTAATGTTAATCCAGTATTATTTTTTGTCTTTTCAATAGCATCAACTATTGATTTTCTTGACTTTTCTGGTAGTTTGCTAATATCACCAATACTCTTCAATCTAACATTATTAGCATTTAACTCTTCAAATTCCTTCTCGATAAATTCAACTACTAAATCCATAAGTGCTGATACTTCATCATTAGGCCTTTTCCAATTCTCAGTGGAAAAAGCATAAAGAGTTAAAAACTTTACACCTAAGTCACTTGATTCTTCAACTACTAATTTAATATTTTTCATCCCTGCTCTATGACCCATAGTTCGAGGAAGCATTCTAGCTTTAGCCCATCTTCCATTACCATCCATTATAATAGCAATGTGTTTAGGAATTCTATCAAAATCTAACTTAATATCTTCAATCTTTTCATCATCTTTTTTACTCTTAAAAATCGCCAATGTCTACCTCTCCAATCTAAATATCTCTGCACCTATTATATCACAAATGCATAATAATAAAACCTGCAATTATTGCAGGTTTTATACAGGAACTATACTGACATTATCTCTTTTTCTTTTTCTTCAACTATCTTATCTACATTCTTTATAAACTTATCAGTTTCTTTTTGAATAGAATCTTCAGCCTTTTTAGATTCATCTTCACTAATATCATTGTTCTTCTTTAAATTTTTAATTTTATCGTTAGCATCACGTCTTATTGATCTTATTGCTACCTTTGCATCTTCTCCGAATTTCTTAACAGATTTAACTAAATTTTTTCTAGTCTCCTCTGTCAACTCTGGAACAATAAGTCTTACTACTTGACCATCACTTGAAGGATTTATTCCCAAGTCTGATTTTAAAATTGCTTTTTCAATATCTTTTATTGAACTTTTATCCCATGGTTGTATTAATAATATTCTTGGTTCTGGTGCTGAAATATTTCCAACTTGGTTTAATGGCACTAAGGAACCATAAGCTTCAACCTGTATCCTGTCTAGCATAGTTGGATTAGCTCTACCTGCTTTTAACGTACCCAGTTGAGTTTTTAAGCTAGCAATTGTTTTATTCATTTTGTCATCAGCATTTTTAATGATATCTTTTACCATATATTTACCTCCATAATTTATTTAATTATTTAGATGATACTAAAGTACCAATTTTGTCACCTTTAACAGCCTTTATAATATTATATGGCTCATCAAGACCAAATACAAGTATAGGAATGTTATTATCCATACAAAGTGAAGTTGCAGTAGAGTCCATAACTTGTAGACCTTTTTCTAAAACTTCTATATAAGATAAGTTATCAAATTTAATAGCATCATCATACTTATGAGGATCTTTATCATATACTCCATCAACTTTTTTAGCTAGTAATATTACTTCTGCTTCAATTTCTGCTGCTCTTAAAGCTGCAGTTGTATCTGTTGAAAAATATGGATTACCTGTTCCTGCTGCAAATATTACAACTCTTCCTTTTTCAAGATGTCTCATTGCTTTTCTTCTAATATATGGTTCAGCTATTTCTTTCATTTCTATAGCAGTTTGAACTCTTGTATACACTCCAACAGCTTCTAATGAATCTTGAAGTGCAAGTGCATTTATACATGTAGCAAGCATTCCCATGTAATCTGCAGTAGTTCTATCCATTCCTTCGCCACTTCTGCCTCTCCAAATGTTTCCGCCACCAACAACAGCACCAACTTCAACACCCATGTCAACTAATTTTTTTATTTGAAGCGCTATAGTATTAGCAGTTTCAAAATCTATACCATATCCCTTATCTGAAGCTAAGGCTTCTCCTGAAAGTTTTAGCATAACTCTCTTATATTTAGCAGTTTCCATATAATAATATACCTCCAACTTTATTATTCATATTGAATATTAATCCTAATACTTAAAAGTCTCTCTTATGTAATTATTCCATGTATATAATATAATAATACACAAGGTAAAAGCTTACATCTTTATTTTAAAAAAAGAGAACCTAGGTTCTCTTTTATATTTCATTAATTATTTTCCAGCGTTCATTTGTCTTTGAACTTCTTCAGCAAAGTTTTCTTCTTTCTTTTCGATTCCTTCGCCTCTTTCAAATCTAGCAAACTTAACTGCTTCTATTGTAGCACCAAGTTTCTTTCCTTCTTCTTGAAGATATTTGCTTATAGTGTAATCTCCATTTTTAACCCATACTTGCTCTACTAAGCAAACTTCTTTATAGTATTTGTTGATTCTTCCCATAACCATTTTATCAACTATATTTTCAGGTTTTCCTTCATTAAGAGCTTGAACTCTGTATATTTCTTTTTCTTTTTCTAAAGACTCGTTATCAACACCATCTTTGTTTAAGAATAAAGGATTTGCTGCTGCAACTTGCATAGCTAAGTCTTTAGCAATAGTTTTTAATACGTCATCACATTTATCACAAGCTAATTGAACTAATACTCCAATTTTTCCATTTCCGTGGATATATCCTTGGATTATTCCGTTATCAGCTACGAATTTTTCAAATCTTCTTACAGACATGTTTTCGCCTAATTTTGCTATTAAAGCTGTAACTGCTTCTTGAAGATTTTTAGTTTCATCTCCAATATATTTTTCAGCTAATAACTCTTCAACAGTTGTTGCAGAAGTGTTAGCTGCCATTTTAGCAACGTTTGATGCTAACTCTTTAAACTCATCATTTGCTGCAACGAAGTCAGTTTCACAGTTAACTTCTACTACAGCACCTATTTTCATATCTTCTGATATGTATGTTGTAACTATACCTTCTGCTGCTATTCTTCCTGCTTTTTTAGCTGCTGCTGCAAGACCTTTTTCTCTTAATACTTCTATTGCTTTATCCATATCTCCATTTGTTTCACCAAGAGCCTTTTTACAGTCCATCATTCCTGCGCTTGTTCTCTCTCTTAACTCTTTTACCATTGCTGCTGTTATCATCTTTATTCCTCCTTTATTTCCTAACAAAAAGGTAAATGAAAGATTTCTCTCTCATCTACCTTAAAATTTCATTATTTTACAACCATAGATGAGGCTGTTAATTAATTTATAGCTTATAATTATTCAGCTACTTCTTCGCCTTGTCTAGCTTCGATTATAGCATCTGCTAATCTTTCAGTTATTAATTTTACAGCTCTTATTGCATCGTCATTTCCTGGAATAACGAAATCAACATCATCAGGATCACAGTTTGTATCAACTATAGCTACAACTGGAATTCCTAATATTTTAGCTTCTAATATAGCATTTTTTTCTTTTCTTGGATCTACTACAAATAAAGCTCCAATGTTGCTAGCATCCATGTTTCTGATTCCGCCAAGGTTCTTTTCTAATTTTTCTCTTTCATTTTTAAGTTGAATAACTTCTTTCTTAGGAAGAACATCAAATGTTCCATCTTCTTCCATTTTATCTAAAGCTTCTAATCTTCCGATTCTTCCTTTTATAGTTCTGAAGTTAGTTAACATTCCACCTAACCATCTGTTGTTTACGAAGTGCATGTTTGATCTGATTGCTTCTTCTTGAATAGCTTCTTGAGCTTGTTTCTTAGTTCCAACAAATAGTACGTCTTTTCCTTCTTCAGATACTGATTTGATGAAATCATAAGCTTCATCAATTTTCTTTACTGTCTTTTGAAGATCTATTATATAGATACCATTTCTTTCAGTAAAGATGTAAGGAGCCATCTTAGGGTTCCATCTTCTTGTTTGATGTCCGAAATGAACACCAGCTTCTAATAATTGTTTCATTGAAATTACTGCCATTATATTTTCCCTCCTGGTTTTTCCTCCACTACTCTCATTCTTATTAAAGACCTTGCGGCACCTTTTAATAAATAAAGTAGTGTGCGTATTTTCTTACCTTGTGTATTATATCATATAAAAATCTACTGTTCAACAAAATTTATTTATAAATCATATAAAATAATTTTAAATTTAGAATTAAGAATTTAAAATTAAGGAAGAAATTCCGATGGAATTTCAACAATAAGTATTTCTAAATTCCAGATTAGATTATCACCTCACCTGAAACTAAAAACTCTTTCATAAATTAGAGGTATCACAATTACTTTTGCAACACCTCTAAACTTATTATTTTTATAAACTTATTTAAGCTTATTTAATTCTTCCATTAATTTTTCATTTAATATTTTAATATGGGTTCCCTTCATTCCAAGAGATCTAGATTCAATAACACCAGCGCTTTCAAATTTTCTTAATGCGTTTACTATTACTGATCTAGTGATTCCCACTTTGTCAGCTATTTTAGAAGCTACTAGTAATCCTTCATTACCATCTAATTCATTGAATATATGTTCAACAGCTTCTAATTCAGAATAGGATAATGTACCTATTGCTAATTGAACGATAGCTTTCTTTCTAGCTTCCTCTTCAATTTCATCTGTCTTAGCTCTTAACATTTCCATTCCAACAATAGTACCACTATATTCAGCGATAACTAAATCATCTTCTTGGAATTCTTTATCAAATCTTGATAACAATAATGTTCCTAATCTTTCTCTATTTCCGTTAATTGGAACTATTGTTGACTTCATATCTTCATATTCACATTTTACATCTTCACCAAAAACGCAAATACCTTCACTACTCATATTAGCTACAGTTTCATCTATTCCTAATAATTTATTATTATACTCTTCTGGAAATCTATTATTATCTACCACTTGATTTTTAACTTTTTCACATTCAAATCCATAAGATAAGTTATAACCTAACACCTTACCTTTTCTGCTAATTATATATACATTACAATTTAGTACTTCACTTAATAATTCACATATATCATTAAAAACTACTGGTTCTGATCCTGATTTCTGCAATATTTTATTTAATTTTCTTGTTTTTTCTAATAGTGACATACATCTTCCTCCTTCTTTTTTTCTCTTGTACGTGTGGTAGCAATAAATAACTTCTTCGATAATAAGTCAAAATATTTATTCAATTAGAAAATTTGTGAATCGTTTCATATCATATAACATAGTAACATATAAAAAAAATTATATCAACATATATTTCAACTTTTTTCGACATATTTATCGTTTTTTCAATATTAATTTGATTAATTTAATTTATCTACTATTATTATTGCCAAATTATTCACTTTTAAATCATAATTATGCAATTTTACATTTCTTTATATTTACATTCACTATTTATACATTCTAAATAATCACCTTTAGCCTTACTATGTCTCTTAGCCATAACACTGCCACACTCTGGACATTTCTTTTCAGATGGTTCATACCAACTTACAAAATCACACTGCGGATAATTGCCGCATCCATAGAACACCTTGCCTTTTTTACTTCTCTTTTCTAAAATTGTACCTCCACATTTTGGACAAGGTACCTCTAGTTCTCTAGACATGGTTTTAGTGTTTTTACATTCAGGATATCCTGGACAAGCTAAAAACTCACCGAACCTACCTTGCTTAATAACCATCATTCTACCACACTTATCACATGGAATATCTGACACCTTATCTTCAATGGTTATCTTTGCAATTTCTTTTTCTGCTATATCTATAGCTTTTTTTAATGGTGTAAAGAATTCTCCTACAACATCTTTCCAATTAGCATTTCCTTCTTCAATACTATCTAACTTATTTTCCATATCTGCTGTAAACTCTACGTCTACGATTTGTTTAAAATACTCACTTACAAGATTATTTACTATCTCTCCAAGCTCTGTTGGACAAAGCATCTTCTTCTCTCTCTCAATATATTTTCTACTTAATAATGTAGTTATTGTTGGGGCATAGGTACTTGGTCTACCTATTCCATTTTCCTCAAGAGTCTTAACAAGAGATGCTTCTGAAAATCTTGCAGGTGGTTGAGTGAAATGTTGCTTTCCTTCTGTATCTTTAGATTTTAAAACTTCCCCTATATTTAAGTTTGGTAATTTTAGATTCTCTTCTTCATCATCTTTTTCAACATCATATATTTTCATAAAGCCATCAAATTTAACTTTAAATCCTGATGCTCTAAATCCATAATTCCCATTTACTATGGAAATTGAAGTTGAATCAATTGTTGCAGATTCCATTTGACTTGCCATAAACCTATTCCATATTAAGCTATAAAGTTTAAATTGGTCTGCAGATAAAGACTCTTTTGCAATTTGTGGAGTAATCTCAACGTTACTTGGTCTTACTGCTTCATGGGCATCTTGAGCTCCACTTTTTCCTTTATATACTCTTTTGCTTTTAGGTATATAGTTATCTCCATAATTTTCTTTTATAAAATCTAAAGCCATTTCTTGAGCTTCTTCAGAAATTCTTACCGAGTCAGTTCTCATATAAGTAATAAGACCTACACTACCATGTCCTTTTATATCTATACCTTCATAAAGTTGCTGTGCTGTTGACATAGTTTTCTTTGTAGAAAAATTAATTTTTCTATAAGCTTCCTGTTGAAGTGTACTTGTTGTAAATGGAGGTAACGGATTCTTATACTTTACTGTCTCCTTTACATCTTTTACTATAAACTGTCCATTTTTAATTTCTTTAATTATTTGATCTGCTTCTTCTTTATTATTTATAGTAATTTTTTTACCATTCTTATTTTGCAACTTAATAACAAAAGCTTTTGCATCCTTTTCACCAGAAACTTTTACCTCTATTGTCCAATATTCCTGTGGAATAAAACTTGCAATTTCTTTTTCTCTATCACAAATTATTCTTAATGATACTGATTGCACTCTTCCTGCACTTAGTCCCCACTTTATTTTTCTCCATAATATAGGGCTAATTTCATATCCTACTAACCTATCTAATACTCTTCTTGCTTGTTGTGCATCAAATACATGCTCATTGATCTTTCGAGGAGACTTTATAGCATTTTTAACAGCATTCTTTGTAATTTCATTAAATTCTATTCTACAACAATCATCAGTATTAATTTTTAAAATCTTAGCTAAATGCCAAGATATTGCTTCTCCCTCTCTATCAGGGTCAGTCGCAAGGTATACTTTTTCACTTTTTTTAGCTTGTTTTCTAATTTTGTCTAAAAGTTCCCCCTTACCTCTAATAGTTATATATTTAGGTTCATAATTATTTTCTATATCAACACCTAACTGACTTTTAGGTAAATCTCTTACATGTCCCATAGATGCTTCTACCACGTAATTTTTTCCTAAGTATTTTTTAATTGTTTTTGCTTTTGCTGGTGATTCGACTATAACCAATCGTTGCCCCATTTATACCCCTCCATCGTAGCTTTACGTTATTTCTTTAAATCTTCAATCAAATTAAATTTTAATAGTAGTATATATTAATATTTATATTTCCTATAGATTAAAATAGTAACCTATTTTGCAGTCTTCATTTTTTTATTGACTTTAACATAAAAGTTTCCACTTAAACATAAAATCTCCTCTTTTACTTGCAATTCAAATAATAACTTATATAATTGATTAATGTCAATATTAGTTCTTTTAATAATATCATCAATATGTATAGGATTTTCATCAATTATATTTAATAATCTTTCAATTTCAGTATAAAACATATCCATTTCATCATTATTATCTATATATATTTTAGAAATATTCCATATATCTAAAATATCTTGTACTTCAGTATATACATGAGCCCCATCTTTTAAGAGTCTATTAGTGCCACAACTTCCTTTTGAAAAAATGCTTCCAGGCACAGCCATGACCTCTTTCCCTTGATCTAATGCTAATCCTGCAGTTATTAAAGTACCACTTTTTTCTCCTGCCTCTGTTACTAAAAGCAAATCACCTATTCCACTAATGATTCTATTTCTTATAGGAAAATTTTTAGGATAAGGTCTAGTTCCTAAAGGAAATTCACTTATTATACATCCTCCACTATTTAATATATCATTGTAAAGAGACGTATTAATTTTAGGATATATATAGTCAATACCTGATCCCAACACAGCTATCGTATTTATATTATTCTTTAATGCAGCTCTATGTGCCACAGAATCTATTCCAATAGCTAATCCACTAACTACATTTATATTATAATTTTTTAATTGATTTATTATACAAGTAGTAGATTCCTCTCCATATTTACTACATCTTCTAGACCCAACTACAGACAGGCTTTTTCTATCATTTATTTTTGAAATATCTCCTTTATAAAAGAGTGAAAAAGGCGGACTGTAAATATGCACTAATCCTAGAGGATAATCTAAATCTCCCTGTAATATAATCTTGATATTGTTTTTTTCAACATATGATAAAAGATTTTCATTAATTATAATATCGTAGCATTCTAATAGTCTACCAGTATTTATAATATTTGGCAAATCGTTATTCTTTTTATCTATAGATTTTTTTAAATCATCAGCTGTATTAAAATTTTCATAAATATATTTTTTTGCTTTACCACTTATCATAGTAGAAGCTAACCATAATCTTAATAATTTATCCATATTTCAATCTCCATATCAAATTATATTTTCATTTACATATTTTCTATATTGAATCGATTCTATTACATGGTGTTCTTCAATGATATTATCACCCTCTAAATCTGCCAATGTTCTAGCAAGTTTCAATATTTTATAGTATCCTCTATTGGTTAAACCATATTTTTTATATACATATTTTAAAACAGTATCTGCATCCTTCTTTATTTTGCAATATTTTTTTATTTGTGCTGTTTTCATCTGTCCGTTACAAGCTATAGTTTCACCCTTAAATCTTTCATTTTGAATTTGTCTAGCATTAATAATCCTCTTCTTAATTTTCTCTGATGATTCTTCCCTTTGGCTACCTGAAACTTCTTCATAAGATAGGGAATTAACCCCTATAAACATATCAATTCTATCTAAAATGGGACCTGATAATTTAGATAGATACCTTTCTCTCTCATATTCTCTACAAGTACATTCCCTTACATTGCTTCCATAATATCCACAGGGACAAGGATTAAACGCCCCTACCAACATAAAACTAGCCGGATAGGAGATTGTTCCATTAATTCTAGCAAGCCTTACTATTCCTTCTTCCATAGGCTGCCTAAGACCCTCTAACGCTCTTTTATCAAACTCTGCCATTTCATCTAAAAATAAAACTCCTCTGTGGGCAAATGATACCTCCCCTGGTAAAATTTTATTACCACCTCCAAGCAAAGCTATATTAGTTATTGTATGGTGAGGGTTTCTAAATGGCCTACTACTATATATACCTTCTCGTGAATCTTTTCCACTTACACTATAAATTTGAGTTACTTCTATAGATTCATCATAGGTTAAAGGTGGCATAATTGAATTTATTCTTTCTGCTAACATGGTTTTTCCTGCTCCTGGGGGACCATATAAAACTATATTGTGATTTCCTGCCACTGCAACCTCTATTCCTCTTTTAGCTGATTTTTGACCTACTACATCTGCAAAATCCAAATTATAATTATTAATATCTATCATTGCAAATTTATTTTTATATGGTTTTATATCTCTATATAGCATAAAGTGAATAACTTCTTTTAAAGTCTCCATTGGATAAACCTCTATATCCTCTAGAGAAGCACATTCATCTTTATTTCCCATCGGAATTATAAATTTATGAATTCCTTGTTTTTTTCCTTCTAATACCATGGATAAAACTCCATTAACTTTACTTATTTTTCCATTTAAAGATAACTCACCTAAAATAAGAAATTCCCTTATATCATCACGTTCAATTTGATATGTCTCAGCTAAAATTCCAATTGCTATTGGTAAATCATAATGAGAACCTTCTTTTTTTATATGTGCTGGTGCTAAATTAACTATAATTCTATTAACGGGAAATTCTAGCTTAGAATTAATTATGGCCGCTCTTACTCTGTCCTTAGATTCCTTTACCGCAGCTCCTCCAAGTCCTACAATACTAAAGTTAGGAAGTCCCCTTTCAATATCCACCTCTACCTCTACAAGACTCCCTTTGAGCCCACATAGAGCTGCACTGATAACTCCTATGGACATACATTCACCTTCTTAATATAATATTTTAGTTTAAAATATTACCATTTTGGTAAATATTTAAACATATATATTTAGGAAAAGGAGAAAAAATGAAAAGACTAAATTACGAAATTGGAGCTTATGGCGAAAGCTTAGCTAAAAATTTTTTAAGAGATCAAGGTTATTATATATTAGAGGAAAACTTTTCTTGTAAAATTGGTGAAATAGACTTAATAGCAAGAGATGGCAATTATATCTGCTTTATCGAAGTAAAAACTAGATATAGTCAAGATTATGGAACTCCTGCTGAAAGCATTACATATCACAAAAGAAAAAAATTATATAAAGTAGCACAATATTATATCCTTATAAACAAACTTCAGAACTCTTCATTTAGATTTGATGCCATTGAGATAATTTTACTTAATTCTTCCTTTAAATTAAATTTAATTAAAAATATTATGTAGGTTCACAAATAAAAGGCATTGCAAAATGAAAAATTCAATCATTTTGCAATGCCTTTTTATTATTCTGTTTTATTATTTTATTATATTTCTTATAAAAGTTTCTCTGTGAATATCGCAACTTCCATGTTTAACTATAGCTTCCATATGTTCTTTAGTACCATAGCCTACATTTTTTTCAAATCCATAATGAGTATATTTTTCGCTATATTCTTCCATTAATTTATCTCTATAAACCTTTGCTATTATTGACGCACACGCTATAGCGGCACTTTTAGTATCCCCTTTAATAACAGCTTCATTGTTCATATCAAATCCCTTTATAGTGTATCCATCAGACAATACAATATCCGGTTTTATATTTAATGAAGATATAGCTTCTTTAAATATTTCATTATTACAATATCCAATACCTAATTCATCTATTTCTTTGTTACTTTTAATGGCAATTGAATAACTTATTGCTTTTGTTTTAATTATCTCACTTAACTCTTCTCTAAGGTCTTTCGAAATTTTCTTAGAGTCATTAATTCTTAAAATTAAATCTTTATCATTATTGTTAAGCACCACCGCTGCAGCCACTATAGGTCCTGCCAATGGACCACGTCCAACTTCATCAACCCCTGCTACAACTTCATATCCAAAACTTTTATCAAAATCATAAAGGGCTTTAACCCTTATCACTTCTTTTTCATATTGTTCAATTGTCTTTTTAACAACATCTCCAAGAGATCTTACATTCTTTCTTTCATCATCAAGGAGTGCATTAGAGATAATCTCGTAAGCTTCTATATTATCTTCAACTGGATTTAATGACATAAACCCTCTAACTGAAGATTTTATATCATTGAAACGCATTATTTTAATTTCATCTACAAAACTTAAATTACTCATTTTCTCTTCTTTCATCGGGCTCTTCTAATGATATAGGCCCTAATTTCCCCCCCCTAAATTCATCTAATAACATTACTGCCACTCTATTATAATCTATGTTACCTCTAGAAATTATAGCACCTCTTTTTTTTGCGATATTATCCATATTTTCAAGAGGATTTTCATCTAATTCACTTAACTTATATCTTTCCATTAATCTAGCACCATGAGTTTGTTGAAGTTTCTCAATTAATTTTAGCGCCAATTCTTCTATATCCATAATCTCATCTTTTATAGCACCTGTAAAAGCTAAATTTAATCCAACTTTCTCATCTTCAAACTTTGGCCATAAAACTCCTGGAGTATCTAAAAGTTCAATACCTTGTTTTGTTTTAATCCATTGTTTACTTTTGGTTACACCTGGTCTATCACCTGTCTTAGCTATATTATTTTTAGCCATTTTATTTATAAATGTAGATTTACCTACATTGGGTATTCCTACTACCATAGCTCTTATTGTAATATTTTCTACACCCTTACTTCTTAGTCTATCATGTTTTTCTTTTAAAAGCTCCTCTAAAGTACCCTTAATTTTATTTAATCCTGCCCCTGTAAGGCAATTAACAGACAATACTCGAGTATTATCATTAGATAGCTTCTTTACCCACTGTTTTGTTATATTTTCGTCCCCTAAATCACTTTTGTTAAAAAGTATTATTCTAGGTTTTTCATTACAAATATTTTCTATATCTGGATTAGAGCTTGAATATGGTATTCTAGCATCTCTTATTTCTATAACTGCATCAACCAATTTTAGGTTTTCTTTTATTTCTCGTCTAGTTTTGGCCATATGACCTGGAAACCAATTTATACTCATTTTATTTCTCCTTTTAATTGTAAGCTATATATTACCCTGTCAGGCTTTTTCAAACTGAACTCTAAGGTTCTCTTTGAAGATCTCTCCTTAAATCAGAGGAGATTTTACATTTATATATTATATCACTGTTTCTTACTACAGCAATTAATTGTATAACTTATATTACAGTATATCCTTAAAACTATGTTAGATTATGAAACAAATAACTCTAAAAAATTTAGATTTCCTTAGATATTAAAAAAAGGGACGAAACGTCCCATTTTCTTATATTCTTTCTTTAACTTTAGCAGCTTTACCAACTCTGTCTCTTAAGTAGTAAAGTTTAGCTCTTCTTACTTTACCTTTTCTTACTACTTCAACCTTTTCGATTACTGGAGCATTGATTGGGAAAGTTTTTTCAACACCAACACCTGAAGCAAATCTTCTAACTGTAAAAGTTTCTCTTGCTCCACCGTTTTGTATCTTAAGTACAGTTCCTTCGAAAACTTGGATTCTTTCCTTGTTTCCTTCTTTAATTCTAATATGAACTTTAACTGTATCACCTACTCCAAATTCTGGTAGGTCGTTTCTTAATTGTTCTGCTTCTATTTCTCTTATTATATCTAACATTGTGCATTCCCTCCTAAGCTTTATTATGACGTTCTTAACACTACTGTGACAGAGGACCGCCCGTACTAGCACAATCCTCATTTTATCACACATTAAGTATTCATGCAATCTTATTTTTCTGTTTTATAGTAATTCTCTAAAAGTTTTTTATCCTCTTTAGATAGCTCTATCCTCTTATATAAATCACTTCTTTTTTCCTTCGTAATTATTAAAGATTGAGTCCTTCTCCATTTTCTTATGTTTTCATGATGCCCTGATGTAAGAACTTCTGGTACGTCTTCTCCTTCAAAGGAAACAGGTCTTGTATACTGAGGATATTCTAATAATCCATCATAAAATGATTCTTCTTGAAAACTTTCTTCACAGGAAAGAACTCCTGGAATCATTCTGGCTATACTATCTATTACAGGAATACAGGCCATTTCCCCTCCTGTAAGTACAAAATCTCCAAGAGAAATTTCCATATCAATATATTTATATACACGTTCATCAATACCTTCATAATGCCCACATAAAAATATTAATTCCTTATCCTTGGAAAGTTCCTTACATAAGTCTTGATTTAAAGTCTTGCCTCTAGGTCCTAAAAATATTACTTTTCCTTTATTGTTTTCCTTTGTATGTCTAATACAATCTACTATTGGCTGAGGCGTCATCACCATGCCAGCTCCACC
Organism: uncultured Clostridium sp.; assembly: GCA_900548455.1. Taxonomy (GTDB): domain Bacteria; phylum Bacillota; class Clostridia; order Clostridiales; family Clostridiaceae; genus Clostridium_J. Next base: position 44,075 of record URKQ01000010.1, read on the forward strand.
ACCATAGGGATAATCATCAACCTTTTTATGTTTATTTAAAGAAAAATCTCTAATATTGGTAGCATTAATAGACAAAATTCCTTTTTCCTGGGCAATACCAATTATACTATGCTCAAAAATATTGAACATCTCTGGAAATAAAGTTAAAATATCAATCTTCATTATTCAGACCACACCTTTACAGGTTTTATTATTATTGTATTATTTTCAATATCTACTTTTTCAACTATAGTTTTCATCGCAGGTACAAGTAATTCTTCTTTACCCTCACCCTTTACCCAATATACATCATTACTTCCCGTTTCTATTACATCATAAACTTTTCCTATTTTAGTTCCCTCTGTATCAAAAACAAAACAATCTAATAAATCCGCTATATAATAACTGTCTTTAGGCAATTTAATTGCATTTTCTCTTTTTACTTCAATATATTTATTCCTATAGTTTTCTGCTTCTTCTATAGAATCAATACCTTCTATCTTTAATATAGCCCTATCCTTTTGTAGTTTTACAGATGTAATATTTATTTTTTTTCCTTCAATATAAGCTTCATTTAATTTCTTAAATCTCTGCAAACTATCTGTTAAAGATAACACCTTTACTTCACCTTTAACTCCATGAGGTTTTGTTATTTGTCCAACACTAAATAATTCTTTCATATATTATATCTCCTTAAAATTGCATACAATTATTTAACTTATGTAGTATATATATCAATGATAATTTTATATATTGTATTTGTTATTGTCAACAAAAAAGTGGCTTTAGGATTTCTTTAAATGCCACTTCAGCAAAAAAATAAAGAGTTAGGAATTTTTCCCTAACTCTTCATTTTTATATTATTTCAACAACAACTCTTTTATTTTCTCTTATTGCTGCCGCTTTAACAACAGTTCTAATAGACTTAGCTATTCTTCCCTGTTTTCCAATTACTTTACCCATATCTTCCTCAGCAACCTTTAATTCAAGAATTATTGAATGCTCTCCAGTAATTTCATTAACAACTACTGCATCTGGGTTATCAACTAAAGACTTAGCGATAATTGTAAGTAATTCTTTCATGGATTGCGCCTCCAATCAATTAAACTTTTCTATTTTATACCTGCATTGTTGAAAAGTCTTTTAACTGTGTCTGTTGGTTGAGCTCCATTTTTAATCCATTTAACTGCTTTCTCTTCATCGATTTTAACAGTTATTGGCTCTGTAGTTGGGTTGTAATATCCGATTTCTTCAACGAATCTTCCGTCTCTTGGAGATCTAGAATCAGCTACAACTATTCTGTAGAAAGGAGCTTTTTTAGCACCCATTCTTCTTAATCTTATTTTAACTGCCATTTGTATTTCACCTCCTTTAAAAGTAACAATATCTATCTAGAACGGTAATTTGCCGAGCAAACCTTTTTTACCCATTTTACCTAGTTTGCCGCCCATACCCTTCATCTGCTTCATCATTTTTTTCATCATTTCATAATCTTTAAGAAGTTTATTAACTTCTTGTATTGTACTTCCTGAACCATCAGCTATTCTTTTCTTTCTTGACGGAGAATTTGAAACTATATTAGGGTTTCTTCTTTCCTTTTTAGTCATAGAATGAATAATTGCTTCCATCTTACCTAATTGCTTTTCACCTTTAGCTAAATCTACATTTTGTAATTCTTTAGTATTAGCACCTGGTAACATTTCTAAAATCTTACTCATAGGTCCAAGATTTTTCATTTGATTCATGCTCTCTAAGAAATCTTCAAGATTAAATTCTTGATTTAACATTCTATTTCCAAGTTCTGTAGCTTTCTTCTCATCAATTGACGCTTGCGCTTTTTCAATGAGTGAAAGAACATCCCCCATGCCTAATATCCTAGATGCCATTCTCTCTGGATGGAAAACTTCAAGGTCTGTCATTTTTTCCCCAATACCACTATACTTTATTGGTTTACCAGTTATAGTCTTTATTGAAAGAGCTGCACCACCTCTAGTGTCACCATCTAATTTTGTCAAAATCACTCCTGAAACATCTAAGTCTTTATCAAAACTTTCTGCTACATTTACAGCATCTTGACCTGTCATTGAATCTACAACCAAAAGAATCTCTGATGGATTAACTGCTGATTTTACTTCTTTTAATTCTTCCATAAGGGTTTCATCTATATGAAGTCTACCAGCTGTATCTATTATAATTACATTAGATCCAATGCTTCTTGCATGTTCTATTGAAGCTTTGGCAATATCTACTGGGCTATTTTTATCTCCCATTGTAAATACTGGAACATCAATAGATTTACCAACAACCTGCAATTGCTTTATAGCCGCTGGTCTATATATATCACAAGCAACCAAAAGAGGTTTCTTGTTTTGTACTTTTCTTAAATTAAGTGCTAGTTTACCTGCCATGGTAGTTTTACCTGCACCTTGAAGTCCAACTAACATTATTATTGTAACTCCACTACTAGCAAATTCTATTTTCTTTTCTGTACTACCCATTAAAGCTGTAAGTTCATCATTAACAATCTTAACTACTTGTTGTCCTGGAGTTAAGCTTTCCATAACCTCATCTCCAAGGCACTTTTCACTAACTGATTTCACAAAATCTCTAACAACTTTATAGTTTACGTCAGCTTCTAAGAGAGCAAGTTTTACTTCTCTCATAGCTTCCTTAATGTCTTTTTCTGAAAGCTTTCCTTTACCTTTTAGCTTTTTTATAGTCTCTTGTAATTTCGAAGCTAATCCTTCAAAAGCCATGTAAAAACCTCCTATACAATATCTATTATTTCTTTAATAATCTGCTCTACATTTTTTTTATCTTCTTCATTAGAAAGTAGGTCAATTAATTTTACCAGTTTCCCAACAATTTCTTTTTTAGAGCTTTCTATAGTCAAGGTTTTTTCCATTAAGTGAAGCTTACTTTCATACTCTTCTAAAAGATGGCTACATCTTTTAGTTATATCATGAATCGCTTGCCTACTGGTATTATTTATTTCTGCTATTTCCGCTAAAGACAAATCCTCATTGTAATATAAATTCATTATAGTCCTTTGTTTTTCTGTCAATAACGTTCCATAACAGTCCAGTAAAATTGATATTTCAATTCGTTTTTCCATATCATCACCTAACTCACAAAACCTATAATAACAAAATTAATATTTGCTGTCAAGTATTTTTACTTAACACTTAAAAATTAAAATAAAGCTTCTACAAACTCTCTAGAGTTAAACTCTTGAAGGTCATCAATACCTTCACCAACTCCAATATATTTAACTGGAATATTTAAAGAATGTTTTATTGATATAACTATTCCACCCTTTGCAGTTCCATCAAGTTTAGTTAAAATAATTCCGTCTATAGGACACACTTCCATGAACTGCTTTGCTTGAATAACAGCATTTTGACCTGTAGTTGCATCTAGTACCAAGAGAGTTTCCTTCTTTGCTTCACTAAATTCTCTGTCAATAATCCTATTTATTTTTCCTAATTCATCCATAAGATTTTTCTTATTATGAAGTCTTCCTGCCGTATCGCATATTAATACATCAGCCTTTCTAGCCTTCGCCGCTTGAACTGCATCAAATACTACAGCTGCAGGATCAGAGCCTTCTTGATGTTTAACTAAATCTACATTAGCCCTATTACTCCATATCTCAAGTTGATCAATAGCTGCTGCTCTAAATGTATCTGCAGCTGCAAGTAAAACTTTATAATTATTACCTTTAATTCTTGCTGCCATTTTTCCTATTGATGTAGTTTTACCTACTCCATTTACACCTATTACAAGCTTCACTTGTGGAATTTCTTCTGGAACTATTGAAGTTTCGTAGTCACCCATCATTTCCATTATAATTTCTTTCATTGCTGGAAGTATAGCTTCTGTGTCGCTAATTCTTTCAGATATAACTTTTTTTCTTAATCTTTCTATGATCTCTACAGAAGTCTCTACTCCTATATCACTTGTAATTAAAATTTCTTCCAATTCCTCGTATAAATCATCATCTATTTCAACAGCCAGTTTTAAAACTTGAGTTACAGCATCATTTATACTGTCTCTTGTCTTTGTAAGTCCTTGTTTTAATTTATCAAAAAATCCTCCAAACATGTTTTTCACTCCTTATGATTTAGGTTCTGCATGCATTTACACAAAGCTATTGTTTAGTAAGTTCTAAGGATACAATCTTAGATACACCTTTTTCTTCCATGGTAACACCATAAATTGCATCACTTGTTTCCATAGTTCCTTTTCTATGTGTAATAACTATAAATTGAATTGATTTAGAAAACTTCTTCAAAAATTCTCCATACCTAAGAACATTAGCATCATCCAAAGCCGCTTCTATTTCATCCAAAATACAAAATGGTGTAGGCTTCATTTTCAAAATTGCAAATAAAAGAGCTATTGCAGAAAGTACTTTTTCTCCTCCAGAAAGCAAATTAATATTTTGAAGTTTCTTTCCTGGGGGCTCAACATTAATTTCTATCTTACATGTAAGTTCATCATCACCTTGTAATGTTAAATCAGCACTTCCACCCTTAAATAGTTCTTTAAAAGTTTCATTAAAATACATTCTCAATTGTTTGAAGTTAGAAACAAATACCTGTCTCATTGTTTCAGTCATTTCAGTTATAAATTCTTCAATTTCATCTTTGGATTTTACTAAATCCTCACGCTGATTATTCATAAAGGTATATTTCTCATTAACTTCTTTAAATTCTTCAATAGCTCCTAAATTCACTACTCCTAAATCGCTAATATCTCTTTTTAGCTTTACAACTTCACTCTTTAATTTAACTATATCATATCCATCTAATTTATAAGATAATCCCTCTGCAAAAGTAAGATTATATTCTTCATTTAATTTTTGAAGATAACTTTCTTCCTCTGACTCAATTTTAGCCATAAAAACTTGACTCTTGTTTATTTCTTTTTCTAATTTCTCTAATTGAAGATCAATATCTTCTATCTGAGCTGTTATTAAAGGTAACTTTTCTTTTAGTCTTAATTTTTCAACTTCTGACTCCTTAAAAAACTTATCTAAATCTTCAAGTTCTTTTAATATTTCTTTTACACTATCACTACTGTTATTAATGATTTTTTTATACTCTTCTTGATCTGATAGTATCTTTTCTATTTCCTTTTTATTACTTTCCATATTGGATTCTTCTGCTAAAATTCCCTCTTTAATTCTGTTTAGGTCTGCTTCATTACTACTAATCATCTCAACAATTTTAGCTTTATTAATTTTAATGTTAGTTAATTCTTCTCTTAAAGAATCAATATAAATATTTTTATCCTTAACTTTTGAATTTAATTCATCATATTCACCTTGAAAGCCTTCTACTATTTGAGATAATTCTTTTATCTCACCGTCTATGTTTTTCAGTCTATCTTCCATTAAGGATAATTTTTTCTCTTCTTTTTCTAAACCTTCTGTTGCCCTCTTAAGTTCTTTTTGATTCCTAATTTCTTCTTCAACAACCTTAGAAATCTCTCCTTCTATCTTAGTTACATTTATATTCTCATAGTGAACTTCGTCTCTTAAATTTAATCCTTTATCATCTAATGTTTTTATCTCATCATACTTTTTAGTAATTTCATTATTTTTTGCTTTAATTATTATAACACTTTTTTCTACATTCTCTTTAAGTTCTAATATCTCTCTTTTTCTACCTATGACATTTGCATTTTTTGAATAGGAACCTCCTGTTAAGGTACCTCCTGGATTAAATACTTCTCCGTCTAATGTAACTATCTTATATTTGTAACCACTTAACTTAGATATATAACTTCCACTTTCCATGGTATCACAAATTAAAGTTTTACCAATTACATGATCGATTACACCTTTAAACTTTTCTTCAAAGTGAACTAACTCACTAGCAACACCAATATAACCTTTGGCTTCTTTAACTGCCTTCTCAACTACTAAAGTTTTTCCTTTTACTATATCCATAGGCATAAAAGTTGCTCTTCCTATTTTAGTCCTTTTTAAATGATTAATTAGCTCCTTTGCAATTCCCTCATTTCTAGTAACTATATTAGATATATTTCCACCCATAGCAACTTCTATAGCTTTTTCTACCCTTTCAGGAACCTCAACTATATCTCCAAGTACATAACAATCCTTACCTGGCTCATATTTGTTACTTTCAACCACATACTGCATAAGGGCTTTAACTGCTCTATTATACCCCTCATAAGAACTTTCTAAGGCAACTAATGCATTGAGCCTTGCTTCTTTATTGCTTTCATTACGCTGAATTTCCTTAAGTTCCTTTTCCATATTGTCTAGTTCAAGTTTACTTTTTGATATACCCTTTTTATTGAGCTTAATTTGTTCTTCTAGCTCTTTAATTTTCACTTCAGATTTTAATTTTTCATCACTAAGAAACGTTTTAGTTTTTCCATTAATTATTATAGAGTTTTTTGAAGTTTGCACATCTAATATTAATTTTTCAATAGTCTCACTAGTAATCTGAATATTATTATTTAATATTCCCTTCTCATTCATCTTTAAATTAATATCATTATTATTTTTAAACTTCAATTGTTCAATCTCATTTAATCTATTGTTAAAATCAGCTACATCTTTTGAAATTACTCTAACTTCCTCTTCTCTAAGAATTACCTTTTCACCTATACTCTTTGCCTCAACATTGAAAAGAGCTAAATTTTTAGCTATCTCATCAACATGATTCTTTTCTTTTATTATAGATTCTTCTTTTTGCAAATTCTCATTTTGTAGCCTTTTAATAGTTTCATTTAAATAACTTATTTTTTCTTCATATATCTTAACGTCATTTAATATACCTTGATGCTTGGATTGGGTATCAAAATAAAATTGTTTTTTTTCATCAACTAGATTATTAAATTTATCTAAAGCTAGATTCTTTTCTTCTAATTTTTCTTTTAATTGATTTTTTTCTCTTGTTAACTCATTTTTAGAAACATCAACTCTTTTAATATCACTAAGAACCTTTTCTTTATTCATCTTAGTTTTTTCTAAAAAATCAACAATTATGTTTACTTCCTTAACCTTAACCTCTTCGGATAAAGTTAAAAACTTTTTAGCCTTATTACTGTCTAGTTCTAGAGACGGTAATCTTTCTTCATATGTTGTCAATATATCATTAATTCTAATAAGATTCTGCTCAGTATTATATAGCTTTTTCTCTGCTTCTTCTTTTCTAGTCTTATATTTAACTATACCTGCTGCTTCTTCTAAAAGCTTTCTTCTATCTTCTGATTTTGCACTTAAAATAGCATCTATCTTACCTTGTCCTATAATAGAATAACCCTCTTTACCAATACCTGTATCCATAAATAAGGCTTGTACATCTTTTAGTCTACAAGGAGTATTATTAATTAAATATTCACTTTCTCCAGATCTATACAATCTTCTGGAAACAGTAACTTGAGAATATGCTATATCTAAATTCGAATCACTATTATCTAATGTCAAGGATACTTGTGCAAGACCTACAGGTTTTCTATATTGAGTCCCAGCAAAAATCACATCTTCCATCTTATCCCCTCTAAGATTTCTAATGCTTTGCTCACCTAGCACCCATCTTACAGCATCTGAAATATTACTTTTTCCGCTTCCATTCGGTCCTACAACTACTGTAACCCCTTGCTTAAAAGTTAATTCAGTCTTATCCGCAAAGGATTTAAATCCTCTAATTTCAATAGACTTTAAGAACATTTATTCACTCTCCTAAGCTCCTATGATAAGTGGTATCACTATACCTAGAACCATTGCTACACATATTAATATAGCTATAATTCTTGTACATTTTTCTAACTTTTTTTGTTTGCTATTTCTTTTCATATATATCTCCTATTAATATCATCTATAAATTTTAATATCTTCATTATACCTTATTGAGATAATTTACTAAACTTTTAATTTAAAATAATCTCTTTCCTCAATAATTATTTTATCATTTTCCAATATAAATCCTAAACTACCTCTAGAAATTTTACTATCTTGAGTTACTGTTACTTTTTTTTCATCAAGCTCTTTTAATAACTCTTTAAAAAACTGCTTTTTATTAGCATATAAAATTGAAATATCTTTAGGATTAATATGAACTTCTACATCTTTAGTTTTATATTTATTTACAAAGTATCTTATAATATCGCAATATATACTTCCCTCAACAAGCTCTCTAAAGGCAGGATGAAATGGACCGTCTACTATATCTCCATCCACATTAATCTCTTCTGTAGGTTGAAGTCCGATTCTTATAACCTTTATACCATTGCCTTCAAGCATTGCATATATCTCTTTAGATATTTCCACAGCTTCTTCTAGAGAATATGGTGCATACTCCCCCCTTTGTAAAAGCTTTTCCATGGGAGTATCTTTAATTACTAAAGAAGGATATATTCTGCAAATTTTAGGATTCATAGAAATACTTTTTTTTGTTGTCTCTATATCCTTCGCTTTTGTATCTCCTGGCAACCCTAACATCAATTGATGTCCTAATGTAAAGCCATACTCATTTATAAGTTTAGATGCTTTTTCAACGTCCTTGGAACTATGTCCTCGACCTGACTTTAGTAGTACCTCTTCATCTAAAGATTGAACTCCAAGTTCAATAATATCTACTTCATAACTTTTTAAATGATCCAAAATCTCTTTATCTATATAATCTGGTCTTGTAGAAAGTCTTATATAGTGAATTTGCCCTGCATCTTTATATTTCTTTGCAACCGCTAGAAGCTCCTTTTGCTTACAAAGATTTATTCCTGTAAATGTTCCACCAAAAAAAGATACTTCAATAGTTGCACTTTTATTATCAATGGTATTTAAATATTCCTTTATTGTATTATCTACATACTTTCCATCAATTTTACCCGTGCTACCTATAAGCCCTGCTTCACCTGTTATACTATCTTGATTGCAAAATACACAGGTATGAGGACATCCTATATGTGGTACAAAAATAGGTATTATATAATGCTTATTGCTCATCTATTTCACCTCTGCTTAATAACACTTCCTTAGCTGCCATCTGTTCTGCTTCCTTTTTACTATATCCATATCCACTTCCAGAAAGCTCACCATTTATTATTAAGTCTATATAAAATTTTCTTCTGTGAGGTGGTCCTTCAAACTTAGTTAGTTCATATGCTATAGAAACCTCTCCATTCTTTTGAAGATTCTCTTGTAATCTAGTTTTATAATCTAAAATTATTTGGTTTTTTACTGCCTTTTCTATTACATTACTAAAATTACTCAATATAAAAGATTTTGTGAACTCTAACCCCTTATCTAAATACACTGCAGCAATTATAGCTTCAACTGCATCTGCTAAAATAGAGGCTCTTTCTCTTCCACCTGTAAGTTCTTCGCCCTTACTCATGTAAATAAATTCACCTAATCCCCATCTTTTAGCTATTTGATGAAGTGAATTTTCACAAACTATTAAAGATCTAATTCTAGTTAAATATCCTTCCGATTCTTCCTTATGCTTTTGAAATAAATATTCAGATATAACTACTTCTAAAACTGCATCTCCTAAAAATTCTAATCTTTCATTAAAGGGCATATGTTTTTCGTTAGCAAAAGAACTATGAGTTATTGCTGTTTGAAGTAATTCCTCCTTATTAAATTGAATATTTAATTTTTCTTGTAGCATTATAGTATTTTGTAATATTTTCATTTTTACCTTCTTCCTAGAAGTTTATTCTTCAATTTACCGCTTTTCCAATGAAAGATACCTTCAAGAATAAACTTATTTATTGCTTTTAGTATAATTTTATCACTTTCAACTTAATTTCATTCACATTGAAAAGGTTCCGCATCACTACGGAACCTCAAATTTATTCTTCTACTCTTGATTTTATGTAGTCAACTACATCTCCAACCGTAGTAATTTTCTCAGCATCTTCATCCGGAATTTCCATATCGAACTCTTCTTCAAGAGCCATAATTAATTCTACCAAATCTAATGAGTCAGCTCCTAAATCATCAATAAATTCAGATTCCATAGTTATTTCATCTTCATCTATGCTTAGTTGCTCCGCTATTTTTGCTTTAATTTTTTCAAACATTTTTATTAATACCTCCTAAAAAATTAAATATAATTTCTCTATTAAATATAATAGCATATGGTACAATAATCAACTATTTTTTTTAATACTCTATTATAATATACTGATTTTCCATTGTTTTATTCATTAATCTTGTGATATTTCTATATTTTCGTTAAAAGCTGATTTAACTTTTTCTAAAACTTTTGTATCATGGTATGTCTTTGACACTTTAATAGCATTTTTAAATGCTCTTGCATCAGAACTACCATGAGCCTTTATACAAATACCATCTACTCCTAAAAATGCAGCTCCACCATATTCCTTGTAATCATATTTCTTTTTAAATTTAAGGAATACAGGTTTTAATAAAAGTCCACCTACTTTACCTCTAGTTGTACTCATAATCTCACTCTGAAGTTCCTTAAGCATAGTACCTGCTACACCTTCATACATTTTAATAATAGTATTTCCTACAAATCCATCACAAACCAGTACATTAACTTTTCCTTCAGGTATATCTCTAGGCTCTACATTACCTACAAAATTAACATCTGCTTCTTTTAATAGCTTAAATGCTTCTTTAGTAAGTTCATTTCCCTTTTCTTCTTCTGCTCCAATGTTAACTAGTCCTATAGTAGGATTGCTTACTTCTAATACATTTTCAAAGTAAACCTTTCCCAACTTAGCAAATTGCTCTAAATATTGTGGCTTACAATCTGCATTTGCTCCTACATCTATAACCATAAATGGTCCATACTTTCCTGGCATCACTGGAGATAGCGCAGGTCTACTAATACCCTTAATACGCTTTACTATAAGTGTACACCCCGCTAAAAATGCACCTGTACTACCAGCAGAAACTATAGCATCCGCTTCCCCGGCCTTTACCATATTTAATGCCTTTACCAAAGAAGATTCCTTCTTTGTCTTTAAAGCTTTAACAGGAGCCTCATTGTTTGTTATAACTTCTTCTGCATTAACTATACTTATTTTTTCTCTATTATAATCATATTTCTTTAGCTCTGCATTAATTAAATCTTCTTTACCTGTAATTATAATATCTACACCATATTCTTTTTGTGCTAAAACACATGCTTCAACTATGGCTTGTGGAGCATTATCTCCACCCATTCCATCTACAACTACTTTCATTTTTAACCCTTCCATTATCTTATCTATTTTGTAACGCCCTTATAAATAAGGGTTAAATACATTATATATTCTTTTTTATAAAAATACTATTAAAAAATTGTTAATCAAATCAAAAAAAATAAAAAGAAAGTCTTTCGACTTTCTTATTATTCTTCAGTTGAAATAACTTCTCTATTTTTGTAGTAACCACAGTTTTTACATACTCTGTGAGCAAGTTTCATTTCGTGGCACTGAGGACACTCAACTATTCCTGGCATACCAAGTTTAAAAGTTTGAGCTCTTCTTGAATCTCTTCTTGCTTTTGAAAATTTTCTAGCTGGATTTCCCATTATTACACCTCCTTATGGTTAGAAAACATTTGTGATAGCTTTTCAAGTCTAGGGTCAACACATAAATCTGCACAAGAGCATTGTCCCAGATTTAAATCTTTTCCACAAGTCTGGCATAAGCCCTTACAGTTTTCATCGCATAGCCTCTTAACGGGCAATTCGACAATGATGTTGTTTTCAATTATTTCATAAATATCTATATTATCAGCATCGATTGAGATATCTTCGCAATCTTCAGTGTCTGATAACTCTTCTTCAATATGAATATTTACTTCATAAGGAAAAACTTTTGTACATCTGCAGCAATTTAATAAAACTTCGGTAGATAAATCACCAATAAGCTTTACGCTATCCTTGCTTTTAGTTAAATATCCATTAAACTTAATTGGTTGGGAACATTTTACCATCTCACTACCATCAAAAAAGCTATCTTTTTCAACTACTAGCTCAACAGGTTTTTTTTCAAAGCTTTTTATGTTTAATTCTTTTAAGTCAATAATCATAATTTAAGGCTCTAAAAACAACTTAATGTTTTCTCATACAACAAAAGCTGTACGTATGCATAGTGCATAGCTTGAGCAAAGCTTCAACTTCCCTCCTTAAGTCAATAAAAATATATCATTCAAACATAAGTTATTATATAAATTATGTTACTAAAAGTCAAGGAAAAATATATAGCATATTTTTCCCTGATGAATTTTCATTTCATTCTAAATCAAATTATTTTGTTGTAAGACCTTTAGTATCTCTAGCTATTACTAATTCTTCGTTTGTTGGAATAACGAATATTTTAACTTTTGATCCATCTTTGCTAACTTCTGTAGCTTTTCCTCTTACATTGTTTTTAGCTTCGTCTAATTCCATTCCTAAGAATTCAAGACCTTTGCATATATCAACTCTTGTTTGGATTCCATTTTCTCCAAGTCCTGCAGTAAATACTACAGCATCAACGCCACCCATAGCTGCAGCGTAAGAACCTATCATTTGTCTTACTCTATAGTTATATACGTTTAAGGCAAGTATAGCTCTTTCATTTCCAGCTTTTGCTGCATCTTCTATATCTCTGAAGTCACTGCTTACTCCTGAAATTCCAAGTACACCTGATTGTTTATTCATTAAGTTATCAACTTCTGCTGCTGTCATATTACATTCTTTCATTAAGAAAGTAACTATAGCTGGGTCTATATTTCCACATCTAGTTCCCATAACGATTCCTTCAAGTGGTGTAAATCCCATGCTTGTATCTACACAGTGTCCATCTTTAATTGCTGCTAAGCTAGCTCCATTTCCAAGGTGACAAGTAATTATTTTAACATCTTTTAAATCTTTTCCCATCATCTTAGCGCACTCTGCTGAAACATATTTGTGAGAAGTTCCGTGGAAACCATATTTTCTGATTCCATTGTTCTCATATAATTCATATGGAAGTGCATATATGTAAGCTTCTTTAGGCATTGTTTGATGGAATGCTGTATCGAATACTGCAACCATTGGAGTATTTGGCATTAAGCTCTTACAAGCGTTAATTCCTATAATATTTGCTGGGTTGTGAAGTGGTGCAAGTTTAACACACTCTTCTAAGTTAGCCATTACTGCATCATCAATAACTACAGACTCAGCATATTTTTCTCCACCATGAACAACTCTGTGTCCTACTGCAGAAATTTCATCCATAGAAGAAATTACTCCATGCTCTTTATCTACTAATGCATCTAAAACATGCTTTATTGCATCAGTATGGTCTTGCATTGGAACCTGAATTATATATTTATCCTTTCCAGGAACTTTTTGTGTTAATATTGATCCTTCTATTCCTATTCTTTCTACTAATCCTTGTGCTAAGCTCTCCTCTGTTTCCATGTTGATTAATTGATACTTAAGTGAAGAACTTCCACAGTTAATAACTAATACTTTCATCTTTTTACCTCCTGTAATGTATATCATTATTTTAGATTAACTTAAATTATAATTATTATCAAGTTTTATTTTGAATTTTGTGCTTGAACCGCAGTTATAGCTACAACATTAACTATATCTTGGGCACTACATCCCCTTGATAAATCATTGATTGGTTTAGCAAATCCTTGACATATAGGTCCTATTGCTTCTGCTCCTGCAAATCTTTGAACTAATTTATAACCTATATTACCTGCTTGTAAATCTGGGAATATTAATACATTAGCATTTCCTGCTACTGTACTATTAGGAGCTTTAAGAGCTGCAACTTTTCCTACTATAGCTGCATCTAGTTGTAATTCTCCATCAATTGCTAGGTCAGGTCTTGCTTCTTTTGCCATTTTAGTTGCCTCAACAACTTTTGTTACATTGTCATGTTTAGCACTTCCCATAGTTGAGAATGATAACATAGCAACTTTGGGATCTATATTACATAAAGACTTAGCATTTTCAGCTGTACTTATTGCTATAGATGCAAGTTCTTCTGCAGTAGGATTTGGATTTACTGCACAGTCTCCAAATAAAAGAGTTCCATTATCACCATAAGGTGAGTTTGGTACTTCCATTACAAAGAAACTAGATACAACCTTTATTCCTGGAGCAGTTTTAATAATTTGAAGACCTGGACGTAATAAATCTCCAGTGCTATGAACAGCACCTGAAACTAAGCCATCAGCATCTCCTACTTTAACCATCATTGTTCCATAGTATACTGGATCTTTAACTGTAGCTAAAGCTTTTTCTTCAGTAATACCTTTGCTTTTTCTTAACTCATAAAATGCATTTGCATATTCAGAAGTTTTCGCAGATGTTTCTGGATCAATTATTTGGATTCCATCCACATTTACTCCAAAGCTTTTGGCATTTTCTTTAATTTTTGCTTCGTTTCCAATCAATATAACTTCCGCTATACCATTTTTATGGATTATCTCCGCAGCCTTTAAATTTCTTTCTTCGTCACCTTCTGGAAGTACAATTTTTTTAGATTCTTGTTTTGCTAACTTCCAAACTTTTTCAGTAAAACTCATTTTTCTCTACTCCTCTCAGTAAAAAAAATACTAAATACCTCTTATTAATATACCCTTTTTTATATATATTTTTCAACCTTTATAGTTATTTTTTTTGATATAGTATATAATTACTGTAGCACTTTTCGCAAATTTGCAGTTTATTGAAATTAATCTACAGTTTATGAAATTATATATGTTACAATTAACAATCTATATTTCGTAAATACTTGAAATTGAAAATTTAAAATTAACAATTAAAAATCCACTGGAATTTCAACATAAATTCTACATTTTAAAACCAGTAGAGAAGGGGTGCGTTATAAAAAATGAAAGTTTCGGGAATTGTTGTTGAATACAATCCATTCCACAATGGACATTTGTACCATATAAATAAAACAAAAGAATGTACAAATTCTGACCTAATAATAGCTGTAATGAGTGGTAACTTTAATCAGAGAGGAATACCATCTATAATCGATAAATGGACTAAAACAAAGACCGCTCTCGATAACGGAGTAGATATTGTACTTGAACTCCCCTCTGTATATAGTTTATCCTCTGCCGAATTTTTTTCTTTTGGAGCTATATCTCTATTAAATAGCTTAGGTGTAGTTGATAACGTTTGTTTTGGAAGTGAGTCAGGTAATATAGATTTTTTAGATGAAGTAGCTCAGCTTCTTGTATCTGAACCACCTTACTTTAAAGAATTACTTAAAGAGCAACTAAATAAGGGGTTAGCTTTTCCAAAAGCAAGAGCCGTAGCCTTAAATCACTACCTAGAAAAAAATTCAGATTATCCTTTAGACGAATTAAATAATCAATTAAATTCCTCTAATAATATTTTAGGAATAGAATATATAAAAAGTTTAAAAAAATTAAATAGCGCCATTAAACCATATACAATTCAAAGACAGGGTGGAGCCTATAACAGTACAACTTTAGATTCAAACTTTTCTAGTGCTACTTCCATCAGAAATACTTTAAAGACATCTGCTTCTTTAAATGATTTAAAAAAACATATGCCTTTAAACGTGGTAGAACAATTTTTAAGATTAAAAAATAACGGTTATACCTTTCCTTTTGATTATATGATGTATGACCATATCAGATATAAAGCTATGATGGACTATAAAAACATGTTTGAATTCCTTCCAGATGTATCTGAAGGGTTGCATAATAAAATGTTAAGTACTATTAAAGAATGTACCACTTATGATGAATGTATCACCAAAGTGAAAAGTAAAAGATATGCTTATACTCGTTTAAGTAGAATTTTATGCCAATACTTCTTAAACTTTTACGATTATGATATTGCTACTCTTCGAAAAAAGCCTTGTCCCTATGCCAGGCTTTTAGGGTTTAATGAAAATGGAAAATCAATACTTAAACATATAAAAAATAATTCAAGCATTCCAATTTATTCAAAGCTACCAAAGGAAATTAATGAAACTTTAGCTATAGACTTAAAAGCTACTGAAGGCTATAGTATTTTAAATCCTTCAATCAGACATAACGAAGATCTTCTAACAAGTCCAATTATGCTATGCAAATAAATGCATAGCTTTTTTTAATGTCATAGCATAACTTCTCAATATAAAAATATATTTAAATTATATATTTATATATGTCGCATCAATAAAGGAGGTTGTTTGATGAAAATACTACTTTTCATTACCTTAATAGCAATTGTTTTATTAATTTTTTATCTCTTTAAAAATACAAACAAAAGCTTATTGTTAACTATTATTTTATCTGGACTAATTATATATATTATTTTAAATCCTAAGAATTCAATTAACTTTACTATAGAAGGAACAAAGTTATTTTTTTATTCCGTATTTCCTTCTCTATTTCCATTCCTAGTCATTGTTAATTTAATCTTTACCTTTGGTGGAGTAGAAATATATTCAAGATTATTTGGGAAATTGATATGTAAACCATTAAGATTACCTAATCAATGTAGTATCGTTCTCCTTGCTAGTACATTTTGTGGTTATCCCTTAGGCGCAAGATATGCATCACAATTATACGAATCAAAAAGAATAGATAAAGCAACCTTTCAACGTCTTTTAAACATAGCAACAAACGGAAGCCCCCTTTTTATAATTGGAACTGTAGGCACTGCTATGCTTAACAGCCCGACTATAGGTTATATTTTACTTATATCTAACATGTTATCATGCATAATTATGGGTTTAATTATGCCAAATAAAACAAACCCAAAACTCAAAAGCCTTAGTGTTTCAAAGGAAGAAAACTTTCAGGCACCCTTAAACGTTAACCTTGGAATCGCTATTAAAAATTCTCTAGAAGATGCCGTAAAAACTTGTTTATCTATAGGAAGTTTCGTTATAATTTTTTCAGTACTTATAAATATAATAAAAAGCAGTAATGCCTATATTACTGCTTCAAGTTCCTTATGTAACTTTTTAAATTTAAATGTTAGTGTTTTTGATGGAATTTTCTTAGGTCTTCTTGAGATAACTAATGGCTGTAATATAATCTCTGCAAGTACCCTAAGTCATACAATAAAAGTACTTATTTGCAGTTTCCTAATCGGCTTTAGTGGCCTCTCAATAACATCCCAAGTATACTCTTTTATATATAAATATAATGTTTCTATAAAGAAATATTTATCTTTAAAATTCTTACAAGGTATTATCTGTAGCGCAATAACTTTTTTAATCTTCAAATTTCCTTTTAGCCAATGGACTGAAGATGTATTTACAAATACAGTTCATTCAACTTATCCTAGAGTAAATTTGTTAATAATTATAACTCTGATATTAACCTTACCAGTAATTATTTCTAACGTAATAAAGAGGTTTAATTGTAAAGTTCATTAATTTCCATCAAGTTCTTTTATATCTTCTCTTATTTTATTTGTAGTGGAAGCAATTTGTTTGTACATTTTTACAAGCATTTCTTCCATTTCTTTTTGCATTTCTTTTAATGATGCTTCACCTGTTAAGTCAATATCTTTTTGCAACTTAGTAAGAGCATTATCAGCATAGTTCATTACACCAAATCTCATCTCTTTCACTTGTTTTGAGGTTTCAGCTTTTATCTTATTAGCTTCACTATTTGCATTTTGCAATATTTCTTCTGCTTCAGCTTTAGCTTTAAGTAGTATATCACAATTTTCATATTCATCTTTTGCTTGTTTTCTACCACTTTCAACTATTCTTTCTGCTTCTCTATGTGCCTCATTAATTATAGCATCTCTTCTCTTCATAAGATTTTTGGATTCTTCAAATTCATCAGGCAATAATCTTCTTATTTCACTTAGTGTCTTACTAACCTCTTTTTTATTTATTGTAACTTTTCCCATGATATTCTTTGGTGACATATTGATTGTTTGCTCTAGATAATCTAAAAGTTCTAATACTTTCAATTACAATTCCCCCTCAATTTTTTTTGCTCTCTCACGTATTTCTTCTTCAAGTTCCTCTGGCACTAGCCCATCTAGTTGCCCCTTAAATAAAGCCACTTGTTTAATAGCTGTTGAACTTAAATAAGAGTATTTTGAATTAGTCATCATAAACATTGTCTCTTTTTTCATATTCAACTTTTTGTTCATTAAAGCCATTTGAAGTTCATAGTCAAAATCAGACATTGTTCTAAGTCCTTTAACCATAACCTCTGCTCCTTCTTCATCCATAAAGTCAACTAAAAGACCTGAAAAACTCTTCACTCTTACATTGGGAAGATGTCTTATCACTCTTCTTATTTGATCTTCTCTTTCTTCTGTTGTAAACCAACCATTTTTATTCGGATTTATCAAAACTGCTACTATTACTTCATCAAATACATATGAACAACGCTTTATTATATCTAGATGACCCTTTGTAATTGGATCAAAACTTCCAGGGTATACAACCTTAATCATACATTACTCCTCATACTGATAGAAACAAACTGTAGTGTTTCCATACTTTCTTCTATCTACTAATTTTAAATCCTCATATCCCTCAAAAATTTCTTCACAGGTGTCAATTTTAGTAACTATTACACCATCCTTATCTAACAGATTAAACTTTTTAATCTTTTCTATAGACGGAGGTATCATTTCCTTTGCATATGGTGGATCTATAAAAATCAAATTAAATATTAATCCCTTTTTACTAAATTCCTCAAGATATTTAAGAGAATCTCCTTTATGAGCTGTGCAAAATTCTTGAAACTTCAATGTTGATATGTTCTCTTTTAACTTACTAAAAGTGTCATCACCCATATCTATTAAATGCACTTCTTTAGCTCCTCTGCTTGCAGCTTCTAATCCTAAACTACCAGTACCTGCAAATTGATCTAATACAATACTATCTCTTACTTTGTTTTGAATTATATTAAACATTGATTCTTTAACTCTATCCAAGGTAGGTCTAGTACCTAATCCTTCCGGGGAAATTAACTTTCTACCCCTAGCCTTACCTGCAATTATTCTCATAATTATTCTCCTTTGCTTAATTAAAACATATATACTGAGTGCTATTTTCAATATTAACTATTATTTCTTTGAGTATTCTTTGATTCTCTTCATCTCTATTCTCAAAAAATACCTTTGCTTCATCATTGGCCATTTTAAATAGTGGAAAATCTTCACTTAAATTACTTAATATAAGTCCATTTTCGCCAGATTGCCTAGCTCCAAATATTTCTCCACTACCTCTAAGCTTTAAATCTTGCTCTGCAATATAAAAACCATCATTACTATTTTTCATTATTTCCATTCGTTTTTTAGTCGTTTCACTTTTTATATTTGCTATAAGTACACAGTAGGATTTATGCGATCCTCTTCCTACCCTTCCTCTTAATTGATGTAATTGAGAAAGTCCAAATCTCTCTGCATTTTCTATTATCATTAAAGTAGAATTAGGAACATTTACTCCTACTTCTATAACCGTTGTAGAAATTAATACTTTAATCCTATTTTCTTTAAATTCATTCATGATAAAATTTTTGTCCTTATTACTCATTTTACCATGAAGAATGGCAATTTCTATACTTTTGAAGTAAGTTTTTTTAAGTTCTTCATATAAATTTTCAACAGAGCTCAATTTCATGTCATCATTCTCTTCAACAAGAGGGCATACAATATAGGCCTGCCTGCCTTTTTCAATCTCTTTTAGTGCAAAATTATAAATTCTATCCTTTTCACTGGTAGCTAAGTAATAAGTGTCTATAGGTTTTCTTCCTGGTGGCAATGTATCAATAATAGATACATCCAAATCACCATATAAGTATAAACACAAAGTTCGAGGAATAGGCGTTGCACTCATAACTAAGATGTCTACATCCTCTCTCTTATTGCCCAGTCTAGTTCTTTGCCCTACTCCAAATCTATGTTGTTCATCGGTTATAATCAACCCCAAATTAGAGAATTCAACATTATCTTCTATAAGAGCATGGGTCCCTATAATTATATCAATCTCTCCATTTTTTAACTTTTCCTTAATTAAAGACTTATTCTTTTCAGTAGTGCTTCCTGTTAATAATTCAACTTTTATATTAAAATTTTTAAATAACTTCTCCGCTTCATTAAAATGTTGCTTCGCTAATATTTCAGTAGGTGCCATCATAGCGCCTTGATATCCATTCATAGCAACATTAAATAGAGCTATAAGAGCCACTATGGTCTTTCCACTGCCTACATCACCTTGAACAAGTCTATTCATCGGTTTATTAGATTTTTGATCTCTTAAAATCTCTCTTACTGTTCTAGTTTGAGCATCTGTTAACTGAAAAGGAAGACTTTCCTTAAAATCTTTTAATTCTTTAGCTATTTGAAAAGAAATCCCTTTTCCTGAAACATTTCTATTTTTTAGAGTTAATAGCTTTAAGGAGTAGGTAAATAACTCTTGAAACTTAAGTCGTCTTTTTGCTTCTTCTAAAGAAGTCATGCTTTTAGGATTATGTATACTTCTTATAGCTTCTTCTAAAGAAATAAATTTATATTTATCAATAATATCCTTAGGTAGATTTTCATGTATCTTCACTTCATTTAATGACTCAGTAATTATTTTATTGATAAATGTGTTTGATATATCATCCTTAAGAGGATACTTAGCCATAATATCTGAATCTTCCTTTGAGGTGTTTTTCATAACAATGGCATTTTTTATTACAAATTCTCTACCTTCTTTTTCCAAGGTACCTCTTATTACATATTTAGACCCCATTCTAAAATTGCTTTTCACATAGGGCTGATTAAACCATATACCTTTTACTCTTATTCCCTTATGAAGAAATCTGATTGTAGTCATAATCTTCCCTGTCTTGGTTCTTATATCTGGCAAAACCCTTTCAACAGATACTTCTAGAATAACTTTTTCCTTTTCCCTTATGTCATTTAATTCATCAACTATTAACATATTTTCATAGTCCCTAGGGAAATATAACAATAAATCCAAAACACTATATATCCCACATTTATTTAACTTCTCAGCCATTTTAGGTCCAACCCCTTTAATGGCGGTAATACTACTATAAATATTCACAATATCACTCCACTATTTAAGGTAAATTTAGCTTAATAATAGAAAAAAAGCCCTAAGGCTTTTATTCTACTGATGTAATAAAGTAATGTAATGGCTGTTCACCATTAAAGCATTGTACATCCATATTTGGATATACTTCTTCAAGTTCTTCCACAAGAGAGTTTACTTTTTCTTCATCGCAATCTTCTCCATAGAATAATGTGATAAGTTCACTATCTTCAGTGACCATATTATCAATTAGTTCTTTGCAAACCACATACACATCTTTGCCAATTTCACTAATTTCACCTTCTAAAACTCCAAGGATATCTCCTTCTTTTATAGGTCTTCCATTATCTTCAGTATCTTTCACAGCATAAGTTACATATCCTGCAGTTACACCTTCAATTACACTTAACATAGTTTCTTCATTTTCTTCAACAGTTCCATCATGATTAAACATAGTTACAGCTGTGATACCTTGTGGTATGTTTTTAGTCGGTATTACTATTACTTTTTTATCTTCAATCAATTCAACAGCTTGATTTGCTGCCATGATTATATTTTTGTTATTTGGTAGTACAAAGACAGTATGTGCATTTACTTTTTTTATGCTATTCACAATATCTTCAGTACTTGGATTCATGGTTTGACCACCTTCAATTACCTCATCGGCACCAAGGTCTTTAAATATATTTACAATTCCTTTACCTCTTGAAACTGTTACGAATCCAAAATCCTTCATTTCTTCTTTTGAAATGCTAGTCTCTTCTGTAGAGTCACCATTGTCGATTCCTAATAATGATCTATGTTGCTCTCTCATGTTTTCTATCTTTATTTTTGATAATTGGCCTAAAGAAACAGCTTTTGATAATACATTACCTGGATCGTTAGTATGAACATGTACCTTAGTCATATCATCCATTCCAACAAGAACTAAAGAATCTCCATTAGATTCAAGGAAATCCCTAAACCCTTCCATATCATCTACTAAATTTAATATTATAAACTCTGTGCAATATCCAAATTTAATATCTTCTGGATTTATTGAAGCTCCAGGAAGTTCATATTCATCATTACTACTCTTAGCTTCACCATCATCCATCAAGGATACGTTAACTCCACTTCTTAGCGCTTCTAACATTCCTTTTAATATAATAAGTAATCCCATTCCTCCAGCATCTACTACTTTAGCTTGCTTTAATTGAGGTAACATCTCTGGAGTTTTATCAAGCATAATTTTACATTCATTACAAACTTCTTCAAAGAGTTCAATCATATCTTCAGCTTCACTACATATAGCCGCTTCACCTGCTGCTTTAATGATTGTTAATATTGTACCCTCTGTAGGTCTCATAACTGCCTTATATGCAAAATTAGCTCCTTCTACAAAGGAATTTTTAATTTCATCAATGTTTGCACTTTCGCTGTTTTCTAAACCTTTTGCCATACCTCTTAAAATCTGAGATAAAATTACACCTGAATTACCTCTAGCTCCCATTAAAGCTCCCTTAGCTAGTTTTTTAGAAATTTCAGCAATGGACTTACTTTCCATTCCTTCAATTTCTTTTGCAGCAGCTTTAAAAGTTAAAGACATATTAGTCCCTGTATCTCCATCAGGCACTGGAAATACGTTTAATGAATTTACATAATCTTTCTTATTCTCAAGTGCATTAGAAGCACTCTTTATCATATTAGAAAAATCAAGTCCAGTTAAATTTGTATAAGTCACTTTATTTTCCCCCTTAGACTCTAATGCCTTGAACGTTCACAGTAACATTTAAAACCTTTATACCTGTTAGGTTTTCTAAGTTATATCGAACAGTCTGGATTATATTGTTAGCAATTACAGCAATCTTCGTTCCATATTCAACAATTATATATAATTCTATAGCGATTCCATTATCCTTTTGTGTAATCTTAACACCTTTTGCTAAGTTCTCACCTTTTATTAGCTCCCAGAACCCATCACTAGCATTCTTTAAAGCCATTCCAACAACTCCATAACATTCCATTGTAGAAACACCCGCTATATTAGCTATAACATCCTCAGAATAGTATACATTTCCTATTTCTGTTGTTATATTAGCTTTCATAAATAACGCCTCCTTATCTATACATATAAATATTTTATATTAACTTTAACTTTAATTCAACTAAATATAATTTATATCGAAAATATATATCAAATATATATTTATATTATTACCTATTTATCTAAAAAAAATTTAATGGGTTTATAAACTTTAAAAATCTAGATTATTAAGTATCATATATATTATTGAATTTTATAAGAATTATATGTATAATGATATAGATGTGTGTTTATGATTGATAATACTTGCAACAGACATTATACTTGTGTTAAAATAATTTGTGTTTGATTTATAGCTACATATGAAAGCTTTGAGGAGGTGTAAGGTATGTCAAGAAGATGTGAAATATGTGATAAAGGTGTAGTATCAGGAGTACAATTCTCTCACTCTCACCGTCAATCAAAAAGAAAATGGGCTCCAAACTTAAAAAAAGTTAAAGCTATAGTTAACGGTTCACCTAAAACTGTACACGTATGTACAAGATGCTTACGTTCTGGTAAGGTTCAACGTGCCGTTTAATAATTAATAATGAAAAAATGCAACTTTCGTAGTTGCATTTTTTATATTCAAAATTAATGTTTTTACTATAGATCATTATGTTTATTTCTCATAAAAATTCTAACTATCCTTGATAAAAATTTAGGCAATTTAATTACTTTTATTGTCACAATCTATCCTCCTCATCACATTATTAACAAAACTTATTCATTATAAACCATCCAGCACATATTATTGCACCACCAACTGCTATCATCCACCCCCAAAAAGGTATTAATACAGCCAACACTATTCCTACACCTATGGAGCTCACTATAATTCCCAGTCTACGCGTAGCTCTCCTTCTCATACCCACTCCCCCCGTATATCTTTTTATATCATTATATGTATATTATAAAAAAATGTGATTTTTACAATTTTGGGTAAAAATAAAAGCTAAGAAATATTTTTTTAATATCTCTTAGCTTTTATTTTTTATCTTTTACCTCTTATTTCTTACCTTTTACCTCTTATTTCTTACTTCTTATTTCTTACTTCTTAATTGTTAGTTATTACTAAAAGGCATCCTTTAGAAAACGAAATGTTTGCTTCCTTTTCTATTATCTCATTTGAAACAGTTAAATTATCTGTAGTAGAAAGATAATAATTTGTTAGTGGATATTTAACTCCTGTAAGGGTTAAATCCTTAGTATCTTCTCCATAACTAAACACTGAAAACACTTGACCTGCATATCCCTTTAAATGAATACCTTTGTCAATCAAAAACATTTCGTTGTAGTCATCAGCCATAATAACTTTTATATTGTTTTTTAACCCATCATACAATATACCTAAGTTAGCCATAAAATGATCCATTCTCTTTCCTGTACATCCTAAAAGTATTATTTCATCCGCTCCAAGTTCAACGGCCTTCTTATATGCAATATGAGAATCTGTATAATCCTTTTCTCTTGGAAATCTAGTCACTTCGCTATTACATTCTAGCTTAGCATATGTATTTTCATCAATGGAATCAAAGTCACCCATTAAATACTTTGGTACAATTCCATATTCATTAAGTACATTAGCTCCTCCATCTGCAGCTATAATAAAATAATCTTCCCTTAAATAACTCTCTAGTAAATTTTTGCTGGGAGCCGTTCCGCCTCCAATAATTATAGCCCTCATCTTTCACTTATCTCCTCATTTTAAAATTTACCTTTTAATGCTTCAATATTCTTTTCAATTTCATTATTTTTAAATACAGCTGATCCAGCTACAACACTATTTGCTCCAGCTTTAATAACTTTATCAATATTGGTAGCATCAATACCACCATCTACTTGTATGTACATTTCTTTATTATATTTATCTTTTAGAGCTTTTACCTCTTCAATTTTTCTACCACTATATTCAATATATTTTTGGCCTCCAAATCCAGGGTTTACAGACATTATTAATACCATATCCACTTTTTCTATTAAGTTTTCTATCATGGAAACAGGTGTACCTGGATTTAAAGCTATTCCAGCCTTTATACCAAAACTTTTAATATAACTTATAGTTCTATCTATATGTCTGTCAGCTTCATAATGAATTGTAATCATATCAGCTCCAGCATCCACAAAGTCCTTTATATACCTTCCTGGTTCTTCAATCATTAAGTGAACATCAAAAGTTAAATCCGTAAGCTTTCTTATGGACTTAATTATTGGTATTCCAAAAGAAATATTTGGAACAAACATACCATCCATTACGTCTATATGTACCCAATCTGCCCCATATCTCTCTATTTCCTTAACTTGCTCTCCAAGTTTAGAAAAGTCCGCTGATAATATTGATGGTGATAATTTAATCATTTTTTATTCCCCCTATTTGTAAGATCATTTAATGTCTTTATATAAAAATTATATCTATCTTCTACTATTTTTCCTTCTTGTAAAGCTGCTTTTACTAAACAGCCAGGTTCTTTATTATGCATACAATTATTAAATTTACAATCATGTTCGTATGGTTCAAATTCAGGAAATAAGTATTTTAACTCATCCTTTGGAATAAAGTCAATTTCTAAAGATGAAAATCCTGGAGTATCAACTAAAAATCCATGTTCAACTCTTACAAGTTCACTATGTCTTGTAGTGTGTTTTCCTCTTTTAAGTTTATCACTAATATCTCCAGTTTTCATTGCTTCTCTACCCAACACTTGGTTTAACAAAGTAGATTTTCCTACTCCTGAAGGTCCGCAAAAAACACTTATATTATCTTTAATTTTTTCCTTTAAAGCTTCAATTCCAATTCCTGCTTTTGCCTTTAAATACAAAACTTCATATCCAACTCTTTCTAAAACTTTTCCCATAACATAACTATTCTCTTCGTCTAAGTCCATCTTATTAAAACAAATTATTGGATTTACCCTATTATATTCACAAAGCAATAAAAATTTATATAAAAGCTCTAAATTCAAGTCTGGATTTTTACTGGTAATTACAACAAAAGCTTGAGTAACGTTTGAAACTGCTGGTCTTAAAAGTTCATTTTTTCTCGGAAGGATATCAACAATAACACCCTCTAACCCATCTTTTTCAATTATTACTTCATCACCTATCATGGGTTTTAACCCTTTATGTCTAAACTTTCCTCTTGCCTTACACTCATAGAGTTTTTCCTCTACATCTACGTAATAAAGTCCACCTATTCCCTTCACTATAATCCCTTGCATAATACCTCCTCAATTATTTTAACAAATCCTTAGGTATAATCATACCTAAGGATTTGTTTATTAGATATAAAAACTATGTTTATGGTTGTTTTGGATCTTCTTTTTCAGTATCCTTTGGTGGTTCTACTTGAGCTGATAAAATTACTGTACTACCTTTTTCAACTTTGCTTCCTTTAGGTGTATCTTGACTAATAATTTTACCTTCTTTATCTCCATTTATAGAAACTTGTAAACCATGCTCTTTAGCCAAGGCTTCTGCTTCTGCTCTTGTCTTTCCAATAAAATCAGGTACAGTTACCTTTCCTTCATCAGGATCTTTATATTTATAATAACTTACACTTACCTCTGAATTTGGTTGTACCTTAGTACCTGCATCGATATTTTGGGCAAACACTTGACCTTCTAAAGATTTATCTCCCGTTACTACTACTGTTGATGATCCTAATTTTAAATTAGAAGATGCTAATAATCCATCTACCTCAGAAATATTTACACCGATTAATTTAGGAACCTTTGAATATTTTACTTCTGTTCCTTTACTAATGACTATATTTACAGTATCTCCTTTTTTAACTGAACTATTAGCTGCTGGATCTGTCTTTATAACAGCACCTTCTGCAATAGTTTCTGAATACTCTTCACTAATTTGACCAACTTTCAAACCTTGATCAACTAGCATATTTTGAGCTACACTCTTCCCTAAGTTTGATACATCCGGTACCTTAATCTCTTTTTGTCCTGAACTAATTCTTACCCTAACTTCAGAATTCTTCTTAACTTCAGTTCCCTCATTTGGAAATACTGCTGTTACTGAACCCTCTGGCTTATCACTAGCTTCCTTACCTAAAACAGTAAATACAAGCTCCTTCTCTTCAACTTTAGCCTTGGCTTCTGCTTCTTGTAATCCCATAATTTCTGGAACTTTTATAGATTCAGCTTCTTGTTTTTTATCTTTGCTATTAAAAGCATACATTCCAGTTAATGTACCAAGAATTATTAATAATACCGTAGCTCCACCTATAATTAATGCCTTTTTCCATTTATTAGGCTTTCTTTTTTTCTTATGATCCTCGTCATAATAATCGTCATCATCATCATCTTCTTCTTCATCTTCATCATTGTCAGTGTCAGTATTAACAACTTTTGTACTATAGATTGTATTTTGTATGTCTGTTAAATCCATTACAGTAGTCAATTCGTTTTCTGCATTAGTAGCCGGAATTGAATACAGTGGATCTTTTTCTATTCTAAGTAAATCTATTAACATTGCTGTAACATTATTATATCTTTTAATTGCTTCCTTTTGAGTTGCTTTTAAAATTAAATTATTTAAACTATCTGGCAGTGATGGAACTAGTTCCTTTGGTGGAACTAATGGTTCTTGAATATGTTTAAGCGCAACAGCTACTGCACTTTCTCCATCAAATGGAACTTTTCCTGTTACCATCTCATATATAACTATTCCAAAAGAATAAATATCTGTTCTGTTATCAACTATTTTTCCTTTTGCTTGTTCAGGAGAAAAATAATGTGCAGATCCTACAACTTTATTTGTGTGTGTTATAGTTTCTGATGAGGTAGCCTTAGCTATACCAAAGTCAGTTACCTTAACAACTTCATCTTCTGTAATTAAAATATTATGAGGCTTAATATCTCTATGAATTATTTTATTTTTATGAGCACATTCTAAAGCTTTTGCAATTTGTATAGAAATTTTTAAAGTGGTAGGTACATCTAAAGGAGCATTTTCAGTTATATATTCTTTTAACGTTTTGCCCTTAACATACTCCATTACAATATAATTTATGTTATTATCACAACCTACATCATATATTCCTACTATGTTATTATGTGAAAATGTTGCAGTAGCTAAAGCCTCTCTTTTAAATTTATCCATAAAATCCTTATTATTAGAATACTCTGGTTTAAGTATCTTTACTGCTACAAATCTATTTAAAATAGTACAGCGTGCCTTGTAAACTACGGCCATTCCGCCCTGACCTATTTTTTCTAAAAGCTCATATCTATTGCCTAATATAGTACCTATCATCTTACCTCACACTCTCCTTTAAAAATGATAACAGAAACATTATCCCTTCCACCGTTTTCTTTGCTCTTATTAATTAGCTGCATACATTGATTTGGTTCATTAGATATAATCACTTCAAGTATATCTTTCTCTGTAACTTCATTAGTCAGTCCATCACTGCATAGAACTACCTTTGAAATAGTATTTATATCTAATTCATAATAATCTGCTTCAACTACAGAATTTGTTCCTACAGCCCTTGTTATTACATTTTTATTCGGATGATTTTGTGCTTCCTCTTTAGTTATAGTTCCATTATCTAAAAGTTCTTGTACCAATGAATGATCCTTAGTTACTTTAATTAATTCTCCATTCTTAAGTATATAGGCACGACTATCTCCAATGTTTGCTATAGTCAGATTATCTCTTCGTATAAATGCAACTACCACAGTAGTTCCCATTCCTTTGCAATTATCATTTAAAATTCCTTCTCTGTAAATTTTTAAGTTAGCAGTATCAATAGCTGTCCTTAAAATTTCTCTTTCAGAACTTTCATCTTTATGATTTAAGATATATTCAATAATTGTTTCCTTAGCTAATTTACTTGCTACTTCTCCTGCATTATGGCCGCCCATTCCATCTGCAACTATATATATACCCAGATCATCATCTTCATAATATCCAACTGAGTCTTCATTAAAAGTTCTTCTGTTACCAATATCAGTTTCAATTCCTAATAATCTCCCCATAAAACTTTACAACTCCCCTTTATCCTCAATATA
Organism: uncultured Clostridium sp.; assembly: GCA_900548455.1. Classification (GTDB taxonomy): domain Bacteria; phylum Bacillota; class Clostridia; order Clostridiales; family Clostridiaceae; genus Clostridium_J. Next base: position 73,127 of record URKQ01000010.1, read on the forward strand.
ACTTTTCCTTAGCTGTCCACAGGCTGCATCTATATCTGAACCCATCTCCTTACGCACTGTAGTCTCTATACCATTTTTAAGTAAAATATCTTTAAAGACTTTTATAGCTTCAGTATTTGACTGTCTTAACTCATTTTCTTTAATTTCGTTTATAGGAATTAAATTCACATGACAAAGCATTCCTTTTATAAGTCTAGATAACTCTTGGGCATTTTCTTTAGAGTCATTAACTCCTTTTACTAATGCATATTCAAAAGTTATTCTTCTTCCAGTCTTATTTAAATAATACTTACAGCTATCTATTAGCATATCTATGGAATAAGCCTTAGCTATAGGCATAGTCTTTAATCTTAATTCATTATTTGGAGCATGTAATGAAATTGCTAATGTTATTTGTAAATTTAAATCAGCAAGCTCTTTAATTTTAGGTACTATTCCACAAGTTGATAATGTTATATGCCTTTGACCTATATTAAGACTCCACTCAGAATTAACATCTAAAATAAATTTTAACACATTATCAAAATTATCTAAAGGTTCTCCACTGCCCATTAAAACAATATTTGATATTCTCTCTCCTAATTCCTTTTGAGCACTCATTATTTGCCCTAACATTTCACCACTAGACAAACTTCTTACTGCACCGCCGATAGTAGAAGCACAAAATTTACATCCCATATTACATCCTACTTGAGTAGATATACATATAGAATTTCCATGGTTGTATTGCATAACAACACCTTCTACCACATTTCCATCCTGAAGTAAGAATAAATGTTTTCTAGTTTCACTATTAGAAGACTTTAAAGTCTTTAAAATCTTTGGTACACCTATATAAAAATGATCCTTAAGCTTTTCAATAGTTGATTTAGGAATATTATTCATATTATCAAAGTCCCAAGTTTCACCACTATATATCCAAGTAAAAACTTGCTTAGCTCTAAATTCCTTCTCTCCATTTTCCTTCATCCATATTTTTAAATCACTTAAGTTAAAATCTAAGATATTTTTCATATTTTCTCCTATTTTTCTCTATAAAGATTTGCAATAAAAAATCCATCCATATATTCATTAGGTAAAACTGTTACACATCCTAGTTCATCATAAACAAGATTTTCAGCAGATCCAAAATTAATAGTTTTCACCTTAAAATTATCATGATTTTTTAAAAACCACCTTATATTTTTTTCGTTTTCATCTTTATTAATTGTACATGTAGAATATAATAAATTTCCTCCAACTTTAACATACTTCGAAGCATTTTCTAATATTTTTCTTTGTATTGTTTGGATTTCTTTTAATTCTTTTTCTTTTTTTGTATACTTAATTTCTGGTTTTTTTCTTATTATGCCCAGTCCAGAACAAGGAACATCAATAAGTACTCTATCAGCATAATTTTCATACTCACTTCTAAACTCAGTTGCATCTAATATCTGTGTTTCTATATTTGAAAGTCCCAACCTATCCACATTGCTTTTTATCAGGTCTAATTTGTGATCATAAATATCAAAAGCTAAAACTTTTCCTGTGTTGTTCATCAGTTCACCTATATGTGTAGTTTTTCCACCTGGTGCACTACATAAATCAAGTACTGTCATATTATCTTTTAACTCCATAACAGTAGCTACAAGCATAGCACTTTCATCTTGAACTGTGATTTTTCCTTCTTGAAATAATTTATTACTCTCTATACTACTTCCCTTATTTATCCTAATAGCCTCAGGAACTATGCAGCCTTCTTCTATATCATAACCAAGATTTACAAGCTCATCATAAACCTCATCAAATTCACTTTTTATACTGTTTACTCTAACTGTTACACTTGGCCTATTATTAAGACCTTTTAAAATATTTTCGGCTATGTTTTCTCCATATTGATTTATAAAAAGTTTTACCATCCACTGAGGATATGAATAAACAAAAGCTAACTTTTCATATATATTATCTTCATTATAAAACTTATCGTTCTTATTTCTAATATAGTTTCTTAGTACTCCATTTACTAATTTAGAAGCCCCTGTAGAAACTTTCTTTTTTGCAAGTTCTACGCCCTCATTTACTGCTGCAAAAGCCGGTATCTTATCTAGATATCTCAATTGATAAATACATACCCTTAATATATTTAATATATATTTATCTATTCTATCAAAATTCTTATCTAAATACTTCTTAAGTATCTTATCTATACTATATTTATACTTGATTGTTCCATAAACTAATTCTGTAACAAGTCCCTTATCTTTGGACTCTAAGGAACTTTCGTTTAAATTTCTATTTAAAACTATATTAGAATACGCTTTTTCTTCTAGTACCTGCATTACAGTATTAACTGCAACTTCTCTAGCATTAACCATACGCTACCTCATCCTATCTTCCTAGTAATAGTTTATAGCATAAATGTACATTTCTTATCTCAATTTACATAATGCCAAAACTTGACCTAATCATTTCTATTCTTTATTGCTATCAATCTTAAAAGTTGAGCTATTGCAGTTACTGCCGCCGCTACATATGTTAATCCTGCTGCCATCAAAACATTCTTAGCTCCTTTAAGTTCTTCACCATATAATATGTTTTTTGAACCCAATACCTTTAGTGCTCTATTAGATGCATTAAATTCAACAGGTAAAGTAACTAATTGAAATAATACCGCTGCTGAAAATAAAATTATACCAATATTAATAAGTGGCTCCATAGATAATATAATTCCTAAAAAGAATAATCCCCAAGCAGCTTGAGATCCAAAGTTTGCAATTGGAACTAAGGCCATTCTAATTTTAATTGGAGCATACCCTTCTTGATGCTGAATAGCATGACCAATTTCATGAGCTGCTACACCTATAGATGCAATGGAAGTACTATTATAAACTTCCTGTGATAGATTAACAGTCTTGTTTCTTGGGTCATAGTGATCTGTTAAATTACCTCCAATGCAATTAATTGGAATATCAAACATTCCATATGCATCTAAAATCATTCTTGCCACTTGACTACCAGTATATCCATTCATACTTCTAACTGAAGAATACTTTGAAAAACTACTTTTCACCTTTATTTGAGCCCATATTGAAATAATAAGGGCTGGTAATAATATTATCATTGTAGGATCTATATATGGTCTAAAATACATCTCTTTCGCTCCTTTCACAATAAATATAGGTAATTGTATTAAAATCTTACTGTCCTAAAATCTCATTTACTTTTATTTCATTTCCCCTAATATATTCTTCTACCATCATAGCTCTTTTATTAGGAAATTGAATTCTAGTAATTAAAATGTTATTGTCACTTGTTGAAACCAATATTCCTTCACTATTAACCGAAATAATAGTGCCTGGTTTTTCTTTAGATTTTATACTTGTAAGTTTTGTTTCTATTACCTTCATTGAAATTCCATCATAAAAGGTATATGCCATAGGATAAGAATTTAATCCTCTTACAAAGTTATGAATTTCTTTTGAACTTTTATTCCACTGAATTTTTGCCATTTCTTTATTTAACATACTAGCGTAACAAGTTTCACTTTCACCTTGTTTTATAGGTGTTATCTTTCCATCTACTAAGCCCTCTAAGGTATTTATTAAAAGTTCAGCTCCACTAGTCATAAGCTCGTCATGTAGCTGTGCTGTGGTCATATTTTCATCTATTTTCACCACATTTTTAAGCAGCATATCTCCAGTATCTAATCCTTCATCCATAAGCATTGTTGTATTGCCGCTTTCAACTTCACCCTTCATTATTGCATAATGTATAGGTGCCGCTCCTCTATACTTTGGAAGAAGTGAACCATGAAGATTTATACATCCATATTTAGGTATATCAAGAACTTCTTTAGATAAAATCTGTCCATATGCAACAACTATGATAAAATCTAATTCCATTCCTTTTAACTGATTAATTAATTCTTCATCTCTTCTAAGGCTTTTAGGTTGAAAAACTGGTATATTATGTTTTAATGCTTCCTCTTTAATAGGAGACATTGATACAGATTTCCCTCTTCCCTTTGGCTTATCTGGTTGTGTAAAAACAGCCTTAACTCCATATCTATCAATTATTGCTTTTAATGATGGTACTGCAAAATCTGGTGTTCCCATAAAAACTATATTCATTACCTCAACTCCTCCTTATCCTATTGTTTTATCCACATATAATATTCCATTTAAATGATCAATTTCATGGCAAAGTGCTCTTGCAAGAAGCTCCTCTCCTTCTACCTCAATAAATTCACCTTTTTCATTTTGTCCCTTTACCTTCACATATTCAGGTCTAATAACCTCACCTTCCTCACCTGGCACACTTAAACATCCTTCTTTTCCTTTAACTTCTCCCTTTGTATCTACTATCTCAGGATTAACAAGAATAATTGGTCCTTTACCTATATCAATTACAACTATTCTCTTAAGAATTCCTACTTGTGGTGCAGCAAGACCTACTCCATCAGCTTTATACATGGTATCTAACATATCTTTTATTAGAATTTTAGTTCTTTCATCAATAGATTTAACTACCTTACTAATCTTTCTTAAAACAGGGTCTTCTAAAGTTCTTATATTTCTTATTCCCATTATTACACTCCTTTACAACAAACTATTGGGGTTAATATCAATTCCAACTCTTATATCTTTATAATTTATTTTATTATATACTATTTTTTTAATATTCAAAGCAAAATCATCATCAAAATTTCCTTTGATTATAATTTGCCATCTATAATTATTTTTAATTTTGGAAACGCCACATGGACATGGACCCAACAATTCAATATTATCACTTTTTTCAATTAGTATCTTTAAATTTTCAGCTAAATTATGTGTACTTTTTATTAATAATTCCTCTTTTTCACTACTTAAATTAATAGCTAGTATCTTAGAAAAGGGAGGATAATCCCTTAATTTTCTTATCATAATTTCTTCATTAAAAAAACTAACATAGTCATTTTCAGCAGCATAAACTATGCTGTAGTTCTCTGGGCTGTAAGTTTGTAATATAACCTTACCTTCCTTAGAACCCCTTCCCGCTCTTCCTGCAACTTGAGTTACCAGTTGAAATGTCCTCTCTGCTGCCCTATAATCAGGTAAATTTAAAGATAAATCTGCAGCTATTATTCCAACTAAGGTAACATCCTTAAAGTCTAATCCTTTGGCAATCATTTGTGTACCAATTAAAACATTATATTTTTTAGACATAAAATCATTATAAATTCTCTCATAATCATTTTTGCCCCTGGTAGTATCAAAATCCATACGAATTGTTCTACTGTAAGCAAAGGTTTTTTTAACACTTTGTTCTAATTGTTCAGTGCCAACCCCAAAATACTTTACATATTTGCTTTTACACTTAGGACATATCTTTAAAGCTCTTTGTTTTGTTCCACAATAGTGGCAAGTTAAATTATCATCCTTATGATATGTAAGTGATATATCACAATTACTGCATTTAAAAACATATCCACACTCTCTGCATGATACAAATGTAGAAAATCCTCTTCTATTTAAAAACATGATTGCTTGATTTCCTTTAGATAAACATCCCGCTAGCTCTTCTTGAAGACTTCTGCTGAACATGGACTTGTTTCCAATTTTCAATTCTTCTCTCATATCAACTATTTCAACTTCTGGAAGTTTTGCTCCATCTGCTCTTTTATCAAGAGTAATTAAATCATACTCCCCAAGCTGAGCTTTATAATATGTTTCCACTGATGGGGTAGCAGAACCTAAAACAACTTTGCAGCCTTCTATATTGCTTTTAAACGAAGCTATGTCCCTGGCATTATATTTAGGGTCACTATCTGATTTATAACTTCCTTCATGTTCCTCGTCAATTATAATAATCCCTAGGTTTGAAAAAGGCAAAAATATTGCAGACCTAGCTCCAATAGCTACCTTAACTTTACCCATTTTAACTCTCATCCATTCATCAAATCGCTCACCATCAGATAACCTACTATGAAATATAGCTACATCTCTACCAAATCTTCCTTTAAATCTTTCAACCATTTGTGGTGTTAAAGCAATTTCAGGAATTAAAATTATAGAGTCCTTTCCTTGTAGCATCATATTTTTTACTAAATTCATATATATTTCTGTTTTTCCACTTCCAGTGATTCCATGAATTAAAAACTTTTTATTTAAACTATGAATTAAAATTTTATCAACACATTTTTGTTGCAATTGATTTAATGTTTTTTCTTCATATTTTTTATATTTTACTTCATTATATCTATTAACAATAGATTTTTCTATCTTTAAAAAATTATGCTTGATTAATGTATTAATTCTAGATAAAGATATATTAAATTCATTGACAAGTTCTGCTTTGTTATATACTCCGCTATTCTTTTCTATAAAATCAATTATACTTATATAATCTAATTTTTGAAACTTATCTGATAAAGGTTCCCCTAATACAACTACATTTTTCATTTTAAAATTAGCGCCTTTAGTTAAGCCACTGGGAATCATAACCTTTATGCACTCTAAATAAGTGCATAAATACTTTTTTCTCATAACTTCTATAAGTTTTATATTTTCTTCAGTTAAATATTCAAAATCATCCCTTATATCTATTATCTCTTTTATTTTTGAAGGATCTTCTACCTCATATAATATATCTATAACAAACCCATAAATTTTTTTATTTCCATTACCAAAAGGTACCGTTACCATTCTTCCCTTTTTCATTTTCTCTCTTAAAGAAACTGGAACCTTATATGTAAATATTTTATCTACTTTAACCGATTCATTATTTACAATTACTCCCACGTAAGTATCCAAAAGTATCCCTCCTAACAGTGATGATTTATTGTTAGACCTTGAACTTACAATGTTTTAAAATCCAAAAATTTATACATCCCTATATATAAAGTAAAAAAAGCGCTTAATGCGCTTTTTATTTATTGTTTAAAATCATATTAAAAAGCTCACAACCAACTGCCCTTTTACTCATACTATCAAGAGATTTAATAGCCCCATCTCTTCTTATAATTGTAACTCTATTAGTGTCAGTCCCAAAACCTGCATCACTCTCAGTTATATTGTTTGCTACGATATAATCTAAGTTTTTTTTGCTTAGTTTTTTATGAGCATTGTCTATTACATCATTACTTTCAGCTGCAAAGCCAATTAATATTTGTTGTTTTTTATTATCACCAAGATATTTTAATATATCATTATCTCTAGTAAATTCAACAATCAAATTACCTTCGCCCTTTTTAATTTTTTCCTTAGAATAATCTTTAGGTTTATAATCACTTACAGCTGCTGATTTAACCACAATATCACAAGAATTATATTCAGCTTTAACAGCGTCAAACATCTCTTCATTAGTTTCTACTTTTATTACTTTAATACCTTCAGGTGATTTAAGTTCAGTAGGACCACTTACAAGTACAACCTCTGCTCCCCTATCCCTAGCTTCCATAGCTATAGCATAGCCCATTTTACCTGTAGAATGGTTTGTAATAAATCTAACCGGATCAAGGGCAGCCCTAGTAGGTCCTGCAGTAACAAGTACCTTTTTCCCTATCATATCTTTAGGATGATATAGTTCTGATAAGATTCTATCTACTATTATTTCAGTATCAGCAAGCTTACCCTCACCTATATCCCCACAGGCTAATCTACCACTATCAGGGTTTATAAATCCATAGCCAAGTTTCTTTAACTTAGCTATGTTTTCTTGAGTAATAGGATTAGTATACATATTTGTATTCATTGCTGGAGCAAAAATAACCTTTGCCTTAGTTGCCATTATTGTTGTAGATAACATATCATCTGCTATTCCATTAGCTACCTTCCCAATAATGTTAGCTGTAGCTGGTACAACTACTAACAAATCTGCTTTTTTTGCCAATGATATATGTTGAATTTCAAAAGCCTTTGGTTCTTCAAACATATCTTTTACAACCATATTTTGACTTAATGATTGAAAACTTAAGGGTGTAACAAATTCACAAGCCGATTTAGTCATAATTACGTCAACATTTATATCATGTTTTTTTAATTTACTTACAACATCTAGAGCCTTATAAACTGCAATCCCTCCAGAAACTCCTAATACAACATTAATATTACTCATTTTATTCTAAGCCTTCTTCCACTCCTACTTCTGATCCTTCAACGGCTTCTTCATTTGCTTTTTCAACTTCCTCTAACTCTGAAGCTGTAGCAAGTTTGTCTGGTCCTTCTTTAACATCGATATTGCCAACATTAACTTCATCTATTGCTATAGTTAACGGCTTTCTTTCTTTTATTTCCACTGTAGGTTCTTCTCCATCTATTATTTGTCTAGCCCTTCTTGAAGTAGCTACAACTAATGAATAACGGTTATCTACTCTTTCTAGTAACTCCACAATTGATGGATTTATCATTGAATCATTTAAATCTTTCATGTCTAAAACCTCCCAAATAGCTCATCTTTAATTTTAAATACTCTGCACTTTTCAGCAACAATAATGCTCTCTATTTTTTTAACAGCTTCATCTACTTGATCATTTACTACTGCATAATCATACTTAGAAGCAAAGCTTATTTCATTGTAAGCTGATTCCATCCTTGTTTTTAAGGATTCAGGAGTTTCGCTTCCCCTGTTTGTAATTCTATTTCTAAGCTCTTCCATTGATGGTGGCATAATAAAAATAAACACTCCATCAGGATAAGCTGATTTAATTTTTAGGGCTCCTTGTATATCTATTTCTAAGATAACATCTTTTCCCTCATCTAACATCTTTAATACTTCAGACTTTGGAGTACCATAATAGTTACCATAAACCTCAGCATACTCTAAAAAGTCATTTTTATCAATTCTATCTAAAAACTCTTCTTTTTCAATGAAATAATAATTTACCCCATGAACTTCTCCATCCCTTGGAGTACGAGTTGTACAAGACACAGATATCCAAATTGGATTTTTATCGATTAATGCCTTACAAACGGTCCCCTTACCAGCACCAGACGGACCAGAAATTACTAATAATTGTCCTTTAGTTTCCATTATTAATCTTCAACCTCATCCATTGTATCTTCTTCTCTAGATGATAATCTATGGGCAACTGTTTCTGGTTGTACAGCTGATAAAATTACATGATCACTGTCTGTAATAATCACTGCCCTAGTTCTTCTTCCATAAGTTGCATCAATAAGCATTCCTCTATCCCTAGCCTCTTGAATTATTCTCTTAATTGGTGCTGATTCTGGACTTACAATTGCAACTAATCTATTTGCCGATACTATATTTCCGAACCCAATATTTATTAGCTTAATACTCATGACTTACCTCCAATTATTCTATATTTTGAACCTGTTCTCTTATTTTTTCGATTTCACTTTTAATATCTAGTGCAATATTGGTCAATTCTAAGTCATTAACTTTAGAAGCAATAGTATTTGCTTCTCTATTCATCTCTTGAACAATAAAGTCTAGTTTTCTTCCAATAGGCTCATTTAAATTTAATGTCTTTAAAACTTGGTCAACATGACTTTTAAGCCTTACCGTTTCTTCATCGATACAAGTTTTATCTGCTTGAAGAACAACCTCCATGGCAATTCTATTTTCATCAATTTCCCTGTTACTAAGAATTTCTTCAACCTTCTTTAACAATCTGCATCTATATTCTTCAGTAACTTCAGGTATCCTGCTACTTATTATATCTACACTATTAGATATACATCCACATCTATTAGTTATATCACACAATAATTTTTCTCCTTCTTGTGTTCTCATATTAATAAGATTATCTAATGCAATTCTCAAAGATAGTTCCATATCTTTCCAAATTTTTTCTAAGTCCTCCTCTTCTTGCTTTAAAGCAAACACTTCAGGAAATCTAGCTAAAACACTCGCAGAAATATCATCTCTTAAATTATATTTGTCTCTCAAACCATGTAGTGCTTTTACATAACTATCAGCTAAAGTTTCATTTACTATTACTTCCATGTTATCTTTTGCTAGTTGATTTTGAGTAATAAATACATCAACCTTTCCTCTTTTTACCTTTTCATTGATAACTTTTCTGATGTTATCTTCCAAAGATATTAAAGCTCTAGGCATTTTTACATTTAGTTCAAAGTATCTGTGATTAACTGTTTTTATCTCAATTATATAATTAGACCCTTCTCCCTCTGATGTACCTCTTCCAAAACCAGTCATACTTTTTATCATATACAACTCACCCTTCTGGTCCTAGATAAATTCTTTATCTATTATACATAATGTATATCTAATATTTCAACCCATAAACTAAAGAAATTTAAAGAAAATCGAAATATTTCTAAGTAAAATGCAGAAAAACTCTAATATTAAAGCTCATTATCTATATTACATCTTTAAAACAAATAAAGGTATCACTTTTTAGTAATACCTTTATCTAACATATTTATATCCTTTTTGTTACTTTTTATTCTTCTATAATTATGCAAATATAATTTTAATTATAAAGAATACAGCAAGAGCATATACAACCCAGGACACTTTCTTTTTATTTTCTTTATCTCTAGTAAATAAATTAGCTAATCCATTAAGAACTGCATAAGAAAGCATACCCATCATTAATCCATCACCTATGCTATATGCAAGAGGCATTAACGCAATTGTAAAGAAAGCTGGTATTCCTTCTGTAAAATCACTAAAGTCTATATTTTTTACCGCATCAATCATAAAGAACCCTACAGTAATTAAAGCTGGTGCTGTAGCACATGAAGGAATAGCAATAAATAATGGGGATAAAAACATAGCTAATAAAAATAATATTCCTGTAACAATTGCTGAAAGGCCTGTTCTAGCACCAGCAGCAACACCTGCTGAACTTTCAACGTATGTAGTTACTGTAGAAGTTCCTACTAATGCACCGAAGGTTGTCCCAATCGCATCTGCTAAAAGAGCCTTTCCTGCATTTTTAACTCTACCTTCTTTATCAACCATTCCGATTTTTGAAGCAACACCAACTAAAGTACCTGCTGTATCAAAGAAATCAATAAATAAGAAAGTAAATACTATAGCAATAAAATCTTTTAAGTTTCCACCTGAAAATACTGAAAAATCAAGTTTACCTGCGATAGGTGTGATAGATTCATATTTAAAAATTCCCTCTGGTAAAACTATTCCAAAACTTGCTGCAGCCTCTGGAGATACAATTGCATATATCCATGCAACTATAGCACTTGTAAGCATCCCCCATAGAATAGCACCTTTTACATTTTTCTTAGATAAAATAACTATAATTATAATTCCTAATAAAGTAATTAAAACTGTAGGGCTAAGTAAATTTCCCATAGCAACTTTTGTAGCTTCACTTCCTACAACTATTCCTGCATTTCCAAACCCTATAAAGGCTATAAACAATCCTATACCAGCTGTTACAGCATATTTTAAATTGGCCGGTATACAATTTACAATAACTTCTCTTATCTTGGTAAGTGATAAAATAATAAAAATAATACCTTCAACAAAAACTGCTGTTAGAGCTACTTCCCAAGAAATTCCTTTTCCGATTACTACCTCAAAAGCAAAGAACGCATTAAGTCCCATTCCTGAAGCTAGTCCAAGTGGTAAGTTTGCATATAATCCCATGAAAATCGTTGCCACTCCTGCTGCTAAACAAGTTGCAGTAACCACTGATCCTCTAGGCATACCAACTCCTGGATCACCTAACATATTTGCATTAACTGCAATAATATAAGCCATTGTTAGGAAAGTTATAAGACCTCCCATAACTTCTCTCTTAATATTTGTTTTGTTTTCTTCAAGTTTAAAAAACTTTTCCATACGTACCCTCCAACATCCTGATGTATTTTTATAAAATAAATAACCACTGGCATGAGAATTCCAGTGGTTAAAAATACACTTTCAGGAACTCTCATAGTCGAACGTTATCGGTGTTCGGTAGAAACATCTAATCCATCGTATTAGACCTATATGAAAATTGCGAGTTATTTATCTTACTTGTTTATAATAACAAGCATAAAGTTCCATGTCAAGGTTTTTTCCGTATATTTTTATATTTTTAAGTTTTAATGTTCGTATTTTAGTAATGTCCTCTTTCAAAAATGTCTTTTATTTCTTCTTTGTTTCTTGTTTTTCCTAAAGCTAAAATTAATTTTATACGAGCTTTCTGTCCTGGCATGCTGTCTCCAAAGATAACGCCCATATTTCTAAGTTGCTTTCCACCGCCTTCATAACCATAGCTGTCTAGTACTCTACCTTTATAACATCTTGAAACAAGAACAACTACTACTCCTCTATCAATAGCCTTCTTAACGGACGCTGCCATTAGTGGAGGTAAATTTCCTCTACCCATAGCTTCTATTACAAGCCCTTTCGCCCCATTTTCTACGCAAAAATCAATTAAAGCCCCATCCATTCCTGCACATGCTTTAATTAACTGTACATTATTTTCAATTTTATCTGTATCTATATATTCTTTTCCTAAACTTTCCCTGTAAAATCTTACTTCATTACTGTCAACTATTCCTATAGGTCCAAACTCTGGACTTTGGAAGGTATTAAGATGCATGGAGTGAGACTTGGTAACTTCTGTTGCACAGTTTAACTCATTGTTTAAACAAACCATAACACCTCTATTTCTGGCTGCTTTTGATGTGGCAGTACAAATAGATGCTGCTAAATTAGCCGGTCCATCATATCCTAATTCCGAACTATTTCTCATTGAACCCGTAACAACTACCGGTTTTTCACTTTTGATTGTTAATTGCAGAAAATATGCAGTCTCTTCAAGAGAATCTGTTCCATGAGTAACAACTACACCATCAACATCATCTTGATTTAAAAATGATTTTACATAATTAGATAACTCTAACATAATGTCTGGAGTCATATGAGGACTTGGAAGACTAGAAAAAGTGTGGGATTCAACCTCCGCATAATCTTCTATACCTGTTACCATAGACATTATTTCTTCGCCTGTTAAATTAGGCACTGCTGCCTTTATCTTTTCATCAACCTTCATTGATATAGTTCCACCGTTGAATATAACAACTACCTTGCTCATTTTTATGTACCTCCATTCTATCATATGTAATATATGATACTCTCCACCTCTTATCTTACAATAAAAGAAATACAATTTCAAAGCGAAAAAAACAGGATTACTGCAAATTTCATTGCAGTAATCCCTATGGAATAAATTGTAATTATTTTTACTATAGATCTTTTTTAGATTATTATACAGATTAAGCCACCATTACCTTCATTAATAATTTTCTGCAAAGTTTTTTGGAGCTTAACTTGAACATCCTCTGGCATTTTGTATAATTTGTTCTGCAATCCTTCTTTCACTAATTCTTCAAGAGATTTGCCAAACATATTACTTTGCCAAATTTGAGAAGTATCATTTTCAAATTGTTCCAAAATTGATTTGTAGAATTCTTCACTTTGCTTTTCACTTCCCATAATAGGTTGTATCTCTGTTTCAATATCAGCCTTTATAAGGTGAAGTGATGGAGCTGATGCTTTAAGCTTAACACCATATTGATTACCCTTTTTAACTATCTCAGGCTCTTCCAATTTCATTTCTGAAAGCTGTGGTGCAACTAATCCATATCCTGTTTCTTTTACTTCCTTTAAAGCATCTGCGATCTTATCATATTCAATTTTAGCTTTATAGAAACTATCCATAATAGTTAATAAATCATTTTCATTTTTTATTTCTCTATTACAAATTTCACCTAAAATCTTATAAAAAAGCTCATGCTTTGGATTAATATAGACTGTAGATGTGCCTTCACCCATATTCATTTCCTTAACATCTATTCCAGATAAAAATTCTATACCTTTGAACGCTTCTAGACATTTCTTTATATCTCTAACTTTATATATGTCTTTACACATTGCTTTTAGAATAGTCATTATGTTAACCTTTAGCCAATGAGTTGAACCAAGACATTCTATCCACTCAGGCATATCTATATCTATTTCCTTTACTGGGAACTCTCTTAATACCGTATCAAATATATCTGCTATTCCATCTTCATCAATGCTCATAACATCCATAATTTTAACAGGTACATCATATTTCTCTTCAAGTTCTCTCTTAAGTTCAATTGTTTCTTCAGCTTTAGGATTAATTGTGTTAAGAATCATAATAAATGGCTTATTTATATCTTTTAACTCACTTACAACCCTTTCTTCTGCATCAATATAATCCTCTCTATCAAGTCCTGTAAAGCTACCATCCGTAGTAACTAGTATTCCTATTGTGGAATGATCTGTTATTACTTTCTTTGTTCCAATTTCCGCAGCTTGTTCAAATGGTATTTCATAATCATGCCATGGTGTTGTAACCATCTTAGGCGCTTCTTCCTCCATATACCCTAAAGCACTTTTAACTATATAACCAACACAATCAACCATTCGAACTTTAAATTTTACTCCATCGTCAAATTGAATTTCAACTGCTTCATTAGGCACAAATTTAGGTTCAGTAGTATGAATAGATTTACCAGAACCGCTTTGAGGAAGCTCATCCTTTGCTCTGTCCTTCTTGTGAGGATTATCTATGTTTGGAATAACCATTAGCTCCATAAACTTTTTAATAAAAGTAGACTTTCCTGTTCTAACTGGACCTACTACCCCTACATATATATCCCCTTGAGTCCTTTCTGCTATATCTTTATATATATCAAAATTTTCCAAGGCTACCCTCCCGCAACTACTTATTAACATTATATATATATTGATATTGCTTTAATAATATGACATCACAGAAAAAACTTTTTATTAATTACTTATTTCCAATAAAATTTAGAATCTCTTCTAGCGTTAAGTCTTTATCGTAGCACATCTTACTTATATCTTTATTTCCAATGTATCTAAAATGCCATGTCTCATATTTATATCCAGTAATTTTCTCTTTATTTTCACCATACCTTAAAATAAATCCATATTTATAAGCATTATCTAAAATCCAACGACCTTCCTTTGTATCCTTAAAGTCTTCAATTAATTGAAAACCAACACTTGCACTTGTAATATCTACTGCAAGTCCTAATTGATGCTCACTTGCTCCTGGCATAGCTACGTAATCACTTCCACCTTCGCCATGTTCTCTAATATCTTTATCGTACAAAGTAGTTTGAAGATTATATCCTCTAAATCCGCTATTTAAAAATAGTTCTATGCCCTCAGCTTTTGCATCTGCAAACATTTTTTCAATATCTTCCTTCATATCAGCTCTAACGCTACTTTGTTCATTATTTTCACTTAACTGCAATTGTACATTAGGAACTATTAAATTCTCAGGATAATATTCTTCAGATAATATATTTTCTTTATTTACAAGCTTAAATAGTCCATCAAAGTCGTTATCAACTGCTTCTTTGATTAAATTAACTTCATCCTCACTTAGTACAGAACCATCTATCTCTTTATCAGATTCTGCTTCTTGTGCTTCAATCACCTTTGGTGAACCATAGTTTTCACTTTGTACTTCATTATCTTTTTTAGTCATAATATTTATATTTTTATCTTCAATTAATATTAAACTAATCATCATTCCTGCTAAAAAAACAAGGGTTGTAATTAAAAAAATATCTCTAACATTTCTTTTCTTTTTTTTATAAAATATGTTCTTTTTTCTTTTAAACATAGATTTTTTATTGTTCCACATACGTCTCTCCCATTTATATGTATATTAAGTACATCACTTTATTTGATAAAAGCGTATACCTATATTATATATATGTTTTGATCAATAATCCACATTTTAAATTTACCAATACATTAATTTCCATAATCTCTTTAGTAAAATAACGTTATAGAAAAATAGAACTATTCTCAAAACTTATGTTTTAAGGATAGTTCTATAAATAAGACTCTGTATACACTTATATATTATTATTTTCTTCTTTGTAGCTTCTAACCATCAATTCCATTACAGCATCTTCAGGTTTTTTACCTTCAAATAAAACTTCATAAAGGGCTGTAGTTATAGGCATTTCTACATTTGTATTGCATTTTAATTCGTAAAAGGCCTTTACAGCTTCAATACCCTCTACTACCATACCTACTTCCTTAACAGCTTCATCACAAGTTTTACCTTCACCAATCAAAATACCTGCACGTCTATTTCTACTATGCATACTTGTGCAAGTTACAATCAAGTCACCCATGCCAGTAAGTCCATAAAAGGTCTCTGCCTTACCTTCTAGCTTAGTTCCAACTCTAATAATTTCACTCATTCCTCGAGTCATTAAAGCCGCTTTTGTATTATCTCCATATCCAATACCATCTGATATTCCTGCAGCTAATGCTATTATATTTTTAAAAGCACCACCGATTTCAACTCCGATTAAATCATCATTAGTATATACTCTAAAGGTGCTACAACTAAATAATTGTTGTATGTACTTTGCTGCCTCAATATCTTCTGAAGCCACAGTAACCGTTGTCGGTATATTCTTTGCTACCTCTTCTGCATGACTTGGGCCAGATAAAACTACAACCGAATGATTGTTAACCTCTTCCTTGATTACTTGAGATAATCTTTTTAATGTGTGTTTTTCTATTCCTTTTGCAACAGAAACAATTATTTCATCACCTTTTAATAAAGGAGATAATTTCTTAGAAACTTCTCTAATTGCTTTAGAAGGCACTGCCAAAACTATAACATGAGCTCCATGAATAGCTTCTTCCATATCACTATAAGCAGTAACCTCTTTAGGTATACTTATTCCCTTTAGATATCTAGAATTCTTCCTTTGTAAGTTAATTTCCTCTACAGAACTTTCACTATGACACCAAATAGAACATTCATAACCTTTATTAGCAATTAATACTGCTAAGGATGTACCAAAGCTTCCTGCACCTATAAATGCTACCTTTTTCACACTATCCCTTCTTCCCTTTTTAGTCATCTGCCTTTTCCTAATAACTTTAGTTAATTTTTTATAACTTTTTAAATATTAAATTAGAGAGAATAAATATAACTATTTATTCTCTCCCTTAAATTAATCTTCTTTTCTTCTTCTAAAAATAAACTTAACACCAGTACCTTTAAAATTAAAACTATTTCTTAATTGATTTTCAAGATATCTCTCATAAGAGAAATGCAAAAGCTCTGGTTCATTTACAAAGAATAAGAATGTTGGTGGTTTAACATCTACTTGTGTTACATAGTAAATTTTTAATCTTCTATTAGCAACAACTGGTGGTTCTTTCATCAGTACTGCTTTACTTATAACATCATTAAGAACACCCGTAGCTATTCTCTTAGTATAACCTTCATAACACTCTTTTGCCATAGCTAAAACCTTATTAACTCTTTGTCCTGTTAGCGCTGATATGAATAAATAACTTGCATATGGCATAAAGGATAAACCTTGGCTAATTTGCGCTTTAAAAGCATTCATTGTTTTATCATCTTTTTCTATTAAATCCCACTTATTTACTACTACCATTATGGCTTTATTAAGTTCATGGGCATATCCAATTATCTTCTCATCTTGATCACTTAATGGTTCTGTTGCATCTAATACAAGAATACATACATCAGCTCTCTCTACAGCAGTTAATGTTCTTACTACTGAGTATCTTTCAATTTCTTCTTTTACTTTGCTTTTTCTTCTAAGACCTGCAGTATCTATTAATATAAACTTTCCTTCATCAGTCTCAAGTTTACTATCAATAGCATCTCTTGTAGTTCCCGGAATATTACTAACTATGTTTCTATCTTCACCAAGTAACTTATTAATTAAAGATGACTTTCCTACATTAGGTTTACCAATCATAGCAATTTTAATGTATTCCTCATCCTCTTCGTCACTACCTATGTTATCAAAATGGGCAACTACTTCATCAAGCATATCTCCAAGTCCTAAGGCCTGTGTCGCAGATATAGTTACAGGATTTCCTATTCCTAGGTTATAAAATTCAAAAGCGTTATCCTCTAATGCTTTTCTATCTATCTTATTTACAGCTAGAACAATTGGTTTTCCTGATCTTCTTAACATTTGAGCTACTTCATAATCAGCTGGGTGTAATCCATTTTTTCCATCTACAATAAAAATAATTACATCGGCTGTATCTATAGCTATATTTGCTTGTCTTCTCATCTGTGTCATAATAATATCTTCATTTGTTGGCTCAATACCACCTGTATCAATTATTGTGAAATTATACTTTAACCATTCCGCTTCAGCATAAATTCTATCTCTTGTAACTCCTGGTGTATCTTCAACTATGGCTATTCTTTTTCCTGCTAATTTATTAAAAAGTGTAGACTTTCCTACATTTGGCCTTCCAACAATAGCAACTACTGGTTTTCCCATACTATTCCTCCCTTAATTGTTCATTTATAATGGAAATCAAATCATCTCCTGTATAATCGCAAAGTAAAACTTTTCTATTAAGTTCTCTTGACAAATCTCCAATGGTATAATCATCTAATAGAATAAGTTCATCATTATCTGCAAGTTCATATCCCTTACGTATTATGTTATTAGGTAATATAATATTATCCCTTGCTCCTCTTTCTTTCAAAGTATTAATTATATCTATTCCAGTTAATAATCCTGTAACGGTAATAGTTTCTCCAAAAAACTTATTAGGAATCATCTCCACTGAAATATCTATATCTTTATTAACACTTTCGATCATTTCTTTAATTGTTAAAATATAAGGATAAACTAATGCACCTGTTATAAAGGTAAAGCTACCTTTTCCCTTCGTTTTTAAACTTCCTATTGTACTTCTTATTGTGTCCAAGAGAAGGGTTACCATTCCCACTCCATCTTCTATTTGTTTAAATCCTGCATAATGATCTGCAAATGGAAGCTTCTTTTCAGCCACAATATAAAATTCATCAGATAGTCTTACAAAGGGCTCTCCAATTTCTTTCATATACTTCTCTTGAAGTTTTTCAACATCTTCTATTTGTTTAAAAGAAGTCTCTTTATCAAAAGTCTTTAAATGCGGTAAATTTTGCCTGTGTTTTGTTACCCCTATAGGTACTACAGCAACACTATTTACATTAGGATAAAGGGCATATAAGTCTTCAATGGTACGAGTTAATTCTTTCCCATCATTAATCCCTGGGCAACATACAACTTGAGTATTAATAGTAATTCCACCTGCAGAAAGCTTCTTTAATATCTCATATATATTTCCCGCAAACCTATTATTCAGCATTTGAACTCTTAACTCTGGGTTTGTTGTGTGTACAGATACGTTAATAGGGCTAATTTTATACTTAATAATCCTATCAATATCTTCAGATTTCATATTAGTTAAAGTCAAGAAATTTCCTTGAAGAAAAGATAATCTTGAGTCATCATCCTTGAAATAAAGAGTATTTCTCATTCCATTAGGTAATTGGTCAATGAAGCAAAATATACACTTATTATGACATTTCATTGGTTTATCTAAAATTCCTTCTCTAAATATAATGCCCAAATCTTCATCATATTCTTTTTCAATTTCAATTTCCCAAATCTCTCCATCAGGTTTTTCCACTTCTATAACCAGTTCTTCATCGGTAACTAAATATTTATAATCTATTATATCGATGACTTCATTACCATTTATACTTAAAAGTCTATCCCCTGGTTCTAATTCAACTTCTTCTGCTATAGAACCTGGTGTAATCTCCTTAATTTCGTTTTTCATGATTTTTCTCCTTCTAACATATAATCTAAATATAAAGTTATTATACTCTCAATAACCACACTTAGTTAGATTATACCCGCTTATGTTATATAAGTTGCAATAAAAATTATTCATTTTATTAATTTTCTATACTAAATTAAATATAGTAAACAACTTATATAATAATTTTAATCTATATATGATTACACTTTTGAAGAGTGTAATTCCATTAGCCTTTCAATTTAATATGCTTAAAAATTTTTACAATATAGATTATTAATTGCAACATATATATTATATCAATTATTCCAACTAGTCAATGAGAAGAAACATCAAAAAAGGCCAGTTGCTATTTGCAACGACCTCTTTTAGTTTAATTTTAATTTTTCCCCAGTCTCTAAATATAAAGTTTGTTCGCAAATGTTTGTGGCATGGTCTGCTATTCTCTCTAAATATTTACAAACAAACAAAAACCTGCTGCATTGGAAAACTGATTCTTTATGATTTGCCATAATTTCAATTAATTCTTTAAATATATCATCATATAACTTATCTACTTCATCATCCATTTCACAAACCTCATAAGCAAGTTTTATATTCCTTGTTATATAAACTTCTATAGCTCCCTTTATCATTTTATTCACTATATCTGCCATTTTAGGTATATCAATTAGTTCTTTAATATATTCTTCATTCTTTAGTTGAATAGTAATTTGTGCAATATCTACTCCATGATCTGCCATTCTTTCAAGATCTGTCACAATTTTAGTGGTTATAAAAATCCTACGAAGATCCACTGCTAAGGGCTGTTCTGTAGCTATCATTCTAACACACTTTTCTTCGATTTCTTTTTCATACCTATCTATTAAATCATCTCCATCAATAACCTGAAGCGCTAATTCTATACTTTGTTTTTTTAAAGATTCAATACTGTTTTCTATTTGCCTTTCAACTCTTTCACTCATATTAAGTAAATCTTGATGAAGTAATTGTAATTTTAAATCAAAACTGTTTCTAGTCATACCTTTACCCCCTTAACCAAATCTTCCTGTTATATAATCTTCTGTTCTTTTATCCTGTGGTCTATGAAACATATCTTCTGTACAATTATATTCAACAATTTCACCATTTAAGAAAAAAGCCGTTTTGTCTGAAATACGTCCAGCTTGTTGCATGTTATGTGTAACTATTACAATGGTAAATTTGCTTTTTAGATTCTCTATTAATTCTTCTACTTTTAATGTAGAAATGGGGTCAAGTGCTGAAGTTGGTTCATCCATCAAAATAACTTCAGGTTCAATGGCAATGGTCCTAGCTATGCATAATCTCTGTTGTTGTCCTCCTGAAAGTCCCAAAGCTCCCTTTTTCAATCTATCTTTAACCTCATCCCAAAGAGCTGCTCCCTTTAAAGATTTCTCTACAATTTCATCTAATTTCTTTTTATCCTTTATCCCATGAATTCTAGGTCCATAGGCAATATTGTCATAAATTGACATAGGAAATGGATTTGGCTTTTGAAATACCATACCAACCCTTTTTCTCAATTCTATTTCATTAAGTTCCTTATAAACATTAACTCCATCAAAGAAAACATCTCCCTCAATTTTTACCCCTTCTATTAAATCATTCATCCTATTTAAGGTTCTCAAAAATGTGGATTTTCCACACCCTGATGGCCCAATTAAAGCCGTTACTTTATTTTTTTCTATATTA
This sequence comes from uncultured Clostridium sp., assembly GCA_900548455.1. Classification (GTDB taxonomy): domain Bacteria; phylum Bacillota; class Clostridia; order Clostridiales; family Clostridiaceae; genus Clostridium_J. The sequence goes on from URKQ01000010.1 coordinate 94,433, forward strand.
ATATTAATATTTTTAAGTGCTTTATTATTTCCATAATATAAGTTTAAATCTTTTGCTTCAATCGAAATCATATTATTCCTCCTATATTTTAGTACTCTTACATTCTCTTCTTATTTACAGATTTACTGATTAATTTTGCTACAGTGTTTAGCATTAAAATCATTATAATAAGTACAACTCCAATGGCTGAAGCTAATTGAATATCTCCTGATTCCTTTGCAGTTAAATATGCATGCACTGTAAGAGTTCTACCACTAGATAAAAGACCTTTTGGCATGGCTGCCACTGTTCCTAACGTTAACACTAATGCTGCCGATTCACCAATTATTCTTCCTATAGATAAAATAATCCCTGAAATTATACCTGGCATTGCTGCTGGAACTATAATCTTTAATAACAATTCAAACTTAGTTGATCCAAGGGCAATAGCCCCTTCTCTATAACTTTGAGGAACTGATTTTAAGGCTTCCTCTGTAGTACTTATTATTACCGGTAAAACTATAATAGCTAAAGTCAATGAACCTGATAAAATCGAAAATCCAAGCTTAAGCCATGTTACAAAAAACACAGTACCAAATAGTCCATAGATGATAGAAGGAATTCCTGCTAAACTATCTGTAGCATATCTAATAACTTGAATAAGCCTTCCCTTCTTTGCATATTCCGCCAAGTATATAGCTCCGCCCACTCCAATTGGAATAGCAATTAATAATGCTACTAAGACAGTGATAAATGTAGTTATAATCATAGGTAAAATTCCTCCTCCAGAAGTAGGAGAATAATTACCAAAAATAAATTCAAAATTTAAAAGTCCCATTCCTTTTTTCAAAATATATCCTACTATAAGAATGATAACCCCTAAGGTTATTCCAGCAGATAAATATAATATGGCTTTTAACATACGATCTTTAATTTTTCTCATTTATTATCTACCTGCCTTTGATGATATTTTTGATAAAATAAAATTTAGTAATAATATAAAGGAAAATAGAACTACTCCTGTTGCAAAAAGCATTTCTTCATGTACTCCAAAGGCATACCCCATCTCTATTGCTATGTTAGTCGTCAATGGCCTCACACTATCTGTAATACTAGTTGGAATAATAGGACTATTTCCAGCTACTAAAATTACTGCCATGGTTTCTCCTATAGCTCTTCCCATTCCAAGTCCAACTGCTGTAATTATTCCTGATTTGCAAGCAGGTAAAGTTACTTTAAATATAGTTTCTATATGTGAAGCTCCTAGTGCTAAGGATGCTTCTTTGTAATAACTAGGCACTGATCTTATTGCTGCTTCAGCTACAGAAATTATTGTTGGAAGCATCATTATAGATAGAACAATTATTATAGCTAATAAACTCTGACCTTTGGGTAAATTTAATATCCTTTGAATTTTAGGTACAATAACTCCTAGTGCAAATACACCAAATAGAACAGATGGAATTCCAGCTAGCAGTTCCACTCCTGTTGACATGACCTTGGCTACACTCTTAGGAGCAATTTCAGCTATAAATACCGCTGTTAATATTCCAATAGGAACCCCTATTACTAAAGCACCTAAAGTTCCATAAACAGATGCCAAAATCATAGGTAATATTCCAAATTTATTTGAGCTTGGAATCCATTCTTGTCCAGTTATAAATTCCACAAAAGAGTATCCCTTTAATAGAAATGGACTTAATCCCTTATAAAATACAAAACCTATTATTATTAGCAAACTAATTACAGCAATCAAAGCACATAATTTAAACAAATTTTCAGATGCTCCATCTAGAACATACTTAATACCTTTTGGTCTTTTTACTTTTTTCATTGAAACTTCTCTTGAGTTATCAACTTCAATTTTAGAATTTAATAACATAATAATCCTCCTGTAGCTAAAATTCTATTATAAGTTCTAAAGGAAGTACGTTCACTCTAGAACTTATAGTTCATAGAATGTTCTTTCCTACTTAATCTTAATTCCACCAGTTTCCTCTACTATTTTTTGACCTTCTTCACTTAATATATAATCAATAAATTTTTGTCCTTCTTCTGTTAACTTTCCTTCTTTGCTCACTACCAAAAATGGTCTAGATAATTTATATGACTTGTCTAATACTTTATCTGGGGTAGCTTCCACACCTTCAACCTTTAATGCTTTGACTGTTTCATCAATATGTTCAAAAGAGATATATCCAATGGCATTTTCATTTCCTGCAACTGTTGTTTTTACAGCTCCATTTCCATCTGATATAGTAGCTTCTTTAATTAATTCTTCTGCCTTAAAACCAACGATTTCACCAAAGGCATCTCTTGTACCAGATCCATCTTCTCTTGATACAACAACTATAGGTGAATCCTTTCCTCCAAGTTCCTTCCAATTTGTTACTTGTCCTGTATAAATATTTTTGATATCCTCCATGGTCAAGTTTTCTACTCCATTTTTAGGGTTTGTAATTAGTGCTATTCCATCATAAGCTATTGTTGTTTCCTTAACTTGACTTTTTTCTTCATCCTTTAATTCTCTAGAAGCCATTCCTATCTCACTAACTCCTGATATTACATTTTTAATTCCTGCTGATGAACCTATTTGTTGAATTTCTATTGATACATTCTGATTTTTCCCTTTATATGATTCTGCTTCCTTTTCCATTAATTTTCCCATAGATGTTGATCCTGATATAGAAATTGTAACGTTCTTTGAGGCATTATCTGATCCATTATTTTCTTTGCTTCCACATCCTGTCAAGACCCCTATAGACATTGTAGCTACCACCGCTGCTATTAATAATTTCATAGATTTTTTCTTCATTTTAATTCCTCCTATACTTACTTCTAATATCTTCTATTCACCTTACAATGTTTATTATAAAGGTTCATAGTTAACCTATTATTATACTTGTATTAAATAAACTTTACTTATGTAAATTCTACTTAACAAAGAAAAAAAAGTCTGTCGCACTAATTATTTAGTGTGACAGACCCTTCTCTAATATTACTCTATATTATATGGTATTGTGATAATAAACTTAGTACCAACTCCAACTGTACTTTCCACTTTAATGTTTCCATTAAAACCTATTACAATATGTTTAACTATAGCAAGGCCTAGCCCAGTCCCTCCCTTTGCTCTAGAACGGGCCTTATCCACCCTATAAAATCTTTCAAACAATCTAGGTATAGCATCCTCTGATATACCAATTCCAGTGTCTTCAACAATTATTGTAAAGAAGTCTTTATCAACTATTTTAGCTACGGTAACAGTATCAAATGCTTCACTATATTTTATGCCATTATCAACAAGATTAATAAGCATCTGCTTAAACTTATCCTCATCTCCTAGAATTTCTCCGATAGTTTCACCTACAGAATCTAAATATATATTTTTACTAGCTGCATAGGTCTGCATTAAACAAATCACATTATCTATCACATTATCAGCATTAAAAATTTCTTTCTTTTGCTCTTGGTTTTGCTCAATATGAGATAAAAGTAATATATCAGAAATAAGTCTAGTTAGCCTTTCTGCTTCTTCATTTATTATATCTATAAATTTATTCTTTGTTTCTTCATCATCCACATCTCTCAAAGTTTCTGCAAAGCCTCTTATGGAAGTCAGAGGAGTTTTTAGTTCATGAGATACATTTGCTACAAACTCTGTTCTCATATTTTCAAGTTTTTTAACGTCTGTAATATCTTGTATAACCGCTACAGCACCTATATGTTGATGATTATTTATTATAATGTCTCCACATCGAACCCTCAAAATCTTTGGGCAAGGATATGATAGTTTAATTTCTTGAATATCCCCACTATCTCTAGAAAACACTTGTTGAAAATTAACTTCACTAGATAAATTATCTATTGAATAACCTACGACATCCTTATTTACCTCAAATATTTTTTTAGCATAATTATTTATAGTAATAATATTTTTATTATTATCTATTGCAATAACACCACTCTCCATGCTTTCTAGAATGGCAGACAATCTATTTTGTTTTTCACTTACCTCATTAAGACTTTTCTCTAATTTATTAGCCATGTGGTTAAAGTTTGCTCCCAATTGTCCAATTTCATCATTACTGTTAATTTTTATTCTTCTACTTAACTCCCCACTTGCTATTCTAGATGTTATAAAATCCAAGTCACTTATAGGCTTTACAATAATATATGCTAACTTATTGGCAAGCCACATAGAAATTGCTAAAATAATCAAAATAGCCATTAAATAATAAAACAAGAATGCTTGTTGAATACCTAATTTATTATCTAATGGTTTTAAAATTTTTAATCCATCCCCACCTTTTATATTCAATGTATATTCAATAACATCATTTTCATCGGGAATTTCTTTTTCTATATTTTTTCCATCTAAATAAGCAGCTAAATCTAAATTTTTATTTTCACTGACGAAGTAAGCTTGAAATCCCAAAGCCTCATATTGATTAATTATATCTTTAAGACCTTTAAAATTATTACTTTCAATGTAGTCACTAATTACAGTTCCATAAACTTTCATTTCACCTTTAATTACCACAGACTTTTCATAGGATGTCATTGCATAAAATATACTGATTGTTATTAATAATATAAAAACTAATGCTGAAAATACATATAGCATTAGCTTTTTCTTCATAGAACTCTTAAATTTATCTTTCATAATTATCACCAAAGTTAAACTTATATCCAATTCCTCTTATAGTCTGAATATAAATCGGATTTTTATCGTCCTCTTCGATTTTTTGTCTTAAATGTCTTACGTGAACATCAACTGTTCGTGTTTCACCTACATATTCATAGCCCCATATCTTATCTAATAAGAAATCTCTAGTCATGACTTTGCCTTTATTTTTAATTAAAATTTCTAAGAGTTCAAATTCTTTTAATGTAAGTTCTACCCTTGCATTATTTCTAAACACCTCATGTTTTTGAAAGTCAATACTTATATTTCCAAACCTCATCTTACTTTCTTCCTGCTTTAATGAAGTTCTTCTCAGCATTGCTTTAACTCTAGCTACTAATTCCCTTACAGAAAAAGGTTTAGTTATATAATCATCAGCACCTAGTTCTAGTCCCAATATTTTATCTAGCTCTTCGCCTTTTGCAGTTATCATTATAATTGGAATACTTTCTATTGATGAATTTCTTCTTATCTTTTTACATACTTCAAGACCATCTATGCCTGGAATCATTAAATCTAATAAAATTAGGTCTGGCTTTTCGTCTTCCGCAATCCTTAATGCATCAATACCATTATCTGCTGTAATTACTTGAAATCCATTTTTACTTAAATTAAACTTTATAAGTTCTTGTATATGTACCTCATCATCTACAACTAATATAGTTTTCTCCATTTTTATTCCTCCATGTTATCTATATATACAAAAGAAAATAACCTTCCCTTAGATTGTTCTGGCTTTCTATAGGAATATAAATTAGGCTCTTTTGAACAATATGTGCATAAATTTAAATCAAAAATATTTTTTTCTTTTAAATTCAATTTAGCAAGTTCAACTTTAATACACTGACTTAAACTTAGCATTCTTCCACTATTTATAATACTATGTTTAAACAAATCTTTTTCTTTAAAGGATTCTATAAGCTCCTCACTGACTTCATAACAACATTCTCTATTATGTGGTCCTATGAACGCTTTAATATTCTCTGGTTTAGAGCCATATTTCAAAATCATAGTCTCTACCCCTTCTTTAGCAATATTATTTATAGTTCCTTTCCAACCGCTATGTAATGCTGAAATTACTTTAAGTGTTTCATCTACAAGAATTATAGGAACGCAATCCGCAGTAAAAACACCCACTGCACACTTTTGCACATTAGTAACAATTCCATCTCCATCTAAATCAGTTATACATTTTTTATCATTTAATTGATAATCATAAACCTTGGTTCCATGAACCTGATTTAAATAAATAACTTCATTAACATTAAACCATTCCTTTAATTTCTGCAAGTTTGATTTTCCCTCAGAAATATTCTTATTAAAATTTAAATTTCCTTCACTTGTAGAAAACACAACATTTATATTATCCTTTAATGAATATCTAATAAATTTATAATTATTAACATTAATGAATTCCATATTATATTTCACCATTTAGCCCTTTAATTTCTTCAATAAAACTATTAATATCTTCAAATTTTCTATATACTGATGCAAATCTAATATAAGCTACTTCATCCATTTCCTTTAATTTTTCTAAAACAATCTCTCCAATGGATTCTGAAGTTATCTCCGTTGTCATAGCGTTATTTATCTTTTTTTCTATACTGTTAACTAAAACTTCTATATCCGTCCTTGATACCGGTCTTTTTTCAAAAGCTCTAATTAACCCATTTAAGATTTTATCTCTATTAAAAACTTCACGAGTTAAATTTCTTTTTATCACAAATACAGGTATATCTTCTATTTTTTCATAAGTAGTATATCTCTTTCCACATTTTAAGCATTCTCTTCTTCTTCTAATAGCTCCATCATCTTCAGTTGCTCTAGAATCAACTACCTTACTTTCTTCTCCACCACAATAAGGGCATTTCATCATTATCACACCTTTCGGCTTTAATTCAATTAGTATTATTTTATTCACTCTACTATGATTATACACAAAGTAATATTATTTTGTATACCAATTTTATTATATAAATTCCACTATATATCTAATATAATATCCCTTTAATGAAATTTATAAAATTTAAAAATTAATAATCTATATTAGAGCTTATATGTTTTCTACAATTCCCTCACCATCAATTAATATCACGTCAACTCCTATTTTCTTAATTCTTCCCCATTCAACCTCTATATCCTCATTCTTTGAAAACCAACCAGACTTTTGAGTAGTAGGTAGTATTATACCTTCTAATTTGTGCTCATCACAATTTATCTTAAAATCCTTAATATATCCCAGCTTACTTCCTGTATTTATATCTATAACTTCCATTGATTTTAAACTACTAATTGCAAACATAGATGTTTCCATATAATTTCCCCTCCATTAAATATAATAATCATATTTAGCTTAGAATTATTATATCTATATTCCTTCTCAATAAAAAAAGAACAAAAATCTATACTTGCCTATATATCCAGACATAAAAAAAGAGCCCTCAGGCTCTTTTTATACTTCTATACATGCTTACGCATATGCTTTAATGCAGTTTTTTCTAACCTAGAAACTTGGGCTTGAGATATTCCTATTTCATCTGCTACTTCCATTTGAGTTCTTCCTTGGAAAAATCTTAAATTTAAAATAAGTTTTTCTCTATCAGTTAACTTCTTCATGCCTTCTTTTATTGAGATATTTTGAAGCCATCCATCATCTAAGTTCTTACTATCGCTTATTTGATCCATAACAAATATGGCATCACCACCATCATGATAAATAGGTTCAAACAAAGATATTGGATCTTGAATTGCATCTAGCGCAAATACAATTTCTTCTTTCGGCATATCTAACTCTTTTGCAATTTGAGAAATTGTAGGCTCTTTATTGTCTTTATTTACAAGCCTATCTCTAACTTGAAGAGCTTTATACGCTATATCTCTCAAAGATCTACTAACCCTAATAGAATTATTATCCCGAAGGTAACGTCTGATTTCTCCAATAATCATTGGAACTGCATAGGTCGAAAATCTCACATTTTGACTTAAATCAAAGTTGTCGATAGCTTTCATAAGTCCTATACAGCCTACTTGAAATAAATCATCTACATTCTCTCCTCTGTTATTAAATCTTTGTATTACGCTAAGTACTAATCTCAAGTTTCCTTTTATAAATTCATCTCTACAGCCCTTATCTCCTTGCTTAATTTTAACAAGTAACTCCCTCATTTCTTTTTCTTTTAGTACAGGTAATTTTGAAGTGTTTACTCCACAAATTTCTACTTTGTTAATCATCATAAGGTCTCATTCCCTTCAGAACAATTACATTAAAATTATCTCCTGAAGAAACTTATTTTATACTAAAGACAACCTTACAACATTTTATTAATTTCTTTTTTTAATCTTTTGATAATTCTTTTTTCCAGTCTAGAAATATATGATTGAGATATGCCTAACATGTCTGCTACTTCCTTTTGGGTCTTTTCTTGAATGCCATTTAGACCAAATCTTAACTCAATTATTTCCTTTTCTCTTACATTTAATTTATCCATTGCAATTGTAAGAAGCTGCTTATCTACTTCTTCTTCAATATAATTATATACAACATTACTATCAGTACCCAAAATATCAGAAAGCAACAATTCATTTCCGTCCCAATCAATATTTAATGGTTCATAAAAGGATATTTCTGTTTTTATTTTATTATTTCTTCTCAAATACATTAATATTTCGTTTTCAATACATCGAGATGAGTAAGTTGCTAATTTGATTTTCTTTTCAGGTGCAAAGGTGTTAACTGCCTTAATCAATCCAATAGTCCCAACAGATATTAGGTCCTCTACATTAACCCCTGTATTTTCGAACTTTCTAGCAATATAAACTACCAATCTTAAATTTCTTTCAATTAATATAGACCTTATACTCTCATCACCCATTTCTAGGTTTCCCACTAAGATCTCCTCTTCTTCTTTCGTAAGTGGAGGTGGCAGTGCATCATTGCCCCCTATGTAGTATACCCTTCTTGTAAAGATTTTGAACTTATTTAAGAACTTGTTTAAAGCTGATTGCATTTTCACCTTTAAATTTCTAATTTTCTTCAATACTCTACTCATAAAGAATTCCCCCTATTCTATAATCCCCCTTGGTAAAAGTCCACTATACTCTCCATGTTTACTAAGCCTTTTATCTGTAAATGCTAAAAGTACCTCTCTCTCTTTTTTTTGTCCTTGAATATCTATCTCTATCTTATCTGGTCTAATTGCCTTTAAATTACCTCCATCTCCATTTATTACCGAATAGGGTATAACATATTCACTATAGTTACTCATTTTTATATCACTTAAAGCATTTCTCTCCACAATTATTACTGGTAAATTAGTAAGTGGTTCTCTTAATTCATTTCCGGTGTCTATCAATGCTCTTATTGTAGATTTAGTATTATCTAAATATATGTTAATTGTATATATGTAATTTTCCATAAGTTTTCTATCTTTAATGTAAGTCACTACTCGATATACAATAATATAAATTATCATAATAGCTAAAATTAACTTTTTATATGAAAAATTATATAACATAGCATTAGGTACAATATTTTTCCCCGACTTTATAGATAAATAGAAACATAATCCTGCCAAAGTTATTGAATAAAGAATAAATATTATCGTACTTTTTAAAATCATTAATTTATCCTTTTCTTTTATAGAAATAAAGCACATTAAAAAGGCAACTAGCACTTTAAATGGTGTTTTAGTAAAAAAAATAAGTGTTGGCTCTACAATAGTTATCACATAAAAACTTCCAATAAATGAACTAAGAATAAGCCTTTTATATTTAATTCTTGTTCTTATAGTTTGAAGGGTTATAGTTAACAAAAATAAATTAACTAAAAAATTCTCTATCATAAGTATGTCTAAATATACTATCATAGCCTTCCCCCCTTAAAGATTATTATATATACTTAAGAGAGTAAAATTTGTAAAATCATATTACCTAAATCCAAATTATTCCATTTATTTTATTTCATTTTACGCTTTTTTCTGCCAAAACTGCCCACAAAAAAAAGAGCTCAGTTAAAAACTGAACTCTTCATAAACCTATTACATATTTTTTCTAAGCCATGTTGGAACTGAAAAATCTTCTTCAGCAGGCTTTTCTGAAGTGTCACTACTTTCTTTTGTTGCAGCTACTTCAGACTTTACACTCTGCTTGTTTACAACATCAAATTTTGCTCCACCTTTATTAGCCTCTTCTTCACTATCAAAACCTGTCGCAATAACTGTTATTCTAATTTCATCTTTTAAATTCTCATCAATAACTGCACCAAATATTATATTAGCATCTGGATCAGCTTCTTCTTGAACAATCTCTGCTGCTTCATTTATTTCTAATAATGATAAATCAGATCCTCCAGTAACATTTAATAGCACCCCTGTAGCACCAACAATGGAAGTCTCTAATAATGGACTTTCTATAGCTTGTTTTGCTGCCTCTTGAGCTCTATTATCTCCTGTTCCTACACCTACACCCATATGAGCTAAACCTTTATTAGTCATTATGGTACTAATATCAGCAAAGTCTAAGTTTATAAGTCCTGGAATTGTAATCAAATCAGAAATACCTTGAACACCTTGTTTTAATACATCATCTGCTTTTCTGAAAGATTCCATTAAGGTAGTCTTCTTATCTACTAAAGATAATAATCTTTCATTTGGAATAGTAACTAATGTATCTACTGATTCTTTTAAAGCCTTTATTCCAGCTTCAGCATGAATCATTCTTTTTCTACCTTCAAATGGGAATGGCTTTGTTACTACACCAACTGTTAATATTCCCATTGTTTTGGCTATTTGAGCCACTACAGGAGCAGCACCAGTTCCAGTTCCACCACCCATTCCACAAGTGATAAATACCATATCTGCACCTTTTAATGCTTCTGTAATTTCATCTTTACTCTCTTCAGCCGCTTTTCTACCAATCTCAGGATTTGCACCAGCACCTAAGCCTCTTGTAAGCTTGTCCCCTAATTGAATTTTAAATTCTGCCTTTGATAAAACTAACGCTTGTTTATCAGTATTTATTCCTATAAACTCAACATTTTTTAATCCTTCTTCAATCATTCTGTTGACAGCATTATTTCCACCGCCACCACAACCTATAACTTTAATCTTGCAGTCTTCATTTTGAAAATCAATATCAATCACTTTATAACCTCCTCATTAGAAAAACCTTTGAAAACTCTCTTTATCATGGTCATTATTTTATTATCATTTTTATGACTGTGTTCTTCAACCAGTTCTAAATCTTCATCTTGTTTATTTGTATCATTGAAAATAATTTTTTTCTTTAATACATTATTTAAAATACCAGTAGCAGTAGCATATACAGGATTAGCAGCACCTACATAGTTTGGAATCCCGATTCTTACAGGCTTACCCATAACATCGTTACCTACAACAACGATATCTCTAAACAAAGCTATTCCTCCACCTACGATTACATAACTCTGTATCTGCTTATCTATTCCCTCTTTTTGCAATTGTCCATCAATTATCTCCAGTAACTCTTTAACTCTTTCACGTATAACATCTACAAGCAACTCATGATTAACATCAATACATTGACCATTTTCAGTATTAATCTTAATTCTATGACCTTCCGTAGATTTATCCTTTAATAAGGTATTACATTTTACTTTGAGTCTTTCACTATCAGCAAGTGATAATTTAAGGCAAATTGAAATATCGTTAGTTATATTTTTCCCACCTAATGGAACTGAAAGAAAATCTATGAATCTACCTTTATTAAATACTGTTGCTTCCATACTAGAATTACCAACATCAATCAAGGCAACCCCATTTTCTAGTTCATCAATAGTCAGAATATCTTTAGACATTCCTATTGAATTTACTATCCATCCTTCAATCTCTACGTCAATTTTCTTTAAGCAATCCTTATATAAATTAACATATTTATTACTTAATATAAATGCATTTCCTTCAGATTGAAGTAATTTTCCCTTCATCCCCATTGGATTCGAAATATTATGCATATCATCTACTATGTACTCTTCAATATCAACTTGTATTAGTTCTTTATCCTTCCCAACTGAAAATTTAGCAACTTCACATACATTTTCAATATCCTCTTTTGCTATTTCTTTTGCTTGCGGAAATGATATAACTCCTTTTGTCTTTACTACTTCACATAATGAAATAGGTATTGATACATAAACCTTTTTCAAAGGTGAACCAACTATTTCTTCTAGTCTACTTAAAACACCCTTTATAACATAAGACATTTCACCAGAATCTACTGTTACCTCGTCTTTAATTCCGCAATAATCAGAAGTTGTTATTCCTGTTATCTGTACTTCGTTATACTTATCAAGGCTTCCTACTACTCCACACACCTTTGAAGAACTAATATCTATACCAACAATGTATTCATCCATTATTACTCCCCCAACATGTTCCTTTCTCTGAAGTTTACGCATACAAAGCTATATTCAACATAAAAGTTCAAATTCCTTCAAAAATGGCAGAATTAATTTATCACTTGTCCTATTTGCATATTTTTACAATATTAAAACAATTATAAATATGCCATTAAATCATTTAAATTTATAATTATAGTATAAAACCTATGAAAGAAAAACTCAATAGCCAAATTCTTCTACTTATTAATATACAACACTTTTATGACTTTTTTATATGTTCCAACTAATAATTTATGTTTAGATTTCTTCAATATATGGTTTTAATTTATTAATAGCCATTTCCATAGTTTGCATTCCAAACTTAGATGAAGTCTCGATGGTAGACGGAATTTGATGGATTTTACCCTCTCTTACTAAATTTTGAATAGCTGGAGTGTTTACCAAAATCTCTAAAGCAGCCAATCTTCCTCTCTCAGATTTTTTCTTATAAAGTCTTTGAGATACAACACCTCTTAAAACCGTAGAAAGTTCACTTCTAACTCTAAGTTGTTGTTCAGCTGGAAAATAGTTAATTATTCTATCAATGGTTTTATATGCATTAATAGTATGCAAAGTTGAAAGCACTAAATGCCCTGTCTCTGCTGCCAAAAGCACAGCTGACATAGTTTCTAAATCTCTAATCTCTCCTACTAAAATCACATCAGGATCTTCCCTTAATACAGCCCTGAGTCCATTAGCATAACTTATAGTATCCTTTCCAACCTCCCTTTGATTAATAATTGAGAGGTTATGTTTATGAATATATTCAATTGGATCCTCTAGTGTAACTATATGTCTTCTCTTTGTAGCATTTATTTCATTTATCATTGCAGCCATAGTAGTACTTTTACCAGAACCTGTAGGTCCTGTAATTAACACAAGTCCATCTTTTTCTGTTGTTAATTCTTTTATCACTGAAGGCATATTTAACTCTTTTAATGTTGGAACTTTATAAGGAACTACTCTTATAGCTATGGTGTCACTGCCTCTATCTTTATATAAATTTACTCTAAACCTTCCAACGTCAGGAACACTATAAAGTTTATCTGTATCTCCAATGGCACTATATTTGTCATAGTCCATGGTCAATATTTCTCTTGAGTAAGTTTCTAGATCACTTTTAGTTAAAATTTCATCAGTTATATTTATTAACTCTCCATCAACTCTTTTTATTGGAGGAGCCCCCACTACTAAATGAACATCGGAGCCTCCACAATCTACTACATGATTTAATATATCTATCAACTTCATTTTACTTCTCCTTTGAAAAAGTCCCTTATTTTAGTTTACTATATATTTTATTTATATTTCAATAATACAATGAATTTTTATTTTTCTATTATATTTTGCAATTAATAAAAAATAAGGGTATTACACATTATTGTAATACCCTTAATAAGCTTAATCTAATTTCTTTTAGGTAGTATCCCAAACATTCAATTCCTTCAATAATTTCTTTAAAGCTCTTTTTTCAATTCTTGATACATAGGATCTTGAAATTCCTAATATTACAGCTATTTCACGTTGAGTTTTAGGTCGTCCATCAAGTAATCCATATCTCATTTCTATTATTCTTTTTTCTCTTTCTTGAAGACACGTATCCAATATACTATATAGCCTTTTCACTTGGATTTTATTCTCCACAACTTGAAGGATAGAATCTTTATCACTACTCAATATGTCCATAAGAGAAATCTCATTTCCCTCTTTATCTAATCCTATAGGATCTTGCAAATAAACTTCACTTCTCAATTTTTTATTGTTTCTAATAAGCATAAGTATTTCATTTTCAATGCATCTGGCAGCATAAGTTGCAAGCCTTGTTCCCTTATTCATATCGAAAGAATCAATAGCCTTTATCAATCCCACAGTTCCTATGGAAATCAAATCATCTACTTCTTTTCCTGGAAAAGAATATTTTTTAACTATATGTGCAACTAATCTTAAATTTCTCTCTACTAAAACTCCTTTAGCCTCCAAATCACCATCTTTTAGCTTTTGTAAATATTCCTTCTCTTCCACCTCTGTCAATGGTTGAGGAAAAGAATTATTGCTAGAAATATAGCCAGCTAATAACGTATATTCACCAATTACATTTAATAACCAACTTAAGCAAAACATTAATGTTCCCCCTAATAGTGCTTATTATTATAATATGTTGTTAATTAGTGAAAAGTGCCTAATATTAAAAATTTTAATTATAAAATTCAAAAATGAATAATCTTTATTGCAACTTTTATAACAATTTTTTTTCAACTATACAATTAACTATATTATTAAAAACTGTACATGCAACCTTACTATCTCCTTGTAATTCCTTAGACTGTGGTAAAAATACAACTATAGAATAATACTTATTATTATATTTGAAGAATCCTGCAAACCAACCATCTGAACATTTTTTCCCATTTTCAAGATATTCACTAGTTCCTGTTTTCCCCCCAACTTCTAAGTCAGAGATTCTAGCATTATATCCAGTTCCAAGATCATCATTAACCACATCGACCATACTTTTCTTTATATTATCAGCTATATATGGATCTATTACCTGTCTTTTTTCCACTTCAAATTCTTCAATGGAATTTCCAACATTATCAATTATTTTTTTTATTATTCTAGGTTTAACATATTGTCCTTTATTAATAATTGTATTAGGTATTGATAAAGCTGCTAATGGTGTAGCTCTTACTGTTTGCCCTATAGCTGTGTTTGTAATAATTTCGCTATCATCCTTAACACCATAATCTTCTATAGTTCCTTTTCTTTCATCTTGTAAATTTAATACGGTATCAAAAAAACCTAGATTGTTAGCAGTGTTATACAGATTCTTTATTCCAACTCTCCACCCAATTTGTGCAAATACATCATTTGATGAGGCAACATAAGCCTCATGTATATTGTAACTACTTCTTTTTTCAATACTATCAGGAAATATTCCCTTTAAATTAAATACTTCATCAGTAGTAACTATTTCATTACTTAAAGCAGATTCATAAACAATAGTTTTAAAAGTAGATCCCAATAAAAAACCATTTCCACTAGGAATTCCAATATTAACATTAGATAAATTATCATCTTTTTGAGCCATAGCAAGTATATCTCCATTTTGGCTATCCATTATTATAGCACCAATCTGATCATGATCTTTAAAGGTATCATTCCGTAAAACTGCTTGAACTGATTCTTGAATTGTTTTATTTAAGGTTGTTACTACATTTCTATTATTGGGATTTACAACTACCTCTTTATTAATAACATTTTTGCTAACATCTTCTTCAATTCTAAATTTATCGCCTTCATTGTCTTTTACATAATTATATATTTCACTTTCAAGTGTACCTTCATCCTTTAATTTAGTGTTATCTGAATACTTAACCATATGTGATAACATATTTATAACATTCCAATTCATAGGAAGATCATATTCATTAAATTCATAAGCATAGATTCCTTTAATTCCATCTATACCTATAATTTTATTATAAGTTTCCTCATCAACTTCATACTTAACCTTTCCCTTATCCATCTCGCTTTGAAGTAATGTTATATCAAATTTTTTATTATAACTTCTAAGTATATATGATATATTTTTCATTGCAACAAAATCATTGTCGTCATTCAAAGTATAAAAAGTAATGGGGTCCACTACTACAAAATATTTTATAGTAGAATTAGCAAGTTTATTTCCCTGGTTATCCAAAAGAAAAAAATTTACATTATTAATCTCATATTCTTCATTATATTGACTATCTGCCGATACTTGTAATGATTGTCCTTCAGTAAACTGCAGATATGCTAACCTTATTGATAACATTAAAAAAATTGCAATACCAATAAATAAAAAAAAGTAATTTCTCTTTATAAAACTATGCTTAACATCTCTTTTGGAAATCAAAAAAACACCTCCTTTAGTTCAAATTATTGACCTAAAAAAGGTGTTTAATACAATTTATTCTATTCTTCTCTTGCTAAGATTTGATGTATATTTCCCTTAATAACATCAATAGCAACTTTATTGTGTCCGCCTTCTGGAATAATTATGTCTGCGTATTTCTTAGTATTCTCTGTAAATTGCTCATGCATTTGTTTCACTACAGTAAGATATTGAGTAATAACTGAATCTACAGTTCTTCCTCTTTCTTTTATATCTCTAAGCATTCTTCTAATAAATCTAACATCCGCATCAGTATCTACATAGATCTTAATGTCTAACATATCTCTTAAACTTTCATCTTCAAGAACTAAAATTCCTTCCACAATAATAATCTCTCTTGGGTCAACTGGTATTGTTTCGACCTTTCTATTGTGAATTTCAAAATCATATTGAGGCTTTTCTATTGGTTTGCCATCAATTAAATCTTTAAGATGCTTTACTAATAATTGTGTATCAAAGGCATGAGGATGATCATAATTAGTTTTAACCCTTTCTTCAAGTGTTAAATGACTTTGATCCTTATAATAACAATCCTGTTCAATCATAGCAATACAGTTCTTGTCAAAGCTTCTACATATCTCTCTAGCAATAGTACTCTTTCCCGAACCAGTACCTCCTGTTATTCCAATTACAACTGGACGTTTCATTAATTTTCCCCCTTAGCCTTAATTAAAATATCATTTTCTTCCAATTCTTCCTCTACTTTAGCTGTATATATCATTTTTGAACTTGGCGCAGAATCAATTTTTTCTCCCTTTTCATTGTGAAGATCATTTAATGTAATTGTAGCATTAGGGCCTACTGGTCTTAATACTTCTACAACATCACCTTCCACAGCCTTATTCTTATGTTCTATAGTGGCTATACCTGATTCTTTATCATAAGATTTAACCACTCCTATTACATCATAATTTCTTATATATGATGAAGAACTTTGTATTTGTTTATTTTCTTCATTATCAAAATAAAAACCTGTGTAAAATTGTCTATGACTAGGTTTACTTACTTCTTCTAACCATCTAGAATCAAACTTATAGTTTTCTGGGGAAGCCATGTATGCATCAATTGCCTCTCTATAAGCCTTTACTGTTGCAGCAACATAATACACACTTTTCATTCTACCTTCAATTTTAAAAGATACAGCTCCTGTTTGCATTATTTCTGGGATATGTTCAATCATACATAAATCTTTAGAATTCATTATATACGTTCCATGTTCATCTTCCATAATTGGCATATATTCGCCTTCCCTTTTCTCTTCAACAAGGCTATATTTATACCTGCATGGTTGAGCACAAGATCCTCTATTAGCATCTCTTCCAACCAAATAATTTGATAACAAGCATCTTCCTGAATATGCCATGCACATAGAACCGTGAATAAATATTTCCATATCCATAGTTTCAGGAATTTTTTTATGTACCTTCGAAATTTCTTCCAAAGATAGTTCACGAGCTAACACAACTCTTTTAACACCCATCTTATGCCAAAACTCACAAGTTTTATAATTTACAGTATTAGCTTGTGTACTAAGATGTATCTCTAAATTAGGCACTACTTCTCTAGCTGTCATAATTATTCCTGGATCGGCAACTATTATAGCATCTACACCTAACTCATATAATTCTGTTAAATAATCTTCTAATCCATCTAAATCATCATTATGAGGAAAAACATTAAGAGTTACGTGAACCTTTTTCCCTCTTTCATGAGCATATTTAATTCCTTCTGCTAATTCTTCATTACTAAAATTATCTGCAAAAGCTCTTAGGTTTAATTTACTTCCACCTAAATATACTGCATCAGCTCCAAAATTTATGGCAGCCTTTAACTTCTCCAAATTTCCTGCTGGAGCTAATAACTCTGGTGCTCTCATTCTAATTCCTCCTGACTGTTAGTGCTATACCGTCTCCCATAGGCAATACCGTTGTCATCAAATTTTCATCTTGGGAAACCATATCTAAATATTTTCTCATTCGTTTAACAATTGTTATTTTCCTCTTTACCATAAGTTCATTACATGCAACCATACCTCTAAACAATACATTATCGGCCATAATTACTCCATCTTTTGATAACATTCTAAGACAGTGAGGTAAAAATTCACAATAGTGACCATGTCCTGCATCAATAAATATCATATCAAATTCTTCATTTAGATTTTCTAATATACTAAGGCAATCGCCTTCCATAATAGTTATATTATTCTCTAAACCTGCTTTTTTAATATTATTTGATGCAATTTCCACCATTCTTTCATCTCTTTCAATGGTTGTTATTTGCACGTCACCATTAAGAGTCAGTGCCATTAAAATGGAGGAATATCCAATGGCTGTTCCTAACTCTAATATCTTTTTAGGCTTTTTAGTTGTTACCATAAATTCTATTAACCTAGCTGTCTCTTCCCTAACTATTGGTACATTATGCTCCTGTGCAAAATCTTCAAGCTCTTTAATTACACCTTCAGATTCTCCGATAAGACCTTTTAAGTACTTAGACATATAGTCATATGTAATACCACTCATTTTTTTCCTCCAACAAAATTAAAAATATATATATTATAATTCCACAAAATTGTAAGCTCAAAATTTGAGCTTACAATTTCATTTTTTAAAATCCTTGTGTTTCTTCCTTTACTCTTAAAAACTCATCATAATTATCTGTAAAGAAATGACTTCCATCATTATTTGAAACAAAGTAAATATAATTAGTGTCACTTGGGTTTAGCGCAGCTTTGATTGCTTCTAATCCTGGAGAACAAATTGGTCCTTCTGGATATCCATCTACAATATAGGTATTATACGGAGATTCTATAGTTAAATCATTCTCATATAACTTATCTCTGTGATCACCCAAAGCATACAGCACTGTAGCACAAGATTGGAATTTTATTCCACCATTAAGTCTATTATAAAATACAGATGCTATTACCGGTCTTTCTTCACTTATAGCAGCTTCCTTCTCAACTATAGATGCCATTGTTATTATGTCATAAATATTGTCTTCCCTACCAGCCATGACTTCATCAATCTTATTGTTAAACTGATTTATCATTGTTTCTATAACCTCATTGGGAGTTATTCCTTCCTTGAATGCATATGTGTCAGGGAATAAAAATCCTTCCAAATTATATTTTCTATTTTGAGATACAGGTATAGACTTTGGTACTGAATAAGCTTTAACTGCATTTATAAATTCATCTGCTGTAAATAGGCCCTTTTCTTCAAAGAGTTGTGCCATTCCTTCAATATCATACCCCTCAGGAATAGTCACCATAGTGTTTGAATCTACTTTTCCGTCTTCTAAAACCTTCACCATTTCATTTAAAGTTATATCACCATCAACAGTAAAGTTTCCTGGAACTAGTGCTGGAGAAATATCGTTAAGTTTAACATAAATCCCCAATAACATACGATTCTTTAAAGACCCTTCTTTTTTTAGTGTGTTTAAAACACCATAAAAAGTATCACCGGGCTCTACAACTATAGTTACTTCCTCTCCCTTTAATGGAGTTTTTGTCACATTGTTATAATAAAATCCGCACCCTATTATTATTGCTAAAATAATGGCAACAATAATTCCAGTTTTCTTCATACTACACCCCCATATTATTATAGAAGTACTACTTCTTTAAAGCAGCTCTCTTTCTTAGAGTTGGATCTAAAATTTTCTTTCTAATTCTAATATTATTTGGAGTAACCTCAACTAACTCATCTGAAGCAATAAATTCTATACATTGCTCTAAAGACATTTGTGATACTGGAACTAATTTTAAAGCATCATCTGATCCTGAAGCTCTTGTATTTGATAAGTGTTTCTTCTTACATACATTAACTTCAATATCTTCATTTCTACAACACTCTCCACAAACCATTCCTTGGTATACTGGAACTCCAGGTCCTATAAATAATTTTCCTCTTTCTTGTGCATTGAATAATCCATATCCTATTGATTCACCAGTTTCAAATACAACTAGAGAACCTCTGCTTCTCTCTACAATGTCACCTTTATATGGTTCATATCCAGTTAACACGTGGTTCATTATTCCATTTCCTCTTGTCTCAGTCATAAACTCATTTCTAAGACCAATTATTCCTCTAGATGGAACTTTGAATTCAAGTCTAGTATATCCATTAACTGCACTAGTCATGTTAATCATTTCAGCTTTTCTTGGGCCCATTTTTTCCATAACAACACCCATATATTCCTCTGGAACGTCCATTGTTAATATTTCCATTGGCTCTAAAAGTTTTCCATCTTCATGTTTGTAAATAACTGTTGGTTTAGAAACTTGGAATTCATATCCTTCTCTTCTCATAGTCTCAATAAGTATTGATAGATGAAGTTCTCCTCTACCACTAACTTTTAAACTATCTGCAGAATCAGTTTCTTCAACTTTTAAACTTACATTAGTTTCAAGCTCTTTCATAAGTCTATCTCTTAAGTGTCTTGAAGTTACGAAATCTCCATCTTGTCCTGCGAATGGTGAGTTATTAACAATAAAATTCATGCTTAATGTAGGCTCATCTATTTCTACAAATGGTAGGGCCTCTGGGTTTGCTGCATCTGCTATTGTTTCACCGATGTGAATTGCTGGTATTCCTGATATAGCAACTATATCTCCAAGCTTAGCTTCTTCAACTTCAACTCTTTTTAGTCCATCATAAACATATAAATTTGATATTTTTACATTCTTTTTGCTTCCATCTCTAGACATTTGAGCAACGCTTTGGTTCTTTCTTAGAACACCTCTTTCGATTTTACCAATACCTATTTTACCTACATACTCGTTATAATCCAAAGAAGTAACTAGCATTTGTACTGGCTCATCAATATATCCACTTGGAGCTTCAACCGTTGCTATTATAGCTTCAAATAAAGGAATCATATCTACAGGTTCATCACTTAAATCTGCAGTTGCTACTCCATTTCTAGCTGATGCATATATTACGTTGAAATCTAATTGTTCATCATTTGCTCCTAATTCTACAAATAAGTCAAAAATTTCATCTATAACTTCTTCTGGTCTTCCATCTTTTCTGTCTATCTTGTTAATTACAACCATTGGAGCAAGTCCAAGTTCAAGTGCTTTTTTTAGTACAAATTTAGTTTGAGGCATAACTCCCTCATATGCATCTACAACTAAAAGCACACTATCTACCATTTTCAACACACGTTCTACTTCTCCACCAAAATCTGCGTGTCCTGGAGTGTCAATAATGTTTATTTTTATTCCATTATACATTACTGCAGTATTTTTTGAAAGTATTGTTATTCCTCTTTCTCTTTCTAGATCGTTTGAGTCCATAACCCTTTCTTCGACAACTTCATTTTCTCTAAAAACTTTACTCTGTTTTAAAAGTGCATCCACAAGTGTAGTTTTACCGTGGTCAACGTGGGCTATAATTGCTATATTTCTTATATCTTCTCTTGTATATAAATTCATGTTATTCCTCCAATTTTTAAATTTTAATTTAATTAAGCACAAAATAAAATTGGATACTTCGGTACCCAATTAAAATCAACAATTACAATTGTAATCTCATGTCATAAAAAAGTCAATGTCATAGAAATTCCATTTTAGTACAAGTCATTGTTTTTACACTTTATTATATGTAACATCCGTGGCTTAAAATCTATAAGTATGAACAATTTATGAAGATTAATCTTAACCAAGAAAATAATCAATAATCTTTAATTACAGCTTATATAAAATACTTCTTGGCCAAGATTAAATTTTTTACACTTCCATTATTATTGGTAATATCATAGGACGTCTCTTAGTTTTTTCATATAAATACACTCTAAGTGATTCTCTAATGCTTGATTTAATTGTTGGCCACTCTGTAATATGCTTTTCTTCACATTCACAAAGAGCTTCCTTTACAACTTCTCTAGCTTTTTCCATTAAGTCTTCAGACTCTCTTACATAAACAAAACCTCTAGATATTATATCTGGCCCAGCTACCACTGTACCAGTTTCCTTATCCATAGTTACTACTACAGTCAAAATTCCATCTTGAGAAAGATGTCTTCTATCCCTAAGAACAATATTTCCAACATCTCCAACTCCAAGTCCATCAACAAATACTTGACCTGCAACTACTGTGCCTGTCTTCTTAATTGATGATCTACCGACTTCTATAACATCTCCAATTTCTCCAATGTAAACATTTTTCTCTGGTAATCCTAATCTAACAGCTAATTCAGCATGTTGTTTTAAATGTCTATATTCACCATGAACTGGTATGAAAAATCTTGGTTTTACTAATGTTTGCATAAGTTTTAATTCTTCTTGGCAAGCATGACCTGATACATGCACTTCAGCAAGAGATTCATAAACCACATCTGCACCCTTTTTAAATAATTGGTTTATTACTTTAGAAACAAGCTTTTCATTCCCTGGTATAGGAGATGCTGATAGAATAACTAAATCTCCTTCTTGAATGTTAACTTTTTTGTGTTCTGAAGCTGCCATTCTAGAAAGTGCCGCCATAGGTTCCCCCTGACTTCCTGTTGTAACCATAACAATTTCATCATCACGATATTTTCCTATATCATCAATACTTATTAAAGCATCTTCTTGAATATTAATATATCCGAGATCAATTGCTACAGCTATTATATTTTCCATACTTCTACCTGAAAGTGCTACCTTTCTTCCATAATTACTTGCCGCAGTAATTATTTGTTGTACTCTATGAATATTAGATGCAAAAGTGGCAACTATTACTCTTCCTTTAGCTCTATGGAAAATCTTTTCAAAGCTCTCTCCCACTATACTCTCAGACATTGTATAACCAGGTCTTTCAACATTAGTACTAT
>URKQ01000011.1 GCA_900548455.1 uncultured Clostridium sp.
GGTGGTCGCAACAGGGATCGAACCTGTGACCCCCTGCTTGTAAGGCAGGTGCTCTCCCAGCTGAGCTATGCGACCATTGTGTTTATCCATATCCAAATAATCTTTGTTAAGAATTTTAAAAGTCTTAACAAAGATTATTATATTAAAATATTACATTATTGTCAATAGTGTTTAAACCTTTTTTATTTATTTTTCTCTATCTCATCTAGAAGATTTTTTATATCCTCTTGACTAAATTTATATGACTTATTACAAAAATGACATAAAAGCTCTTCAGTTTTTCCTTCATTATATATGTCCTTTAAATCTTTTTCACCTATACTCATAAACACTCTTTCTACTCTCTCTCGAGAACAGTCACATTTATATTCAGGAGTTATGGATTCGTATATTTTTAAATCCATACCTTCGAATATATACTCAAGGATCTCCTCTATAGACATTCCCTTCGATATCATTGTTGTAACTGATGGCACTTCTTCTAATCTATAAGTAATCATATCTGCTAAAAGATCCGACGCTCCAGGCATCATTTGAATTATAAAACCTCCTGCGGCTTTTATTGATAAATCTGTATCAACTAGCACTCCAAGTGCTACCGCAGATGGCGTTTGTTCTGAAACAGTAAAATAATACGCTATATCGTCCCCTATTTCTCCTGTATATATTGGCACTTGACCTATATAAGGTTCCTTTAGTCCCATATCTTTTATTATCTTTAAATCTCCATCTTTACCTATAGCTCCACCTACATCTAATTTTCCTTTTTCATTTAAAGGGAAATCTACTGATGGATTTCCTATATATCCTTTTACTCTTCCATCAGGATAAGCTGTAACTATAATACCTTTAGCCTCACCATTTCCATCTATTTGAAGTGTCATTTTATCATTATCATTTTTTAGCATAGCTGCCATTAATACTCCACCAGTAAGCATTCTTCCTAAAGCCGCTGATGCTGTAGGCATGCACTTATGCACAGTAACGCCTTCATTAACCAAATCAGTGGTAATTGCAGCTATTATTCTTACTTCACCATCTTTTGCTGTAGCTCTTATAAGTTTATCTGTCATCTTTTTTTTCATCCTTTCTTATTACAAACGCTATCCTCTCTGTCTTATCATCTATTATTTTATCTTCATAACAATTCAATTTTCTTTCAACTTTCATTCCAGCTTCATTAATGCAGCTTTCTAAATAACTTTCACTATATGCCCTTTCAACATGGGTCTCATCAAACCTCTCATATACTTGTCCTTTTTTCACAAAAAAGGTCAATTCCATTGTAACTACATCACCCTGTAATACATTATCCCATATATATACAACATCATCCTCATTGTAGTTGAAAGAATTATCCCCCAAAATCTCTTTTATTTTATATTCTGTATTTATATCAAATACAAATACTCCATTTTCTCTTAAATGCTGAGATACACTTCTAAAATAACTTTTTAAATTTTCCTCTTCTATTATATAATTAGTAGAATCAAGTCCACACGTTATCAAATCGAATTTTTTATTTAAACTTAAATTACATATATTTTGGCATACCACCTTTGACCTTATCCCTTCTTCTTTAAGTTTTTCATCAGCCACAGATAGCATAGAAGGCGATAAA
Organism: uncultured Clostridium sp.; assembly: GCA_900548455.1. GTDB lineage: Bacteria > Bacillota > Clostridia > Clostridiales > Clostridiaceae > Clostridium_J. The sequence continues at coordinate 1,622 of URKQ01000011.1, forward strand.
TCAACGGCAGTGGTGAATGCAAAATTCTTTCCAATATAACTAGAAAAATTACCCGTCCCACATGCTAAATCCAAGTAATCTCTTTTCTCTATATTTAAATTATTACATATATCAATTATAGTATTACACCATGTTTTATAATTTACATCTTCTGCAATAAGTTCATCATATATATATGCAAAATCATTATAACATTCCATAGGTTCACCAACTTCCATTAACAATTGCAATTTATTATAATCATATGCTGTACAATAAAAATGCTATATACATTTTACATTAATTTATTAGTTTTGTACATTAAAAAAACTCATCATTTTTAGGTATATTTAACTTTTTCTTTTTTTTAGTCATCATACCACCAATTCTTCCCGTTTCTTCAGCTGTAAGTCCACTCCAACCAAATTCATCTACTTTGTCTGACAATCCCAATTCCTTAACTATATCATACTTTAACTGTTCCCTTAGTGCTTCTTGTGGTGTTAGCTCCTTATTAGCCTTTAATTTTGATTTTATAACTTTTTTTAATGGAGTTTTACCCATAATTACCACTCCTTCAAGAATCAATTTCATATATATAGTTTCTACATAGCAACAATTTTTTATACAGTTTATAACTTACTATTATCTTTATAAGTTACAAATAACATTCTTTATTACAAATAACATATCCAAAACCAAAAAGATGATTTATGCAAAATACACAAATCATCTTTTTAACTATAATCTACTTTCTTCCTTGAGTGTAGGTATACTTATAATCAGCAAATCCAAATAATGGTGAATTGTAATTTTTAATATAATTAGCTATATATGTCTTTTTAAACATATATGCTTCTGGTGCACAAACAGCATCCTCATATACTAATATTTCTTCTGCTTCCATGAATAATTCACTTCTTTTTTTAGGATCCTGACATACAGCAGCTTCAGCTACAATTTTATCAAATTTTTCATTTTTCCAAGCAACAGGTAATAAACCAAAATTAGATGCCCAACATGTTATATAGGTATCTGGATCATTATAGTCACCATACATTGATTGAGATGCCATTTGATACTCTAAATTGTTTGTTCTTTCAGTAAACATTGCCCATTCAACGTACTCAATATCAATTTTAACACCTAAAGTTTGTTCATAATTTTGTTGATCGTACTCTGCCCATTCTTTAGAATTACTATCTGTTCCTGCATAAAGATATTTAATAGATATTTGAGACGGATCATCCCCTAACCCTAATTCTTTTAACCCTTCAATTAATAAAGCTTTAGGATCCTTATTCTCATCTATAAGTTTTTGAACAGGCTGTTTGTCAAACAACTCCCTGTACTCCTTATTATCAATAAGTACTTTTTTAGGAACAAATCCATATGCAGCATCCCCTAATCCCTTTCGTAATACATCAATTTTCTCTTCTCTTTTTTGTACAATACTAAAAGCCTTTCTTATCTTTGCATTACTAAAAACATTTATTTTACCATCAATTTCCTTACTTTGATTAAAAAAAGTATATGCTACCGCAGAATTGTATCCTGTCGCAACATAAAATTTTTTACTATCATCAAATTTTTTTATCCATTCAGGTTTATTAACGCCAGCCATATCCAAAGATCCTGCATACAATTCTTGCATCCTTGCAGACTCCTCCGCAATAACTTTCATAGTAATTTTATCAAGAGTTACACTCTCAGAATCCCAATATTCATCATTTTTAGATAGTTCAACTTTACTATTATGAGTCCAATCACTTATTTTAAATGGTCCTGAGTACACCATATTGCTACACTCTGTACCATACGTATCTCCATATTTTTCAACAATATCTTTTCTTTGAGGTCCCATAGTTTTAGAATAAGTAATATCTAAAAAAAACGGGCACGGTGCTTTTAGCTTAATCTCTAAAGTTTTATCATCTAATGCTTTAACCCCTACATCTTCAACAGATGCATTTTTTTCATTGTATTCTTGTGCATTCTTAATAGGATATAAAATATATGAATATCTAGATGCTGTATCAGGATTTAACGTCCTTGTAATACCATATACAAATTGTTCCGCCGTTACCGGTTGTCCATCACTCCATTTTGCATCTCTAAGATGAAAAGTCCACGTTAACCCATCATCTGACTTTTCCCAACTTTGTGCCAACCCTTCAATTACTTTATCATTACCATTTTCATCTTGAATAACTCTTGTCAAGCACTCTTGGGTGTTAGTGTAAATTACAGATGAATAAATGTCCGTAGCTTTAGATGGGTCTATTGATTTAGGTTCTGCCCCAAGTAATACATTAAGATACTGTTCATCATCCTTTTCTTGCAAGCTAACTTCACTCTGCTCTTTAGTAGTATTTTCAGATTTTTCTGATTTTTTAACTTTTTGACAACCATAAAAAGAAGATGTCGTTACTATTGCTACACATATAATAACGGAAAACATTTTTATCCTTCTCATATATAACCCTCCATTTACTTTTTATTGATATTATTACTTAATTTGTTATTTTAATCATACTGCATATTTTAATTATTTTCAATATTATTTTAAATTTTATCTTATATATTTTGATTTTTATTTATATTGATGAATATTTTTTCATATACAAAAATATTACCCATTGTTTTAATTGGTTCCAAAATATCAAAAAAACAGATATAACACCTACTAATTTGTAAGTATTATATCTGTCTTAGTAACACTTATATTTTTAACTCATTTAAACTAATATTATTTTCTTCCAGATGTATAAGTATATTTTAAATCTATTGCACCTGGGAATAATGGAGCTGAATAGTTTTTAACATAATTTCTTATGTAAGTTTTTCTAAATCTCCAAGACTCAGGAGAGCATACTGCATCTTCTTTTATTAATATTTCTTCAGCTCTCTTAAATAATTTTGTTCTTTCTTCAGGATCGTCAATTTTTGCAGCATCATCTATGCACTTATCATACTCTTCATTTTTCCAGCCAGTTGGCATGATTCCTGCAGTTGACACCCAGAAATCTAAGAATGTATTTGGATCATTGTAGTCACCTGTCCATGCTTGAGCAGCGTATTGATATTCTCCATTTTTAACTCTTTGATCATAAACAGCCCACTCAACGTATTCAATATTCATTTTAATTCCTAGAGTTTGTTGATAATTTTGTTGTTCAAATTCTGCCCACTCCTTAGAGTCTGCATCTGTACCAGAGAATAAATATGTCACTTCAACTTTTGAAGGATCATCACCAAGTCCAAGTTCCTTTAACCCTTCAATTAATAAAGCCTTTGGATCTGGATTTTGATCTTTTAATTCTTTAAGTGGTGATGAATTTACTTTATCTCTAAAGTCTTCTCCACCAATTTGAACTTTAGGTGGTACAAATGAATATGCAGGTTCTGCTAATCCTTTTCTCAATGTAGATATTTTTTCTTCTCTAGATTGAGCTAGAGAAAATGCTTGTCTAACTTTAAGATTGCTAAATATATTTTTTTCTCCATCTATAGTTTCTGCTTGATTGAAGAAACAATAGCAAACATCTCCATTATATCCATCTTTTACTTGGAATTGTCCAGTTTCATTAAGTTTCTCAATCCATTCTGGTTTAACAACTCCTGCCATATCTATAGAACCACTATATAATTCTTGCATTCTAGCGTTAGTTTCAGAAATAACTTTCATTGTTACTTTTTCAAGTTTAACATTATCTTTATCCCAATAATTTTCATTCTTAGAAAGAATAACTTTATTATTATGTACCCATTCGTCTATTGCAAACGGTCCGGAGAATACCATAGTTTCTGCTTCTGTTCCATATATATCTCCAGATTTTTCTATTATATCTTTTCTTTGAGGTTGCATAACTTTAAAATATGTAAGATCTAAAAAGTAAGGACATTGAGAACCCAATTTAAATTCTAATGTCTTGCTATCAATAGCCTTTACTCCAAGCTCACCATCAGAAACTTGACCTTTATTGTACGCTTCAGCATTAGCTATTGGATATAATAAAAATGAGTATTTTGATGCAGTCTCTGGAGCTAAAGTTCTTTTTATTCCATATTCAAACTGTTCTGCTGTCAAGTCTTCACCATCACTCCACTTAGCATCTCTTAAATGAAAAGTCCATGTTAATCCATCTTCTGATTTTTCCCAGCTCTCAGCGATACCTTCAATAATTTTATCATTTCCATTTTCATCTTGTATAATTCTAGTTAGACACTCTTGTGTATTAGTAAGTATCATTGAAGAATAGCTATCTGTAGATTTTGATGGATCTATAGTTTTTGGTTCTGATCCAAGTAATAAATTTAAATACTGATTGGCATCAACCCCAGATTCTGTATTTCCACCATTTGATGAAGCTCCTTCTTCATCGTTTCCACATCCTACTAGCGCAAAACTTGTTATCATTGAAACAGCTAATAAAGATGAAAGTAATTTTTTACTTTTCATGATTAATCCCCCTTATCATGTTTCTAGCATAATTAAGATTATGCCTTCCTTATTCACCCCCATTATATATTACAAAAAAAACACTATCAACAATTTTAACTGAAAATTTTAAATATTTTTTCTTGAAGTTTAATGTTATACTTTCTAAATTTAATTTAACTATATTTATATACGCAAAAAAATAGACATAACAATTACATTTGTAAAGTTATGTCTATAAATTTACTTAATACTATAGGATACTATTTTCTGCCTTCAGTATATACGTACTTAAAGTTTGGAGTACCAAATAATGGATTGGTATATCCTTTTACGAATTTCTTTATATATGTGTTTTTAACTCTCCAACATTCTGGAACAACAACTGTATCTTCATATACAAGAATTTCTTCAGCTCTTTGGAAAGCTTTAAGTCTTTCAGCAGGATCATTTGAATTTACAGTAGTTTCTAAGCACTTATCATACTCTTCACTTTTCCAACCAGTAGGAATCATATTTACATCTGATACCCAGTAATCTAAGAATGTGTTAACGTCATTATAGTCTCCTACCCAAGCTTGTCCTGCTACCTGGTATTCTTGATTAGAAATCATCTCTGATGCAACTGCCCATTCAATATAATCTATTTTCATGTTTATTCCAAGTTTTTCTTGAATTTCTTGTTGTTCATACTCAGCATATTCCTTTGAAGTTGCATCTGTACCTGATTCTAGATAAGTAACAGTATACTTACTTGGATCTGGATCCAAGCCTAACTCTTTTAATCCTTCGATTAATAAATCTTTAGGTTCTTTTCCTTCATTATCCTTCTGAAGCTTTTTAGAAGGTAAATCTGTAGCTTCACTTCTAAATTCTTTATCTCCTACCATTACCATTGGAGGTACTTGGCCGTAAGCCGGTTCACCTAAACCTTTTCTTAAAACTTCAATTTTCTTTTCTCTATCTAAAGCCAATGCCCAAGCTTGTCTTACTTTTTTGTTTTGGAATATATTTTTTTCTCCATTATAAGTATCTGCTTGGTTAAAGAAAGTATAAGTTACATCACCAGCATAACCTTTTAAAACATCAAATTCTCCTGTTCCATCCAATTTTTTTATCCAATCTGGAGAATCAACTGCACCCATATCCACAGAACCAGCAGAAAGTTCTTGCATTCTTGCAGTTTTTTCAGCAACAATCTTCATTGTAACTTTGTCTACCTTAACGTTGTCTTTATCCCAATAGTTTTCATTCTTTTTAAGGTCAACCTTACTATTGTGTACCCACTCATCTATTACAAATGGTCCAGAGTACACCATTGTATCAGCTTCTGTTCCATGAGTGTCTCCATGTTTTTCAATTATATCTTTTCTTTGAGGCTCCATTACTTTAAAGTAAGTCAAATTTGGAAAATATGGACAAGGTGATTTTAATGTAAATTCAAGAGTTTTGTCATCTAAAGCCTTAACTCCAACATCATCTAAAGAAGCTTTCTTCTTATTTGCTTCATCTGCATTTAAAATTGGTGTTAAAAGGAATGCATACTTTGATGCAGTGTTTGGATCTAATACCCTCTTAATTCCATATTCAAAATCTCCAGCTGTTATAGTTTGTCCATCTGACCATTTTGCATCTCTTAAATGGAATGTCCACTTAAGGTTATCTTGTGAAACTTCCCATTTTTCTGCTAATGCAGGTTCAAGGACTGGTTTACCATTTGAATCCTCAACTAATCTAGTAAGTCCATCTTGTACATTGTTAAGGATATCTGATGAATAACTGTCTGTTGATTTAGCTGGGTCTATAGATTTCGGCTCATTTCCTAAAAATACATTTAAATATTGTTCTGCATCTTCACCCTTAGCTTCTTGTGAAGCATTAGAATTTTCTCCATTTTGTTTGCCCTCTTCTTTTTTGTCTCCACACCCAGTTAAAGCAAATGATGTTACCATTGAGACAGCTAATAAAGATGCAAGCATTTTTTTACTTTTCATGAATAATCCCCCTTCATCTTGTAAAATGCACTAAATAATAATTTGTTTTTTAATTTAAATTTATTATATATTAACCAATATAGGTTTGCAATAGATTTATTCAGAAAATTACTAACATTCAATTAATTCGACACGCATATGTTTTTTCTTGCATATTTTTCAGTTTTATTTGTAGTTTTTTCCAAACATCTCATTTGTTTTTTACATTAAATATATTCATATATAATTATTTATAATATCCTTGTCTTTTTAGTTTTATTTTATTTCTTTATTCTACTTTTTTCTTTTTTTATCTTCTTATAATGTGATATTAACTCGAAAAATGTTAAACGATTTTTTTGTATTTAATACTTTTCTTAGTAATTTCCTCTCCAATTATCCCTATATTACTTTATCGTTTTAAATCCCTAAATTGAATTTTATCTAGATATATGTAGAATTGCATCTATAAATTTTCTATCTAAATAAAAAAGAATAGGGGAAGTCAATGTGACTTCTCCTATTCTTTTATGTTATCTTATCTACCAGATGTATATGTGTATTTTAAATCTATAGTTCCAAATAGAGGATTTGAATAGTTTTTAACATAGTTTCTTACATATGTATTTTTAACTCTCCAAGTCTCCGGACTTATTACACCATCTTCATATACCAAAATTTTCTCAGCTTGTTTAAATAGTTCTGCTCTTTCATTCTCATCTGTACTTGCTCCAGCTTTTGCAATCAATTCGTCATATGCTTCATTAGACCATCCTGTAGGTACTATCCCGGCTGTTGAAGTCCACATATCTAAATATGTATTCGGATCATTGTAATCTCCTGTCCATCCCATACCAGCTACTTGATACTCTTTTCTATCAGTTCTCGTGGTAAATACAGCCCATTCTACATATTCAATTTCTACTTTTACCCCTAAAACTTCTTCATAAGCTTGTTGTTGGAACTCTGCAAACTCCTTAGCCGTTGTATCTGTCCCTGATTGTAAATAGTTTATAGTAACTTTAGATGGATCTCCTTCTAGTCCTAACTCCTTTAATCCTTCAACTAGTAATGCTTTTGGATCTGAATTTTCATTTATTAAATCTTGTACAGGAAGATAATCTACTTTAGTTCTATAATCTTCTCCTCCTATTTGAACTGATGGAGGACAAAATGATAATGCTGGTTCTCCTAATCCTTTTCTTAAGGTAGCTATTTTTTCTTCACGTTTTTCAGCAATAATAAATGCTTTTCTCACTTTCTCATTACTAAATATATTTATTTCTCCATCAACTTTTTCACTTTGATTAAAGAATGTATATGTTGTTGAAGCATCATATCCTTTTAAAACGTTAAACTGACCAGTAGCATCTAACTTTTCAATCCACTCCGGCTTATTTACTCCAGCCATATCTAGTGAACCGCTATATAATTCTTGCATTGCAGCATTTGATTCTTTAATTATTTTCATTGTAGCTTTTTCTAACTTTACATTATCTGCATCCCAATAATTTTCGTTCTTAGCAAATTCAACTTTGCTATTATGCACCCACTCAGTAATTGTGAATGGTCCCACAAATGCCATTGTGTTGGCCTCCGTTCCATACATATCTCCATGCTTTTCAACAATGTCTTTTCTTTGAGGTTGCATAACTTTAAAATAAGTTAAATCTAGGAAATAGGCACATGGAGCCTTTAATGTAAATTCTAATGTTTTATCATCAATAGCTTTTACTCCAACATCTTCCGCTGTAGCATTTCCTCCATTATACTCATCTGCATTTAAGATAGGTGATAGTAGGAATGAATATTTTGATGCTGTCTCAGGTGACAACGTTCTTGTTATTGCATATACAAACTGATCAGCTGTAACAGTCTCACCATCTGACCATTTTGCATCTCTTAAATGAAATGTCCATTTAAGACCATCTTCAGACATCTCCCATTTTTCAGCTAGTCCAGCTTCAATCTTTCCTTGACCATTTTCATCTTGTATTATTCTTGTAAGTCCCTCTTGACAATTAGTTAAAATCTGTGATGAATATGAATCACTTGATTTTGATTGATCAATAGTCTTAGGCTCTGATTGAAGAATTAAATTAACATATTGATTGGAGTCAAGTTTTCCTTCACCATTTTCATTTTGTGCACCAGACGATCCACTTCCATTATTTCCTCCGCATCCAACTAACGCCATAGAAGATATTAGCGAAACTGTTAATAAGGTTGTTGCAATTTTTTTACTTTTCATTAGTATTCCCCCCTATTGTTTAAGTGTTAAAATTAATTGCATTATTTTTTATATTTTCTAACAATTAATTTTAGTAACGTTTTATGTTTCAATTTATTTATTTTATATAATATAATGAATAATCGACGTTGTCAACGGTTTTTTGATTGTTTTTTAATTATTTTATTCAATTATTAGAAAATTGATTAATTTTTAACACCATTTTTTACAATATTTTTATTATTTTTTCATTTATGTAATACAAAAATAGATAGTGTTCCAAAAATAAAAGAGAGTAGATATACTCTACTCTCAAAACAACTTTTTTATTCTTTACAATATATGACATGCAGCAAAATGACCTGGTTCTATTTCCTTTAAAACAGGGTTCTCCTGAGTACATATAGGTTTTGCAAATCTACATCTAGGCGCAAATCTACAACCTGGTTTTGGATTAATTGGACTAGGCACCTCACCCTCTAGAGGTATTCTCTTTTTATTTTTAGAAACCTCTGGATCTGGTATTGGAATAGCAGATAGTAATGCCTGTGTATATGGATGCAATGGATTTGCATACAATTTTTCACTACTTGCAAGCTCTACCATAGTACCTAAATACATAACACCAACTCTATCTGATATATGTTTAACCATAGATAGATCGTGAGCTATAAATAAGTATGTTAATCCCAACTCTTGTTGTAACTTAATCAATAAGTTAACTACTTGAGCTTGAATTGATACGTCTAGTGCAGATATAGGTTCGTCACAAACAATAAAGTCAGGTTCAATTGCAAGGGCTCTTGCAATTCCTATTCTCTGTCTTTGTCCACCTGAAAACTCATGAGGAAATCTTGACGCATGTTCTTTATTTAATCCTACTAATTGTAACAATTCATATATTTTCTTTTGTCTTTCATCTCCAGAATATAATCCATGAATATCTATTCCTTCACCTATTATATCTCCAACAGTCATTCTAGGATTTAATGAAGCATATGGATCTTGAAAAATAATTTGAGCTCTTCTTGTAAACTCTTTCTTTTGAGCTTTATTATATTTACTTATATCTTCTCCATTGAATAAAATTTGTCCATCCGTTGCATCGTAGAGACCCATAACAGTTCTTCCACAAGTTGTTTTTCCACAACCTGACTCTCCAACTAGCCCTAATGTCTCTCCTTTAAATATCTTAAAACTAACATCATCTACAGCTTTAAGAGTTGCATGAGATCCAACCTGAAAATATTTCTTCAAATTTTGCACATCGATTAATACTTCTTTTTTCATTTCTTTAGCTTCACTCATCTTATTCACCCCTTCTTAATGCTTCAGGTACTTCTACCTTTGGAGCCATGGAATGTTTTAACCAACATGAAACTTCATGTCCATTTTCAACCTTTGTAGCATCAGGCATGGACTCCAAACATACTTGCATACAATATTCACATCTTGCAGCAAAAGGGCAACCCACTGGAGGCTTAATTAAATCTGGTGGTGTACCATTTAATGAATATAATACATCTTTATTTTTAGTATCTAGTCTTGGCACTGATTGTAATAATGCCCAAGTATATGGATGTTGTGGATCTCTAAATATCTGTTCTACAGATCCTCGCTCTATTATTTGTCCAGCATACATAACTTGAATTCTGTCTGCAGAGTCAGCAACTACACCAAGGTCATGAGTTATAAGGATAACAGCTGTACCCAATTTTTTCTGTAAATCACCTATTAACTCCATTATTTGAGCTTGGATAGTAACGTCCAATGCTGTAGTTGGCTCATCAGCTATAAGCATTCTTGGATTACATGCTAATGCAATGGCAATCATAGCTCTTTGTCTCATACCACCTGAAAATTCATGTGGGTATTGATGAGCTCTTTTTTCTGCATTTGGAATATTAACTAAATCTAGCATCCTTATAGCTTCTGTCATAGCTTCAGCCTTACTCATTCCTCTGTGGATAATTAAGCTCTCTGCTATTTGTTTTCCAACAGTCATAGTTGGATTTAATGATGTCATTGGATCTTGGAATATCATAGAAATATCAGATCCTCTTAACTCTCTCAATTCTTTTTCATCCATTTCCAATACACTTTTACCATCAAATATGATTTTTGATGTTGATTTTATTTCAGCTGGCATCGGTTCTGGAAGTAACCTCATAATAGCTTTTGATGTAACAGACTTACCACAACCTGATTCACCAACAATTGCTAAAGTTTCTCCTTTATTTAACTCGAAACTTATCCCTCTAACAGCCTTAACTTCTCCAGCATAGGTGTGAAAAGACACTTCCAAGTTCTCTACATCTAATATTTTCTCCATAGCTACTTCCTCCTATTGACGTAATTTTGGATCTAGGGCATCTCTTAAGCCGTCTCCAAATAGCTGGAATGATAACATAACTATTGATATCGCTAAAGCAGGGAATATCAACTGATATGGATAGAACATCATTTGTTGTTGTCCAGATGATGCAAGAGCTCCCCAGCTAGTCATTGGTGATTGTATTCCTAAACCTAAGAAACTTAAGAATGCTTCACCAAATATAAATGAAGGGATATCCATTGTAATTGCAACAATCATTACGCCTAAAGTATTAGGAACCAAGTGTTTTGCAATAATTCTAGAAGTATTAGCTCCAAGAGCTTTAGCCGCTAAAACATATTCTTGTTCTTTAATTTGTAGAATTTGTCCCCTTACAAGTCTAGCCATACCTGTCCAACCTGTTATTGTCATGGCTAGTACTAGAGGGAAAATACCACCTTTATTAAAAATAACTCTAATAAGAATTACTAAAACAAGATAAGGGATACTTCCTAATATTTCAACTATTCTCATCATTATGTCATCTACAAGTCCACCTTTGAAACCTGCAATACCGCCATACATAACTCCTACAACTGTATCTACAACAGCTCCAATTAACCCTATGGCAATGGATATTCTTCCACCAACCCATATCCTTGCAAACAAATCTCTTCCTAATGAATCTGTTCCAAACCAATGAGTTCCATTTGGTTTAGAATTTAAAACACTACTATCGCCTATGTTATATTCAAATCTTGCAATCCATGGTCCAATAACAACCAGTACACACATAATTGCTAATAATACTAACGATACTATTGCTACTTTATTCTTTTTAAGTCTTCTCCAAGCATCCTGCCAATATGTCATACTTGGTCTTAAAATTCCTTCAGCATCTAAGTTGTCACAGCCAATAATTTTAAACTTGTCTTTAGAAAGTTCTGCCATTAGTATCCCTCCTTACTTTTTAGCTACTCTTATTCTTGGGTCAACTAGTCCATAAACTATATCAACGAAGAATAATGAAATAATATATAATGCTGATACAAAAATTGCTTGTCCCATAACCATGTTATAGTCTCTATCACTAACAGCTGATACAAAGTATTGTCCTAAACCTGGTATTGAGAATATATTTTCAACTACAAATGCACCTGTAAATATACCTGCAATTTGTGGTCCTAAAATAGTAATTGCTGGTAAAATAGCATTTCTAATTACGTGTTTCCAAACTAAACTTAATTTTGAAACACCTTTTGCCTTTGCTGTTAATATGTAATCTTGACCAATTACATCTAGACAGTTTGCTCTCATGTATCTAGCATACACTGCTATAGGGCTAAAGCTTAATGCTATGGTTGGCAGAATTGTATATTTAAATCCTTCATATCCTGTTATCGGAAGCCAGCCTAGTTTAACTCCAAAACCTAACTGTAATAAAGAGGCTACAACAAAGCTTGGTACTGAAATACCAAGAATAGCTATAAACATTACAATATAGTCTACTACCTTTCCTCTATTAAACGCTGCCAATATACCAAGGGTAAGCCCTATAGTAACACCTATTAAAAGCGCTTGTCCTCCAATTTGTGCTGAAACCGGAGCATGTTTTGCTATAGTTTTACTAATGCTCCTTCCTGGATAAACTAATGATTGTCCTAAATCACCTTGAACGGCATTTTTCATAAACATACCATACTGGTTAATTAGCGGCTGATCTAAGCCGTATTTTGCATAATAGTTAATCCTAACTTGCTCTGGAAGCTTTCTTGCGTCAGCAGCTAGTGGATCACCTGGAATAGCATGAATGAGCATAAATGTTATTGATGCTGCAATAAAAAGTGTTACTAACATATACCCAAATCTTTTAAGAGTAAATTTTAACATCTTCATCCCTCCATAAAGTAAAATAAGCAATAAACCTCTTTCATTTACTGCAATTTTTAATATTGACCCCTTTTATATTATCAAGATATCTTACAATACATTTGTACTATTAATAGCACAAATAGATATTCTTTCTTTAAATGATATCGTATACAAAGCAACATTTTTATGTACGCATTTAACATTATCTTTAAACTAGAAAATCTGTTTCATTATATAGATATCTTCATAATAATCACTTATTATTGACTATTAGATACTTCTAGAGTAACACCCCCCATAAGTCTAAAGCTTTCCTTCGACATAAAAAGTATAAAAACAAGATATAATTAAATATTTTGAATTTTTAGACAATATATCCTTTTATCGTGAAAAATTTAATTATTCTAGTAATGCTATCCTTGGTGTCATATAATAATAATTTTGAAATGAAACACATGAATATGTCGAAGTATGAAAAAACAGTTAATTATAAATTCATTTTTTATAATATTATCACACCTCCCATAAGTTGTCAAACAATTTTCAATATAAAATCAATGCTTAAGACTAATTATTTCACAATACGAGTTTTTTTATATTTTCAACAACTTCTAATATGTTTTTCTAAGGTTTTTTATGTTTTATTTTGTAAAATCGAGATATATTAAATTATATTTTTAAAACAATTACATTTTTATCAAATTAATATTCTTTATTTTCCATCTATTTCATCTTCTATAACTGCTATATTTATAGTTAATCGAAACACCTTCAATCAATATATAAGGATTTAAAAATAACGACGAATTTTTTTAAATGATTTTTAGCTTCATTAAAGTTGCATCCCTACTATTTTGTATATAATATCCAATTAACCAGTGTACTAAGTATATTAGCTGCATATTATATATGTAGGTTTACCTTTCTTAGAATATATCTACTATTTTATTTTTTTCTATATAACTTTATGAAGATAAGTAATATAATGTAGTATATAACTAAAATGAGGTGGTAATTGTGAAATATAATGTTGCTGTGGTAGGTGCTACAGGTATGGTTGGAAGGCAATTTATAAGCATATTAAATGAACGAAACTTTCCAATTAATAATTTATATCTTTTTTCTTCATCTCGTTCTGCTGGAACAACTATTTCATTTAATAATGAAGAAATTCTAGTTGAAGAACTAAAGACAGAAAATATAGTAAACAAAAAAATTGACTTTGCACTTTTTTCAGCAGGCGGAAGTGTCAGTTTAGAATTTGCTCCAACTTTTGCAAAATCAGGTGCAATAGTTATTGATAATAGTAGTGCTTGGAGAATGGATCCATCTGTTCCATTAATAGTACCTGAAGTTAATCCTGAAGATATTTCTTGGCATAAGGGTATTATAGCAAATCCAAATTGTTCTACTATCCAAGCAATGGTGGCTTTAAAACCACTAGATGATAAATATGGACTAAAAAGAGTGGTTTATTCAACCTATCAAGCTGTATCTGGAGCTGGTTTACAAGGATTTAACGACTTAAAAGACGGAGTGAATAATATACCTCCTAAGAAGTTTCAATATCCAATAGCCTATAACGTTATACCTCAAATTGATGTATTCACCGAAAATGGCTATACAAAAGAAGAAATGAAAATGATTAATGAAACTCACAAAATTTTGCATAACAGTGCTGTAAAAGTAACTGCAACAACTGTTAGAGTTCCCGTTTTTCATGGTCATAGCGAAAGTATAAATATAGAATTTAACAAACCTTTCGAAGTTGAGGATATCTTTAATTTATACAATAATTCACCTGGAGTGGTTGTAGTAGATGATACAAATAACAATGTATATCCAATGCCTGTAGATATAGCTGGTAAAGATGAAGTATATATAGGTAGAATTCGCAGAGACTTTAGTATTGACAATGGAATTAACATTTGGGTTGTTTCAGATAATATTAGAAAAGGCGCTGCTCTAAATGCAATTCAAATAGCAGAACTATTTATAAATAAAAATATTTAAAAAGAGGTGTTAATATGAGTATTTTTAAAGGATCAGGTGTAGCAATTGTAACTCCTTTTACACAGGATGGTGTTAATTTTTCCAAACTTAAAGAATTAATTGAATGGCATATTTCTAACAAAACAGATGCCATAATAGTATGTGGTACCACAGGTGAAGCTTCTACAATGACAGAAGAAGAAAGGAAAGCTACAATTAAATTTACTGTAGACACTGTCAACAAACGAATACCAGTAATTGCCGGAACCGGAACAAACAACACTGACGCATCTATAAAAATGAGTAAATTTGCAGAATCCGTTGGAGTTGATGGATTATTAGTTATTAATCCTTACTATAATAAGACTTCTTATAAAGGTTTAATTGCTCATTTTAAAGCTATTGCTAAAGAAGTTAACACTCCAATAGTAATATATAATGTTCCTTCTAGAACTGGAATGAATATTCCTCCAAAGGCTCTAGCTGAGTTATGTACTATTGATAATATTGTTGCAGTAAAAGAAGCTAGTGGAAATATAAGTCAAATCGCTGAAATAAAAGCTTTATGCGGCGATAAACTTGACATATACTCTGGAAATGATAATGAAATTCTTCCAACCTTAGCAGTTGGTGGGATTGGTGTTATCTCTGTAATCGCCAACTTAATTCCACAAGATGTTCATAACATCTGTGATTTATTCTTTAAAGGCAATATCAAAGAATCTCAAGAGTTATTCTTAAAAACTATTAACCTAACAAAAGCTTGTTTCTGCGAAACTAATCCTATTCCAGTTAAAACAGCATTAAATGTCTTAGGAAAAAATGTAGGTTGCCTTAGACTTCCTTTAGTTGATATGGAAGAATCTAATTTAAATTATTTAAAAATCGAACTTACAAATTACGGCTTGATATAAAGGAGACTAGATATGGTAAAAATATTATTGGTTGGGTGTAACGGCAAAATGGGTCATATGATTTCATCAGTTGCAAAAGCATCTTCTAATTTAAAAATTGAAGCTGGTATTGATATGAAAACATATACCGATTTTGATTACCCTGTATATAACTCAATTTTTGATGTAAAAGAAAATGTAGATGTTATTCTTGATTTTTCAAGACCTACAAGCTTGGAATCAATTTCTGAATATGCTATTAAAAACAATCTTCCAGTAGTTATATGTACCACTGGCTACTCACAAGAAGAAATTACTAAAATAAAAAATTTACAAGAGAACATCCCAGTGTTTTTCTCTGCAAATATGTCTATTGGAATTAATGTAATAAATAATGTTTTAAAATCAATTAGCAATAAATTATATCAAGACTTTGATATAGAAATTATTGAAAAGCATCATAATCAAAAAGTTGACGCTCCGAGTGGAACAGCTTTACTATTAGCAAATACAATCAAGGAATCTATTGAGGACGATACAGAATTTGTAAAAGGTAGAGATGGTATTCATAAGCGTGAGCATAAAGAAATCGGTATTCATGCCATCCGTGGAGGAAATATAATTGGTGATCATGAAGTAATCTTTGCGGGAAAAGGCGAAGTAATCGAAGTTAAACATTCTGCAATTTCAAGAGAAGTTTTTGCAGTTGGTGCACTTAAAGCTTGTGAATTTGTACATGATAAACCTAAAGGATTATATTCTATGGATGATGTAGTAAAACTTTAAGTTAAAATAACAAGGGTTGCAAATTAATAATTTGCAACCCTTATTTTACTATTCTACTGTCTTTATAAAACTCTCTATATTATCTAATGCTAATTTTAACTGTTCCTTACTATAGCAATAGGATATTCTAATGTAACCTTCTCCTCCACTACCAAAAGCATTTCCTGGAACTACAGCTACTTTTGCTTCATTTAGCAACTTCTCTGCAAACTCCTCACTTGATAACTTATACTTTTTTATGGACGGAAATATATAAAAAGCTCCTTTCGGTTTTGTAACTTCAAATCCCATATCCATAAGTCTAGAATAAACATATTCCATACGTTCTTTTAAGTTATTTTTTATATATTCAACATGATACATAGATTCTCTTAATCCCATCAATGCACCATATTGACCAACCGATGGTGCACAAGAAACATTATATTGATGAACTTTAATAAATTCATTCATTATTGATGCTTCAGCTGCTACATAACCTATTCTTATTCCTGTCATAGAAAACATCTTAGAAAAACCGCCAACTAATATTATTCTACTTCTTAACTCATCATATGGTGCTAAAGAGTAGTATTTATCAAAAGTGATTGATGAATACATCTCATCACTAATAATTAATATATCCTCATCCTTTAACATTTTATATAACTCATCACACTCATATTTACTTAAAAGCATTCCTGTGGGATTACACGGATATGACAATATAATAGCTTTAGGTTTTTCACTTTTAATTATTTCTTTTAACTTTTTTAAATCTATAGTTAAATCCTTTTTAAGTGGATATTCTATTGGAGTCCCTCCAACTATCTTTATACAACTTTCATAGGCAGCATATGCAATTTCAGGTATTAACACCTTATCTCCTTCATTTAATATGGTTTGAAAAATATTCAGGATTGCTTCACTACCACCTACAGTTACACAAATGTTTTCCATAGTATAATTGCTACCATTTAAATTAAGATATTTCGCAATCTCTCTTCTAAGCGGCTCAATTCCTGCATTTGATGTATAGGTAGTTTTATCTTCATCAATTGCTTCTTTCATAGCTTCTTTAATCTCTACTGGTATTTTAAAATCAGGTTCTCCCAAAGTTAAAGAAATAGCGCCCTCAACTTTCATGACTTTATTATAAAATCGCCTTATTCCTGATATTTGTATATTTTCAACTTTTCTTGATAAATTAATCATAAATTGTTCTTTTGCTCCTAATATTTAAAATTCTATTCCTCTTCTAGCTGGAACTCCTTTTTCAAAATAATGTTTAATATCACGCATTTCAGTTACTAAATCCGCTCTCTCCATTATGGCATCAGGTACATTTCTTCCAGTCATAATCAATTCCACATCATCTGGTTTTAAATCAATCAAATCTATTAATTGTTGTTCTGTTATAAGTTCATTAGATAATGTTCCCATAATTTCGTCCATAATTAATATATCACAATTTTTTTCCTTAAGTTGTTGTATGCAAAAATCGTATGCCTTTTGAATATCTTCCTTTAACTCTAATTTTTCCTTATCATTTAAATTCCAAAAAAAATCTCTTGGTCTTTCAAATCTATGTATGGTAAAATATGGGGCCATCAACTTTGCAGATTCTAGTTCTCCTGTTATTCCACTTTTTAAAAACTGAACCATGCATACCCTATATTTATTACCAGCTGCCCTAGTAGCTAATCCAACTGCTGCCGTAGTTTTACCTTTACCATTTCCAGTATAAATTTGAATATATCCCTTGGTTAAATTTCCCATAGTAACCTCCTAATAAATTTTTTATTTTTTCTTTCTACTTAATTATAACATTATTGAAAATTAATTTATCCCCAAAATATTTCATTTTTTATATTGTTTATGATATAACTATATTAGTAAAATTTAAAAATGCAAATTATTAATTGTAAAATACATATATATTATATTCAATAAAAACTTATTTATTTATTTTTTATTATGAAATGCGTATAATATATATATTACACTTGATTCAAGTCATTAATTAAAAATACTAAATAAATTTTTGGAAGGAGTTTTAACTATATGGATTATAACTTTACAGATCCTTATGAAATTGCAAGATTTATAAAAGAATCTAAAAAGTCAACGCCAATAAAAGCCTACATTAATGGTAATTTAAAAGATTGCGATTTTAATAACATAGAATCTTTTGGAGACGGAAATTTTTATGTACTTTTTGGTGATAGTGCAGATATTCTTCAATTCATTGATAAAAACAAAGAAAGAATACATAATTATAAACTAGAAAATGACAGAAGAAATTCTGCTATACCTATGCTTGATATAAAAAATATTAATGCTAGGATAGAACCAGGTGCAATAATTAGAGATAGAGTCTCCATAGGTAATAATGCCGTTATCATGATGGGTGCAGTTATTAACATTGGTGCTGAAATCGGCGATGAAACTATGGTAGATATGAATGCTGTTGTAGGCGCAAGAGGAAAATTAGGAAAAGGTGTACACTTAGGAGCTGGTGCAGTGGTTGCTGGTGTGTTAGAACCACCTAGCAAGGACCCATGTGAAATTGGAGACAATGTACTTATTGGAGCTAATGCTGTAATTCTTGAAGGTGTAAAAATAGGTAAAAATTCTGTTGTAGCAGCAGGGTCAATTGTTACTACAGATGTTCCAGAAAATGTAGTAGTAGCAGGTTCACCAGCTAAAATTATTAAAGCTGTTGACGACAAGACAAAAAGTAAAACTGAAATCTTAGCTGACCTAAGAAAATAGTTAAAGGCGTCATTTATTGACGCCTTTACTTTTAAAATATTCAATTATTATTCCCTATTTTTTACTCAGAAGCTATTGTTACTTCTATATCTTTTTCTTCGTTTTCGTTAACGTTATCACTTTCTACTTTACCTATTATACATATGTCGTCTCTATTTTCATCTGTAACCCTTTCCATTTTAGATATAGAAACTTCATATGCTACTTTTTTAATCACTTCAGTATCAGATACCTTTTTTTGATATTCTCTACTTTGTAATCTTCCCCAAACTCTAATATTATCCCCAACTTCTAAACTTTTACAGAACCTAGAATTTCTTCCCCAAGCTATAGTTGGAATATAATCTGATTTATTATATAACCTATTAACAGCCAAAAGCATATCAGCTATTTCTCTTCCAAATGGTGTAGTCCTATAAACTGGTGCTTTACATATGAATCCATCTAAGAATATTTGATTTGGATTTTTGCCTCTCTCCTTTAGTTCACGAATGTCTCTTGCAAAAACAGTTAATATTAACCTATTTGCACCATCAACAAACTTATTATATGACCTAAGTTGTCCATCAATTACAAGCTCACTTCCTATACTTACATCAATTCCAGCGATCAAACGCTCAGATACTGTTATAACTAAAACGTCTGCAGTATCGCTAAGTCTAGGAACTTCAAACTCAAAAGTATAGAACCCCTCCCCATACATTTCGTGGCTAAAAGTTAATTCTGAAATTACTTGTCCTTCTAGATAGATTTTGTTATTAAACATAATATTATCCATGGTAACCCCTCTTTCCCTTGGTTTTTTGTTAAAATTTACTATAATTTATATTCTTGGTCTTTAAAAATATAACTTTTTCTAGTAAAAATTGAATATTTTTCCTAACGTTATATTACATACCCCATTTAATTCATTATAAATTAGCTGTCTAAATTTTACAATACATATTTTCAATTATTTTTATTTTTTATATAAATTTTATGAAATTTTCTATAGTTTTATGAATTAAAGCCAATATTTACTAATTTTTGATTAGTATTTGCTTCCCTGCATGGTCTAAATAGTAATTATCTTCATATATTAACTCCGATACAGTTACAAACTCGTATCCTTCCTCCTTATATTTTCTTATAATTTTTTTTAAATTTTCAGGAGTATATTTTCCATCGTTATGAAACAACATTATGGAACCTTCCTTAGCTTTACTTACAACTCTATTATACTCTACTTCAGCTCCATTCGCCTTCCAATCAACACTATCTACATCCCACTGAATTGGTTTTAATCCGGTTTCTTCAACAATCTTTACAGACATATCATTATAGGATCCAGAGGGAAATCTAAAAGTTTTAGGTGTTTTTCCAGTAAGCTTTAATATTTTGGCATTTGTTATTTCAATATCATTAACTATATTATCTTTTGAAAGTGTTGTATAGTCCGCATGTTTATTCGAATGATTGCCAATTTCATGACCTCTATTGGCTATTTCTACAACCCTGTCCGGAAAATCATCACACCATAACCCCATAATATAAAAGGTTGCTTTTATATCAAATTCATCTAAAATATTCAATATTTCTTCCGTCTTATCATCCCCCCAATTTACATCAAAGGTAATGCACATTTTTTTATCTTTTGTATCTACAGAGTATATGGGCAATTTTTTATTTGATGGTGCAAAAACATCTTCATTAAGCATTCTACCTAAACACGTTACAATTATAACTATTAATAACAGTCCCCCCACTTGCTGTAATTTACATTTTATCTTATTATCCATTTCTTTTCCCCTATATTTAAGTTACTATATATAAATTTATATGCCTTCCATTTAAATATATGATATAATTAATTATTGAAATGTATATTCATACAAATAGTTTAAAGGAGGGCACTTTATGTTTGATAATTCTTTGAACTTAGCTGAAAATAAACTTCTATTACTTCATATAGTGGATAAAGTAAATTTACCTATATCAAACATTCAGTTAACTGAAATCGTTCTTGAAAATAATTTAATTAACTATTTTACTCTTCAAGAATATATAAATGAACTTATTTCATCTAATCTACTTACTAATATTAATCAAAATAACAAAGATAGGCTTACCATAACTGAAAAGGGAAAAGAAGTACTATCTCTATTTAAAAATAGATTATCTAATGAGGAATTAAATAAACTTGATTTATATATAGCAGGTAAAATGAATATAATAAAAAAAGAAGCCACTGTTTCCGCTGACTACACAATAGAAAACTCCAATAGCTATGTAGTAACCCTCAGTGCTTCTGAAAACAATATCCCATTAATGGAAGTTAAATTAACGGTAGCTTCAAATAAACAAGCCAGAGAGCTATGCGAGAAATGGAAGCGCAACCCTTCTGACTTGTATACAAAGATTATTAAAGCTTTAACTGAATAATTACCCAATAATCATCCCTGTAGGTTGGCCTGATAGTGGGATGATTATTTTTTCTTTTTGATTATTAATGTTTATTTTCATCAATGAATAATTATAACTGTCACCTACATATATATAGTCCTTATCTGTTATAATTCCTCTTGGCATACCTCCACTTTTTATGGATGCAATATTAGAAAAATTAATAATATCTATTATAGATATAGTCCCATCTCCATAATTGGAAACGTAACAATATTTCTCATTACAAAACATATCAAAGGGACAATTTCCAACTAGAATTTTATGAACAGTTTCATATGTTTTACTCGAGATTACTCTTATACAACCTCTATCTAAACTTCCCATTCCACTTTCACATACTAAAATATAATCTCCATTAGGAGTAAATAATGCCTTAGTAGGAGAACTTCCAACATTAATATTTTTTATATCACACCCATACAAGGAATCAAAAATTGTTATTGAATCATCTCCATTGTTTGCCACTACAATTTCATTCCTTATATTACAACAATCAATACTATGAGGTGAATCTCCTGATGGAATAATTTCTATTATTTCTTTTTTTATCAAGTCAAAAGTTACTACATTATTAGAATCTCCACATATAATATATAGATGATTACCTAGTGCACAAATATCTCTACAATACCTACCTAAATAGTAACTATCTACACTTAAATTCTCCAAATTCACAATTGAAACAGAACCATCATAACAATTTGACACATAGAGAAACTCTCCTTGGATACATAACCCGTGAGGCCCTATTTTACTTCTATTAACCCCTGGTAGCCTAATACTTTTCTCTAAGGTAAATTTGCTAAGCTCAACTTTATCAATTTGATCTCCAGTTGTATTACAAATATATAAGTGCCTCATAGGAATCCCCCCTTCATCTTATAATATGAAGGGGTAAGCAATTATGACACGACTATTTTATCACCTTAAATTTATTTTTTATGAATATGTTACTACATATTAAAATTTCTAATTATTTTTCTCATATCTCCAACCATATAAAGGGAACCTGAAATTACTAATAAACTTTGTGAATCACAATATTCTAATGCTTTTCTATAAGCTTCTTCATAGTCCTCAATGGCCTCACATTGAATATTGTAAAATTCAATTCTCCTTTTTAATTCATCTGATAATTCAGCTCTATCACTATGTGGTGTTACTGCAATTATTTTACTAGCCAAAGGGCATATCTCTTTTATCATTTCGTCAACTTGCTTATCTGCTAAAATTCCTAATATTAAAACCAGATTTTTATACTCAAAATATGTTTTTATACTTTCCTTTAACTTCCTTATTCCATCTATATTATGGGCACCATCTAAAACAACCATTGGATTTTTGTTCATCACTTCTAACCTACCTGGCCATTTAACATTTTTAAGTCCATTTATTATACTATCCTTTGATATATGAATTCCTAATTTTCTAAGTGATTCGCAAGCATTTATTACCACATTACAATTTTGAATTTGGTGAACTCCAAGGAGCGGAAGTTCAATTTCGTAAGTGTCCTCTCCAGCTATAACCAATTTTTGATACATGTTTCCATCTAACTTTATAACTTCCTTAAACTTAGCAGCTTTTTCATTCACTTTAACTAAAGGTGCATTTTTTTTAATACACATATCTTCAATTACTAAAGTAACATTTTCCTTTTGAGGGTATAAAATTAAAGGAGTATTTTTCTTAATAATTCCTGCCTTTTCATAAGCTATTTTTTCTACCGTATCTCCTAAAATATGCATATGATCCATACTTATAGATGAAATAATAGTTAACTTAGGTAATATAACATTAGTTGAATCAAGCCTTCCCCCTAATCCTACTTCTACCACTGCAAAATCAACATTTTTATTAAAAAAATATAAAAATCCAGCACATGTAATTATCTCAAACTCCGTTGGATTGCCATATCCCATCGCTTCAACTTTCTCTATTACAGTAGCTACCTTTGTTATTATTTCAGCTAAATCCCCTTTAGGTATATTGGTATTATTAATTTGAATTCTTTCTTCAAACTCTTCAATATATGGAGATATATAACATCCAACTTTATATCCACTTTCTACTAATATATTAGTTAACATAGCCGTTGTTGACCCTTTGCCATTAGTTCCTGCGATATGTATAGTTTTTATTTTTTTATGTGGATTCCCTAGTAGTTCTAATATCTTCTCAGTTCTTTCAAGCCCAAGCTTACTGCCAAACTTGGCAGTCTCTTTTATATATTTGATAGCTTCTTCGTAATTCATTTCAAAGCCTCCTGCATTTCATTTTTATTTCAAATTAATTTTATATCATATATTGTATTTACTCAACATACTAAACTATCAAATTACTGCGCTAAAGAATTCTACATTAAAAGAGGTTGCCGAACTAAACTACTTAGTGGGCAACCTCTTCTTCATTAATTATTTAATTATTTAATTTTTCAATACTTTCTAATACAGTATTATACATTTCTTTATATTTTTCACCTTTTGCTTTTTCTTCTTCAACAACTTCTGCTGGAGCCTTTGATACAAATCTTTCATTAGCTAATTTCTTTTCTACTCTTTGAATTTCAGCTTCAAGCTTAGCTTTTTCTTTATTTAATCTTTCAAGCTCTTTGTCAACATCAACAAGTTCAAGCATAGGCATATAGATTTCAGCGCCCTTTGAAACTACAGAAACAGTATTTTCTGGTGCTTCTTCTTTTGATTTAATAATAATAACTTCACTTGCTGATGCAAGTTTTTCAAAATAAACTTTTCCTTCAACAAAGGCTTCTCCTGCTTCAGTTGCTAAAATATAATTTTTAACCTTTCTTGAAGGTGGTACATTCATTTCTGTTCTAGCATTTCTTGTATTTCTAATAGCATCAATTATAAAGCTCATGTGCTCTTCTGCTTTTTTATCTTCTAATGAAGAATCAAATTCTGGCCATTTAGAAATTGTTATTGATTCACTCTCATTTGTTAAGTGAGTATATATTTCCTCTGTAATAAATGGCATTACTGGATGAAGAAGCTTTAGACCAATTACTAAAACTTTATGTAAAACATTTAAAGCTACTCCCTTTGTTTCCTCATTATCACTATATAAAGCTGGCTTTGCAATTTCTATATACCAGTCACAATACTCAGTCCACATAAAATCTTGAACCTTTTGAAGTGCTATTCCAATCTCGAATTTATCTAGGTTTTCAGTAACTTCTTTAACTACTTCATTAGCTCTAGATAATATCCATCTATCAGCTACAGAGTAATTTTTACAGTTCTCATATTTTTTCATTAACTCTTCATCAAGATTCATCATAACAAATCTAGAAGCATTCCAAATTTTATTGGCAAAATTTCTAGCAGCTTCAACTCTAGATGTATAGAATCTAATATCACTTCCAGGTGCATTTCCTGTTACTAAGGAAAATCTAAGAGCATCTGCACCATAACTATCAATTACTTCAAGTGGATCTACTCCATTTCCTAGAGATTTAGACATTTTTCTACCTTGTTCATCTCTAACGATACCATGTATAAATACTGTGTCAAATGGAACTTCTTCCATATTATACAATCCTGAGAATATCATTCTAGCTACCCAGAAGAAAATTATATCATATCCAGTAACCAAAGTATTAGTTGGATAGAAGTATTTTAAATCCTCTGTTTCATTTGGCCAACCTAATGTTGAGAAAGGCCAAAGGGCTGAACTAAACCAAGTATCTAATACATCTTTATCTTGTTCTAAGTTTTCAGATCCACATTTAGTACATTTATTTGGAGCTTCTCCCTGTACTATTATTTCTCCACACTCTTTGCAGTACCATACAGGAATTCTATGTCCCCACCATAATTGTCTTGAAATACACCAATCTTGAATATTTTCCATCCAGTTAAAATAAGTTTTTTCAAATCTTTCTGGAACAAACTTAGTTTCTTTTTCTCTAACTGCTTTAATTGCTGGAGCTGCAAGAGATTCCATCTTAACATACCATTGCTTTGAAAGCATTGGTTCTATAGTACATCCACATCTATCATGGGTACCCACGTTATGGGAATGATCTTTAACCTTTACTAAATATCCTTGCTTTTCTAAGTCTTCAACTATTAACTTTCTTGCTTCATATCTATCAAGTCCAGAATATTTTCCATATCCTTTAGAAATAGTACCATTTGCTTCAAGTACAACTATCTCTTCTAAGTTATGTCTCTTACCAACTTGATAATCATTAGGGTCATGAGCAGGTGTAATTTTAACACAACCAGTTCCAAATTCCATATCTACATAGTCATCTGCTACTACTTCAATTTCTCTATCTACTAAAGGAAGTCTTAACTTCTTGCCTATTAGATGTGAATATCTTTCATCCTTTGGATTTACTGCAACAGCTGTATCACCTAATAATGTTTCCGGTCTAGTTGTAGCTATTTCTACAACTTCATCACTACCTATTACAGGATAATTTATATGCCAGAAATGTCCTCCTTGTTCTTCATACTCTATCTCTGCATCAGAAATAGCTGTCATACATTTAGGACACCAGTTTGTAATCCTATTTCCTTGATATATAAGTCCATTATTATATAGTTTTACAAATACTTCTTTAACAGCTTTATCTAAATGTTCATCCATAGTAAAAGCTTCTCTTGAAAAGTCTGCAGAACAACCCATCTTTTTAAGTTGAGTTCTTATTCTGTCTCTATATTCTAAAGTCCAATCCCAAACTTTTTCTAAAAATCCTTCTCTTCCCATCTCTTTTTTATTAAGTCCTTTTTCAAGAAGAGCTTTTTCTACTCTTACCTCTGTTGCTATACTTGCATGGTCCTCACCAGGTAACCATAAAGCACTATATCCTTGCATTCTTTTACTTCTAATTAAAATATCTTGAAGAGTATTATCAAGTGCATGGCCTAAGTGTAATTGTCCTGTTATATTTGGAGGTGGCATCATTATTGTATAAGGTTTTTTATTTTCATCTACTTTAGGAGTAAAGTATTTCTTCTCTTCCCACCAACTATATAATCTATCTTCAAATTCCTTAGGGTCATAGTTTTTTGCTATATTTTTATTTTCATCCATACTACATCCTACCTTTCTTTTTTATGTTTTTCTATAATTTTTCAAGCATTAAAAAAGCGCTACCTCCCAAAGGACGACAGCGCGCGTTACCACCTTTATTTCTTAAAGATATAAATCTAAAAGACTCTCTTAAATATTATCGATGAGATATTCACCGGCTTTAATTACTTAAATTTCACTAAAGCAGCTCCGAAGCTACCTTCAAAATATTCCTCATAGAAAATTTTTCAGTCTACGAATTTTCCTTCCTAAATGATTTCTATTTTTACTCCTCTTCATCATAGCTTATATATTAAATTGTACCAAAATTATTATATTCAATAAAAAAATCTTTGTCAACCAAGATTAATATCTTAATTAATACTTTACTATGTATATTTTCCTATAAAGTGGAAAATATTCAAATAGGTAATTAATTATTAAGATCAGGGGGTAATTAAAATGAATTATTTTACAGAAGCTAATGAATTATACAAGTCTAAAGATTATAAAACTGCTATTAATCTATATAAAAAATCTGCTGAGCTAAAAGAGTTTGAAGCTCCATCATTATATAACTCCGCTGTCTGTTTTATAAAATTAAAAGATTATAATTCAGCGTTGCCTCTTATATATAAAGCTCTTAAACTTAAACATGAAAGCAAATACTATTTTAACTTAGCTTTTTGTTATCTTATGCTTGATGATGATAAGAAAGCCTTAAATTATTTTAATACAGCTTGGGCATTAGATAATAGTGACTTAGAATGTGAAAAAGCAATAAATATTATAATTTCTAAAGTTAAAGATAAAAAATAATTTCTAAATATAGATATTTAGTTTAAGGGACTATTGCACCAATTATTTGATGCAACAGTCCCTTCTTTTAGTAATACTTAACTCTATCATTTTATTTTACTCCAGAGCTTATTGATTATTGCCATTCACCTGCGATTTTACTATTTCTATGTTCTCTATTAAAATCATAATTATCATAATAGTTTCCAGCACTATAAAATGTACAGTCAACAGGAACCCATCTTCCTTCACTGTTAATATATACTTCATTCCACGAATGACTTACCCATGTATTTCCATTATAACCTTCACCGACAATTAATCGAACTGGAATATTATTAGCTCTACACATAGCTACGTATAAGCAAGCATAATCAAAACATACTCCACTCCTAGTTGTGAATGCACTAATAGCTCCTGATGCAATATTTCTAGGAAACTGATTTTGCATAACCTCTATAGCTTTTTCATCGTCATATGAAACATTATTTCCTATCCACTTATATATAGCCTTTCCCTTATCATAATTATTACTAAATTCACTTGCAACCTTTATGGCTGTAGAATTAATTGCCTCACTAGAAGATACTCCTTCATCTAAAGTTACTCCATTATAAAATACAACCCCTTGCACATAATTGTCTTCGCTACTTAAATAGTTATTGTTTTCATCAACAATTTTAAATGAATCTTCTATTAAGTTTGGAAAGCTTTTAGCAACTTCTGATTCTCTAATAGGTGTAATAACATTATTATTTACGTAATTATAGATTTTACTATTTTCTAGTAGTTTAGTTAGATTATCATTTTTTATAAACAATTCACTATAAGATAAAAGTGCTGTTAAAATTAGCACATAGCAAACTGCCTTTGGAAGTTGAAATATTCCTCCTAAAACGGCTCTAATAGCTCCATTACTTTCCTTCAACTTTGAATCCAATGTATTTGATATAGGACGTAATATTATTCTATTAAGGAAGGAAATAAGTACTTTAAGCAAATTAAAAATAATTAAAAACACTATTACATGAGTTAATCCTAAAAAAAACTTTGATTTAGTTATTAGATGATTAATTGGAAATGAAAGTGCTGAAGAAATCATTCCCATAAAACCATACTTATCTTGAATAATTAATTCTTTAACAACACCAAAAGTACTTAACATAGAACATATTAAAGCAACAGATATCAACATGCTTTTCAAAGTATCCATCATGCTTCTACTTCTAGATTTAAAAACTATTCCGATAAAAATTGGATAACAAAATGCAATTATAAATACTAATGAAACTAAATTGATGCCGTTTGCTTTTAAGTATTCCACAAAATATCCTCCATTTCTACTTATCTACTAATTAATTCTCAATAATTATATTCATTACACTCTTTATTTCATCATAATTATATCCTTTACGAAGTAAAAAATCCTGTAACTTCTTTCTTATTTTTAACCTGTCAGATTCAGATGTTTTAAGTCTATCATATCTCTTTTGAGCAAGTTCAAATAATTGATTACTCTTTTCTTCTAATAAATTATCTATCTCTATCTCACCTACAACTTTAAAACTATCTATTAGCTCCTGCAAATTAATTTTTCTTATAATAGAACTTACTGTTTCAAAATCATATCCCTTTGAAAGTAAATAAGAGTTCAATTTAGCTTTAACTTTTATCTTATCATTTTCTTTTTTACATAGTATTAAAGCTCGCTTTTCTGCTAATTTCAATGCAACGGATTCTTCCTGTTCCCTTGAAATGTTGCAAAGCACATTCTCAATTATTTCTTCTGATACACCTTTTTGCATAAGTTTAAATTTAATGTTGCCTCGTCCTTGACTATTAATATATTGTTTCGCAAAGGCATTAGCATAATAATTATCATCCAAAAATTTATATTCTTTTAGAAAAGAAATAACTTTATCTATTACCTTATCATTATACTCTTTTTTTACAAGATATTCCTTAACTTGAAACTCAGTTTTCAAGGAGCTTTCAACATATTTAAGCCCTAAATTCTTAGCGGTTATATAATTATCTTCCTCTACAATCTCAGATAACTCTTCTTCATCAACTTCTTTTCCTTTTGATAAATTATGATAATATATAAGTTCACTACTACATCCAAAAGCAAATTCTTCATTTATAAATATGCTTACTCTATCTGTTTTTTTCTTTTGAGCTTCAATTTTAGTTATAATCTTTTTCATTATAATTCACCACTCTTTTAATTACTATATAAGCCTTTCTTTAATGCAACACTCTTTCATCATCCCCAGTATATTTGTCTTTATGGCACAAAAGAACGTGAATTGTTGGATTTACAAGAACTTTTCTAGCTACATCATATAAGTCTTTAGCTTCTATTTCATTAAGTTTTCTCATATCTTCATTAAACTGATAGATATTTTCTCCATCCATTGCCTGATGAACAACATAGCTTCCTAAATCAGAGGAATCCTCTAAAGTAGATGCCACAGCTGTTTTAAATACCTTTTTCATTAAACTAATAGTGCCTTCATCAAATACAATTATTTCCTCTTTAACATTTTCTATACACTTATCTATAGTTTCTATAGTTCCCTCCACTTCATCTGGAGAAACTGCTGAATAAATATAAAGTGTTTTTAAATTATTAGTTAAGTCAAGGGTTGTATACACATCATAGGCTAATCCTTGATTTTCCCTTAACTCTCTAAATAAAATAGAATTAGAACTCTCTCCAAACTTATGATTTAAAACTCTTAGCGCTAATTCTTCCTTCTTCGATAAATCTTGAAAACTATATAAATATAACACTGTACTTTGTTCCATATTATCTCTATGGGTAACCTTATGGGCATTCTTATTTTTTTCAAATTTTAAAATTGCTTCATCAATGGCCTTACTTTTCCAATCTTTAAAATTAGATTCTATCAATTCCCTTACATATTCATGTTCATAGGAAGATACTACAGAAATAATTGTATTATTAGGTACATAATATCTGTTGTAATAAGAAAACAAGTCATCTCTAGACAAAGTTTTGACAATACTTTCCTTTCCTATAACATCAACCTTTAATGGACTTTGATTAAAAGCAAAATTATTTATCATAGTAAAAGATAAATCTTCCACGTCATCTTTTCCACTTCTAATTTCAGCTAAAATAACTCCTCTTTCCTTTTCCATATCCTCTTCATTAAAAGATGGATTTTTTATAAAATCACTTAAAAGTTCAATAGCCATAGGTAATTCTTCATTTAAAGTTGTTGTATTAAACACTGTAGAAGTATAATCAGTATATGCATTATACTCTCCACCTAAGTTTTCTAAATCGCTATTTAATTTTTCATTATCCCTGGTTCTAGTTCCTTTAAATAACATGTGCTCTATAAAGTGAGAAATGCCTCTTTCTTCTTTCTTCTCATATATAGCCCCAACTTTCACACCTATATTTAAAGCTGCCAGTTGTGTCTCTTTCTTTATTGTAATTAACCTAATACCGTTATCTAAAACTGTATCAACTGTATCAAATAAATATCTTTTCATATATTCTCCTTATTCCAATTTTTACACAATTTTCAATTCTATATTTATAGAATAATATTAAACTATATAAGATTACAATTAATAAAATAAAATCATCTACACATACTATAATAAATGATTTTAACTGATTATAATAGAGTAGATTTTTACCACATATAAAAGCATGTAATCCTTGTTCAAATAGAAAATTAAAGTTATTCATTGCTATTTATATGTATACTGTGGTACTATTAGATGTATTTAAAGAATATAGAGAAGAGGAATATAGATGGAAAAAATTAAATTTGAAGAACTTGGACTTAAGGATTCAATACTAAAGTCTATTCAAGACTTAAACTTTGAGCATCCTAGTGATATACAAGAGAAAAGCATCCCTGTAAGTTTAGAAGGTCATGATATAATCGGGCAGGCACAAACTGGGACTGGTAAAACTTTAGCCTTTGGAGCTCCAATCCTTAGCAATATGGGACCTAAAGGTGGCCCTATACAAACACTAATATTAGCTCCTACAAGAGAGCTTGCTATTCAAGTTAGTGAAGAACTAGCAAAGTTATGTAAATATGAAAAATATAAAATACTTGCTATTTACGGTGGTCAATCCTTTGACAGACAATTAAGCGCTCTTAAAAGAGGTGTAGATATAGTCGTTGGAACACCTGGAAGAATATTAGATCATATAAATAGAAGAACTCTAAAACTACACAATGTAAAATTTCTAGTTTTAGATGAAGCCGATGAAATGTTAAATATGGGATTCATTGAAGATATTGAAAGTATACTTTCAAACCTAAGCGAAGATAGACAGACACTTTTATTCTCTGCAACAATGCCAAGACAAATAAAAAATCTTGCTAAAAACTACATGAAACCGGACACTCATCACATAGCAATAGCTAAAAAATCATTAACCGTTTCAAAAATTCATCAATCATACTTCCTAGTAAACTCATCTAACAAATTTGATTCTCTTTGTAGAATTCTCGATGTAGATAACCCAACTTCAGCTATTTTATTCTGTAAAACTAAAAAGGGTGTAGATGAATTAGTAGATGCTCTTCATGGCAAAGGATATAGCGTTGAAGGTATGCATGGTGATATGAAACAAAGTCAAAGAATGAACACATTAGCTAAATTTAAAAGCGGTCAACTTCATTTCCTAGTAGCTACAGATGTTGCAGCTCGTGGTATTGACGTTGAAGATGTTACTCATGTAATAAATTATGATTTACCTCAAGATATTGAATCATATGTTCATAGAATAGGTAGAACTGGAAGAGCTAACAAAGAAGGAATTGCTTATAACTTCGCTTCTAGAAAAGAAGTATCATTTATAAGACAAATAGAAAACCATACAAAAGGCAAAATTGCAAAGAAAGAAATACCTACTTTAGCAGATATATTCTCTGCTAAATCTGGAAGCTTACTTGAAAACATCTCAGATGTTCTTAAAGAAGATGCATATTCTACATTTATGCCAATGGCAAAAGAACTTATAAATGAATATGGTGCTGAAGATGTAGCTGCTTCTTTATTAAAATTAATGTTTGATAAAGAATTAAACTGCAACTATACAGAAGATCCTGTTGAAATAGAAGAAAGTACTAGATTATTCTTATCTATAGGTAAACTTGATAAAGCTAGAGCTAAAGATATCATAGAATTCTTAGATAACACTGCTGGCGTTAAAGGAAAAGATATTGGAAGAATCGATATACTAGACAAATTCTCATTTGTTGATGTACCACCAGCTTTAGTTGATACTATATTAAATAATTCTAAAGGTCAAAAATTCGGTAAAAGAAAAGTTAATATAGAAATATCTAAAAAAAGAAGATAGTTAACAAGACAAGGAGTTATATAATTCCTTGTCTTTTATGTTGTTCGAATTTTTCTTATATGTTAAAATAAGTAAAAAAGCACAACTGGGGGCGATTATCTTGAATAAAAAATTAATTAAAATCCTTCTTATAATATTTATTTTTCTACTATGTGGCTGTGAATCAAACAATTCATTTGAAGATGCTTGTTTATTCAGTGAAGAATTAGGAGCCGTAAAGGTTAATGGAAAGTATGGCTACCTTGATACTTCTGGAAATATGATTATCCCTCCAACTTATGATGAAGCTAATCCATTTAATGATAATATAGCAATAATAAAAAAAGATGGTTTATACGGTGCCATCGACAAAGAAAATAACATAATTATTCCAATTGAATATGACGATTTATTAAATTTCTCATCTCATGATAATCCTGAAGACAGTTCGTATTTTGAAAAATTTTTCTTTTGTCCCTATATTTGCGCAAAAAAGAATGGTAAGTATGGTTGTATTAATAAAAATAATGATATTGCAGTAGACTTTACTTACGATAACCCAATGGAAATAAACTATTCAAATAATAATACCATTGCAATTATTATTGATAATGACAATAAACAAGGCATAATAGACCTTAATAGTGATTTTATAGTTGAACCAAAATACTCTAACGTACTTGGAAATAATAATCAAAACTCTAATATACTAGTAACAGAAAGCACTGATGGTAACCTATGTAAATTTGGATTCATTAATCTAGATACTAGAAAGGTTATTGATTCTCAATATGATTCTCCTCCTTTCTTTAATGATAATATTGCTGCAGTATGTGTTAAACGCAAATATGGCTTCATCAATAGTGATGGTGACTATATCATTGATCCATCTTATCTAGCTGCCAGTAATTTTAGTGAGGGTTTAGCTGCCGTCCAAATGTATAGCGAAACTAGTTTAAAATACGGATATATTAATAAAGAAAATGAACTAGTAATACCTGCTATCTATGATTTTGCCATGGAATTTTATGAAGGTAATGCTGTAGTCGTCATAGATAATAAAGAATTTGTTATTGATACTAGTGGAAATATACTAGAAACTTCTCCATCTGTAGTTATGCAACATCAACATGGTGGCGACTCTCCTTATCCAATCATTGAACATCCATTTGATGATACAGGTAATTCAAAGGCTATTATAAAAGATAAAAACGGAAAAATATTACTAGAGAGTGATTATGATTCCATTACTCCCTTACCTAATAAACAATTTATAGTAGAAAAAAACAATCATTGGGGCTGTATAAATGAACGCTTTATAGAAAGTATACCTTTAATATATAAAGACTTACGTTTTGTTGATAACACACATTTTATATGTAATAAAGATAACCTATATGGAGTACTAGATAATAATAATAAAGAATTAATTCCTTTGGAATATGATGATATTAAAATAGTGTCTGATACTCTTCTTTCAATGCAAAAAAAAGATGATAAGAAAAATGAGAAATATTATATTTTAAATCTTAAAACAAATACTATTTTAAATGAAGTATACGATGAAGTTAAAGAAACTTTTTTTTCTTCTTCCTATGTGCCAGTTCGAAAGGACAAAAAGTGGTTTTATCTTGATGAAAATGGTGAAAAACTTGTCTCAAAGTAAACATAAAGAAATAAAGGAGAGCTATAAAAGCTCTCCTTTTGTACTAATTACAACTTCATTATATGGTATACTTAATCCTGAATTTAATAAAGCATTTTGAACGGACTTAACAATTCCTAGACAACAAGGAACTTCCATTCTCACAACAGTGATACTATTAATGTTATTTTTCTTAAATATCTCAGTTAATTTTTCTTCATAATACTTATTATCATCAAGTTTTGGACATCCAATTAGTGTGATTTTTCCTTTAATAAATCTTTTATGAAAATCCTTATATGCATAGGCAGTACAATCTGCAGCAATTAACAAATCAGCTCCCTTTAAATAATTTGCTGATGTATTTACTAATTTTATTTGGATTGGCCATTGACTAAGCTCAGATACAGTGTCAATTTCCTTTTTTCTTATCTGAACTGCATCATCATTATATTCTAAAGCTTCTCTTTCTATTATCTCTATAGCTCCTGTTGGACAATTAGGTAAGCAATCCCCTAATCCATCACAGTATATATCACTTACTAACTTAGCTCTTCCATCTACAATTTCAATAGCTCTTTCATGACATGCATCTACGCATATTCCACATCCATTACAAATATCTTCATGAATTTTGATTATCTTTCTCTTCATCATATCCTCCTTAATTAATTTCTACTCATTAATTATATTTTAATTATAAAGAAGGTTACGAAAAAAGTAAGTAACATTTGTTACACGCTCTTATCTTATGAGTTTTCGAGTCACAGTTCCTATTCCTATTCCCATCATAGCTGCCCCCATTATTATTTCAACATTAGCGATCATATATGTAATAGGAGTTTGGGAACAATTATTAGTACCAACTCCAGCAAATGTACCTACACTTAAGTTTAAAGATTCATTATACTGCATAATAAATTCTTTTATTGTTACTGGAAAGCCCTCCTTAAATAGATATGCCACTTTAAATCCTTGTATATCTAATCCAAGTAATAAATAGAGTATAGCAAATATATTCATAATTATAATTGAAGAAATTAAAGTATGTACTACTCTTTCACCATATCCAGAAACTGCCCAATAAATCCACGATCCAAATCTAGGCCCTATCTTATTTAAGCTCTTTCTTTGCATAGTTTTGCACAAATAATAATATTCACCAAAATTATTTCTTAGTGAATTTTGCTCAAATTTATCTGCTATCGTTTCATATACCATATAAATTCCTTCGTATTCTGCTTTTGTATTTTTTCTAGGTTTAATTTTATCAATAAAACTTTTTTCATCAAATTTGGTATTTAGCTTATCATTAAATTCTAAATCCTCAATATATGTATCTAATATTTTAATCCCTGATAAATCTGAATCAATTATATCTAATCTTTTTAAATGGGAATTGATTATTATTCCACTTGTTATATCTGTAAGTTCAAAAGTAGATTCTTTTAAGAAACAATCCTCCATTATTACATAATTTAATGATGTACCTGTAAATTTTACATAAAGGCTACATTTATCAAAAGTACACGATAAATTATCCTTCTTATTTAAATTAGGTTCATTAATTATATTTTCTAAATAAAAATTACAATTTTCAAAAATTACTCCCCCTCCACCAAAATCACACTCTATGAATTTACATCCAATAAAAGTACACTCTTTAAATTTAATATTATATAACATGCAATCCTCAAAAATACTGCACGCTATTATCTTATAGCTAATCTCTAGAAATCTTTCTTCACTTTGTGTACTTTCATTATTAAAAATTTTCTTTTTAAAAGTTGTAAAACTCCACTTTTCATCTGGAATCATATTAAGACTGCCTTTATCTTTAATTATTTCTTTTATTATATTATCATTATTCTGCTTTCTATTATTTAGCTGTTTATTAGCTTTAAACTTCTCCTCTTTAAAATTTATATATGGCATATTTTTCTCACTTCCTAAAATGATTTTACACTTTAGTATTCCTAATAATTTGTATAAAATACTTCTAAACTTTATGTAATTAATTTATTGTAATCTACATCTATACTCTTTATAATATTATTAAGCTTTTTCAAAGCAACATTGTATATCCTGTTACTGTTTTTTACTACAGAATCATAATACAATAGATAAATTGATATAAGGACGTGAATTTATGATACCAGTAAATTATATTGTTATGTTCTTCGATGGTGATTATGTTGTTCTTAAAGATGACAATAACAATGAAAATAAAGTAGCTATAGCTCTTCTACCAGAAGGTATAAAAGTTGGCACTAAGCTACTATTTGAAAACTTCGAATATAGGATAATTTAAAGGGGCAAATTGCCCCTTTAAATTATCCTATATTACATTATCTTTATTTTAACTTACGTGAATATTTAGAAATAATCATGGTACATACAGTATTTCCCGCTGAATTTAAAAGTGTTGCTGGAGCATCTATTATAGTTGCAATCACAAGCATTATAGCTAATGCTTCTGGTGGAAATCCAAAAATACTTAATATTAATATCTCCCCAATTGAGCCACCAATAGGTATTGCCCCTACTAATACACCAATAAACAATCCTACTAG
This sequence comes from uncultured Clostridium sp., assembly GCA_900548455.1. GTDB lineage: Bacteria > Bacillota > Clostridia > Clostridiales > Clostridiaceae > Clostridium_J. The sequence continues at coordinate 38,704 of URKQ01000011.1, forward strand.
TAAAATAGTAATAAATGAACTTATTCCAGTGGTACTCCTTCCAAATACTCCGAATAAAAACATTATCTTAAATATGCCTCCTATAACCGATCCATCCTTATGAAGATTTACTCCAATAGGCATAATTACATCTGCTAATTTATTAGGAACTCCCATCTTTTTTGCAGCCTCTATATTAATAGGAATACATGCTGCACTAGAACAAGTAGCTATAGCCGTAACAGATGGCCCTCCTGCATTTTTCCAAAAGCTTTTTATACCGTCCTTCTTCCCTGCTATATATGCATATAAAGTAAAAAATCCAAAGTAATATATACACGCTATAAAAACATATAAAATAAAAACTTTAAAGTATCCATTTAAAATTTGTGTTCCCAATGCACCTACAACATTTGCAAAATAGGATCCTAATCCTATTGGTGCATAATACATAATAATTTCAATTACCTTATTACATACTATAGCCCCACTATTTAAAAACCTTGAAACAGATTTTCCGTCTTCTCCTGCTTTTAAAACTCCTACTCCAACTATTACAGAAAATATCACTAAAGCTAAAAGATTATTTCTAGACAATATTTGAGAAAAATCTTTTACTGTAATACACGAAACAATTCTTTCAAGTATTCCTATATTTTCTCCAGTAACATTAGAAGTTTCACCGAGTACATTCATTACCATATCTGAATTAACATTTCTGGTAGGATTAAATATAGAAAAGCCTAAAATCCCAATTGTACCTGAAACTACAGCTGTGGAAATAAATACTATTAAAGTTACAATAATCACTCTACTTACCTTTGTATTAGCACTTATATTAGCTATAGCTGAAGAAATACTAAAAAACACCATGGGGATAAGTATTGTAAATATTAAGTTTAAAAATATATCCCCTAGTGGAGCAATTATACTGGCTTTATCTCCCATGACAAGCCCCAATACCCCCCCAATTAAAACAGATGAAATTAAAATTACTGACGATTTATAACTTTTAATTATATTCATATACACCTACATTAGTTCATAGAACTTAATGTATTCCTCCCTTCCTAACCTCTTTAACATAAGTATATTCATTACTATAATATACATCTATGGAATATAATGCTTGATATATTGCAAAAAGTGCTTTAAAATATTGTCAAAGTTATTTAGGAGTTAATTATATGGATAATAAATTGAATTTCACAAAACACGGTTATTTAAATGAGGATTTTCATCTTTTTCATATAAAAGATAAAAAAGAATTGTCCTTAGACTTTCACTTTCATGATTTTAATAAAATAATAATTTTTCTATCTGGTAAAGTTACATATTTTATTGAAGGTAAATCTTATATTTTAAAACCTTGGGACATTTTATTAGTAAGTAAGTATGATATCCATAAACCCATTATTGATCCTAGTCAATATTATGAAAGAATAATAATTTGGGCTGACTCTAGTTTCATTGAAAAACACAACTATGAAAATTGTAATTTATCAAATTGTTTTATGTTATCTAAAGAACGTAAAATAAATTTAATACGACTTGAGCAGCCACTTCAAACTCATCTTAAAACTATTATTGCAACTCTTGAAGATTCACTTAACTCAAAAGAATTTGGGAGCAAACTTTTAAGTAATAGCCTCTTTATTCAATTATTAATTTATCTAAACAGAATTTATCTTGAAGATAATTATAGCTCTATTAGTGATTCTCTTAAATATGATAAACAAATAGAAACGATTCTAAAATATATAAATAATAACTTATCAAAAAATCTTTCAATTGATTCTTTATGTGAAGAATTTTTTATAAGTAAGTATTACTTAATGCATAAGTTTAAAAAAGAAACGGGTTATACCCTTCATAATTACATTTTACAAAAAAGATTGCTTATGGTGATTAATTACATCAAAACAGGCTATTCTATATCAAAAGCTTCTGAACTTTGTGGTTTTAAAGATTACTCAGCTTTTTTAAGAGCTTTTAAAAAAAATTTTAATACACTTCCAAGTGAATTAAAGAAATAGATATGATAAAATTTATATATAAGTTGTAATAAACATATTAAGCAACTTATATAATAATATTGAAAGGTAGATTCTCATGAACTTATCATACTTACGCTCATTTTATACTACTGTAAAATTTAATAGCATATCTAAGGCAGCAAAGGAACTTCATTTAACCCAACCAGGTTTAAGTATGCAACTACAAGCACTAGAAAATGAAATCGGAGTTCAACTTTTAAATAGAAGCAATAAAGGAGTTCAACTTACCACCGAAGGAGCTTTAGTATATGAATTTTCAGAAACTATGCTGGCTTTAGAAGATAACCTTGAAAAAAAATTATTAGAATTAAAAAATCATAGTTCTAATCTTCATATATCTACCTGTAAAAGCTTAGGGGAAAATATGCCTTGTAGCATATACACTTTTAAAGAAACTAATATTAATATAGATGTATCTATGGAAACGGATAACTCTTCTAATATTATAAAAAAAATTATTAATCACGATATAAACATTGGAATTATTCAAGATAACTTAAATTTACCCGATGGTATAATTGCATTGCCTATGTTGTCTGATAAATTAGTATTAGTAGGTCCCTCTAATTCAAATATAGATAGCCTATCACTATCTAGTTTGTATAAAATACCATTAATTTTAAGAGAAAATGGATCATCCACTTTAGAACGAGTAAAAGATTTCCTTGAATCTAATTCTATTAATTTTAATAGTTTAAAGGTACTTCTTTCTTTAAACTCACCAGAGTCTATAAAATCTTCAATAGCTTCAGGACGTGGCTTTTCATTTTTCCCTGAAATATCTATTTCTCAAGAAATAGATTCTAAAAGCTTAAAGGTTATACCTATAGATAATTTAGAAATAGATTTTAAATACTATATAATATACAGAAAAAATTATATTCTTTCTGATTACGAAAAAAAGTTTATAGATTTCTTAATTTCTAAAAAGAGATGTTTTTGCCATTAAAAAAAGCGCCTATAGCGCTTTTTTTAACTTAAAACATTGAAGAAACAACTCCACTACTCTTATTTACATAATACCATCCACTTGTAGCTGTATGTGATGTGCCATCTCCATTGTCAATAATATCATAGGAATGGACAACATAATCAGTTTCTGTTTCATTATCAACTTCAACAATGCTTGGCATATATTCTCCATTATCATATATATATTTTTTTGTTAACTCAACAGCCTTTTCAGCATTGATGACTCCATCACCTATTATTTCCTCATTAGATTTATTGTTATCAGGAACCTCTACATTTACTACATTGTCTGTATTGTTTGTATTATTATTATTATTGTTATTGGTTGTACTATTTTCTGTACTTTGCTGAATATTATCTTGTTTAATTTTTTCCTCCATTTGATTAATCTTATCTATACATTCAGTTAACTTTTTCCTTTGGTTATCATTTAAATCTTCTTTTTCTAGCTCTTTAACCATAGTCTTAGCTTCTTCTATTTTCTTATTTTCTATTGCTTTATCAAGATTCAATATTTTTTCATCATTACCTTTTTCTTTTATCTTTTTGTCAATTTTATCATACAACTTCTCTATGTCTTCTTTGATAATATATTGCGAAAAATCTTTATCTAAATTGTTTAATATATCCTTAGCTTTTTCAAATTCCTCTTCACTGAAAGCTTTCTCACCATCTAAATATGTACTAATTATATTTACTAATAACTTTATTTCATCATCTTTACTTCCTTTATCTATTGCATATTTGTATGAAGTCAAAGCTTGTTCATACTGTCTTGATTCAAACGCACTATTTCCATCTGCAATAGCCTTTTTTATGTCCTTATTACCACATCCTACCAAGGTAATTGCTGTAAAACAAATAAGTATTATAGTAAAAAGTTTTTTCATTTTATCCCTCCAAATTAACACAATATATATTAGTATATCATACACAATCTTAATAGTGAGCATATATAGTTTAAAATGTAAATTATAACATACATATTTTGTGGTTTTTCAACAAAAACATATATATAATATTAGTTAGGCAATGAAGAAACCTCAATGGAATTTCAACAACTAATCTTTATCGTAACTTATATGTTAAAAATATTTATACTGACTCAAGAAATATATGCCAAAATTAGAAAGTGAAGTGAAATTATGACTAAAACATCCTTTAAAGGTAGTATTATGTTAAATCCTGTACCAGCAGTTCTTATTACAAGTAGAAACAAAGAAAATATTGATAATATATTTACAGTTGGGTGGATAGGTACTGCCTGTACAAAACCACCTATGATTACAGTGGCTATACGTCCTGAAAGACTATCTCATAAATATATACTTGAAAGCAATTGCTTCGTTGTAAACTTAGCTCCTACTTCTCTTGTAAAGACTGTAGACTATTGTGGTGTTAAAAGTGGAAAAACAACGAATAAAATAGCTGATATGAATTTATCCTTAAGTCAAGGTAAAGAAATTAATTGTGGAATAATAGATCAATGTCCTGTATCTTTTGAATGTGTTGTAAAAAGTGTAACACCTCTTGGCAGTCATGATCTGTTCCTAGCAGAAATTGTTCAATGTCATGTAGATGATTCTTTAATAGATAGTAATGGAAAAATACATTTTGAAAAAGCAGATTTACTAACATATTCCCACGGTGAATATTTTGGACTTAACCCACAGGTCCTTGGAACCTTTGGATATTCTGTTCGTAAAAAACCTCTACATGAAAAAAACAACTCTGATAAATCTTTAAAAAGTTTAAATAAAGATAAATCTTTTTCTAAAAAAAATAAAAATACTAAAAACAAAAAAACAGTTAAAACTAAAAAAGTGAAAGGTGTGAAATGATATGAACTTTATAAAAGTTGGGGCTGCTTGTCCCGTTGTAAAAGTAGCAAACATTAACTATAACTTAAAAGAAATAAAATCCTGCATAGACATTGCAGTAAAAAATCAAGTTAAAGTATTAGTGTTTCCAGAGCTTTCTATAACCTCCTACAGTTGCGCCGATTTATTTTATCAACAAACTTTATTAGAAAAAACAAAAACTGCTGTAAATGACCTTTGCAAATATAGTAAAGATTTAGATCTTCTACTTATGGTTGGAGGTCCCTTTGAATATAGTAATAGTTTATATAACGTAGCTTTTATAATTTTTAAAGGGAAAATTTTAGGCATTGTTCCTAAAAGCTATATTCCTAATGCTTCTGAGTTTTATGAAAAGCGTTGGTTTAATAGTGGTTTAAATTTAAAATCACTAAAAGTAGATTTAGATTTTCAAAAGGATATTCCCTTTGGAACAAACTTAATATTTAAATGCAATAAAATTAAAATTGGAGTTGAAATCTGTGAAGATTTATGGGTTACAATTCCACCTAGTAGTATCTTAGCCCTTGCAGGTTGTAATATTCTTTGTAATCTCTCAGCTTCAAATGAACTAGTTAGCAAAGCTGACTATCGTAGAGATTTAATTAAAAATCAAAGTGCTAGATGCCTTTCATCATACATATATTCTTCCAGTGGAGTTCATGAATCAACTACTGATGTATTATTTGGTGGACATCTTTTAATTGGGGAAAACGGAAGCATATTGCGTGAAAACAATAGATTTAATAGGGATAATGAAGTTATCTCTGCCATAATTGATATAGATAGATTAAATGCTGAAAGACTTAAAAATACAAGTTTTAAAGATAACAATACCTTGGTAAACCTTGATATGAATGAGATAAACTTTAGCTTTGACAATACTGATATAGATAACTTTAATAGATATGTAGAAAAACATCCTTTTGTTCCAAATAACCCTTTAGAGAGAGAAAAAAGATCTAAAGAAATCTTTAACATCCAAACTGCTGCTCTTGCAAAGAGATTTGAAAGCACAGGTCTAAAAAAAGCTGTTATTGGAATTTCTGGTGGCCTAGATTCAACTCTTGCTCTATTAGTTGTAATTAAAACTTTCGATATGCTTAAGTTTCCAAGAGAAAATATCGTTACAATTACAATGCCCGGATTTGGCACCACTGATAGAACTTATAATAATGCCATTGATTTATGTAAACACTTAGATACTGATTTAAGAGAAATAAATATAGTAAAATCTTCACTGCAACATTTTGAAGACATCGGCCATCCTGTAGAGCAACATGATGTTACTTATGAAAATGTTCAAGCAAGAGAAAGAACTAAAATTCTCATGAACCTAGCTAACAAAGAAGGTGGTTTAGTTATTGGTACTGGTGACTTATCTGAATCTGCTTTAGGTTGGTGTACTTATAATGGTGATCACATGTCTATGTACTCTGTAAATTGTTCTATTCCTAAAACATTAGTTAGGTACCTTGTACGATATGTTGCTGAAAATGAAAGTACTGAGGAAATTAAGAAGATATTAATAGATGTATTAGAAACACCTGTAAGTCCGGAATTATTACCTAAAGATAAAGACGGAAAAATATCTCAAAAAACCGAAGATATTGTAGGACCTTATGAACTTCATGATTTCTTCTTGTACCATTTTATGAAACACGGTGCTTCAATTGATAGAATTGAATTTTTAGCTAATATTGCTTTTAAGGATATCTACACTAAAGAAGAAATTTCTAAGTGGTTAAATAAATTTATGACACGATTCTTCACACAACAATTTAAGCGTTCTGCCCTTCCTGATGGGCCAAAAGTTGGATCTATAAGTTTATCTCCTAGAGGCGACTTAAGAATGCCTTCTGACGCCAGCTATGAATCTTTTTTAGATACCACTAAATAAACTTAAAAAAACTTTCAAAACATATGTTTTGAAAGTTTTTTATTCACAAAGCCTTTTACTTATAAATATCTACAATTAATCCACTAATTTCATCTATAGTACTTGCTACATCTAAATTCTCTTTTTCTTCACTTAATAACATTTGAGTTAATTCTTCAAGTTTAGCATCTATAGTTTCTACAGTAACAAAATATTGAGTCTGCCAAAAGCTTATATCTTTTTTTATTGAATACATAAATGAAAGAACTGATTCTAAATATTCCTTTATTTCTCTTTTATATGCCCTTACATCAGCATAACATTTTGATATTACTAATCTACTTCCCTTAGATTTTATACTTTTTAACATCTTTTTTAAATCTTCTTCAGATTTTTGTTCTCTAGCAAAGTTAAAATTCCTTGAAAAATCCTGTCTATTAGTAATAGCTTTTCCTTCTCTTCTAACAGGTGTATTTCTACCAACTTTAGATATCTCCATAATAACACCACCTTTTTCTGTAATCATACGTAATTCAAAATCTTTATTGTAACTTATATATCTATTATATTTAAAATGTATTTCTCTTTCAATTAAATCCTCTCTATAATTCACTAAAAATTTCAAATTAATTTATTGTGTTTTGTATTTATATAATTTATAATTAATTTATAATTAATATTCCATATGAGGGAGTAATTTCTAGGTTTTCCTAGGACAGAGTCAACATCATGACTATTAGTCTGGTTCTGTCTTAATTAATGAGACTCATATATAGTTTTTTAGCTATATATGGGTCTTTTTCTCTAATATATCATTTTCTAAAATAATTTTTTTATTTTAGTTCATATTAATATGTATATATTACTTTTAAGGGGTGATTTAATGTATTTTAACGATTCTAAAGAAGATGTATTAACAAAGTTTAATACTAATCCATCAACTGGTCTTAGTACTAATGAAGTAGAAGCACAAAAGCAAAAATACGGTCTTAATAAACTGGCCGCAAAAAAGAAAAAATCTAAATTACAACTATTTTTTGCCCAACTAAATGATATTTTAATTTATATTTTAATTGTAGCTGCAATTTTATCTGTTGTAGTTGGGAAAGAAATTAGTGATGCCTTAATTATCACAATTGTAATCTTAATAAATGCTACAGTGGGTATGATTCAAGAATCAAAAGCTGAAAAAGCTCTTGATGCTTTAAAAGAACTTTCTACACCCCATGCAATTGTAAAAAGAAATTCAGAATTAATTGAAATACCTTCAGAAGAAGTAGTTCCCGGTGATATCATAATTCTAGATGCAGGTAGATTTATTCCTTGTGATATTAGGCTTATTGAAAGTGCTAACTTGAAAGTTGAAGAATCTGCTCTAACTGGGGAATCTGTTCCTGTAGACAAAGATGCAAATTTAGTGTTATCCGAAGAGAATGTATCTTTGGGTGATAAAAAGAATATGGCTTTTATGTCCACACTTGCAACCTATGGAAGAGGTGTAGGCGTCGCTGTTGCCACTGGTATGAATACAGAAATAGGTAAAATAGCCACTATGCTAAATGAAGATGAAGGAGAACTTACTCCCCTTCAAAAGAAACTAGAACAACTTGGAAAGATACTTGGTATTGGAGCAATAGTAATTTGTGTAATCATGTTTATTGTAGGATTACTTCAAGGTAGAGGCGTATCTGACATGTTCATGATTTCAATTAGCTTGGCCGTAGCAGCAATTCCTGAAGGTTTGGCTGCAATAGTTACAATAGTCCTTGCAATGGGTGTTCAACGAATGATTAAAAAGAATGCTATAATAAGAAAACTTCCATCTGTTGAAACCCTAGGTTCAGTTAACATAATATGCTCTGATAAAACAGGTACTCTTACTCAAAATAAAATGACTGTAATGAAATATTATGTTAATGATAATCTTTATTCTATTGATGACTTCAATATTAAAGATTCTTCTTCTAAACTTCTTTTAGAAAATATAGTTCTTTGTAACGATGCAACATCTGCAGAAAACTCCAAAACAGGAGACCCTACAGAAATTGCTTTATTAGATGTAGGAAACCGTTACAACCTATTTAAAGATGAATTAAACAATCTTCATAAAAGAATTGATGAAGTTCCTTTTGATTCAGACCGTAAACTTATGACAACCATAAACACCTACGGCAATGAATACTATGTAATGACTAAAGGTGCCATAGATAATTTGTTGAATTTATGTAACTCTGTATATATTAATAATGAAATAATTCCTTTAACAGAAGAATTAAAAGACAAATATCTAAAAATTGCCACTAAACTGTCTGATGATGCATTACGTGTTCTCGCTTCTGCATATAAAATAATACCTTCAAATGATATTGAAGTTAAAGACATAGAAAAGGACTTAATCTTTATTGGTCTCGTTGCCATGATTGATCCACCAAGATTAGAAGTTAAAGACTCAATTAATGTATGTAAATCATCTGGAATTAGAACTATAATGATTACTGGTGATCATAAAAATACTGCTTATGCTATAGCAAGTGAACTATCTATAGCTGATAATATAAATCAAGTTATCGGTGGCAATGAACTCGATAGCCTATCTGATGAAGAATTAAAAAACAAATGCGCTGATTTAAGAGTGTTTGCTAGAGTTTCTCCTGAACATAAAGTAAGAATTGTTAAAGCATTTAAATCCAGAGGAAATATTGTATCTATGACAGGTGATGGAGTTAATGACGCTCCATCTTTAAAAGCTGCTGACATCGGTGTAGCAATGGGGATTACAGGTACAGACGTAGCTAAAGGAGCTTCTGATATGGTACTTACAGATGATAATTTTTCTACTATTGTTACAGCTATAGAAGAAGGCAGAAATATATTTAATAATATTAAAAAATCTGTTATCTTCTTAATATCTTGTAATCTTGGAGAAATTGTTACATTATTCTTTGCAATTCTATTAGGTTGGGCAGAACCACTTAATGCAACACATATCCTATGGGTTAACCTTATTACAGACTCTTTCCCAGCTCTTGCTTTAGGAATTGACCCTGGCGAAAGTGATATAATGAAAAACAAACCAAGGAATCCAAAGGATAGTCTTTTTAAAGGTTCTATAGGTACTTTAGCCCTTAATGGAGCACTAATAGGTATTTTAACTTTGATTGGTTTTGCATATGGTGTAATGATCTATGGTGGTGAAGGTGTAACTCTTAGTAATATACTTAATACTCCAAAAGCCCTAATGCATGCTCAAACAATTGCCTTTGTAGTATTAAGCGGTGCTCAATTAGTTCATAGTTTAAACATGAGAAGCCAAAATAAATCCATATTTAAAATAGGTATATTCTCTAATATGTATCTTATATATGCTATATTAGTAGGTATTGCATTACAAATTGCTGTTATATATATTCCACCAGTAGCAACACTCTTTAATGTAGTTCCTTTAAACCTAAGAGATTGGTTAGTTATTTTAGGTCTAAGTTTAACACCACTTGTAATAAATGAAATAATTAAGTTATTTAAAAGAAATAAACAATAAAAAAAATGGATGCTGCTTAAATAGCAGCATCCATTTTTTTATTATGTTAAAATATTTAAATTAATCTTCATCTCTAAATTCTAAAATATCTCCTGGTTGACAATTTAATGCCTTACATATTGCATCTAGTGTTGTAAACCTCACAGCTTTTGCTTTATTATTTTTTAATATAGAGAGATTAGCCATTGTTATTCCAACTTTTTCTGAAAGCTCTGTTGAGCTAATTTTTCTTTTCGCCATCATCACATCTAAATTAACGATAATCATTTTACTTCTCCCCTATACAGTTAAATCCACTTCTTCTTGAAGTTCTATACCATTTTTCACAAGTTCCAACACTATAATAGAAATCATAAACACCATAAATGTTGCTACAGTTATCACTAAACATACTAAATTTCTGTAAATAAATGCTGTCGCTATTAAATAAATAATAAATTCAATAAATGAACTGATGTTAATTACTTTTAAAGATTTAATACTTTTTTTATTAAATGCTAACCCATCAACTAAGGCTTTGCTAAGTTTTATAACTTCTATTAAAATCGCCAAAAATGGTATCACTGTTATATATAAAAAAGTAAGTATGCTACTATCTTTTAAATATCCACCTGCATTCTCTCCATACCAAATAACTAATTTAGGTAAAAATACTGTTGCCACTATAGTAGTTATAAAAGACATAATAGCAACTACAAAAATAGCTTTCTTTAATACTTTATTTTTCAAACTAATCACCTCATATATTATTCTACCACAGGGTATTATATGAGAAAAGAAAATAGTATTGATATTCAATATTATTTTATCTCAAAGTAATAATAGATATATCTGGTGGATTAAAAATTCTTGGCATTAAAACTTTTGTACCTAGTCCTCTATTGACTATAATAGAACTTTCTCTTTTATCATACTGTCCATGACTATACCTTGGAAAAAACTTTCTTTCTGGGGATAACAGCCCTCCAATATAAGGCAACCTAATAATTCCTCCATGAATATGTCCAGATAAGATTAAATCAGCTCCCCACTTTACATAGCTATCAAAAAATAATGGATTGTGAGCAAGTAAAATATTATATTCATCCTTATTACACTCCCCAAGAGAATTTGTAACATCCTCACAACTAAAATATGTTTCTTTAGTATATCCACTATGGATTGCTCTATAATATTTCAAATCAAAATATAAACCATACAAGTTTATAAAGTCATTTCCTCTATACAAAACTTCCTTGTTATTTTCCAATACCTTAATATTCATTTTCTTTAAACTCTGTATCAAATTACTTCTATTACTACTTAAAAGCCTGGTTTCATTATTACCTTCTACAAAATACACCTCATATAAAGAAGATAGCTGACTTGCTAATTCTAAAAAAACTTTATAATTCTCATCTCTACAATTAATCATATCCCCTGTCATAAATATAATGTCTGGAGATTCTTTATTTATTAGTTTAATAAGTTTACTGTTTTCATTTCCAAATTCTTTTGAATGTAAATCTGATAACTGCAATATTTTATAATTTTTAAATCCATGTGGAATTTTTTTAGACTTAATATTATACCTAGATACAGTTAATCTATTATTATCGATATAAATTACCGATATTATAGTTAAAAAAACAACTATACCACTTAGTAACATATCTTTTCTCCTTTTCCTTTATTGATTATCATCATTATATAGTTTTTACTATATAAGTTTCATCATAATGTTATTAATTTTTTATTAATATATATTCTATTGGAATTTCTTCATTCATTTTTAACTCTTAATTTAAAATTCTTAATTCGATGCTTAGTTACATATTTCCCCAAAAGGCTTAAGGTGAATTCTATTAATCTTTTTACTACAGATTCCTTTGATTCATCTGACTAAAAATGATAAAATGTAGTTAATATTATACAAATTTATATTTTTATGACTGGAGTGATAAATATTGAATAAAATCAACAAAATATCTTTAATTGTACTTATTTTCTTACTTTCATTTCTAGTTGGATGTACTAAAAATAATGTTGTTTACCAAGAAGCTATGCCCTTTAGCGAAGATGTTGCTGCAATTAAGGTTGATGGTCTTTATGGCTTTGTTGATAAATCTGGAAGGTCCACCATTAGCCCTAACTATGATAGTGTTACTCAATTTTCCAATAATCATTCTATAGTATCTAAAAATAATAAATATGGCGTTATAAATAAAGATAATAATTTAACTATTCCTTTCCAGTATGATAGCATCTATGCCATTGACAAATCTAATTTTTATATTGCTTTAATTAATAATAGTTATAAATGCATCTCCAATGAAAATAAAGTTATTTTTGATTTTTCTAATTATATAATAAATAATTTCTATAAATATGGTTCCGATCATTTAATTATTACATTCTTTAAAGATAATAAGCAAGGTTTTGTTGATGTAATTTCTGGTATGTCTATAGAACCTTCCTATGATTCATTATCTGTATATGTAAACACAGATGAAAATGCTCCAATGATTTCATATCAAAATAATGATTCCTGGGGATATATTGATGTAAATTCCAAATTTATATCTGAGCCTATATATGAAGAAGAAGTCCATTTTTCCAACAATCTAGCTCCTGTACGAATTGATTCTAAATATGGTTTCATTGACTTATCTGGCAATTTAGTAATTCCTCCTTCCTATGAAGAAGTTGGCTTCTTTTGTAATGACTTAGCATCTGTTAGGGTTAATAATAAGTATGGATGTATTAATAAATCTGGTGAATTAATCATAGATCCAATCTTCGGCTCAAAATTAAATTTTATAGCTGGAAATTTTACTATAACTTACTTAAACGGTGAGAAAGTCATAGTAAATAATAAGGGCCAACTTTTGGATATTCCCCCCATTTTATCTATATCTTCTTTTGATAAAGATTTAATCACAGCTACCACATTAAACGATGACTGCACTATTTCTAATTTGATATTAAATACTGATGGAAATGTTTTAGCTGTCACTTCTTATGAATCCATTGGTAACTTTACTAATGGTGAGGCCCCTACTTCCCTTTTAGGAAAGTGTGGTTATATTAATAAAAAAGGAATAGAACTAATACCACCACTTTACGATGACATAATTAGATATAACAATATCTTCATTGTTAAAAACAATTCAAAATTTGGCATTGTAAGTGAAATAAATAAAAACCTTTTATCCATAGAATATGATGACATCACACCTATAAACAAAACTATACTGGCATTAAAAAAAGATGGAAAATATGATTTATTTAACCTAGAGACCAAAAGTATTATTCATACACAAGTAGATGAAATTAATTTCAAAGCGATAAATCAAAAAATCAACTTCGATTTAAATACACAAGAACCTATACCATTTTCACCTATTCCAGTAAAAAAATCCGGCCAATGGTTTTATATAGATGAAAAAGGAGATAAGCTTTTCTAAGCTTATCTCCTTTCATAGACTCTTTTACTTAAGCCTTGTACCTTCAGCTGTTTGTTCTACTAACCCTTTTTTCATCAATCCACCTAAAGATCTTTTAAATGTATTTTTACTACACTTAAATTGTTTTTTAACATCTTCAGGATTACTTTTATCATTGAACTTCATAGTTCCACCATTGTTTTTTAAATATTTTAAAATGACATTCTCTATATCATCCATTTCGTCTAATCTAGGTTTTCTTGCTGTAACTTCAGTCTTTCCATCATCAAAATATTTTTTAACTCTTACCTTTATTACATCACCCATATGTAAGTCATTAAAGTATTCCTGTTTTAAAATTATTCCTCTAAATGTATTTTCAAGTGCTATAATAATATTACCATTATGATGGCGACCATATACAGTTCCCTCTACTTCTTCTCCTACATTATAGTGAGTTGTATCATGTAAATATTTATCTACTCTAGTGGTTGCTGCAATCCTATTAGTTTTATCTAGGTACAACGCAAACAAATATTTTTTACCTACTTCTAAGTCATAAACTGCTTCTTTAAAAGGCACTAATACATCTCTTTCGATTCCAATACTTACAAAATAGCCTATCTTTGATTTATCTACTACTTCTAAGTATGAAACCTCTCCTACTTGTGCCTTTATAGGTTTCATTGTTGCTATTAACCTATCTTGTGAGTCTCTGTAGATAAATGCTTCTACCATATCTCCAACTTCAATTTCTCCTATGATATTTCCATTTGGAATTAATATATCATCTGAAGTGGTTTTCCCTTTAGCATCTAAATAAAATCCAAAGTCACAACTTCTTGTTACTTCTAACTTGTTTATTTTTCCTATTTCAATCATTCTATTTCTCCTATTCTATCTCTTACGGTACATCCACTATAGTTGTTCCCATTGAATGTACTGATTAAGTTTTTCAACTACTCTTATCAAATATCTTTCTTCTAATTCTGTAAAATTATCAAACTCATAACTATCAATATCTAACACACCATATATTTTTCCATCTTTAATTAACGGTAAAACAATTTCAGAATTTGAAGCTGAATCACATGCAATATGCCCTGGAAACTCATGTACATTTCCTACACGATAAATCTTTCTTTCACTAACTGAAGTTCCACATACCCCTTTCCCAATGACAATTCTATTGCATGCTGGTAATCCTTGAAATGGTCCCAATACTAATTCTTCTTCTCGAAGAAAATAAAATCCACACCAATTTAACTTTTCTATTATAGCATAAATTATTGCTGTTGTATTTGATATATTTGCATATATATCTTTTTCTGAACTTAATTGACCCTCAATCAGTGTAAGCATATATTTATATCTAGTTTCTACATCCATTTTCTTAAGTGCAGATAAATTAACCATAAATAAATCCCCCTAACATTCCTTATGAATATTTCCTAATTCAACATAATGTAATGCTGATTCTTTAATTGATTCTATTTCATCAGAAGTAAGTTCTCTTACAACCTTAGCAGGACTTCCCATACAAAGAACACCACTCGGTATTTTTTTGTTTTGGGTAACTAAACTTCCTGCCCCTATAATTGTATTCTCGCCAATTTCTGCCCCATTTAATATTATACTACCCATTCCAACTAAAACATTATTATTTATTTTACATCCATGAATTATGCAATTATGTCCAATAGTTACATTATCACCTATGGTTACCCCATAATCAAAATCATTATGTACTGTAGTATTTTCTTGTATGTTAGTATTCTTACCAATTATAGTATTATTCATATCACTTCTAATTGCAACCCCATACCATATATTGGTATTTTCTTCAATCTTTACCTCTCCTATAACTACTGCATTATCTGCTATAAAACAACTTTCATCCACTTTAGGAATCTTTTCTTTAATTGCCTTTATCATAGTACTGCCTCCACTCTTTTATTTAAATATAAATTTAATGACTACCACATATAAAAATATAATTTCATTAATAATATTATATATACCCTACAATTAATAATCTACATTTTAAACCATTTTAAAACTTTTTAATATATAAAAAAGTATATATTTCTGAGGTTATAAATAACTTTATCACAAATCACAAATACATGAAAAAATCAATATTGAATTTATAATATTTTTATAATATAATACAACATATGGTATTCGAGAAAAAATACGCACACAATATATAGTATAACTATTTAGGAGGTGACTTGCTAATCATTGTAAGAATATGATTAGCTTTTATAATGAGTAATGAAAATAACAGTATAATAAAAAGATACTATACTAACGAATTAGACCTTAATAAATCATTGACAGTTTATGATTTATTTAAGTGGAAAAAAGTTGACGTAACACTTAAAGACTATAAGACAGGAAATACTTTAGTTGACATGCGCGGACTAGAATTTCCAGAAGATTATTCTCAAAACGCATGTGATATTATCGCCTCCAAATATTTCAAAAAGGCTCTTATTCCAAATGAAGTTGGATATGAGAATAGTTTAAAACTAGTTGCTCATAGACTGGTTAACTTTTGGTGTGAATCCTTAAAAGACGAAAAACTTATAACCACTGATGAGGAATATAAAATTCTTTATGACGAATTGGTTTATTGCTTTTTAAATCAAATGTATGCACCAAACTCTCCTCAATGGTTTAACACTGGTTTAAAACTATCCTATGGAATAGGTGGAGAGTATCAAGGTCACTATTATTATGATGAAAATCTAAAAAAAGTTGTAAAAAGTACGGATAACTATACTAGAACTCAAGCTTCTGCTTGTTTTATTCTTTCAATTGAAGATAGACTTTTAGGACCTCATTCAATTTCAGAACAATATGTTACAGAAACAAAACTCTTTAAAGGTGGATCTGGATGTGGAACAAACTATTCAACATTAAGAGGTAAAGATGAAAAGCTGTCTTCTGGCGGAATTTCCTCTGGAGTAATGAGCTTTTTAAAAGGTTTTGATAGAAATGCTGGAACAATAAAATCTGGTGGTACCACAAGACGTGCAGCAAAAATGGTGTGTTTAGACATCGACCATCCAGAAATCAAAGAATTTATAAATTGGAAATCTAGAGAAGAAGATAAAGTACGTGCTCTTGGAAAAATGGGTTATGATGCTTCCTTTGAAGGCGAAGCTTACGAAACAGTGTCTGGACAAAATGGTAATAACTCTATTAGATTTAATGATGATTTTATGGAAAAAGTAGATAATTTATCCACTAACCCAGACTCAACAATAACATTAAAAGGAAGAGTTGACAGCAGTATAAATAAAGATATGAAAGTTAATGAATTGTGGGATGATTTTAATTTTGCAGCATGGCAATGTGCAGACCCTGCTCCTCAATTTGATGATACTTTTAATGCATGGCATACATGTCCAGGTGGTGAAGATGGAAACTTTGGTGCAAAATATAACCGATTAAACTCTACCAATCCATGTGGTGAATATGCCTTCCTAGATGATACATCCTGTAATCTTGCTTCTATAAATATATATAAATTTTATGATAAAGATAATAAAACTTTTAACTTAGATGGATATATCCACTTAACATCATTATTACAACTTATGTTAGAAGCCTCCATTCATTGGGGACAATTTCCTACTGAAGACATTGCAAGAAAAACCTATATGTTTAGAACTACAGGACTTGGAATTGCTAACTTGTCTTCATTATTAATGGTTATGGGTTATCCTTATGATTCAAATGAAGCCAGAGCTCTTTCAGCTGCTTTAGTAGGTATCTTAACTGGAGTATCTTACGCAACTTCAGCACGTATGGCTGAAAAAGTAGGCCCATTTGAAAAATATGAAATAAATAAAAACTCCATGTTAAAAGTAATTAGAAATCATGGAAGAGTTGCTGGTGCCCTTGATAGTGATTATGAAGATTTACACTATAATCCTTTAAAGGTTGATCATGAATTATTAAAATGTGAAGGTGCTTCTATTCTTTCTGATACTTTGAAACAAGTATGGAAACAAGCAATTGAATTAGGTGAAAAATTTGGTTATAGAAATGCTCAAGTATCAGTAATTGCACCTACAGGAACTATTTCTTTTGCTATGGACTGTGGGGCTACTTCAATCGAACCATATTTTTCTCACTTTATTTATAAAAAACTATCTGGTGGCGGTTATATGACAATAGTAAATCCTGTTATCAAAGATGCACTAGATAATCTTGGATATTCTAAAAGTGAAATAAAAGACATACTGGACTATATTTTAAGAAAAGAAATTGTAAATGAAGACGGTTATGAATACGAAAAAATAATTGATGGTAAAATAGAAGGTGCTCCTCATTTAAAAGAAGAACATTTACCTATATTTGATACAGCTAATAAGTGTGGTAGTGGAGCTAGATATATAAAACCTATGGGGCATGTGTTAATGATGGCTGCTCTAACACCTCTAATCTCTGGTTCTGTTTCTAAAACAGTTAACCTTCCTAAAAATGCCACTGTAGATGACTTTAAAAAAGTAGTACTAGATTCTTGGAAACTAGGTGTTAAAGGAATTGCATTATATAGAGATGGATGTAAAGCTAGTCAACCACTTAATACAGCACTAGAAAATCAATGCGATCGCAAATTAGAAGATTTATCTTATGATGAACTATTAACTAAAGCAAAAGAATTACAAAGTAATAACAATCGTATATCTGTAAGAGAAAAACCTGTTGGTATAAGAGTTGGGACTACACACCCTGCCCAAATTGATGATGTGAAAATATATACAACAGTAAATAGACGTCCAAATGGAGAAATTTCTGAAATATATATTACTACTGATAGGGAAGGAACTATAATTACTGGTCTTCTAAATTCACTATCCAAATCAATATCAGTAATGCTTCAATACCATGTACCTGCTGCTGATATATCTAAAATGCTTAGAGGCCAAAAATATGAACCTTATGGATTTGTTCAAAAACATCCATATATTAAACATGTAAGTTCTATCTCTGATTTAATAAGTAAAATAATTGATATTGAATTAGGTGATTTTTCTCGTTGTCAAATCAAACCGGATGTTGAAGAAACATCTTCTTATACTGCTTCAACACTAACTAATAATAATTATGAGAATAGTATTGAGGATGAAAAGGAAGTAGTTGGGGAAAGAATTTATTCCGAGACTTGCCCTACATGTTCCAGTACTAATTTAGTTAGAAATGGTACTTGTAAAGTTTGTAGAGATTGTGGTTCAACTACAGGATGTAGTTAAAAAAGTGGCTTAGGCCACTTTTTTAAATTAAAATATTATATATCCGTTAGCTTTCCCATAAATAAAATTATCCCAGATTCCTCATCTGATATAAAAAATAAAAATGGTCTATTAGCTTTAAATTCTTTTATTTCCATTTCCATTGCAGTTTCCTTCGTGGCTATAACAGTAGCTGCTGATGCCACTGTTCCCTCTTCATCTACTTGAATTTTTGCTTTATGAAGCACGTCATCAATAAATAAATCATTTGTTATCTTAGAGAAATTAGCACCTTCTTCAAATGCATCAACCATTCCTAACTTCATCAACACATTTTTTAATTCTTTTGATTCATATTCTATATCAAATTTAGGAATAAATACATCAATATTTTCTTCATTATTATTAATTTCATTTATCATATTAACTATCTTGTCAAAGGTTAAATTCTTAATGAATTGCTGTAAATTGCTTTCTTTGTTCGGCAACATAACGTACATAGCCTTAGTACATCCGCTATAGGATAATTTAATTCCTTCAAAATCATTTCCTTTAAAATAGCATGTTTCAGTGTCAAATCCACTTCTTTTCATGAATTTACAAATATTCTTTTCACCCAATTCATTAATAAATTCATCTTCTACATTATTGTTCTTATCAAAGGGTTCTTGCCATTTTCCTTTAAAATATACTGCATTAATTACATACATTATGATATTATCTGAAATCGGAGGTTCCAACATCTTATTAATATTTCCTTTAGTTTCTTTTGATATCCACTGATTTATCTTATCCACTGAGCCTTTATCTTGAAAGTCTACTTTGTTAAATTGGGACTTATAAGTCTTTTTATTAAGGTTTATAAAATTATCATTTATTGTATTATTTTTATTAACCCATATTGAATTTACAATATTCAAATCAATATTGTTATCATCAATTTTAAGATATCTTAACAATTCACTGAATGTCTCATTGACTTTTTCCATATCCAAATTGTTATATTTTAACACATCCTTCATTTCTTCCTTTGTATTCCCGTCAGCTCCATTGTACATCATAGTTAATGCTGTATTTATGCTAATTGGAGATATTACAACATTTTCATACTTTTCCTCATTTGAAATTGACTTAAATAAATTTAACCCAAATTCATTATTAGAATTAATCACTTGCTTATCTACCTTATTTCTTTTAATATTAGTATCCCTGCATCCTACAAATACAAATAAATTAATTGCAATTAAAATCCAAATTATAGCCTTCTTAAATTTCATACAATCACCCCAATCTATTACTACTTTATATACGAAATAAAGTTGAGTAGGATTACTTAAAACTAACAAAAGAGATTCCCTTAGGAATCTCTACATTAACCAACACTTCACTAAATTGTTGGTTTCTTTTAACTGTAATCATACTTAGTATTAAGGTTCGCAGCCCGTGAACAGAGGTGCATATATTATAATAGCAAAGTTAACTGATAAAAATTGCTACTTTACAAACATATTGACTTCTTCTGACCAATAGTCTACATATTGACCTAGTGCCCACTCAGCCATTATTATTTCTTCCTTACTTTTTAAATCAATAACTAACTCAGTTTCCATATCAAGTTCATTTCCATTAACTTTATATACATATAACTTACCTTTAGTTTTAATTATTGTTAAATTATTATTGGGAGATGATATTGCATCAATAGCTGATGGCACTTGATTTTTAATTCCCTGCCAAGAAGTATATAAATCATCATGACGAGCAATGTCCTTTGAAACCCTAGTCATAATTTCCTTTTTATTACCAAACTCATTAAATAATTCTTCTTGTATTTCATTTTTATTATAAAAATCATCTATCAAAGTATAGAAGCACCATCTTCCCCTATTTCTTGTAATTCCATAGTTGGTAAAACTTTTTAAGTTTCCGATATCACTTTCTAAACTTTTATCATTATCCTTAATAACCTTTAAATCATTTTCTGATATTAAACTACTAATTGGAACTATTACTCTTTTATTTGTTGCTTGCAAATCTATTAAAAAAGTTCCCAAGGTTTCTTTTATTTCTCCTTGCATATTACTTACAGTTCTAATACTCATATAATCATTACCTATAAAAGTTATATCTTCACTAAGAATATTTTTATCAATAAGCTTTTCAGTATCACTAGAACTATTCTTTGACTCATCTTTAATGTAAGCTATATTTACTCTATTATAAATATCTTGTTCAACTAATGTTTTTTCATTATCAACCTTAAAAAATCCATCTTTTCGTGGTAATAAAATATAAGGAATTTCTTTATACTGAATTGTTTCTCCATTATAAGTAATCCATAAAGTTCTATATTTCCATGCACCACTATCTTCTGACTTTAATCCCAATAATACACCACTATTCAAATTATAAAAGTTATCCGGACTAAAGGCTTCCTCTTTCATAATCTCATCAATTTTAGCATCATCTGATACCTTCTCAATATACATTATCTTTTCTCCATCTATAACAATAAACGAATCCTTAGTTATAATAACATCCTTAATAAAAGTATTACCTGAACTAATAGTAATTACAGTAAAATCCTCTTTTTCTCCAATCTGCTTAGGCAAAAATCCTAAAGTACTATAAATATAGTCGAAGCTATCTACAATCTTTGCTTTATAGCTAATATGTTCATATACCCTATTAAATATCATTGCCTCCTTATCATCGAAGGCTAATGTATATCCAGCCATAGAATCATCCTCTACTATTCCTCCATCAAACTCAGTACATTTAGTTACCTTCCATTGCCCCTTTAAAATAGTATTAGTATCTGGAGTAGCCACACTAATATTAAAACTATTGCATCCTGTAAAAAATATTAAAACAAATAAAATAATACATCCTAATCTGATTCTTTTCATACAATTAATCTCCTATAGGCAATAATATAGTGACTTTAGTTCCCGTACCTTCTTCACTATCTATACTTAACTTTCCATTATGCATCATAATAATTTCATCACATACGGAAAGCCCAATTCCTGATCCAGCCTTTGAGTTTTTTCCCTTATAAAACTTATCCTTTATATGTGGCAAATCTTCCTTGGAAATTCCACAGCCATAATCAGTAATGTGAATTTCTAAATCATTGTTCTTTCTAAAAAAATCAAGTTCTATAACATCGTTAACCTTACAATACTTTATTGAATTATCCAATATATTTATTAAAACTTGTTTCATTCTATTTCTATCAATATACAAATTCATTTTTTCACTTTGTCTCAATTTTAGTGATATTCCTTGGCTAGTCATAGGTGGTTCCAATTGTTTAATTATACTTTTTAAAAATTCATTTATTTCTGTTTGTTCCTTATTTAAAGTTAACTTTCCTGATACTAATTTAGAAAAATCCAGTAATTCTTCAACTAGTAAAGAAAGACGTTCCACTTCTTCATCTATAATTCCTAACCCCTCAAGAATTTCTTCTTTATCACTTAAATCTGACGACTCTAAAACTATAGTCCATCCCTTTATTGAAGTAAGAGGTGTCCGTAGTTCATGGGATACTGAAGATATAAATTCATTTTTTAATCTTTCGTTCTTTAATATTTCCTGCGACATATAATTTAAAGTATCAGCTAGCTTTCCAATTTCATCTTTGGAGTACTTTGGAATAGTTTCTTTAAAATTACCATTAGCCATGTTTTCTGCACCAATACAAACTAATTTTAATGGCTTCATTATACTATTACCTATAAATATGCTAACAGTTGAAGATACAACTATAACTAATATTCCTAAAGACATTATAATAAGAAATATCTTGTTAATAGACCTATCAATTTCTCTAGTTGATGACGTAAATCTCAATACTCCATCAACATTTGTATCATGGTAAAGTGGCATTGCAACACTTATACTTTTCTCTCTTTTATTATTAGCTTTATAAACCACTGAAACTGGCTTGTTCCCCCCATTTAATGATTCTTTAACTTCACTTGTAAGTAAGGGTTCATCAGAAATATATCCTAAAGAATCCATAAGAATTTTGCCTTTAGAATTAATTATCTGTACTTCACACTGAGTATTGCTCCAAAACATATCAGTATTATTAAAAACATTGTCCTCTATAGTATTAGATGATAAATATGTATTATAAAAATCACTTGAAATTTTAATTTGACCTTCTACTGTATCCTTTAAACTATTATAATAATAACTTCTTAAAACTGTATAAAGTATTACCTGAATAATAATAACCGTAACTACAATTATTAATATATAACTACTAGTTATTTTTTTCTTAATGGAACTCACTTATTATTCCTCCATATATATCCTGTTCCCCATACTGTCTCAATAAACATTGGATGGGAAGAATCATTTTCAATTTTGCTCCTCAATCTTCTAATATTAACATCTATAATTTTATTTTCTCCAATAAAGTTATATCCCCATATCATATCTAATAGTTCATCTCTACTAAATGCTCTATTGGGGTTCTCCATAAATACTTTCATCAAAGTATATTCCTTTGGTGTTACCTCTATAACTTCTTCATCCTTATATAAAGTTTTACTATCTAAATCTATTTTAAATGGCCCTGATACTAACTCCCTCTTACTTAGATTATTACCTATATTCATTCTTCTAAGAAGAGACTTAACTACTGCTACTAGTTCCAAGGGATTAAATGGTTTAATTATATAATGATCTGCACCTAAATCTAATCCTGCTATTTTATCATTACCTTGAGCTTTGGCTGTTAGCATTATTATCCCTATATTAGGGTATCTTTCCTTTAGGAACTTACATACCCCATAACCATCAATCCCGGGTAACATAATATCTAAAATTACCACATCGGGACTCTCTTTACTGACAAGCTCAATTCCATCTTCACCAGTACCAGCTTCTATCACCTGGAAATTCTCCCTTTTTAAACTTATCTTTACAAATTTTCTTATATGTTCTTCATCTTCTATCAATAATATTTTATTCATAATCCACCTCATAGATATCTTACTTATCTTACTTTTATTTTATCATAATCATGATTAATATAAATAATTATCACATGAAAATTATTTATTACCTTTGTTTCATCACATCATTTCCATTATTTGATTCATTCTAAAATATTTACAAAATAGTATAAATATTGTATGATTTAAGTGTAATATTCTATATTTTCTGAACATGGAGGTGCGAAATGGGAATATATATAAATGGTTTATCTATATATCATCCAAATAAACAAATTGATAATACATATTATATAAACAAGTTTGGCAATAAAATAGAAAATTTATTAAAACACCTTGGAAGAGAAAAAAGATATGTTATAAAGAATGACTCTGAAAATTCTCTGACAATGGCTATAGACGCGGCAAATAGTTGTCTAAAAAAAACAAATATATCCCCTGAAGAAATAGATATAATTGTATTTGTAAGTGATTCCTTTGAATATCTTATTCCAACAAATGCTTTATTAATTAGAGAAAAAATTAAAGCAAATAATTGTAATCTTACATATGACATCAACGATAATTGTATAGGTCTAATAACTGCAATTGATACAATCTCTACATATATGAATTGTAAAAATACATATAAAAATGCCCTTATAATAGGTTCTGTGTATAATTCTCTTTTAGCCAAAAGTGATTGTGCATTAGTAAATTCTACAGCTGGAGATGGTGCAGCTGCAATGCTACTAACAAAATCAGAGGGTAGTGGCGGAGTTCTTAATTCTGCATATCATACAGATTCTCATAGTAGTAAATACATGGTTTTTCCTGAATGCGGTCTTTCTAATATGTTTAATGAAAATTTAGAAACAAACAAGAAAAAATATCTTTGGATAAATCATGATGTTTCTTATTTTAGTGATCAATGGGCAAAATTAATTTTAAAGCTATTAAATGATGGTAATGAAAATCTTAATAATATAAGTCACTTTTTCTTTTCTCAATTTTCTCATCCTGATATTGTATCTACATTGTCTAAATTAGGTGTAGAAAATCCTAATGACAAATATACCTTTATAGCTGACAAATATGGATATACAGGATGTACAAGCCCATTTTTTGCACTGCATGATGCAATAAAAAACAAAAAAGTTAAAAAAGGAGATCTTATTGTATTTTGTTCAGTTGGTGCTGGATATACAATGGGAGCTTTCTTATATAAAATTTAAGTTGGAGGTTTATTATGTTTAAAGTTGAAGTTAACCAATCAAAAAAAATCTTATTTATTACAGTTGGAGGATTCTTTAAAGAAGATGAAGGAATGGCTTTTTTAGATGAATATAACAAAGCTGTTAAATCAATTACACCTAGCACATATACTCTTGCTCTTGAAGGTGAAAGTTTGTCAACCTCAAAAACTGACATGTTGCCTGTTCTTGAAAATTGTATGAAAATGTACAAACAGACTGGTTTTAAAAGAATAGTATCTACTGAGCCTTCCTCTGCTTCAGCATTTATGCAATTAAAAAGACTTTTAAGTGAAATAAATTTAAAAGTAGATTTTGTTTCTAATCTATCCAGTCTATAATACATATAATAAAAAGTGGCTATTATAAACAGCCACTTTTTATTATATGTTATTTATCATTTTTATCATCATCATTTTCTTCTTCATATTCATAAACATCAACAATGGGAGCATCACCATAATCAATGTCTACTTCTTCTGTCTTAACCGTATCATGGCTATGAGAGTTATTCTCCATATTTATAAAGCCATCTTCCTTTAGCTCTTTTTTAACTTTATGTTTAAATATCATAATAGATATAGATACAACTGTAATTATCGCCAAAATAACCCATAGAATTAATTTGAAAACAACACCTAAAAAGCTAAACAAAAATGGTGATACTAAAATTAAAACTACACATACAAGTATAACTTTTAATAGTGATTTCATATCAGAATTATTCATACTTTCTATTCCTTTCCTACAAAATAATATATATTACATTTTATAAATTACACTTTTCTATTTACTTTGTAACATGTTTATTATACCAAATCTATATATTTTATGTCTAGTTAAGTATAACCTTATATACCACCGTCTACCTTCATTATATGTCCATTTATATAACTACTTTCTTCACTGGCTAAAAAAGCAACTGCTTTTCCAACCTCACATACATCTCCAAACCTATTTAATGGAATTTCTTCTGTTAATTCCCGTCTTTCTTCCTCATCCATCCATTTGTTCATATCTGTATCTATTACTCCTGGAGCAACTGCATTAACTCTAATGTTACTTGATGCAACTTCCTTTGCTAAAGATTTAGTAAAAGAATTTATGGCCCCTTTTGATGAAGAATAAAGCACTTCACAAGCAGCCCCAACCTCTCCCCACATAGATGAGACGTTAATTATACTTCCCTGTCTTCTACTTATCATATGTTCAATTACAGCATTGGTCATATTAAATACTGACTTAAAATTAGTACCTATAATTTCATCATAATCTTTCTCTGTAGTATCCATAAATAATCCTATTTTTGAAATAGCTGCATTATTTATTAAAACGTCAATTTTACCTACTTCATTTATTACTTCTTCCACTATTCTTTTAGCTACATCATACTTACTAACATCACCCTTTTTTAAAGTGCAGTATACTCCTAATTGTTTTATTTCCTTCAAGGTATCTTTAGCTACTTCATCATTACTTACATAATTAAGTATCAATGTAGCTCCTTCCCTTGCTGCCTCTAACGCTATACCTTTACCTATACCTCTAGTTCCACCTGTAATAATCAAAACTTTTCCATTTAATTTCATTTCACTATTTTCCTCTTTAAAAAAACATTTTTTCATACTGTATACCTCTTTATTATTATAGCATAATATGATATGATAATCATGATTTAATAGTAAAGGGGGGTATATCCATGGCTTATAAAATAGCAGATACTTGTATCTCTTGTGGCGCTTGCGAAGCTGAATGTCCAGTTAGCTGTATCAGCGCAGGAGATGGTCAATACGTTATAGATGCTTCAGCTTGTATCGAATGTGGTTCATGCGCTAGCGTTTGTCCTGTAGGAGCACCAGCTCAAGAATAATAAAGTAACATATAAAAAACAGATGTACAAGCCGTACATCTGTTTTTTATATGTTCTGCAGTAAAATACAGTGCCCTTTTATATGTCTCTAAATCCTTCTCCTAAAACTTCATGAACATTATGTGTTATTATAAATGCTCTAGGGTCTATACTTTTAATATGATTCTTTAATTTGATAAACTCTTTTTTCCCCATAACTGTTACAATAACATCTCTTTCTTCTAAATTATAAGCACCTACTGCTC
Organism: uncultured Clostridium sp.; assembly: GCA_900548455.1. Classification (GTDB taxonomy): domain Bacteria; phylum Bacillota; class Clostridia; order Clostridiales; family Clostridiaceae; genus Clostridium_J. Next base: position 65,982 of record URKQ01000011.1, read on the forward strand.
TATATAGAGTTGCACTTCTTTCAAGATCTTCAATAATATATTTTCTAATACTCTCACAATCACTACTAATTATTTCAATTCTCTTAGTTATATTTAACCCATCTATAACATAGTCAACTACTGTCCCATTTACTATTACTCCTAGCAGTGCATACATACCAGTAGTTGCACCAAACGCAATCACTGCTAACCCGGTTACAATAAAATCAATAATTAATAATCCTTTTCCTATCTCTATATTAAAATACTTATTTAAAATCTTAGCTGGAATATCTGTACCTCCAGTAGAAGCATTTTCATTAAACACAATGGCCATACCTATAGCACCAATTAAAATACCAAATATTAAATTAATAAGAATGTCTTCAGAAATTGGCTTTGTAACGGGCATTACTTTTTCAAATATTGCTATAATTACAGATAACATTAAGCTTGAATAAATTGTCTTAACTCCAAAGCCTTTCCCAATAAAAATAAATCCTATGACAAAAAAGAAAATATTGCCAATAAACATTAGCACCCCAATACTTAATGCTGGAAAATAATGATTTATAACCATAGCAAGACCTGTAAGCCCACCTGCGGCTAAATTGTGTGGTACTAAGAAAAAGTGAATTCCAGCTGCTACTAATATGAGTCCAAAAGTAATTATAAAATATTCTTTTATTAAACCCTTTTTCAATAAAATCCCTCCTAAAACCCTAAACTTAATATCTATGATACTATCACAATACATAAGTTACAATAAATATAAAAATTTTAATCTATATAGAATTATAATTTTCCAACAAAAAAACTCCTTATACCAAGGAGTTTTTTATTTTTTAATATTACTTACAACAGAACGAACTACATTCAGTTTCATTGCAATCACAAGCATGATCACCACAAATACATATTTCGTCTGCTTTACACTTGCAATCATCATTATGAACACAATTAGTTGCATGACAGCCTATTTCCATATGCAAAACAGGTTCTTGAACACTATTGGTCATACTTCCATCACTCTCTGCAAAACTTTCACAACAAGTATGTTCCTGCTCAGTTGCTTGTTTTCCTCCTACTTTTATACCATCAAGACAACAGCAATAATCATTATTATGTTCACATGTACATGCATCGCATTTTAATTTTGTCATAATACCCCTCCTTACATTGTATAACTTATTGTCTGCATTTCTATTTTTTTTATACAATACGCTCTTCACCAAATAAAAATTCTATTTTAATATGTAAAACTAGGATAATACTCTTCTATAATCACATAATATATATGTTGGGAGGTGTTTAACATCTTTATTCCTAGGAGAATTATCTTTGAAAAAAATTCTTTAGATTACGAAATGGGTACTAGAATTTACGATAAATTTAAGACTAATAAAAATATAGAAATAATTAAATTATCCTCTAATAAAATAAAGTCCAATATACCTGGAGAAAATCTTTACGATTTCTATAGACAAGGGAAAAATACTTTAGTGGTAGGGGTAAAAAGAATGGGGCGTTTTCAAAGTTGTAAACCTTCAGCTCATTGGCAACTTCCACTAATTTCTGGATGTATTGGTCATTGTCAATATTGCTACTTAAATACTAATCTAGGTGATAAGCCCTATATAAAGGTAAATGTAAATATAGAAGACATATTATCAGAAGCAAAAGAATACATTAAAAATGCTTTGCCCGATACTACTATATTTGAAGGTTCAGCAACATCAGATCCAATTCCAATAGAACCATATACACATAGCTTACAATCAGCCATTGAATTTTTTGCAAGAAGTGACCATGGCCGTTTTAGATTTGTTACAAAATATGGTGATGTAGATAATTTACTTAATATTGAACATAATAATCATACAGACATTCGATTTACAATAAATACACCTTATGTTATAAACTCCTACGAAAATAGAACTGCTTCTATAGATGAGCGTTTAAAGGCAGCTTCAAAAATTGCTTTATCTGGTTATCAATTAGGTTTTATAATAGCGCCTGTATTTATCTATGAAGGTTGGAAGGATGATTATCACAAGCTACTTTTAAATCTACGTGAAAACATACCTTGTGACTCTTTAAATCCTATATCCTTTGAAGTTATATCCCATAGATACACCCCAAGAGCAAAGAATATAATTCTTGAAGTTTTTCCTGACACAACTTTGCCAATGAATGATGAGGAGCGTAAATATAAATATGGTCAATTTGGTTATGGAAAATACACTTATACAAAAGAAGACTTACAAGAAATGAAATCATTTTTCACTAACGAAATTAATAGTATTTTTGAAAATAGTGTAATCAAATATATTATATAAGTTATTTTATTATCTCCTCTTTAATAAAACAAAGTGTTGCATTGCTGCAACACTTTTATTTTACTACAGAGTCTATTAATTTACTATTTGAGCCCATCCCTCAAAAAACAACGCCAATGATAGTGCTCCTGGGTCCATATGTCCAACGGATTTTTCTCCATAACATTTACCTATTCCAAAAGTTCCTTTTAACTCCTTAGTAGCTTCTGCCCTCTCTTTAGCCACCTTTGATATATTAGTAAGCATATCATAAACATTACCTTCATCATTTCGAGACTGATTAACTACAGGTATTAAAACGTCCATCATAGTTTTATCTCCAACTTGTGCCTTTGTTACTAATTGAATATTAATTAAAGCAGCCAATAACATATCCTTTAGTGTTTCTTCATCAATTTCCTTCTCTTCCTCTACTCCTTCAGATAAACCTTCTAAAAAAGTGCCCCATAAAGGAATTGTAGCTCCTCCATTTATGCTAGTAATTTTTTCTGCTAAAGACAAAAGCAGTCCATGAATATCTCCTTGCCAACTATTAATTATTTCTCTCATACTCCTGCATATCTTCCCCATGGTTACTCCATGATTTCCATCTCCAAATTTTGAATCTAAATCAGATAATATTCCCAACTTTTCTTCTATCATACTACAGGAATATATCAACATAGCTTTAAATTGATCAACATTAAGAATCATTTTTTCACCCCACTAATTATTTTTATATTTATAAACCTTTGTAAAATTTTGTAAACACTTACTTTTTATTATACTACTTTTATATATAAAAAAAAAGATAATGCTTATATAAACTTTGCATTATCTTAAAATTGTTTTAGTTAATTCTTTTTTCATAGTCTTCTAATGTAAGGTTGGATTCATAAATCTTTTTAGCTACTTCTTTTCCAACATATCTAACATGCCAAGGTTCATAATTATATCCGGTAGTTTCCTCTTTTCCACTCTCATATCTAACTATAAAACCGTATTTATACGCGTTATTTGCAATCCAGATAGCTTCATCACAACCCTCATATATCCATCCCCATGATGCTGCTAAATCCATCGCCTCCCCAAGTTGATGTTCACTAGCTCCAGCTTTAGCAACATAACTATTAGTATGGTCAGCTCCCTGAGTTTTTAAATTATAACTATAAATATTTTCTTGAGTTTCATAGGATCTATACCCTGACAATCCACATAAATAAATTCCATCTGCCGCCGCTCCTTCCACCAATTCCTTTAAGGCTTCCGCCGACTCTTTAGTCATATGACGTTCTTCATCCGTGGCTTCTTGTAAAAATTCTATATCAACATTAACTAAATTAGCTGGAACATAATCTTTAGATAGTACATGCCCTTTATTTACTAAAAGTATATTAGTCCCCATAATTTTAGTTACACCTTCTACATTTCTATAATTATTCATATAATAAATACCCGTTGTAACTGCGATTAATATTAGTATAGTAAATCTACATAAAAGTATTTTTCTTTTTTTTCTTTTAATTTTTCTATGTGATTTAGGATTTTTTTCATACTCTACACTTCTCATCTAATCATCTCCTTGATATTAATTTTATCAAGAATTAACTATACCTTTATTACCTTTGTCTTACGAGTTTATTACATAAATATTACAATTTGTCTTTTAATATTTACAAACATAATATTACATATTACATATTAATATGCTAAAATTACTATTATACAGCTGATTACTTCATTCAGCTCTTTCAAAAGGAACCCTATGGTTCCCTTTGAGGAATCTCTCCTTAAAGCGGAGGGGATAGGATCCCTTTCAACCCTCTTTAGGAAAAGCCGTAAATATAAGCATAAATTAAGAATTTAAAATTAAGAGTTGAAAATCAATGACGAAATTCCAATGGAATTTCAACAACAATTTTACATTTTAAATAAACGTTTTAAGTTTGTATATTCTATCACTTTATTTTACTACAGAGCCTATAAAATAATTTTATAAAATTTTTATAACATGAAAAGGAGCCTTAATATGAGTTTAACAACAAGTAAAAATTATACTGTTCACTATTACGAAATTGATGCAAAAAAAAGAGCCTTAATCTCTACAATAATAAACTATCTAATGGATGTATGCACCTATCAATCTGATCTTAATAATGTTGGTATAGATTATCTATTATCTCAAAATAGAGGTTGGATATTAACTCAATGGAATATTAAAATTAATAGGTATCCTACTTATGGTGAAGAAGTTAAAGTATCAACAACTTCAAACTCCTTTTATAAATATTATGCCTATAGAAAAAATTTCATTGAAGATTTAGAAGGAAACTTATTAGTAGATGGTACTTCAAACTGGCTATTGGTAGATACTATTAAAAGAAGACCTGTAAGACTAGGTGAAGAAATGTTTAAAGCTTTTAATATTACCCCTGAAGAAAATGAACGCTTTAAAGCAGCTAACCTTCCTCATCTAGAATCTTGGGATAATGAAGTAAAATTCAACGTTAGATATAGTGACATTGACACTAATGAACATGTTAACAACGTAAAATATATTAGTTGGATTATCGAATCAGTACCTCTAGATATAGCACTAAATTATGAAATGAAAGAAATTACCGTAGTATATAAAAAAGAAACTGGCTATGGTCATATGATAGATGTACGTACTAAAATCGAAAAAGAAAATAATACTTATATATGTATTCATAATATCGTCAACGATGCTGGAGAGGATTTAACCGTTGCTAAAACTATCTGGAAATAAAAAAAGAAATCCAGCCACAAAGCTGGATTTCTACTATATTTAAGTCCTATAATAAATTTTGTGTACACTACTTATTTTTGAAATTTTATTATAACCTTAAATAAATCTCCATCTACTTCAATTTTTAAACTTCCACCTTGTAACTCAACGAAGCTTTTTGCTATGGCAAGACCTAAACCTGAACCTTCTGTATTCCTTGACTCATCTCCACGTACAAATCTCTCACTAATATTATCCACATCAAATTTAATTTCTTCTGCTGCCATATTCTTTAATATAATTTCTACATAATCATTTTTATTAATTATATCAATATATACCCTAGTATTTGGCATTGCATATTTTGTTATATTTGATACTAGGTTTTCAAATACTCTAAAAGTACGGAAACTATCTAGTTGTAAAACTACTTTTTCTTCTGGAAAATTGTTTCTCATATTTAATAAAGCTCCTTGTATATTATCCTCTAACTCTAATAATGTTTGCTTCATTAAGGAAACTACATCTACAGCTTCAATATTCATGGTTATATTTCCACTGGTTGCTTTACTCACTTCAAATAAATCTTCTATCAAATATTGAAGCCTTTCAGCTTTTCTATCCAATGTATCCAAATATCCAACTCTTTTCTCTTTTGTTAACTTTTCATCTTTTAATAGATCTATATACGTTATAATTGACGTTAAAGGTGTCTTTAAATCGTGTGAAACATTTGAAATTAATTCTGTTTTCATTTTTTCACTCTTAACCTCTTCCTCCACAGCTCTTTTAAATCCACTTTGAATTCTTTCTAAATCATCTTTTAAAGGTTCAAATACACCTAAATCTTCTTCAATTTTTACATCTAAACATCCTTCAGCAATCTTTTTAGTTGCATCGGTCAATACTTTGTATTTATTGCTTATTCTATCAACATATTTTCTTATCAACAAAAATATAACTACTGAATAAATTGCTACTCCAATGACACCAAAAAACCATGTCAAACATAGTAGTGATAATATTACTCCATTAATTAAGATTATTTTTAAGATAGTCTTATTATTTTTTTTTGTAAAATCCACTTCTCCTAAAGTTCTTATTGTTCTTTTAATGCACCTACTTACAAAACCTACAAACCTTCCAATAAATGTACTTTCAAAAAAATATTTCTTCCACCCAAATTTAAATATGTGCTTTAACATTAATCCAGCATTGAAATATACGGTAAAAATTACAATCCAAATAATAACGTTAATAAAATAATAAACTTCATGATTTAAAGGTAAATTTCCAGTTAATCTACCGATAAAACTACTTGGCACCCCTGTTACACACTCGTTTATCATATACATTGATGAAGTAACAGTTAAAAAACTATTTAATCCTAATAAAATAAGAATTATTTCAAATGGAATTTTTGATATTACTCTAAATCCTACAATTTCTTTTTCCTTATCATATGGTATTAAAAAAGCTGTTAAAATAACAACTACTATCCCTATAACAATAAAAATAGTTGACGCTTCTCCATAACTATTATTTAAAAAATTATCTAGCTTCCAAGAAACATTATCATAATAATTTAATTCCTTAGGAACGCCAATTACGAAATTTGTATTTTTAATTGATATTAAATCCTGATGGTATCCATAAAATACAGAGTTTGAATTCTTATATAATTCTTGTTGAATTGTGTTCTGATTTGCACCATATGCATATTTTACAGTTGGTCTTCCTAAATCATCATAATTAATTACAACATAAAATTGATAATGATCATTTTTTATAGAATTTATATCTATATCGGCATTTTCTAATATTTCAATACCTTCAATATTAGTAATATTAATTTCATCTTTTGAACTAATGGCATAATAATCTATATTTAAATAATTATGCATATAGTTTTCAACTGTATCATTAAAAAAGTCTACAGCATGTTCATCTCTTCGCCCTTCACTATTATCTTTTACTAAAACATCAAAAGGACTTTCCAATTCTGTTTGGTTTTTCTGCAAAATGTCATAAAAAGATTTATAACTAACCCCTTTCAATATATTTATAAAATCGTAACTTTCAAAGTAAGAATACTTATTTTGTTTTTCTTTTGCAATTTTATCTATAGTTGGATATGCGACAATCATTCCTATAGAAGTTATCATTATTATTACTACTATTAAACCTGTTATTACTTTTCTAAATTTACTGTTTTTCAATTTTATAGCCAACTCCCCACACAACTTTTAAATATTTTGGATTTTTAGGGTTTATTTCAATTTTTTCTCTTATATTTCTCACATGAACCATAATAGTATCGGTATTAATTGCTTCCTCATTCCATACTCTTTCATATATTTCATCTGCTGAAAACACCCTGCCTTTATTTTTTATTAAAAGAGATAAAATTTTAAATTCACTAGGAGTCATCTTCACTAGTTTTTCATCTACAAATACTTCCTTGGTATCTAAATTTAATTCTAATCCACCTGCTGTAAATATATTTTCATTTATTTCTTCCTTTTGTAGCATATTTAAAAATCTTGAATATCTTCTCAACTGAGAATTGACTCTAGCTAAAAGTTCAAGTGGCCTAAATGGCTTTGTTACATAATCATCAGCACCTATATTTAATCCCATTATCTTATCAACCTCTTCTGATTTTGCTGATAACATTATTACTGGGAAATCATAACTTTGTCTTAATTTCATAACAAAGGTTATACCATTCATTCTTGGCATCATAACATCTACTATTGCTAAATGGACCTCTTCTTTTTTTAATATTTCTAGCCCCTCAATCCCATCATTAGCTATATATACCTTATATCCTTGATTTGATAAATATGCTTCTATTGCTATTGCAATATCTTTCTCATCTTCAACTATTAATATCTTATACTGATTCATACTACTTCCTCTTTCCTTAATTTCTACACCACTTCATACCTTATACAAGTATACATCATCATAGAAATTATTTCCTTTCACATCCTTCCTTATGTATGTCCCTTTCCTATGCTTTATTTAATATTACATTGTAAAACTAAAGAACATACAGGATAAAATCTAAAGAATTTCTAAAGAAAAAAAAGAAATCCAGCCGCAAAGCTGGATTCCCATCATAATTTTAAATTATCAATTTTACATTTTAAATTCTAAATTAATATTAGAACTCTGCAGTTCCTGTAGTTCTTGGGAATGGAATTACGTCTCTAATGTTACTCATTCCTGTAACATACATAATCATTCTTTCAAATCCTAATCCATATCCTGCATGTTTAGTTCCACCATATTTTCTAAGCTCTAAATACCACCAATAATCTTCTGGATTTAATCCAAGTTCCTTAATTCTATCTAAAAGAACATCATATCTTTCTTCTCTTTGACTTCCTCCGATAATTTCTCCTATACCTGGAACTAATAAGTCCATAGCTGCAACAGTTTTATTATCTTCATTCATTCTCATATAGAAAGCTTTAATTTCCTTTGGATAATCTGTTACAAATACTGGTTTTTTAAATACTTCTTCTGTAAGGTATCTTTCATGTTCAGTTTGAAGATCACATCCCCATTCAACTGGGTATTGGAACTCCTTATCTGCCTTTTTAAGAATATCTACAGCTTCAGTATAAGTTACTCTTCCGAACTCAGAAGTTGCAACATGATTTAATCTTTCTAATAATCCTTTATCAACAAAACTGTTAAAGAACTCCATCTCTTCTGGCGCATTTTCAATAACATAATTAATAATATATTTAATCATATCTTCTGCAAGTTCCATATCATCTTGTAAATCTGCAAAAGCTATTTCTGGCTCTACCATCCAAAATTCTGCTGCATGTCTTGCTGTATTAGAATTTTCTGCTCTAAATGTAGGTCCAAAAGTATATACATTCCTAAAAGCTAAAGCATAACATTCTGCTGCTAACTGACCACTTACTGTTAGATTTGTTTCTTTTCCAAAGAAATCTTTTTTATAGTCAATCTTTTTATCTTCAGTCATAGGAACATTTTCTAAATCTAAGGTTGTAACTTTAAACATTTCTCCTGCACCTTCACAGTCACTACCTGTAATAAGTGGAGTATGAGTATATACAAAACCTCTTTCATTGAAAAAGCTATGAATTGCATATGCAACTAATGAACGTACTCTAAATACTGCTGAGAAAGCATTACTTCTTGGTCTTAAGTGAGCTATTGTTCTTAAATACTCAAAAGTATGTCTCTTCTTTTGAAGTGGATAATCGCTACTAGATTCTCCTTCTACTACAATCTTTGTAGCCTTAATTTCAAAAGGTTGCTTCATACCTGGTGTTAAAACTAATTTTCCTTCTACTGTTATAGAAGAACTAATACTTAACTTTTCAATTTCCTTAAAGTTCTCTAAAGTATCCTCAAATATTACTTGAACATTTTTAAAGAAACTTCCATCATTAACTTCTATAAATCCAAATGCTTTAGAACTTCTTAATGTTCTAATCCAACCTGATATGCAAATATCTTTATCTGCAAATTTTTCACTTTCTCTAAAAAGTTGTTTTACTAAAATTGATTCCATTTAAATTTCCTCCTTTTTATTTCTATAAGGTTCTAAACCTTAATTTTTTACAATAAAAAAACCTTCCATCCCCTAAATACAAAGGGACGAAAGGACAAATTCCGCGGTACCACCCAAATTATCATAATGACCACTCACAAGTACGAAGATTTCTCTTGATACTTTCCTTTTTTAACGGCAAGTTCCCGTCTAAGTCTACTCTCCTAAAGGATTTCGGTTAGAAACTCCGAGATGTTCTTCAATAAAAGCTTCGTATTGACCTTTCACCATCGTCAATTCGCTAAGACTACTTCATTTATCTACTCTTCTCATCACTGTCTTTATTGATCAATTTACTTATATTATTACACACTTCATTGGTAATATTCGTCAAATATATAAATCACTATATATTTATTATAACTTATCTACTATTATATGTTTCTATTTCTAAAGTGTCAACTATATTTAATATGTATGATTACAACTTTCTTTAATATATGTAATTACATGAAAATATTTACTTTTAGTTTTTTATAGTGTATAATAATGTTGTATAAGTTAATTTTATATACACAAACTTATATATAAGTTGTAGTATTGGTTATTTTAAAATGTAATCTTAATAACAACTTATATGAAATAAAAATAATTAATATAGGAAAGAGGTAGAGTCAATTTGTGTAAAGTGGTAAGTCTTAAAAGTGTTTTAGGTTAATAACGGGATAACTGCGCCCTTTTTTACCTAAACATTTGAATAGATACACTTTACAGGATGAGACTCTTTTTTGTGTCTTAAATTATACTTAATAGTGTGATTTAAGACAGAGGCTATTATTATAGCTACCCTACATTAATTTTAATGAAATTTGGGAAAGAGGTATACACAGCCTCTTTCCCTTTTTATTTTAGGAGGAAACTATGAGTATTTTAAATATTGAAAACCTAAGCTTTAGCTTTGGTGATAAAACTATATTAAATAATGTTAATTTAAAATTATTAAAAGGTGAGCATGTTGGACTTATTGGAGTAAATGGTGCTGGTAAAACAACTCTTTTTAATATTATTTGTGAGAATTTAATTCAGGATAAAGGTAAAATCACAAAATCATCTAATTGCAAAATAGGATATTTAAAGCAAGTTAATGATTTTGATGAAAATATAACTATACTAGAAATTTTAAAAAGTGCATTCCAAGATCTTTTTATTCTTGAGAAAAAAATTTTTTCATTAAGTAATGATCTATCTACAGGAAATGTTTCTGATTATACTAAAGTCTTAAAAAAATTAAGCAATTTACAAGATGCTTTAGATGCAAGTGACTTTTATAATATTCCTAAGCTTATCGAAACAACTTCAAAGGGTCTTGGGATAAATGTTCTTGGTCTAAATACTACCTTTAATAAATTAAGTGGAGGTCAAAAAACTAAAGTAATGCTAGCAAAACTTCTACTAGAATCACCTGATGTGTTACTTTTAGATGAGCCTACAAATTATCTTGATAAAGAGCATATAGATTGGCTTTCAAAATATTTATCAAGCTATAAAAATGCATTTATAGTAATATCCCATGATAATATTTTCTTAAATAGTATTACCAACGTAATATTCAACTTACAATTCAATACAATTAAAAGGTATAACGGGAACTATGACACCTTTTTAAAACTTAAAGATGAAGAAGAAAAAAACTACTTAAATGCATACAACTCTCAGCAGCGAGAGATACAAAAACTTCAAGACTATATAGATAAAAATAAGGTTCGTGCTTCTACTGCTAAAATGGCTAAAGGAAGACAAAAGGCTCTTGATAAAATAAATAGATTAGAAAAGCCAAAAATATTATCACCTAAACCTGTTTTTTCTTTTCAATTTACAAGACCATCATCATCTGTAGTTATGACTATTAGTAAGTTAACCATTGGATATAACTATCCTCTTATTTCAAACCTTAATTATACTTTAAATAGAGGTGATAAAGTCGTCATTACTGGATGTAATGGTATCGGTAAGTCAACACTCTTAAAAACAATCATGGGCGAAATTTCATCACTTAAAGGTGATATAATGCTAGGAGATTTTTTATATCCTGCTTACTTTGAACAACAAGCTTCTACTGACAATATTACTCCCATAGAGGCTATTTGGAATGAATTCCCTAAGAAATCTCAAAGTGAGGTAAGAGCCGCTTTAGGCAAATGTGGAATTAAAAATGACCACATGACACAGAAACTAAAAACTCTCAGTGGTGGAGAACAATCTAAGGTTCGCTTATGTAATCTAACTCTCACACCTTCGAATTGGCTTATTTTAGACGAACCAACTAACCATTTAGATGAAATATCAAAAGATGAACTTAAAAGTGCTCTTAAGGACTTTAAAGGAACTTTATTATTAGTTTGTCATGATCCAGATTTTTATAAAGATATAGTAACTGATGTTTGGAATATAGAAAATTTCCTTAATTGAAAAATATAGTATATATAGTATAATATACTATATATACTATATATTGATGAGGTGATTTTTTGAAGGAGCTTAATGAAAATTCTGTCTTAGAATTTTATCTACAAGAAATTGAAAATGATAAAATATACTTTTTAAAAAACAAAAAAGAAAAAAAGAAAATTGTTAGTGAATTAATATATAAGTTAAAACAATCCGTAAGTATGAATGAAAAAATAATTATAGCCAAAGAACTTTGGAAAACTCTTTTTGAAGCCTCCATGAGTTCTTTAGATTCAAATAAAGATGGATATGATACTCTCTTTGAATACTTTGATAATTATGTAGATTTTGAAGAACTTATATTTGCTTCGGATTCATTTTACAGGGATCATACACTGCACTGTCTTTGGGTATATTTCTTAGGGGAATACTTAATTAAAAGTGATGAATTTTCACCTATATTTCAAAATATGTTTACCTTTTATGAAGAAATAAATAATTTGAAATTTGAAATTGAATCCTTAAATATGAAAGATTCCTTTGCAGATTTATATACATTGTATAGTAATCTTTCTAAAATGGGCCAACTTTATGATACTCAGTGTTGCATTGCAGCACTTACCCATGACCTTGGATATCCATTAAAAAAGATAGATAAAATTAATAAAAGCATAAAAAAAATTCTACCTACATTTTCTATTAATAATTATGATGAATTTAACTTTAATTTTAGTAATGTAGATCAAAATTTTATTTCTAGTTTTCTCAACTTTTTAAGTTATAACTTCACTTTACATTTTACTGAAGAAAGTGTGAAAAATTCTGATGTAAATGTTAAAAAACTTCTTGAAGAAGTCTTTATATTTGAAAACGTTGATGAAAATTCTACACTTATTCGATTCTCTAAAGATAAATTTAAATCCCTAAACAATGAAGAATTAATTGTTGTGAAACAATTTCTACATGGAAATATTACTATTCAAGAATCCCCTTCCATTCTTTGGCGTTATTCAAAGGATTTCGAGGAATATAAACATGGAATAATGAGTGCTTTTTTACTAATTAAAAATATCGCTGCATTTAGAACTATTAATCTACATTATTCAGACAAAAATAGTATAAATCAAGATGTTAATTATTTAGATATAGCCTCTAAGCAATCAATACTACAAGCTATATCTGATCATACAAGTGATGGCTTTAAGATAACTAGTATTAATAATCTTTCTTCATTTTTATCTTTAGTTGATGAACTAGAGGAATTCTCAAGAATTTCTAGAGCAAATCAAAACCGTGAATATATAGAAGAGTTCTGCAGGACAAATATCTACATGGAAAATTCTTGGTTTAATATAGATTTTACCTTTGAGAATACTGAAATAGATAACCTTGACCCTGAGCGAGCATTTAAAGGAAGATGCCAAAGATTCTTAACACTATTTGACATACCTAATTTAGATGAAAGTTTAAATATTAGATTGAGATGTATTGGTAACCTACCTAATAATTCTAATATATATACTCTTGAGATAGGACAAAAATATGCAAAAATTAAAATAAATGATGATGAAATGAATATTCCTTCTTATCTTAAATCTAATAACTTTTATACTAGTGAAGAATATTCTTTCCTTTAATTATTCCTTCAAAAATCAAAGGTGTTGCAATAATTGCAACACCTTTTTAACTAATTAATTTTACTTTCCAAAAATGCAGTTAAATTATTAACTGTAGCCATGTCACTTCTTTCTAAGTCTGTAGGCTGAAGTTTTAATCCAAAAACTTCCTCAATCTTAAGCAACATTTCTATAATTCCAAGAGAATCTAAAAGTCCTGCATCAAATAAATTTAAATCTAAATCTTCCCTTATTTCATCTGTTCCTATTACTTCTTCAAACATGTCTAAAACTTTTTCTTTCATCTCTTATTCCTCCATTTAATCAATTATACACTTTAGTGAAACAAATATCCTGAAAATAATAATAGTCCAAAACATGCTACATGAAAGTTAAGTACAATCTGTGCATATTGAAACCATTTTTCTTTTTTATGTTTTTTATAATATTTACATTTTCTTTGAATTATATCTGTTAGAACTAAAACCACTCCTTGATATAATCCATAAATTATATAGAACCACTCAAGACCATGCCAAATTCCCATAGTAAGCATAGTTACCATCTGTGCAAAATGAGCAGCTGTAAATCTACTTTTAAATCTCTTTTTTCTCATTGAACTAAGCACTATTCTTGAATATATATAATCTCCAAACCATCTAGATAAAGATATATGCCACCTAGTCCAAAATTCCTTCATATCCTTACTTAAAAATGGCTTGTTAAAATTATCTGGTGACTTAACTCCTAGTATATAGCTAGTCCCAACTGCAAAAGAACTATATCCTGCAAAATCAAAAAATAAGTATAAACTATATGCATACATGTAATTTAACCCATTTAAAAAAGTTACATCAGTTGGTATTTTCGCCATCCATAGTGTATTTATAATATATGCTAATACAAACTTATATCCTAAGCCTATAAATATCTTTCTAAAACCAACATATAAATAATCATTTATATATTCCTCTTTAGGTACTATTGCATTTATATTTTCTTCAAATCTTCTATATCGATCTATAGGTCCTGAACTTAATGTTGGAAAAAACAACAGAAAATATATATACGTAAAGAAATTAACTTTTTTAATAGTACCATCATATATTTCTATTATCATCTGTATCGCTTTAAAGTTAAGATAAGATAGTCCTATAAACCCTAATGGACCAATAGTTGTTTTCACCGATACCTTAGTAATAATCAAAGGTATTATAGAGCAAAATAATGCTATATAATATATATATTTATTATCTGTTTTCTTTCTAATAATCAAGTACCCATAAGTTACAACTAGTTCCCCCACAATAAACATTATAAATAATTTTATACATAATGAAGGAACTCCAATAATCATTGCTATCATAGGTATAGATACTACTAAACCATAATATTTAATATTTCTTTCTTTAATTCCTAATATTATTGCTGGTATAAAAGAAATGAGCAATATATATAGATACAGATAATCTCCATATTGTGATAACTTCATTACTTAATTTCCCCCATAAGCTTTTTCCTATCAATTTTTCCATTAGTATTAACAGGAAATTCATTTATTACTTTTATTGTTCTAGGAATCATATAACTTGGAATATATTTTTTTAGTTCTTCCTTTATGATTATAGAATTTTTAAGACTACTTAAACCATTCTCTTTTTTCAAAGAAACAAAACCAGCTAAATGTGCTATTTTATCATCTTTATAAACAGGAAGAACAGCACAATTACTAATATTCTCAACCCTTCTTAAATTATTTTCTATATCTTCAATTTCTATTCTAAACCCATTTAACTTTATTTGAAAATCTTTTCTACCACAGTAATGAACTATTCCATTTTCAAAATATGCTAAATCACCTGTTTTATATCCACCTACTAGTTTTCCATCCTGTTCTTCAGTAAAGAAAACTTTCTTTGTTATTTCATCATTGTTAAAATATCCTTTACTTATACTTTTTCCTATAGCTATAAGTTCACCTTTTTCTCCATCACCAAGAACATTTCCATTTTGATCAATAACTTTTAAAGTTATTCCTTCCATTGGTTTCCCAACTGGTAACCCTCTTTCGTCCATTAGCATATCCTTAGTAATATCCGTTGCTGTTATGAAAACTGTTCCCTCTGTAGGTCCATATCCATTTATAATTCTAGCACTAGGAAATCTTTCCATCAACTCTTTTGCCAGTTCTTTTGGTAATACTTCTCCAGAAAAGCAAAATTTATTAATACTAGGTATTTCCTTGCTATTAAACCCTTCATATTTTGTACATATTGAAGCAAATGTAGGTGTAGATATCCACGTACTTATTTCAGATTTGTTTAGTTCCTCAAATAATAATTTAAAATCTTCTAAAGTGTGTTTTGACAAACTATATAATGTTTTTCCTTTAATTAATCCCATATATAATGGAACAACAGACAAATCAAATGAATATGAAACTTGATTCATTACAACACCTTCATTAGAATCTAAATCCAAATATTTTTCAAACCAAGAAGTAAATGAATCTATATTGTTACAATTTATTTGGACACCCTTAGGTTTTCCTGTACTTCCTGAAGTAAATAAAATATATACATTTTCATCATCTTTAACCCAGTAATTTTGATTAACTTCCATATCCTTGTATTTATCAATATAGCTCAGTACATCTTTTTTAGATAAAACTTTTTCATCACCTAAATTTTCATCTGTAAAATTAATAATAACCTTAGCTTCAACATCCTTTATAATTTGTCCTACTCTATCCATGGGAAAAGTTACATCTATTGGCACATATGCTCTTCCTGCTTTTAAAGCTCCCATCATTAAAGCTATTATTAAATTATCCTTATTTCCATAAATAACTACCGGCTCTTTACTTTCTCCATATGTATTTATTAAGTACGCTGCAAAAGATTCGGATATATTATCAAGCTCTTTGTAAGTCATTTTCTTACCCTCACAAACTACAGCTATCCTATTATCATTTGCAAATCTCTTAATTTCTCTTAATATTCTCATCATTATCCCTCTCTCTTAAGCCTGTAACAATTCTAAAATTGATTATAAACAAATGGCAAATCTTTAAATGTAGATAAAACAAATACTAAAAAGGTGGAAATTAGTATTAAAGAAAATATAATACTATCCATTATCTCTTTTTTATCTCTCCTTATAATACCTAGAAATTTCTTCATTTATATTCACCCATCCTTTCCATCCTAAATGCATAACATCTTTTAAAAAATATTCTTCATACTCTTTATCTTTCAAATTTAACACATCAAATCCGTACTCTTTAGACATATCTTCAATTGTTTTATAATACTCTAAACGCTTCTCTCTATTAAGTCCAAGATAATCATAATAACTGCCATGCGCTGGGGTAATGATTATTAGTGGCTTTACTCCCAATTCTTTTGATACTTTTAAAAAGTACTCATAATCATCTATCTCCTTAGACATTACTAAATCAACATCCTTAGATGTACCTTCTAATTTATAATAAATATCTTTTAAATACTTATTATAATACTCATCATCTACCTTCAGATGATTACCAGACGCATTCTTTTCTCCTTGACCTTCAGCCTTTGAATACTCTTCATTCCAATCTAAATTTTTAATATTATTACATTCATTCTTATTCGGTAATTTTGAAACTAAATTATAGGTTAGCACCTTGTCTTTTGTATCTAAAATATATTCTTTAAATTTATAATATGGTTTTATCATTGTTAAGCACATTTTAGAAACGAAATCATCTTTAGCATGTAATCTAGCATATAACTTTTCTTCTGTAAATTCATTTCCTTTACTTAACAATTCATAATTTCTCTTTGCATAATACTTTTTATTTTCATTACTAATCTTATTACTGTTCATCATTTTATAAAATTGATATTCTGAAAAGTTTACGGAATAATCTTCCCCATCCAAGCCTGCTTCTTTTTCAAACCATTGCAAAGATACAATTAATGCAATTTTACTTTTTTCATTAATTCCATTAGTACTGTTTAAAATAGATGCTTCTTGTAAACTCTGAGTATAAGCTCTTCCCAATATAGTTACATCATATTCTGCATCTTTAAAAGGAAACACATGTATAGGATTTTGATCAACTGTAGAACTTAATTCAGATGAACCCTGTAACATAAGATCTCCACTTGTAAGCATATAATCTTTCAATATGCCTCCCCTATCTCTTATAATGTTATTATATTGATGCTTAATTGATGTAATATCTTTTTGTGGTAAAACATGCTCACATTTTTTTGTATAAATTAAATTAACTGTAGGAATTATTAATAATATTATAATTAATGGTATTAATAAATATCTTAACTTCTTCAGTTGTAACTCCCCCTTCATCCAACCTCTAAACCCTTTTAAAGATGTCTGTATTACATAGACATCCAATTATACCATTATTTTATTTTTTTATCAATTTTATTCTAACTTGTAACATTATAATAATCTACAATTTTCTTATTTACATCTAACCATCCTTTCCAACCTAGATGAATAGTATCGATCATATAATAATTCTCATATTCTTTTTCCTTTAAATTTAATACATCAAAGTCATTATCCTTTGCTAATTTCTCTGCTATATCGTAATAAGCGCTTCGTTTCTCTCTTGTAACCCCCATATGATCGTATGCTGCTCCATGAACTGGCATTAATATTATTAAAGGTTTAACATTTAAATCTTTACACACCTTTAAAAAATACTTATAATCATACATTTCCTTACATTCTAATAAATTAACATTTTGATACTTTCCCTTGATTTTATCATAATTATCTTTTACGCTCTTTTCATATATCTCGTTGTCTATAAGTAGTGGATTGCCACTAGCTTTTTCTTCTCCTTGCTTTTGAGCCTTTACTTCTTCATCTTTCCAATTAATTTCTTTAACTTCTTTATTATTATCTTTAACTTTCAAGTCCTTAACTTTTCTATAAGTTTGAATCTTATCTTTATTTTCCAAAATATATTCCTTAAACAAATAATATGGTTTTAAAACATGGAATATAGTCTGCCCTACAATATCTTCTTTCATATAATATTCTGCATATATGGCTTCTTCCTGATAATTGCTACTATTTTTTAGCATTTCATAAGTTCTCTTTGCATAATACCTTTTATTTTCATCACTTACCTTTTTATTAGACATCATTCTGTAAAATTGATATGGAGAAAAATTACTTTCATAATCACTGTCTCCCAAAACCTGGTATTCCATAAACCACGGCAAAGATAATATAAATGCTACCTTAGTATTAGGTTTTAACCCTTTGGTACTAGCGAGAATCGCTGAGTGTTGTAAACTTTGGGTGTATGCTCTACCTAAAGTAATAATATCATAGTTAGCATCCTTTGACGGAAACATCCTAATAGGGTTTTGTTCTACTGAAGAATTTAACTCCGACGACCCTAAAAGTAACAAATCACCTTTCTTACATGCATAATTTTTAATAGCTCCCCCACGATCTCTAATAACATTCCCATATTCATGTTTAATTTCACTTAAGTCTTTTTTATCCAATTGTCTTTCAATCACTAAATTCATATGACAATTAAAGAAAATTAATCCTCCTATAATTAGCACACAAAAAATAGCAATATATCTAAACTTCTTCATTTTAAAACCTCTCAAAACCTTTTGTTTACTTTGTATTAACTGTTATTTTTTACTCTATTATCATATAATTTCTTTATGTCATTTTTGTGTCATTTTGAACATAAAAAAAGATGATTTCTATTTTCGAAATCATCTTCTATGTTTAAACTATTTTTAATTGACTCTGTATCCAAAGCCCTTATTGAGATATTCTATAATTTTATTTTATTACAGAAACTTTTAATTTATCCATCAAACTATCATTTGCATATAAAAACTTAAATACTATTACTCCAACAATTGAAACCACTACAAATTCTCCTATAGCAACTTGAATTGCAGATAACCAAAACGGTAATTTTAAAGCATAGTAAAGTTCAGCACCTATAATAATTCCATTTACTAAAGATGCCCAAATTGATGAAAGAAATGCTACTCTTCCTAAATTTGATTCATCCTCTTTTATTAAAGCTTTTTTAGTATACCACATTAATATAAGTGTAATAAATGTGGCCAAAGTTCCAAAAACAACATCAAATGCAACCATATTACTAAATAAAAAATTAGCAATAAAGCATCCCAATGTTAATGGAGCTATATAAGCTGAATCAATAAATACCAATAAAATCAATACTTCTGATAATCTAAATTGAATATTTCCAAAGGAAATCGGTGCAAGGACGCCAGTAACAGCTACATAAATCGCTACTACTAATGCCATTTTAACTAACATTACTGTTTTCTTATTAGTGTTCATAAAAATAATACCCTCCTAATTTTAGTGGTACTTTAGGAACGCTAACTTCACTCTTTAACGACTGAAGTATAGTAGTAGATAATTTCTACTAAAAACAATGAATCTAGCTATGTCACCTCGCTAGCCATACACCTGCTTTAATCGGCACTTATATTTGATTTTAACAAAATAAAAGTCCGCCATAAATTATGACAGACACTAAAAATCAACACAATACTTCTTATTAAGAAACTTGTTTTTAATGCCGTAGTTTTATTTAAAGACAGGAGGCTTCCGAACTGTCCACTATGTTTTTCAATAATTATTATACATCAAATTTCTTAATTTATCAAGAATGTTAATTCTATGTTAATTCTTTATTATGCTTTGTTAAATATACTTTATATAGTGTTAAAACTTCTCAAAATCACTTATATATTTTTAAAAAATACGGTATTTTTATCTTGTAAATACACAACATATTACTATGGTAAAAATTTTGGGAGGAATACATATGGAATACTTATTCATTATAATAAATCTCCTTGGTGGACTTGGTCTCTTTCTTTATGGTATGCATACCATGGGAGATGGACTTGAAAATTTAGCTGGAGATAAACTAAAAGGAATTTTCGATAAAATTACTTCTAATCCTATAAAAGGAGTTTTAACAGGTGTTGCTGTAACAGCGCTAATTCAAAGTAGTAGTGCTACAACTGTTATGGTAGTTGGCTTTGTAAATGCTGGAATAATGAGCCTTATGCAAGCTGCCTATGTTATTATGGGAGCTAATATCGGAACAACTGTCACAGCTCAGCTAATAACTTTTGACTTTAAAGCTTTTGTTCCTGTATTTATTGCTCTTGGTGCTGTCTTTGTTCTGTTTAGTAAAAAAAGAACACTTAAAGAAAGTGGTGGCATAATTCTTGGATTCGGTATCTTATTCTTAGGTTTAAATCTAATGTCTGATGCAATGAAGCCACTCAGAGAAGCTCCTTTCTTTACACATTTAATCTTAAGTTTAAAAGGTCATGCTCTACTTAGCTTACTTTTAGGTATAGTTATGACAGCTGTTATTCAAAGTTCATCTGCTGTTACTGGAATTTTAATTGCTCTAGCTACAGTTGGAAGTTTGCCTATAGATATAGCATTACCTATTCTATATGGTACTAATATCGGAACTTGTGTTACAGCATTAATTTCATCATTAGGTACTACAAAAACAGCAAGAAAAGCAGCTCTTATACATTTATTCTTTAATATTATAGGTAGTGCAATCTTTATAATTCCTCCTGTATCTAATTTACTACTTGAAATAGTTACTGCTATTACTCCTGCCTCAACCGAAGGTATTGTAGCAAGACAAATAGCTAATGCACATACAATATTTAATGTAACAAACACTATTTTAATTTTACCTTTCACAAAATACCTAGTTAAATTAGTAAATATTATATTACCAGGTAGTGATGATGAAGAAGTGCAAGGTGTAAAGTATATAGATGAAAGATTATTAGAATCTCCTTCAATTGCCTTTGGGCAAGCAACTAATGAAATAATAAGAATGGGACGAATTGCTGAAGATAACTTAAGGATATCCTTAGATAGCTTTATGACTGGCAACTCTGAACTTATAAATAAAGTATATCAAAATGAAAATCTAATCAACTTGTTAGAAACAGATATCACTAAATATCTAGTAAAACTTTCAAATTCAGAATTAGGCGAAGCTCAAAAAACAATTGTTAGTTCATACTTCCATGTTGTAAATGACATAGAACGTATAGGAGATCACGCAGAAAATATAGCTGACTGGGCTTCTGAAAAACTTACAAAGGAAATCTCTTTCTCTCAAGATGCTATAAACGAACTTTCTGAAATTTCAAAGGTTTGTCTTGAAACTTTAGACTCTAGCTTAAAATGCTTTGCTGATTTTAATGAAGATAAAGTTAATGGAGTGAAAGCATTAGAAGAAAAAATAGATACTCTAGAAAAAGATTTACGCTCTTCTCATATCAAACGACTTAATTTAGGTCAATGTAGCGCAACTGCTGGAACTATCTTCTTTGATCTAATAAGTAACTTAGAAAGAGTTGGAGATCACTCTCTTAATATAGCTGAAATATTATCTAAGTGAAGAATTAAGAGTGAATAGTGAAAATAAAAAATCTCAGGAATTAACCTGAGATTTTTTTACTTTGTTCATTATACAATTAAGGTTTTTTTGCATCCATTTTTCTTCGCGATATTTTCAAGTTCTTCCATATATTCCTTGGTTGGTACTTTAGCTTCTAATAGCTCTTTTCTTACTCCCATAGGTCTATATTTTATAATCTTATATTGAATTTCAGGATTAATATTAGCTATCAGCTTACTGCCTTCTTGTACCGTAAATTTACTATTTAAAATTTCTGGAACTACTACCGTTCTAATTTCATATATTTTATCCATAGCTCCTAATTTTCTAATATTTCTAATTACAGTATCATTATTAATTCCTGTTAACATCTCATTTTCCTTTGGATCAAAAGCTTTTAAATCTATCATAGTTTTATCAGTAACTGCTAATAACTGTTCATTTTCACATATAGGTACAGATCCATTAGTATCTATAAAAGTAGTAAGTCCCATCTTCTTAACTTCGGTAAATAAAGCTAATAAAAACTCGCTTTGAAGAGTACACTCTCCACCTGAAACAGTTATTCCTGAAATAAACGGTCTAACAGTTTCAATTTTTTTAATCACTTCACCTACAGTTAACTTAGAAATCTTAGGACTACTATTTCTATTGCATGCACCAATACAACTATCACAATTAACACACTTATCTATATCATATTTAACTTCACCGTCTATCATTTGAATAGCCTGTACAGGACATACCTCCAAGCACTTACCACAGTTAATGCATGTATTTATAGTTTCTGGATTATGGCAATATAAACAATTGTAATTACACCCTTGTAAAAATATAGCCATTCTATTTCCTTCACCATCTACATTACTAAAGGGAATTATTTTATTTACGTATCCAATAATATCCTTATTCATAAGTTATCACCTTACTTTTTCAATCTAATAGTTATTCTTTTCTTCCCTTAGTTTTCTCTCAAGAATTTTAGAGTTCTTCACCGCTCCGTATCCTAAGGCTACTGTATCTTGAAGCACTTGTTCACCTCTATCTAAAGCTTCTATATCAGATCTCTTTACAAGATAACCTGTGATTCTTATAACATCACAATCATCACAATATAGTGAAAAATATCTAAGTCCTATATTAAAGCCTCCATTTATTATATCTAAAATTGATTTAGGATTATTCTTAGCCATCTCATCAAATTTAAATATATCACCTATTCCAGACGGAAAATATTTATGGAATGGAGCACTTTGAACTAAATGTTCATGGATTGGTGGTTCCTCTCCTATAGGAATTCTACATCCTGGACTTGTCTCAAAATCAGTATCTATTCCAACTTGAGCATGTAATAAATAATGATTATCTGTTCCTTCGCAGTATGGCGCAGTATGAGCATTAACTCTGTCATACATAGCTTTTATTATTCTTTCTCCTAATTCATTTGCTTTTTTAGAATATCCAAATCTATCACACTGCTCAGTTGCTCCAAGTAAAGTATTTACACATTCTGCTAGTCCAACAAGTCCAAACATTGCTGAAAATCTATCTCTATATAATAATCCTTCTCTAACTAAAAAACTAGATTCAAAGAAATTGCTTTCTTCAACTATAAATTTAACTCTTTTATCCATATAATCTAAAATAGCATCTACTGCATCTGGTAAAAGGATATTCATAAAATGCTCTTCATTATATGCCATTTTAGCAAGCTTAGAAAGTATCATCCTTACTAAAGTATAACTTCCACCACCAATGTTAAGTCCATTATAGCAACTTACAATAGCATAGTTTTCCCCCAAGTCAGCTTTAAACATCTCATGATTCGCAAAACTTGGCTTAGCACAAGATAATCCAGTTTTAATTGCTTCAATTGCAAAATCCTCTGGTGTTTCTTTGGAATACTTTAGTGTTATATTTGGAGTAGCATTTTGTAACTCTCTCTCTACTTCTAAAATTATTCTTCCCGCTTTAGTTGCCTTAGGACCTATATTAGAATGACAAAATGAATCCGTAATAGTTCTATCAATATGCTTTAAAAAGAATTTTATTGCTCTTCTAGCTTCATTCTCATCCTCAACATATGGCTCTAATAAAGTATCTATATTTCCAATATATACTGGAAAAGAAGTTATTGATGGAACATGTTTATATATGATTAATAAATTATTAACTGCCTCCCAAATATCTTGAGCCGGCTCTAATCTTAAGAACTCACTACCATTTTTCATGAATGCTTCATAATCTGGCACAATGTATCTAGGTCTATACGGTGCTTTTCCTTCATTTAGGTCACAGATTATACCTGCTTCTTTATACATCTTAGTTTTAGACGACATATTTAAAACATCTAAACAGTTCTCTGATTCTTTTGCTAAATTAAGAACTTTCATTTCATAAGTCAATGTCTTATCTTTGATAATATTAAGTATATTCTCTTTCATATAATTCACTCCATCCCTTTAATAGTACACATTAAATAGTCAGAATTTATATATTATTGCGCTTTTTTATTAAATGAACATCATATTTCGACATTTGTGATGTACAATTATTCTTTGCACAACTAATATACTCTTCTTATTTATTATTATATTATAATTTAAGTGTTTTTTCCACATCATTAATATATATGTTACAATTAATTATTTACATTTTAAATTATATAAACACATTAAATGTACCCTATTATAAAATAAAATTTTAGAAATTATAATAACAAATATAAATTTTATTTAACTTACACTTTTTATGAATAGAAACTCATATTCCTTCTTATACTTAAAGTAATAAGGAACTTTCTGGAGGATAAATATATGATACTTGCAATTATCTCTGATACTCATATTCGAACTCACACTTCAAAATTCGAATCAATGCTGAAAGAAAATTTTTCTAACGTTGATATGATAATACATGCTGGAGACTATACTTCCAATAACATTATTGATATTTTAAAAAACACCTCCAAATTTCTTGGTGTATATGGCAATAATGACAATTCTAATTTAAGATCTATTCTATCAGAAAAAGAAATTATTACACTAGAAGGCTTCAAAATAGGACTATATCATGGACATGGTAGTAAAAAGCAAACCTTAGATAATGTTTACGACATATTTAAAAACGATAAGCTTGATATAATAATTTATGGTCATAGCCATAAGCCAACTATCTTTACAAAGGGAAAAACTCTATTCTTAAATCCAGGTTCATGTACAAGTAAAAGAAAAGAGCCTTGGTATTCATATATTATTTTAGAAATAAAAAAGGGGGCACCAATTGTCGCCTCCCTACACTTTTATAAGTAATTTCTAGTTTATATGCATGCTTTTCCCAAAGAGGGTTGGAAGGGTACCCTGTCCCCTCCTTGTTAAGGAGAGGTCCTCAAAGGGAACCATAGGGTTCCTTTTGAAAAAGCCTAATATTTTAATATCCGCTTATATGCACGCTTTTCCTAAATAGGGGTGAAGGGGGATTCTATCCCCTCCGATTCAAGGAGTCATTCCTCAGGAACCATAGGGTTCCTTTTGAAAAAGCTGAACATTATATATCCGCTTATATGCACGCTTTTCCTAAATAGGGGTGAAGGGGGATTCTATCCCCTCCGGTTCAAGGAGAGGTCCTCAAGGGGAACCATAGGGTTCCTTTTGAAAAAGCCTAATATTTTAATATCTGCTTATAGGTACCCATAAAGTCCTCTAACAGATACCTCTCCAGAGAAAACTTTATGGATACTATTATCTTCATATCTAACAATAAGCTGTCCATCTTCATCTATGTCCACTACCCTACACAAAATTTCTTCATTTCTGGATATAATCTTAACATCCTTACCAATGACAACGGATGCTTTTTTACAAACCTGATTTACCAAACTGATATCTCCAGAATCCTTAAAAAGATCATAATACTTTTCAAAATAATTTAAAACTTTCCCTAGTAATTCAGCTCTATCAATCTTATGTCCCAATTCTTTCTTTAAAGAAGTAGCCTTCTCTTTCAATTCTTCTGGAAAATAATCCATATTAACATTTATACCTATTCCAACTACAACATAATTTATCTCATTTTCCTTTGTATTCATTTCAGTTAATATTCCACATATTTTTTTCCCATTAATAACTATATCATTAGGCCATTTGATTCCACAATCTATATTAAGTTCTTTTAACGCTTTATATACTGCAGCTGCTGCTATAATTGTTATTTTAGATGCCATCTCTGGTAAAACCTTGGGTGCTAATCCTATAGTCATCCATATACCTGTTGATTTAGGTGACTCCCAATGTCTTCCTAACCTTCCCCTTCCAGTACTTTGCTCCTCAGCAACTACCGTTATGCCTTCAATAACTTTATTACTACACTGCTTCTTACACTGTACGTTGGTAGAATCAATTGTATCATAGTAAATATAATTTCTTCCTATATATTTAGTATCCAAATGTTTACATACCATTCCATAATCTATTACATCCTTTTCATCAAAGTTCATTTACTGCAACCACCTAACCACCATTATTCTTCCGGAATGTTATATTCTTTAAACATTCTTCTTCTTTTTTCTATATAATTTTCACATCTTTCTTTAAAGATATTAATATTATTTTCTTCTCTTGTAATCTCTTCAGTAGATTTAAATCCTCTTCCCAATCTATCACAAATTCCTAGTAATGCAATGTCCTCATAAATACCACTTTTTACTACTAAATTATAATCTGCAAATTCATTATCTTTAACTATAAATAAAATTTGCATATGTAACCTGACTAAATAATATACGTACTTATAAAACTCATCATCTTCGTCAATATTCCAGCTCTTCATTACTTCTTTAATCATTTCTCCACCAACTTTATCGTGATCATAAGAAGTTATCCATCCTCTTCTTGTTTTGGTAGTAGTAATTTTACCTATATCATGAAACAATGCTGCCCACATGAACCCCTTAGGATTTTTACTATAATTTTTTCTTTTAGCAGCTTCATCAACTACTTGCATAGTGTGGTTCCATACATTACCTTCTGGATGATGCTTATGATTTTGTTCTATAAATTCAAATTTTAATATATAATTGTACGGAAATTCATTTGGAAACTTTCCTTCTTCTTTTAGTCTATTGAAATATCTTGAAGGTTTTTCATCCTCTAGTAAATGTTTAGTAAATTCCTGAAAGTAATTCATTATTGACTTCCTTTCTATATCTCAATTTTTATGTCAACAAATATAATATAATCATCACTTTTAAATTAACTTATCTCTAATGCTTATTATAAGCTTAAACTAATAAAATATACAAATTATGCAAGCCTACAATTACATATATATCCACATATAAGCAAAGGTTGTTGCAATAAATATTGCAACAACCTTATATTACGGTGCTGGTGTTTCAGGTTGAGTTTCCGGCTCAGCTTTTACTACTGGCTTTGTACCTCTTCTAATAATTCTAGGTAATGAAGCATAAGTATCATTATTTAACAATTCTCTATTAGTCTCAACACCATTTGTATAAGTTATTCTGTATGCTTTAACTTTATAACCAGTGCTACCGTTTTGCTTAACAACTTCTTTTCCCTGCTCTAATGAAGCATCGTCTTCATATTTTACAGCTAAAGGCACTGTTTCATATACATCAGAAACAAATCCGTAAGTCTTTCCTGCATTCACAGAGGAATTAGAATATATATTAAAAGTAAGTGTTCCTCCACCTGCATATCCTTCAATATATATTGGATAATCATAACTATTGGTAAATACATAATCCAAATATCCATAAGCTATTGTTGCATCTAATCCTAAATCCACATATCCAACAGGCATACTATGATTTGTTCTTTGATCTGGAAGAATTCCTGTTTTTAACACTGCATTATGTAGAGTTGATGACACCTGACAGATTCCTCCACCATAGCCTTTTTCAAGCTTGTCCCCTACATAAACACCACCTTCTTGATATCCCTTATCCGGTGTTGTGTCTCCTACAACAGTATTAAAGCTAAAGCTTTCTCCAGGCATTAATACTATTCCATTAAGAGTTCTAGCTCCAATTGAAATATTAGTTCCTCTACTAGGATCTGATGTTCCATACTTAGTGGAAGCTGTTGAAATCATAGTATTAACTGCAGAAAGCGCTTCCTTATTCCTTACTGGAACTTCTTCAGTTATTACTCCTTCAACCTCTATGTTTCCTTCCTTGCTATCTTTTACCTTTGTATTAATTTCATCTAACAAAGCCTCAGTATCAAGTTTTCTACCCACAACATGATCGGTAACCGAAAATCCAGATCCACTTTTAGTAATTGTAGCATCTTTTTTTTCAACATTAACTTCACTTTCAATATTAGAAACCATTGAATTAATAGCCTCATCATTATAAGTAAATGAAATATTAAGTTCTTTTACTTCCGGATTCTTTATAGCTTTAAACTTTTTTAAAGTTTTCAAATCCCTATTAACACTGAATGCTTCATCCACAGTTTCATCAATATTAAAATTTACATCTAAATCATCATAATTAATATTATAATTATTATCTCCAACAGTAATCGAAACTAATCTGTTAGATAATTCATCAGTATATTTTTTGTGAAGTTCATTTTTCGCTTCTTCCATAGACATATTTCCAACATCTATTCCATCTATAGATATTCCCGGCATAATTAAATTATCATACTTAGATACCGTGGAATGTATATAAACACCTCTCGCGATACAAATTAAAAGAATAATTCCTACAATAATTGAAGCTATTATTGTATTACGTTTTTTGTTAATTTTTTTCAAATTAACTTCTCCATTGCTGCTTGCATCTCCGCCATCAAGTTTCATATCCATAGTAACATTCCTTTCACTCACATTCACATATTTGACTTGATATATAAAGTATATCATATATTTATCGTATTTTCACACATAATGTATTACGATTTTTAATAAAAATAATTCTATTTTGTTAGAAAATATTTTTTAAACTCGTTTTAAGTCAATATATAAACATAAGTTAAAAAGCTGTGGTAACCCACAGCTTTTTAATCTATCTATCTCTCTAAAACTATTGCCATACCTTGTCCGCCACCTATACATAAAGTAGCCAATCCTCTTTTGCTATCTCTTCTAATCATTTCATAAATTAGAGTAGTTATAATTCTAGTTCCAGAAGCTCCAACTGGATGTCCCAAAGCTATTGCCCCACCATTTACATTTACCTTATCCTTATCAAAATGTAATTCTTGTGAAACTGCTATAGATTGAGATGCAAAAGCCTCATT
The DNA here is from genome assembly GCA_900548455.1 of uncultured Clostridium sp. Classification (GTDB taxonomy): domain Bacteria; phylum Bacillota; class Clostridia; order Clostridiales; family Clostridiaceae; genus Clostridium_J. Next base: position 95,388 of record URKQ01000011.1, read on the forward strand.
AGCTTCTACTAGATCTATATCATCAATAGTTAATCCTGTTTTATTAAACAATCTAGTTGTTGCTTCATAAGGTCCACAACCCATAACTTTTGGATCAACTCCACCTGATGCATAAGCTTTAATAGTTGCAAGATACTTTATTCCTAATTCTTCTGCTTTATCCTTAGCCATAACAATAAGCATTGCAGCCCCATCATTTATTCCTGAAGCATTACCTGCTGTTACAGTACCGTCTTTTTTAAATGCTGGTTTTAATTTAGCTAATTTTTCAATAGTAGTTCCAAATTTAGCATATTCGTCAGTATCAAATATAATTGGATCACCTTTACGTTGAGGAATTTCAACTGGAACTATCTCATCTTTAAACTTACCTTCTTTTATTGCCTTTTCAGCTTTCATCTGGCTATTTAAGGCAAATTCATCTTGCATTTCTCTTGTAATTCCATATTGAGTTGCTACATTCTCTGCAGTAACTCCCATATGATAATCATTAAATGCTTCCCATAAAGCATCCTTAATCATTGAGTCAACAATTTTACCGTCATTCATTCTTTGTCCCCATCTTGTTGTTGGTAATAAATATGGTGCATTACTCATTGATTCAGTTCCACCACAAAGAATTACATCAGCTTCTCCAGCCTTTATAGCTTGAGACGCTAATGATACTGATTTTATACCAGAACCACAAACTTTATTTACTGTAAATGCAGTAGAACCTTCACTTAATCCTGCATTTAAAGCAATTTGTCTAGCTATGTTTTGACCTAATCCAGCGCTAATTACATTTCCTACAATAGCTTCATCAATTATTTCAGGTTTTATACCTGCTCTTCTTATTGCTTCCTTTGCAGCTATTGTTCCTAAATCTGTAGCTGAAAATTTTGATAATGAACCTCCAAAAGATCCTATTGCTGTTCTAGCAGCACTAACAACAACTACTTCTCTCATAACATACCCCATCCTTTTCATTTTTTTTAACGAAGTTTATTTATTTGTTTCTTATACCACTATATAGTAGCAATTTTCATGCCAAAATATAAAACCTTGAAAACACAGGGTTTCAGAAAATCAAAACCAACAATATGTAAACCGAAGTTTACACGTGATAAATTTACTTTTCTTTCCTATATATCTCTTTTATGAATTTTCCTTGATTTCTTTGTGTTTTTTTTAACAAAAGTTAAAATTATTGTTAAATTTTTATCGTTTTCACTGAAAAATCACATCTTCATAAAAAAAACAATAGTGTAAACTTTAATATACATGTATATTAAAGTTTACACTATTCTGTCATTTAACCTTAATTTGTTGATTTTTTTATATAATGCTTGTCTACTAATACCTAAAATTTTAGATGCTTCAATTTTATTTCCTTTTGTTTTCTCTAAAACCTGTATAATAACTTGTGCTTCAACTCTATCTACTATTTCACTTAGATTACCATTTATATATTTATCTTTTGGAATTTCATTATTAGTTATCTTACTTGGCAGGTGCTCTGGTGTAATCTCTATATCATCATTTAACAGATTAACCGCTCTTTCTATGACATTTTCCAGTTCTCTAACATTTCCAGGCCAATTATAATTTTCTAGGCATATTAGTGCGTCTTCTCTAATTCCTTCACTATATATTCCATATTTCAGACAAATTTTCTTTCTTAATGATTCTGCTAAAATTCTTATATCATCTTTACGTTCATGTAAGCTAGGAATCTTTATATTAAGTACATTCAATCTGTAATATAAATCTTCACGAAACTTACCTTCATCAATCAATTTTGATAAATTTTTATTAGTTGCAGCAATAATTCTTACATCAATTTTTTTAACTTCATTACTTCCAACTCTAACAACTTCTCTCTCCTGTATTACCCTTAATAACTTAACTTGCATAAATAGCGGCATATCACCTATCTCATCTAATAAAATTGTGCCTCCATTAGCTACTTCAAATTTCCCTTTTTGCCCAGTTTTCTTAGCCCCTGTAAAAGCTCCTCCATCATATCCAAACATTTCAGATTCAAATAACTCTGGTGGAATTGCACCGCAATTTATTTTTACAAAGGGTCCCTTTGATCTACTACTTTCGTTATGAATAGCTTCAGCTAAAAGTTCCTTTCCAGTTCCACTATCTCCAGTAATTAAAATTGAGGAACTCCCTTTTGCAACTCTCTCTGCAAAATGAATCACTTCTAAAAACTTTTCACTTTTCCCTATAAGTTTATCAAAGGTAGTTGTAGCCCTATTCCCAAAAGTGAATTTATTTTGGTAGGGTTCCCTATTTCTCTCTGCCACATTTACTTTATTCGTTAAAGAATTTAAGTTATGAATATCTCTAAACATTACTCTTCCAATGGCTCCTCTTATTTTACCATCAATAATTAGAGGAACTCTCATTGAAATCATCTTATGATTATTTACTTCTTGGATATCTCCTACTTCTTTCACACTATTTTTGGCAACTATATGTAATCTCGTATTAGGAATTACCTTGGTTACATGATTTCCTTCTGGATGTTCACATCTTAAAAATTTTTTATATCCATCTGTCATCATTGTAATAATTCCATCTTCATCTACTATAACAATAAATTCCCCTAGACTGTTTAATGCCGCCGTAAGTATATCTTCCTCCACATTCATCTATTTTTCCCCCAAAAATATATTTAAACCCATTGACCATTTTTAACAAATATCTTATTTAAATGATATACCGCAAAGTTTCCAGTTAATCCTACAAATATACCAGTACCAATACCTGCAATGCTCATTACTGGTAAATATAATAGCACTCCTATAGTTTTTACAATTAAAGCTGCTGCTAATAATTGACCTACATTATGAAAAACTGCTCCAACACAACTTACTCCTATAATACTTACTTTATCTTTAAATACTTTCTTTGTTATAAGCATAAATACATAACTTAATATTCCTCCTGAAAGGCTATACATAAGTCTTGAGATGCTTCCCCCAAACATAACTGATAATAAAATTCTTAAAAATAAAATTATAAATGCTTCTTTAGGACTTAGCATATATAATGCAATTACTGTAATTATATTTGCAAGCCCCAGCCTAGCTCCTGGTGTAATAAACGGCACAGGTATCATTCCTTCAAAATAATGAAGAACCAGAGACATGGCAACAAGAAGTGCCATAAAAATCATTTTTCTTAAATTGTTACTATTGTTTTTCATAAAAATCCACCTTACTTCGAAATAATATCTTCGCTCTTATCCTCAGTATTTTTCCCTTCTATTGTAATTATCAATCTATGCGGAAGACATACCACCTGCTGTCCCGGCTTATTTATGTATCCTTGGCCAACACAAACACCATCTGCGCAATCAGCTTCTACAATTCCTATTGAACCCTCGCGTATCACTACTTTGTTACTTCCATATGATGTTTCTACAATATATTCATCGTTTAAATCAGGCTTCAATTCTATTCTCTTCAAAACTTTTCCCGCTACTGATACTATTGCATAATTACTATTAATATCTTCATTCCCCACACTATTCTTCTTTAACATTAAATAAGGAACAAAGGAAATAACCATTAAAACAACAATTAATACAATATCTAATTTTTTAATAACTTTCATAATAACATTCCCATCTAGTTTTATTTTTATCTAATACGTTCTATCATATTATAGTATGACTTTAATTTTTTTTCTAGGTATTTTACCTTAATGGAAAAATAATCTTAATATATAGTTGTTTACTAATTTAAAAAAATATACTATAATCTTACTTGTCAAAAAAATTTATACTTTAGGGGGAAATACTAATGAATAAAAAAATACTAGCTCTATTATCATCAGTAGTTTTAACTGCTGGAGTACTTGTAGGTTGTGGTAATTCTTCAAAAGGAATGCAAGACGGAACTTACAATGCTGAATTCGATAAATTCGACGATCATGGTTGGAAGGGACAAGTTTCTATCACTGTTGCTTCTGGAAAAATAAGCGAAGCTAAGTTTGATTATGTAAATGAAGCTGGAAAATTAAAATCTGAAGATGCAGATTATCAAGCAACTATGACTTCTGTTTCTGGAGTAGGTCCTGTTGAATTTACAAAAAAATACTCTGACGCAATCGTTGAAAAACAATCTGCTGAAATAGATGTTGTTACAGGTGCAACTACTTCTCATAATGATTGTAAGACACTAGTACAAGCAGCTATAGATAATGCTAATGCTGGCAAATCTGAAACTGCAGTAGTATCTGCAAAATAGACTTTGTACATACTTGGATTTAAAAAATAGAGTTATCTATTTTTTAAATCCTTTTTTATTTTCTATGAAGTTTGAAATTATATACTTTTATTTTTCTTTAATGTATAATCATCTATAGCAAATTATATATAAACTTTTTATAACTTAAGGAGGAAAAAATGAAATTACATAAAAAACTTTCTTTTATATTAATTTTTGTAATGTGTACATTTCTTTTTAATGGTTGCTCAAAAAATACTTCAAATCCAGAACCATTAAGTAAAACAGAATTAGTAATTGGAACCGTGTGTACTATCACTCTTTATGATCATCAAGATGAAAAAATAATTAATAAAGCTTTTGATAGATTATCAGAGTTAGAAGATATCTTAAGTATTAATAAAACTGGAACAGAGCTTGACGAGGTAAACGATAATGCAGGCATAAAGCCAGTTAAAGTTAGTCAAGATACACTAAACGTAGTTAAGAAAGGCTTAGAATATTCAAAGCTTTCCAATGGATCACTAGATATAACTGTTGGCCCTCTCGTAAAACTATGGGGAATAGGCACCGATAGTGCTAGAGTCCCTAATCAAGAAGAACTTGACATAGCAAAAAGTCTTATTGATTATAACCTATTACAGATTGATGAAGATAATAACACAATATATTTAGAAAAGGAAGGAATGGTTATTGACTTAGGTGCTATTGCTAAAGGATATGCTGCCGATGAAGTAGCTAAAATATTAACAGATAACAAGGTTAATAATGCCATCATCGATTTAGGTGGTAATATACTAGCCCTTGGTGAAAAATCTGATGGTTCTCCTTGGAAAGTTGGAATCCAAAATCCCGAAAAGGCACGAAATGATACTATTGGGTTTGTATCAGTAAAAGATAAATCTATTGTTACTTCTGGAGTATATGAACGCCACTTTGAAGCTGATGGTCATAATTATCATCACATTCTTAACCCAGATAGTGGTTTCCCTTATGAAAATGAAATATTAGGAGTTTCCATTATATCAGACAAATCCATCGATGGAGATTCTCTTTCTACTACCTTGTTTGCTCTAGGTATAGAAAAAGGTCTTGAATTAATTAATAGCACTCCTGGTGTTGATGCACTCTTCATAACTAAAGATCACAATCTTTATCTTTCTGAAGGCTTTAATGAAATATTTACTTTAACAAACAATGAATATACAATAAAATAAATTACAATAAAATAAATTACAATAAAATAATAAAAAGACATTCCATTGAATGTCTTTTTATTATTAAATGCTAAAGCACTTATTTTTATAATAAACTACTCCGCCATTTATTTGCTTTTCATATTTTAGTACTTCCACTTGTAATAAGTTAATTGTTTCATATAATTTTGCATTTAACAAATCAAATTCTTGTTGCTCTTTATCAATATTAGTGATTGTTTCATTTACAATATTCTTTTCACTATTTAAGTTTTCTTCTACTTCCTTAAATATTGATTTTAAATTCTCTTTAATTAAATTGCCTAGTTCTACTAACTTATCATTAACACCAACACTTAAAATATTAGCTATATTTTCCTTATTAGCTATAACTTGATTTTTAATTTTCATTCTTGAAGTTTCAGCTTTTTCTTCTGACTTCATAAACATAACTTTAATTCCATCAGCAACAGTATTTAAAAACTTTTCGTTTGGTATTACAGTGGTCTTATATTCTACAGAACTTATAGATGTATCATAGTACTCTATGAATTCCTTTAATAATTCCTCTAGATTTTTATCTTCAATAACCCTAAACTTCTCTTTAAACTCTGGGTAAACTTCTAGTATATTATTTCTATTTTCAATAAGTTTTTCTACAGTTTCTTCATGAAATCCATATAACTTAGAGTATGAAGATACACATAGTTCAAATTGTTCTAGCAATATGTCATAAATATTTTTATTACACCATTTTTCAATAGCCTCACTAAATATTTTTTCAGCATTAGTCTTTAATGTCGCTATATCTTCAATATCATCTATGGCATTAATATTCTTTTCAATAACATCTGGTATCATTATAGCTATCTTTTCAGCTGCATATTCACCTAAAAAGTTCATATCCTTATTAACCTTTGCTACAAATTCCTCATAATTTGAATTTGAATCTTCTATAAGGTTATTATACTCTTCTACCGCTTCTTTTAATAAATACCTATTCTTCTTATATAAATCAGTTTTAGCTTTAATATCATTATCAATTACTTCTAACACTTCTTTAATATTATTTTCAAAGGTATTAAATCTATAGGCTGTTATATTCTCTGGTTCTTTGCCTATTATACGACTTAATATTTCTCTTCCACTCTTAACTTCGTTTAAGTCTAAAGTTTCACAGCAATTTTTACATTCAACAATACTTTCTATTATAGCATTATTATAATTAACCTTTTCAATTGAAAACTTATCTTTTGATTTATCAACAATCATAACTATCCTAGTATCTTTACCTTTAGAAATAATATGTTTTATATATGTTATATCTACATCCCTTAATTCGGAGTCTCCACTAATTAAAATAACATTTTTATCAGTTAAATCTAATACACAATCCTTGTTTGAAGTCATAATTATGCTTTTGTTGCTGTTTAATAAATCTTTATCTAGTAAGACCTCATATTTATAATGTTCTTCAACTCCATGGAAATTACACTCTTCCGTGCATATAACAGAAAAATCCTTATCACCATTAAATATTCTTTTTCCTACAAATCCATTTAACATATCTTCAAGTTGTCTATTTTCTAAAGTATTAACACCAATTATGTTTTTATTAATTTTATTTTTAATTTTGTTATTTACAGATACACCTTTTTCTGAATCATAAGTTTCACATATATCATCTATGTGTTTATATAAATAGTACCAAGGATAATCTATTAAACTATACTTACTTAATTTTACATCAGAAATACATTGATTTTTACACTTTAGTACATAATCATATACTTCCTTATTTTCCTTCATAATTTCAATAAATGCTTCTAATTTTGTTGAGGCTTCAATTCCTCTATCATAACTTCCATTCTGTACTGATACATTCATCAAAAATAATGTAAAATCAAATTCATATTTTCTCAAATACAACTTATCGTACTTTTCCATTCTGATATCTTCGTAAATATCATTTAAAACTAAAATTGAATCAGAACAATTTTCAAAGTCATTATTATTGTAATCAACTTTTCTGAACCATTCTTTTAAATAATCTAATAATAATATAACTTCATTTTCATTGGTTTTTATATTTCTATATAATCCAAGTAATAAATTGCTCCACTCTACTAACTTTAATTCACCCATTAAAATAGATGCAAATTCTATTACTTTTTTTGTACATTCAAAATTTAAATTTTCTGCTTCATCACAAATACAATTCACCAAGTTTATCCAATGAGTTATACTTTGTCTATTATATTCTTCCGTAATTATATCCAATGCATTACTATAGTCTTTTTCTTTAATTAGATATTCAGCAGCTTCTTTTGTTACGTCCTCATAATCTGGATAAACTTTCATTATAGCTCTAATTGATTCATTAACCTTAGCTAAATCATTAATCCTTAATGAAGCTTTAAAAATTGAGTAATATTTCTGTAAATACAATAACTCTTCCTCGGTAATCATACCTTCGTATAACTCCATAGCTCCATCACCATCTAATAAATCTGCTAAACTTTTTCTAGCCCACATTAATATTTCAAATAGAACAGCTCCACTTTTTTGTTGAATTTCATGAGTCTGGAATCCATTCCCTAGCTTCAAAAATTCCTCCATAACTTCTATTACTTTTGAAAAATATACCTTTGATTGATCTATTTTCCCTTCATGTCCATATATTTCTCCTAAAGAGTAATATGCAGCAGTAATATTTTTAATATCCTCATATTCCATATTGCTTACAACTTTATAATCAAGTTTTTCTATAATTCTATTAAAATAATCTGCTTTATTCTTTTCTTCAACATTTGCTCCAAATAAAAACTTTAAACACCAATCATAATAATGTCCAAGAACCAAACATGGTCCACAACTTATATTACTATCACTCATGTCTAGATAGAAATTTAGTTTATTAATATTATTTTTACACTGATTTAAAAATTTTATTTTTTTATTTAAAGTCAACTTTATTCCTCCTTATGACTAATCTCCTTTTGCAACGCTCACTTGCAATATTTTACACGTTTTGTTGGTATAGTTTGTATAATTATGTTGTATGTTTGATTTAAAATGAGCAGAATCACCTGGATACAAACATTGTTTTTCATCATTAATAAATATTGTTACAATTCCTTCTAATACATATATAAACTCTTCACCATCATGATTATATGTAATTAAATTTTCATCACTATTACATGGTAATATTTCTATAAGTCTTGGTAACATAGTCTTATCATCTGGATTATTAGATAAAATGTAATTTATATATGTGCCATTATCTATCTTATATATTTCCTTTTCATAACACTTTTGAATATGACGTTCTCTCCTCTTGCTTGTAGGCAATAAAAAGTAAGATAACTCTACATCTAACGCCTCTGCTATGTTAAGCAATGAATCCGTAGCAATACTAGTTAAACCTCTCTCTAGTTGTGATAAAAAACCTGTTGATAAGTTGGTCTTTTCACTTAATTCTTTTAAGGTCATTTTTTTAGCTGTTCTAAGTTCCTTAATTTTACTTCCAATGATTTTATTCAATCATCTTCACCTTCCTATTAAACTTACTTTTCATATTTTCCTAATTAATATTATTACTCAACCACCCTTTATTGTCTAGTGAATTTTAGCCTTTATCGTCATATGTCGCCATAAACCCTATAAAAACATTATACAATATGTATATTTTTAATTGTTATATATATTATTAACAATTGAAAAAGAGTATATTTACACAAAATATACTCTTCTGTATCTTATAATTTTAATTACAATTGAACTTTTTTTCATATCTAGTATATAATAATAGCGCAATAATGGCAAATAGCACTGGACCTGTTATACTCCATATACTTTTACTAATCTGTCCATTAATAGCTGGTTCTATTATAGAAAATATATTTGCAAAGGTTATTAAACCAGTCACAACAAAAGTAATAACAACTGTTATTTTATAATTTTTATATATTTCATAGGGTTTTTTTATATCTTTCTTTTTCTTAAAAGAAATAAACGCTGCTGCAATAAATGCATATGGTATAGTCATTGCTACATTGGTCATTGACACCAATATATCAAAGAACTCTGACATCACATTTCCACCAAAAGCTACTAATAAAATCATAACAATGGCTATAGTTCCTTGTAATAACATAGCATTTACTGGCATTCCCTCTTTTAATTTTACCATTTTTTCTGGCAATAACCCCTTAGGACATCCCAATATCAATTGTTTAAGTGGTGCGTAACTCATAGTAAAAAAGGCACCCGATAAAGCCAATAACATAGAAATTCCTACTATTCTTGCTACAAAGCTTCCAAGTTGTAATGCAACTGCCCCACTAAATCCTAATGAAATTCCCAGTTCATATCCTAAATTATTCATCAATAAATAACTCACATTTCCTAAGTTAATTATAGATCCATACTGTCCTTCTGCACCTAAAATACTTGTCCAATTAGTAAAAATTCCAACACAAAATATTCCTATTGAATATCCAACTCCTATTATTACCGCTGCTATTAACACTCCTTTAGGAAAGTTCTTTTCAGCATTTTCAGTTTTATCTACCAATCCTCCTATTACCTCGATTCCTCCAAAGGCGAATAAGGTAAACACTAAAAATGACATCATTGATATTGGATTCTGATATGTAGGATTTGGTGAACTAAACACATCCTTCAAATTTAATATTGGTTCTGCCAATTGTCCACCATTACTAATTAACACTACAATGGAACCTACTATTAATATAATATTTAATATCATAACTGCAAATCCACCAAGAGATGTTATCTTCTTTATTTTGTCAATTCCTTTTATAGATATAAAAGTGACAAAACATATCCAACAAGATGCTAATATACCTAAAGTCTTTGTGCTACTTAATCCCATTATAGACCACGTGGATGTTGTGTCACTTCCAAAGATTGCATTTGATAATGGAACCCAAATCACAGAGGAGGTATTTACCATCCATACTATAATTGATGCATACCACATAAATGTTACTATAAATGCATATTTAGGACTCACTGATTTTTCCATCCATGAATAAATACCACCAGTTTCATCTTTAAATGCTGATCCATATTCCGCAAGCATAAATGCAAATGGAATAAAAAATAATAAAACCGAAATTAGAAAAAATGGTATGGCACTATATCCCATTAAATAAAACGAACGGGGCATATTATTAAAACCATACACCGTTGTAAATGTCATTAAGATTAATGCACTTAACGAAAGTAATTTTTTATCTTTAGCTTCTTTCATCATGTTTCTTCTCCTTACGAAACTTTTAAAATTTGACCTATGTATAAATATTCTTATGATTATTATATAGAGTAATAACAATTTTTCAACATATTATCTTATTTTTATATATGTTAAACATTTTCATCTTATATTTAATGAGAATTTCCTAGACATTAAAAAAGTATGTACAACTGAATCCTCATAGATTAGCTTGTACATACTCTTTGCATAATTAACATTTCCCTTATATATGATTTACATTACGAAAAATTTCAATTTGTTTTCTTCTACTATATGAAAATATCGTTCCACTTAAACTTATTATGCCAGACACTATAGTAATGATAATTACTTTTTTTAGTCCTAGGTTAATTCCCCATTTAATAAAGGGAATAAAAATAACAGGTACTCTTGCACTTTCCACCACACCAGTTATTAAACAAATAATAATTGCTGCCATCAATCCTACAACTCCAAACAAGCAAAACCACATTTTCCCACATTCAAAAAATGTCCGATTTCGTACTTCCACTTGAAATTTGTTATTTTTTAAAATCTGATCAACAATTTCTACTTGACCATTATCTAAATTAAATTCTGCTTTTTTATTTTTGCCTTTATCATCCAGATATTTAATTGAATACGTATCATAAGTGACATCCTTTTTCGCCTGTATTATGTCACTATATTTTATAATATTTGATTTTGGTTTGATTTGAAAACCTTCATCTGTAAATACGTAATTCTTCCCTTCAACTTTTGTTTGCACAGTCTTTCCCCCCAGAATTCAAACTAGCTCAACGAGCTGTCAAATTAACCGCTACATTTAAAATTTTTCTATAGTGGTCATATATAGAAATTTTACTATATTAAACAAAAATATTCAATTATAACAAAAGAATAGCTAAAAGGTGCTATTCTTTTGTTACCATTAATATCTTATTGTATTTTCCCCTTTTTCTTAAGACCTTCATATCTCGCAAATAAAATCAATGCAACTACTGAAAAAAATATTGGTCCTGCAATACTCCAAATTGTTTTCATATAATCACCATTTATTGCAGGTTCTATAATGGAAAAGATATTAGCAAAACCGACTACACAAGTCACAACTACTGTAACTAAAATAGTAACTCCTTTGCTCTTATAAACTTCAAAGGTTTTTGGAATTTCATCTTTGTTTTTAAAGGATATAAAAGCACCTGATAAAAACATATAGGGAATAGTCATTGCTACATTAGTCATAGCAACTAATATAGAAAAGAATTCCTCCATTGCATCTCCTCCAAATGATACAAGTAAAATTATTATAATTACAACCATTGATTGTATTATCATTGCATTTAAAGGCATTCCTTGTTTTGTTTTCGCTATGCTGTCTGGGAAAAGTCCTTTTGGTGCTCCTGAAATTAATTGTTTTAAAGGTGCATAGGTCATTGTAAAAAAAGCACCTGTCAAAGCTAAAAACATAGAAATACCAACAAATCTTGCTATCCAGTTACCAATTTGAATTGCTACAACTTCTGATGTACCAAGTGATAATCCCAATTGATACCCTAAATTATTCATAATTAGATATCCTACATTACCCATATGAACTATATCACCATATTTTCCACCTGAAGCAAACATATCATTCCAATTAGTAAATATTCCTGTGCAAAATAATCCTATAGCATAACCAATTGCAATTACTATGGATGCACTAGCTAATCCCTTTGGGAAATTTCGTTCTGGATTTTCTGTTTGATCTACTAATCCACCTACAACTTCTATCCCTCCGAAAGCAAAAATTGCAAAAACTAAAAATGACATTATAGATATAATACTTTCATATGCAGGATTGGGCGAAGTAATAAAAGTTTCTACTCCAACTATAGGTTGTGCTAATTTTCCTTTATTCATTGCTAAAATAACTAAAGCACCTCCTATTAGGAGTATATTTAACGCTGCCACAGCCGTTCCTCCAATAGAAGTTATCTTTTTAATTTTCTCTATTCCCATGGTTGAAATATATGTTACTATAACAATCCACAAAACACCTAGAACACCTAGTGTTTGAGGCCCATTAAGTCCTAAAATACTCCACGTTTTTGTAGTATCAATTCCTAAAATGGCATTTGAAAGAGTCACCCATATTCCTGAAGACACGTTAACCATCCATATAATTGCTGATGCATACCACATAAAAGTTCCTACAAATGCATATTTAGCATTAACTGATTTCTCCATCCAAGAATATATTCCCCCTTTCTCATTCTTAAAAGCCGCCCCATATTCAGCCATCATAAATGCAAAGGGTATAAAAAATAAAATTCCTGCACCTATAAAAAAGATTATTGAGCCATACCCCATTAAATAAAAAGATCTAGGCATATTGTTAAACCCATATACTGATGTAAATATCATTAAAATTAATGCTGAAAGAGAAAGTTTTTCTTTACTATTTTGTTTTGATGTCATGCTATTCCTCCTAGCTTTAGAATACTAAACTTAGTTTTTCACCTATAAAAATAAATATTCATTGGCTCTATATTATTTTACTTGGCTCTTTCAAAAGGAACCCTATGGTTCCCTTTGAGTATCTCTCCTTAACAAGGAGGGAACAGGGTCCCCTTCCAACC
>URKQ01000012.1 GCA_900548455.1 uncultured Clostridium sp.
TAGGTTAATGGTTTTAAATAAAAAAACAGGTGATATTGAGCATAAAGTATTTAAAGATGTAATAGATTTTTTAAATCCAGGAGATTGTCTTGTTTTAAATGATACTAGAGTTATGCCAGCAAGGCTATATGGTGCAAAAGAAGGCTCTGGTGGGAAAATGGAATTTTTATTACTTAGAAGACATGATGATGATATTTGGGAGACTCTTGTAAAGCCTGGAAAAAGAGGAAAAGTTGGAGCAAGATTTGTTTTTGGAAATGGCGAACTAACTGGAGAAATAGTAGAAGTACTAGATAACGGAAATAGAAAGATTAAATTTTTCTATGAAGGAATTTTTGAGGAAGTTTTAGATAAATTAGGAGAGATGCCATTGCCTCCTTACATTGAAGAAAAGTTAGAGGATAGAGAACTGTATCAAACAGTTTATTCAAAAGAGGTAGGTTCAGCGGCGGCACCTACAGCTGGGCTTCATTTTACAGAGGAACTGCTAAAGGAAATTAAAGAAAAAGGAATAAATATTGCATTTGTTACCCTTCACGTTGGACTTGGCACATTTAGACCAGTTAAAGCTGAAAATGTGGAAGAGCATGAAATGCACTCAGAATACTATATATTAGATGAAGAAAATGCAAAAATAATTAATGAATCAAAGGCCAGTGGTGGAAGAGTAATTGCTGTAGGAACAACGTCAAATAGAACTCTTGAGAGTATTGCAGATGATGATGGAACTGTTAAGGCACAATCAGGATATACTAACATATTTATTTATCCAGGATATAAGTTTAAAATAGTAGATGCAATTATTACAAATTTTCACTTACCTGAATCAACGTTGATTATGCTAATAAGTGCTTTTTCAACAAGAGATATTGTAATGAATGCATATAAAGTAGCAGTGGAAGAAAAATATAGATTCTTTAGTTTTGGAGATGCTATGTTTTTGCAGTAGCTAATTGGAAGTTGAGTAAAACGATGTCAACTAATGACTAGGAAGGACGATGGATAAGTGTACAAATTATTAAAGAAAAGTGGTAAGGTTAGAAGAGGAGAGTTTACAACTCCCCACGGCGTTATTCAAACGCCAGTATTTATGAATGTAGGAACACTTGCAGCAATTAAAGGGGCTGTATCCTCAATGGACTTAAAGGAAATAGGATGTCAAGTTGAACTTTCAAATACATATCATTTGCATTTAAGACCTAGTGATAAGGTAGTTAAAAATATGGGAGGACTGCATGAATTTATGAATTGGGATAGACCAATTTTAACTGATTCAGGTGGATTCCAGGTATTTTCTTTAGCTGGACTTAGAAAGATAAAGGAAGAGGGAGTTTATTTTAGTTCTCATATTGATGGAAGAAAGATATTCATGGGACCAGAGGAAAGTATGCAAATTCAAAGCAATTTAGCCTCAACCATAGCCATGGCCTTCGATGAATGTATACCAAACCCATCTACAAAAGAATATGTAGAAAAATCAGTGGCTAGAACCACAAGATGGCTTGAAAGATGTAAAACTGAGATGGATAGATTAAATTCACTTCCAGATACAATCAATAAAAATCAAATGTTATTTGGAATAAATCAAGGTGGTACATATGAAGATATTAGAATAGAGCATGCTAAAACTATATCTAAGATGGATTTAGATGGATATGCTATAGGAGGTTTAGCTGTTGGAGAAAGTCATGAGGATATGTACAGAATTATAGATGCAGTAGTTCCTCATCTTCCACAAGATAAGCCTATATATTTAATGGGTGTTGGAACTCCAGAAAATATATTAGAAGCTGTTTCTAGAGGAGTAGACTTCTTTGATTGTGTTTTGCCAGCTAGAAATGGAAGGCATGGACATGTATTCACTAAGTATGGTAAAATAAACATCATGAATGCAAAGTATGAGCTTGATAAAAGACCTATTGATGAAGGTTGTAATTGCCCAACTTGTAGAAATTATACAAGAGGATATATAAGGCATTTATTTAAAGCAAAAGAAATGCTTGCTATGAGACTTTGTGTTCTTCATAATCTTTATTTTTATAATAAGCTTATGGAAGATATCAGAAATGCTATTGACGGAGATTACTTTGAAGAGTTTAAAGCTCAAAAGTTATTAGAGTGGAGTCAAGGCGATAAATAAGTATATATTAACTTAATATATAAATATAAAATGTTAAATCCCGAAAGGAGAGATATTATGCAACAATTTATGGCGTTTCTTCCAATGGTATTTGTTTTAGTATTATTCTACTTAATGATTTTTCTTCCAGAGAAGAAGAGAAAAAAACAGTACAATGGAATGATAGACACTTTAAAAGTTAATGACGAAGTTATGACAAAAGGTGGAATAATAGGTAGACTTGTAAATATTCAAGAAGACTATGTTATTTTAGAAAGTGGTCCTGACAGAGCAAGAATAAAAATGAATAAGTTTGGTATTGCATCTGTATCAAAACCAGCTAATGAAGTTGTAGAAGAAAAGGACAAATAGCATAAATCCCCTTATATGAACATATTTATTAATATAAGGGGGTTTAAATAATGTATAAGAAGATTGATTATTCGGCCATTGGAATTGGAGTGCTCAGAGCATCTATATTAACAATAATATGTATAATAGTATTCTCACTTATAACATCATATTTTACTGTTAGTGATACTGTTACTTCAGTATTTTTAGTTGTTGTTACCCTTACAAGTGTAGTATATGGAACTATATATGCAACGCTTAAAATGGGTAAAAATGGTTGGCTTGTGGGATTATTAGTGGCTACATTTTATATGTTGATACTTTATGTGGTATCACTTTGTTTTGGGAATGGATTTACATTTGGATTAAGAGACATAGTTAGATTGATTCTAGCACTTGCTGCAGGTTCGTTAGCTGGAATGCTAGGAGTTAATTTATAAATTTCAACAGTTTAAAAGTGATTTTAAATATGTTGAAGATAGTCTAGGGTGTACAAACTATATAAACCTTGGATAACTAATTTTGGGAGGTATATAATAATGAAACACATTAAAACAATCAACAAATCAAACATTAAAGAAAGCTTAAAGAAGCCAGGTTGCAAAGAATGTGCTAACTCATGCCAATCAGCATGTAAAACTTCTTGCACTGTAGCAAACTTAGAGTGTGAAAACTAATCATTTAAAAGGCAGTAACTAAGAGTTACTGCTTTGTGCTTACTAGGAGGAAAGAACAATGGAATTAATTCATAAATTTAAACAAGGAAATGATTTTTATGTTATAGATATTAACTCAGGAGCTGTTCATGAAGTAGATGAAATAGTTTATGATTTATTGGACGCTAAGTCTCTTAAGAGTAAAGATGAGCTGAAGGCTGAATTTGTGGACAAGTATTCATCCGATGAAATTGATGAGGTTTATGAAGAACTTCAGTCTTTAGTTGACGATGAAATTTTATATTCAAAGGATTTATATGAGGGAATAGCATTATTAAATGAAAAAGCTGAAGTAATGATTAAAGCTCTTTGCTTAAATATAATTCATGATTGTAATTTAAAGTGTAAATATTGTTTTGCAGATGAAGGAGAGTATCATGGATGTAGAAAACCTATGAGTGCTCAAACAGGTAAAGATGCAATTGATTTTGTTATAAAGAATTCAGGTACTAGAAAAAACATAGAAGTAGATTTATTTGGTGGAGAACCATTAATGGCCTTTAATACAATTAAAGAGATTGTTGACTATGCAAGAGAACAAGAAAAGATTTATAACAAAAATATAAGGTTTACAATGACTACAAATTCTACATTGTTAACTGATGAGATAATGGATTATCTAGATAAGAATATGGGTAATATTATTTTAAGTATAGATGGTAGAAAAGAAGTTAATGATAAAGTAAGGATTAGAATGGATGGTACCGGTACATATGATTCTATTCTTCCTAAAATAAGAAAAATGGTAGAGGTAAGAGATAAATCAAAAACTTATTACGTTAGAGGAACCTTTACTAGAGAAAACACTGACTTTTTTGAAGATGTAAAGCATATGGTTGAAGAAGGCTTTGATGAGGTATCAATAGAGCCAGTTGTACTTCCTAATGATCATGAGCTTTCATTAAGAGAAGAGGATTTACAAGTTGTATTTGCACAGTATGATAAATTATATGATTATATGCTTTCAAAATATGAAGCAGGAAAGCCATTTAAATTCTATCACTTTAATATAGATCTTCAAGGTGGCCCATGTATTTATAAAAGGATTTCAGGTTGTGGAGCAGGTCATGAATATGTTGCAGTAACACCAGATGGAGAAATATATCCTTGTCATCAATTTGTTGGAAATAAAGACTTTTTAATGGGTAATATATATGATGGAATTCAAAATTATAAAATTGTTCAAGAATTAAAGAATGCCCATATATATAATAAACCAACATGTAAAAACTGTTGGGCAAGGTTCTACTGCAGCGGAGGATGTCAAGCTAATAACTTTAACTTTAATGGAGATGTACATATTCCATATGAGTTAGGATGTAAGATGCAGAAAAAGAGAATAGAATGTGCTATAGCTCTTAAAGCTAAAATGTCAAAATAAAACAAAAAAGTTAACATATCAATTGAGCAATAAGTACTTGATTTTATCCATAAAATACCTGTACAATAGAAGATGAATACTTTAATGTTTATGGTTATATTTTGTAGAAAAAGATGTAACCTAATAAGATAACATAAAAAGGATAAGAAAGGGGATAACCATGAAGAGGAAAAGTAGAAAAAGCGCAATTATACTACTAATTTCAATATTATTAATTGGACTCCTTGCCTATAGTGGACTTTTTGGAGTTAATTTGGGCGACTATAGAATTAAGACCTTTGGTAGTAATATCGATAAAGGTCTAGATTTAGTGGGAGGAACCTCACTCTTAATGGAAATAAAGGACGAAAATGTAGATGCTTCAGTAGTTGATAGAACTATAGACTTAATTAAATTGAGAATTGACCCTGAAGGGGTAAAAGAAGTCATAGTTAGCAAAGAGGGAGAAAATAGAATCAGAGTTGAAATTCCAGGTGAATTTGATACTGACAATGTTATTAACACAATAGGCAAAACTGGAGAATTAACTTTTGAAGATCCTGATGGCAACGTAGTACTAACAGGAAAAGAAGTTAAAAAAGCAACACCTTATATGACACAAGACAATCAATATGTAGTAAGCCTTGAGTTAAATGATGAAGGTGCTACAGCTTTTGCAGAAGCAACTGAAAAGTTTGTAGGGAAAAGTATAGCAATAAAGATGGATGGCGAGATGCTAACTAATCCTACAGTACAAGAAGCCATTACTGGTGGAAAAGCTCAAATTTCTGGAATGGCAAATTTAGAAGAAGCTAGTGAAAAAGCTAACATAATTAATTCAGGAGCACTACCTGTAACATTAGAGTCAGCTTCTGCTCAAACCGTTGGACCTACAATTGGTTCAGAGGCGTTACAATTGAGTAAGAAAGCTGCAATAATAGGTATTTCCCTTGTTATTTTATTTATGATTATATACTATAGAATACCAGGATTTATTGCATCAGTAGCTCTAGTTTTATATAGTTGTATAGTTCTAATTATATTTGGTCAATTTGGAGTAGTTTTAAGTCTTTCAGGTATTGCAGGATTACTTCTAACCATAGGTATGGCAGTTGACGCCAATGTACTTATATTTGAAAGAACTAAAGAAGAGTTAAGGCTTGGAAAATCCATTGGAACGGCTGTAGAAGCTGGATATAATAGAGCCCTATCATCAATTCTCGACTCTAACATTACAACAATAATCGCAGCCTTAGTATTGTACTTCCTTGGTAGTGGAGCAGTTAAAGGCTTTGCAGTTACATTGTTAGTTGGTATTATTGTAAGTATTTTTACAGCTCTTTTCATTACTAAATTCTTAATGAAAAATGCTGTAAATGCAGGTCTTATTAGCAAGGCCTCTCACTTCGGTATTAGAGGAGGGAAAAGCGTTGAATAAAATAATTGAAAAAAGTAAAGTATGGTTTTCTATATCTCTAATCATAATTATTATTGGTTTAGTTTTTATGGGAATTAACGGCTTAAATACAGGAATAGATTTTAAAGGTGGTACTCTTATTACTTTAGAGATGAACCAAGATTTTGTTAAGTCTGATGTGGATTCAATAATTGATAAGTACGCAGAAAATAAGTTTTTAACAAAAGTTGTTAATAACGGTGAGCAACTAGAAATTAGACTTCAAGAAGGTATTTTAGGAGAAGAAGAAATAAGTAAACTTATTGAGGAAATATCAGAAAAATACTCCTTAGAGTCTGATGCTCTTATTGGAAATATAACAGTTGGAGCTACAGTAGGAAAAGAGCTTAAGAGAAATGCTGCCATAGCAATTCTTATTGCAACAATTGCAATGCTTATATATATAACTGTTAGATTTGAAATTTCTTTTGCAGCAGCAGCAATAATAGCACTAGTTCATGATGTGCTTATAACTATATCTTTCTATGCAATTTTAGGAATACAAATCAACCTTCCATTTATAGCAGCAATTTTAACAATAGTTGGATACTCTATAAATGATACTATAGTTGTATTTGATAGAATAAGAGAAAACAATAAGAAGAGTAGAGGAAAATCTTATGTAGAGATTGCAGATGTTAGTATTAGAGAAACATTGGCAAGGAGTATAAATACAACTCTTACAACTCTTATTACAATAGTAGCAGTTTATGTTTTTGTACCATCTATTAGAGAGTTTTCATTGCCACTTATCATAGGTATAACTAGTGGAGCTTACTCTTCAATATTTATAGCATCCCCATTATGGGTAATATTTAAAAGTTCAAAGCAAAAGAAAAAGAAAAATGTAGTGGCTTAATTAAAAAATAGCTTAAATATAGAGGGTGAAAAACATTTTTTCATGTTTTTCACCCTTTTTGTAAGAATTTATTTGTAATATTGGTAGTTTTAAATTATAATATATGTGTTTTCTATAAATAGATAAAAAGAATTCTTTGTTTCAGAGAGGATGGTAAATCTTGCTGGGGTTTGGAATTTTTTAGGTAATAAATATATACTAAGTTTCACTGGATAGTCGCTGGATTAATTTGGAGGAGAGCATATGGAATATCGATTAAACAGTAGGACTAATAATCCGCTTTTTTTAAGAAATATGAAAGTTGCATTAAATAGAATAGTTAAGGCTATAAATGAAAGAGAAAAAATAGTTATTTATGGATATCATGATTTTGATAGTGTATGTGCCATATCTCTTCTTATGTTAGTTTTAAAGTATGTTAATAGTGATGTAGAGTATTATATCCCTAGCAATTATAAACAAAGCATACATTTAAATCATGATGATATAGAAGATAAAATGCTGTGCCTTGGAGCAGACTTAATAATTACGGTGGGATGCGGAATAAATTCTCAGAGTGAGTTAAGTTTTTGTGCTGATAATAACATAGATAATATAGTTATAGATTATCATGATCATATAATCGAAGGTGAAAACTGTATAACTATTAATACATATCATCCTCAATGTAAATACCCCTTTAAAGATTTTACTGCTTCATCACTAACTTATAAATTTATAGAGGTAATTGCATCCTATTATAAAATCACATGCATAAGTAAATATTTAGATTTGGTTATGATGGGAATAATAACTACAGGAATGAAAATTGAAGATGAAAATCAATATTTTGTGGAAGAGGGATATAAAAAATTACAAGCTACCAATAATTATGGAATCATGGCACTTTTAAAAGAGCATGAAAGAAATTATGGTGGCAAAATAGAATTTTATGATAAAGGCATAAGGACTTTACTTCCAAAGATGATTTCAAAAGATAAGCCTGATAATGCTAGGATATTAGTTGAACTATTTACTACTGATAATAGCTATAGGGCAAAGCAAATAGCTAAGTATTTGTATAAGGAGATAATGAGAAAGGAAGAATATTAGAATAATTAATAAATGTCTTAATGATTGGTAAAGTGTTGCAAAGATTATTAAATTTAATATATAATTTAATTATGTTAAGGAAGATAGGCCAATAGGTTTAGGAGGAATAAATAATGAATTTAAAGGATAAAGTAAGAGTAATTGAAGATTTTCCAAAAGCAGGGATTAGTTTTAAAGATATTACCACATTATTACAAGATGGGGAAGCTTTAAAAGAAACTATTGAGATCTTTAGAAAACACCTAGAAGATAAAAATATAGATGTTGTTATTGGACCTGAAGCAAGGGGATTTTTATTTGGAGTTCCTGTAGCTTGTGCATTAGGTGTAGGATTTGTACCAGTTAGAAAACCAGGAAAACTTCCTTATGAAACGGTTAAAACATCCTATGATTTAGAGTATGGTAGTGATACATTAGAGATTCATAAAGATGCAATTAAAAAGGGGCAAAGAGTTGCAATAATTGATGACCTTTTAGCAACTGGAGGAACAGTTTCAGCTGTAGCAGATTTAGTAGAGAGATGTGGTGGAGAAGTAGTAGCCATAGACTTTTTAATAGAGCTTACAGAGCTTAAGGGTAGAGATAAGCTTCCAAAATATGATGTTATGTCAGTGATGGACTATCCTTTTTAATCTAGAATATATTAACAAGTTTAAATAGGTGGCTGGTTGCTTAACCAGCCTTTAATTTTAGGAGTGTATTGTAATGATTGAAAGATTGATCGAAAAGATTAATAGAAATTGTCATAATGTAGATATTAATTTGGTAAATAAGGCTTACCAATTTTCATTAGATGCACATAAAGATCAAAAAAGAGAGTCAGGGGAGCCTTATATTATTCATCCGCTAGAAGTTGCATGTATTTTGGCAGAACTAGGGTTAGATACCTCTACTATTGTGGCAGGGCTTTTGCATGATGTAATAGAAGATACTGACCACACATATGAAGAGGTATGCGAAGTGTTTTCTGTGGAGGTTGCAGACCTTGTAGAAGGCGTATCAAAGTTAGGAAAAATTAAATATAAGACTAAAGAAGAACAGCAAGCGGATAATGTTCGCAAAATGCTTTTGGCAATGGCAAAGGATATAAGGGTAATTCTTATAAAGCTTGCAGATAGGTTGCACAATTTAAGAACTTTAAAATTTAAATCTGAAGAAAAGCAAAAAGAAAAGGCTAAAGAAACGTTAGATATATATGCCCCACTGGCTCATAGACTTGGAATTTCAAAGATAAAGTGGGAACTTGAAGATCTTTCCTTAAGATATCTAGATCCAACAGGATATTATGATTTAGTAAAGATGATTGCTGACAAGAGAGCTGAAAGAGAAGAGCAAATAAACCATATAATTTCCCAATTAAAATTAAATTTAACTATGGGTGGAATTGATGCTGAAATTGAAGGAAGACCAAAGCATTTTTATAGTATTTATAGAAAAATGCAAAAAAGTAGCAAAACAATAGATCAAATATTTGACCTTACCGCTGTAAGGTTATTAGTTAATGACATAGGAAGTTGCTATGCAGCATTAGGAATAGTACATACCATGTATAAACCTATACCAGGAAGATTTAAAGATTATATTGCAATGCCTAAACCCAATATGTATCAATCTTTACATTCCACAGTTATAGGTCCTTTTGGAAAGCCATTTGAAATTCAAATTAGAACCTTTGATATGCATAGAACGGCAGAATACGGTATTGCAGCTCATTGGAAATATAAAGAAAATATTCAAGAAGAAGATAAGTCCTTAGATTCTAAATTATCTTGGCTTAGGGAGATGCTTGAATGGCAAGGTGAAACTGCAGATGCGGAAGAGTTTATGGAAGGATTTAAAATAGATCTTTTTTCAGATGAAGTATTTGTATTTACACCAAAGGGAGATGTTATAAATTTACCTAGTGATTCTACGCCTATTGATTTTGCTTATGCAATACATACAGCAGTAGGTCATAAATGTACTGGTGCAAAAGTTAATGGTAAAATAGTATCTCTTGATTATAAATTAAAGACAGGTGAAATTGTTGAGGTAATAACAAGTAGTAACGCTGTAGGTCCTAAATTAGATTGGTTAAATATTGTAAAGAGTAATCAAGCAAAAAGTAAAATTAAATTATGGTTTAAAAAAGCCAATAGAGAAGAAACAATATCAAAAGGAAAAGAACTTGTTGATAAGGAATGTAAGAAACAAAATTGTATTTTTTCTCAAATAATAAATGAAGATATAATAGAAAAAACCATGCGAAGATTTGCATTAAAGTCAATGGAAGATTTATATCATGCAGTGGGTATAGGTGATGTTAATTCATATAACTTAGTTAATAAATTAAGAGAGGCCTATGAAAAAGAAAATTCAAAGCAGTTAAAATCTTCAGAAGTTGAATATGTTTATGAAGAAAGACAGAAGAAGAAAAATATTAGCAATTATTCTGGAGTAACTGTAAAGGGAGTTTCTAATATTCAGATTAGATTTGCCAAGTGTTGTAATCCTGTATATGGAGACAAGATAAGCGGGTATATTACTAGAGGTAAGGGAGTTTCTATTCATAGGAGTGACTGCAGTAATATTATCAACTTGGAGCAGGTTGAGCCTGATAAAATAGTTTCTGTGGCATGGGGTAAAGAAAATAAGGATAGCTACATTTCAGAGATAGAAGTAAAAGCTGAAGATAGATTGGGACTTCTTACAGAGGTTATAGAAGTTTTAACTAGTATGAAGGCAAATATATTATATATAAACGCTGTAACTAATAAGCAGAATATAGCTGTAGTAAGTTTGAAGGTTAATAACTCAGGAATTGATCATTTAAAATCTATTATGGCTAATATTAAAAAGATTCAAGGTGTTAGAGAAGTTTATAGAAAGAAGCAATAATAGAGGTGTAATTATGAGAGCAGTTGTTCAAAGAGTAAAGTCATCTAAGGTTGAAGTAGATGGAAAGATTATAGGAAGTATTGGAAGAGGTATTAATTTGCTAATAGGAATTAGCAAGGAGGATACAAGAGAAGATATTGATTATATTGTACGAAAAGTGCTAGGCATGAGAATCTTTGAAGATGAGAATGGTAAGATGAATTATTCGCTTCAAGATATTAAGGGGCAATTAATCGTTATTTCACAATTTACTCTTTACGGCGATTGTAGACGGGGAAAACGTCCGGATTTTATGAAAGCACAAGGTGGAGATTTAGCAAGAAGCCTTTATAACGAACTAGTTGAAGAGTTTAAAAAGGAAGTTCCAGATTTGCAAACAGGGGAATTTGGAGCTGATATGGAAGTAGAGATAATAAATGATGGACCTGTAACATTACTTTTAGAGAGTAAAAAAGATTTTTAGTAACATAGTTTAGTTAGGGGGAAGAAATATGATAATTAGAAGAATGATGGCTGGAATTTATGCAGCAAATTGTTATATTTTATTTGATGAAAATTCTAGAGAAGCAGTAGTTCTAGATCCAGGTGGAGATGTAGATGAAATTTGTAATGCTATAACAGAATTTAACGGTAAGGTTAAGTATATTATATTAACTCATGGTCATTTTGATCATACTACAGGAGTTCAGGAGCTTAAAGATAGAACTGGAGCGAAAGTTGCAATTTCAAAGGAAGATAATGAAATGATTTTAAAAGGAATCATGTATTATGGTCCATTCCCTGAAGAAGGAGGAGATATTCTTCTAACTGATGGTGATACTTTACAATTTGGAGATATAAAATTAAAAGTTTTAGCTACACCAGGTCATACACCTGGAGGAATCTGTTTACTAACTGAGGGAAATGTATTTACTGGTGATACTTTATTTGCTGGTTCTATTGGAAGAAGTGATTTAGCTGGTGGAAATCAGACAACTTTAATTAGAAGTATAGAAGATAAATTGATGATACTAGATGATACTGTTGCAGTTCATCCAGGACATGGAAGTAGTAGCACTATTGGAAGAGAGAGAAGAGAAAATCCATTTATAAATTAGTTTGATTTCAAGTACTCAAAGAAATAAGTAAGGAAATGATAAGATGACAAAGAACATAGAAGCTATAAGAGTTAATCTTAATGATATGAAATATAGATACGATATTTTTCTTATGATAAATTTATATTTTAGTTTTACAAATATAGAATTTGTTGAAGATGAGTATGATATAGCTATAGAAATAAATGATAAATCAATAGATATTACTGGAATTTATAATGATTTTCACTACACTATTAATGAAAACTATAAGCTGTCAGAGGAAGTGAAAAAGGCAGTATTTAACTATCTAAAAAAAGGAACTGGCAAAGTTTTACCTTGGGGTACATTGGTAGGAATAAGACCATCAAAAAAAGCCCTTTCATACTTAGAGAGTGGCTATAATGAAGAGAAAATCATTAAAGAATTTCAAGATAGACATGAAACTCTTGAAGAAAAAACAAAGTTATGTATTGAAGTGGCAAAATATGAGAAGAATT
Source organism: uncultured Clostridium sp. (assembly GCA_900548455.1). Lineage (GTDB taxonomy): Bacteria > Bacillota > Clostridia > Clostridiales > Clostridiaceae > Clostridium_J. Next base: position 12,407 of record URKQ01000012.1, read on the forward strand.
TAGTGAATACAGATAAGAATTCTATAAGCATTTATGTGGGAATGCCATTTTGTCCGACACGTTGTGTATATTGTTCTTTTACCTCAAACCCTATAGGAGCTAATAAAAACAATGTCACTAATTATTTAAATTCCTTAACTAAGGAAATTGAAGAAATAAGTAAATATGTAGATGAGAAAAAATTAAGGATAGAGACAGTTTATTTTGGAGGAGGAACTCCAACTTCTGTAAATGATGATCAATTTGAAGATATCATGGTTAAGATTTATAACAACTTTGTAAAAGATAGAGATGTTAAAGAATTTACAGTGGAATGTGGAAGAGTAGATAGTATAACTAGAAATAAACTATTGTCTATGAGAAGATACAATGTAGATAGGATAAGTATTAACCCTCAAACTATGAATGATGATACTTTAAAAGCAATTGGAAGAAATCATAATAGCAAGGCTGTGGAAGAATGCTTTAATATGGCCAGAGAATTAGGCTTTGATAATATTAATATGGATTTAATTGTAGGATTACCAGGTGAAAATCTTAATCATATAGTTAATAGTTGTGAGAGAATAGCTAAACTAAATCCTGATAATTTAACTATCCATGGTTTGTCAGTAAAAAGAGGTTCTAGGTTACATGAAAATCTTATTAACAATAAAGCTTATGTGGTTCCAGATCAGGATGAATTAAATTCCATGTATGAAACAACAAAGCTTTTATCAGAGAAACTTAACATGAAACCATATTATATGTATAGACAAAAAAATATGGTAGGGAATATGGAGAATGTGGGATATTGTAGAGATGAAAAAGTATGTATATATAATATTCAAATGATAGAAGAGAAGCAAACCATAATAGCTTTAGGAGCTGATGGAGTTTCAAAAGTGGTATTTTTAAATGAAAATCGTATAGAACGATTTGCCAATGTTAAGGATGTAAAAGAATATAATAATAGAATAGATGAAATGATTGAGAAAAAGATTCAACTTTTAAATACACTTTATTAGGATAGTTGACAATTATGATATAATTTATATTAGATATTGATTTTAATTATAACATATATATTTAGTTTTGCAGGAGGAAAGTTAAATGGGAGAGTCACTTAATGGACTAAAGAGAACCATTATGTGTGGTGAAGTAAGAGAAGGAAATATTTCTGAAAAAATCACAGTTATGGGATGGGTTCAAAGAAAGAGAAATTTAGGAAGTCTAGTTTTTGTTGATTTAAGAGATAGAACTGGAATTTTACAAGTAGTGTTTGGAGAAGAAATAAATAAAGAGGCTTTTGAAAAAGCTGATTTAGTTAAATCAGAATATTGTATTGCGGTAACAGGAGAAGTGATTAAAAGAGAATCTCCAAATAATAATATTCCTACAGGATTGGTTGAATTAAAAGGAGAAAATATTAAAATTTTATCCGAATCAGAAACACCACCAATCTATATTAAAGAAAATTTAGATGCTAGTGAAAATATAAGATTAAAATATAGATATCTTGATCTTAGAAGACCAGATATGCAAAAGATATTAATGCTTAGACATAAAACTACAAAGATAGTTAGAGATTATTTAGATGAAAATGGATTTTTAGAGATGGAAACTCCAATGCTTACTAAGAGCACACCTGAGGGAGCTAGAGATTATTTAGTTCCAAGTAGAAATTATCCAGGTATGTTTTATGCACTTCCACAATCTCCTCAAATCTTTAAGCAATTATTAATGGTATCAGGTTATGATAAGTATTTCCAAATAGTTAAATGTTTTAGAGATGAGGACTTAAGAGCAAATAGACAACCTGAGTTTACTCAAATTGATATGGAAATGAGTTTTGTAGAAGTTGAGGATGTAATTGCTTTAAATGAAGGATTAATTAAAAGAGTATTTAAAGAAGTTCTAGACCATGATGTTAAGCTTCCTATAAAAAGAATGCCATATGCTGAAGCTATGAGTAAATATGGTAGTGATAAACCAGATTTAAGATTTGGTATGGAAATTCAAGATATTACAGAAGCTGTTAAAGGTACAGAGTTTGCAGTATTTAAAGGGGCTATCGAAAATGGTGGTTCTGTAAGAGCTGTAGTAGCTAAGGGCTGTGCAGATATGGGAAGAAAGAAAATTGATAAGCTTGGAGAATTTGTTAAGACTTATAAAGCTAAAGGTCTTGCATGGATAGCTAATAAAGCTGATGAAATTAAATCTCCAATAGCTAAATTCTTCTCTGAGGAAGAAATGAACAATATCTTATCTGCAGCAGGAGCTGAAAAAGGTGATTTAGTTCTAATAGTTGCTGACCAAGATAGTGTTGTATTACAATCACTAGGTGCTTTAAGATTAGAACTTGCAAAGGAATTAGGAATTTTAGAAGGAAATAAAGAATTTAATTTTGTATGGATTACTGAATTCCCAATGTTTGAATATGATGATGAAGAGCAAAGATTTGTGGCATTACATCATCCGTTCACATGCCCAATGGATGAGGACTTAGAATTACTTGAAAGTAATCCTGGAAAAGCACGTGCTAAAGCATATGATATAGTTCTTAATGGTGAAGAGTTAGGTGGAGGAAGTATTAGAATACATGATACAAATCTTCAGCAAAAAATCTTCAACTTATTAGGATTTACTAATGAAAGTGCTTGGGAAAGATTTGGTTTCTTATTAGAAGCATTCAAATTTGGACCACCACCACATGGAGGTCTTGCATATGGACTTGATAGAATGGTAATGTTCTTAGCAGGTACGGATAATATTAAAGATGTTATAGCTTTCCCTAAAAATCAAAATGCTTACTGCCCAATGAGTGAAGCACCAAACGTTGTTGATAAAAAGCAACTTGATGATTTAGGAATACACATAAGTAAAGTTGAAACTAAAACAGAAGAGTAGAGGAAAATATTTGTAAGAATAATAGGAGCGTTAGTGGATATAATAATATTATAACTTATTGATGCTCCTTTTATTTTTTATTAGTAATTGCATTTTATTTTAAATTGCTATATAATAAGTTTAAAGATTATTCTGCTGTGTGCGTGGAAATGGCTTATGTTGAGCCAACATTTTTACATTGTGGCTGATGTTCTTAATATGGAGTGTTGACTGGCTATTTATAGCTAGTACCAGAAGTATTAAGGCGATTCCACCCCTGGTCGACAGGGTTCAAATATCCCATGGAGACGGCACAGTGGTGTATCAATAAGTTAAAAGATTAGGAGTAAACATTTATTGTTTACTCCTTTTTACTTTTAAATTAGTTTTTAATTTTTTTAGATAATGAATCTTTTGTACAAGTCTACTTAATGTTGAAACTACAATAATTCCTAATGCAATTAAACCAGCTAGAGAAAGTGTTTCAATTCCTTTATTTAATGATTCCATAACATTTCCTTGAACCGCTTCTAATACGGTATAATACATTCCACTTCCAGGTACTAAAGGTATTAGTGAACATATAAGAAATAGAGTTACTGGATTTTTAAGGACTCTTGAAAATATTTCAGCATAAATACTAATTGAAATTGAGGCTAGAAAAATTGCAAGCATTTCTGAACTATATAAATTTAATGTTATTGAATAGCAAAACCATCCTAAGGCACCACCTAAAGCTGCAAAAAATAGGTTTTTGTTTCGTACATTAAAAAGTATTCCAAATCCTAAAGATACAATAAACGCATATATTACTTGTAAAATCATTAGTATAACCTCCTATATCCATATTTTAAAGCTTAATGCAGCGCCAATGGCTATTGCACCAGCTATTACTATGGCTTCAAGTCCCCTAGATAGGCCAGAGAGCAAGTCTCCTGCAATGATATCCCTAATGGCATTTGTGATGACAAGACCAGGAACTAAAAGCATAATAGAACCAATAATAATTTTATCTTCATGAAATATAGGATTAAAATGGGCAAACATTAAACCTATAAAGCCAGCAATGGTACCACCAGCCATGTTTACAAAGAAATCATTAACATTTAATCTAGACAATATGGAAGAGAGAACATTAATTATTACGCCAACGGCAAAAGATACAATAAAATCGAAAATATTGCCGCCAAATAATAAGGTAAAAGTACCTGTATTTATACCTGCAAACAAGGATTTTATTCTTCTACTATATCTAGGAAAAGCTTTAACCTTATCAATTTCTTCGGATAATTCTATAAGTGGTAGTGCGTGTACTTGCACTCTTCTTGATAAATCATTAATAAGGGCTACTTTTTGGAGATCTATTGATCTTGAAGTTATTCGTTTAATTATAGTGCTACTTTTACCTCTATCATCAGTTGTAGAGGTTATTATAGCAGTAGGAGATACAAAACTTTCTGTATTTTTAACATTGTAGGCATTACAAATCATATTAATAGTTTGCTCAACCCTGTAAGTTTCACCGCCATTTTCTAACATGATTTTACCAGCTTCAGCTGCCAGGTTTACTATATTATCATTTACCATCATGATACTCCTTTCTAGGATCACAATATATTAATTATTTATATAAAAATTTGATATAATATAAACATATATAGGTTTATATTATTGGTTAAGTTCATTTAAGTATGTAATATAATATGTGTTTAATAAAAATTGTAAAATTAAAAAAATAAACAATATTTATTTCAGCTTATATATTATAACAATATTATGTGAAAATAAAAATATATTATTGCAATTAATCTTATTCAAAATTCTAAGTGGTCGTTAATTGTACATTATACATTTTTAATTTTAAATTCTAAATTCTAAATTTTAAATTTTAAATTATATGAGGTGATATGGTGGGGAAAGAAGAACTACTTTTAGATACGTTAATCTCAAGTTTAAAAGAGGGAATTCATATTGTAGATGGCAAGGGGAAAACCATATACTATAATGATGCTATGGAAAAAATAGAAGGTGTAAAGAAAGAATATGTAATGGGAAAAGAAATTAATGAATACCTTAATGGATTAGGTGAAAAATCTACAATCACAAATTGTCTGAATAATAGAAAAATTTATAAGGATATTGTTCAAAATTATAGCAATGAAGATGGAAAAATTATTACAAGTATCAATACTACTATTCCAGTTATAGCAGATGATAAAATTGAAGCAGTTATTGAAATTGCTAGAGATATGACTCAAATTAAGAAGCTTAATGAAACTATTTGCATTTTGGAAAATTCTAAAAAAACTGAGAAACAAAATTATACATTTAGAGATATTATAGGAGTTAGCTATAATTTACAACAAGAAATTATAAAGTGTAAAAGAGCTAGTATATCCAATTCATCGGTTCTTATTTATGGAGAGACAGGATGTGGGAAAGAACTGTTTGCTCAAAGCATTCATTATGATGGAATAAGGAGGGACAAGCCCTTTATTGCAATTAATTGTGCAGCTATTCCAAGCTCTTTATTAGAGGGAATGTTATTTGGAACGGTGAAAGGTAGCTTTACAGGCGCAGAAAATAAAAAAGGATTATTCGAGGAAGCACATAGGGGAACTATCTTACTTGATGAAATTAATTCTATGGATACTTATCTTCAATCTAAGTTATTAAGAGTGCTTCAAGATGGATATATAAGACCTTTAGGCAGTAATAGAATTATAGATGTAGATGTAAGAGTTATAGCCACAATAAATGAAGAACCAATGAGGTTAATAGAAGAAGGAAAGCTAAGAAAAGATTTTTATTATAGATTAAGTGTAATAAAAATTAATATTCCTCCATTAAGAGAGCGAAGAGAAGACATTAAAGAACTTTGCCAGTATTTTTTAAAGTATTATAATAGGATATTATTTAAAAATGTAAGTGAAATAAGTGAAGATGTAATGAAGGGATTTATGAACTATGATTGGCCAGGTAATGTTAGAGAATTGAAAAATTCTATAGAAAGCGCTATGAATATGGTAGACATGGGTGAAATATTAACGAAGGAATGCTTTATAAATAAAATTAGTACTTTAAGGGAATCAACTACAGCTGAAGATTATACTGGAGATCTTCCTCTTGATTACTATTTAGAAAATGTAGAAAGAAAAATTATTGAGAACGAACTTTTGAAGAGTAATAATAATATCAGTAAAACGGCAGAAGGGTTAAAAATATCAAGGCAAAGTTTACAATATAAGATAAAAAAATATAATTTATAAAACATATTATGCTTTTATTATAAAAAATATTTTAAAAAATTCATATATTTGACTATTGATAATTATAATTACAAAAACTGCTCAATTTTAGGCAATATCTATGCAAAATATTTTGCATAGATATTTTTGTTTAAAATTCAGTAATTGAACATTGTTTAAGGCTAATAGGACTAAACAAGGGTTTTAATATTTTGAATATTTTTTAAATTGCACCTTAAGGTGAAAAAAATTTTGCACCAATAGAAGAATAAACTTTATTTTTATTATAATAATCATTGGTTTTCATGGATAAATGAGTAAAAAAGTTGGCATGCAAATTGCTTTAATAATATATAAAGAAAAAATATTTATGATAAGAGGAGTAGTGAAGATGGATAAGGTAAAAGTTGTTTTATGGGGATTTGGTGCTATGGGTAGTGGAATGGCAAAGATGCTACTTACAAAAAAGGGTGTTGAAATTGTAGGAGTATGTGATATGCATCCTGAAAGAGTTAATAAAAGTATATATGATATTTTAAAAGTAGATAGAGAAGATAGACAAGATGTTATTATAAATGGAAATATTGAAGAAGTTCTTACAGAGAGATGTTGTGATATATGTTTATGTGCTACAGATTCATTTACTAAAAATGCTTTTCCTAAATTAAAATATGCTCTTGAGCAGAAGGTAAATGTAATTTCCACAGCAGAAGAGATGTCATATCCAAGGGCACAAAACCCTGAACTAGCAGAAGAGTTAGATAAAATAGCTAGAGAAAATGGAGTTACAATCTTAGGAACTGGAATTAATCCAGGGTTAATTATGGATCTACTTGTTGTATGTTTAACAGGTTGTATGACTGATGTTACTCACGTTGAAGCTAAAAGGGTGAATAGTTTATCACCATTTGGACCAGCAGTAATGGAAGAACAAGGTGTAGGTTTAAAGGTAGATGAATTTAAGAAATTAGTTCAAGAAGGAACACTAGCAGGTCATGTTGGTTTTTCAGAGTCAGTTAATATGATAGCAGATGCTATAGGATGGAAAGTAGAAAAATTTGAGCAGCAAATGGAGCCTATAGTAACAAAGGTAGATAGAAAATCTCCATATGGATTTGCAGCAGCAGGAGACGTGGCAGGAGTAAATATGACTGGTCAAGGGTATGTAGATGGACAAGTTAAAATTGATATGATTCATCCACAACAGATTGAACCAGAATTAGAAGGAACATACACTGGAGATTATATTACACTTAAAGGTACACCTGAAGTAAATATGTCAATTAAACCGGAAGTTAATGGAGGATTAGGTACTATTGCAATGGTAGTTAATATGATACCAAATGTTATTAATGCAAGACCAGGTCTTAAAACTATGATTGACTTACCTGTACCAAGAGCAATTATGGGAGATTTTAGAGATTTTATAGAGAGATAAAGAGTACTATATGGCTTTTAAATGCTTTAAATAGAGGAAAGGGAGGATATGACGTGATAAAAAAAGGGACTTTAGTAGAAGTTGAAAAAATTGTATTGGAATGTGAAGATAGATCACCAGCAATACCCGATGATACTAAAAAGACACCTTTAAGAATGTGGGTAAAAGGTTTCGCAGAGGAAGATTGTGAAATAGGTGATGAAGTTTTAATTGATACAATTATAGGAAGAAAAATAAAAGGAAAAGTGACTTGTAGTGAGCCATCTTATGACCATGGATTTGGAAAATATGTTAGTGAAATATCATATATAGGTAAAGAAGCAAAGGAAATGCTTTTTGATAAGTAGAGTTTGGAGGTGGCTTGAGTGAATAAATATGAAGAAGTAATGAGTAGAAAAAATGAAATAATGATTAAATCTGTGGGGATGGATTTTGAAAAATATGAAAGTGGAAATATAGCCTTTGACTATGAAGGAATGATGAGGGATATAGGTTATTCCTTAGAGGAAATAAAGAATATTCAAGAAGAGGTTGGAGTAGGGAATACACCCCTTTTAGAACTTAAAAATATAACAGCTTTAGCACGAAAAGTTTCTAAAACTGGTAAAGCAGCTAGAATTTTTGTTAAGGATGAGAGTTGTAACCCTTCTGGTAGTTTTAAAGATAGGAGAGCATCTGTATCAGTTTATGATGCTAAGGCGAGAGGTTACAAGGGAGTGGCTTCAGCTACTTCAGGAAACTATGGAGCTGCTGTAGCATCCCAAGCAGCAATGAGGGGACTAAAATGCATAATAGTTCAGGAATGCTATGATTCAAAGAAAGTGGGACAACCTGAAATTATAGAAAAGGGAAGAAAGTGTGAATATCTAGGGGCTGAAGTTTTACAACTAACAGTAGGACCGGAACTATTTTATACCTACTTAGAAACTTTAGAGGAAACAGGATTTTACAATGCATCCTTATATTCTGCATATGGAATTGCAGGAGTAGAAACTTTAGGTTATGAGATTGCTATGCAGTGTAGAGAGAAGTTAGGAAAAGATCCTGCAGCTGTAGTAGTAACTCATGCTGGAGGTGGAAATCTAACTGGAACTGCAAGAGGTCTTATTAAAGCAGGAGCAACAAATACAAAAATAATAGGAGCTTCCGTAAACTTAGAAGGACTTCATATGGCTAGTGATACAGCTTTTAATAAAAAATCCTTTACTACTGGACATACAGGCTTTGGAATACCATTTATGGTTTGGCCTGATAGAAGTGATGTACCTAGAAGTGCTGCAAGGCCTTTAAGATATATGGACAGGTATGTAACAGTTGCTCAAGGACAAGTTTTTTATATGACAGAGCTTTTAGCTCAACTAGAAGGATTAGAAAGAGGACCAGCAGGAAATACATCTTTAGCAGCAGCTTTCGTGCTTGCTCAAGAACTTGATGATGATGAGATAATTGTTGTCCAAGAAACAGAGTACACAGGAGCGGGGAAACACATAGTTCCTCAATTAAATTTTGCTAAGGACAACGGGATTAAAATATTAAGGGGAAATCCTATAGAAGAAATTCCAGGAGAAAATATTATTTTGCCGGAAAATCCAACTTATTTGCAAATAGATGATAAGAATTTATTTGACTATAGAAGATCTCTTATAAAAAATACAGTTAAAAATTTAAAAGAAAAAGTTTTATACGATATAGATATAGACTTCATTTGTGAAGAAACAAGATTAAATAGAAAAGATGTCTTGGAAATTTTAAATGAATTTGAAGTAGTTATTAAATAGAGTTTATGAATTGGGGGAAATAAGGTGAAAAGAGCAGATGATTTTGAAACAAGAAGAAAACATTTAGCAAATTTAAGTGACGAAGAATTATATGAAAGGTTTTGGAATTTAACTGAACAAATAGCAAAACCTATGGTGGATTTAGCTTACAACAATACTTCAGCATCAATTGAAAGATCTGTACTACTTCGTATGGGATTTTCAAGTTTAGAGTGTGACAGAATTGTAGAAGAAGGAATGAAGGCAGGACTTCTAGGTAAGGGTATGGGCAATGTAGTTTTAAAGTATAGTGAACTTAAAGATATACCTTACTTAATGGCAGGAAGAGAACTGGGAGAAGGTAAGGGCTGGAATGAAGTAAGCAAGTTATTTGATGGAGGTGATAAGTAATGCTAGAGCCAAATGAAAAGTTAAATGTTAAAGAGGTATTAAAGGATTTAGATAAGTATGAACCTAAAAGAAAAGGATGGCATTGGAGAGAAAAGTATGATGAGCCTATGGGTGAATTTTCTTATAGAGAAATATCTAAGCCACTAAAAAATAGCAAACCACTTCCAGCTGCTTGTAGTTTTGGCAATATTGATCCTCAACCTATGCCAGTCATCACTTCAGAAATAGCTTCTGGTAGATTTGAAGATGACCTTAGAAGAATGAGAATGGCTGCTTGGCATGGAGCAGATCATATAATGGTTATAAGAACAGCAGGACAAAGTCATTATGATGGGTTAATTGAAGGAAGTCCAGAGGGGATAGGAGGAGTTCCGATTACAAGAAAGGAACTTAGAGCTACTAGAAAAGCACTAGATTTAATAGAAGAAGAAGTAGGGAGACCAATTAATTTTCATTCCTATGTATCAGGTGTAGCAGGACCAGATATAGCAGTTATGTTTGCAGAGGAAGGGGTTAATGGAGCTCACCAAGACCCTCAATATAATGTTTTATATAGAAATATTAATATGGTAAGATCTTTTGTTGATGCTGCCGTTGCAAAACATATTATGGCATCTGTTGATATGCTTCAAATTGATGGAGCTCATAATGCTAATGCTACAGCTATGAAGGGATATAAAGTAATGCCAGAATTAATGGTTCAGCACGCAATTAATTCTAAGTTCTCTGAAATGGTTGGAATGAAACCAAGCAATATATCCTTGTCAACAGTTCCACCAACATCAGCACCGGCACCATGTATGAGAATTGATTTACCTTATGCTGTTGCTTTAAGACAACTATTTAAAAACTATAAAATGAGAGCTCAGATGAATACAAAATATATGTCTTCTTGTACGAGAGAAGCAACAGTAACTCACGTATTGAATCTTTTAATATCAGAGCTTACTTCAGCAGATATTCAAAGTACAATAACTCCAGATGAAGGACGAAATGTACCTTGGCATTATAATAATATTCATGCCGTAAATACTGCAAAGCAATCACTAATAGCTATGGACGGTCTTAAAGATATGGTTGAGCTTAAAGATATTGGTGAACTTCCTGAAAAGGTTAGGGAACTTAAAGAAAGAGCAATTCTTTTCTTAGAAGAAATAATAGAAATTGGTGGCTATTTTAAAGCAGTTGAAGAAGGGTTCTTTGTTGATTCAGGAGAATATCCAGAAAGAAATGGTGATGGTATAGCAAGAAAAATTAATGGTGGATTGGCTGTAGATACTGTTGTACCTAGAGATAAGGATTATTTTGCACCGGTATGCTCTCACTTTGGATATAACAATGTACCAGAAAAATTTAGTAAACCTTGTGATGCTATAGAGGGTTGTACCTTATGTAATCATGAAAAAATAGTTTATATAGATGAACTAGATGAAGAAGATAATGTTAATGTTAGACTTGATAAGGTAAAGGATGATGGAACTATAGTTCCAGAAGTTGAATGGAAAAAGGATGGATATGTTTCAGTAACACTTTGTATTACTGAAGAAGAGAATATTGCTGAAGCAGCAGCTCTTGAAATGGGCAGACAAATGAATCTTACCGATGTTGAAGTAATTCATAAACAAGTTTTACAAGATTCAGAAGGTGTCCTTGTAGAGATTAAAGGAAGAGTCAATTTTAAAATTAAAAAAGATGAACTTAAGGTACCAGAAAAACAAAAACTTTTAGAGGATGAAGTGATGAGGGAATATGTAAGAGAAAATCCACTAAGAGTAGTTGCTGCCACAGTAGGAGAAGATGAACACTCAGTTGGACTAAGAGAAATAATAGATATTAAGCATGGTGGAATTGAAAGATATGGTATAGATGTAGTTTATCTTGGAACTTCCTGTCCAGTTGAAAAACTCATTGATGCAGCTATAGAAACAAAAGCTCAAGCTATTTTGATGAGTACAATAATTACTCACAATGACGTCCATACAAAAAATATGGATAAGATTAATGATCTTTGTATTGAAAAAGGCGTTAGAGATAAATTCTTAATATGTTGTGGAGGTACTCAAGTTACTAATGAGATAGCTGTAGCCCATGGAATGGATGCTGGATTTGGAAGAGGTAGTCATGGAAATAATGTAGCTTCATTTATAATTGAAACATTAATGAACAGATAGTTAATTTTAGGGGAGTTACAAAGAGTTTTGCAACATCCCCTAAAATTTTCTTAATGCTCTAAATGCAAATAGAGACTTTTTAATAAGGGTGATGAAAATGAAGGTAGAATATTTAATAGCTGAAATCGGTAGTACCACTACAGTTGTAACGGCATTTAACTTTCGCCAAGGTGTAAAGATTGTAGGTCAAGGTAAGGCTTTTACAACAGTTTTAGAGGGAGACGTAACAATAGGGTTAAAAAATGCAATTAAAGATTTAGAAGAGATTCTAAATGAAAATATTGAATATGAAAAAATGATAGGTACTAGTAGTGCTGCTGGGGGACTAAAGATTACAGTTCATGGTTTAGTACAAGATATGACAGTTAAAGCAGCAAAGGAAGCAGCTTTAGGAGCTGGTGGAATTATTAAGATGATTACAGCTGGAAGACTAAGAGATAGTGAAGTAAATAGAATAAAAAGATTAAATCCTAACCTTATTATGATAGCGGGAGGAACTGATTATGGGGAGAGGGATACAGCTCTTTATAATGCAGAGATAATAAGAAAAGCAGAGTTTAATATGCCTGTACTTTATTGTGGCAATGTTGTAAATCAAGAAGACGTAAGAGAAATTTTTTATGATAGACAACTTTATGTAATTGATAATGTGTATCCTAAGGTAGATGAACTTAATGTTGAACCAGCAAGGGCTGTAATACAAAAAGCCTTTGAAGAAAATATCGTAAAGGCTGGTGGAATGGATAAAATAAAAACTATGCTAGATGGTAGTATAATGCCTACACCAGGAGCAGTTATGGAAGCAACAAAGTTATTATATGAATTCTTAGGAGATGTAATGGTAATTGATGTAGGAGGAGCTACAACGGATGTTCATTCTGTGACTGAAGGCAGTGTGGAGGTTTTAGATATTTTAGTTACTCCTGAACCTAAAGCTAAAAGAACTGTAGAAGGAGATCTGGGAGTTTATATTAATAAGGAAAATGTAATTGATCTTTTAAATGACTTTGAACTTGAGGGAAAAAGTAAGGAAGATTTTATAAATAATATAAAACCTATTCCTAAACTTGAGGAAGAAAAGTATTATAGTAGAATTCTTACAAAAAAAGCTGTAAATGTTGCAGTAGATAGACATGTGGGATATATAAAGAGAATATATGGTTCCAGTAGAAAATATAGTGCCTATGGAAAGGATTTATCAAAGGTAAAGTATATTGTTGGTACTGGTGGCGCACTTACACGTCTTGGCAAAGGAGAAGAAATATTAGAGAGCATAAAAGATTATAAGGGTGACATAACTATGAGACCTACGGGAGACTCTAAGATATTACTAGATAGTAAGTATATTATGGCCTGTGCAGGTGTGCTTAGTAGAGAAAATAAAGAATATGCTCTTGAATTATTAAAGTATAGTTTAAATATTTAGATAAAATATTAAGAAAATTAAGAAGATATTTTAAATTGTATAAGTATGTGATATATTGTTTATTGAGGTAAATTGTTGTAAAACAAAGAAAAATAGGGTTTTGCGTGGAAGGGGGCTTTATTATGATAGAGAATTATCCATGTATAGAAGTAGATTTAAAAAAATTAACTCACAATGCTGAATTTGCATTAAAACTATGTGAAGGAATAGACGTTGCTGTTGTAACAAAGGTGTTTTGTTCTGATCCACAAATAGTAGAGGGAATTCTTAAAGCAGGAGTAAAGACTATAGGTGATTCAAGAGTTATAAACTTAAAAAAACTTGAACATCTACCATGTCAAAAATTGCTTCTTAGAATACCTGCAATTAGTGAAGTTGATGATGTGGTAAAATATGCGGATATATCATTAAATTCAGAGGTTGAAACCATAAAGAAATTATCTGAGGCAGCTGTAAAGGCAAATAAAAATCATAAGGTAATCCTTATGATTGATTTAGGAGACTTAAGAGAAGGTGTACTAGAAGGAGATGCTTTAAAAGTTGCAAGTGAAATTGTAGATTTACCTAATATAGATTTTATTGGAGTAGGCACAAATTTAACTTGTTATGGAGGAGTTATTCCTGATGAAGAAAATTTAGGTAGGCTAATTGAAATAAAGAGAACTATAGAAGAAAAATTAAATATAGATTTACCTATAGTATCTGGAGGAAATTCCAGTAGCCTTTATTTAGAGATAAATAAATGTATGCCAAAGGGAGTCAATAATTTAAGATTAGGGGAATCTGTATTATTAGGACGGGAAACAGCTTTTGGAAAAGATATTGATGGAATGTATAGGGATGCTTTCACATTAAAGGGAGAAATAATAGAAATAAAAAATAAACCATCTATTCCTAAAGGACATATAGGAATGGATGCCTTTGGAGAAACACCTACCTTTGTAGATAAGGGAATAATTAGAAGAGTAATAATATCTATGGGTAGACAAGATGTAAAAATTGATGGGTTAACTCCAAAAGATGAAGGAGTAAGTATTATAGGGGGAAGCAGTGATCATCTATTATTAGATGTTACTAATAGTAATAAAGAATATAAAGTAGGGGACATAGTTGAATTTAGTGTGGATTATGGGGCACTTTTAGCGGCTATGACTTCATCCTATATTAAGAAATATATAGTTTAATTTTATTTACACATGTAGAAAGCCTGGTTAATTTTTAAAGATTATAACCAGGCTTTTTCTATATGTGTAAAAACAAAGTCATCTATAATGAATTAAGCCAATAATAGATGGACTCTACTATAGAGCTAAAGTCTTTATAAAAGAAAGGTATAAGTATAAGCTGAATTACAATTATAACAGGAATACCTATAGTAAATTTTTTATGTTTAGTTTTATGCCTAAAGCTTTGCATTCCAACCCATACACCAATGGAACCACCAAGTATGGCGATACTTATTAGTGCTTTTTCGCTTATTCTCCACTGCTTTCTTTTAGCTTTTTCCTTATCAATAAACATTGATAAAAATCCTATAATATTAATTATAATTAAATAGAAGAAAATTGAATTTTCCATAATGCATCCTCCACACCCTTATACGTTTAAGAATCTTTTTGAATATGTATAAGTATATCATAAAAACATACAGAATTTTTGAAGATATTTTTAATTACATATGGTTTTTATTATTGAATACATATAGAAATAGTGTATAATTATTTCGTCGGAAAAGAAGGCGGAGGAGGAGGACACCACAATGAATGCGATAAATCAAGTTTTAATATTATCCCTTATGATGCTTATTGGAATATATGCAAGAAAGAAAAATTATATTGATGATAGAGTTGAAAAAGGAATAAGCACACTAATGGTTAACATAACACTACCACTAATGATTGTTAATAGTTTTATACTTAAATTTGATAAAGAAATAATTGGAAATGCATCAAAAGTATTTTTTTACTCATTAATTATTCATACGATGTTGTTGCTATTATCAAAATTAATATATAAAAAGATTGAATCAAGGAAGAAAGTACTTTTAATTTTTGCCACAGCATTTTCAAATTGTGGATTTATGGGCTTCCCAATACTTAACAATATATATGGAGAAATTGGAGTGTTTTATGGTTCCATATTTTTAATGGTATTTACTGCGTTTGTATGGACACTAGGAGTTGCACTTTTTACAGGAGATATTTCATTTAAAAGTGCAGTAAAGGATATAATAAAAAATCCTTCTATGATAGCTGTATTTGTAGGTGCCATTATATTTGTTGGACAAGTTAAACTTCCTTATCCCTTGGCAGAGACAATTAAAACTATAGGTGGACTAACAACACCTCTTTCAATGATTATTATTGGATCTATGCTTGCAACTTCTGATGTTAAAGCTATGATGGGAGATTATACCTTGTACATACTATCCATAATAAGATTAATAGTAGTTCCCATAGTTACTTTTGCTATAATGAAATTTTTAAATGTGGATGTGATGCTTAGAGCAGTTTGTACCATATTAGTGGCAATGCCGGCAGGAGCTATTGCACCAGTTATAGCTATAGATAATAATGGTGATGGTGTATATGGATCACAATGTGTATTTATAACAACAGTTTTATCGGTTATAACCATACCTTTTTTTATTAACCTAGTTGGTTAGAAGCATAATCTTGTAATATTAGAGGGATAATTATATAATGATTGTGCATGTTTAAATTTTAGGTTATGTGAATATGGAGGAAATGTAATGAGAAAGACGTATAAAAATCCAAAAGAATTGGGCTCAGCATTAAGAGATATAGTGGATTTGTACAGAGATGACTTAATGACATATGAGGAGCTATCAAAAAAGGTAAAGACAATTGCAGAATTTAATGAAGAAAGACTTTTAAAAAATGGAGCTATAGAAAATAAAATAGCTAACGTTTTATCTGAAGAGAGAGTCTCAATAGTAAATGATATATTAGATTTGGGTAAATAGTATTTATCTAAATAAAAATGGTTTCTAAGGAAAGTAAATTCTTTAGAAACCATTAATTTCATAAGTGTCTTTAATTATTTGTTTTCGGTACATATTAATTTGGAATCATTTAATTGATTTAAAAACTTAAGGGTGTCTTCATAACAAGTGTTTTTATCAATTTGGAACTCAGTTATTAAATAATTAATAAGGGAAGAAACGGAAATAGGATTTTTTATTTTTTCCCATATGGCTCCACCTGAGGAGTTTATTGCGTAATATTTTCCTTTTTCTATGTCCATCATGACAAAATCATCATTTAAATCTGTCCATTCAATATTATTTTTTCTATAGATGATAGTATTATTTGTTATGGGTTTAATATTAATCATGAGTACACCTCCATAAAATAAAATTTTCATTTAACTATTAATTAATATAATAATATATGTGGTAAAAAATGTAAATAAAAATAATTTCAAAGCAAAGGAGAAAATATGGGTAAACTTGATTTTATATATAATAGAAAGAGCATAAGAAAGTTTAAGGATGATAAATTACCAAAAGAAGATATAATAGAGATGATAAGAGCGGCAACTTATGCTCCATCGCCTAAGAATCAACAAAACTGGCATTTTGCTATCGTTGAGGATAAATATAAAATAATGGAGATGGCTAAAGTAGTAGAAGATGGACATAGAGATATTGCAAATATGTTCAAATGTCAAAAAGAAAAAGTAAATTATATGAAATTTATGAAGTACTATACACTATTTAAAAATGCACCAGTAGTAGTTGTTGTGTATGGAAAAGAATATGATATGATAGAGTATAAGATATTAAAGGAAAATGGAGCTAGTGAAGAAGTGCTTAATGAAATATTGTCACCACGTTCCGATGTACAAAGTATAGGTGCAGCTGTGGAAAATTTTCTTTTAGCAGCTACAGCCATGGGATATGGAACTTGCTATATGACGGGTCCAACTCATTCAAAGAAAAAATTAGAAGATACTATTGGATTTTCTAAAGAGGGTTATGATTTGATGGCTATGATTGCCTTAGGTGTGCCAGAGGGAGATATACATCCACAACCACCTAGAAAACCAATAGAAGAAGTAATCACTTTTTTAAATGATTAAAAAATGTAATAATTAGATTATATTTTTGTAGAAGATATATAAAGGAGAAATACGATGGCTAAAGTTATAGTTGTTGGAGGTGGACCAGCTGGAATAATGGCTGCACTTACAGCTGGAGAAAATAATGAAGTGTTTTTAATAGAGAGAAATGAAGAAATAGGAAAGAAGCTAAAATTAACCGGCGGAGGACGTTGTAACATTACTAATAATAGGCCTGTTGAAGAGCTTTTTGATAAAGTAGTAACAAATAGAAAGTTTTTATATAGTGCATTTTATACATTTACTAATAATGATATGCTGGATTATTTAGCAAAGAATAATTTGGAGTACAAAGTAGAATATGATGAAAAAGTATATGTTAAAAGTGATAAAGCTGAACATATTATAGAGATGTTTAAAAGAGACTTAAGAGATAAAGGCGTTACTATATTGACTAATAAAAAAGTTGTTGATTTAATTGTTGATAATGGAGAAATAAAAGGAATTGTTACAGACACTGACGAGAAAGTTTTAGGGGATAAGGTAATAGTAACCACAGGGGGAAAAAGCCATCCTCAAACAGGATCAGATGGAACTATGTTAGATATTTTAAAAAAATATGGACACGATATAGTACCAACATATCCAGCCTTGATTCCACTAGTAATAAAAGAGGAATTTGTGAAGAATCTTCAAGGTGTTTCAATGAAAGAGGTTTTATTATCAGCAAAGATAAAAAAGAAAAAAATTGAAATAGTAGGAGATATGATTTTTACTCATTTTGGGATTTCAGGGCCTGGAGTGCTTAAGCTGTCGTCTTATATAAATAAAATATTAGATAAAGAAGAAGTTGAAATTACTATTGATTTTATGCCTAACTATACAAAGGAAGAAATATCTAATGCTATAAGGAATAATAATAATAAGAGCATTTTAAATAATTTAAAAGGGATTCTTCCACAAAATTTTCTTAAAGAGATATTAAATTTATTAGGATTATCAGAGACCAAGATTCACGATTTGAAAAGAGATGATGAAAATAAATTAATAGAATATCTTAAAAATATGAAACTTACTGTAAGAGAGACATTGAGTATAAAAGTTGCAATGGTTACAAGTGGAGGAGTAAGTGTAAAAAATATAAATGCTTCTACTATGGAATCAAAAATTATTAAAAATTTATATCTTGCAGGAGAGGTTATTGATGTTGATGCAGAAACAGGAGGATATAATTTACAAATAGCTTTTTCTACAGGACATTTAGCAGGATTAATTACATAAAGCCCATTAGGGCTTTTTTTAATACGCTTATATTTTGTTTAGATATTGTTTTAATTGCATAATAATTTTATAATAAGAGTTATTAACGGAAAAATATTAAAAAATTAATAAAATTATTAAAAGTATAATAATTTTATTGTGACAGGAGGGAATAACTTAATTGGATAATATATTTTCTTCTTTAAAGTATTTGGGATTTAAAAATGCCGATAGCTTAGAGTTGTATTCGAAAAAAGATGAAGTATGTGAAAAAGAAAGTAAGAATAATGAGGTTGATATTAATTCATTATTGTATAATAAAAAAGCTACTTGTCCTGTTTGTAAAAAAGAATTTACATATAGAACAGTAAAAAGCTACGTTCCAAGGGTAAGGTCTAAGGATTCTGATTCTTTTATTAGATATGAAGTAATTAATCCTTATTTTTATGAAGTAATAGTATGTCCTACTTGTGGATACGCTGCTTTAAAAGGTGATTTTAATAAGATAAGATCAAATAAAAAAGAAGTAATTCTAATGAAAGTAGGAAATCAATGGCGAGGAAGAGAATATCCTGAGGTGTATGACGAAAAAATAGCTATAGAAAGGTATAAACTTGCTCTTTTAAACGCAGTAGTTGGTGAACTTAAAGATAGCACAAAGGCAGTATTATGTCTTAAGATTGCTTGGATGTATAGAATGTTAGATAATGATAAAAACGAAGTAGAATTCTTAAATAAGGCAATACAAGGTTTTTTAATTGCATATGAACGAGAAAGAACGCCTATATATGGACTTAATATATATTCGTTACAATATCTAATAGGAGAATTGTTTAGACGAGTTGGAGATTATACAAATGCTAAGTTATGGCTTGGAAGAGTAATAATTAGTGGGGCTGATCAAAAGCTTAAGGATAAAGCTAGAGATATGAGAGATATGGCTAAGGAACAGGAAGCTAGAATAAATGAAAATGCTCAATAATAATATTTAAGAAATGAAGGGTATATATGAATAAAGAAAAATTTTATACTGATAAGAAAAATATAGTAATCCTAGCTATCATATGTTGTGCTCTATGGGGAAGTGCTTATCCAGCTATTAAGATAGGGTATGAGTTATTTAACATAGCACCAAATGATGTGCCTAGTAAACTGATTTTTGCAGGTTATAGATTTATCATTGCAGGTATTATAGTATTAGTATTTCAGATGCTTGAGGGGAAAGGGGTAATATTAGCAAGGAGAAAATTAGTGGGACAAGTTATATTGTTAGGATTAATGCAAACAACTTTCCAATATGCATGTTTTTACATAGGGCTATCTAATACTACTGGAATCAGTGGATCTATTGTAAATGGAACAGGAACGTTCTTTAGTATAATATTAGCTCACTTTTTATATACAAATGATAAAATCAATTTAAATAAGATTTTAGGGTGTTTAATTGGTTTTGGAGGAGTAGTTATTGTTAACTTATCAGGTGGAAATAGCTTATTTGAAAGTTCTTTTACTTTTCAAGGGGAAGGATTAATTATGGTTTCTGCCTTCGCACTTTCACTATCATCAATTTATGGGAAAAAAATTAGTCAAAGTGAAGATGCTGCAACGTTAACAGGGTATCAATTAGCTATAGGTGGATTGATTTTAGCAATTTTAGGATTTATATTTGGAGGTACTTTAAATGAAATTTCATTTAAAGGTATAGTGCTTTTAATATATATGTCAATTCTATCTTCTGTTGCATTTGTTATTTGGTCTCAGCTTATGAAATATAATAAAGTGGGGACAATAGCTATGTTTAATTTTTTAATTCCTGTTTTTGGCACCTTGTTATCTGCTATTTTTCTGGGAGAAAATATTTTTGATATTAAAATAGTAATATCTCTTCTTATGGTGTCTATAGGGATATTTATGGTTTATAAGAAATCATCAAGTGAAACTTAGTTTTAGAATGTAAAATGTAAAATTGTTGTTGAAATTTCATTGGAATTTCTTCATTTTGGTTTAAAAGTAAGTATAAAAAATTAATAAAAAAGATATATAAAAGCTAAAATGCTTTTATATATCTTTTTTTTGTTTAAAAAGCTAATTTTATTGCAAGAATACAAGAGGGGGTATTACTAAGGGGATATCATGCAAAGGAGAGATGAAGATGCAAAAGTATTATAGAAAGCAAAAGATAGGTTTAAGTGTTTATGTTTTAATGGTAGTAGCATTTATTTTAGTTAGCCTATCTATTTTTAGAATAAAAGAAATTTTTTCTGGATATAGAGAAAAATCTGTATTAAATAAAACTAATGAAAATGAAGTTCATGACGTGGAAAGTGAGAATACTAGTATTCAATATTATAAAGACAGTATATTATTAGTTAACAAAGAAAATGAATTAGACGAGGAATTTGTTCCTGACGATTTAGTTGAGTTGAATACTGATTTTATTAGCAATGGAGATCCTAATGTAAATAAGTTAACAAGTGAAGCAGCAGAGGCTTTAGAAAAAATGTTTATAGATGCTAAAAAATCAAATGTTTATTTATTAGGGGTTTCAGGATATAGGGATTATAATTATCAAAAAAACTTATACGAAGCTGAAGTTGAAGTGTTTGGAGAGCAAAGAGCTAGTAATTATGTGGCAATGCCTGGAGAGAGCGAGCATCAAACGGGACTTGCAATGGATGTTTTAAGTAAAGACTATCAGGTATTAGATGAAGGGTTTAAGAATACTAAAGCATATAGTTGGGTGTGCGATAACTGTAAGGATTTTGGTTTTATAATAAGATATCCAGAGGGAAAAGAAGAAATAACTGGATATAAATATGAACCTTGGCATATTAGGTATGTTGGGGTAGAGGCTGCTAAGGAAATATATGAAAAAGGACTTACGCTAGAAGAGTTTTTAAGTAAAAATCATGAAAAAAATAGTTGAAATGTAAAATAATGTATAGTAGAATAAGAATTAAGAAACCATATAAGTATAATATTAGAATTTATGTTAAAACAAAAATAATAAGTTAATTATTAAAATACTTTAAAAAAATATGTTGAAATATATTTTTTTACATGATATTATGAACATATAAAGTATAAAAAATTAATATTCGATGAAAAACGATGATACATATCCTTATTTGGTCACTTTGGGTATGGAGAGTTAATAGTGAAACCGCTTCAATAAATTATGTTTTATTGAAGCTTTTTTAATGCCTAAAAAGGTATAGATTTTTTAGTTTTAAAAATGAACATAGAAATTTACATGGTCTAACAGATGGTTGCTTTTGTTTATAGTAAAATCCTTAAGCAATTTATAGGAGAGTGATAGTTGTGAAGAATAGTGAAAAAGGTAATGGAAAAAAGATTTTAAGTATAATTAAAAGTATTGTAGTTTGGAGCTTGATTTTATTTTTTACAACTATAGTAATTCAAAGTATTCAGGTTAAGAGAAACACAGATTATATTCCTAAAATTTTTGGACATACTTATTTAAATGTTCTATCAGATAGTATGGTACCTGAATTTACAAAAAATGATTTAGTAATAGGGGAATCAGTAAAAGATGTTTCTTCATTACAAGTGGGAGATGTAATTACTTATAAATATGGTAAGATGTTAGTTACTCATAGAATTATAGATATTGATAAACAAAACAATATGATTCAAACAAAAGGTGATGCAAATAAAACGCCAGATGATGATTTGGTGGAAGCAAATCAAATTGTATCTAGGTATAGTACTAAGATACCAAAGGTTGGGTTTATAATTGCAAAACTACAAGATATGAAGTTTTTAGCTTTACTATGGGCTATTCTTATGTTCTTTACTGTTCAAGAATTATTTCTAGAAATAAGAAAAGTGAAAAAAGCTAAAAGTGAAAAGGATAATAATATAGTAAGTAATTAATAAAAAGATTAATAAGTTAATTAATGGGAGCAAAGAAGTATATTCATTATTTGGTCACTTAGGATATATGGAGCTAGTAGTGAAACCACGCCATTAAATATAAATTTTAAATTTATTGGAGGGTTTTTTATGAACAAGAAAATTATTGCATTAACATTAGCAGCAGCATTATTTACAGGAGTAGGAACTTTTGGAACATACGCTTATTTAACAGATAGTGAATCTGTAAATAATGATGTAAATATCACAATGGGTACTTTAGATGTAAATGCTTATTGGGCTAATGATGGAGTAAATACTTGGAGACCTACTTCAGCAGCAACTGAAGCAATCGCAAAAGATGGAGGAGCAACTTTAAGCTTTAATAATGTTAAACCAGGGGATACTTTTGAAAGAGAAATAATTGTAGCAAATTATGGATCATTAAATTCTGATACTACAATTGAATTAGCAGAAGGACGTAGTGAAGAATTAGGCGTTAAAATGGAATTAGTTGATTCTCAATATGGTAATGCTCAAGTTGAAGAAAATACTGGAAGAATTTATACAAGAGCTATGCAAAACGGTGAATGGATGAGAGTAAAAATAACTGTTACAGTTCCAGCAGATGCAGGAAATGATTGGAATGCAAAAGTATTTAGTGCTCCAGCAGCTAACTTTATTAATGTAGGAGCTCATCAAACAATTTATTAGTAGATAAATAAAAGCTTTAGAGTGAGAAATCATTTTAAAGCTTTTTTTAATTGTATAAGAAAGTATTTTTAATATATAATTAATATAGATCTGTAGTAAAATACAATGATAGAAGGTATAAGTTAAGTAAGGTTTAATAACAACAAAGGTGAGGAAGAACATGGAGGAACTTTTTGACAAGGAAGATAAACTCGAAGAAATTGAAATTCTAAAGAATAAAGTGGATGAAGTTATAATAAGGATTATAGAGAAAAAAGAAAGACTTGTATTTGCCAATGTAGTAAAAGATGCAGATATATCTAATATTACTGTTTTTAGACATCCAGAAATAAGAGGATATATATTAAATCAGATAAAACTTCAAAAGGAAATTCAATGTATAAACGCTAAGATAGAAAGAGTTATTAATAATTTAAAAAAGCGAGGCAAAAGAGTTACTTTTGTAGCTGTAATGAATAAATGTAAATTTTCTGTAGAGGAGATTTATAGAAATGATTTTATAAAGGAAAGAATAAGGAGTGAAGTAATAAAAAACTCCTCAAATTTTTACCAAAAATAGAAAATAATTTTACATCTTATAAAAATATGAGTATAATATATGCATATAAAGGACATGGAGGTAGGTTAAATGGAAGGTGGAAATTTATTAAAAACTAGAGCGGAAATTGAAGAAAAATTTAAGTGGAAAGTGGAAAAGTTATATTCATCTGACGATGCTTGGGAAAAGGATCTGCTAAAATTAAAAGAAGAAAGTAAGAAATTATTAACTTTTAAAGGTAAGCTAAATAATGGTCAGGAACTTTTAGCATACTTAAAAGAATCAGAAGTTATAATGAGATTATTTGAAAACTTATCTGTATATGCTAATTTAAGAAAAGATGAAGATACAGCAAACACAAAATATCAAGTAATGACTGATAAAATTTCAGTATTTGGAGCAGAGTTAAGTAGTGTTACTTCATTTTTTGTACCAGAATTATTGTCTTTAGATGAAAAAGAAGTTAATAAAATTATTGAAACTACTGATGGATTAAAACAATATGATAAAATGATAAAAATGATTATGGAAGAAAAACCACATGTTTTAAGTGAAATAGAGGAAAAAATAATTGCATCTGTTAGTGATTGTTTAGACGCACCTGAAAATATATATGGAATGTTAACTAATGCAGATATTACCTTCCCAGTGATTAAAGATGAGAATGGTAATGATGTGGAATTAACAGATACAAATTATAGTGTATTTATAAGAAGCAAAGACAGAAATGTTAGGGAGCAGGCATTTAAAGCATTGTTTGATACATATGCTAAGTTTAAAAATACAAT
This sequence comes from uncultured Clostridium sp., assembly GCA_900548455.1. Classification (GTDB taxonomy): domain Bacteria; phylum Bacillota; class Clostridia; order Clostridiales; family Clostridiaceae; genus Clostridium_J. Next base: position 36,985 of record URKQ01000012.1, read on the forward strand.
TGCTACCACTTATACATCTTCAGTAAAGAACTTCATTTTTGAAGCAAATACAAGAAAATACAATTCGTCTTTAGAGAGTTCTTTAAAACCTAACAAAATTCCTCTTGAGGTATACAGTAATGTAGTAGATACAATTAATAGTAGACTAGGATCTCTTCATAAATATGTTGCATTAAAGAAAAAATTATTGAATTTAAGTGAAATTCATATGTATGATTTATATGTATCACTTATAGATACACCTAAATTTAATATTCAATTTGATGAAGGTGTTAAGTTATGTGAAGAAGCTTTAAAGCCAATGGGAAAAGAATATATAGACATATTTAAGGAAGGTATAGCTTCTGGATGGATTGATGTTTATGAGAATAAAGGTAAAAGAGGAGGAGCATATTCCAGTGGGACTTATGACTCAATGCCGTATATACTTTTAAATTATAAGAATCAAGTAGATGATGTATCTACATTAATTCATGAAATGGGTCACAGTATTCATTCATATTATGCTATGAAAAATCAACCATATGTATATGCTGGATATGAACTTTTCTGTGCAGAAGTTGCATCAACAACAAATGAGTGTTTATTGATGGACTATTTAATAAAGAATGAAGAAGATAAAATAAAGAGATTATATCTTATAAATCAACAACTTGAAGGAATTAGAGCTACTGTATTTAGACAAACCATGTTTGCAGAATTTGAATTAATAGTTCATGAAAAAATGGAATCAGGAGAATCTCTATCTAGTGAAGATTTATGCAAAATATATCATGACTTAAATGTAAAATATTTTGGTGAGGATATGGTTGTAGATAACAACATAGATATGGAATGGGCAAGAATTCCTCATTTCTATAGTGACTTTTATGTATATCAATATGTAACTGGTTTTGCAGCAGCTAATTCATTCTCTCAAAAAATATTAGCAGAAGGAGACGAAGCTGTTGAGAAGTATAAAGGATTCTTAAAAGCTGGTGGTAGTGATTATCCAATTGAAATTTTGAAAAATGCAGGAGTTGATATGACTAAAGCTACTCCATTAGAAGATACTATAGATAAGTTTGATGAATTGCTTAATATGCTTGAAAATGAAATGACAAAATAGGAAATTTATAAGAGGATGGCAATTAATTATTGCATCCTCTGTTTTTAATAAATGGGAAGTATGGCTTTAAGGAGGATTCTAGGTTATGTCGGAAATAAAAGGTATGATAAAAGATATTTTTAGTAACTTCAAATATAATATAAAATCTACTATAATTTTCGAACTATTTTATAAATTAATTTGTTTGTTTTTATTTATACCTATTAATTATAATATTTTAAATAAATTTTTAAAGGATATAGGGACATATAATATAACAAATAAAGATTTAATTAAATTAGGATTAACCTCAGAAGGAATAGTGTATATAATCATAGTATTAATAATTTCTTTTATAGGAATTTTTATAGAAATAGGTATATTAACTTATTTAGCATATAATTCTCATGAAAAGAAAAAAGCTAATTTCCTAGAAGGTACAATAAATGCTTTTAGTATATTTCCTAAAGTACCCTCTATCTATATGATATGTATAATATTAATCTCAGGGGTAATAGGGCCCCTTACTGGAGTAGGAGTTTATAGCTCCTTAATAACTAGGTTTACAGTTCCTGCATTTATTAAAGTAGCATTATTTAAAACTTTGACAGGGAAAATAATATATTGGACTTGTATAGTTTTCCTTATTTTATTGCTGTTAAGATGGGTATTAGCTATTCCAATAATGATTATTGAAAATGTTACTTTTAAGGAAGCTTTTAAAAATAGTCTTAGTATTTATAAAAGAAATAGAATGAAAATCATATTTAATACTTTAATTTGGACTATACTAAATTATGCGATAAGATTTGTAATGTTAGGTGGAATAGTGTACATTAGTACTATTTTACTAGGGAAATTTGAAAGGAATTATATATCATCATCAATGATAATGTCTATAGGACTAGTAATGTTTTTTATAGTATATATCACTCTTTCCGTTATAACATTACCCCTATTTATATCATTTTTAGTTGAACTATACTATAGATTAAAATTTTATGATATAAACGAAAGAATTTTTGTGCCTATAGATTATTATAAAAATAATAAAGTATATAGTTGGCTATTAAAAAACAGGCATAGACTTGTAGTTTTAACATTGGCCACCTTTGTAATAATTTCCACCAGTATGGGGCTTGCAGCAATTCTTAATAATGCAATAAATAAAAATGTAAATATAACTGCCCATAGAGGGAGTTCCTTAACTGCACCAGAAAATAGTATTTCTGCTATTAAAAATGCCATTTCAGAGGGAGCTGATTATGTAGAAATTGATGTTATGACTACGAAAGATGATGAGGTAGTGGTATTTCATGATTCAACATTAAAGCGAATGGCTGGAATTAATAATTCAATAAAAGATATGAATTTAAGTGAAGTTAGAGAAATAGATATAGGCAGTCAGTTTTCTGAGGAGTTTGCGGGAGAAAAAATCCCAACCTTTAAAGAAGTATTGAGAGCTTCAAAAGATAAAATAAAAATAAATATAGAGCTTAAAGTTAAGAAAAAAGATGATCCTTTACCAGAGAAAGTAGTAGAGCTTTTAAAGAAATATGAGATGGAAGATCAAGTAATAATATCTTCTCAAGATTATGAAAGTCTTCAAAAAATAAAGGAAGTGGATCCACTGATAAACGTTGGGTTTATTTTAACCTTAGGAATTGGTGATTTTACTAAAATGAATGTAGATTTTGTATCGGTAGAATATCAGATGTTAAAAAAAGATTTAGTTTATAGTATGCATGCCTTAGGAAAAGAAGTTCATGTATGGACTATAAATGATAAAAAAAGAGCAGAAAATGCTATGAAATTAGGAGCAGATAATATTATAACAGATTCAGTTGAGATGGTGCAGAAGGCTTCTACAACTTTTAATGAAAAAGAAGATATTGATTATGTTAGTAAGTTTTATGATAGTATATATTCATTGCTTAAATATGTAAAAATCTAATGTGTCTATAAATTAAGTTGGAAAGGATAAATTATGTTTTGGTTTAATGAAGAAAAACAAAAGAAGAAAATAAAAAGTTTAACTAAAGAAGAAGAATTTGAAACATTAGTTTGGAAATTTTTTATGGATAAACTACCGAGGCTTGGCTTTGAACAACGAGAAGGTCAAGAAGATATGGCACTAGATATTTGTAGCTCTATTGTTAATAAAACTCATACAGTAGTAGAAGCAGGTGTAGGGATTGGAAAGTCTTATGCGTATATAGTTCCACTACTATATTACAATAAGCTATTTAATAAACCTGTGATAATAGCTACATCCACTATTGCATTACAAGAACAATTAATTGAGGATATTAAGAGAGTATGTTCATATATAAATTATAGGCCAGAAGTGGTACTTGCTAAAGGTATGACACACTTTGCTTGCAAAAAAAGGGCTGACGTTTATTTAAAACCTAAAGTTCAAAAAGGACTAGATGAGGAAGCAGAAACATTATATAGATACATATACGGTGGGAAAATCGATAGAAGATTTATTAATATGGACCTAAGGGAGGAACTATGGAAGGAAGTCAATGTTGAAATGACAGACCATAGTAAATGTAAACACTTTAAAACTTGCAGATTTATGGAACTTCGAAAGGATATGCTTACTACTGAAGGTATAATATTATGTAATCAAGATTTGCTTACAGTTCATCTTCAGAAAGTAAGGAAGGGTCAAAAGGGATTATTAAACTCTGCAGCAGATGTAATTGTTGTTGATGAGGTTCACAATTTAGAAGAGAAGGTAAGAAGCTCATTAATAGAAAGTTTCCATAAAGAGAAAATTAGAAAAATATTTCTAGAGGTTAGAAGTGGAATTAAAGAAGAAGCTTTAAGAAAAAATATATATGATATGACTAAAGAACTTACCCTTTATATAAATGATATTTTTAAGGAATTTAAAAGACAAATACAATATCAGATTAAGGTGAATGAATATGGTGATGATATTGAAAAGTATTTTGTAAATCTACAGCTTTGTGAAAAAAATACAAGTAGCGCATATAAAATAGTAGAAACAATTTATAATATAATTTTAAGGGATAGGGATAACAGTATTACAGAAGATATTATAGAAGAGGTTGAAAACCTTAAAATCTTCTTAAAAGAAATGTTGAATAATAAAAGCAATTATTTATTCTGGCTAGAAAATAAAGATCATGTGGAAGTCTTTGCATGCCCTAAAGATATGAATAATGAAATAAAAAAGTTATATTTTGATAAATTAAAAACTACTATTGTTACATCGGCAACTATAGCAGATAAACAAGATGGACCTGAAGAAGAAAGATATGAGTATTTTATTAAAAATACAGGATTTCCTGTAGAAGAAGGATTTTTAGCAACGCCTAAATTATCACCTTTTCCTTATAATAAAAACGCTATGTTATATTATAAAGACCATATGCCACATCCAGTTAAAGAAAGAAAAGAATTTATTGAAGCTAGTATAGATGAAATAGTGAACCTTTTAAATATAACAAAAGGAAAGGCACTTATATTATTTACAGCTAAAAGTGATTTAAACAGTGTATATGAAAAGCTAAAGGAAAAAAATCTAGGTTATGAAATATTACGTCAAAGGAATAATTCCTCACAAGACGAATTATTACATAAATTTAGAGAAAATGAAAACTCCGTTTTATTAGCAACGGGAACTTTTTGGGAAGGAATTGATGTTCCAGGAAAAGCATTATCAAATTTGATAATATTTAAATTGCCATTTCCCGTTCCAGATCCAATTTTAGATTATAAGAAAAGTGATACAAAGGACTTTTTAATAGAAGTTAGTGTTCCTTTGATGATTGTTAAATTAAGGCAAGGTGTAGGAAGACTTATTAGAAAACAAGATGATAAAGGTATAGTTTCAATCTTAGATCCAAGAATTGGTGATAAAACACAGAATAAATATAAAAATTTAGTTTTCAACTCTCTTCCTATTAAAAAGAAAACTAAAAATTTAAATGAATTAAAAGAGTTTTGGAAAGATATAAACAAAGTGCTGTAGCTAAAAGCCACAACACTTTATTTATTTATCAGGTATATTACCATATAAATGATTTGGAAGTAAATATTGAGTGGTTTTTTTTATGAGAATTTATGTTAGAATTTAAGTTAGAATTTAAATGAAAAGGCTTTGTAGCAAAATAGAGTGATGAATATACAAGTTGAAAAAGCTGAACAGAGCCAAATGAAAAGGAGTGAAAGAAATGAATTTAGAAACTTTATTGGCCAAGCTAATAGATTGGGCAACAACGGCAGGTATTAAGATCATTATAGGTTTATTAATTCTGTTTATTGGTTGGAAGATTATAGGTAGAGTTGTTAAAGTGATGACATCTTTTATGAAGAAGAAGAGCGTTGATTTGACACTTTTAACTTTTTTAGAGAGTTTTACTAGTATAGGGTTAAAAATAATTTTAATTATAATTGTTATTGAATATGTTGGAGGAGATGCCACAAGTTTAGCAGCTCTTTTAGGATCTGCAGGACTAGCAGTTGGTTTAGCGCTTCAAGGAAGTTTATCTAATTTTGCTGGAGGAGTAATAATTCTTTTTTTAAGACCATTTAAAGTAGGAGATTATATTGAAGGATCTGGACAAGCAGGTACTGTAGAAAAAATAGGTATATTCTATACTTATTTATTAACACCGGATAATAAGCAAATTCTTATTCCTAATGGAAATTTATCAAATGGAACGGTTGTTAATTATAGTGCAAAAGATAAGAGAAGAGTTGATTTAACTTTTTCAGTAGGATATGAACAAGATGTAATGAAGGTTAAGAAAGTTCTTGAAGACATAGTAAATGGAGAAGAACTAATATTAAAGGACCCTGATTATATTATTGCAATCTCACAACATGGTAATAGTTCAGTTGATTTTGCTGTTAAGGTATGGTGCAATACTAGCGATTATTGGACAGTTAATTATAATTTATTAGAGAAAGTTAAAGTTAGATTTGATGAAGAGAATATAAGTATTCCATATCCTCAGATGGATATACATTTAAATAAATAATTTTTACACACTTAAAAAGGGGCTGTGGCATTATTGGTAAGAAACCAATAAGCACAGCCCCTTCATTCATCTTTAGGAAAGTAGGCTATAGGAATTTCTCTAAAGCCAATAGTGCCGCGCCTAATGCTCCACATAAATCAGGATTATCTGATTTATATATAGGCTCATCTAAAAGTTTTTCTAACGCTTTTATAACACCAATATTTCTAGCTACTCCTCCGGTCATCATATAAGGAGGCTCACCATTAATGCGATAAATTAAAGATTTAGTCTTTGATGCCACAGACTTATTAAGACCATGAATAATGTCAGAATCAATGTTGTTATCAGCTATTAAAGAAATAACTTCAGATTCAGCAAATACGGTGCACATACTAGAAATTGTTATGTCTTTTTTCCAATTGAGACCAGCTTTGCTCATTTCATCTATAGTTAGTTCTAAGGTTTTACACATCATTTCAAGAAATCGTCCTGTACCAGCGGCGCATTTATCATTCATAACAAAACTTTTAATTGATCCATCTTCATTTAAAGTTATTACCTTACTATCTTGTCCGCCTATATCTATTATTGTTTTTGTATTAGGATTTATTTTATATGCTCCTTTTGCGTGACAAGTAATCTCTGTTAAGGATTCATTTGAAAAAGAGATTGTATTACGTCCATAACCAGTGGAAACTATATAATCAATATCCTTAAGGGTTATATTTAAAGAATTCAAAGCTATATTTATTGCTTTTTTTGCTCCAATCTCTGCTTTTGGACCTGTCCTAGCGATAGAGGAAGCACAAACTTCTCCACTACCATTTAAAATTACTACATTAGTACTTGTTGAACCACTATCTATTCCAGCTACATACTTAATGGTTTTATTAAGTTTTTTAGATAAAGTGTTATTTTCAATTGTCTCCATAAAAGCTGTAATTCTAGTAGATAGTTGTCCCATAGCTTGTGGAGTAAAGTCAGATTCAATTTTTAAAATAGGAAGTTTAAATTTATTTTTTATGATTGAATACTCAAAATTATAATAGTCGCAGAATTTTACAGTGTGATAAATTATACCTTTTAGGTTGGGATCTTCAAAAAGAAGTCTTCTTTCCCCAATATTACTCATTCTCATACAAGGGATTTGAGTTAATAGTTCCTTTGAATACCAATCCATCAACTTATCAAAGTCTTCAGGTGCAGATGGAGCAAGCAATGAACGATTATCGCTACAAGTGAAGTTTTTTACGTTAATTGAACTTATATCTTTAATAGATTGAAATAATTCTTTGCTTAATCGAGCACCATATATTCCAATAAAAGGTTCTGATGAAGAGGTTGAGATAGAATTAAAAGCTGATAAGAATTCATTTATGTTAAAACTTTTTCCTTTATAGCTACTATATTCTTCTATAAATCTAAGAAGTTCTTTTTTCAATAGTTTTTGGGCACATAAAGAGTCACTATGTGGCAAGTCCAAGAGAAATAAAAAGTCTAAAGTTCTTTCAGATTTTAATACATCATAAACTCTCCTCATAGAATCACAACAATTTACTAGTAATAATTCTGTTATATTTTTGTTATAGCAATTTTCTAGAATTGCTTTTGCATGACTACAGAGATTACTATGGGTAATGCTCTCAGACCATTGAAATGAATTAGTTTCGTTATTTATTAAAGCATAATTTTCATTAAAACCCTTAATAATTTCTAAAGGTGTGTATTTGCAAGTATATCCAATCATTTTTTATCCTCCAATTGCTCTAAAAATGCTTCTATTCGAGTAACCATTTGCCCATCGTTTATATTACTGCTATCACATCCATCACCATCTAAAACTAAGGTAGGAAAATTATTATTTTCAAAGTAGGTTTTTGCTTGTTGAGAACTCCCAATAGTTTGTTTGCATCCCCAATGGCAAAAATATACAATGCCATCCGCATTCATTTCTTTGGCCATTTTTAAAATCAGATTTATTCGTCTTGTTGAAGGGCCATTAAAACTACAATTAAGAACACGTTTTGCCATAGCTTCATAGGGAGTATTTTCATCCATGTCCACATATAAAGAGTCAAAGGTCATGTCACAAGCAACTATTTCACATCTCTTATTTGTATTTAATATTTCCTTTAAAGATTTTTGCCAGTTTGGTAAAGTGTGAACCCAAAGTAGTCTAACACCATGGGTTTCTTCAGGCAATATCTTCATATTATCAATCAATTGTTTTGTATATTCTTCAGCTTCGTTAGTTCCAAGTAGAACGTGAGTAGCAAAGGCTGAAAGCATTTCCGAAGTCATTGTGTCAGAAACATATCGAGTACTTCTTAACTTTAAATACTCTTTATAATTTTTAATAGTACGATTACTGCGCCCAATAGCCTCTTTTAGTTTCATCTCATCTAACTTTAAGTTAGAGTTTTTTTCTATAAATGAGGTCATTTCTTTCAATTGTGTAGCAACATATTCTATGGACTCAGTAGAGGAGTTATTAGGTATATCAATTAAAAAATGAGGTGTTTTATAGTAGTTTGCAGCTCGTCTAAAGGATAACTGATTAGCATCACAAGCAAGAGTAGTGTTTATTATAAATTTTGGTTTTGGAAGCACATTAGATTCTACAAGTCCAATTAAAATCTTATGAAAAGAACAAAAACTTTCAGGTACACTGTTGTCTTCAGCAATTTTTATAAAGGGACTTTCGCTAGAGGCAGAAGTTAAATAGCAAGATAAGCCTTCAGGAAACATAGGCTCTATCCCCATAGCATGTAGAATTTCACAAGGGGTAAATATACTTACGATAGCAGAGTTTTCAGGATGTCGAAGAGAATTTACTATGGAGTTTGCAGCTACGGAAGCTATATATTGCCTTGAAGGAAGTAATGATTTATCTGGAAAGTAGTGAGCTTGTTTTCCAACTAAATCATAAACTATGGTTAAAAGTTTTAAAGCTCCTTGTGGATTGGAATATACTAAATCATTTATTAGTGAACCAAATTTATCTACTAAGTTTGCCATATAATAAATCCTCCTTTTGTACCATAAAAAAATCGTCAAAAATATCTGACTAAACATGCTTAAATCCAAATACTAAGAAATTCTATAAAATGAGAAAACCCTTGATAATTCAAGGGTTTTCATTGGAGCGGAAAACGGGATTCGAACCCGCAACTCCCACCTTGGGAAGGTGGTACTCTACCGTTGAGTCACTCCCGCACGTCCTAATAATATTATAATACATATTAATAGAAAATCAAATATAATTTTAAAAATATAGATTTAATTTACATATATGTATTACAAAATGTAATAGATTATATATAAAGTATGTGATATTTAAATAGAAAGAAGTATAGCAAAAAAAGAAAATATATGTTATTATAAACAAGTAAGTTAAATATTTCTAATAAGGCCTGTTGGTCAAGTGGCTAAGACGCCACCCTCTCACGGTGGAAACAGGGGTTCGATCCCCCTACAGGCTACCAAGGATATTAAACTCGTTAAAGTGTATATTTTAACGAGTTTTTTTATGTCTACACTTCAGTTTTTATAGATTTGTATAGATAATAAAAAATAAGTATTTTTTATAAAAATTATTGGGGGAGATTTGATGAGTGAAGGAATGAAATCCATGGTTATAATAATTCCTGTTATTGCTGCAGTCTTAGGAAGTGGTATTACTGCATTTATAATGATGAGTACTTTTAAGAAAGAGAGAAAACAGTTTAAAAAGGAACATCTAATTAGCATTAATAATGATAAAATAAAGGACTATAAGGAGTTTTTTGTTTTAAATAAAAAACTTAAGGTATTATCAGATAAAATAAAAAATAAGGCAATACCTAATTGGATTAATGTGGAGAGCTATTATAGGGATGAGTTTATAAAAGAATTTGAAGAACTGTTAGATACATATGAATTTACTGGAAGTTATATGGAAAACAAAGAAATCAGTTCTAAGTCTGTAGCTATTTTAAAAATAACTAGAGGAATAGTAAAAGAATTAAAAGAAAGAGAAAACTATGGAAGCACTTCTGATGAAGTTGAAGGAGAAGCAGAAAAAGTAATAAAGTTGATAAACGAATTGGAAAAGAAAATTTTAGCTAGAGTTATTGAACTTACAAATGAAAAGAGTAAAATGAATTCAATGAAATAATTAAGCTTAAAATATTAAGTATAAAAAGTGTTATAATAAATTTTATTATTATGATGCTTTTTTATTTTTTGTTAATAGTTTGTTATTAAACATGGGTAGATTAAAATTAATTAATGGGGTAAAATTTAATATATGTAATGAATTGAAAAAATATACAAAAACAATGAAAGGGAGAAGACAATGAGTAGTAGTAAGAAGAACATTGCTAGTAAACTAGGGAAAATCTTAATTCCCATATTAGTTATGATTTTAATTATATATCAGGCTAAAAGTATTTTTAGTGAGATTGATTTAAAACAAGTTGTTAATATAATGAAAGGTATATCACCTCATTACTTAACCATATTTTTAATAATTGCAGTAGTTGCAATTATATGTTTATGTTCTTATGATCTAGTACTTATGGATTATTATGATTATAAGGTTAGAATTACAACTACACTTAGAATATCATGGATAGCCGTGTCTTTTAATAATATAATGGGATTTGGTGGACTTACAGGAGCAAGCTTGCGTACTTATTTATTTAATAAAGAAGGCATAAAAACTAAAGATATGATAAATTACAATATGATTTTAGTACCATCAAGTATAATAGGATTAAGTTTATTGGCTTTTTTAAGTATTTTTAATATATTTGATACTTATGCTTTATTAGATGTATATAAATGGTTGTGGTTAGCGATTTTAGCATTTTGTTTTTTTATTCCTATTTATTTTTTCTTGGGAAAATTTCAATGGCTTAATGATAAATTGAAAAGATTTAATTTATACTTTGAAGGAAGTGTAAGTGTTAAATTAAAACTTACTATTTTCTCTGTCTTAGATTGGCTATCAAGAGGCCTTCTAATGTACGCTATTGCAAGATGTTTTAATGGGAACGTGACCTACTTATCCATATTGGGAGTTGATATTATAGGCTCTGTTGCAGGACTTATTAGCTTTATTCCAAGTGGAGTAGGCTCCTATGATATTATAGCTTTAATGGCCCTACAAAATTTAGGATTCACAGCTAACACGGGGTTATCTATAATTTTATTGTTTAGAATTTATTATTTTATAATTCCATGGATAATAGGCGGAATACTATGGATTATAACTTTGATTAAAAATGCAATAACTACAAAATCTAATAGGGCTTAGAGAAGTAATATGAATAATTTGAACAATCATTGATTAAGCTATAAATAGTTTTGGTGAACATTAATAGGATAAACGTAAGGGGTATAAAAATGGATGAAATTATAAAAAAGCTAAAAAAGAATTATCTGTTTCACATGTTAGATGAGCATGAAATTTTTGAACTGTGTAAGAATAATACCTTTTTACTAAAAAAATTTGATAAGGGTGCTGTAATTGCTAATGAGGAAGATCAGTGTAGCAGTATAAGCTTAATTTTAAAAGGTAGTGTTGAAATTTCTAGACTTTATTCTTGTGGAAAAGAAATTGTTATTAGCAATTTAAAAGATGGAGATATCTTTGGTGAAGCAATTATTTTTTCTAGAGAATCTAAATATCCTGCAACAGTTATCGCACTTGAACAGTGTGAAATTCTTTATATTAATAAAAATGAGTTGTTGTCATTGTTTTCAGTAAATGAAAAAGTTCTTGAAGGATTTTTAAGTGTTTTAAGTAATAAGGTTTTAATGTTAAATTCAAAAATTAAGAATATTTCCTTTAAAACTGTAAGACAAAAGGTCGTAAATTATATACTAGAAAAACAGCCTTCAGATGGAGGAAAAGTTATATTATTAACTGAGAGTAAAGAAAAAATAGCAGCTCTTCTAGGGCTTCCAAGGCCGTCTTTATCGAGAGAATTGATGGCTTTAAGAAATTTAGAATATATTGATTTTGATAGAAATTCCATTACTATTTTAAACCAAGAAGCACTAGAAGAAGAAATGTTTAACTAAAAATTTTGTGGATGGGGATGGCTTATGAAACATAGTATAGAAATAATTACAAAGGATAAAATTAAAAGTTCTAAGTGGAGTGGGGGCATTACTAATGAAATATATATTTATCCACAAGGAGCTAGTTACAAGGAACGTAATTTTATGTGGAGGATTAGCTCTGCTACAGTTGAGTTAGAACATTCCACCTTTACTTATTTGAAAGGGGTTCATAGGTATATCACTACATTAAAAGGAAAAATGAGTTTATCTCATGACAAGGGGCCTTTAATAAAACTTAAACCCTATGAAGTGCACCAATTTGAAGGTGATGTAAATACAGAAAGCTTTGGAAAGGTTACTGATTTTAATTTAATGTTAGCTAATGGTACAAAAGGAATATTAGAATCAATGCCTATGATTCCTAATTATAATTATGATATGCCAATAGATATTCTTAAAATCCATGAGGGAAAAGTTAAGAATTGTAGTTTGGTTTTTTATACTGATAAAGGGGATTTAACAATTAGTATAGAGGATGAGAAAATTTTATTAAACAGTGAAGAAACATGTATTGTTAATTTTCAAATGGGTAAAGAAAAACCTTGTATTAATATATCATCAAAGATACTTCAAGAAATTTTAATTTCAGTTATATATGTGTAATAGACTTGTGAAAAACCCACTGTTTGTATTCAGTGGGTTTTTTGATTAAATAAAGTACTATAGATACTACTGAAAAATCATAGAATAGTATCTTTCAATCTTACTATAAAGTTCATCTATAGAAATAAACTTAGATTCTCTAATTGATTCTTTGCCATAGGTAAAAACAATAATTGTAGGTGCTATAAATACAGAGAAATTAGCAGCTATTTCAGGATTATTATCTAAATCAATATGAACTTTTTCAAGTTTATTTAAGGGATTCAATAGTTTATCTACTTTCCTAAGCAGATCCTCACTGCCTCAGTAGCGTTTACTACTAAAGAAGCAAATTGTTACATTTGAACTGTTAATTAAATTCTCTAGTTTTTCAAAAGAAGTATAAGTATTCATTATTTTCCTCCACAAAATTAAGAATGTGTTTTATTTATTGTAATATATATTATAATTTACTTAATAGTCAATTTTATAAGGAGGGGATGAAAAAATGAAAGAGATTTATATTAATGGGGATATATATACTTCCAGTGCAACGGATGCAGATTCATTTATTGTGGAGAATGGACGATTTGTCTATGTAGGAGATACAGAAACAGCACTGAACTTGGCAGAAGATAAAGATAAAATTATTGATTTAAAGAGAGCTTTTGTTACTGCTGGATTTAATGATTCACATATGCATGTTTTAAATTATGGATATTCTTTAACTATGGTTAATTTATCAAAGCATACAACATCGTTAAAAGAGGTTAAGGAAGCCTTAAAATCTTTTATAGCTTTAGAAGAAATAGATAAGGATAGATGGATACTAGGTAGAGGCTGGAATCATGATTATTTTGAAGATGAAAAAAGGTTTCCAACTAGATATGACTTAGATTGTGTTTCCACAGAGTACCCCATTTGTATAACTAGGGCTTGTGGACATGTTTCGGTTGTTAACTCTAAAGCTCTTGAAATAATGGGAGTTAACAATAAGACACCTCAAGTGGATGGAGGAAGATTTGATGTAGACACATCTGGAGAACCATTAGGTATATTTAGAGAAAATGCTTTAAGTTTTATTTTTGATAAAATTCCAACACCAAGTAAAGAAGAAATAAAAGCCATGATATTAAGAGCTTGTAAAAATTTAAATTCCTATGGTGTTACTTCTGCTCAAACTGATGACTTTAGTGCTCTTCCAGGAATAGATTATGAAATAATTTTAAAAGCATATAAGGAGTTAGAAGAAGAAAGAAAATTAACTGTAAAGATATATGAACAGACATTGTTTAATAATTTAAGAGACATAAAAAATTATTTAGGAAAAGGATATAACACTGGAATAGGTACAGATTACTTTAGGCTTGGACCATTGAAATTATTAGGGGATGGTTCTTTGGGAGCTAGAACAGCATATTTAAGTGAGCCTTATTCTGATGACAGTAGTACAAGAGGAATATCGGCTTTTAACAAGGAAGACTTAGGCTTAATAATATCTTATGCCCATAATTCCAATATGCAAATAGCAGTTCATTGTATTGGCGATGGAATAATGACAGAGGTTATGGAAGCCTATGAAAGAGCTCTTAAAGATAAGCCAAGGGAAAATCACAGACATGGAATTGTACATTGTCAAATAGCCAATGAAGAACTGTTAAGTAAATTTAAAGAGTTAAATTTGCATGGATATATTCAATCTATTTTCTTAGATTATGATATAAATATTATTGAAAAAAGAGTTGGTAAAGAAAGAGCTAAAACAAGCTATAATTTTAAAACTATAATGAATAATAGCAGTATATCTAATGGATCTGATTGTCCTGTAGAACTTCCTAATGTGTTAAAGGGAATTCAATGTGCAGTAACAAGAAAAACTTTAAATGGTGAGAAAGGACCATACTTAATTGAAGAAGCTCTCTCTATGGAAGAAGCAATTAAATCTTATACAATATTTGGTGCATATAGTTCCTTTGAAGAGAAAATAAAGGGTTCTATAGAGAAGGATAAAGTTGCTGACTTTGTGATAATGGATAAAAGCTTATTTAAAGTACCAGAGAGTGAAATTAAAGATATACAAATTCTAAAGACTTATGTAGATGGTAAATGCGTATATAAAAATGTTGAATAGATTGAAGGAATAGTATATAATTGGAAATATACAAAATAAGGAAATGACATCTTGTTATACTTGAAAAGAATATAGTTTAGGAGGAGAAGTAAAAATATGGCGTCTTTAAGTTACTGTGTAGATTGTCAAAGAGTTTTCAAATCCAATGATAAGTGTGAATATTGTAGTTCTAATAATTTAAAAGAGTTAAGGAAAGGAACCTCTGTAAATATTATAGGAACTAAGAATAAAGGACAAGTTTTCAAGATAAAAGATGGAATAGTAAGTTTAATATTAATAACCGAATCAAAGGAAAGAATTGTTAAAGAGTATGATGCTGAAAGCTTAAAAAAGATATTGTAGAATATAAAAGGTATTGCAAATGTTGAATTGCAATACCTTTTATATTTGGCTCTGTATGTTCCATTGTTGCAGACAATATATTTTTTATATACACTATCTATATAAAGGGTAATTACTATATTTTTTAGGAGGCAATTAATTATGGAAAAAATATTTATTATAGAAGATGAAGATAAGATAAGGGAACAGCTCACAACATTTTTAAAAAGATATGGATATGAAGCTATGTCTTCAACTAATTTTGAAAATATAACGGAAGAAGTATTAAATTCAGAACCATCCTTAATACTTCTTGATATAAATCTACCTTATTTCGATGGATACTATGTATGTAGAGAAATAAGAAAAAAATCTAATGTGCCAATAATAGTAGTTACTAGTAGAGATAGTGATATGGATGAACTTATGAGCATGAATTTAGGAGCTGATGACTTTGTAACGAAGCCTTATAATACTCAAATTTTATTAGCTAGAATATCATCTATACTAAAGCGAACATATCACAATAATGATGTGGAAATAATGATTCATAAAGATTTGAAATATAATATTTCCACTAGCGAGATGAGTATTAAAGAAAACATTGTAGAACTTACCAAAAACGAAAGCAAGATATTAAATATTCTAATGAAAAATAAGGAAAAGATAGTATCCAGAGATGAAATAATTAAAGCTTTGTGGCAGTCAGACGAATTCATAGACGATAATACTCTAACTGTGAATATCAATAGACTGAGAAGAAAGATTGAAGATATAGGGGGAGAAGGATATCTACAAACTAAGCGTGGACAAGGATATATGTTAGGATAAAGTTTTGGAGGAAAAGTTATATGAATTTTAAAGAATATTTTAAAGGCAAAATTACGTTTATTTTTCTAAATATTCTTGGAGCTGTAATGTCAGCCACCCTTTTAAGTGTATTGAGTGTAGATTTTTATGCAATAATATTTATCTTTATTATTACAGTAGTATGTAGTTCACTATTTTATATTTATGATTTTTCTATAAAAAAGAAATATTATGATGAAGTTTTTGATACTTTGGAAAAATTGGACAAAAAATATCTTATTTCCGAGGTAATAAAAGAACCAAGTTTTTTAGAGGGGAAAATTGTTTATGAACTACTAAGGCAAAGTGATAAAGCTATGAGTGATGAAGTGGCTAAGTATAAAATTTCTACGGGGGAATATAGGGAGTATATTGAACTATGGGTTCATGAAATAAAAACACCTATTGCAGCATCCAGGTTAATTATTGATAATAATCGCAATGAAGTAACGGAAAGTGTAGAAGAAGAAATTGAAAAGGTGGAAAACTATATAGAACAAGTTTTATTTTATAGTAGGAGTAATAGCGTTGAAAAAGACTATTCAATTAGAAAAATTTTCTTAAAGGATAGTATAAACTCTGTTATTAGAAGAAATGCTAATAGTTTTATTGAAAAGAACATAAATATAAATCTTGGGGAACTTAATGAGTGGGTATACTCTGATTCTAAATGGTTAGATTTTATTTTAAATCAAATTATATCAAATTCAATTAAGTATATGGAGAAAAGCAACTCTGTATTAAAGGTATATTGTGACAATGAAGAAAATGATGTTATTTTGAGAATTGTGGATAATGGAATAGGAATTAGTGAAAAATCTTTACACAAGGTTTTTGATAAAGGTTTTACAGGAGAAAATGGTAGGAGATTTGGAAAATCTACTGGCATAGGACTATATTTGTGTAAAAAACTTTGCGATAAATTAGGACTTGGAATAAATATAAAATCAATTGAAGGGCAAGGTACAGAAGTTTCTATATTATTTCCAAAGAATTTAATGATTATGGAGACTTTAGATCATTAAAGATGAAACTAACAATTTTGTAAGGTTGTCGTTAGTTTATTCTATGGATGAACATTTTCCAAAACTGTACTATATAGTTATGGAAGATGAAGGAGGAAACAAAATGAATAGTGAAGTTTTAAAAGTGAAAAATATAGAAAAATATTATGGGAGTAAAAATAACATTACTAAAGCAATAGATAATATTAGTTTCTCTGTAGAAGAAGGGGAATTTGTTGGGATTATGGGAGCTTCTGGAAGTGGAAAAACTACACTTTTAAATTGTATCTCAACTATAGATAGAGTAACTAGTGGACATATCTATATTGGTGACAGAGAAGTAACATCATTAAAGTCAAAGCAGTTATCTAAATTTAGAAGAGATGAACTTGGATTTATATTTCAAGATTTTAATCTTTTAGATACTTTAACAGCTTATGAAAATATTTCTCTTGCCCTTACCATAGGGAAAGTTAAATATGAAGAAATTGATAAAAGAATTAAAGAAGTAGCATCAAAACTTAATATAGAAGATGTTTTAAATAAGTATCCCTATGAGATGTCAGGTGGACAAAAACAAAGAGTAGCTTCAGCAAGGGCTATTATAACTCATCCTGAATTAGTTTTGGCAGATGAGCCTACAGGGGCCTTAGATTCAAAATCAGCAAAACTTTTATTAGACAGTCTAGAAAACCTCAATAAAGAGTTAAAAACAACTATCTTAATGGTAACCCATGACTCATTTACAGCAAGTTATGCTAGTAGAATTTTATTTATTAAAGATGGAAGGATATTTAATGAATTAAATAGAGGAAATGATTCAAGAAAGGAGTTCTTCAATAAAATAATTGAAGTAATAACTTTACTTGGAGGTGACCAAAGAGATGTATTTTAAACTTGCATTAAAAAATATAAGAAGAAGTTTTAAAGATTATGCTATTTATTTTTTAACTTTAATATTTGGTGTATGTGTATTTTATGTATTTAACTCAATAGGAGATCAATCAATTCTTATGGATATGAGTGAGATGCATCAAAAGATGTTTGAAATGGTTAGTAAAGTTCTTGGAGTAGCTTCAGTATTTATTGCATTTATATTAGGGTTTTTAATTGTATATGCTAATAGATATTTAATTAAAAGAAGAAAAAAAGAATTTGGAATCTATATGACTCTTGGGATGGAGACAAATAAATTATCTTTAATGGTTTTTATTGAAACTATGATAGTTGGAATATTTTCTTTAATGATAGGACTTATTTTAGGGATAATAGCTTCTCAGTTTTTGTCTATAATAACGGCTAAGCTATTTAAGGTAAATCTTACACAATTTAAATTTATTTTTTCAAAGGATGCCTTTATAAAAACTATAATTTGCTTTGGAATTATTTATTTAATAGTTCTTTTATTTAACTCTGTAGTTATTAGAAAAGTTAAATTAATTAACTTATTAATGGCCTCAAAGAAAAATGAAAAGATAAAGGTTAGAAGTTTAAAGGTTTCTGTTTTAATTTTCATTTTAAGTATTGTCTTCACAGGAACTGGATATTATGTAATTCTTAAATATGGAATGGCATTAATGGATGAAAAAGTTCTATTTGCAATTATATGCGGATGCATTGGTACTTTCTTATTTTTCTTTTCCTTAACTGGATTTTTATTAAAAGTAGTTCAAAGTAATAAAAACTTCTATTTTAAAAATCTTAACATGTTTATTCTAAGGCAGATTAACAGTAAGATTAACACTGCATTTATCTCTATGACTTTTATATGTCTTATGCTTTTTGTAGCAATATGTACTTTTTCAGGAGGTATGGGAATTAGTACTGCAATGAATGATGATATGGAAAGTCTTACTCAATTTGATGTATGTATCTATGATGTAAAGGGTGGAGATGTTAATAATAGTCTTAAAGATAATGGGATTAACGTTGAAGACTATGCAGAAAGTTTTGGTCAGCTTAATATGTATGATATACCTGTAAAGTATTCAGAAGTATTAACTGAAGCAGGAAAGGAAGCTGGAAAAAGCTATTATCCTATCATGGATAATCAAAACATGGGGGCAGTAAAATTATCAGAATTTAATAAGCTTATGGAGGTTTTGGGAAAAGAAAAAATTGACTTAAATAAAGATGAATATGCAATTTTTTATGATGTTGATGACTTTAAACCTTCAATAGAAGAGATAGTTGATAAAGATACCAAAATCACAATAGATAATAAGGTTTTAAAACCTTCAAATAGAAAGGCTATTAATGCTACAGTTTATAATTCCATGATGAAGATGAATTTAGGAATGTTTGTTTTTAATGATGAAGTATTAAAAGACGTTGAGCCGGTTCAGTGTTATTTGAACTTAAATTATAATGAAAGAGGAACTGAGCTATTAGATAAATTGGAAGATATTAAGGGAAAAGAGAATACTCTTAGATTTATGGATAGAGAAATAATTATCACACAGTCCGTTGGAATTGGAGCGATGGCTTCTTATTTAGCAATTTACTTAGGTATTATATTCTTAATTACTTCATCTGCAGTGCTTGCACTTCAACAGCTTTCTGAGGCAGATGACAATAGAGAAAGATATGGATTACTTAGAAAATTGGGAGTAGAGGAAGGAATGATTAATAAATCTATATTAATTCAAATATTAATTTATTTTATGATTCCATTAAGCTTAGCTATTGTACATTCAATTGTTGGACTTAAAGTATCTTCTGAAGTTGTGGTTTTATTTGGAAATGGCAATATGATTAAAAATTCAATAATTACAGCTGTTTTACTCGTAATTGTTTATGGAGGCTATTTTATAGCTACTTATCTAGGAAGTAAAAAGATGGCACAATAAAATAAAAAAGAAAATAAAAAAAGAGCCCTAAAGGAAAAATAAGATGAGATAAATTAAATTCCTTTAGGGCTTAAAATATGTGGATATATAGTTACACAAGGTATACCATTATCCTATTAATATAGTATGAAAGATGGGTTAAAATTATGCATAAAATATGGGTTGAAATTATTTATAAATGTTGACATAAAAAACTTGAAAAGGTAATGTGTAATAGCAGGTAGACATTAATGTAGTTAAGAATATAGATTCTTAATTGTAACATATATAGAGGAGAGAAGTATGAAGAAAATAGACTTGGAAGGATTTTTAGAAGCTACAAAGGAATCAAATATATATGGAGTAATAATTAAACAAAATGGTGCTATTGTAGGAGAATATCATTATGGTAAAGAGCAGATTAGACCTCAGTACTCTGCAACAAAGAGTTTTACTTCTACAGCTGTTGGAATAGCTATTGATGAAGGAATTATATCTCTAGAAGATCAGGTAATATCCTTTTTTGATGAAGAAGTGCCAGAAAATCCAAGTGAGAGACTAAAAGCATTAAAGATAAAACATCTTTTAAAAATGGCAATGGGTCATGGTGCAGGTTACTTGATGGCTGATAGTAGTTGGGGGACAACATCTAGAGATGAAGTTGAAGAGAAAAATTGGGTGAAGTATTGTCTTGAAAGACCCATGCCGTATAATCCAGGTGATAAATTTGTTTATGATAATTCTTGTGCATATATTTTAGGAGTAATTGTACAAAAAGTAACAGGTAAAACTTTAGTGGATTATCTTATGCCACGACTATTTGAGCCCTTAGGTATAGAGAGACCTACATGGGAAGTTTGTCCAATGGGATATAACTTTGGTGCTGGAGGTATATTTTTAAAGATAAGTGATTTATGCAAGCTTGGAGAATTATACCTTAATAAAGGTAATTGGAATGGAAGACAGATTGTTTCAGAAAAATGGGTAAAGGAAGCTTCAATAAAGCATATAGATACGGACAGCAAAGGAGATTGGTGTAGAGGCTATGGATACCAGTTTTGGAGAGGAAAACATGATTCCTATAGAGCAGATGGTAAATACGGACAGTACTCTATAGTAATAGAGGATAAGAAAGCAGTAATTGCTATAAATGCACATGCTGAAAAGGTTAGAAGAATAATGGAAGCTGTTTGGAGTGAGATATGGCCTCAACTTTAATTAACTCAAAGGAGTTTACTTTATATGCGTATTAATAAACTATTAAGTAATTTTGGAATTTGTTCTAGAAAAGATGCCAATAGAATAATTGAAGAAGGTAGGGTTATAGTCAATGGGGAGCTTTGTACTAAGGGGAAATGGGTAGAACTTGAAGATGAAATTTTATTGGATGGAGAAATTTTAAAACCTAAGGAAAAGGTATATATAGCTTTAAATAAACCCAGGGGTATAACTTGTACTGCAGCTGAAGAGGTTAAAGATAATATAATTGATTTTCTTAATTATAAGGATTATATTTTTCCAATAGGAAGATTAGATAAAGACTCTGAAGGATTAATACTTATGACTAACGATGGTGATTTAGCTAATAAGATACTAGAATCAGATAATTTTCATGAAAAAGAATATATAGTAACCGTTGATAAAGACTTTGATGAAAAGTTTATAGATGAAATGTCAAGTGGTGTAGAGATTTTAGGAGTGAAAACTAGGCCTTGTGTAGTTGAAAGAATAGATGAAAAAACATTTAAAATTGTTTTGACACAAGGTTTAAATAGACAAATTAGAAGGATGTCAAAAGCCTTAGGATATAATGTTGAAACACTTAAAAGAGTTAGAATATTATCGGTATTATTAGAAGGAATGGAAGTAGGGAAGTGGAGATTTCTATCTCAGATGGAGGTAGAGTCTTTAAGAAATAAAATAGAGTGCTAGAATGAAGAATGTATTTTTTACAAATAATAAGTGATAAATCTAATTATTTAAGGAGATATCTACGGTGGATAAATTTGTGAAGAATATAAATTTAAATCTTTATTCTATGTTAAGGCATGGTTCAGTAGCTGTAATTGTCATGTTTACTACAGGAATATTTTTTGGAGCAAAGAATATGATGATAGCTTTTCCCATAGCATTAACATCCACTGTTATGGGAAGACAGAATTTTGGTGTAAAAACTTTTAGTAAAGCTTTTAGAATTATTCTAGTTGATATTGCCATTGTACTTGTGGCTCATATTTCTTCATTAAATATTTATTGTGGAATTATAGTTAACTTTATAGCTATATTTTTTATTATGTATGTTATTGTTTCACCCTATGACTTAACTTTTTATAAGCCCTTTATTATGTTATATGTATTTACCCAATATGCAAAGGTACCAAATTCAGAATTATATCTTAGAATTATTTCTGTCATATTTGGACTTATGGTGGTAGTTCTTGCAAGCGAAATTAAGAGAGCTAATGAAAAATCCATGTTAGGGAGTAGTGTTTTAAAGGCTTTTATGTACATAGATGAACAACTGGCAAATATAAGTCAGTGTAAATATGATAAAGAAATTGAAAATAGCTGTTCTGTACTTATGAGTGATTTAGCATATAGAATATATATTACAAGACATAAAGGATATTTAACTACTAATTTAGGGAAAATTCAATTTAAACTATTTATATCTATTGAATATTTAAATTTAGTTTTATTAAAAAAACAAATTAAAAGTGAAGAAGAGATAGATGCACTAAGGGAAATTATAAAGTGTTTTATTAACTATTCTCAAAAACAGTGTTCTTACTATGAATTAAAGGATTTAGTAAAAGAAAATATAGAAAAATTACAAGAAAAAGATATTAAATTAAATATATTAAATATTTTAGAAGGTATAGATGAACTTAATAATATAGGTAGTAGGGAAATAAATAAGATTTATGCACAGTGGGAGAGATCTGATATAGATAAGCCTAAAGTAGTATTTAAAGAATACTTTAGAAAGGATAGTATTAGATTTAAATTTGCATTAAGAATGGCAATAGCTTTAACTTTTGCACTATTTGCTGGAGAGCTATTAGGATATTATAAGGTCATTTGGGCGATTATAACAATCATGTCCATAATGCAACCTTATTATGAAGATACGGTAAAAAAAGCCAAGGAAAGAGTTATTGGGAATGTTCTTGCAATTGTTATTACAGGGATAGTAATTAATTTAATAGATAATCAAATTATTACTACAATAATTTTAGTTATTTCATTATACTTATTATATGGGTTTAAAGAATATTATAAAATCTCCCTTTTTTCAGGTATGGCTTCAATATGTATAGCATCCATGACACAGGATATAAATGTTTTGATAGTTTATAGAGTTATATATGTTGTAATAGGCGTGGCTACTGTATATATTGTAAATAAGTGCGTGTTTCCTTATCATTTAAAAGATGGTATAGAGGAACTAGTGAAAAAAATAATAAGAATAAACTGTAGACTTATTAATAACATTGAAAAATACCAAATGGAAAGTAAGAAAGAACACGAGATACCAGATATTATAATTCATTCAACCTTACTTACTCAAAAATTATATTTGAGAAATCTTCAATATAATGATGAAGGTATCTATGAATTTATAAATATTAATAGAGAATTTATTATTAATGTAGGATATAGGTCATTAATAGATAAAGAAGAAGGAAATAGAATTAACATTGAAGAATCTAAACAGTTATATAAAATATTTTTAAATAAAGTTAGCTGTTTATAAAATAGGAGGAAAGTTATGGGATGGGTAGAAGATATAAAAAAGTATGTTCCTTATAATGAACAAGAGGAGGAAGATAAAAAGAGTGCTTTACTGTCAATTGAACAATTTAATAATTTATTGACAAGAGAAAATCCTTTAATTCATGTTACAAGTTCAGGATATATTGTAAATAGAGAAAGAACTAAGGTTTTGATGGTTCATCATAATATATATAAGACTTGGAGCTGGACTGGAGGCCATGCAGATGGTGACGATGATTTGCTTTATGTAGCAATAAAGGAAGGAAAAGAAGAAACAGGATTAAATAATTTAAAAGCAATAACAAATGAAATTTTATCATTAGACGTAATTGAAGTTCTAGGTCATTATAAAAGAGGGAAATATGTGTCAGCTCATCTTCATTTAAACCTTTGCTATCTGTTAGAAGGAGATGAGAAGGAACCTCTAATTATTAAAGAAGATGAAAATAGTGGAGTTAGATGGTTGCCAATTAATGAGCTTTCTAATTATTGTAATGAGCCTAATATGGTTAAGTTATATAATAAATTCAATGAGAAAATTATAAAAAATAATTATTAAATGATAAAAAATATTGAAAGTATTCAGTGGAATAAGTTATTATAAGAATGAGGTTATATCAAGTGAATCCAATTGGAGAAAGAAGGAAAGCAATATGAATAAAATAATGAAAATTGGTACAAGCGTTTTACTAGCTTCATTGATGTTAGTAGGATGTGGCACTGGATCAAAAGAAAAGGTTGAAGAAGCACCTAAAGACAATACAACAGTTGTAGAAGAGAAAATAGACATAAATATAGCATCCTTAAAGGGTCCTACTACAATGGGCATGGTAAAATTAATGAGTGATTCAGAAGCTGGAACTACTAAAAATAACTATAAAGTTGAAATGTCAGGTTCAGCAGATGAAATTGTACCTAAAATAGTTAAGGGTGAAATAGATATGGCTGCAGTTCCATGTAATTTAGCATCTGTTTTATATAATAAGACAGAAGGTGGAATTAAAGTTGCTGCTATTAATACATTAGGAGTATTATACATAGTTGAAAATGGGAATGAAATAAACTCTATAGAGGATTTAAAGGGAAAAACAATTTATAGTACTGGAAAAGAAACGACTCCAGAATATGTTTTAAATTATGTTTTAAAAGAAAATGGAATAGATAAAGATAAGGATTTAACAATAGAATATAAATCTGAAGCTACAGAAGTAGCAGCAATACTTGCAGAAGATAAAACTGCTATTGCAATGCTTCCACAGCCATTTGTTACTATAGCTCAAAGTAAAAATGAAAACTTAAGGGTTGCCCTTGATATGACAAAAGAATGGGATAAACTTCAAGGAGATAAAGGTAGTGCATTAGTTACAGGTGTAGTAGTAGTAAGAAACGAATTTTTAGAAAATAACAAAGAAGCTGTAGATAAGTTTTTAGAGGAATATAAAGCTTCAACAGAATATGTAAATAGTAATTTAGAAGAAGCATCTTCTTTAATTGAAAAGTATAATATAGTTCCAGCAGCAGTTGCTAAAAAGGCAGTTCCAAATTGTAACATCACTTTTGTTTCTGGAGAGGAAATGAAGGATAAAGTAAGTGGATATTTAAATGTATTATTTGAACAAAATCCAAAATCTGTAGGTGGAAAACTTCCAGAAGATAATTTTTACTATAGTAAATAAAAATAATTATTAGCCACAATGAGGTGAGGTATGAAAAAAGTTGATAAGAATAAGTTTATTAGAAGAACAATATCCATATTGTTTTGGATAGGTGTATGGCAGTTATTAAGTTCTTTTATAAAAAGCGAAATCTTAGTTGCATCACCAATAAATGTGGCTAAAGCTTTTTTTGAATTGATAACTACTATTGATTTATGGTCATCTATAGCATTTTCTTTTATTAGGATAATTGGTGGCTTTTTTATTGCTTTAATTTTTGGGATAGTCTTAGCGGTATTATCATCTTATAGTAGATTTTTAAAAGAGATTATATATGTACCGATGACTATAATAAAAGCTACACCAGTAGCATCCTTTATTATAATAGCTTTAGTATGGATTAATGCAAGGAATCTATCAATATTTATTTCTTTTTTAATGGTGTTGCCTGTTATTTATACCAATGTAATGAAGGGAATAGAAAATATAGATACTAAAATGAAGGAAATGCTAAGTGTTTTTAAAGTTTCCTTTGTGAAGAGGCTTAGGTATGTATATATCCCAAGTGTTATGCCTTTTTTAATATCAGCTATAAATATTTCTATGGGAATGGGTTTTAAGGCAGGAATAGCAGCTGAAATTATAGGTATCCCTACAGGTTCTATAGGAGAAAAATTATATCAAGCTAAAATATTTTTAAATACTCCAGAGCTATTTGCATGGACTATTATAATTATCTTAATAAGTGTTTGTTTTGAAAGAGTTTTTTTAATAGCAATTAATAATATAAATCGAAGATTGCTAGGAGGTTTTTCCAGTGGCAATTAAAATAAAAAAATTATATAAAAGTTATAAAGGTAAGAAAGTAATTAATGATTTGAATTTGGAAATTGAAGATGGAACTATATCTTGTATTATGGGACCATCTGGTTCAGGGAAGACTACCTTTTTAAATATTATTTTAGGAGTTGAAGTACCTGATAGTGGACAAGTATTAGGTATTGAAGATAGAAATATTGCTGTAGTTTTTCAAGAGGATCGACTTTGTGAGGGCTTTACGGGAAAGGAAAATGTAAAGCTAGTTTTAAAGAAAAAAGTTTCCAGTGAAGAAATATATAATAATTTTTATGAAGTAGGGCTAGAAGGTATTGAAAATAAAAAGGTATCCGAATTGAGTGGAGGAATGAAGAGAAGAGTTGCTATAGTTAGAGCATTGATGGCTCAAAGTGATATTATAGTAATGGATGAACCACTTAAGGGATTGGATATAGATACAAAATTAAAGGTTATAAAATATATTAAGAAAAACTGTGAAGGTAAAACTTTAATATTTACTTCTCATGATATGGAAGAAGTGAAATTATTAAAAGCTAGTATATATAATTTAAAATAGAAATTATTTATAAAAATAACACTGGTAGTTCTAGTGTTATTTTTTTTGAATATTATTATATAAGAGTATAGTTTGTTTTAGAAGTTGAGCAATTGATATAATATTTTGAAAATAGATATTTTGTCAGTTGACAATTTTGAAAAATTTGTCTATAATGCAAATTGTAGTGGTAGTATAATTTACATAAATAGATTATTTATGTAAATTTATTATCATAATAAAAATTTAATTGTAATCATTGATTTGTTTTATAACGAGAAATATTCGTTAAGGAAGTGGGTGAAATTCCCACACAGTTAATCCCTGCTGTAAGGGTGACGAACAAAGCACAAGGTCACTGGTTTAAAAACTGGGAAGGCGCTTTAAGTAGGATGAACCTAAGTCAGAACACAACAGTAAAATAAATCAATAGATTTCAGCATATAAGTTTTACCAATTGTTGCATGATATCTGCAGGCATTCAGATGTTTATTTTTTACGTCCATTTTTTAAAAAAATGAGGATGAAAAGCTTATTTTTGAGCAGAAAACTAAGTTTCTATCAATGAATAGTTG
This sequence comes from uncultured Clostridium sp., assembly GCA_900548455.1. Taxonomy (GTDB): domain Bacteria; phylum Bacillota; class Clostridia; order Clostridiales; family Clostridiaceae; genus Clostridium_J. The sequence continues at coordinate 64,280 of URKQ01000012.1, forward strand.
GTTGATGATTGATAGATTATTTCATGCAAAGATTAAGGGGGGATTAAGTAGTTGGTAAAATGTGATAAGATACTCAAAAATTTTTATTGTGATGAACCAAAGAGCAATTAATGTTGTGTTCGGGGATAATATAATTTTTAGGAGGATTATCATGGGAAAAAGAATGAAAAAAGTTTTTAGTTTACTCTTAGTTTTTGTTATGACTTTAGCTATTAATATCAACACTTCTGTATTTGCTGACAGTAAGGGAAGCGTTACTGTTCAAATAAAACAACAGGGAGAAGTGTATATTAATGAAACCGTTAAAATTGCTGATTTAGAGGCTAAATTAAAGTCAATAAATTCAGACCATTTATATAGTACAGATCTTTATACTGATTATGCTACAAAGGGAATAAAGACTCCAACAGTAGCTGATGCTATGGTTTTTGGATACAATCAGTTTTATATGGGACTTGGAGCTGAAGAAGTAACTCCAGTACTTGATACTAATTACCCAAACACAGAAGCAGCTATAAGCTACAATTGGGATTTGCATCCAGCTAAATATAACCCTGGAATTTACTTTATCTATTTTGATGGATTAACAACTGCTAATTCAAATACAGTTCAAAACCCTGACGGTTCATATACATGGACTGGTGATACATGGACTTTATATGTAGATGGAGTAAAATCAGAGTTATATGCTAGTAATGTTGCAATAAAAGATGGAACAACTATTACTTTTGAGTATGCACCAGTATCTGAAACATGGAAATAGATATTAATATTATATAATTTTTAAACAGATGATTAAGCTACTTAATCATCTGTTTCTTTGGGGGAAATATGAAAAAATTAAAAAAAATAATTATATATTTATGTGTTATGTGTATTATGGCGGGGATAATGCCTGGTAAGGCTTTAGCCAAGGATAGTGAAGCTTCTACAGAATTAACTAGTTTAGTTGTAGCAAGTGGGATGTTCCAACATATTCCATTAGTTTGGAAGGGTGGTAATGCAATTTTAGTTCCAGGGACAGATAACATTTACCATGTTGATGTAAGTCAGGCTAATAGTGAATATTTAAGAATAAGTGGTACTAGAAAGTCACCTACCGCCGAAGTATCAATAGTTGATATGACTGACCCAGAAAATAAAAGTGGTGTTAATTTAGATATAAAATATGATAAAGGTTATAAATTAGGAGCTAATAATAAATTTGTGGAAAATAGCGAGGGAAATGTATTTTGTACTCTTGAAAAAGACACAAACCCTGCTAAATTTTTAAAAGCATCAAGAGGAAGTAATGTATTTAAAGTAATCGTTAAAGATGGAGAGAAAAAAAAGGAAAATTATTTAATTGTTTCATATAAAAAATCTAATATAGGTGTAAGAGATAATTGGCCAGATAAAATTAATATACTAAATGGTAAGACAAGAGAACTTTTAAGTGATGAATATCAATATGGAAATACCATTATGACAAAAGATAAGGGGATAGGTGTTTGTGGTGAAGATGGGAAATGTAAAATTCCCGATGAGATATCATCTATAAGATTACAGTTAGAAAAATCTATAGCTCCACCAAAAGACGCTTTTTATGACGGAATAGAAGAGGAATTTTACAGGACAAATTCCTATGCTGTTAGTATTAATGGATCACCATGGAAACAAATAGGTGGTAATGAAATAAGTGAAGAACTTCCCCTTAAACAGGGACTAAATATTATACAACTTGTAACTAATTTAATTGAGAAATATCAAGAGCCTCGAGGATTTAATTTTGGAAGTATTACACTTTTACTTTATCGTGAAGGTGATAATACCTATGAAGTTCCGACGGGAGACGATACTTCAATTAAGTCAGTTAAGATATACCAAGGAGCAGATAATAAGGCACATGCCACAGATAAATATTCACAATTATTAGATGTGAATAAGTTAGATGAAAACGCTTCAGTAAAGGTGTATTCTTCAAATTCATATGTATATATGTTTGTTGAAACAGAAGACCCTGGAGCAGAGGTATCTATACCAAATAGTAAATATATTGATGGTGGATATCTTTTAAAATTAGATAGTAATAAAGATGATTCTATTCCAATTAATATTGTGCCAGCAAATAAGGATTTAATGAATCAAGGGCAATATAGCATAAAAATTAATTGGGAGATAACAGAGGCTACCTTAGAAGACTTACAAATCTCTGGAGGTAAGCTAACAAAGCCTTATAAAAAAAATGCAAAGGAATATTGTCTAGTACCGGACTCCTTTGATTCAAAGGTAAGTATTAATTATATTCCAGGTAAAGAAAGCAACATAGAAGTTTATTTAAATAGGCTAGATTCAAAGCCAATAGAAGTCTCTAATAATACAATAGAAGTTGACCCATCAAAAATTCATCAAGTGATATTTAAAGTTACTGCTTTAGATGGGACTACTAATAATTATACTATAGCCATTGAAAGAGAAAGATCAAAGGATACATCAGGGGAATATAGTAAAACCGTAGAAAAGGCTTCTCAAATATTAAATAAATCTATTGAAGGATATAAAAAGAAACAAGGAAAAAATATGAATAAGGCCTATTGGGAGACCTTTACAATGACTGGTGCTGGAGAGAGTCTTGATGGATATTATGTTTATGACGTTACAAAACATAATTTAAAACAGGGGACAGATTATGCAGCTATTATTTTGCAGCTAGTTATGATAGGAGAAAATCCTTATAACTATTGTGGTGTGAATTATGTAGAGGGACTTAAAAATTGTAAAGATGAAATTGGATCCTATGGACCTTATGCATGTAATATTTGGGCTTTGTATGCTTTAGATGCAGCCGGCTATTATGATCCAGAACTGCTTAATAGAGTAAGTGAACAAGCCGTTGATAAAAACTTTGATTTGGATATGAGAAGTTGGGCTATTGCAGCAATTCAAAATCATCTAGATGTGGAAGGAATGGCTGAAAAAAGTGCTATAGCTACAGAAAGAATGAAACTTTATCAATATGGCACAGGAGTAAATACAGCTGGCTTCCAAAACAATTATTATTCAGATGGTAATATGTGCAGTCATGCCTGTGCAATAATGGCACTTACTTCAGCAGGGGTTAATTTAGAGGATGAAGATTGGAAGGTAGACGGAGTATCACCAATAGATGCCATAGCAAAGCGTCAAGTTGAAAGCGGAAAGTTTTGGGAAGTAGATTTTAGAGGAGGATATGATGAATCATATAATGAACAACTTATGATTGCCTTAGGAGGAATTCTTAATAGAAGCAATGTTTGGATTGATCAGGTCCTTACTTTAGACAAAGTTGAAAAGCTTTTAAATAAAGCAAAAGAAATTAAAGCTGATAAAGAAATTCAAGATCAAATTGATGAAAAGGTAGCAAAACTTCAAGGTTTATATGATAACAATTCTGGTAATGCCTTAGGTATGGGAGAAGATTATTATGCATTATATGATTTAGTAGGGTTAGCAGATGAAGCCTTTAAGCTCGATACTTTTATGGGAACAGAAGAGGAAAAAGCAGAAGTGGAAGCAGTTATCAATCAAATTGGAGAGATATCAGAGATAGAAAAGTTGACTTATGGAGATAAAGCTAAAGTTGAAGCTGCAAAAAGTGCTTATGATAGATTAAAAAGAGTTAGAGTTGAAGGAAAGAGTGAAAGTACATTGCTTCAACACTATGTTGAAAATAGATATATTTTAGATGAAGCTACTAAATTTATAGAAAATGAAGAAAAAGCTAATAAAGAAAAAGCAGAAGAATTAACAAGTGCAATTCTAAAATATAAGGACTTAGATTCTATTAAACTAGAAGATAAAGGTAGGATTGAGGAATTAAAAAATCAAGTTGATTCATTAAGTAAAGAAGTTTCTGCTTTACTTACAAGTGAAACTTTAGAAGTTTTAAATGCTGCTGTGGAGAGAATTACAAATTTAGAAGCAGCTACTCCAGTAATTTTAGAAATAGAAAAATTGGAGGAAGGAGTTACTTTATTAGATGGACCATTCCTTAAAGAAGTTAGAGCCATGTATGAGAGTTTAACTAAAACTCAAAAAGCTTTAGTTAAAAATTATTCTTTACTTGTAAGTTCAGAAAAGGAATTTAGTAAGCTACAAGTTGAAAATGTAATAAATCAAATTAAGTTATTACCTGAGCCAAGTGATTTAAAGAAGGTACTTAATGGTAAAGTAGAGGAAACTACAATTACTCCAAAGCAAATTGAACAAATAGCAAAGGCTAAGGCTGCATATGATGAGTTAAAACCAGAACAACATGCTATTATTGAAGCATTGGAAGATGGAGCGGCTTTAATAAATAAATTATCAGAAGATGCTCTTATAGCAGAGGATTATGAAGGTTATATTGAAGCTTACTTAAAACCTTTAATTGAAAAAATCAAGAACTTTGAACTTCCTATGAATGCAAATCAAGTAGGTTATGCCAAAGAGATTGTGGACGGTTATGATAAGAATGAAAATTCAAAGACTTACTTAGATAGTTTCCTAGGTATAAAAGATAAGATAGCTGATATTAAAAAGGGTATTGAGAGCTGGAATAAGGCAAGTAAAGAAGCAGACATTGTTAGAAAATATTTTAATGAAGCAATGGAGACTTCTCAAGAAAATTTAATTTCAAGAGATACCGTACAAGCTATAAAAGAAGCTTTGGAGAAATATGAAGCTTTAAAGGAGAAATCAGAAAAAGCAGCTAGTCTTTTAGAAAATGAAATATCTAGTATAGAAGGATTAAAAGATAAAATATATGCTAAGAAAAAACAACTTAATGAAGAAAATAAAATAGCTAGAATTTCAGGAGATATTCCATGGGATGTAGAGCTTGAAATTAAGGATGTAGAAGGAAATAAATATGATTTGTTAAAGAGTTATTTAACAAAATATAAAGATGCTTCTATAGTTAAAACTGTAAGTATTAAAGGCTCTGAAATAATGTCAGATGGATCATTAAAGGAATATATACCAGAAAGTGATTATCAGGCTACTTTATTTACCCATGAAGATTTTTCAAATAAAAATGTTTATGTTGCATCTTTAGGAAGTGAAGGAGTTAATGTTTTAAATAACAGTATATCAGGTAGTGATGTTACCTTTACTTTAAATGGATGTAATGGAGAGTATGCTATAGGTGTTAAAGCAGTTAAAAAAGTAGAGCAAACTGATGATAACATAACTGGAGGTAACGGTGGTAAGGATGCAAATAATAATGATTCTAAACCAGGAAATGATAATAAATTGCAGTCATCTAATGGTGGTAAAAAGGTAAATGATAGTTCAGACAATAGCAGTGGAAAATATTCATCAGTGCCTAAAACAGGTGATACAATTCCAATGAGAATGGTAATGATGATGGTTGTTATTACAGTTGGATGTACTATATTTATTGGAGCTAAGAGATATAAGACTGCCAATAGGTAGATTCTAAAAAGGATTGAGGGTAAAAAATGAGGTTTAAGAAAAAAGAAGGAATTAAAAAAGTTACAGCAGTTCTTTTGCTTCTATTTATGATGTTTTCTATTTGTTTAGGAAACTGCAAACCTGTTTTTGCGGATACTGATAATGATACTGATAATGGTATTGTAACAGTTGCTGTTGAGAGATTTACAATAGGTAAGGGATATGTTATTGAGCCCACTTTCATATCAATAAAAGAGGGAGAAGATTATGCTTCTTTAATAAAGAGGTTCTTAGATTCAAAGGGATATAAGTATACTATGGAAGATACTCAGTATGGTTCATATTTAGCCGCTATCCATGATGCTGATCCAAGTGATATGAAATTAAATATTCCAAGTTCTATTTTAAAGATGGCAAGAGATAAAGGTGATTATACATTAAATAATGAATTAACCAATGCATATTCACCAAAGCTATCGGAATTTTCCTATACCAGGACTTCGGGATGGATGTTTTCCATTAATAATGTGTTTCCTAATGTTGGACTTGGCAATGCTTATCCTAAGAACGGAGATGTATGTAGATTACAATTTACCATATTTGGAACAGGTGCAGACGTTAGCGGTAAGGATATCGGTAGTGGAAAAGTATATTATACTCCAGCTAATAGAACAAAATTATTAAGAAAAATAGCAGAAATAAATCAAGCTAAGAAGGTTTGGTTTACTATAGATGGATGTGAAGAAGCTTATAACAAAGCTATGACAGTTTTAAATAACTTTGATGCAACTCAAACAGAAGTTGACTTAGCTTTAAAAGCACTTCCATCTATGGAAGTTGTTTATCCAACTTCCATAGTTTTAGGTGAAAGTAATTTATCTATAGATATTGATAATAAGGATAAGTTACTTACTGCAACCGTTTATCCTAAAAATAGTACTTTTACTAAGGTTATATGGAAATCTTCAGACCACAAGGTAATAACAGTAGATGAAACAGGAAAACTTATGCCAGTTTCAGTGGGAGAAGCTGATATTACAGTTACCACAATAAATGGATGTAGTGCTACATGCCATGCTACAGTAAAGGATCGTCCAATAACTGAAATTTTATTGAACAAGTCAAGTATTTCTTGTGAAAGGGATGAGAGTTTTCAATTATCTGTTGAAAAATGGATGCCAGAAAACACTACTGATGAAAAAATTGTAACTTGGTCATCTACTAATAGTGAAGTAGCACAAGTTTCTGAAAGTGGATATGTAACTGCTAAAAAGTCTGGTGAAGCTGATATTAAAGCGGAAACTAAAACAGGTATTAGTGCTATTTGTCATATAACTGTAGGAAATTCTAAAGAATTAGCTAAGGCTATGGAAGAGAAGATTAATGAACTTCCTGAGCCTTCAGATATGAAAGAGGAGCATATTAAAATTGTATATGCTCTAAGGGATGAATATGATTCTTTAAAAGAAATTAGTAAAACTTATATATCTGATAAAGAAAAAGAAAAGTTAAAATCTTGTGTTGAAAGAGCGGATGTATTAAGTGTAGTATTAAAGATTAAAGAATTACCATCACTATCTAAACTGAGTCTTGAAGATGAAGCTAGGGTAAAGGAAATAAGGGAAAACTATGAAGCTTTAAGTGATAAAAATCAAAAACTTGTTGGTAGATTATATTTAAAACGTCTTTCTAAGGCTGAAACAAGATTAAAGGATTTAATAAAAGAAGCTAAAGATGTAGAAGATAGAATGAATAATTTACCGGAAGAAGTGTCTTTAGAAGATATAAAGTTGGTAATTGAAATTAGAAATCAATATGAAGGTGAACTTACAAAGGCACAAAAGGATATTATATCAGATAAAGCTAGAGCTAAGTTAACTCATGCTCTTGGAATATTAGAATCATCAATTGAAGATGCAGTTGCTGGAGTGGATACTAATAAAGATATTGATGTTAATTCAAAAGAAATTCAGACGTTTCTTAAAGCTATGGATTTTTACGAGGATATGTATGGAATAATGGAAGTCTCTACAAAGACAAGAGAAAAAATAGAGTCTTTGAAGGGATGGATTGGAGAGTCTATTCACTCCTGTGAAAATATAAATGTAGAAAGTCCATGGTATATAAAAACTAAGGTTTCTAAGTTAACAGGAAAGTCATCCATATTAAAGCAAATTAAGAAAAATTATGATTCTTCAAATTCATCAATTATTTTTGCAAAAGAAATTAAGTATGAAGATATAAGAAATAAAAGTGATTACAATCAAGAAAAGGTTGTAGCAATAGAAGTTAAACTTCCATCAGATTATAAAGCTTTGAAAAACCCAAAGATATTTATGGTTAAAGATGGAAAGATAAAAGAATTAGATGCTACTTATAATGAGGATAGCAATACTATAAAAGTTTACTCTAGAAATATTGGTAAATTAATTGTAGCAGAAGTGCCAATAGAAATAAAAGATACAGATATTGCACCTACAGTACAAGTTGAAAAACGTATTAAAGATGCTTTAAATGAAACAAAGAATTATATGGTTTCTATAGATAAGAATCCTGCAAAAGGGAGTGAGTGGTTTGTAATAGGACTTGCTAGAAGTGGCAAGGACATAAATAGTGACTATTTTGATACCTATTATAATCACATGGTTAATTATCTAAAAGAAAATGATGGCAAACTAACAAATACAATTAAATATACAGAGTATTCTAAGGTTATTGTTACTATGACTGCAATAGGAAAAGATGCCAGAGATGTTGGAGGATATAATTTATTTTCAAACTTAGCAGATTTAGATGAAGTGAAGAAACAGGGAATAAATGGACCAACTTGGGCTCTTATAGCTCTAAAGTCAAATCCAGAGTATGTAATTCCTGAAATCTCCGGTGTTAAGGAACAAACCACGGAAGAAAGTTTAATAAACTATATTCTTTCACAGCAAAAAGATGATGGTGGATGGAACTTATCGGAAGGTGCGGGTAGTAGTGACGTGGATTTAACAGCAATGGCATTGCAATCTCTTGCTCCTTATTATAATAAAGAAGGAAGAGATGATGTAACTTCTACTATTGATAAAGCATTGACGTTTTTAAGTAAGAAACAGTTAAAAACTGGAGGTTTTGGATATGGAGATGTAGAGACTTCAGAGTCCAATGCACAAGTTATAACAGCTCTTTGTAGTCTTGGTATAGATCCAGAAGAAGATTCAAGATTTATTAAAAATGGATATTGGCCAGTAGAAAATTTACTTCAATATCATATACCAGGTAGTGGATTTATCCATGTAAAATCTGGAGCAAGCAACAATGGTGGTGCTGAAGGTGGTAAAGTTGACGGCATGGCAACGGAACAGGCCTTTTATGCCCTAGTTGCATATGATAGATTGAAAAACGGAAAAACTCCATTATACGATATGACGGATTTATCTATAAAACCTGGTGGAAATGGTGATGAATCTGGAACAGGTATAAATAATGGTTCTACAGAACAAATGGAACCATCTAAGGACATTGTAAAAGAAGTAGATAACTCACCTGACAATTTAAGTGATGGAGGAAAGAAAAAAACTGTTTCAAAGACTTCAAAAACATCTAGTAAGTTAAAGAAAACAGAGAAAAAGGATACTGATAAAAAAACAAAGGATGAATCTAAAGAGAGTGAAGAAGGTTGGGAGTTCACCGGTGAAGAATATGAAGGAACTACAGATTCTCCTAATACTAATTTAGAAGGAAAAGCAGCTTTGGAAGATAATGATAATTTAATTAAAGAGTATTTACCTTATGGACTTTGTATACTGTGTGGTGTTGCAGTTATAGGTGTATGCATCTACTATAAAAAGAAAAAATAGAGTGAGGTATATAAGGTAAAGATTGAAGTTTATATTAATTTAAGCATAGTTTAAAGATGTAAGAAATGTACTAATCTTAAAGTGCATTTCTTACATAAAAACTATCTTAATAAGGAGGAAACTTTATGCGCAAGAATAGGTTTAAAATAGTTGCGTTATTTATATGTTTAATTTTTCTTATTACAGGTTGTGGTAAGATACACAGTAAAAACAATGGTGAAAAAAATAAAATAGAAGTATCACAGGAAAATATGCTTTCAGAGGATGGTATAGTATCTAAGGAAGTTATGGAAGCTATATCAGGGGAAAATAAAATTTTCTCTTTTAAGGGGATAGATAGTAGCAAAATAGAATATACGTGGTTTTATAATGGAAAACAAGTTCAAAATCCTATAGAGCAAAAACTAAAGGTAGAGTTTCCAAAAGAAGATTTAGAAAATATCAAATCAGAAGCTAATAATGCTTCAGTAGCTTTAAAATTTAAACTTGAAAATATGCAACTAGCAGCACCTGTACAGTTAAGCATTTTACTAAATGAAAAGTGGGATGCTGATAAAATATTGCTTTGTAAATATATTGATGGAAAAGTTCAAAAGATGGAAGAGGTAAAGGTTGAAAGTGAATTAAGTGGGGATGAAGAATTTACTAAATTAACTTTCCCAGTAACAGAAACAGGAGATAACTATTATTTGCTTGGTGGAAAATCACAGACAGCAACCAAGGATGTAAAAATTGAGGAAGAAAAAAAGGAAGATAAAAAGGAAGATAAAAAGGAAGATAAAGATAACATAGCTACAGAGGAATCTAAGTTGAAAAATAAAGAAGAGGTAGCTCCAAAGGAGAAACCTGAGGAAAATTCAAAATCAAAACATACCTGCACTATATCAATTGAGTGTGGAACTATTTTAGATAATTGGAGTAATTTAAATAAAAACAAGGCAGAATTTGTTCCTCAAGATGGGTGGATTATGGGAAGTACAACGGTTGAATTTAATGAAGGAGATACAGTGTATGACGTACTTATAAAAGCTTGTAAGGAAAGTAAGATTCTCATGGAAGCTAGTTATACTCCTATGTACAGCTCATACTATATAGAAGGAATTAATCAACTTTATGAATTTGACTGTGGAAATTTATCAGGATGGATGTATAGAGTAAATGGTTGGTATCCTAATTATGGATGTTCCAAATATGAAGTGAGTGATGGTGATAATATAGAATGGAAATATACCTGTGATTTAGGCAGAGATGTTGGAGGATACATGGGTGAATAATATAAATAAGGAGAAGAAAAATATTTTTGCGCAGTATCATCCTTTAGTTAATTTTGCTTATTTTCTTCTTGTGTTAGGAATTACAATGTTTTCTCAACATCCCATGGTTTTAGTTATTTCTTTTTTAGGAGCGGTATCCTATGCTGTAATTTTAAAGGGTGCAAAAAAAGTTGCTAAGTTTAATTTTGTATTTACATTACCGGCTATGATAATAGTTGCCTTTGTAAATCCAGCATTTAATCATTATGGTGTTACACCCTTATTTTATTTAAAGACAGGGGCTGTAACTTTAGAAGCTGTTATCTATGGTGTAGTTTTAGCTTGTAATTTATTTATAATTATTCTTTGGTTTACATGTTATAACCAAGTTATGACCAGTGATAAGTTTATTTATTTATTTGGTAGAATAATTCCAGCCCTTTCCTTAGTCTTATCTATGGCATTAAGATTTGTTCCAAAATTTATAAATCAAATTAAAGAAATTAGAAATGGACAAAAAGCTGTTGGTAGAGATGTTAAGAATGGTAAATTTCTCAATAAAATTAAGTATGGTATAAAAATCATGTCTATACTAATTACTTGGTCACTAGAAAATGCAATTGATATATCAGATTCTATGAAGGCTAGGGGATATGGATTAAAGGGAAGAACAGCTTTTTCAATATATAGAATTGATAAAAGAGATGGAATAATGCTTTTAATTTTAGCAGTGTTGTCCTTGATGTTCTTTAAGGGAGTTAGCCTTGGATATACGAAAGCTATATATGATCCAATGATTAAAATTGGTGGCCTAACAATGACTTTTGGATGTGTTTTTACGTGGGTTTCCTTTACACTAATGTGTTTTATGCCATGTATTTTGCATCTTTACGAATATATTTTGTGGAAGAAGTTATATGACAAAATTAATGAAGAAAGAAATATTCCATCATATATTTACACTTTGATGGGACAAGAGGTTAAAGGAGAATATGAAGATGGAGAAAAGCAACTATATAATAGAAGTTAAAGATCTTACTTTTGCGTATCCCATGCAGGAGGAAGCATCTCTTAATAATATAAATTTATCTATTGAAGAAGGAGAATTTATAGTATTATGCGGGAAAAGTGGTTGTGGGAAGAGCACGCTGTTACGTCATCTTAAATTAGAGTTGCAGCCACATGGAAGAAGGTCTGGAAGTATTTTGTACTTTGGAACTCCGCTAGAAAAGGTAGAAGATAGAATTCAAAGTTCAGATATTGGATACGTTTTGCAAAATCCAGATAATCAAATTGTAACAGACAAAGTATGGCATGAGTTAGCTTTCGGGTTAGAAAGCTTAGGATATGATACCCAAACAATTAGATTAAGAGTTGCAGAAATGGCTTCATATTTTGGAATACAAAATTGGTTTATGAAAGATGTGAGAGAATTATCTGGGGGACAAAAGCAATTATTAAATTTAGCATCTATTATGGCTATGCATCCCAAGGTTTTAATCTTAGATGAACCAACATCACAGCTAGATCCTATTGCTGCTTCTGATTTTTTAGAAACAGTAAAAAAGATTAATAGAGATATAGGTACAACTATAATATTAACAGAACATCGATTAGAAGATGTACTTCCCTTTGCAGATCGTGTATTTGTAATGGAAAATGGAGAAATTCTTACAGAGGGTAGTCCTAGAGAAATTGGAAAAACATTAAAGGACATGGAAAATGATATGTTTTTAGCCATGCCCACACCCATGCAAATATTTGCAGGTTTAAATAATGAATATGAGTGTCCATTAACCGTAAGGGAAGGTAGAAAATGGATTGGAAAAGTCATAGGGGATAGATATACATATAATGAAGAAAAGGAAGAGCAAAAAGAAATAAGAAACTTTCAATCAATATTAAAAAATAAAGAAGTTCCAGCTATAAAAGTTAAGGACTTATGGTTTAGATATGGAAAGGATATGCCTGATGTGGTGAAGGATTTATCTATGGAAGTAAAAAAAGGAGAGTTCTTTGCCATAGTTGGTGGAAATGGAACAGGAAAGAGTACAACCCTTAGCTTGCTTGCTAGGATAAGATTTCCTTATAGAGGAAAGATATGGCTTAATGGTAAAGCATTAAATACCTATAAAGATAATGAATTATATAATGGATTTTTAGGGGTGTTACCACAAAATCCACAAAGTTTATTTCTGAAAAATACTGTAGAAGCAGATTTATATGAAATGATTGATGGACGGAAAGAAAGAAAAAGTGATGCTTATCCAATTGATATGAAAAAGGAAGAAGCAATTAAAGGCATAGTGTCCCTTACTAAGCTAGAAAAATTAATGAAACGTCATCCCTACGATTTAAGTGGAGGAGAACAACAACGTTTGGCATTAGCAAAAGTACTTTTATTAAGACCTCAAATACTTTTAATGGACGAACCTACCAAGGGACTGGATAACTATTATAAACATGAATTAGGGAAAATATTAAAAAAACTTAATAGTCATGGTGTTACTATTTTGTTGATTTCCCATGATGTAGAATTTTGTGCTCAATATGCAGATAGAGTTGGACTATTCTTTGAGGGAAAAATTGTTTCTAGTTCTACAGCTAAAGAATTTTTTGCAGGAAATAGTTTTTATACTACGGCAGCAAACAGGATGTCTAGAAAATACTTTAAAGATGCAGTTACTGTAAAGGATGTGGTAGATTGCTTAAAGAAGAATCAGTAGATAAGTTTTTAAATGAATTCTTTAATAATGAAAAAGATATGGACACTGATTTAGATTTTTGGGAGGAGAAAGCTCCTGTTATAGATAGTAAAGTTGTAAGTTTTGATGAACAGCTAAATATATCTAGGGAAAGTAAAAAGAAGATTTCCAAACGAACTAAGTCTGCAATGTTTTTGATTTTAGTTTTAATTCCAATAACTATATGGATAGGTATTACATATTTAAATGATAGAAAATATTTATTTATAAGTTTATTAATAGTAATTTATTCTACAATTCCTTTTTTAATGATATTTGAAAGTCGTAAACCCAAAGCTAGAGAGTTAGTTATAATAGCAACACTTTCAGCTATTGCGGTAGCGGGCCGAGGAGCATTTTTTATGGTACCTAGTTTTAAACCAGTAGCTGCTATAGTAATTATAGCAGGTGTATGTTTTGGTGGTGAATCAGGATTTTTAGTTGGTGCAGTATCTATGGTAGTTTCAAATATGTTTATGGGACAAGGACCTTGGTCACCATGGCAAATGTTTGCTATGGGTATTATAGGATTTATTGCTGGTGTTTTTTTTAATAAAGGATGGATTAAAACAGGTAGAATTTCACTATGTATCTATGGTTTTTGGTCCGTGTTTATAATATATGGAGGGATAATGAATCCGGCATCTCTTGTAATGATGTCTAAGAAAATAACGTGGAAAAGTTTATTAGCAGTATATATGTCTGGAGTTCCAGTGGATTTAGTCCATGCTACTTCAACTGTGATTTTTTTATGGTTTATAAGCAAACCAATGATTGAGAAATTAGAGAGAATTAAGACAAAGTATGGATTAATTGAAATGGAAGGAAGATAAAGATGGGAAAAGAGGAAGCCTATAAGGAACCTAACAAAAATAGTAGTAATGATAAAAAAAGAAATAATAAAATATTAAATTTTATTATGATCTTTGCTTTGTGTATTATAATTTATGGAGTATGGAGCATGGTTTCGTTAAAGTTACAGTATAAAAAAGCTGATGAGGAATATGGAAACTTGCAAAAATCCATGGTTATATCAAGTGAGGAAGGATTAAAAGATAAACCTAATATTAATATTGATTATGAAAAGCTTAAAAAAGAAAATCCAGATACCGTTGGGTGGATTTATTATCCTTGCTTAAATATAAATTATCCTATAATGCAAGATGATGATAATAGTTTTTATATAAAACATACATTTTCAGGGGATAAAAATGCAGCGGGTAGTATTTTTTTAGATGCAGATGCAGATAAAGGGTTTAGTGATGATAATACTTTTTTATATGGTCATAATATGACAGACGGTTCAATGTTTGGACATTTAAAGGAAATTCGTGATGAAGAATTCCTTGAAGAGAACCCGTGTTTTTGGATATATACTGAGGATGGATGGCATAAGTATGTTATATTTTCATACCATGATGCAAAGAAAACAGATGACACCTTTAAGATAAGATTTGATGATAAAGAAGAATATAAAGAATTTTTAAATCACATTGTAGATCTATCAGAAAAAAATATAGAAGTTAATTTGTCTGAAGAATCAAAGATAGTATCCTTATCAACTTGTACTAGTGATTCTTCAGTGCGCTTTGTAGTTCATGGTGCAGAAATAAAGTAAAAAAATGTCTGTGACAAAGTCTCTTTTGTCACAGACATTTTTATTGTATAGTATAGATAATTATAAACTAATAAGGAGAAGTTTAAATGGAATACTTAATTGTTTTTATTGAAGGTATAATAACTTTTATATCTCCCTGCATATTACCAATGCTTCCTATATATATATCATATTTTGCTGGTGATATAGAAGAAGGTAAAAAGGGCAAAACTATTATTAATGCTATAGGTTTTGTTATAGGCTTTACAATAATCTTTACTCTTTTAGGAGCTTTAGCTGGTACTTTTGGAATGTTTATAAAAAAATATCAAACTATTTTTAATATAATAGGAGGAAGTATTTTAATTATTTTTGGACTTAACTATATGGGTATATTATCCATTGGATTTATAGAGAAAACTAAAAAAATTCAAGTTGATATTAAATCTTTTAAATTTTTTTCAACAATAGTGTTTGGAATGATATTTGCCATTGGATGGACTCCTTGTGTTGGAACGTTTTTAGGGTCAGCTTTAATGATAGCAGCTAGTTCAAGTGGTGTTTTAAAAGGGACGATTATGCTTTTAGTTTATAGTTTGGGTTTGGGAATACCATTTATAATAGCAGCTTTAATAATGGATGAATTAAAAAATAGTATGAAATTTATAAAGAAAAATTATAAATTGATAAATAGGATATCAGGAGTGTTTCTAATAATAGTAGGGATTTCTATGATAATAGGGCTGTTTAATAAATTGTTGTCAATATTGACAATTTAGAAGGAGGTAAATATGAAAAATAAAAAAATATTAATATTAGTTTTAGGGTTTATTGTATTTCTAGGAGTATCTTATGGATTATATACTTATCTAGGAAACTCATATAAACCAAATGAA
This sequence comes from uncultured Clostridium sp., assembly GCA_900548455.1. Lineage (GTDB taxonomy): Bacteria > Bacillota > Clostridia > Clostridiales > Clostridiaceae > Clostridium_J. The sequence continues at coordinate 80,027 of URKQ01000012.1, forward strand.
GTTGTAAAAGAAGATAAAGGCAATCAAGATGATAAAAATAAAATAGTAGAGTCTTCAGAAAAGGAAAAAGCTATTGATTTTGAAATTTATGATTATGAAGGAAATAAAGTTACGTTAAAGGATTTTCAGGGAAAGCCAATAATAATTAATGTTTTTGCAAGCTGGTGTGGACCATGTAAGGCAGAAATGCCTTTGTTTGAAAATATATATAAAGCTTATAAAAATGAAGATATAATGCTATTAATGATAAATATGACCGATGGACAAAGAGAAACTCAAAAATCAGCAGAAGATTTTATGAAAAATGAAGGATACACTATGCCTATTTATTTTGATAAGGACCTTGATTTTTCTATGAAATATAATGTTATGGGTATACCTAGAACATTATTTATTGATAAAGATGGAAATATTATAAAGGATCATACAAGTATGATTGATGCTATAACTTTAAATGATTATATTGCAGAGCTATTAAAGTAGTATAGAAAAAGTATATACAGCATAATTTTTATAAATAGATCTTTAGTAAAATAGAGTTACAGAACATATAAGCTATAAATAAGTTAAATAGATGCATTATATTTATTATTGAATATAATAAGAGACATAAATTAGCTGTGATATTGGATAGTTTAATTCCTTTATCATCAGCTTTTTTTAATCTATAATTCCAGTAGATAAGTATAGCGGTTAGTGGAATCATTTTAAATAGAAAAGAAGCAGGTATATTATATATTATTTTTTTTGCAAATCCATTAATTTCATAAAATAAATTGTCATGATTAAATAAAAGTATCCATGTAAATATTAAATCAGTACAATTTAAAAAAAATATTACCTTAAGTTTATGTTTTATTTTTTTGACTTTCTTTCCATTCACTGCAGGAATTGAGCTACTCATAATATCACCTCTATTTAAGTCATTTAAACCATTATATATTTAATGTAAAACAATGGAAATAAAAAAGTTTTTTCAATATGGGCTTATATTTTATTTATTTATAGTTTTTGTGTGTTTAGTTAATAAAAAATTATTTGAACAAAGAAGAAAAAAGTAAAAGAATAAAGAAAGCAATAAGAAAAAATTCTTACTGCTTTTTTAAATTAAATTATTATACTTTGAGGTTTTCCATATTTTTTATTATAGTAATCTTTATTTTTTATTATTTTACTTAATGCATATAAAAATACATCTATTTCACTAATTGAGTTGTAAAGGCCAAAGCTAACTCTAACCATACCAGGCTGTAATTCCTTAGGAACCATAACCATTTTTTCTATGGCATCATCAGGAATTGCAAGAAGTCTTTGAAGGTAAGGGTGAGCACAAAAACAACCACTTCGTACAGCAATACCAAATTCAAAGGAGAGTGCTTTTGCAACGGTAGTATGATGCATTCCATCAATATTAAAAGGAATTATACTAACCTTATTAGAAAGGGTATCTTTATCTCCATAGATATTTATAGAGTTCAGTGATTTTATATTTTCGGTAAAGTATCTAGTTAATTCGCTTTCATATTTATTAATATTTATCATACCTATATTATTTATTTCTTTTATAGCTGCAGATAATGCAATGGCACCTATTACATTTGGAGAACCTGCTTCATTTTTTTCGGGAGAATTTGCCCATATTACTTTTTTATGAGAAACAAAATCTATTGTTCCACCACCTACATCATCAGGATCATTTTCATTAAAAAAATCTTTAGGTCCAATAAGGACTCCACTTCCAAAGGGAGCATAAATTTTATGCCCTGAAAATACTACAAAGTCAATGGATTCTCCTTTTATATTTGATTCTAAAGAAAATACATCATGAGGAATTAATTGTGCGGCATCTACTAATATTTTCGCATTATATTTATGAGCCAAGGCTGCTATTTGATGAATAGGAGTTTTAAGTCCTGTTACATTGGATGCTCCTGTTATTGCAACTAAAGAAACCTTTCCGCTATATTGTTTTAACTTAGACTTTAAATCTTCAAAGTTTAAATTTCCACTTTTATCTATATCAATATATTTTACATTAAAGTTTTCTCTCCAAGGTAGATCGTTGGAATGATGCTCCATACATGAAGACAATACAATAGAATTTCTGGACTTATGTGCTAAAATTCCAGCTAGTTTATTTATTGCTTCAGTACAGTTTTTTACATATATAACATCCATAATATCATGATAATCACCTACAAAATTTTTTATAATACCCCTAGAGTTGTCATACATATAGGTGGAATATCTAGATTTATAGCCTTCACCTCGATGAATTGAAGAGTAGTAAGGAGAAAAGTTTATAACTTCGTTAACTACTGACTTTAAAGGTGGAGTAGTAGCTGCATTATCAAAATTTATTCCAACACACTTCTGATCGTTAATAAGAGGAATGGTATTATCTACCCCATATACTAAATTTCTATAGGGGCTATCTGAAAAGTTACTCATTTTTTACCTCCTAATATTGTTGTTAATACATAATATTATGACTATATTTTTTTGGTGCAAAAGTATTTGAAGAATAGTTGACAAGAACACTCTGATTTGATAATATTTAATCATAGTAAAGTACTCAACATTAAGGAATGATTTTTATGAAATTATCAACAAAGGGTCGTTATGGAGTTAAGGCTATGGCAGACTTAGCAATAAACTATGGCAAAGACCCAATATCAATAAAAAGCATATCAGGGAGACAAAATATATCTGAATATTACCTTGAACAACTTTTTTCAGCGCTTAGAAAAGCAAAGCTAATTAAAAGTATTAGAGGTTCAGGAGGAGGATATATACTTGGAAAAGCTCCAAAAGAAATTACAGTATATGAGATTTTAGATGTCCTTGAAGGACCTATTGAAATTTCAAATTGCTTGGATAGCGATGTATGTACTAACGTGGAATGTTGTGCTACTAGAGCAGTTTGGAGAAAAATTAAAGATAGTATTGATTCTGTAACCAGTTCTATAACATTACAGGATATAGTAGATGATTATAATAATATTGTTACAATTAAAGGAGTGAACATAAATGAATAAACCAGTTTATATGGATTATGCAGCAACAACTTTTACAAAGCCAGAAGTTTTAGAGGAAATGATGCCTTACTTTACGGATTTTTATGGCAACCCGTCTTCTATTTATTCTATTTCAAGAGATACGAAAAAAGCTATAGATAAAGCTAGACAAAGAGTTGCGACAGCATTAAATGCTGATCCTCAAGAGATATATTTTACAGGAGGAGGATCTGAGGCTGATAACTGGGCCATAAAAGGAATATCTCTTGCTAACAAAAACAAAGGTAATCATATAATTACTAGTAAAATTGAACATCATGCTGTTCTTCATACTTGTGAGTATCTTGAAAAAAATGGATTTGAAGTTACTTATCTTGATGTAGATTCAGAAGGTTTAATAAGATTAGAAGATTTAAAAGCAGCTATAAGACCTACAACAGTACTTGTAACTATTATGACTGCTAACAATGAAATAGGAACAATACAACCAATAAAAGAAATTGGTGAGATTTGTAAAGAACATAAAATATTTTTCCATACAGATGCTGTTCAAGCAGTAGGACACATTGATATGGATGTTAAGGATATGAACATAGATGCCCTTTCATTATCAGGACATAAAATATATGGACCTAAAGGAGTTGGAGTTTTATATCTTAGAAAGGGTATTAAAATCCATAACTTAATACATGGTGGTGCCCAAGAAAGAAATAGAAGAGCTGGAACAGAAAATGTAGCTGGTATAGTTGGACTTGGAAAAGCCATAGAACTTGCAGTTTCAGAACTTCCTAAAGAAAAAGCAAGACTTACACGTCTTAGAGATAAATTAATCAAAGGATTACGTGAAGCAGTTCCATATTCTAAGTTAAATGGAGCTACTGGAGAGAAAAGATTACCTGGAAACGTAAATATTAGCTTTGAATTTATAGAAGGTGAATCAGTTCTTTTAATGCTTGATGCAAAAGGAATTTGTGCTTCAAGTGGAAGTGCATGTACTTCAGGTTCCCTTGATCCATCTCACGTATTACTTTCAATAGGACTTCCACATGAAGTTGCTCATGGTTCATTAAGATTAACTATGGGTGCTAGAACTACAGAAGAAGAAGTTGATTATGTAATAGAAACAGTGCCTGCTATAGTGCAAAGACTTAGAGATATGTCTCCACTATATGATAGTTTTGTAAATGGAAAAATGGAAAGTTTCTTTGAAAAATAAGATTTGCCGATAAAAATAATTAAAGGTTTTTAATTGAGGAGGAAATGAATTATGATATATAGTGAAAAAGTAATGGATCATTTTACAAACCCAAGAAATGTTGGAGAAATTAAAGATGCCAATGGTGTTGGAGAAGTAGGAAACGCAAAATGTGGAGATATAATGAGAGTTTATCTAAAAGTTGAAGATGACGTTATCGTTGACTGTAAATTTAAAACTTTTGGATGTGGTTCAGCTATAGCTTCTTCAAGTATGGCTACAGAGCTTATAAAAGGAAAAACTATAGATGAAGCTTGGACTTTAACTAATAAAGCTGTTGCAGAAGCTTTAGATGGTCTTCCACCAATAAAAATGCATTGCTCAGTTCTTGCTGAAGAAGCAATTCATAAAGCTATAAATGACTATAGAGAGAAAAAAGGTCTAGATGTTTGGGATTATGAAGAACATGATGATATCCATGACCACGTTCATGGAGAAGAATAGGTGAGATAATCATATGAAGAAAAAAGTTGTTATAGGAATGAGTGGAGGAGTAGATAGTTCTGTTGCTGCTTACCTTTTAAAAGAACAGGGGTATGAAGTTATAGGAATTATGATGAAACTTGCTCCAGACAATCCGGAATATGCCGAAAATGAAGGTGGATGTTGCTCCCTTTCTGCAGTAAATGATGCAAGAAGAGTAGCTGATGTTTTAGATATACCTTTTTATGTTATGAATTTTAAGGAGCCTTTTAAAAAGCATGTTGTAGACGTGTTTGTAGACGAATATTTTAAAGGAAGAACTCCTAATCCTTGCATTGAGTGTAATAGAAAGATTAAATTTGAAGAGTTTTTAAGAAAAGCTAGAGCATTAGGTGCAGATTATATTGCAACTGGACACTATGCAAAGGTTGAATTTAAGGATGGACGATATAAGTTAATTAGATCTGAAGATGATAAAAAGGATCAAACATATGCTCTATATAGTTTAACTCAGGAGCAACTAGCACATACTTTAATGCCATGTGGAGAATATTCTAAAACGCAAATTAGAGAGATAGCTGAAAAAATAGGACTAGAAGTATTTAGAAAGAAAGACTCTCAAGAAATCTGTTTTATTCCAGATAATGATCATGGAAGTTATATAAATAGATTTAGTGGCAGAGAAGTAAAACCAGGAAATTTCGTAGATAAAGAAGGAAATATTCTTGGAAAGCATAAAGGAATAGTATATTATACTATAGGTCAAAGAAAGGGGTTAGGTATAGCCCTAGGAAGACCAGTCTTTGTAACAGATATTATTCCTGAGAGAAACGAAGTAGTCTTAGGTGATGAAAAAGAAATATTCCAAAGAACTCTTATTGCGGATAAAGTTAACCTAATTTCTATAGATAAAATAGATGGTGAGATTGAAGTAGAAGCTAAGGTTAGATATTCTGCAAAGCCTGCAAAAGCAAAACTTACACAAATAAGTGAAGATAGAATTAAGCTTGTTTTTGATGAACCTCAAAGAGCTATAACAAAAGGTCAGTCTGTAGTTATATATAGAGGTAATGAAGTAATAGGTGGCGGAATTATAGAAGATAAAGAAAATTCTTAGCCCATTTTAAATAAGCTAAATTTGATATTAATAGTTTCGGGCGGCCTTGTAGATAGTTCACTTAAGAGAGTGAAGAGTGAAGAGGGAAAAGTTAAAGATGGGACTGTATGAAAATTAAATAATAAGCCTTAAAATAAAAAAGACCAAATTCAAAAAATGAATTTGGCCTTTTTTGCGCATAACACTAGTTCAAGCCTTAAAAAATATGTATTATGACTTTTAATAGAGTACAAGGTTCCTAACTTTACAACATGTTGTAATTTTAAAAACTGGTGAATTAGATAATATTCCCGTGAATGATATTATTTATGGAGTTGCTCATGGATTCCCATGTTTCTATAAAATTTTTTAATTCTTCATTACCTTTTTCTGTTAAACTGTAATACTTTCGAGCTGGACCTAAAGGTGATTCCTTCATAGTAGAAGAAATAAAGCCATTTTTCTGTAGTCTTATATATAAGGGATAAAGAGTGCCTTCAGATATATTTGTAAATCCATTCTCTTTTAAAATTTTAACTATGTCATATCCATAGACCTCTTTTTTTATATCAATAATCTTTAAAACACATCCCTCTAGGCTGCCTTTTAGAAGTTGAGATTTATTATTCATTTTAATAGCTCCTATTATTTATTTTCATAAAAATATTGTATTAGTAAAATTATTAAAAGTATCCCCATAAATGCTAAGTAGTTAATCTTAAATAGAGATATATTTAAGTATAGTTTAGTTAAAACGAATATTCCAATTAATGTGCAAAATAAAAGCCACAGACATAGAGTTAGTTTTCTATCTTCTTTTTTATTATTACTATTAAGTATTTTATAAAATTTAGGCGTTTTAGACAAAAGATAAGATGCAAGTAATAGTGCCAGTAGAGTATTAACAACCATAGATATAGTTACATTAACAGAAAAGGTTAAGTTTCCACTAAACCAACTTTTAATTAATTCTCCATTAAGCATTTCAAAGATACCTGTAAAAACAAATAACATTAAAGGAATCTTTGATAGTTTCCAATATAATTTTTTCCATGAAGAATAGTTGTTCCAAGACTCATTTATAAATTCCTCACAAAATGAATCTAAGTCTGTGGTACCTAGGATATTTTCAATGTCAACATTTTCCTCTTCAGCCTGCAGAAATAAGTCTAGACAATGATGGCTAAATTCTTCAGCTTCATTGTCATTTATTTTTGAGTAGCGAATTTTTAATAGTATCTTATCAAATTTTTCTTGATTTTCTTTAGTTAATTTACTACTAAATTTATTAATTTCCTTTATATATTGTTTTGTTCTCAATTAATTTTCCCCCAATCATATCAATACTATTATACATTGCAAGGTATTATGCTATGCAATATAGTTTGTAGCTATATTGTATTGCATAATAGACTAGGTGTCAAGAAAAAAATCCCGTGTATTTTACTAGAGGTAATATACATGGGATAACGAGTGTTTTAAGTTATTTTACTGCATTGTTCATTCGGCATAACGACCAGCAAAGGGATGAAACTTTTATGACATTACTAAAATTCCAAAGATTATCAACAACTCTTAATTCAACATTTCTATTAAATAGTTCTTCAAATAAGTTAGAAATTTCAAATTTACCAATTGGCTTTTCAGAAGTTTTACTTACATAATATCCAGCAGTGGCATCTTGTAATTGAAAATTTGATGGATCAAATTCATATAGATAAAGTTTTGTGTTTAGCATTGTATGAAACCAACTATTTTCAATAACTACAACATGATTGCAACCTTTTGAAGTGAAAAATTTGTTTATATCTTCTTTTGTTGCATTCTCCCCAATATAATAACCGATTCGGGGACAGTCTCTTGGAGTCAAAAAATTTGGTAGACATTTTTCTTCTATAGCCCAAACTAAGGGAGTATTTTTGTCCAAATCAACCCGTATAGGTGTACGTGGATTGAATATGCTTATGTCACTTTCTTCGCTTACATGAAATAATCTCATTGCTATTCCTCCTTGCATATGTAAAATTTAAAATTAGGAATTAAGAATTGAAAATGAAGGAAGAAATTCCAGTTGAATTTCAACAATAATTTTGGATTTTACATTTTAAATTCTCAATTACATTATATAACATATGTATTGATAGAATATACTAAATATCTAAGGCTCTGTATGCATTTACAGTGATGCACACAGATGCCTATAAGCTCTTTCAAAAGGAACCCTATGGTTCCCTTTGAGTATCTCTCCTTAACAAGGAGGGAACAGGGGCCCCTTCCAACCCCTCTTAGAAAAAGCCGTGCATAAGCTATTAAATTATTGCCAGCTTAACTTTTACGTTCTATCACTGTATTTTACTACAGAGATATATTTAATAAAAAATGTACAATTTCTTCTTAAAGTGTTATGTTATAAATATATAAGAAAACTTGGATGGAGGGATAATCAATGGATTATAGTGATAAGGTGTTAGAACATTTTTATTCTCCTAGGAATGTAGGAACTTTGCCTAATGCAAACGGGGTTGGAGAATGTGGAGACCCGAGGTGTGGGGATGTAATGAAGATATATTTAAATATAGAGGATAATATTATAAAAGAAGTGAGGTTTATGACTTTTGGATGTGGTTCGGCTATTGCGTCTTCAAGTATTGCAACAGAACTAATTAAGGGGAAATCTTTGGAGGAAGCTTGGAATATAACTAATCAATCAGTTATAGAAGCCTTAGATGGGCTGCCAACTACTAAGATTCATTGCTCCGTTCTTGCAGAGCAGACAATACATAAAGCAATAAACACCTATAGAGAAAGTTGTGGACTTGATAAATGGGAAGATAAGTACGATAGTTAATTGTAAAGTATAAACTCTTTTGATTTGGGAAACATAATAAGATGTGTAGATATTATTATGGTAGTTCCTATTGAAAGGAGTTTATTTTTTTATGGCTAAAAGTAGGGATTTCATTTATAAAGAAGTGTTAGATATAAATGGACATAAGCTAGGTTATATTAAAGATATAATTGTGGACTTTGGCAAAAAAAAAGTTTTGGGTTTTAAAATAAACTCTTATAAGTTATTAAAAAAGGAATACGTAATCTTTATAGAAAATATTATTTATTCCAAAACTAAAATAATAGTTAAAAATATGGATGAAGGAGACTATCTTCAGTTTTCGTATATATTAAATATGCATGTAATAGATAAGTATTTTAATGTTTTGGGGTTAGTTAGGGAAATAATCTTTGACGAGAGTACTTATGATATTAAAGCAATATTTATTAAAGATTATAGTTTTTTTAAGGGATTTAAGAATAGAAGAGTATTATTAGTTGACGATTTAATTATAGGTGAAAAGTATATTTTATATGAAAGTCAAAATAAAAGTATTAAAATGGAATGTATACCTAGTCTAGATAAAAGTGTGTATCAGAAAAGGAACATATACTATGAAAAAGATTAAATGGAATTTAAAATATATTATTATATTATTAGTGGCAGCATCTATAGTATTTTTGTATTGGAGATTTCCAATATTCAAGGAACTAATGGGTGTAGTTTTGATTTCATTCATAATAACATATACATTAAAGCCATTGCAAAAATTATTGATGGAAAGAGGACTAAATAGGAAGTTAAGTTCCATAATTGTAGTTTTAGGAATACTTGCTGTTATGGGAACTTTTATTGCTGTTTTTATTCCTTGGATATATAATGAAAGTTCTAATTTTGCACAGGCCATAGCTGAATTTAAAGAGTACTTTGATATTGCTATGGAAAAGGTTAACCATTTGTCCAATATTGATTTTATGAAAGAAGTTTTTCATAATTCCTATGGAAAAATAAAGGATGTTATGATTGGGTTAACAAGTAATTTTATATCTGAAATTTTAGCGGTTGCAGAAAATATTTTTTTACTATTTATTATTCCAACACTAGTATATTTCTTTTTAAGTGATGGAGAGAATATATCTGGGAGTTTGATGAAATATATGCCAGTGAATAATAAGTATGCCATTAAGAAGATGTCAAATCACATTGACAAGGTAATGGAGAGATATATCATTACGCAATTTGAATTATGTGGTATAATTGGTGTTTTTACATATTTAGTATTGATTATAACTAAGGTTAAGTATCCTTTTTTATTATCTTTTTTAAATGGAGTTTTTAATATTATTCCTTACTTTGGACCAGTAATAGGAGCAGTACCTATAATTTTAGTAGCTTTGATTACATCCACAAAAAAAGCTGCTGTAGTAACCATATGGCTTATAGTTATCCAACAAGTTGAAGGAGATATAATTTGTCCTAAAATTTTAGGGGAGACTGTTAATTCACATCCAGTAACCATACTATTATTACTTATAATAGGTGGAAGTTTAGCTGGAATAATTGGGATGATATTGGTAATACCAGTTTGGACAATGATTAAAATAGTTATGGTAGAAATTGAAGCATATTTATTTTAAGTGGTAAAACTATATTGACATTTTAAAAAAACATAAATATAATTTATCTATATATAGAATATTTAGCAATGAGAAGACTTAGTAGGTATGGAAAATCTAAAGAGAGAAAGTGGTTGGTGAAAACTTTTGTTGGAACATACTGAAGCTACCTTTGAGCTATTTTAATGAAGAGATACTATGTCTATAGTATAATTAGGGTGGTAACGCGGATATACTTTCGTCCCTTGGTAGGGATGAAAGTTTTTTTTGATGCTCAGGAAAAGGATAATTAATGAAAAAAGCCTAGGTATTAAAGTAAAATGAATAAAAAAACGATTTAATGGAAATGATTAGGAGGAATAGTAAATGAAATATATGGGTTTAAATGAAATTAGAGAAAGCTACTTGAAATTCTTTGAAGAAAAAGATCACTTAAGATTAAATAGTTTTTCTTTAGTTCCTAAAAATGATAAGAGTTTATTGTTAATTAACGCTGGAATGGCTCCGTTAAAGCCATACTTTACAGGAATTCAAACACCACCTAAATCTAGAATTGCTACATGTCAAAAGTGTATTAGAACTGGAGATATTGAAAATGTAGGTAAAACATCTAGACATGGTACATTCTTTGAAATGCTAGGTAACTTTTCTTTTGGAGATTATTTTAAGAATGAAATAATTGTTTGGGCTTGGGAATATATAACTGAAGTTTTAGCAATACCAAAGGATAGATTGTATGTAACAATTTATTTAGAGGATGATGAGGCATACGATATATGGACTAAAAAGACAGATGTAAACCCAAATAGAATATTTAGACTAGGTAAAGAAGATAACTTCTGGGAACATGGTGCTGGTCCATGTGGTCCATGTACAGAAATTCACTTCGATAGAAAACCAGAACTAGGAGAAATTAAATCTACAGAGGAATTTGTTAAAGCTGGAGATGAAGATAGAGTAGTTGAATTTTGGAATCTTGTATTTACTCAATTTGATGGTGATGGAAAAGGTGGATATGAGAAATTAGAAAAAACTAATATAGATACAGGTATGGGACTTGAAAGAATAGCTACTATAATGCAAGGAGTAGATAATATATTTGAAGTTGATACTATAAAAGGTGTTTTAGATGCAGTATGTACCTTATCAGGTAAAACATATGGTGCAAATAAAGATTTAGATGTATCAATAAGAATTGTTACTGACCATATTAGAAGTATCACATTTATGATAGGTGATGGAATATTACCTTCTAATGAGGGAAGAGGATATGTTTTAAGAAGACTTTTAAGAAGGGCTGCAAGACATGGAAGAATTCTTGGTATAGAAGGAACATTCCTTTCAAAATTATGTGATGTAGTTATTGAAAGTTCAAAAGCTGCTTATGGTGAGTTGAAAGAAAAACAAGATTATATTAAAAAAGTTGTAACTCTTGAAGAAGAAAGATTTGCTGAGACAATAGATCAAGGTATGGAAATCTTAAAAAGTTATATAGAAGAATTAAAGTCATCAAATGAGAAGATTTTATCTGGAGAGAAAGCATTTAAATTATATGATACTTATGGTTTCCCAGTAGAACTTACAGAAGAAATATTAGAAGAGATGAATATGGAGATAGACTTTGATGGTTTCCACAAAGAAATGGAACATCAAAGAAATACTGCTAGAGCAGCAAGAGCAACATCAAATTATATGGGTAATGATGAAGGAGCTCTAAATAATATACCTATGGAAATTACTACAGAGTTTATAGGATATGCAGAGACTAGTGGAACAGCAAAGATACTATCCATGGTTTCTGGAGACGAATTTGTAGAAACTATTACAGCAGGAGATAAATTTGTAGTTGTATTAGATAAAACTCCTTTCTACGCAGAGATGGGTGGTCAAGTTGGAGATATAGGTATTATAAAAAACAAAAACTTTAAAGGAAAAGTTTATGATTGTAAAAAAAGCACTAGAGGACATGTACTTCATTTTATAGAAGCATTAGAAGGTGAATTGAAAGTAAATGATTCAGTGAAAGCTATAGTGAATGATGAAAGAAGAAGAAATATATGTAAGAACCATACAGCAACACATATGTTACATGAAGCATTAAAAGAAGTTTTGGGAGACCATGTAAATCAAGCAGGTTCTTATGTTGATGAGGAAAGATTAAGATTTGACTTTACTCATTTCTCAGCATTAACTCCAGAACAATTAAAGCAGGTTGAAGAAAATCTTAATAAAGAAATTCTTAAAGTATATGAAGTTAATACTGAAGTAATGACAATAGATGAAGCAAAAGCAAAAGGCGCAGTAGCTTTATTTGAAGACAAATATAAAGAAGACGTTAGAGTTGTATCTGTTGGAAACTATAGTAAAGAACTTTGTGGTGGTACCCACGTTAAAAACTCTGGCGAAATAGGATTGTTTAAGATATTAAGTGAAACTGGAGTTGCTGCAGGAGTTAGAAGAATTGAAGCTATAACTGGAATTAAATCTGAAGAGTATGTAAAAGAAAAAGAAGATATATTAAAAGAATTAGCTCATTCTTTAAAATGTGGAGAGAAGGACTTAGTAAATAAAATTTCTGCATTGATGTCAACAATCAAGGATAAGGATAAGGAAATTCAAGGTCTAAAAGAGAAGTTAACAAGTGGTGTAGAAGATGAAATACTTTCAAGTGCAATTGATGTTAATGGAGTAAAAGTTGTTGCTGCAGCTGTTACTGATATTGAAGGTGAAGCACTAAGAAACCTTTGTGATAAGTTAAGGAATAAATTAGATTGTGGTATTGTTGTATTAGGTAGTAATGTAGCAGGAAAAGTACAGTTTGTAGTAATGGCTACAAAGGAAGCTGTTGCTAAAGGAGCTCATGCAGGAAAAATTGTAAAAGAAGTTGCTATGATCACCGGTGGCGGTGGTGGTGGTAGACCAGATATGGCTCAAGCAGGTGGAAAACTACCAGAAAAACTTGAAGAAGCAATTGGAAATGTAAAAAATATAGTAGGAACTTTAATAAAGTAGTAGTATACTTTTCGTTCGTTTTGATGTTATAATAATAAATAAAGCAGGTTAAGAAGGTGATATAATGGATAAAGAAAATACAGTTCAGTTTGATGTGATGAAAGACAAGAAAGATATGACTAAGGTAATTCTCACTGATGTATATGATGCACTTATTGAAAAGGGCTATAATCCAGTAAATCAATTGGTAGGGTATCTTATTTCAGGAGATCCTACTTATATAACCAACTATAATGGAGCAAGAGCATTAGTGAGTAAACTAGAGAGAGACGACATTTTAGAAGAAGTTTTAAAATCTTATCTAGATATAAAATAAAAATGCCTGTATAGGCATTTTTATTTTAAGCTTATCCGTTATTTAAATAGAAGGAGAAAAACATGAGAGTACTAGGATTGGACGTCGGAGATAGAACTATAGGCGTAGCAGTTAGTGATCCCTTAGGCTTTACAGCACAGGGAATAACTACAATAAGAAGAAAAAGTATTGAAACTGATATAGCTCAAATTGTAGATATATGTTCACAATATAATGTAGAAACCATTGTATCAGGGTTGCCTAAAAATATGAATGGAACAATAGGAGAGCAAGCACAAAAAGTTCAAAGTTTTTGTGAGGTTTTAAAGGAAGCTGTAAATATTGAAATTAAATTTTGGGATGAGAGGCTTACTACAGTAGCAGCACATAGAGTTATGCTAGAAGCTGATATGTCTAGAAAGAAGAGAAAATCAATAGTAGATAAAATTGCAGCAACATATATTTTACAAGGATACTTAGATAGTATATGTAAATAGTTAAAGATTTACTTAATTAGAATATAATATACAATTTAAATAAATAAAAATGATAATGGAGGATTAATAAATGGATAATTTTTTAGAAAACATTACATTGACTGATGAAGATGGTAATGATGTAGAATTTGAAGTAATAACAAAATTAGAACTTGAAGAAGATGAATATTTTATAGTGGCACCTATTGATAATGACGATGCAGATGCAATAGCATTAAAAGTTGTTAAAGATGAGGATGGAGAAGAATATTTTGCAACTGTAGAAGATGATGAAGAATTCCAAATTGTAAATGATGCATTTGAGACATTATACGCAGAAGGCGTTATAGAATAGTACATTATATATATTACAATTAACTGAATTATTTTCATTGCAACTTATATATCTTTAAGAAGGGAGATGTGTTAATTTATGTCTATTAATAAAAAAGAAAATTTAAAATTAATCTTAAAAGAAAAAGGCTATAAATTGACACCTCAAAGAAGGTCTATATTAGATGAAATAATTAAAAATGAAGGTAGTCACCTTACAACAGAAGAAATATATGACTTAGTAAAGGTTAACTGCCCAGAAATTGGTCTTGCCACAGTTTACAGAACTGTTCAATTACTAGAAGAAATGGGAGTGCTATGCAAATTAGATTTAGATGACGGGTGTAGTAGATATGAGCTTTGTGATGATGAGGAAAATCATCAACATCATCATTTAATTTGCCAAAATTGCGGTGAGGTTATTGAAGTTCAAGATGATCTTTTAGAGGAGTTAGAACAAGTAATAGAAAATCAATATAATTTTAAAATTAAAAATCATAGTTTGAAATTCTACGGTTTATGTAGCAAATGCGGAAAACATAAATAGTATAGAATAAATGGAATATAAGCTATAACTAATAGATTTTTATTTAAAAATTATGCGTTTAGTTATAGTTTTATTAAGTTTGCTTAAAAACTCTATATAAGTTGTAATAAAGATTATTTAACACATTATAATAAGTTTAATGTTTTATACAAATATAAGTTTATATAATGTAACCTGATAAAATATCTTTTATTAGCAACATATATATTGTTAAAGAATATAAAGAAAAAACAAGAAAAGGAGGGGTGAATTGTGAGAAAAGAGAAAGAAAAAATAAAGATTATTCCATTAGGTGGATTAAATGAAATAGGAAAAAATCTTACGATAATAGAATATAAAAATGATATTGTTGTAATTGACTGCGGTTTGAAATTTCCAGAAGATGAAATGTTGGGAATAGACGTAGTTATACCAGATGTAACCTATTTAGTTAGAAATGCTGAAAGGGTAACGGGAATATTTTTAACTCATGCTCATGAGGATCATATAGGTGCGTTACCTTACGTATTAAAGCAAATTAATGTACCTATATATGGAACAAAATTAACTTTAGGAATTGTGGAAAGTAAGCTTAAAGAACATGCATTACTTGGATCAGTAGAACTTAGAGAGGTAAAACCTAAAGATATTATTAAGCTTAATAATGTTTCGGTAGAATTTATTAAGACTAACCACAGTATTGCAGACTCGGTTGCAATTGCTATTCATACTCCACTAGGAGTTGTACTTCATACTGGTGATTTTAAAATTGACTTTACACCTATAGATGGAAAAGTAGCTGATCTTGCTAGATTTGCAGAACTTGGCAAAAAGGGAGTTACAGTACTACTTGCTG
>URKQ01000013.1 GCA_900548455.1 uncultured Clostridium sp.
TAGTTGTTCGCGTATACATTGTCTTATCAGATTCTTGAATTGCCATTAAATTTCTATGGTTTAATAATTGCGATTTTTTAATTAGTTTACTATTAGGTTTTGCATTAAAATCTCCCATTAAAATAATTGGTAAATTATCTATCTTATAATAATAATCAATATATTCTTCTATTATTTTAAGTCCATATTCTCTTGCCTTCGGTAAAAAACAATCTAAGTGAGTATTATACACTCTAACTTTCTCACCACTTTTAAGCTGTACTGCAGCAGTAGTACATATTCTAGGATACAGCGAATACCACTTTGAAGATCCAACTTTTTCAGGTCTCTTAGATAGCCAAAAGGTATTACTACTTATTATTTTGTGCTCTTTACTAATCAAAATATCATTTCTTTCTATAAAAAATCTTTTAGTTCTTGGATTTCCTACTATATTATAATCTTTTATGTTTTCCAATATATCTGCATACATTTTCATATTCAATTCCTGAACACCCACAATGTCACAATGATATTTTGAAATTAAATTATAAACAATATCAGATCTTTTACTCCATCTATTATTAAAATCTAAAACAAAATCCGTTCTTAAATTAAAGGTCATAACTTTCATAAAAATCACCCACTCATACATACATATTAATTTTAGGGTAAACTACATATATATTATAATCCCACTTTAACTTCAAAGTATAACATTTTAGAATTATATATTTAGGAGGAAGTTATGATTAATCGTATTGGATATGCTTGTATCAATACATCAATTAAAGAGAACTTTAAAGATTGTAGACTAAATACTATTTATACTAAAGGAATACCTAACTTAAAACAAATAATAATAAACAACCTTGAAGTAACGGAAAAAACTCTACTTTGGAATTTAAAGCATAACATACTTTTATATAGGGCTACATCTAAAATGATTCCTTTTGCCACACATCCAGATATTCTTAATGATTTCGAATTTAGATGGTATGAGGATAACGAAATACTTACCATTCTAGAAAGAATAAAAAAAATAGTGCAATCAAATAATATAAGACTTTCTATGCATCCAGATCAATTCACAGTCCTTAACAGCCCTGATGAAAAAATAGTAAGAAAATCCATAGACAACTTAATTTATCACAAGGAATTACTAGAAAAGATGGGTGGTTCAGACTTAATCATTCATACTGGTGGAGTTTATGGAGATAAGGATGCAGCAATAAACCGATTTGTTAAAGTATTTTTATCTCTTGATAAAAACATAAGTAAATATTTAAGACTAGAAAATGATGATGTTTCATATACATTGCAAGATGTAATTGATATATCTAAAAGTTGTGGTATTCCCATCATACTAGATATTCATCATCATAACTGCAACCATTATGGTTCAAATAATATAAACGATCTTATTCCTCAAGTATCTAATAGTTGGGACGGGACTGACTTAATTCCAAAATGTCATATTAGTTCTGGAATATCTGGATATGATGATAAAAGACATGACAACATGATATCCCCTCTGGATTTCATAAATTTTTATGAAATTGTAAATTCCATTACCGTTGACTTAATGGTAGAAGCAAAATTTAA
This sequence comes from uncultured Clostridium sp., assembly GCA_900548455.1. Classification (GTDB taxonomy): domain Bacteria; phylum Bacillota; class Clostridia; order Clostridiales; family Clostridiaceae; genus Clostridium_J. Next base: position 1,585 of record URKQ01000013.1, read on the forward strand.
AGAATTAGCAGTAATAGACCTACAAAAGATGATGAAAAGCTAAAACTACAGGGGCTGTCGAACTAAATAATTAGTGCGACAGCCCCTACAATTTGTAAGTTTATTATTATAGCTATTCCTTAATTAAAGGAAAATATAAATCTACTTTTTCCATGTTAGGATAATACTCCATGTCTGCAAAGGTATTTCCTAAAACATATCCTGAACTAGGCAACCACTTTTCTTGAAAAAAGCGCCTGGCTTTAGCAATATCAATTGGCCAACTCATTGCATTGTTGTAATACACACAAACCTTAGCATAAATTCCTATAGGAAGCGTTTTTATTACGAATTTACTTCTATCATTACTATCATCTTTAGTTCTAATTCCTACAAAATATTCATACTTACCTTGCTCGTCTTTATGATATGTAATGACTCCTTGACCTACAGGTCTTCTAATATTACTAATATCACCACTTATACTCTTTAACTTTTTTTGAACTTCACTGGCATCACTAACAATTGTACTATCAGTTGCTATAGTTGATGTACCTGTGAAAATCATTTCTTCTTCAATAGACACAATGTTAACATTATATTTGGGCTTTTTTCTAAATAAAGGCACCTAATCACCTCATTATCTAATTAATGTGTAGTTCCACATTCAATTACTATATCATCTTTATTAGTTATTGCCGCTTCTACACAACATCTTAATGCTTCACTGATTACACTAATAGGCATTGAAGGTGTTGTAGCTGGACGTCCTATAGCTTGTTGTATATCAAATGGAACATGAATAAATCCACCTCTTATATTAGGATACTTTTTATCAATTGTATATAGTAAATTATACATTACATCATTACATACATAAGTTCCTGCAGAATAAGATATAGATGCAGGTATTCCATGGTCATGCATATTTTTCACCATAGCTTTTACTGGTATATTTGCAAAATAAGCATCTTTTCCATCTTCTTGAATTCTTCTTCCATTTGGCTTATTACCATCATTGTCCCCAAATGCAGGAGATTCTGCTAAATTAATAGCAACACGCTCTACAGTCATATTAGCTCTTCCTCCAGCTTGTCCAACACATATAACTATATCAGGATTTTCTTTCTCAATAGCTGCTTCTACTGCTTCAGCTCCCTTGTAGAATACCACTGGTATCTCTACCTTAACTACTTCAGCTCCTGCTATGTTATCTGGTAATAACTTTACTGCCTCAAAGGCTGGATTCATTGTATCTGTTCCAAATGGTTGAAATCCTGTAACTAATACTTTCATTTCATATTCCTCCTAAATGATAATTTTACCATCTTTTATTATTAATGTTTCTCCAGCATAAATATCTGGATTATGAAATACTAAATCAAAGTGACCCTTTGCATCCTGTATTCCTCCAAGAGCAATATTTCTTCCCATTCCTAAATGAAAAGTTCCATAGGCTGATTCATCTTCTATATAACAACTTCCATTACACCTAGATAGCTTATTTAAACCTATTCCTAATTCTCCAACTGTATAGATTCTTTCATCTTCAAAACTATCCATATATTCCTTTAGAATTTTCCCTGATGGAGTTTCTTCAATTTCTATCAATCTTCCATTCTCAAAAACAAGTTTAGTATTTTCTTCTATAACCCCTAAGTATCCAAAAGATCCATCTAAAATTGCTTTACCATGAGTTTTATTTTCCTCTACTCCTATATATACTTCAAAACTTGAAGAGCTTACATCTCCTGGATTTAATGCTTGTCCATTAAAAACACCTGCTCTTCTATTACATTTTCCTAAGGATAAATCAGTTCCTAATTTAGTAGTAATTCTAATTGAATCTACTTCATTTAAATATTCATTTATTTTATTACCCATTTCTTTTGATTCTTTAGTATCCATATTTATAAACTCAAAAGAAAGAAGTGATTTATCATTATTAACAGAAAGCGGTAATGACAAGAATCTAGATTGTCTCTCTATTGCATATTTAACTGTATTGGTAGTAATTAATGAATAATTTGTAGCCCCGATTATAGCATCATATTTTACAAACATAGATTCCATATCTTCAAATATATATCCATTATGAGTAGAGTTTTCTGGAACAATAATAGTTACCACAATAGCTCCTAACTTTTCAGCCTCATCTCTTAAGCTTCCAGCTTCATTTATATGAGTTCCGTCTGTAATAATTAAAAGCTTTTCCCCATCTTTAATATTTAGCCAATCCCCTATGATAATTTTTGCTCCTTTAGAAATATCCATTTGTGTCACACCAATCATATCTTAAATTTTTCTTAATTCATATATCTCTTACTTGCACATAATCATATATCCGATTTGGAATACTAACATTATAAGTGCTAATAAAACTTGTTTTTTGATTACTCCATTTTTATCCTTTATTTCAAGGATTGCAACTGGAACTATATTAAAGTTTGCTGCCATAGGAGTCATAAGTGTACCACAGAAACCACATGTCATAGCAACACTTCCTATAAGAACTGGATCAGCACCATAAGCTAGTACAAATGGAGCTCCAACACCTACAGTTAAAACTGTTATTGCAGCAAATGCATTTCCCATTATCATAGTAAATAACATCATTCCAACGGCATACACAATTATTCCTACATTCACATTTCCTGCTGGAATAATTCCTCCAACAATTTGTGCCACAGCATCTCCAACTCCAGCCTTTGTAAATACTGCACCTAAGCATGCAAGTAACATAGGTAGCATAGATAATGGTCCAACAATATCTAAGAATCTTCTATTATCTTCTAAAAATACCTTTGGCTTATTATCACGGTTAAAGCACATAAGCATTATAATACCAATTACTATACCTACAAATAATCCTACTAGAGAACTAATTTTAGTAAATTTTGCAAATATTAAAGAAGCAATTCCTCCACAAAATGCTGGTATGAAAATTTTATATCCTATTTTCTTAAAACTAGCATCTGAATATTCTTTAGTTGGTCCTTGTACTGAACCTGGTTTTACCTTCTTTAGAATAGCTGGAACGCACATAGCTATAACTAAAATACCTGTAAACATTGGTGGTATCCATCTTCCAAATGCAAATATAATACCTAGAATTGTCCAAAATATACCTGTTCCTATTCTTTCTTTATTCTTTTTATCCATATATCCCTTTATACCAGCATATACACAAAGAAATCCCATTATAATATAAAGGCCTTCAACAAGCTTTGTGCTCAATGTTACCTCTGGGCTCATAAAAAATGACATAAAAATCACCCCTTCAATTTAGATATTTTTATTTTAAAGAATTAACTCCATAAGTTTTTGTAAACATCTTTTTATCTTCAATCATTACATAAACACAACATATAACTGCTGCAAAAATAGCAACTGGAATTTGTACCTTTGCAATGTCTATTAACTCAACAGCATAACCAGCATTTGCTAATGTTGATTGAATTAATAGGTTTCCACCGCCACCTACAAATAGTAGTTGTCCAAAAAACCATGCCATATTTTCTGTTGCACTACATACACATTTTAATGATTCTTCATATTCTTCTGTCATTTCTAAATTTTTACCTGTGACAGCACCTGTCGCCATTGGTATTAGAACCGGTCTAATAAATCCTGCAACACCACCAAAATTGATATTAAACGCTGCAGTTATAAAACGGAAAATAGCATAAATAGAAATTACAAGTCCTGAACTTGCTCCTTTAATTTTAGTAATTAAATTAGCAGCTGCACTTTTCAATCCATTTCTCTCCAATGTTCCAGTTAGAAGCATTGTAATTATAAACATATTCATACTTCTATTGGCAACAAAAGTTGATCCAAATGTCTCTAAAAATTCTGGTATACTTAAGCCTCCACATAATGCTGTTACAGCAGAAGCTAGTACAATAATAAGTATCGAGTCCAATTTCATTGTAAAACCTACGATTACAATTAGTACACCAATTAAACTTAACATAAAACCACCCCTTCGCAATTATAAAGCAACTCTTACTTTCTTCTAAGTTGTTACTTTATTAATTATGATATTACATTTTTATAATATCATAATATTAGTATAATTCAATAATATATTGAATTTTGTCGATTTTAATAATAATTTGTTAAATATAATCGTTTCAAAATTTAAAATTAATTGCATTAAATGTTTTTTTATTGATTTTTATTCCATTTAATTTTAATTCTTGTGATAAAACTGGTATACTAAAATCCAGCAATATATGGTTGAATGTAATTATTGTTGACTTTAAATTCAATGTGTTGGTAAAATTTAAAAATGTAGATTAAAACAAATATATATTTTTTATAAAGAGGTGCAATATGGATAATTTAATTCTATCTTTCAATGTAATTTTTCCCCTTTTTGTAACAATGGCTCTAGGATATATATTAAAGCAATTAAAAATGTTTGATGAAAAAACACTTAAAATAATGAATAATTTAGTATTCAAAGTTTTTTTACCAATATTGCTTTTTAACAATATCTATAATACTAATCTGAAAGACTCCTTCAATATAAAACTTCTATCTTTTTGCATAATAAGTGTTATCATTTCATTCTTACTGGTAACTCTTATTGTTCCAATAATTGAGAAAAATAATAAAAAGCGTGGGGTAATGATCCAGGGTATCTTTAGAAGCAATTTTGTTCTATTTGGACTACCTGTTGCTATTTCACTTTTTGGAGAAGGACAAGCCGGAGTAATTGCAATTTTAATATCTGTTGTAGTACCCATGTTTAATATGCTTTCTGTAATCGCTCTTGAAATATTTAGGGGGGGATCTATAAATATTAAAAAAATAATTAAAGGAATTATAACTAATCCACTTATAATAGCCTCTGCCTTAGGATTATCAATGCTTTTATTAAATATTAAATTTCCTATTTTCATAACAAAATCTATTAGTGATATCTCTAAAATTGCCACTCCTCTTTCTTTAATTCTTTTAGGAGGTTCCTTTAATTTTTGTGATATAAAAACACATATAAAACAAACCTCTATATGTGTTCTAGGAAAATTAATATTATTGCCTATAATTATGATACCAATAGGTATTTATCTAGGTTTTAGAAATATTGAATTAGTTGGCATCATGTTGATTTTTGCTTCACCTACAGCTGTATCCTCCTTTACCATGGCTCAAAAAATGGATGGTGATGATGACTTAGCAGCCCAAATAGTTGTATTTACATCTGCATTTTGCATTACAACTGTTTTTTTATGGATATTTATTTTAAAACAATTTTCTTTCATTTAGAATTTATGGCAAAAAGACAAGGGAATTACTGAAACTAGCAGTAATCCCCTTTTCTATTTGGTTCTGTATTACCTTGTATATTCTATCACTCTATTTTATTACAGAGCCTTTTACTCTATCCATTAAACTTTATAATTTAATGATGATGTCCACAGCCATCATGATTGCAGCTGTGATTTGCTGGAAATTCAACTAATTCTCCAGACTTAAACTTAGCCAAGTTTTCTCCTAAATTACCTTCAGCAGCTCTAAATACTTTTACACCCATGGAATTTAATTTTACAATTGCACCTTGACCTATGCCACCAACTACAACTGCATCTACAGTTTCTCCTGACAATGCTTTAATAGGCTGACACATTCCGTGTTCATGACCCAAGTCACCATTGTTTAATACTTTTACCTCTCCACTTTCAGAATCACAAACTAAAAACATTGGTGCAGACCCAAAATGTCCATATGGAATACTATCCATTCCCTCATTTGAATTAACTGGGAAACATACTTTCATATCCTATTCCTCCTTAAACCTCTTCATACAACATGACTTTCTAACTTTACAATTAGAAGTACACTGTACGATATTTAAATTATCATCACTTAAATTAAATTTTTCATTTAAAGAGCATATATCATCATTTAAAAATAATTTTAAGAAAACAACAGCTTCTTCAATTACCTCTTTATTTAAATCATATATAACATGATATCCACGTTTATATCCGATGACTAATTCAATATCTTTTAACACCTTTATATGTTGAGAAACTGCAGCCTCGGATATTCCAAGATGCCTTGAAATACCTTTTGCACAAATATTCTTTTTAGATAAAAGAATTAAAATCTTTATTCTTGTTTCATCGCCTATGGCTTTAAATACTTTTACATTATCTATCATATATACTCCTCTTTATAATTTAATTAAGTAATTCCTTAACTAAATTATAAATCTCTTAATTAGTTTTTTCAAGACATTTTAAGTTTTTTTACCAAAATTATAATAAATCTTTACTGCGTAATAACAAAGATATGGAGGATGTGCTCCTCCATATCTTTATTATGTGCTTTTAAAACTAATTTATATTATATATTTCACTATACTTTTTATTTAAATAATCTAGAAAATACTTTGGATTTAATTCCTCTCCCGTAACTTTAACCACTAATTCAGATGGAGTATATAATTTTCCATACTTATGAATATTTTCTTTTAACCAGTTGTTGATTATCATGAAGTTACCATTTTTAACCTCAACATCATAGTTTGGAATATCTTTTTTCATTTGATTTAAAAATTGTGCTCCATATAAATTTCCTAATGCATAACTTGGAAAATACCCAATTAATCCACCACTCCAATGAGAATCTTGAAGCACACCCTCTGAATAATTGGAAGGTTCAACTCCTAAATACTCCTTGCATTTTTTATTCCATACATCTGGCAATTCATCTACCGTTATTTCATTATTCATCAATGCTCTCTCAATTTCATATCTTATTATTATATGGATACTATATGTCAATTCATCAGCTTCAATTCTAATTAATGAGGGTTCTACTTTGTTAATAGCTTTATAAAAAGAATTAAAACTTACTTCATTAAATTGTGGAAAAGTAGCTTGTACATCTTCATAGAAATATGTCCAAAATTCTTTACTTCTTCCTAATATATTTTCATAAAATCTTGATTGTGATTCATGAATTCCCATAGAAGTACCACCTGATAGCCCTGTGTACTCTAATTTATCATCACAATTTTGTTCATATATTCCATGACCACCTTCATGAATATTACTAAAAAAAGCACTTTTAAAGTCATTTTCATAGTAATGCGTAGTAATTCTTACATCTTTATTTCCAAAACTAGTGGTAAATGGATGAACGGTAGTATCTAATCTACCTGCTTGAAAATCATACCCTAATTTTTCAAGAACTTCTCTTCCAAATCTATCTTGATCACTTATAGAACACTTTTTCTTTAAGAAGGAATCATCGATGGTTACATTAGATTTTTTCACCTTTTCTAATAACTCTACAACTCCATCTTTTAATATTTTGAATATTCCATCTAATTTTTCAACAGATATATTTTTTTCATAGTCATTTAAACACTTATTGTAAATATTACCTTCATATCCGATATATTCAGAAAACTCTCTATTAAATTCAATTATTTTAGATAAATATGGTTTAAACCCCTCATAGTCATTATTTTCTTTTGCCTTTTTCCAAAATGCTTCAGATGATGAGCATAGCATCTGATATTCAGTACTTCTTTCTTTAGGAATTTTAACTATTTGATCATATTCTTCTTTTAAGTTTTCTATCATCCTTTTATCTAAAAAAGATAATTTATCCATTTTATCAGAAAAATACTCCAACCATTGACATACTTTCCGATCAGTAAGCATATTTAAAAGCTGTCCATATAGATACCCAATGACTTCAACTCTTCCCGGTATAGCTTTTTCTGGAACTCCAGTCTGCATATCCCAATTAATCAATCCTTCAGTTTGAATTATATAGTTCATCTTTCTTATATGATTCCTTAATTCACTTAAATTTTTCTCTACATTATCCATATATTATACACTCCCTCAATATTTAAATATAAAAATATAATTTGGAAAAATATATATTACTTAACATTTAACTGCAAAATCATTTATTTTAAAAATACTAATATGGTAGTCTTCCTCTTTATAATCTCCTAAATATTCAAATCCTGCTTTATTATAAAAATGTTTTAACTTTTCATTTCCATTCCAACAATCTAAATATAAATCTTCATGTGTAAAATCATAGTCCTCCCTTATATATGTTAGAATCTCACTTCCTAAGCCTAACCCCTGAACACTAGGCATAATTGCTAATCTATATAAATACTTTCCCTTTTTGTTCATGTAAAACTCATTATCACTCTCATTTAGGCTTCTGATGGAAAAAGTTGCTATGGGCTGATTTTTATAATTCACTAAAAATACTCTTTCACCCAATATATCTCTAATTATTATTTCCCTGTCCCATGGATATTCCCATTGATTTATTCCCTTATTAATCAAATCTTCAGTAACGTTGTCTAAAATTTTTACCACTTTGTTTATATCATCTTTTCTCACTAACTCAACTGTAATATCGCCATTCATATAATCCCTTCCTTCTAGCATTTATTGTTATCCCTCAAACTGACTATTGCTCTATATATAAAATAGTATATACCACACTTGAATTTTTTTCCATATTTTTATTATTATTTTCTATAATTTTATTATGTTGACATAAAAATCTTCATTATATTGTTATTTATTTGTCACATTGTTGACACATAAAATAGTTATTATTTACTCATAGATAATTCAATTCCCCATTAAATTATCAGTATTAACCCCTTTTGAAATGTTACTTAATAAAAAAACAAAACCATCTTTAAGGGTGGTTTTGTTTTTTAACTTTTAATAATAATTTGATTACATTCAATTTTTATTTCAATAATTAGCCAAATATATATATTTATCTTTGTTTTTTAACATAGTTGACACTTATCTGACACATTATTCTTTTATTATTAAACCATAGAATTTTAACCCCATTAAAATGTCTAACCCCTGATATATGTAAATGTTACTTAAAGTAAATTAGCCACATGAATTTATTCATGTGGCTAATTTATTATATTCCCATGCAATAGCTGTCCATAGCCTCTGCTACTATCTTTGCGTTGGCAACTGCCTCAACAACTGTCTTTGCACCTGTTACAACATCTCCTGAAGCAAATACACCCTTTCTCGTTGTATGACCAACCTCATCTACTGCTAATAATCCATTCTTTGTGGTTTCTAAATTCTTTGTATTATTTACTATGTTGTTTTTAGGACTTTGGCTTATTGCAATTATAACAGAATCACATTCTATTATTTCCTCTGAGTCCACTACATCTTTAAATATTACACGTCCTTCTTCTGATACATCCTTATTGATGTTTTTAAATATTACACCCTTCTCTAAAATCTCTACTGGAGCTTTATACAAAATAAACTCTACGCCATCTTCTTTAGCTTCTTTTATTTCTTGCTTTGTTGCTGTCATCTCCTCAAACCCTTTTCTATACACAATGGTTACATTGGATCCATTTCTTTTAGCAACTCTAGCAGCGTCCATAGCAACATTTCCTGCTCCTATGACGATAACTCTCTTTCCAATGGTAAATGAATCTGGAGACATTAAATAATTAATAGCATAATTAACATGCCCATGCATTTCACCCTTAATATTCAATGTCTTAGGATTCCATACTCCTGTACCTATAAAAACCGATTTAAATCCGTCCTCTAATAATTTATCTAAAGTTATTACAGGACCTACTAGGGTATTATATTTAATTTTAACACCAAGAGAAATTAATTTCTTTTCTAATAGTTCTAATATAGAATTAGGTAGCCTATACTCAGGAATTCCATATCTAAGCATACCCCCTAAGCTACTCATTTTTTCAAAAATAGTAACATCATATCCCTTGTTTGCTAAAATAAATGCTATAGCTATTCCCGCTGGACCTGATCCAATAATTGCAATTTTAATACCATTCTTTTTTACATTAGTAGTTTTTAATTTTTCTAAATAATTATATGAAATATGATGTTCAATATCTCCAAATTTTATTGGTTCTCCCTTAATCCCTCTTACACAGTTTCCAATACATTGATTTTCATGGGGACATACTATTGAACATACTACAGATAAAGGATTATTATCAAATAAAACCTTCCCAGCTTCCTCCATTTTATTATTTTTATATAGATCTATTATTCTTGGAATATCAGTATTAATAGGACAATTATTTTTGCAGCGTGGCACTTTACATTGTAAACATCTATCTACATCTTTATTTATTAAATCAATATTTAATTTTTTCATTTGTTCCCCCTAATTTATTCTGGCTCTGTTTTACCTCAAAGCTTTTATTCTTTAGTTTTTGATATATATGTTACAATTAATATTTCAAATTATAATCATATATAGTTTAAAATCCTTATATACGTTGCTCAATATATTTAATATTATATATACCAAACAAAATTAATAAAATAAATAATCTATATTGCAACTTATATAGAATTATAATATATATTATTAAATTAAGAAAGTATACGCTCATATTAAGAATATTTTCAAAACTATAATGATAATTAAAACTCCTTCTTAAAAAGTTATATTTTTCTATAAATTAGACAAAATATAAAATGAAAGGAGATAGACTTTATGAAAAAAGGAACTAAAATTACTATTGCTATAGTTGCAATAATTATACTAATTGCTATTTTTTTTGTTGGTGGATATAACGACCTAGTTTCCCTAGATCAACAAGTTAATGCTGCATCCTCTAACATTGATACTCAACTGCAACGTCGTTCTGATTTAATTCCCAATCTCGTAAATACCGTTAAGGGATATGCTTCTCAAGAAAAAGATATCTTTTCAGAAATAGCTACTGCTAGAACAAAACTTGCGGGTGCAAATAACATAACTGACCAAGCAAATGCTGATTCTGAATTATCAAATGCGTTATCACGATTATTATTAATAGTGGAAAATTATCCAGATTTAAAATCTAGTCAAAATTTTAAAGACTTAGCTATTCAACTAGAAGGTACTGAAAATAGAATCGCTATTGCTAGACAAGATTACAATACCGTTGCTACTGAATACAATGTTAAGAGAAGAAAATTTCCAACTATAATTATATCTTCAATATTTGGATTCAACGAAAAACCACTATATGAAGCCAGTGATACTGCTAAAGAAGTACCATCTGTAGACTTCAATGCACAATAATGAAGCATAAAAAAAAGTTTTTCAAAATATTATTAACTTCTCTTTTAATTTTTATTACATTTAATTCAATAGCTCTAGGTGATTCACAATTTCCATCTCCATCATCATATAAATATGTAAATGACTACGCTAACGTCTTAGACCATAATACAATTAATGAAATAATATCAATTGGCCATGAACTGGAAACCAAAACAACAGCTCAAGCTGTAATTGTAATTATTCCCTCTACTTCTAACACTCCTATTGAAGATTATGCAAACAAATTATTTAGAGAGTGGGGAATTGGGAGTAGCGAAAAAGATAATGGTCTTCTAATTCTATTATCTTTAAATGATAAACAATGGAGAGTTGAAGTTGGTCGGGGATTAGAAGGAGTTCTCCCTGATTTATTAACAAGCACAGTTATGGAAAAAACAGCTAAGCCATATTTTGTGGAAGGTAATTATTCAGAAGGCTTACTTGAAAGTTATAGCATTTTCACTGATTCTATAGCTAAAGAATATGGAGTAACACTGGATAACTCCTTGAATATAACACCACCTACTCAATCATCCCACAGAAAAAATGGTTTAATTTTCAGTGGAATATTACTACTTCTTATTTTATTAGACTTAATATTTAATAGAGGTAGAATTCTTTCATTAATTTTAAATATAGCATTTTGGAATAATTATATGGGAAGAGGCCCAAGAGGTGGAGGCTCCTCTGGTGGAGGATTCGGTGGATTTGGTGGCGGTTCATCTAATGGAGGGGGCTCCTCTGGTAGCTGGTAAATAAAAAAGGTTGGAAATTAAATTTCCAACCTTTTTTACTATACATTTGTAATTACTTTTGTAAATACTAATACAGCTAATAATATTCCTATAGCAACTCTATAAACAGCAAAAACTCTCATAGGCTTTTTCTTTAAGAATGTTATAAATTTATCCATAACAACTATTGATACTATGAATGCAACAACGAATCCAATAACTAACGCGATCCACAAGGTAGGTGTCATTATTGAAAAATCAAATTTGAACAAATCCAATCCAGAGGATGCAATCATTGCTGGTATAGCTAAAAAGAATGAAAACTCTGCAGCTATAGGTGTAGATAACCCTGCAATCCATCCACCCATTATTGTAGATGCACTTCTAGACATTCCTGGCCATACAGCTAGTACCTGAAATACCCCTACTTTAAGAGCTTGAATTGGTGTTATATTATCTATATGCTTTGTAGCATGCTTTTTCTTTCTAAAAATATTTTCAATTACAAGTAATAAAATTCCACCTACTATTAATCCTGCTATTACAGCTTTTACATTAAATAAGCTTTTAATTTGTTTATGAAATAAAACACCTACTATTCCCATTGGAATACATCCAATTAAAACATTTATTCCAAATCTAAAACCTGTTTCTCCATTTTTGCCGCCGGAGAAAATATATTTAAAAAATTCGATTACACTGTCTTTTATTTTCTTCCAAAACAAAACTACAACTGCAAGAATTGCTCCTAACTGAATAACAACTTCAAACATTGCAGCAAATTCACCTTTAAAATTAATAGCATTTCCAACTAATATCATATGTCCAGTTGATGATACCGGAATAAATTCTGTTAATCCTTCTACTATGGCAATAATTATTGCCTTAAGTATAAACAATAAATCTAAGCCCACATAACCACTCCTTTTTACCAATTATTTTATGTATAAAACTCGTATTACATAATGAAGTTACTAATTAATTATAACATCCTTTTTCTCTAAAAATATTACATTTTTGTAACTTAATCTTCTCTAATAGATTTTAATCTATTTTCAACTTCTTTTATCATATTATTTCTATCCTCTAAATTTCCTACAATATCTGTTTTATCCATATCAATTATTAACACTTGGCTTGCACTATAGTGATTCATTACCCAATCATCATAATCTTTCCAAAGAAATTTATAATACTCAACTAAAGCCTCATCTAATTCATATTCTCTTCCTCTTCTTTTAATCCTATTTAAAACAGTTTCAAAAGATCCCTTTAAATATACCATTAAATCTGGTGCCTTTTTAGGTAGTTCCTTTAGTTCTTCCATCATGTTATCAGCTAAATTTTCATATACTTCCATTTCTAACTCTGACATTCTTCCTAATTCCATATTTTTCTTAGCAAAATACCAATCTTCATATATTGATCTATCTAATACATTATTATCATTAACTAATGCTTTTTTTATACTTTTAAATCGTGTGTCTAAAAACCATAATTGAAGTAAAAACGGATATCTTTTAGCTTGTATTTCTTCTTGGGTAGCTGTATAAAACAACGGTAATATTTTATTATCCTCCACTGATTCATAAAACACCTCACTATTAAAATGCTCACCCAAGACCTCCGCTACACTAGTTTTTCCAAGACCTATCATCCCACCTACAACTATCAACATTCTTCACCTTTCCCTTCATCACCTGCGCATAAATTAAAAACCCATTTAAATAATAGCATTAAAATTATTAATTAAATTAATTGATATCATAATAAGCAATTTAATTATATATCATTTTTTCTTTAATAAGTGTTTTTATTTTTTTAAGAATATTGCAAAAAACTTTAAATATAACCTTAATAAGAATTTACTGCAGAACAAAATTAAAAATGCAGCCTTATAGATTTAAATTCTATAAGGCTGCAAATTTTTATAGCTTAAATTTTTGAATTTGTATTTTCATCTCTTCTGCTAATTTTTCAAGATCACGAGTAGCACTAGCCACAACTTCAATTGCTGCTTCTTGCTCTTGAACTGATGCCGCTACCTCTTCTGTACTAGCTGCATTTTCTTCTGATATTACTGATAGATTATTCATAATCTGAATAAAGGACTCATTTTTTTCATTTATCATATCTGAGTATTTCGAAACCACATCAATTATTTCATTTACTTTTTCAACAGAACTAGCTATACCATCAAACTTTTCTGTAGTAACATTAATTTTTTCATTCTGAATATCAGCACTTCTTTTAACATTTACCATTGCATCAACACCAATGTTAGTTTTGTTAGCTAATTCATTTATAATTTCTGTGATTTCTGTAGTAAATTGATTTGATTGTTCTGCTAATTTTCTTATCTCATCAGCAACAACTGCAAATCCCCTGCCCGTTTCCCCTGCTCTAGCAGCTTCGATAGCAGCATTTAACGCCAGTAAATTAGTTTGTTCTGCAATACTTTTTATCATTCCACTTGAAATTTCAATCTTCTCAGCACTTTCCTTTGTATTAATCATTATGCTATTAACTTTATCTAACTCAACATTACTGTTTCTGTTAGCATCAATTAATTCTTTTAGTGCTAATACACCCTCATCCTTTAACTCACTCACTTCATATGTGGCTTTATTTAATGATAAAATATTTTCTTTATTATCTTTTACTATTTTATTTAATTCATTAATTTCTCTTAAACCTTTTTCACCGTCTTTTGCTTGCTCTGTAGCACTTTCTGCAATTTGTGTTACTGCATTACTTATTTCATCTGCCGTACTTGCAGTCTGCTTCATATTTTCTGAGAGCTCTTCTACCTCTTCATTTATGTTATTAGAACTATTATCGATAGATTTAATAATATCTACAAAGTCCCTTTGCATATTATCTAAAGCATTCACAATAGGCTCTAATTCAACAGTATTACCTAGCTTGTCTTTATCTATGTAAGTACTAAAATCTCCACTTGATAGAACGTTACACTGATTTGATATTTCAGTTAAAGGTTTAAACATCTTCCTGCAAATCAATGTAATAAATATGGCAAATGCAACTATTCCTACAATTAAAGAGATTACTTGCTTAATAAGCAAAGAATTTGTTATCTTAGTGACTTCTGTTTCATAAACTCCTATATCCAATGCCCCATAGTGACTTCCATTTACCGTAATAGGAACCATTGAATCATAAGTCCAGCATTCTTGAGTCTTAGCATAATACTTTTTATTTTTAATATTACCGTTTCTAGCCCCATCAACAGTATATTCATCATCTATATAGGACTTTCCATTCTTCTCTTTGTCCGTATGAACAACCGCAATTGCATCTTTACTAATTACTACCCCATAAGCAAAAAAATCGCTTTCCTTTTTTTGATCATCTAGCATTTTCTGAAGTCCATCAATATCGTTTGGATTAGCTTCTAATATAGCTGACGCTCTTTTAGATATCTGTTTTGCAAGTTCTGTGTAGTCCTTTACCATTACTTCACTCGTTTTATCAGCAACTGATTTTATACTGACAGCACAATTTATACAACTTATTAAAATGAATATGCCAATACTGAACAATACAATAGTTCTAGTCAAACTTTTCTTCGCATACTTTTTATTTTTTTTCATTTTATCCCCTCCATACACTTAGTATCGTCATATTGATGATAATTTTTTATCATTAAATCATTTATTTCTTTTATTTTTTTTATAATTTTAAAATTATTTATAATATTTTTATTTAAATTAACAAAGCAAAGAAAACTGTAGTAAAAAAACTACAGTTTCTTTTATTTATTTCCTTTTATTAAGTATATAATTTAGTGAATCTAATGAGTAATTGAGAACTAATTCATCTGGAAAATTAACTTCTTCTAATAACTTGTCACAATTTTCGAAATTTCCAACATCATAATACATATGGGCATCACTACCTAGCATTATTTTCGTCCCATATTCTTTACATAACCTTAGTAATTCAATATAATTTTCTCTAGCATTTTGTCTAAAACTATTAGGCCTTAATGAACTATTATTAACTTCTATAGCTACATTATTCTCCTTTGCTGCTAAGGCAAGCCTCTTATAATCAATTGCATATCTGCTATCATCAGGGTGCCCTATAATTTTAACATGTGGATTTTTCATAACACTTATTAAAGCATTTGTGTTTTCTTCCATAGTTCCTGGATTTATACATGGATTATGTAAGCTAGCTATTATATAGTCCAGTTCTGAAGCCAATTCTTCATCCACATCAATCTTTCCTTCATAATCTAAAATATTAGCTTCTATTCCCTTTAGTACTCTAATTCCCATTATCTCATCTTTTATTACTTTTAAATTACTAAAATAAAATGGATGTGCTGTACCAGGCATGGTAACAGCATGGTCCGAAAGCCCCATTACCTTTAATCCATTTTCCTTAGCACCCTCTATATTTTCTTTTAAAGTACTATAAGCATGGCCACTAGAAATGGTATGAGTATGTAAATCAATTAACGCTTTCATTTTTTTATCCTCCGTATCTATTATCTAAATATATATGCTTAATTATACCATCCCTTATATTTAAATAAAGGAGTATGAATATAATTTACCTATTTAGATAAAATAAACATATAAAAAAAAAGGAGGGTTAACTATGAATTTAGAAACTGACGAAGAATTAAGAGAAAAAGCTAAACAAATGCTTATCGATGGAGCATCTTATGATGATATTAGAGCTGAAACTCATTTAAGACTAAAAGATATTAAACGAATTGAACGTCAAGATGTAAGTTCACACTTTTAAAAAGCTAATATGAGACTATAAAATGTCTCATATTAGCTTTTTACATATTAATATCATACAAAGGCTTTTTTATTAAATGTTAAAAACTATTATTCTATAAATAGCCTTTTTTTAGGATTATAATTACAGTTTTTATCTTTTGCATAAAAATTATTTTTTTCTACACAAATCGGTCTACAGTCATTGCATACATATCTGTATTCACATTCTTTACATACTTCTATTTTATCCTTTGACACACTCCAGAAATCAACAATTAAATATTCTTCTATTATCTTATCAATAGGAATTTCTCTTACATTATAATTTTTATTTATAAATGCTTCCCCCATTATACAAGGAGATACATACCCATCACAAGTAATATTCATCTTTCCTTGCCAACAACTATTTCCAGAAATATTTTTAATATATTCACTCTTAGATATGCCTTTAAAATTAGCTTTCACTCTTTTATTACTTATACATTTAGTGGGAGGTAACAAATATCCTTTGTCTTGTCCTACATTTCTAATCAAATCAATTTTTGGTATATTCCCAGTTATTTTAAATATAAACTCTTTTGTTTCATCTATATCGTAATAGTTCTCATTCATTACTACCATATTAGCTTTAACATATATATTTTTCAAAACTAATCTTTCAATAGCTTTCACTGTTTTCTCAAAGGAACCTACTTGTCCAGTTATTTTATCATGAACGTAACTTTTATTCGAATATAGTGACGTTACTATTTTAACATTATTCTTTCTAAAAACATCAATTAATTCATCATTAAGCAACGTCAAGTTGCTGTAAATTACCAATTCTATAGATATAAACTGTTCTCTTATAAAAGAAATTAACACACTAATGTCTTTAAATAATAATGGTTCCCCCCCAATTAATATTATTCTTTTTAAAGATTTTTTATTAATTTGTTTAAGAACACCTTTCCATTCTTCTAATTTTAATAAGTTTAAAGAAGCATCAGCACTTCCCTTGCTATCTAGATAACAATGACAACAATTCATATTACAACTTCTTCTGAGCTCTAACCACAAAGTTTCAACTTGCATTTTTATATTTTTTTCATATTGATTTACATTAGAATAATTCTCACTATAGTTTCCAAGATTCTTAGATATTAATAACTCAATATATAATTCAAATTTGTCTTTATCTTTTAGTGACATTTCATCTAAAACTGAATCAACATCTTTGCCATTAATTAATTTACTTAAATATACTCTAGAGTCTTTATCTATAGAAAATATTTTTTTATTATTTAAATCTTGAATAAGACCTCCGTTAATCCCTTCTACAAGAATTACATCCTTGTTTAATGTAAAAAACTTTTGCACATAGTAGTTATCTTGCTTCATCTCCATCATCCATTTCTGTAGGTATACATGCTGAATCTGTAGGATTACAGTCATCAAAAAAATCAGGGAAACATTTTTCACATACGTTATTTTCTTCTATTTCATTTAATTCAAAATTCATAATACCACCTCTAAACAATATTATAATAAAATACCATTATAATTTAAATAGGTCTCTGTAGTAAAAATAGTGGTAGAATATATAAATTTGTAGCTTGTTCAGGAGTATTTCTAAGAAGGCAATATTATTGTAAATTTGCTTCCCTTATTTAATTCGCTTTCTACATAAATTTCCCCATTATGCATTGTAACAATGTGTTTCGTTATTGTTAATCCTAATCCACTACCGCCTTTTTCTTCACTGTTAGCACCTATGACTTGATTAAATCTATCAAAAATAGCTTTATGATACTTCTTATCAATCCCAGCACCATTATCTATTACATCAATTCTAATTTTATCTCCTAAGTCATTCATAAGAACTTTAATTGTGCCCTGTTCTGAAGTAAACTTAGCAGCATTGCTTACTAAATTTACTATGCATCTTTCAATTTCTAAAGCATCACACATAATGGTCTTCTCTTCTACGTCTGTATCTATAATTAGTTCTATCCCTTTAGCTTCTACATAGTCCTTCAAACTTAAAGCTGCTTCTTCTACTACATACACTATATTTTCTTCTTTTAAATTAATCTTATAACTACCATGTTCAAATTTACTAGCATCAATTATATTATTAATTAAATTCAATAACCTTTTAGTATTTCTCCTTGTTACCTCCATATAATGTTCTAGTTTATCTTTTTCAATTCCATCTTCCGATTTATTAAGGTAAGATATAAGCTGTTCTACAGAATTGATTACATTTAATGGAGTTCTCAATTCATGTGATAGATTTATAAAGTAGTTATTTTTATTTCTTTCTAGTTTTAGAACCTGATTAAATAATTGAGTATTAATCTCAATCTCTTCTACTAATTGTTTTGTTCTCTTATTAACTAAATTATCTAACCTTCTCATCTTAGTTCTGTTTAAATAAATAAGTATTAAAATTACCATAACATAAATAGAAATAGCATATTTACTTCGCCACAAAGGAGGCTCTATTTTAAATGATACATTACTTTCCTCGCTCAACATTCCCTCTTGATTTCTAGCTCTAATTCTAAATTTATAGCTACCAGGTTCCAGATTACTAAAAATAACTTCATTATTTGTTACTGTAATCCATTCAGTACTTAACCCTTCTAGTTTGTATTGATATTGAATTTTTTTCACATTTATATAATTAGGAACAAAATATTTAATCCTGATTATATCTTTACAATAACTTATAGATAGATTGTTAATATCCTTATATTCTTTTCCTTGTATTTCAAATCCATCAAATACCACTTTAGGGTTATATTGAGATTTAAGTATATCTTCACTTTTAAAAACATTTAAGCCATTAATTCCCCCAAAAAACATCTCACCATTTTTATTTTTATAACATGCCTTTCCATTAAACTCATTCCCTTGAAGTCCATCTAAAATAGTCAAATTTCTAAATTCCTCTGCTTTTGAATCTAACTTGCATATTCCATTATTAGTGCTCATCCATAAATTTCCATAATCATCTTTTAAGATACCATATATTGTATCACTGGGTAATCCATCTTTCATAGTGTATGTATTAAATTCACCACTTAATTTATCAAATCTCCTTAATCCACCACTAGTTCCTATCCATAAATCATTTGAATATCCATCCACAATTGCCCTAACAGTATTTATTGCTCTAGTGTTGTTTTCATTACTATCCTTATCTCTATAATTAGTTATAGTATTCTTATCAGGATTAATTTGAGTTAATCCTCCCCCTAAAAAGCTTCCAATCCAATATACTCCATCTTCGTCTTCATATATTTCATCAATATATATATCCTCTATACCACTTTTCACTAAAATATCTGTTAAATCTATTATTTTCCCTGTTGAAAATTCAATAATATCTAATCCTTCAGAACTTCCAACCCACAGGTATCCTTTTGAATCATATAATAAACTCTTTATATTTTCACCTGTAAGACCAGTATTAACATCATATACTTTAATTTCTCTAGTATTTTTATTAATCTCAGCTAATCCCTTACTAGTTCCAATCCATATATACTCCTTATGTCCTGTTATTACTTTTATAGCATCACTTGGTATCTTATCAGTAATCCCATGTTCATTCATATGATATACATTGTTGTTTCTTCTATCCATAACATTTAGTCCACTATTGTTAGTTCCTATCCATAATAATCCCTCATCATCTTCATATATACCATGAATTACATTGCTACTTAATGAATTATTATCAAATGGATCCATTCTGTAATGAACTATTTTTCTATTTAAATCAAAAATACTTACACCTGCATAAGTTCCAACCCATATTAATCCACTATTATCTTCCATTACGCTAAATACATAATCATTAATAAGGCTATGGCTATCATAGGATTTATTTCTATGTGTAATAAATTTATCGGAATCTCTTTCATATTTGACCAATCCCTCTTTAGTTCCTACCCATACATTCCCTTCAGAATCTTCCATCATTTTCTTTATTGTATTAGATGGAATCGCTTTATTATTATCACTTTCATTTGAAAAATATTCTTCTGTATCTTCGGTTTTTATATTAATTTTCCTCAAACCAGAATTTAATGTAGCAACCCATAAAAATCCCTCCGAATCACTAAGCAAATTATATATTTCTGTTTTATCGTCTCCCTGAGAAAAAAAATATTTGACTTTTCCTGATTGTAATTCTATTTTACTTAATCCATTTTTTGTCCCTATCCATAAATCCCCATAGATATCTTCAGTGATAGCTTTAATATCTTGATTGCTAAAAAAGGATTCGTCTATAAGTATATTTTCAAAACTGTCTGTTTCCCTATTATATATAGCTACTCCATTAGAAGTACCCGCAAGTACTGTATTGTCTTCTTTTACGAAAATACAATTGATAAAATTACTTGGTAAGTTCCCATTATCTTCATCTTGATAATAACATTTTATTTCTCCATTATTAACATTTATTCTTGTTATCCCATAACATGTAGATACCCATAAATAACCATCGTTATCTTCAGTAATATTTAATATGTAATTATCTGAAATACTATTTTTTTCATCATTGCTTTTAAAAATCTTTACTTCATACCCGTTATACCGATTAAGTCCATCATTTGTTCCCATCCATATATATCCCTTGCTATCTTGAAAAATAGTTTGAACTGTAGATTGAGATAATCCATCATCTATAGTTAAATTTTTAAATGCAATATCAGATTCAGCATACACCACATTATTAAAAAATATTAAAGTTAAAAATAACACTGCAATAATTATCTTTAGTTTGTTCTTTATCATTTCATTTTTCCTTCCTATTTAAATGTATGGGTTTTATTTAGATCTTTATTACAATCTATATTTGCAGTTGTAATTATACTATAGTAGTTTTTCTTAAACTATAAAAACTATTAATATCGCAGAATTTTAATTATTCACGCAAAAGGGATATGGCATTATAACTTAAAAAGTTATGATGTCATACCCCTATATAAAAATTTAGTTCCACATATACTCCTTCAGTTTTCTAGGACCAGCTATTATAGATTTATCAATATATAAATTCCCGTTTTCCCTTACCTTTACTTCCCATTTTATTAGGGAAATAAATCCTTGCTCTATTTCAATAGCAGTAATACACCTAGGATGAACACAACTTCCATCATTAAAGTATGGTATTTCACCTAACTTTGGAAATACAGGTCTATGGGTATGCCCTGCAATTACCATGCATCTTTCATCCTTTATCCACCTTTCAATTCTTTTTTCAGTTCTCTGTCTTTTTACATAATTTTTAGCTACCTTAGTAGGATCTTTAACTCCATATAGTTCTAATGGTTTCCAAAAATATCTAACCATAAATCTACTAACACCACAGATCTTATCATTTAAAAAATCTCCCTGATGTCCATGAATTAGTAAAATTTTATCTCCTGTAGGCCTATATTTTAGTATTAAACTCTCATAAATATCAATATCTAAAAATAAATTCATAAATGGCTTATCAGTTTCTTTAACTAGTCTATCTATATTTTTTTTAATATATTTTTTATTATTCTTTATTTTATCGTGATTTCCATAAATCGCATAATATTTATCTTCAGTGATAAACTTAGAAAGCAACCAATAAATATTGCTATGAATATTCATGATTTCATCTAACCTTCTATTTTCCCATAACTCATCTCCGTCACCAAGTTCTAAATAAGTAAATCCCTTTTGATAATAATAACTTAGTGCCGAAAAGTATATATTACAATTTCGCGAAAAATTATCATTCCAATTACCATCTCCCCTATGGCAATCGCTCATAAACACTAGCTTTGATTTATCATCTATATCTATTTCCCTCGCAGAATTATATGCCTTAGAAATGCTTTTTACTGATTTCATTTATACCTCATATACAAAAGTATTATTATATATTTTATTCCTGGTACTTAATAATGTTAATCTTAATGGTAACATACTACTGGAGTTCCTGCTGAAATATTATTAAAAATTGCTTGTGATAAATTATATGGAGTATTTACGCATCCGTGAGAACCATCTCCCATATATATTTGACCACCAAAGCTCCCTCTCCATGTGGCATCATGAATACCAATATCACCATTAAATGGCATCCAAAAACTAACTGGGCATGCATATCCAGGCCCCCTTAATGTTGCATTTGCAGCCTTATAGTCAAGAGTATATACCCCTGCTGGAGTAGCATATTTACTATTTCCATTCCCAGTAACAACTGATCCTTCTGCAATTATTTTCCCATCTACATAAAACCATAAATATTGATTTGTAAGATTTATTTCTACATAAGTATTTCCTATATCATTGTTATCATAGCTAAAACCCTTCTGTAAATATATTGGTTCCCTACTTATATTGCTTCCATTTTTTATAAGTTCAGTAAGCTCTTTTATTTCTTCACCATTATCCATTATCCATCCGTAATCTCCTCCTGATATTTGAATAGTAGTACCTAGCGAGGTATTAAAAGAACGCGCTACTCCAACGGTATCATATATATCGTCTAACTCTCTAACATATTCTCCTACGTTATCCTCATTAAAGGTAACTTGAAATGCATCATCTAATGACAACCAATCTTTTATTCTATTTCCATCTAGCACACTTACAACTTCATTTCCTCTTGTGTAAGTAATTTTAGTCTTAATATATTTATCTAACTCCTCTTTAGCTTCAGTTAGCTCTCGAGCAGATGCAAAAATTTTCGGTTCTTCATATAAGTTATCTTTTTCAACATCAATGTATTCCTTCTTATTTTTTATAGCTTCCTTTACTTCTTCAAATAACTGATCCTTCTTAATTTTATTACCTAAAATTTCATCTTTAATAACATATCCATTACTCTCATATGCTATAGAAGCATCTTTAGGTTCAATAATATTATCTTCATTAAATATTGATAACGCATCATACTTGTCTTTTAATTTAGCTTCATCATAACTAAATCCTAAATCAATATTGTAATCCCTTCGTTTAAATATACTGTAACCCCATCCAAAAGGGCTTTGATTATCTTTTACATCTTGAATTTTACCTTCAATTTTGTACTTTAAATCAATATCCCCTCCTTGGATTATTTCACTGTTATTATCTCTACAATTAATTTGAACCATGTAATTATTATCACTAATTAACATTTCTTCAACTTCAGTTGGTGTCTTTCCCGAAACGTTTATTCCATTTATATAGGATTTAAAAGAAAATCTATTGGTAAAATAAAAACTAATAAATAAATAAGATAAAATAAGTACTAAAAAAATACAACCTAAAGTTATAAAAATTATTTTATTATTTTTCTTTTGAACTAAATTTAATTCCTCCATAATATCACCCCTATACTACTATACTATTAATACGATGGTATATATATATTATTACATACTTTATATAGAATTTTTACTATTTTTTTACATTTATTTTTTTAATATCTAGATTTTTTCTAATCACCCTATGTTAAACATCCAAATAGCCAATTGCTTAAAATAAAAAAAAATGGCTAAGCCATTTTTTTAATTAGTATTCTAGTTTTACATCTATCTCATTTCTAATCATGGCTGCCATCACTTGTGTTCCACGTTTTATAGCCTTATCATAATGTTTTGATAAAGAATAAGCTTCTGGTGCTTGAGGAATACCTGCTAAAAGAATACTTTGATTAATATTAATTTCTGAAGGTAATTCACCAAAATATCCTAAAGAGGCATTTTTTATTCCATAGTATCCATCTCCATAATATATTACATTTACATAAAGTTCTAATATTTCATCCTTACTGTATTTTCTCTCAAGTTTATCTACAACAAAGAGCTCTGCAATCTTTCTTTCATATGATTGTTCATTGGTAAAAAATAAATTTTTAGCTAATTGTTGAGTAATAGTACTTCCACCCATAACTATCTTTCCAGCTTTTATATTATTATAGGAAGCTCGTACTACTGAAATATAATCTATACCATTATGGTTATAAAACCTATGATCTTCTACTGAAACAATAGCATTAATAAAATCTTTAGATATATCATTTAAACTAATGTAATCTGCAGATTGTTTAATTCCATTTATTTTTTCATCTATTCCTATTTCAGAAGTAGCTAGTCTATATAAATTATATCCTTTTCCTAAGAAATCTGCACCTACAACCATAAAAATCATAATTATTATTAAAAGAATTGCTTTAATTGCTTTAGTAGTTTTCTTCATAAGCTCATCTCCTTTACTCTATATTTAAATTATACCAATAAACCTTTCTACTTTATATTTAACTTGCTTACATCTACCTTACACTTTTGTCATATTTAAAAATTTATAAAAATAAAAGGCTACCTACAGCTAATTTATAGCTTTGTAGGTAACCTTTAAATTTTAATTAAAATTACTCACCAATAGTTTCAACTTTAATTAAATTAGTAGTTCCTTTTACACCAATCGGAGCACCTGCTGTAATTACAACTGTGTCTCCATCCTGAGCATAACTTTTCTCCTTAACAGACTTTATTGAAGTCTCAATCATTTGATCTATATTTCCAACATTCTTAACCTTAACAGGACACACTCCCCAAGACAAAGCTAATCTTCTCATAACATCATCTTTTTGTGTTGTTGCAATAATTGGACATTGAGGTCTAAATCTAGAAACCATTCTTGCTGTATGACCTGTTGATGTAAATGTAATTATTGCTGAAGCATCTAAGCTCATCGCTGTACTACATGTTGCATAACTAATAGCATTTGTTACTGTTATATCATCAATAGTCTTACTTCTTAATATTTCAGTATAATTTAGTGTTTCTTCAGTTCTTTTTGCAATGCTTGCCATAGTTTTAACTGCTTCTACTGGGTACTTTCCTGCGGCAGTTTCTCCTGATAACATTATTGCATCGGTTCCATCATGAATAGCATTTGCTACGTCTGTAACTTCTGCTCTTGTTGGTCTAGGATTTCTCATCATAGAATCCAACATTTGAGTTGCAGTAATTACTGGTTTTCCTGCTTTATTACATTTTTCTATCATCATTTTTTGAGCTATTGGAACTTCTTCAGTCGCAATTTCAACCCCTAAGTCTCCTCTAGCAACCATTATACCATCAGAAACCTCAATTATTGAGTCTATATTATCAATACCTTCTTGATTTTCAATTTTAGATATTATCTCTATATGTTCTGCATTGTTTTTCTTTAAAACATCTCTAATTGCTAAAACATCTGATGGTTTTCTTACAAAAGATGCAGCAATATAATCTATTCCTTGAGATATTCCAAATTCAATATCACTTATATCCTTCTCTGTTAATGCTGGTAAGTTTATACTTACGCCAGGTACATTAATTCCTTTATGGTTTTTAACAATACCTGAATTTTCTACAGTACAAATAATATCATCATTTTCTATTTTTTCTACTCTTAATCCTACTAAACCATCATCTATTAAAATAACATCTCCTGATTTAACATCACTTGCAAGTCCTTTATAACTTACAGTACAAATATCTTTATTACCAATAACATCCCTCATTGTTATTGTGAATTGTTGTCCTTCTTCTAAAAGAACTTCTGGAGCATCAAAATTACCAGTTCTAATTTCTGGACCTTTAGTATCTAGTAAAATTGCAATAGGTTGATTTAATTCTTCCCTAACTTTTTTAACTACATCCATTCTTCCTTTATGCTCTTCGTGAGAACCATGAGAAAAATTGCATCTACAAACATTAAGACCATTTTCTACTAACTCTTTTAAAACTTCTTCTTTTTCAGATGCAGGCCCTAAAGTACAAACTATTTTAGTTTTTTTTAATCCTTTTAGCATTTAATCTTCTCCTTAGTAGTTATTTATTAACTTCATTATACTTTATATAAGTTAAATACAATTTATTATTAACACCAAACAAAATAATAACTTTCAACTTATATACCAATTCATAATTATTATAATATATATGCTGAAATTAAAAAACCACCTTTTAAAATTTAACCATTATATTGTATACAAAGTATCTAATAATTAGATACTTTGTTTTCTATAAATTTAAGGCTAAATACAATATAACTGACTGAGAAAAAACTCTAGGATCATGTCCACATTTATCAGCTATTCTCTGCAATCGATATTGAAGAGTATTTTTATGAATAAATAATTCTTCAGATGTACTTTTTAATGACATTTCATTTTTATAATAAGCTTTTAGCAGTTCTACTTCCCCAGAATCCAAATTTTTAAGAACTTTTAAAGCATACTGCTTTTTTATATCCTCTTGCAAACTCTCTAATATTATTTCTAAATTTAAATCATCAAAATATGTTAAAATCCTATTATTTTTATTGGAATACTTTAAAGCAATTCTTGCTTCTTGATAAGATTTATGCGTATCATATAAATCCTTTAACCTGCCTACTCCTCCAACTAAACTTCCATCATATTTTTTTAATACCTTCCCATACACATTTTTTAATTTATCATATTTAACATCGTTTACCAATGCTATAAATTCATTTGGATATATGTATACTTTAAAGACATTACCTATATCATCAAATACTTGTTTAACATCATTTTCAATTATAGATAATTTTCTTACATCTTCACACTTCTTTATTTTCATTATAACTACTGCAAAATTTTGTTTTAATGATATTCCAAACTCTTGGAGAATATTTTCTACTTCTGTTTTGTCTTCAATATTATTATAAATTAAACACTTAACTACATAATTAATTCTGTGTTTATCCGCTTCATACTTATAATTTAACTGTTGTTCTTTAATAAAAACTTCAGTAATTTTAGTTACAAGAAATCCATATTTACTAATTTCTTTTGGTTCTCCTGTTATTCCAATAGCTCCTACAGCCATATCATTAATTTTTATTGGATAATTTATTCCTTTCTTTGCACCTTTATACTCCTCATCTTTTTTTACTGTTATATTATTCAAAGTCTTAATAGCCTCATATCCAGCTTCATGAAAAGTATTTATTCTACTTTTATCAGTACTTCCAATTATTATTCCGTTAATATCTATAAAATTTATATCTTTTCCTACTACTTCTTTTACCGCATTAACAATTTCTTGGGCAAAACTAAGGTCAATATTATTTAATATCATAATAACTCTCCTCGTTTTATTATTTGTTTATATATTATAATAATACTTAGCAATTATTTCAAAAAAAATGTTG
The DNA here is from genome assembly GCA_900548455.1 of uncultured Clostridium sp. Classification (GTDB taxonomy): domain Bacteria; phylum Bacillota; class Clostridia; order Clostridiales; family Clostridiaceae; genus Clostridium_J. The sequence goes on from URKQ01000013.1 coordinate 29,381, forward strand.
TGAATTTCTCACAACATTCTAATTAACTCTAACTATACAAAATTATCTTTCTTTATCTGACTGTAATTTGATTTTTTATTTTCATACATTGAACTGTCAGCCATTTTTATTACCTTTTTAATATCATCACAATTTTTATCAGCGCAAGCTATGCCATAACTAAAACTAACATCATATCTATAACTTTTCCTTGATAAAAATACTTTTTCCATAAGTAAATTGATATCTTTGTTTATAGAATTAATATCTTCATTTTCAATTAAAATAATAAATTCATCTCCACCAATCCTCATTGCTCTTCCCTTTGATAAAAATACGTTTTTTATCATTTGAGCAAAATCAACTAAAATCCTATCTCCTTCATCATGTCCAAAATTATCATTAATATATTTAAACTTATTAACATCTATATATATTACCCATAGCTTTTTCTTACCCTTATAACTCTTTAAAAACCCTTCATATGCAACTCTATTTTCTAGACCTGTTAATGGATCTGTCTTCATTTTCTTATATAGTATACATACATATCCAATAATAACTACAAGACTTGCACTATTCCAAATAGTAAGAATACTTAAATGAAAAATTTGAATTAAACCCAATGCGAATGGTAGTAAAGTAGCTATAAGAAATACCAACTTTTCTTCAATATAAAAACTATTTTTATGGAAACATATACAAAATAAATTCAAAATACAATATCCATAACTCACTATTGGAACGATTAAAAATAATCCACCTCTACTATATATATTTAAATCACTTATTTTGAAGAAAAATCCACATTTCCAACTCAATATACATATAAAACTATAAATTATATATGGAATATAAAATAAGCTTTTATATTTTTTATTAATATTCTTAAAATCATTCATCCACGAATTAGTAATATTGCACAATAATATTGGAATGATAGGTGTTAAAAGAAATCCAATTAAATTAACTGCTTTATGAATAGTTATAAATTCAATGTTACATCTTGAATTCAAAAATGCATCACATATTTCTAGAATTAATAACAAAATATTAGTCATACATATTTTTATAAATATTTTATCTATATCCTTTTTCTTATCCAAAACAAAAACGGCATGAATTAAAATAATGCATAGCAATACTGCCATAAAAAAGTCTACTTGAATCTCTATTACTATATCCATTATTTTCATTCACCACCATCATTGTTTTTTTATTAAAGAACCTATCTTTAAAACTATTTTATTTTATAAATTGAAGCAGCTCTTTCTAGTATACCTGTCAAAAAGGCAATTGCTATTCCATAATTAGTTATTGCAACATTATTTTCTTTGCATAAATTAATTCTATTAAGTACTGTTTTTCTATTAACCATACATCCGCCACAATGAATTACTAAATCATACTTATTCACATCTTGAGGAAAATCCTGACCAGCTATAAAATCATAAGTTAGATTTTCATTTACATATTTATTAATTAAGGCAGGAATTTTTACTCTTCCTATATCTTCATGAGAAACATTATGGGTACAATTTTCACATATTAACACTCTACTTCTTACATTTAATTCATCTATCTTTTTTGCTCCTTCTATAAAGTCAGCTATATTCCCCTTCTGTCTAGCAAAAAGCATAGAAAAACTAGTCAAATTAATATTCTTTGGAACAATTTCATCAACCTGCTTAAAGACCTGTGAATCAGTAATAACTAAGTCTATATTATTTAAATCCTTTATTGCTTCTGCAAGTTCTGTATCCCTAACAACATATGTTTTTATTCCATGGTCTAGACAATCTCGTATACACTGAACTTGTGGTAATATCAATCTACCTTTAGGTGCCTCTGAATCAACAGGTACAACCATTACTACCTTCCCATTATAAGGCACTAGATCTCCAACTATAGCCTGATTCTCTTCACTATTTTTAAGTTCATTACATATATCAAACTTTAAAGCTTCATATCCACTAGCTTCTTCTTGCGATATAAAATAAGCTTTTTCATATTTTGATTTTAATAATCTTAACTGCTCATGGCTCAATAAATCTATTTTATTGATAACTAAAAAATATGGAATATTATATTTCTTAAAATTAGTTTTCCATTCTTCAAATATTTTTAACTCCTCATGGCTTCCATCTGTTACGTATATGCCTAAATCAGTTCTTTTTAACATATCTAGTGTCTTTTTCTCTCTTAACTTTCCCAATTCAGTAAAATCACATATTCCAGCAGTATCTATAAATAGCACCGGCCCATACGGAATTAACTCCATAGCCTTCTGAACTGGATCTGTTGTGGTGCCTGGTTTATCAGATACTAATGCAAGGTCTTGTCCCAATATTTTATTCATAATAGAAGATTTTCCTGAGTTTGTTTTCCCATATAATACTATATGAGGCCTATTAGAATTTGGAGTATTATTCACTTAATCCACTTTCCTTCCAAATTAATTTCTATTCTATAAACACACTTCCAATCTAGAAATCATCATCTATCCAATAAAGGATAATCTCCTCTTCCAATCGTTATTCTATATCCTATTTTATTCAATTCATTTTCAATATCATTTTTACATTCTGCAGCTTCCAAGTTAGAATGTACTTTTCCATTATATAAAGAGTATTTATCTCTTACATTCTTAGGTGATAAATTAGGCATTATTACATTAGCTCCTACCTTAATCCCCTTCTGTCTTCCATCCTTGGCTATGGTGCTTAGAGCTGTAGTAGCTGGCAATAAAACCTTAGGTAATAAAAGTCTAATAATACCTAATAGTAATATAGTTTCATCTAAAGTACCTGATTTTTGGTCTCCAAAAGGTGTATCTTTATGTGGAATAAACGGTCCAATTCCACACATATGAGGATTAAAATCCTTTAGAAATCTTAAATCTTTTACTAAATCTTCTTTACTTTGACCTGGTATTCCTACCATAAATCCTGCCCCAACTTGATATCCAATTTCTTTTAAGTTTTTTAAACAATTGATCCTATTTTTAAAATTAGCTCCTGGATGAATTTTATTATACAATTCCTCATTTGCTGTTTCATGTCTGAGAAGATACCTCTCTGCCCCAGCATCATACAACCTTTTATAGGAATTATAGCTTCTTTCACCTAAAGACAGCGTCACTACATTCTCTGGATACTTCGCCTTTATTTTCATTATTATTGACTCTAAAACATCGTCTGTATAATATGTATCTTCTCCACCTTGAAGTACAATTGTTTTATATCCTAGGCCATCTCCAACATCTACACATTCTAGTACTTCTTCTTCTTTTAACCTATATCTTTTAGCCAGTTTATTGCTTTTCCTTATTCCACAGTATAGACAATCATTTTTACAGTAGTTAGTAAGTTCAATCAACCCCCTAAGATATACATCTTTTTTATACCATTTTTGTCGTACATCATTGGATTTTTCAAACAAATATCTTTTTTCTACATCTGTTATATTACTTAATATAAATAAAAGTTCTTCATCACTACAATCATTAAGCTTGTACAATTTATCAATTATTTCTATTACATTCATAATTGTTTCAACTCCTTACTACTGCCGAAATTTCTTTTAATGCATCCTTGACTTTTAATATCTATGATTTTAACAGATAGTTTATTGTCATGCCTTGAAATTACAGTATTTTATAACCTTAAAAATCTATACTTTTCTACACATTTAAAAAAAGTCGCCAAGGCGACCTTGATTGATGTGAACTGTACACATCTCCATATTAATTTACTTATTTTTCAATGTCAATATATTTTTTCCATATTGTTTTATGATTATCATTCTGATACTCTTCTTCTTTATTCTTAATATCAACATTCATATGAAAAGCAATATCACAAGGCAAATCTTTATCTGAAAGATTTCCTTTGTTATTTAAAATAAATTGATTTCTTGCTTCTGGATTCATGAAAATAACCTCCTAATAAACATATATATATTATTATTTCCACAAATCTTAAATATAATCATCATCCCACTCTTTATCTTCAATATATTCCCACAATTTTAAATTCTCATTGTATCTATAATGTGGATCCTGACAATGACATACTTCCTCTTCCTTAAACAATAATTTAATCAAATCACATTCTTCATCACTGAAGCTTTCTATCAAAACTCCTCCACACTCTTTACAAAAATTGAAATTCTTTTCTATATTTAACACCCTTTAAAATTACTATTATTCTATTTTTATTATTGTAATTTTTTTATATGAATAAAAGCCCTTGTTTTTGAGAAATTATAATATATATTAACTTAATAAAAATATTTTTATTTCTATTAAGAAATAATAATTTAGGAGGGAACCCTATGCTAAATTTAAATACCAAAGAAAAACTATTGTTAGAAGATGAAAAAAGTCATGAACAATTATGTGTGGAAAAATATAAAGATTATTCTTCCAAAGCTTGTGACCCTGAACTAAAAAGTCTTTTTTCTGACCTTCAACAAAAAGAACAGCAACACTTAAATACAATAAATCAAATGCTTCAAGGTACTGTTCCTAGTATGGGTAGTGGGCAAAGTCAACAAAATAATAATCAATCATCCAATTCTACATCTTCCTCTCCTCAACCTAGTGATTATTCTGTTGATGATAAAGCTCACGATAAAATGTTGTGTCAAGATAGCTTATCAACTGAAAAATATGTTTCATCCACTTACAATACTGCTGTTTTTGAATTTAGGGATAAAAATGCTCGTCAAGTTCTTAATCATATACAAAAAGAAGAACAAGAACACGGCGAAAAAATCTACAATTATATGGCTCAACATGGAATGTACAACTAGCTTTTAAAAAAGGTTATGCCCTTCTAAGGGCATAACCTTTTTATATCAAATGTACCTTAATTAAGTTTGTAGTTCCTTCTACTCCTATAGGCGCTCCAGCTGTTATTACTACTAGATCACCATTTTTAACATAATTCCTACTCTTAACTGCTTCAATTGACTGTTCAATCATTTCATCTATATTATCAACATTGATAGTCTTTACTGGATATACTCCCCAACATAAAGCTAATCTTCTCATAACAGCCTCATTACCTGTAGTCGCTATTATAGGACAGTTTGGTCTAAATCTTGATACCATCTTAGCAGTGTTACCTGTAGTTGTAAAAGTTATAATAGCAGCTGCATTTATATTTAATGCTGTTGTACATGTAGACATACTAATGGCATTTGTTATAGTAAATTCATCAATGGATTTACTTCTTGCCTTATTTTTATAGTCTAATGTCTCTTCTGTTCTCTTAGCAATAGATGCCATAGTCTTTACTGCTTCTATTGGATATTTTCCTGCTGCAGTTTCTCCAGATAACATTATGGCATCAGTTCCATCATATATTGCATTAGCAACATCAGTAACCTCTGCTCTTGTTGGCCTAGGATTTCTCATCATAGAGTCTAACATTTGAGTAGCTGTTATTACTGGCTTTCCAACTTTATTACATTTTTCAATCATCATTTTTTGAGCTATAGGTACTTCTTCCGTTGGTATTTCAACCCCTAAATCCCCTCTAGCTACCATTATTCCATCTGAAACTTCAATTATTGAATCAATGTTATCAATTCCTTCTTGATTTTCTATCTTTGAAATAATTTCTATATGTTCACCGTTATTTTCCTCTAATATTTTTCTTATTGCCAGTACATCTTCTGCCTTTCTCACAAATGAAGCGGCAATAAAATCTATACCTTGCTCTATTCCAAATTTAATATCACTTATATCCTTATCCGTTAATGCTGGTAAATTGATTTTTACCCCCGGAACATTAACACCTTTATGATTTTTCACTATACCAGAATTTTCAACTACACAATATATATCATCTTCTAAAATCTGTTTTACTCTTAAGGCCACTAACCCATCATCAATTAGAATTACATCTCCTGATTTAACATCCTTTGCTAAACCTTTATAACTAACAGTACATATTTCTTCTGTGCCTATGACATCCTTCATTGTTATAATAAAGTCTTTTCCTTCCTTTAGAAGAACTTCAGGTAGTTCAAAAGCTCCCGTTCTAATCTCCGGTCCCTTTGTATCTAATAATATAGCAATGGGTTTATCTAGTTCTTTTCTAACCTTCTTTACTATATCCATTCTACATTTATGTTCCTCGTGAGAACCATGTGAAAAATTAAATCTACATACATTAAGTCCATTTATTATTAATTCTCTCAACACCTCTTCTTTATCAGATGCAGGTCCTAAAGTACATACTATTTTTGTTTTTTTACTATTCATCATAATATACCATCATCCTTCTCTTAAGTATTAGCAAGCTTCTTACATGGCTCTGTAGTAAAATAAAGTGATAAAATGTACAAGTCATGCTGGACAATAATTTAATCACCTTGTGCACGGCTTTTCCTACTGGGGGTTGGAAGGGGACCCTGTTCCCTCCTTGTTAAGGAGAGATCCTCAAAGGGAACCATAAGGTTCCTTTTGAAAAAGCTGAACAAGGTAATACCGGGCTCTGTCTGCATCCCTGTAAATACATACAGAGCCTTTTACATCAATATTCCCCACATAATTGTAGAAACAATAGTCATAGAAAGTCCTATTAGTGACTCGTAAGGTATTAATTTTAATCTTTGACCTATTGTCATATTTGTAGCTCCTGCTGTTGCATGGAAGAATGATCCATGTGGAAGGTGGTCTAGAACTGTTGCTCCTGCATGAACCATAGCCGCTCCACCTAATGGCGCTATTCCTACAGACATAATAGCTTGGCCAAATGTTGCTGATGCAATTGTTGCACCTGATGTAGTTGATGCTGTTGCTGCTGACATTAAAATACCTGAAATAGGTGCTAATAAAAATGCTGGCATATTTACTGCATCTAATATTGAAATAGTAGTAGCTTGAAGAGTTGAGGCTTTTATAATTCCTGCCACCGTTCCAGTACCTATTAATAAAAGAGCTACTGGCATCATTTTGGAAAGTCCGAAGGTAATATATTCATTGATGTTCTTAAATTTACCCATAACTAGTACTCCAACAATTCCTCCAACTGGCAAAGCAATCAGTGGATCTACATTTATTCCAACTATAGGTCTTAATGCTAGTAATGCAATTGCAACTAGCGGTCCTACTATTGCCGCAAAGAAAGAAGGTAATTCTTCATCCATTGCTTGTTCAGTCTTGATTTCATCTTTTTGAACCTTAAACTTTTTAGCTAATAAGGATGCTAAAATAACTGTTACTATAAGTCCTACTATTGCAGGAATTATATTAGCTACCATTAATGATGATAGTGGTACTCCAAAGTTTTCTGCTGCTGCAATTGTATTAGGGTTTGGCGAAATAATATTACCAGCCTTTCCCCCTCCAATCATTGCTAAAAGCATTACCATCGGAGAATATCCTAGATTTTTAGCAAGTGCTAAAGCTATTGGAGCTACTGTGATTACTGCAACATCTATAAATACTCCAACTGAAGTTAATATCATTGTAGAAAGTGCTAGTGCAAGTAGTGCTCTCTTCTTTCCTAAAGTCTTTACTATCTGATCTGCAATTTTAGCTGCTGCTCCCGTCTTAATTAGCACACCTGCTAAAACACCAGATGTTACTATTCTTAGTATGGCAGGCATTATATCTTTTGCTCCACTAATCATAACATTTACTGTTCCTGTTAAACCTGCACCACCAACTACACCACCAACTACAGCTCCTAAAATCAAGCTATATACTGGATGTAATTTTTTTATTATTAGTATAATAGCTACAGCTAATCCTATTAATGCTCCAAGTGTAGTAATTTGTATATCCATTTAGTTCACCCCTCATATTTTTTCTTAATGTTTTTATCTTATTTCATTGCATCAATTAATCTAAAAATTTGTGTAGTAGTTAAAGTCATGTTTTTTATAGCATTTTCTTTCTTTATAGCTTCCTCTATTGTCATTGCTGAGTTAACTATTGAAAAGTAAGCATCAATTCCTTCTTCATTGCATTTTATAGCATCATCCGTAGTACAACCAGCTATGGCAATAACTTTAGCTCCATATTTCTTAGCAACTTTAGCCACTCCTATTGGTGCCTTTCCCATTGCTGTTTGGTTGTCAAGTCTTCCTTCCCCAGTAATAACTATATCTGCTTCTTTTACAGCTTCATCTAAATTTATTTCATCTAATATTATTTTTATTCCTGATTCTAATTTTGAATTTAAAAAACCTAAAAATGCAAAACCTAATCCCCCTGCTGCTCCTACCCCTGGAACCTGTGCAATATCTTTATCCAAATCTTTCTTTACAACTTCAGCAAAATTTATAAGTCCTTCATCTAATAATTTAACAATTTCTGGTGTAGCTCCTTTTTGAGGCCCATAAATATAAGCAGCCCCATTTTCTCCATATAAAGGATTGTTTACATCACATGCTATTTTAAAATTGCATTCATCCAATTCCTTTATCCTATTGCTTGTATTAATTCTTTTTATTCTATTTAAAACTTGGCCACCTAAGCCTACTAAGTTATCATTCTCATCATAAAATTCAAATCCCAATGCTTGAAGCATTCCAACTCCTGCATCATTGGTTGCACTTCCACCAATACCAACTATAAAATTTCTACAACCTTTCGCCATAGCTTCTTTAATCATTTCTCCTACACCATAAGTTGTAGTATATAGAGGATTTTTAAGTTCTGTAGGAACTAATGCAAATCCAGCTGCTTGAGCCATTTCCATAATTGCTGTGTTAGTTTCCTTAAGTATTCCATATTTAGCCTTAACCTTTTCTTTTACAGGTCCAGTAACCTCAGTTATTATAGCTTGTCCATTCATTCCCTCAACTAAAGCATCAACCGTGCCTTCTCCACCGTCTGCTAATGGTTTAATTACAACTTCACATTCTTTCTTAACTTTAAGTATTCCATTTTTTATAGCATTAGCAGCTTCCATTGATGTTAAACTACCCTTTAATGAATCTATAGAAATTACAACTTTCATTGTATCAACCTCCCTTGTGATATCATTATATCAATATGTAATTTTAATAACTATATTATAAATACTAAAAATAATACGTTTTCAATGCAGTTTTTTTGTCACGCAAAACATTTACTTTTTGAAACAGTAGTCATTTTGCCCTATACTTTTTCCTCATTAAAACTGCACTTAATTTAATATTTTTACAATTTTCTCTAAAACTAATTGATAACTGACCGATATAAATATTAGTAACTATATATTAGGAGGAAAATCTATGAGTGTTTCTTTAAATTCAAACTTGATATTATATTCAAATTTAACTTATAACAATAGCAATTCAAAAAGACCAAAACCTAGTGCTGAAGTAGTAGAAATCCAGCAAAGCTTAAGTAGTGGAATAAAGAAACTTGAAGATCTATCAAAAGAAGAATTAAATACATTAAAAACATTTGAATCTGCTGACATGGCTGCATTTAAAGCAGAAATATTTGAAAACATGTCTAAAGCTCAAGCCATAGCTCGTAAAATTGCTAAAGGTGAAGCCCTTACTCCAGAAGAAGAAAAATTTATATCTGAAAATTTTCCTGAAATAAAAAAAGAAGCTTCAAAAGCTAAAGAAGAAGGGGAAGAATTATCAAGAAAAGTTAGAGCTGCTAAAAGCAAAAAAGAAGCGGATAGTTATATCATGAGTGCAACAGTAGCATCAACAGCTGCAATTAAAGCAGGGGCTTCTCCTATTGCTGCTGAACTTAAATTAGTAGCTATAGAATCTGCCAAGCAAAAAGTTGAAGGTGAAGAAGAATATCATAAAAACTCAAAAAATATGAAAAATAAATCTGGAAGTTTCATTAACTCTATAGCATAAATGCAGTAGGAACCTTGTTCCTACTGCATTTATTTATATTTCACTACACAAAGTTTTTCTTTATAATTCCTCTGAATTTATTCTTAACATTCTATACCCTACGCCAATGTGAGTTTGTATATATTTGTTCCTACTTGTGTCTTTCTCAATTTTTCTTCTTAAGGTTGCCATAAATACTCTAAGGGACGGTGTATCACTCGGTAATACATTTCCCCAAACCTCTTTTATTAAGAAATTATGTGTTAGAACTTTGCCAACATTTTTAGCCAGTACACATAATAGCTTGTACTCAATTGGTGTTAAATGAATTTCTTCATCATTAATCAAGACACACCCTGCTGCATAATCTATTTTCAAATTACCATTTTTAAAGATACTACTACATTTAAACTCTGTATTTTTTTCATAATTAATTCTTCTAAGTGTAACTCTCAGTCTAGCAAGCAACTCATCTACACTAAAGGGTTTGGTTATATAGTCATCTGCTCCAGCATCTAAAGCCTCAATTTTATCTCTATCCTCACTTCTAGCACTAACAACTATAATGGGAACATTAGACCAACTTCGTATTTTTTTTATTATATCCACTCCATCCATATCTGGTAATCCTAAATCTAAAATTATCATATCTGGATTGTTGGAAGCCGCACTAAGTATCGCTTCTTTTCCATTTGAAGCAACATAGTATTTATAGTTTTGTGTTTCCATTGCAGTTGTCATTAAGTTTCTTATAGCCTTATCATCCTCAACTATTAAAATTGTTGCACTATACATAACATTTCACGTCCCTTTCATGTAAAGTAAAGCCTACAATAGTTCCCTTAGGTATATTATCTTTAACATAGATTTCTCCACCATGTGCATTAACAATGGATTTACATATGGCTAATCCCAGTCCTAATCCTCTTCTTCCATCTCCAGTGTTCTTACCACTAGTAAAAAACATATCAAATAACTTTCCCTTAGCTTTATCATTAATTCCTTCACCATCATCTGCTACTTCAATGATTACCATATTTTTATTTTTCTTTGCAGATATAATTATTGAACTTTCTTCTTCAGTATATTTAATAGCATTATCAATAAGATTAATAATAACCTGAATAATTAATCTTGAATCCATCTCTGCCATCAATAATTCATCACCCAGATTAACTTCAATCTTATGATTATTTTTTCTTTTATTTATATGAGCTATAGCTTCATTAATTACCTCATCAACAAGTTCTGATTGCATGGCAATATTCATTTTACCGTTCTCAATTTTAGTTACAGACAGAAGATTTTCTACTAAATTTATGAGCCATATAGAATCATCATATATATCAGAATATAGTTCTAATTTTTTATTTTCATCAAGCATCTTAGAACTTTCCATTAAAATCCCTGCATTACCTGATATACTTGTAAGCGGTGTTCTCAAATCATGTGAAATTGCTCTTAGCAAATTTGCTCTTAGTTGCTCTTGTTTAGCTGTGATTATTATATTATTTTTAGTCTCATTTATTTGTTCTTTTTCTAGTGCTAACGCAATCTCAGCAAGCATAGCTATTAATACATTTTTCTCAAAAGCATCAACATTTTTATCTTCACCTATTACAATACCTAAAACAGCAAAAATATTATCACTATTTCTTATTGATAGATATAAACACTTTGCACCAGGAAGAGTGTTAGTAGTTGCCCCTGCATGTTTGTTATTTTTTAAAACCCATGCTGCAACTGCTTTTTCATCATTACTAGTATAAATTTTTTCTAAAAACTCTTCATCATCTTTTTTAAAAATTAATGGTTCACCTAAAATTTCTTCGTTAACTGGATATATTATAACTGCCTTATTAAGAAGTTTTATAATTTGTTTTGCTCCCTGTTTAAATATTTCTGTTTTATCCTTTGCCCTTTGAAGTTTTTGGCTTGTTTCTAACAAAACTTCAGTTCTAAATGCCTTTAAAGCAGATAGTTTCGCTTGCTTTTTTACTTCTCTGGTCAATGTACTTGTAATAAGGGCAGCTAGAAACATAACAAAAAATGTTATGGGATAACCTTTATAATAAACATTAAAGGTAAATCTTGGTTCAGTAAATAAAAAGTTGAATACTACAACACTTAATATTGAACTTAATATTCCATACAATCTACTATTTGTTATGGCTGAAGTAATTAAAACCCCTAAAATATATACCGTTACAATATTAGTTTCGATAAACCCTAGTTTATAAAACCACCCACCAATTAAAGTTGTGACACACAATATTATTATCATTTTAGCTGTTTCAATTGAAGATATCTCTGGTATGTATTCCTTTTTTCTTTTTTTCTTAGGATACTTATAAATTTTATCTGGGATAATATAAATATCTACATTAGGTGCTAATTCCGTAAGCTTTTCAGCCAAAGTAGCTTTCTGTATAAACCGTTTTTTATTATTTGATCTTCCTATTACAATCTTTGAAACTCCACTTGCCTTTGCATACTCTGAAATTTGCTTTGGTACATCATCACCATATGCTGCAACTATTTTTGCTCCTAACTGTTCCGCTAATTTAATATTGCTTCTTAATCCATCAATCTCACTTTTATCCATCTTTTGAAAATCTGAAGTCTCAACAAATAAAGCTGTAAATTCACTGCGAAATGCATTTGACATCCTAGCTGCATTTCTAATAACCTTAGCGTTAGTTGGCGAACTAGATACACAAATTAATATATGTTCCTCAGTTATATAGTCTCTTTTACTTTGTATATTGCGCTGAAAGTCCACAGCTCTATTAACTCTATCTGCTGTACGCCTTAGTGCAATTTCCCTTAATGCTATTAAATTTTCTTTAACAAAGAAATTATCTAAGGCCTTTTCAGCTTGTTTTGCCTTATATATTTTCCCTTTGTTTAATCTGGATATTAATTCATCAGGCTCTATATCTATAAGTTCTACTTGATCTGCACAATCAAAAACACTATCCGGAATTCTTTCTTTTACTACTATCCCTGTAATTGCAGTAACAATATCATTTAAACTTTCAATGTGCTGAACATTTATTGTTGTATAAACATCTATACCTGCATTTAAAAGTTCTTCAATATCTTGATATCTTTTTACATTTCTACATTGGCTGCCATTAGTATGGGCTAACTCATCTACTAAAATTATTTCAGGCTTTCTTCCAATAGCTCTATCTATGTCAAATTCTCTTATTCTAATTCCTTTATACCTTAATTCTAACGGTGCAATAACTTCTAAACCTTTTAATAATTGCATAGTTTCTGGTCTACTGTGTGGCTCAATATATCCAACAACTACATCAATTCCTGCATTTTTCATTTCATGAGCAGCTTCTAGCATTGAAAATGTTTTACCTACACCTGCTGCATATCCAAAAAATATTTTTAACTTTCCTTTTTTGCTCTTTTTAGTTTCATCTTCTATTACTTTTAAAAGTTCATCGGGATCTGGACGACTATATTCCATATAACTATTACCTACCTCTTATAAACTAGTATTATGTTATAAAATTATGTTCCTTAAATGAAAGTATACTACAGGAGTGTTTGTAATTAAATACCAAACACTTCTGTAGTACACATATAAAAACCAACACTATAAAATCCCATCTATAGCCAAATTAACCTTTAACACATTAACTGTAGGTTCTCCAAATATACCTAAGAACTTTCCCTCAGTATATTTCTCTATAATAGCATTAACTTCTTCTACTGATTTTCCAGTATTTTTAGCTATACGATCCACTTGATATTCTGCTGCAGCCACTGATATATGTGGGTCTAGTCCACTTCCTGAACATGTAACTAAATCAACTGGAACTTCTTCTAAATCCTTTTCTGGATAAGAAGCTTTTATCATTTCTACTCTTTCATTTATCAATTTTTCAAACTCATCACTTGTTGGACTCATATTAGATGGTGTAGCATACATAAGTTTATTACCATTTTCATCTGTAAATGTATCCGTATCTATATTCATAATACGTCCCCATAAATGAGAATTATCTATATATTGTTGAGCCAAAAGCTCACTACCATATTTCTTTCCATCTACTTCAACTATACTACCATTTGCTTTATCTTTAAACACTAATTGTGATACCCCAGTAATTATTAATGTATATCCTATACCACATATAAGAGTAAAAACAATAAATATTAATATAACCTTAGGAAATACCTCTTTAATTGTCTTCATTACTATCACCATCCTTAAATAAGACCTATTGCAGTTATCAACATATCAATTAATTTTACAAAAATGAATGGAGTTATTACCCCTCCCAAACCATATATCAATAGGTTTCGAGATAACAATTTACTTGCTGGCAGCTCTCTATATTTAACACCTTTAAGTGACAATGGAATTAAAGCTACTATAATTAACGCATTATATATGATAGCTGAAAAAATCGCACTCTCAGCACTATGGAGGTTCATGATGTTTAAAGTTGCTAAGCCTGGATATAACCCCATAAATAGTGCTGGTATTATTGCAAAATATTTAGCAATATCATTTGCTATACTAAAAGTTGTTAAACTACCTCTAGTCATAAGTAGTTGCTTACCTATTCTAACAATCTCAATTAATTTCGTAGGAGAAGAATCTAAGTCCACCATATTTCCTGCCTCTTTTGCTGCTTGAGTACCAGTATTCATTGCAACTGCTACGTCTGCCTGTGCTAAAGCCGGTGCATCGTTAGTTCCATCTCCGGTCATAGCTACTAAATGACCCTTTGATTGAAAATCTCTAATCATTTCAAGTTTTCCCTCTGGAGTTGCCTCTGCAAGAAAATCATCAACTCCAGCTTCTGCTGCTATTGCTGCTGCTGTAAGTGGATTATCTCCAGTTATCATTATTGTCTTAATGCCCATCTTCCTCAAATCAGCAAATTTCTCTTGAACACCTTTTTTAATAATATCCTTTAGATAAATCACACCTAAAATTCTATAATTTTTACATACAACAAGTGGTGTTCCACCTTTATTTGCAATACCCTTTACAATTTCATCACACTGAGAACTATATACTCCACCTTTTGATTCTACATATAATTTTATTGAATCAGCAGCTCCCTTTCGAACTTCATTACCATCATAATTAACACCGCTCATTCTAGTCTTTGCAGTAAATGGTACAAACTCCATCTTTAGTTCACTTATGCTTCTTCCCCTTAATCCAAATTTCTCTTTAGCAAGTACTACTATACTTCTACCTTCCGGAGTTTCATCAGATAAAGATGCAAACTGTGCTGCATCAGCTAGCTCCTTAGGATCACAACCATCTACTGGAATAAACTCTGCCGCCTGTCTATTACCTAATGTAATAGTACCGGTTTTATCCAGCATTAATATATCAACATCTCCTGCTGCCTCAATAGCACGTCCACTCATAGCCAATACGTTGGCTTGATTTAATCTACTCATACCAGCTATACCTATAGAAGATAATAAAGCACCGATAGTTGTAGGAGCTAAACATACTAGTAATGCTACTAATGATGTCACTGAGGTTGGATTTGAAGTACCAGCCTGATTAGCTGAAAATACAGAATATGAATAAAGTGCTACTGTTACTAATAAAAATATAATTGATAGCGCTACAAGAAAAATTTGAAGAGCAATTTCATTCGGTGTCTTCTTTCTATTTGCTCCTTCTACCATAGCTATCATCTTATCTAAAAAGCTTTCTCCAGCTTCACTAGTAACCTCAATAATAAGCCAATCTGAAGTTACAGTAGTTCCACCTGTAACAGCACTACGATCTCCACCACTTTCACGAATTACTGGAGCTGATTCTCCCGTAATGGCACTTTCATCAACTGATGCTGCACCATCAATAACATCACCATCTGCTGGAATTTGTTCACCTGCACGTACAATTACAATATCACCTTTTTTCAATGAGGTAGATTGTACTTTTGTAATGTTTTCTTTTTCCTGAATTGATGGAATTTTATTTGCCTCTATATCTTTTTTAGATGCTCTTAATGCATCTGCTTGGGCCTTGCCTCTTCCCTCTGCAATTGCTTCTGCAAAATTTGCAAATAATACAGTAAACCAAAGTATTATTGAGATTCCTAAAATATATCCTGAATTTGCATCTTTAATTCCAAACAATGAAAGAATATATAATGCAGTAGTTAATATTGCTGAAATATATACAAGTAACATAACTGGATTCTTCACTTGTATTTTAGGAGACAATTTGATAAAAGAGTCTTTAATTGCTCTTTTCAACATTTTTTTGTTAAAGAAACTTTTCTTATCTGACATATCTTTTACCTCCTATTAATGTATCATGTTAAAATATTCTGCTATTGGCCCTAGGGACAATGCAGGAAAAAAGCTTAATGCTCCTATTAATAAAACTATAAATATCAATAATGCAACAAACATCCCATTGTGAGTACATAAGGTTCCTTCAGTCGTTGCAACCTTTTTCTTACTAGCAAGATTCCCTCCAATTGCAAGGGTTGCTATCATAGGTACAAAACGAACAAATAACATCACAAGTCCTATAGATACATTCAAAAATGGTGTATTTGCATTAAGCCCAGCAAATGCTGATCCATTATTACCTCCTGCTGAAGAAAAGGCATATAAAATCTCTGAAAAGCCATGGGCACCAGAATTATTTAAGCTATCAACTACGGATGGAATCAATGTTGCAATTCCACTTCCTATTAGTATTGCAACTGGTGTAGCTAAGCAAACTATAACTGCCATCTTCATTTCAAAAGGCTCTATTTTCTTACCCAAATATTCAGGTGTACGTCCTACCATTAGGCCTGAAATGAAAACTGTTAATATTGCAAAACATATCATTCCATATAATCCACATCCAACTCCACCAAATATAACCTCACCTAATTGCATAAGAATCATAGCTATCATCCCACCAAATGGTGTATAACTATCGTGCATGGCATTAACTGATCCATTAGATGCTGCTGTCGTAAAGGCTGTCCATACACTGGATGTAGCAATACCAAATCTAGCTTCCTTACCTTCCATATTTCCTCCAGCTTGATCAATAGCTGTAATATTAACTAGTCCATCTTGAGCTAATTGAGGTGTCCCATTTTGTTCACTTAAGTAAACACCAACTATAGCTAATGTAAGCACAATAAACATGGCTAAGAATATGGCCTTTCCCTGTCTTCTATCTCCAACATTTCTACCAAAGGTAAAACATAATGATGCTGGTATTAATAATATTGATATCATCTCTAAAAGATTAGAAAAACCATTTGGGTTCTCTAGCGGAAACGCTGAGTTGGTTCCAAAAAATCCACCACCATTTGTTCCAACTTGCTTAATTGCCACTTGGCTTGCTGCTGGTCCTAATGGTACTACAGCTTCTTTTACTACGGTTCCATCCTCTAAAGTAATTGGTTCTAATAATGATACCGTTTCATAATTTTTAAAACTTTGAACTACTCCTTGAGATGCTAGTCCTATTGATACTACTATTGATATAGGTAAGAGTACATATAAAATTGACCTTGTAATATCTTTCCAAAAGTTTCCTATTTCATTGCTTTTAACTCTTACAAACCCACGAATTAATGCAAATAAAACAGACATCCCTACTGCTGCTGATACAAAATTTTGAACTGTAAGTCCTAACATTTGAGTTAAATAACTTAAGGTACTTTCTCCTGCATAAGATTGCCAATTGGTATTTGAAACAAAACTTGCAGTATTATTAAATGCTAAATGCCATGAAGTTCCTTCAACATTTTCTGGATTTAAAGGAAGAACTCCTTGAAGCATATGAAGTAAAAATAAAAACACGAAACATACTCCACTGAATAACAAAAGTGTAATAGAATATTTTTTCCATGTCATATCTTCTTCTTTATTAATTCTAAGCAATTTATATATACCATTTTCACATGGTTCCAATATCTTAGATAAAAATACTTTTTCTCCATTCATAATCTTTCCAATATATTTTCCTAATGGAATTGCTAAAACCACCAATATGATTAAATATAGCATAATTTGAAAAATTGAATTATTCATTATTTATCACCCCACAATAAAACATAGTCTAAATATAAAAATAGTATTAATGAAACTACTCCAATAATTCCTACTACTATCTCCATAAAAATCCCTCCCTAACTCCTGATGAGGTAAGTATATCACCATAAAAATAATGGTAGTGTTAGAATAAAGCTACTCTGTATTAAGATTGTATAAAGATTTTTATATAAAAAAATGATGTATCAACTAAATTGATACACCATTTTTCTATCTTATAATAAACTTTTTATGCTATCAAATATCGTGCTATTTTCCTTTATCTTTTTCTCATTTCCTACAACACAACAATGGTTCTCATTCATACCATCTTTAAATAAATTACTATATTCCTTAATCTCTGCTAATGTAACACTTAAAATCTCTTCCTTTTCCCTTTGTTCATCTTCATGTTTTCTACCAATAATATAATTTATTACTGCCTTTTCACCTTTTCTATCTGGAGTTAATGGTTTATATTCTCTTCCTACTGTTCCAATTATAAAGTTTTCCATGTCACCTTTAGCAATATCTAACTCTTCAATAAACTTATATATGCCATCATATACCTCTAATGTTCTACTTAAATTTGGATCACGGTAAGAATATGCAGCTAAATTACCATTTTTAAGCACTTGCATATAACATCCATAAGCTCCACCTTGAAGACGTACCATTGGATATAGGTAATCACTCTCTAATATATTTTGAAGAA
Organism: uncultured Clostridium sp.; assembly: GCA_900548455.1. Taxonomy (GTDB): domain Bacteria; phylum Bacillota; class Clostridia; order Clostridiales; family Clostridiaceae; genus Clostridium_J. The sequence goes on from URKQ01000013.1 coordinate 47,934, forward strand.
CCTTAAGCTTTCCTGAATACTTGTATCCAAGATTAGAAAAGTTAAATCCTTTAACTGCATATTGAACATTACTTGCAGTTATTATTCCCTGAGCAGAATTTGACTTTTCAAATTTATGTGGAATTCTTCCAGATTTCCTTTCTTCAAGTGAGTCTAATATTATATTAATATTAGATTCTAAAGAATTAATCTCATCATCTTCACCTACAACTGAAACAATTAAATTATTTTTATTAAATATAGTTTCATATACCCTTATAAGATTTTCTTTTATTTCATTAATACTATTATCTAAATTCTTTTCTAAATCACATATAAATTCATAATAAGCTCCATCGTTTATTCTATTCCAATACTCCATTGCATCTGAGAAGTTAGAAAATACTCTATTTATAGCTATAACATTTCCTGCATTTATAATACGCATTTGAAGCTTTGACTTTAACTCTTGAATAACTTGTTTAATTCTAACTCCATCCTCAAACTTTGTAGAAGTTATAATTTCTTTAATCAACTGAAGTGAGGTAGGAATATTGTTAGAAATCACCTTTGATTTAACAATAAACTTTGGATAATACTCGTTTGCATCATTGTCCTTAGAATAAACTTCATTAGTAAACTCTATTCCTCCAGTGTTTTTATTAATTTCAGTAATAAGTTGTGAATATTTTCTTTGTCTAGTATCTAATTCACCAAGCATTGAAGCTAAGATTCCTAGATATGGAATATCCTCTTCTTCAATAACACTAGCATCAAATAACAAATTAATGTATGCTATCTTACTTGTAGGAATTTTATGATTAAGAATAGTTACTCCCTTTTCTTTTACAACTTCCTGTGGTATTTCTTCTACATTTCTAGATATCTCTCTTAAGTCTAATTTAGGAATCGTTCTTTTTTCCTCTTCAGTATCTATCCTAACCTGAGATTGTCTCATTAATTCATTTCTATCATCTAGAGCTTTTAGCTCCTCTTTAGATAAAGATTTTTTATATATTTCTAATTTTTCCTTCAAATCTTTTACTTTTTCTTCTGCTAAACCCTTTTTAGGTTTTAAAGTTACTAAGGAGCAATGTGTATTTTCAATCATATGAGTCTTAATAAACTCCTCAAAATATCCTTCTTCAGCTGCTGACTTTATTTTATTAAAGTTATCTTCATATCTTAAATGTACAAGTGGATTTCCATCATATATCCAACTATTCAATGCCCAATCTCTATATTCAATTCCCTTATTTGCACTTCTCCATGGATCTGCCTCTCGAAGTTGAAATTCAACAGTATTTATTGCAGCTTTCAATATATCTTTATCTATTCCTTTATTGACCATTTCCTTTAAAGTGCTTAAAATAGTCTCTTTAAATTCATCTTCCCTACTAGCTTCAGTATTTTTAACTACTATAGGAAATAATATTTGCATAGTTGGATCCATATTCATCTCATCTGCTGTTATTAAACATTCTCCAATACCTGCTTTTAATAAAGATTCTTTTATAGGTGATGCTGAAGATTCAATAAGCATGTTATAAAGAATTTTAGTAGTTAGATATTCCATTGGATCACATGTATCCCCAAATACATAATTTAAAGCTAAAAAAGACTTATTTTTTTCTTCTTCATCTTTGCTTATTGAATATTCTGAAATTAATTTCTTCATTTCATCAAAAGCATCAACTCTGCCTATGTGAGAAGGAATCTCTATCTTGTCAAAATTAACAAGATACTCCTCATTTATAAACTTAAGACATTTATCTATATCCATATTTCCTGATAAAACAATATAACTGTTTGATGGATGATAGAATTTACTATGAAACTTTTCAAAATCATCTTGATTAAGATTAGGTATTTCTTCTGGCGCTCCACCTGATACAAAAGCGTAAGTAGTATTAGGAAATAGTGATTTATATATATCATTGCATATTACTTCTTCTGGTGAAGAAAGAGCACCTTGCATCTCACTGTAAACTACACCCTTATATATTAGATTGCCTGTTTCTGAATCAGTTTCATATCTCCAACCTTCTTGACGAAGTATTTCATCATTTTCATAAATTTTAGGATATAAAACTGCATCTAAATATACATCCATTAAATTCATAAAATCCTTATCATCTCTACTTGCTACCGGATAGACTGTTTTATCTGTATATGTAGATGCATTTAGATAAGTATTTAATGAGCTTTTAGCCATATCTCCAAAGGGATCCTTAGTTTTAAACTTTCTTGACCCACACAATACTGAATGTTCTAAAATATGAGCTACCCCAGTACTATCTGTAGGCGTAGTTCTAAATCCAATTGAAAACATCTTATTGTCATCATCATTTTCAAGATTTAAAAGCCTTGCTCCACTTTTATTGTGCTCAAAGACTCTAGCAATAGATCCAATCTCATTGATTTTCTCTTCTTGCAATAACTTAAAGCCATGATAAATTTCATTGATTTCAAATTTCATATACATTCCCCCCCTAAACAATTAAAAAAAATCATAGAGTTAACGAACCCTATGACTTTTTTATTTTTGACTTCCTTATTTTATCATATTTTTATATATATGTAAAGTTTCTAAACAAACACTTCATACAAATTAACTTGTGGCTTACCTTCTCTATACTGGCCTAGTTTTGGTACGATAGTTTTAAAGTGTATACTATTATTGTGTCTTTCAACAGCTTCTTTATCCTTCCACTGTTCTAAAAATATAAAGGACTCACTATTATTAATATCATGTAACAGTTTATACTCAATGCATCCTTCTTCTTTTCTACTCTCTGTTACTAACTCATTTGCTAATTTTTTAAACTCATTTATATTTTCATTCTTAACTATTGATTTTGCAGTAATAATTATCATATAATCCCCTCCAATTTTAATTATACAACAATTTTATTTTTTCCGCTTTTTTTAGCTTTATATAAATTTTTATCAGCTGCCTCTAACACATCATATTTACAATTGGTTGATGAATACGCAATCCCTAAACTTAAAGTAACATTAATATCATTTTCCCAAATAATACTTTCTACTTCTTTTCTAATTCTTTCAGCCAATAAAGTTACCTCTTCTTTCGTTCTATAAACTCCAACAACAACAAATTCTTCTCCACCATATCTATATAAATAATAATCATTATATAAAAGCTTCTCCATTGTATTACATATTGTCATTAAAACATTATCACCTATTTTATGTCCATAGGTATCATTAAGTATTTTAAAATTATCAACGTCCATCATTATTATGGCAAAATCATTATTCTCTTTTGTTATCTCTCTATACTTTTTGTTAAAATAAGCTCTATTATATACTTGAGTTAATCCATCAACTTTATTTAGACGCTTAAGTCTTTTAATTCTTGTGAAAACTATAATAAAAAATATACTAATGCATATTAAGGAAAAAGTAACTATTCTTACAAAAAATTGAATTTTTGATCGTTGATTATCAAGTTCAATCTGATTCTTTACATTTTCCACAATAAAATAAGAATAATCTTTATATATAGAAATTTGATTATCTCTAATTAATGTTATTACTCCATTTATATACTCATCATATTCTTTATCTAAATTATCACTTTCATAATTTATAGCTATATTAGTTAAATCTTTAATTACTCTTCTTTTATTATAAATATCGTTTGACTCTTCACACATTAATATCAAATTTTTATAGGTCTCTATTGCCAAATCATATTCCCTATTGTATTCAAAATATTCAGCTTTAGCCATTAAATAAAGTAATTCCTTATCTACTAAAAACTCATCTTTATCCATTTCAAATAATTTATCTGCTACATCCAAATTATCTTTAGCTTGTCCTATATTGCCTTCATTAAGAAGTATGTATGTGTAAATAATTCTATAGAATATTTCCATATCCCTATAATCTTCCTCATTTATATAACTTTCATAGAGAGGAATTTTAGAAATCTCATCTTTTGCCTTATCAAATTCTCCTATTTCAATATATATTTCCGATAAATTTATAGCTATATATGCTTCCATAAGAGATCTTTGTTGCAAATCTTCAATATATACCTTTGATGCATTTTCTATTATATAAATTGCTATTTCTCTATTTTCTATTTCTCTAAAAATAATTCCTAACTCAACTATACTTCTTGCTTCAATTTCATTTACATTTAAATTTTTAGATAAATAAATACTTTTTATTATATACTCTGACGCTTTTGCGTAATTATAATTCATAGTGTATAATCTTTTTAACTTTTGCATCATATAAAGTCTCGCTTCACCACTTATCTTAGTATCTTCAATATTACTTTCTAGTTTTTCTATTATCATATTTCGTGAATCTTGAGACTTTATAACAGAATTTATTAACATCCATAAATGTTTATATTCTTTATTGTAATCTTTAGCTTCCATCTTACTTAAACAAACTTCTACGTAGTTTATTCCATCATTACTATTACCTTCTTTTTCAAGTAAGTCACAAACCATTTTACCGGAATAAAACTTTACAAATGAAGTAGTATCTTTTTTCATCTTATCAATTGACATTATAAAATTATTTTTTGCACTTTCAACGTTTTCATCTATAACATCAATATATCCTTTAATAAAATAATGTTCACTTTCACGATTACTTTTAAATAGTCGTAAAGATAAATTTTTTAATTTATCTTTTTGCAAATGTATATCCTGCTCATTTTTATCTAAATCAGTAACAACTTTTTTAACACTATCATTAATATTACTAGACTCAATATAAAAACAAGTTAATAATAAGGAACTAAAAATTACAATAACAGTTATTATAGTTATTATCCAATGACTCTTACCACTACTTATACAATTCACCACTTTCTAAAATATCCTATATCTCATAAAATCTTATGAAATATAGGATATCACATTAGAATATAACTTTACAATAAATCTAAGTAAAACTTTCTAATAATAAATATTATTGATTAAGTTTGCACTTATTAAAGTAATTCTCAATATAAATCTTATGCACAAATGATAAAACTGCAGATCTTACAATTTCACTTTCCTTAGTTACCTTTATTGCAGCGCTTCCTTCAGAAAAATTTCTAGTGGTGAACACAGCTTTTAATGAATTTTCTAATTCTGTACAAAAGTAGTCATACGCTTCCCCAATAGGATAAGTTTCCATCTGTAATCTCATCAAATCACAAACTTCAGTAAGACTAAAAACTTGCTTTAACACACAAACCACTATTAAATATGCAATATGGGTGTCATCATATTTTTTATCTTTTGGTGGAGCTACAACTTTTTGCTTTACGTAATTATTAACCATTGTAGGAGTAAGTAGCTTTTCTTGTGAATTAAAATTTATAGGCTTTAGAACTCCCTCGATATATGTTATTACCTGGTCCTTATATAACGCAACTTGTGGTAGCTGATTAAATCTAGGACAGCAAAAATCTAAAATTCCTTTTTCAACATCATTTATTGCTTTATCTTCCATAATTATCTCCTTGCTAAAAAATAACTTTGTAACTCTATAAAAAGTTGGAACGGTTTAATGTTTTTTTATTGTTTGAATTGCTAAGCAACCTGGTCCGCCTTGAGTAATAAATACTGGACTAAGCTTCATAATTTCAATCTCAACATCCTTGATATATTCTAGTATAATATCTTTTGCACAATTTGCCAAATCTTCTTTACATCCATGAGTAATATATATTTTATATTTTGAGTCTACTCCACTTTCAGCAAAGAATTCACATATTCTTTTAATTGCCTTATTAAATGTACGCATAGTAGCAAACTTAACTAGCTCTTTTCTATCCTTTGATAATGTCATTACGGGAACAAGCTTGATAATTCCACCAATTTTCCCTACTATAGGAGAAAGTCTTCCTCCTCTAACTAGATACTCAAAGTCATTAGGAATTAAAAATGAGTTTGACGTTTCTATTAATTCATTTATAACATCAACAATTTCTTCCTTTGCACTTCCCTCTTCAGCCATTTTAGATGCTAATTCTACTAAATATCTTTGTGGCCCACATAATGTTTTTGAATTTATAACATGAATTCTTTTAGGGTTATCTGCCATGTTTGCTGCTGCACATGCAGAACTGTATGTCCCTGAAAGTCCATCTGCCATAGATATATTTAGGATTTCATCTTCTGGATATCTGTTATATATCTCCAAAACTTCACCAATAGAAGGTTGAGATGAAACAGGGATAAACCCTTTATCAATGATTTTTATAAAGTCCTCTGAATTTATATCTTCAAATTCCTTATAAGTTTTATTATCAATAGTAACTGCCAATGGTGCTATATCAATATTTTTTATTTTTCCCTCTTCAATAGAATAAAGTGTTGATGAATCTGAAATAACTTTAACCATAATTACTCTCCTTTTAGTTTCTTTTTCTAAATCATCTAGTTTTTAAAACTATATGATTTAGATTATCACACCATGTGTCTATTGTCAATAAATGAGATGTACTTTAAAAAATATTTCTATATCGCTAAAAAACCATTGTATCTTAATTAATACAATGGTTTTCTAAATCTATATTCTATTTTTACTAGACTTTTTATTATATAAAAACTTAAATATCCCTAGTGATAATAATATTACAGCAGCCATTACAATTCCTTGAATATTACCATACATACTTCCTAATATTACTGCAAATATAATAGCTATAGTAAATGGAATTATTGATTCCTTTGGATTCTTTATTACCGTTGGTATAACCATAGGCCCTAATAAAGCTGGAAACATATTGTCAAACGCTGGTTTTATTATAGGATTTGATAGCACTGGAGCAACTATCGGTGCTAAAAATGCCATTCCTAAAAATACAATAATGGTAGTAACAAAAGAGGATGTAGCCACTGCTAAAATAGAAATAACCCTACCTTCCTCAGTTCCTTCTTCACAATTCATAACTCTCATAGCATTTAAGGCAGCAGGTAATTTCATATTTTGAACATTTCCTGTTGCCGATGCTAAATATACTGCACCTGGTCCTATTATTGGTGTCATAGACAACTTTTCACAAAGTCCTGTCACACCAAACACAACCGCTATAGGCACCGATGCTGTTAACAATTTTGCTATATCTATTTTAAGTCCAAAAAATATTGTAATTCCTGCAGGTACACCTATAAACATAACCCATAAAAGAAGGGTTGTAACAATACCAAACCTATGAATTCTACTTTCAAATTCATCTTTGCAATCATAAATAACATCTTGCTTTTTACTATTGCTTATCATTATTATCCCTCCTAGGTATTAAAATAAGTTAATATGCACGCTGCTGCCATTCCTGCAATCATACTTATAGAAAAGGAGAATTCCTTAACTACAGGATACTTTTTAGCTAGTTTATTAAGTAATAATACTGCACCTGCAGATACAATAATTGTTACTATTCCAATGATATTTTTATAATCAACTATAAATGGAGCTGAAAATGTAGCCATCAATCCCAAAAACATTATGGGTCCTATTAATTTTCCAAACCCACTTTCCCTAGTACTAATTTGTTGCATTTTTTTATCATACCGTTTAAGGATTACAACTGAAAGACTTGATAGAAGCATTCCTAAAGTGACTGTCCACATAATACATCCAAAAACATCTGGTGTAAGTTTTGCATTACTAAAGCTTTCAAACCCATACGATGTAGCTGCCATATTAGCTGCCATGGTCTCATACGCTGCTGACCCAATTACACTTAGCCTAAGCCACGGAAAAAACTTACCTAAAACAGGGAGTAGTAGCATGTAGCTTATTATTATTGGTAATGAAGGTATTATCGAAAATACTGCACTACTTTTTACAACTTTCTTTAAATCTTTAGTCTTAAATCCTAGTTGTGCTGCCCTTTTCCAAGCCATTCTAAAAAAAATAATTGCTTGAATCATAACAAATATTATGGCACTTAAGCAAAGTATAAACATAATATTACTATTTGATATAAAAGAACATGAATCCCTCATCTCTTCCCCTCCTTAATTAAAAGCTTCCAGCTTTTACTTCAGTGGGAATAATGCTTTTATATTCAACACCTCGTTTTGCTGTCATAAAATCTTTTTTTGCTTCCTCTATTATCCTTGGATTTTCAAATAGCTCTATAGAAGCTAAGGATAATACTTGGGCAGCTGCATACATTCCTTTATGAGCTAATACTGACTTCCCCTGAGCTACTGTTTGCCAAGAATGTGCTGCTGTTCCTAAAGAATAACATGCAACTCCAAACCAAGAAGTTGGCACATTCCAACTTACATCACCTACATCCGTTGATCCCATTTTTAATGATGTTGGAGGAAATACTCCCTTTACCATGGGACCTTCAAATAATTTTGATCCATCTTTACCCAACATCTTCACAGCCATGTTTTCATAAGTCTTTATATCTCTTATATCACCTACAGCTTTAAACTTTTTAGCATACTCTAACTCTTCCTGTGTATATTTTATTGGCAAAACTTCTTTCATCTTTTCATAAATTAATGAGTCCAGTGTTTTATTCTGCAGTACATCTGCATATGCACTAACAACCCTAATGTCTACGGTTGTTTCTGTCATCATTGCAGCACCCTTAGCTACAGAATTAACTCTATTTAAAAGCTCTAGAACTTCTTCATTATGTGGCGCTCTAATGGCATATATTACTTCAGCTTCAGCTTGTACTACATTGGGAGCATCTCCACCTGTATTAGTTATTGCATAATGAATTCTTGTCTCTGGCAAAGTATGTTCCCTCAAGTAATTTGCACCAACATTCATGAGTTCTACTGCATCTAGTGCACTACGTCCTAAATGGGGTGAGGCTGCTGCATGAGAACTTACTCCATGAAAATTATATATAACTCTAACATTTGCTAAACTGGACATGGAACCAAAGTTTACTGAATAAGGATGCCACGCTAAACATATATCACATTCATCAAAACATCCTTCTCTAGCCATAAATGCTTTTCCTGCACCCCCTTCTTCTCCTGGACACCCATAGTAAACCATAGTACCATTTAAATTTTTTTCTTTCATATAGTCTTTTATAGCAACACAAGCTTCCATACAGCCTGCACCTAAAGTATTATGCCCACATCCATGTCCCCACTTTTTATTTTGTATGGGCCTATGCTCTAAAGAGTCTGCTTCCTGTGATAAATTAGGTAAAGCATCAAATTCCCCTAAAATACCTATAATAGGCTTACCACTTCCATATCTAGCTGAAAATGCAGTATTTATTTCTCCTAGGTTTTCTACAATGACAAAACCTTCTTTTAATAATATATCCTTTTGTAATGATGAGGATTTAATTTCCTGAAATTTTGGTTCAGCAAAATCCCATATCCTATCATTTACCTCTTTAAAAATATCAAACTTTCCATTTAAAATTTTTTCAATTTCAATATTCCCCATAAATTTCCCCCCATAAATTACTTTGTTAAAAGAAATTATATGCGAAATTACCTACCATTGAGTAATATAAAAAACCAATAGTGGTATATAAAAAATCTATACTTCTTCATCCAATAAGTAAAAAAAGGGAGTATTGAAAAAACAATACTCCCTTAAATTCATTAATTAGTTTTAAATTTATTTAATACTTTACTTAACCTATTTGTAACTTCAGTTAAATCTGTTGCTGCTTCTGATACATCTTCACTATCTTTATTTATCTCTTTGGCTGCTTGTCCAACTCCCTCTGTAGTTGCTAGTATTTCTTCTGAAATAGCTGTGATATTTTCAATCTTTTGTGTTATATTATCTTTCCTAGTATTTATGTTATCAAAGTTGTTTGATACACTTTGAATCTGTGGAATTATTTCTTCTACATTTTCAAGTATGCCTTCAAATGTATTTATAGCATTATTTATTACATTATTTTGAACTGATAAATTTTCATTCATTCCTTTAGTTTGATTTGTAATATTAGAAGTTTTATTAAGTACACTAGAAACAATATCATAAATATTTCTTGAAGAATCTTGACTCATTTCTGCAAGTTTTCTTATTTCATCTGCAACAACTGCAAATCCTTTTCCAGCTTCCCCAGCTCTTGCTGCTTCTATGGCTGCATTTAAAGCTAATAGATTAGTTTGACTTGCTATGTTATTAATAATATCTGTCATTTCATTAACTTTAGATATATCAGAAACCATATTATTTAATTCTAAATTGAATTGGTTAAAGTTATTATTAAAGTTTTCAATTTCACTCATTAGAACTTGTAATTCCTTATTGCTATCACCAGCACTAGATCCAATAACTTTAGATAATTTTTCAATACCTACAATGTCATCACTTAACTTGTTAAGAATATTATTAAATTCACCAAGTTCACTAGTCGCTTCTATTAAATCAGAAGATTGCTGATTATTTCCTTGGACTACTTCATTCATTGAAAAAACAATATTCTCTGTTAACGCTGTTAATTGAGATGAAATATCCGCTAAACTATTAGCATTTTCACTAATTATTTCTCCATCTCCTTTAACTTCGCCAAGAGCGTTTCCTATATTTGTTCTAGTATCCTTTAAAGACTTAAACATAGTTCCAAGTTCTGTTTTTATTGATAAATACTTTTCATCAGTTTCTTTTGTAAAATCTCCACTACTAAGATCTTCAAATTCTTTACTTACCCTAATAATTGGTTTAGATATGTACTTAGCAACAAATCTAATAACTAATCCTAGAACTATAACAATGAATAGTGAGATTAGTACTAAAATGCCCCTTAATTTACTAATACGTGATAATACATCACCTTCCTGTACATAGGTTGCAAAGCCCCAACCTACACTTTCTATATTAGTATATACAACGAAGTTTTTCTTACCATCAATATTGGCTTCAGCTACCCCTGATTTATTATTAATCATTTCTTCATCAATTTTAGCAATATCCTTAAACTTACTATCTTCTTTACTCAATTCAATATTACTTATGGAATTACTTACATAATCCTGATTTTCATGTGCTATTATAACACCACTCTCATCTATAATATAAGCCCTTCCAGTATTTAGAAAGTTTAATTCACTAGCAATTCTTGAAAACTCATTACCGTCTTTTAATACAACTAAAACACCTGTAATATTACCGTTTTGAATAATTGGCGTAGCATAACCTAGCAACTGTTCCCCTGTGGCCCTGCTAATAAAGGGTTTGATTAAAACAGTTTTACCACTTTTAGCTTCTCCAAAATAATACTTTTCTTTAATGTCTAGATTTACACCACTGGCATAGCTTACGCTTCCACTTAAATCGGAAATACCAATATCACTATATCCATCCTTATCCATAATACCCTTTAAATATTCTAGTTTAGCATTCATGTCTGCTTCACTGCTTATTACAATGGATGATGATGATATTTCTTCTGCACGTTCTTTATTAATTTCAAGAACTTCCTCTACTCTGTCACGTGATGATTCAGTAAGAACTGTTAATAAATCCTTTGTATTGTTCACCAAGAATTTAGTAGATACTAAATAGCTTACTAGAGATACCAATAGTAATCCTAAAATGCAAACTGGAATTATTGTAGTTTGCAACTGCACCATTATAGAACTCTTTCCTTGCCCCTTTTGACTTTTACTTTTCATAAGTTATCCTCTCCTTAATTTTTAAAATTAAGAACCCCAGTTACATATTATCAAAATTATAGTATTTTTTCTATATTAAACAAACATTTCTTAATTATGCATCCCATTCTTAATGGTAACAAATTAAAAAAGGAGTTAATTGAAATTTATCTTTTCAATTAACTCCTTTTTAAAATATCTAAAACTATTTACTACAATATTCAGCTAATAGAGCTTGAACTTCATAAATATTACAACTACTACTAAAAGTTTTTTCTATAGGCATACTCATACCTGAAATATAAATTTTTAGTTCAGCATCTAAATCAAAATGACCTGCTGTTTCTACCTTGTAGTTTGTAATAGCTCTATATGGAATTGAATGATATTCTATCTTCTTTCCTGTCATTCCTTGTTTGTCTATCATAATCAGCCTTTTATTTGTAAAAAGAATCATATCTCTAACTAATTTAAATGCTTTTTCAATTTGTTCAGCTGACCCTAATAATTTACCATAATCTTCTTTAACTTTGTTTAAATCAACCTCTGTTGCATTTCCTACAATGCCACTAAATAACCCCATGATAATCCTCCTTTTAATACGGTTTATTTTAGTATATAATACCATTTTTAAAGATACTTTTCCATAGACTTAAAATTAAATTTTCATATATATTATTTTCTTGAATAAAAACTCACAAAACAACACTTAATATATACGAATATGATTACGAAAGGTGTATAAATATGAAATATATTTTGTTTACAATAATAATATTATTAACTAATATTATTCAAGGAATAACTGGATTTGCTGGGACAGTTTTAGCTATGCCATTTTCTATATTATTGCTTGGCATAAATATCGCCAAACCAGTTCTAAATATCTTAACAATTATTGCTTGCGCTTTTATTGTTATAAAGTCCTATAAACATATAAATATATCTGAATTTATAAAAATGACCTTAATTATGCTTATTGGCGTTTTTATTGGAGAATATTTTTATTCGATTTTTTCAGTTGACGTGCTACTAATTATCTACGCAATCTTTATTATACTTATATCCATTAAAGGTTTATTTGTAAAAAAACAATTTGAGTTAAATGATATTGTATTGATAGCAATAATTCTAATTGCTGGTATTATACATGGTATGTTTATTTCTGGAGGCCCTTTATTAATAATATATGCCGTAAAAAAATTAAAAGGCAAAGAAGAATTTAGAGCAACTCTTTCTCCTGTATGGATTGTACTGAACACATACATACTAATTAAACAAATTACCGTCGGTATAATTAATACTCCTATATTGTATATAACTCTTATGGCTGTTCCTGCTTTAATAATTGGCGTTTTCATTGGAAACAAATTAGCCAAACGAATTAGTCAAGAATCATTTTTAAAACTTTCTTATATTTTACTTTTAATTTCTGGAGTAAGCTTACTTATATAGTAAAGATGGCGTTATAAAACAATCATTTTATAACGCCATCTTTACTATACTAAATTTTGAAGCCAAACTCCACTTTTAACCAATACATATCCAATAATACATTTAATTATCTCTAAGGATTGGCAAATAAAATATATTAACATAATATTCATCGATGAAAATCTTACTAATAGATAAGCTACAGGAATATTAATTATCCATACAAACATGCTGTCAAATAAAAATGTTACTATAGTTTTTCCACCCGATCTCAATGTAAAATAAGATGCATTAGTAAATGCATTAAGTGGCATACAAATAGCTAATATAATAATGAAATTTCTTGCTAAATCCTTAACCTCACTAGTAGTATTATATATCTTGGGAAATAATGGTGCAATTACTATCATAATTAATCCTATACATATGCAGCTCATAACTGAAAAAAATATAAGTTTAGTATCTGTATCTTTTGCTTCCTCCATTTTTCCAGCACCTAAAATTTGTCCTACTATTATAGCAACTGCATTTCCTAAAGCTATATATACAACTCCAAATACATTAGAAATTGTTGATGCTATGTTTATTCCTGCTACTACAGCTAAGCCCCTCATGGAATAGCATTGAACTAAAGCTGACATACCAGCTGACCATAGCACCTCATTTATCATAAGTGGTGCCCCTTTAATTGTTACTTGTTTAATCAGTTTTTTAGAAACCGTGAAATTAGAATAGACTCCCTTAAGAAAAACATTTTTTTCTTTATGAACATGACTCCAAGCTACAACTATAATACATTCTACAAATCTTGAAATAACAGTAGCAATTGCCGCCCCATTTACTCCAAAAGACTGAACTCCAAATTTTCCAAATATAAGTATGTAATTTAAAATTAAATTTACAAAAACAGCTACAATTCCAGCCTTCATTGGAAGTATTGTCTCACCAGTTTCTCTCAGCGTACTAGAATAAGCCTGCATTATAGCAAAGGGAATTAACCCAATAAGCATTATTGAAAGATACTCCTTCCCAAATAAAAGAGTACTAGCTATATCTCCTGAGTTACTACCCTCATGTAAAAATAAAGATATTAAAGATATATCAAAGACTTTAAATAAGGCTATGGAAACTAATGCAACTATTATACATAATATTATCTTTAATCTAAATGTTTCCCTTAATCCCTTGAAATCTTTCTTTCCCCAAAATTGTGCTCCAAAAATTCCAATCCCTGAAATTCCACCAAAAATACATAAGTTAAATACAAATATTAATTGATTTACAATAGCCACTCCAGACATTTGATCTGTTCCTATTTGTCCAACCATTATGTTATCTAGCATACTCACAAAATTAGTAATACCATTTTGAACCATAATCGGTATGGCAATTAACAAAACCATCTTATAAAACTTTTTATCCCCAATGTATTTATTTAACTTCATCCATATTCCCCCTAAACCCATAGTAAAATTTACCCATACGCTTTATTGTATCATTATTTATTATCACACTTCCACCAGTATCTACTATTTCCTAAGAAAATAAGCAATCCAAGTTAATTAGTTGGATTGCTTACTTTTATTTTCCTTATAAAATTACTCACCGAAATTTGATAAAATATTAAGCTTATTCATATACCTAACATTATGTTCTTCTAAATTACATTTCTCACAATTATCATCAATTGTAATAATTATCTTTCTTATAGACTTCATATCTACAGGTGCAATATTATACATTCTGCCTACAGAATCTTCAACCCACTCCACATATTCCTCAATAGATCTATCCCAATTAAGCATTGGCTGGTCATTATACATAAAATATTGGGGCTTATTTTCAAATCCATTTAATAAAGTTACATAATAGTTATTAATTTGTTCAATAATTATATTTCTTTCTAAACAGTTAAAATCCTCTACTGAATCCACATCATCTTGTGAGGATTCATCCCCTTCCAATTCTATTTCACAATTTTCTTTAACTACTTCTTCACTTATTTCTTCAACTATTCCTTCAGATATGTCTTCAGCTTCTTCAACTACTTGAACTTCTTCTTCATCCTCAGCTATTTCTTCAATAACTTCACACTTTACTTCTTCTTTTTCATTAATAAGAGGTTTGTCCATATTTTCTCTTAAATCCTCTATTGTTATTACTGCCTCAGCTAATAATTTATTTTCATTATCTAATAGTATTATCTCTGCAATTTCATTATCCCCGGAGACATCCTGTGAAGTTAAAACTCTCGATGATATATATATGTTTTCTCCTTCGAATGGGAGTGGAAGTCCCTTAACAGGGGTCTTTCTTATGTGGGATGTATATATTTCTTCTTCATTTTGTAAAACATTTATAGTACAATCTCCACCTAATGCACCATTACTAGAAATTAAAAATATACCCTCTTCATCATCAGATATTTGCCAATTGGAACAAACTTCGACGCTATTTTTCTCTTGATCTAAAAGTGCAAAACTAATTGTTATAAATAATTCATCCACCATCAGTCATTCCTTTCAAAGTTAATTTTTCCTTATTTAAATTTTTAACTAAAAAATAATTTCTTTAACTTTTTTAGTAGTCCTTCATCTTTTTCATCATTCTGTTTAGGTTTAGGATTTTCTCTTGGCATTGAAGGCGAATATGATCTTCTTGGTTCCTGCATCACCATAACATTAGTAGCATAATCACCCTGTTCACCATTTACAATTTCAAAAGTTACTCTCATATTTTCTACTAGATAAGCAATATTGGTTTTCTCTAAATTAGTTTTAGAAATATGATATTCTTTTAAAGTATCTTTACATACTAAAAATCCAAAATTTCTATTTTGATCATACCACTTTACCCAGCCAACCTTACGATTGATATTTCTCTTGCCTTCAGAATTACTTTTTCTTTCAATATTTATTTTCCTGTCTCCTATATTTCTCCTCTTTGCAGTAGATACTCCAGATATAACCTTTAGTTTTTCTTCTATTACATCTAAATCTGTAAGTCTTTCATTAACATCATGATTACACAACATAGTTATTAATTCGTGTAGTTTATCTCCATTAAAGGCCCCTTGAATTATATTCTCTGTAACTCCATTGGGATAAACAAAAGATCCATTAAGTATCATATCATTAGTAAACTCTGTAGTTTCACTTACCATTTGATGTATTATAACTCCTAAAGAAAATGCTCCAATTTGCTCTGCCGTAGCTTCCTTTGCACTCTTCCAATCATCTTTATAGTCATTTAATTCTGGTGCTGAGTATCCTCTTGATGTCATACCAAAATTTATATTTGCACTATCAAGGTGTCCATCTATAGTTCTACATATCCTACCAAGGCCTAAAAATCTTGGTATATAATTGTTAAGCAGCAGTATATGCTCCGGATTTAAATCTAGATACGCATAGTTATGCTCCTTTAAAATTCTGATAAAGTAGAGTATTCTCATAGCTATCCTACCTACATTGGTTGTGTCTACTCCAGGTTCTCTATCCTTTGATTGTCTAAATCTAAGTTTCTTTTTTTGAATAAAATATTGAAGTGGCAATCCTGGTTGATAATCTAAAATTAACACTGGTTCTGAATCCCTTAAATCAGATGGCAATCCATCTACTGTGTTTGTAACGGTAAACCAATCAAGAGGTTCTGGTAAAAGAGGAGATGCTATATCATTTAGCAAATCAATTTGTTGAGTAAGAATACTTCTTCTCTCAAGTATAGCTTCTCTACTTTGCAAATCATCTGGTCTATAACATATTGTTTTAGCAATAACGGGACGACCTACCACTCTATCGTAAACAAGATGAAGTTTTGTCCTTTCAAATCTTCTACTTTGAACGCCAAAGAACCAACCCCAAGATGCTTTTGTAGCTTCTTCCATCTGTTTTGTATTTACTACTACCCACCTGTTATCTAAATCTACATCATTTGAATATAACGTCAGTGGGTCTTTAGACGTTTTAAAATCCATAAAGTATCACCTATCTCCCATAATTATTCTTCTATATATTTAATGCCAAAGCCGGTCTTATCTCCAATAACAACAGCCATTCCTGGCTTTAATATAAATTGTTGAAGTGGAAATATAGGATTTCTATCTACCCAGGTTCCTCTACTACAATTTTTATGTACTGAAAATATCAGTTTATTATTAATTTTACGTATCTCTGCATGCTGCCTAGAAACAATCTTTTCTGTATCGTATTCCGTAAGGTCAATATTAGGGAAATAGTGTCTTCTGGTACTCCTTCTTCCTATTCCAATTAAGGTTTTCCCTACAGGATACTGGGCAATAATTTTTCCCTTTCTAAAAATCAGTATTCTAGGTCCTTTTATGCATTCTATGTCTTCTTCAATTATTTCTTCCCAAGCTTCAACTGCCTCAGCCTCATCTATACCCTCATAAATATCTTTAAGCGGTAAAACTAAATCTGCTGCATTCTTTAATTTAGTAGCAGTTCGAATATATTTCCCTTTATCTTTGGAATTATTTTCTTCTTTTCCTTCATAGGCACCAACCCAAAATTCTCTTCCTATATATCCAAGCTTTTCTCCAAGGGATGCAAAATCCCCATCATTGGTAACAACCAATATTCCATCTACAACACCAGTATTTGATAGTTTCATTCCCTCTTCCATTAGAACTTCATCATCAAGCCTACTTTGATTCATGTCCTTCATTACATCAGTTTTCTTCTCATTTACATCTTTAACTCTTTCAACTAATATGTTGTTCTTAGGTAATGTATTCTCTGGGTGACCAAAGCTTTTATCATCAAGGACAAAAGCCTTTTTCATCACCACTTCAACACCCTTTTTATTGTATTCATTGTTTTCACAAATATATTTAGATACATTATTTATAACACTGCATATCTTATCTTCTATTTCATTTATATCTTTTAAACCATGAACTCTTTTAATTGAAATAAAAAAATTAGCATAATCGATTAAAATTGCAATCTTCATATTTATACCCTCTTTATACTAGTAAATGCTTTATAAATTTGGTCTGCCATTTCTTTTGTTGTGCTATATCTTTCATCTCTATTAGGCTGGGTTGCCATTTTTATAAGTTCATAAGTTTCATCAATGTATCCAAATTTTTTTAAATTATTTACTGGAATTCTTTCATATTCTTTATGAGGTGCCTTTGATAAATCATCGCCTGTAAGTAAATGATATAGTGTGGCCCCAATTGCATATATATCAACTCTTTGATCTAAGTTTCCTAGTAATCCTCTAGTTGGGTCCATCTCAGGGGCTTTATATCCCCAAGTACCTAATCCAGCCGAACCAAAGCCTTTCCAATTACTACATACATTACCATTCTCCTCAGTTACAAGTGTCATTCCACCAAAGTCAATTAAAGTTAAAAACATATTTTCAGTCATCATAATATTATCGGGTTTTAAATCTTGGTATATAAAAAATTTATTTTTAAAACTATCATCTTTTCTATGAAATTCACTAAACATAGTACATAGTTCCAATGCATATTGAAGTACATCTTTCTCCCATTGATGATAATTCTTATATTCTCTATCTTCCATAACACTGTCTATTCCATCGGCCACATAATCTCCAAGATTCTGTCCTTCTATCATCTGCATAATTATATAGGGCTCTTTATTATATACTTCTGGTTCATCATAATAATAAACCTGTCCATCTCCACTTCTATGAGGCCCATAAATAAAAGGTGAAAAACCTTCTATAATGTCATTTACATTTGGCATCCTGCTTTCACCTTTTTTTCTAAAATTCAAAAGACAATTATATTCAAACTTTATTTGTTTTCTTATTTTATCAATCTTTTCCTTACGAGTAACATCTTTTACATGAGTAAAAAGTCCAGGTTCATTGTCATATCTACGAGCCTTTATCAATACCCTTCTTCCTAGTAATCTATTATCTTTTGCTGTAAAAATGATACCAAATCCTCCTGAAGTAGATAGTATCCCATCTACTTCATATCTATCTCCAATTATTAAAGGTGCATAAAGCTTATCTTCACCTTTAACAAACTGCTGTACATTACCATTACCTAATAAAACTCTTTTCCATCTATTACTCATTGATTTCACCACCAGCTAAGTAAAATATTATTCCTAAAAATCTGCTTAAAATTATTTTAGAACCATTTTCAAGCTTTGTTTGTTCATTTAGTAGTAACGCCTGAGAATTAACATGTAAGGAATTTTTACTAGAAATATTTCTTACATAATAATCTCCTTGATATCTATAAATTAGTGCATGATTTCTGCTAATTTTTCTCTCCAAATCAATATCTGTTAAATCTATATCTGGCGCTGATGAAGTACTTTTTCTTCCTATTACAGTTTCATCATATATTAACGGTATTGTTTTATATTTGAGCTTATTACTATATATAACTAAGCGATCCCCTTCATAATTCTCATGTTCATCACTTACAACTATATCTTCTATTGTAGTATCCTCAATATATCCATCTTCTCCTGGAAAGTGAATATACTTATTTTCATCCACAGAATACTTTAAAATATCCCCATATTCCTTAATTTCTTCACAATCATTATAAGTTTCATCTGCTTTTACTTCTGATACTTTTTCATCTAAACTATCCGCTTCCATGTTTTTTTCAATAGCTTCTACATTACTTGTTGATACCTTTCCACTATGCTCCTCAAGAGCATATCCACATTCTGTACAAAATCCGTCCTCATAAGCTTCGTGTCCCTCTTCAAAAATTAATCCACAATCGCAATTTGAACATTTCATTTTCTTAACTTCAATAAAGTCTATATGCTCTTTCTCTAAAAGAATTTCTTCCTTTTTATCTTCTTCAATGCTTTCTTCAATTTGAAAACTAGTTATTGGAGTTTCAATATTATCTACATTTTCATCATTTTTGTCTCGTTCACATCTATCTGAAAAGTCACTTAAAGGTTTTAATGGAGCACCACAGTCACATTCATTTATTTCAAATTGAACTTCATCTTCTTTATAAACTCTTCCACACTGTGGTTTAATACATTTTTTTCTCAACATATTTTTTCCTCCTATAACCAACTTAAACCAGTATCTTGACCAAATACTGCAAGTTCATCTTCTTCCCTTAATGGTTCTTCTAATACTCCTGCATCTGCTGCCTGTGAAGACGATCTTCTAGCGTTATTTAATTCATCTAAAGAAATATCTCCTGTAGCCTTATACTTTTCAAGAACTTCTCTATAATTCTTCAATTGTGCTACCATACCAAGGGTTTCGAATATCTCTATAATACTTTCATATCTACTTATTACTTCTACATGATTTTTATTAGCTCTTGCTATATCTGCTTCATCTTCTAATTTTTTTATCTCTGCAAGTAGATATCCTCTTTCAACATCACCATTTTTTTCATTTATAAGTTCAGGATTATTTCCGAATTCTACTATTACATTTTTACTTGTTTTTTCAACGCTCTCACCATACATAGCTGGAATATAATATTCAGCTTCCGCCTTCATAAGACGGAATCTACCTTTGTAATCAACTTGTGGTGGTACTGTCACTAAAAAGTAGTAATCATATCTTTGACTTCTCTCTATCTGACCTAATGTTAATGTATACTTTCTTTCATTAGTCGGAAGTATTACCTTACCTAAATATAGATTTTCTGGTGTTCCTCTATAATGCTCTGTAACTCTAACATTAGGACTAAAATTCAAGGTTAATTTTACATTTGTAGCTACAGCACTTTGAGCTCTTCTAAATAGACTTTCAAAAATCTTTTCTGCATCTTCTGGAGTTTTTATTATATCTGTTCTTCCCTTTGAAAAAGATGCTATTTTCTCCATAAAGGCATAGTTAAAATCATTTCCAAACCCTAAGCAATCCATAGTTATATTATAATCAGCTAATAATTTTCCTTGAGTTATTCCCTTCTCTTCTGTATCTCCATAAGGTTGTCCATCTGTAAGGAATATAACCTTCTTAGGTCTTTCTTGCTTTACTGATGATAAAAGAGCTCTTGCTTCACCTAGGGCTCCTGAAATATTAGTATTTCCACTATACTTTCTGCAATTTTCTAACTCACTTAGTATTCTATTTTTATCTCTTGAAGTATATCCACTAAAAATAACATGTGGTTCATCTTCATAGGCAATAAGTGATAATGTATCATTTTCACGTAGAAGTGGTATTAATTTTTTTATGGCCTCTAGGGATGCATCTAATTTAGTAATACCTCCCCTAACTACATATTTCTTTATACCTTCAACCTCTATTACCTCTCCAGTTCTTTCTGGCTTTCCTGCAATAACATCTCTCATAGATTGGCTTACATCCAAAACAATGCATATATCAGATCCCATGGCTTGAATAACATCATGGGTACATCTTTCTCTTACTTCTTGACTTGGTTCTATTCTTATACGAACCTTAATTTGTTTTTCCTTATCATCATTTTTAAGATATGGTTCATTTATCTCTTCTAATAAAACTAATTCATTTGCCATCTTTCTTCCCCCTAAGTATTTTATATTTTTATTTATCTTTTGAAATTATCTTTACTAAAACTATGGTAATATTATCTCCCCCACCATTGTTATTTGCTTCATCAATAAATCTTCCTGCAATTTTTTCAAGACAATGTTCCTTTTCACTTTCTTCAGATAGAATTTCTTGTATTCTAAAGTCAGCATTCCATTGATCACTTCTATGACCAATTGGATTAATATAATCTGTTACTCCATCTGAACATAGTATCAATATTTCATCATTTAATAGATTAACTTCTTTTATATGACACTTTGTATCTACTGCTTTAAAAGGCCACTCTTTAGTATTAGCTCCACCTATGATATTCATTAAACTTGACTTATTCTCAAGTACCTTTATTTTTTCCATAGGCATTTTTTCTTTTAAGCATTTATTTAAATAATTATCATCTATATTAAGTAAACTTAGGCTATTTCCCTTATCACTTAAATAGATCCTACTATCCCCTATTGATAAGGTATAAGCTACATTATTAACGATTAATGCTCCTACAAGGGTACTTCCCATTATGTCCGAAGATAAAATATGTCCCTCAGGAATATTTTCTTCACTTAAAGGTATGTCTTTCATTGCTTCATCTACAATCTTAGCGGATGAAATTTTAACTAAATCTACAAAAAACTTTTCTACCTGTTCCCTATCACTAATGTCTTTACTTCTTTCATTCCAAAGTTCTGTGGCAGTATCAATAATTACATTTGAAGCTTTATATCCAGAACCATATTTACAATTTGATATACCATCAGCCACAATTACTAGAGAATTATTTATATCCCCACTTCCCTCTAAATATAAATAACTATCCTCATTTAAAAACTCATAACTTTCTTTAGAATCTTTAGACGTTTTACCAAATCCAATATCACTCTTAAAAGCATATTCTAACTCCCAGTTAGTATATACATTTGATTTTCGTTCTTCACCACGCTTTAATAAATACTCCAAAGCTTCCATTTGAACATCTACATTTTCATATCTTTCTTCATTAAATATACTTGTAGACTTTCCAATCCAATACCTAATTTCCATTGGAAACTCTGAAGTAAACAATTCTAACTGATGAGATACATATCTCATTTTTCCATAATCATTTAAATCTTCATCCCTTAAAATTAATGAAAGTAAAAGTTTCCCCATCAGAAAAACATCTGATGAATACCCTATACCACCTGTCTCATCGTTTTTAACCTCTGGTGCATAAAATTGCCCTAACTTATAATTTAAAAAACTCTCATCCTTCTTCATCAAAGGTCGTACTTTTCTAAATTTTAATGTGTTAATATCATCTTTTTTCATCCAAAAATCTGATAAATCAAAATATCCTAATATATAGCCTCTCAAATTTAATTGGCTAATTATCTTACTTATACGTTTTACAAGTGACACGGCCTCCTCAAAGCTTACCTTCCCTTTTAAATGTAGCCATGTATCTAAATCTATTTCATCTTTTTCCAAAAAATATAAAGTAATTTTTTCTTCATCTTCCTCACAATTTATAGGAATATCCATAAAATCACTTAACTCTTTATAATCTTGATTTTTATAAAAATCATCTTCATATCTATTACACGTTATACAATGACATTTTAACGTTGATTCTGTCCACTTTGTTTTATATGGCTTATCTTCTTCAAGAACATCCTCAACTGGACTTGCCATCATACTCCTTCCACAGAAATCACAAAATTCATCATCTTCGCTTATTTCATGACAATACGGACATCTCTCTTTTCCCATATCTCATATCCTTCCTCTTTTTCTCGACAAATTTTTATTATATAATAATATATTATCAGATTTAATTTAAAATTTCAGCAATACAAAATAAAATATAATTATATAATATTTAAAAAATAAATTTTAATAATATTATAAATATTTTTATTTAAAATGGCTTGATTAGAAAGGACTTAATTATGGCAAAAATTATTCACAACAACAATTCTTTAGAAAATGGACTAACCGAACTAAAAAAGAAATCCACATCATGGCTTATAGTTACACTAATAAGTTTCTTCCTTTTTATTCCTACTAATGGAATTAGTTTACCAATATTTATGTTGGGTGCTATAATGTATAACAAATATTCTAAACCTCTAAAATTAAGGAAAATAGGCCTTGAAGGAGAAAACCGTATTTCTAAGGTATTCGAAAATCTTCCAGATTCATATACTGTTATTTCAAACCTAAATTTAGATCCAACTAATAACTGGGCTAATATAGATAACTTGGTTATTGGTACTAATGGACTTTTTGTTATAAAAACAAAAAATATTAATGGAAAAATTAAGGGAGATGCTTCTGATAAATATTTAGTTCAACATAAAACAGGCAGAAAAGGTGGTCACTATAGCAAAGATTTTTATAATCCAATTAAACAAGTAAACTCTCAAATCTATAAACTTTCTTTAACCTTAAATTCAAATAACTTAAACGAAAGAATTCAAGGTATTGTTTACTTTTCAAACCCTGATTGTAAGGTGTATGTAAACTCCGTAGAAACCCCTGTGTTTTCTCACTCCGCAAGAGGCCCACGTGAGTTATGCGAGTTTATAACAAAACATTCTGGCTCCATCATTCCTGTAGAAAAACAGGAAGCCATAATAAAAACATTAACAAAAGGTACTGTTTTATCGGATGATAAAATTAATTCATCCTATGATAATCTAAATGATATTCAAACAGAAAATATATACGAATAATAAAAAATCTATACTTTCCTAGGTACTAAAAAATGAGGATGAAAATTTTTTCATCCTCATTTTTTCTATTTAAGTATATTGCTAAGATTATTAATAACCTGTGAGGATACTCCTCCTCCAGCTTGAATTATAACGTTTGCTTTTTTAGAACTTAAAACGTCTATTTGCTCTTTTTCCAGATTATCTCCAGCTAAGACTATAGGTGACTTATTTATAGCTGCTATAGGTCCAGAAGTTAATGCATCTACAAGCACATATCCCTTAGAAACATAAACATTATTTATATTATTACCATAAAACTCATTAATTACTTTAGCATTTGTTTCATATCTATTGATTCCACCAAGACGCTTCCCTAAAATATTTTCAGAAGTAACACTATTAACAAGATTTAATACATAATCAGAAACTGCTGAAGTTCCACCTATTGTATAAGCATCCCTTAAATTCTCTGCTTTAAGCCAATTATATGTATCGCTATTTATCTCTCCAGTTGAAACAAGAATTATTGGATTTTTATTTTCTGCTGATACTGAGGCCACAGACATGGAATCTGCTTCTCCCATACCATCACAAATAAACACACTTGAAACATCCTTATAGTTTGCATCAATATACTTAGCTATAAGCAAACTAGTTTCATATCTTGTTATTCCTCCTAATCTAGTTATATTAGCTATGCCCATTGATTTAATCTCATTCTCTACATTGCTTCCTACAACCGTTGTTCCTCCAACAATAACTACATTTTTAACTCCTAATCTTTTAATTTCTTCTCTAGTAACCTCCGAAATGTCATTTTGTTCAGTAAGTAATATAGGGCCATTAACACAACTTGCTAACGGTGCAGCCGTCAACCCATCCACAAGTGCATACCCATTTACTAATATTACCGTATCTGCACTTGCAAATTCAGACTTACTCAATAGTGCTGCTGTCTCATATCTAGTGAGTCCAATTAATTGTTTTATATCTACATTTCCCAGTTCACTATTCATCCATGATATTCTATTTGATGTCCAATTTTTCAAATGATTCATTTCACTTTCATAAGATCCTGTAGCAACTGGATTATGAATAGATAATTTATCAGTAATATCCCATCTAGTATAATTAACTATTCTAGAAGAACTTACAGTGTTAGCTTGTCTATCCATCATATTTACAATGTCATTTATAACTGGCATCATTTCTTCATATCTATTCTTAACTAAGTTAACAAATTTAGTATCCTGGAACATCTTAGAATACCAAGTACCTTCCTTAACCCACCAACCTTCAAATTCATCGCATCCGTCATAATTAATATTTCCAAAGGCTCTATCATAATCCCAAACCGGACCTATTGAAAGTTTGCCATTTTTATCTTTATATAAGTAGATACTTGAATATCCTTTTGAATCTACATTCTTAGTAATCTCATTAACTAAATACCAATTTACAAAAGAATCTACATCTATGTATTCATCATACCTCTTTCCATTATAAGAAAAACTATCTGAATTTAAAGCTGCCTCAAATTCATTAATATAGTTTATTATGTACTTTTTCTGAGGATCAGTTATTTCCTCCGGCCCCTTTATAGCTATAGGTAGCCCTAAACTTGATTCAAACCACACATCTTCATCCTTATGGTTATCAATCTCTAAAAGGTATCCCCCAGTAACTGCTTCCCCATAATTATCATCTTTACTTAACTTATTTATATCAACTCTACCATTGCCAATTTTTATCTGCTCACATAAAGTATAGTTTCCTAAATACTCTCCGTTTAGTATTACATCCACATATACAAAGTCTGGAGTATACTGTAGATTAAATCTTTTTGCTAGCTCAAATACAACACTATTTCTAATAAGAGTCTTATCTACGTGATTGGCTAACAGTACCCAATCTTTACTTGAATCCATTCCTAAAACGTTACTTTTCCTATCAAGTTTAATTTTATATGGCTTTTTCTCATACTTCCAAGTACTATTTCCTCTTCCTTTAATTCTAATACTTCCTTCATATAAACCTTCCTTATAATTATCGGTTCCTACAATTCTCATAGTTCCATTAAGATAATTATCCTTAGATCCAACAGTTTGTTTACTTTCTGTTTCTATTTCTATAGTAGGCACAGAAGAGTTAACTACCTCAATACTATAGGTTACATTTCTACTGTCAGCCACTTTATATATCACTTTATTACTAAAATCATTACTTGTAATTCCACTTTCTTGAACTACATCACCAACTAAAATATCTGCATGTCCTTCTTTTTCAAAAGTCCCAACTAACTTGCTTTTATCAACACCACTTGGAACAAAACAATAAATAACATTATCCTTCCAATATCCTTCAATATCATATTTTAATTGAGGATTATTAGATGCCTCTAGCTTAAATGATGTTATTTTAGTATCTTCAAGTATTTTAGAATAGTCTATAGGATTTTCCTTCCTATTTTCACCCTCATCTGCAAATACCTTTGATGTACATAAATTAGCTGCAACAATGACAACTGCTAGTAACATCAAAAACTTACTTTTAAATTTCATAACTTTTTCTCCTTACATTTTGTATTATTGCACCTCCAGTATAATATAGATATTATGTAAATCAAATACATATAACCAAATTTCTATTTTTATTTACATATCTTAAGTGTAATTGTTGTTATTTTTACAAAATATTGATGATGATTAAAATTTTACGAAATAAAAACATCAACTAAACAAAAGTTGATGTTTTTTGGCGGAGGTGATTTATTACCTTTAATACCACCGACTCTTTATATTATTCCTTCTATTAATTAATCAGCTTTTAATCTATTTATCTTCCTTAAACTTATTAATAAACAAATCATGAAGATCACTATTAATGGTAACATTGTTAAACTATCAAAGTTACTTTTAATCATATTTTCAAATCCCCAAGTAGAAGGAAATATCTTTCCTAGCCCTTGTAAAAACTCAGGCAACATATTAGATGGAAACATAATTCCAGAGAGCATTATTGATGGAAGAAATACAAACTGTGATATCATTGTTAATCTTGATAGGCTCTTAACAACTAAACCTAATACAGTTCCTACAGATAAACAAGTAGCTATAAATAGAACAAGACTACTAAAGTATAAAATAGTATTACTTGGAACTGTTGCTTTAAATGCAATTGGAGCTACAAAAAATATAACTATACTCATAATAAAAAGGTGAATAAAGCCAGATATAAAGTTATTAGCTACAGCTGTCCAAAGAGGAATGTTTCCAACTCTATATGCCTTTTTTATATCACTACTAAATGTTTCCACTAATGGATTTGGTGAACCTATAATTGCCCCCATACTTACTCCAAACACAGTCATAGATTGAATTAGCGTTTTATGAGCCATAGGATCTATGGATGTAAATATTCCACCCATAAAAGCAAAAAATACAAGGGGCACTATATAGTACGTTATTATTATTCCTTTATTTCTTAAGTCCAACTTCCATTGAAGTGCAATTCCATATAAAAATCCACCCATTACATCTCCCCCCTTGCTATATCCATAAAACTATCTTCTAATGTAGAACTTTCTATTTTAACATCATATACTATAACATTTTCTTTTTTTGCTACGGTAAGCAGTTCTAATAACCCATCATCAATCTTATTACTTTCGAAAATATAATATTCTTTTTCTTTACCTTTATATAAGCAAAATTCAAATTTATTATTTTCTAATTTTCTATCTAGTTTTAACTGTATTCTATATATTCTTTTTATCTGAGAAGTAAGTTCATTTACAGTTCCTAAAAATGCAATTTCTCCCCTTTTTAAAATAGCTAACCTATCACATAAGCTTTCAACTTCTGCCATATCGTGACTAGCCATAACAATTGTTTTTCCAAGGCTCTTTAATCTTCTAATTTCTTCATGTAATGAAACTCTACCTTCTACATCAAGTCCAGCTGTTGGCTCATCTAGAAAAATTATATCTGGATTACCTGTCATTGCTAAAGCTAAATGCACCCTTCTCTTTTGTCCAATTGACATAGACTTATATTCTTTTTTTAATACTTCTTTTAAACCTAATCTATCTATAAATTCTAAATCCACAGATGTATTATTCCATTTTGCAAATAACTTTAAAGCTTCTAAACATTTTATTCCTTCTGGAAGGGATGATGATTGTAATTGCACTCCCATCTTTCCATCTATATATATTGCACCACTATTATATTTACGTATTCCTTCTATACACTCAAGAGTTGTTGTTTTTCCCGCACCATTAGTTCCAAGTAAAGCAAATATACTCCCCTGTTCAACTTCAAATGATATCCCCTTTAAAACATTATTATTTCCATATTGCTTCTTCAAATTAGAAATCTTAATTACATTTTTCATTTTATACCTCCAGTTCAGGAATTCGTATATTTTGGCTTTGAAAATATGCCATTAGAATACTCTCGAGAAAATCGTCAACATATTTTTGCTTTTCCCCAATATCACTATCCCAACCATTTTTACTTTCATTAAACTTCATTAGTTCTGGCAGAATACTAAAATCACCACCAGTAAATTCATTTATCATATCCCACCATTCCTTGGCAAGTTTTATACTATCAGAACTAGTTGGTGATTCATTATTTTTCTTTAATTTAACTGCCTTATCTAATATCCATGAATATTTTTCAAACAATCTTTCTCCACTTGTAGGATCATTTGCAAATCTATTTCTGATATGATCTGATAACTTATCATCAAACAACTTAATTACCCAATAATTTTTATTTTCTTGCTTAAGTAACGAAATGATATCTGCATACTTTGAAAAATCTACTTTTTCTACTTGAAGCACTTCTTTATGTAAAGCTTCAGTTGCAATTAATACAGACTTTAAATTTTCAATTTGCTGATTTATTATCATAGCTTGATTTTCTAATATTTTTGCAACTTCCTTTGGATCATCTAATGAAAATAATTTATCTTTTATCTCATCTAATGAAAAATCTAAATATTTTAACGAAAGGATTTGGTGTAATTTTATCATATCCTTTTTAGTGTAAAGTCTTCTTCCGCCTTCACTTCTTGACGATGGCTTAAGTAATCCTTGTTCATCATAATATTGTAATGTACGAACTGTAACATCCATTTCTTTCGCGAGTTCGCCTACTGTTAATAAATCTTTATTTTTCATTTTACACCTCCATGTTTTACATATTAACATATGACGTTACGTCGCAAACAATACCTTTTTATATAATTATATTTTTGCCTTGTAATTTTTCACAACAAAAAAACTCGACAACACATTTCTGTATTGTCGAGTTTTTTTATGGTGGAGGTGAGGGGAATCAAACCCCTGTCCGAAAGCCACTCCACATAGGCATCTCCGAGTGCAGTTTCTATTTTAACATTCCCTCCATAGAACCCCTAGAAACCGGGTTTCTACTTTAGTAGCTTCATAAATTCCGTCCTTAAGTCAAAGCTTTCCTAAGTGCGGTTCCCCACTAATCGACGCCCTATCCTAAGCCGTGGGCCTCAAAGGTAGAACGAGCGGCTATATTAAGCTGCTAATGCAAAATTGTCTTCTGCGTTTATCTTTAATCCCATAGTTTTTTAAAGCGGGCCCATGAGTTCCCTCTACTCGCTTCCTATGCGTCATGTACCCCCGTCGAAATCAGTACACCCCCATATTTGACTGATGGTAACTTAAAATTACCACGTATACTCATTATAAACAATATAAATACTTATATCAAGTAAAGTTTTGTAAAAATATTTATATTGTTTATGGTGATACTACCTAGTTTTTCTATAATAACCATCAATAATATATTATATTATGAACTTTAAAATAAATATTATTCCAATTATTACTGTTGTAAAACTTATATCTTCTTTTTTACCTGCAAATAATTTAAGCACTATATATGAAACAACTCCAAATACTATTCCATCTGAAATACTGTATGCAAGAGGCATCATAATTATAGTTAAAAATGCCGGTATACCTTCTGTATAATCTGTTATATCTATTTCTTTTATCGGTTCGATCATAAATAATCCAACTAATACTAAAGCAGAGCAAGTAACTGCCGGTGTAATAGATGCAAATATTGGTGCAAAGAATAGAGCAAGCCCAAACATAATAGCTGTTACTACTGCTGTAAATCCAGTTCTTCCACCCTCTGCAACTCCTGATGCACTTTCTACAAAAGTACTAACAGTACTTGTACCGATACATGCACCAAAAGTAGTCGCTATAGCATCTGCAAATAAAGCTTTCTTTATATTTGGTACCTTTCCATTTTCATCAAGCATTTTAGCTTTTGTTGCAACTCCAACTAAAGTACCTATTGTATCGAACATATCCATAAATAATAATGTAAATAAAACTATTACCATATCTAAAGAAAATATATTATGCCATTCGAATTTAAAAAGTAAGGAACTAATTGATGGTGGTGCACTAATTACACTTGTTGGTATTGGTGTCACACCCATTGGTATTCCAATTATGGCAGTAAGGATCATTCCAATAAATAATGCTCCTCTAACTTTTCTTGTTAACAATATTCCTGTAATTAATATACCTATAATTGCAAGTAACGCTGTTCCCTGTGTAATGTTTCCAAGAGCTAAAATAGTTCCTCCATCTTGTGGATGTACTATAATTCCAGCGCCTTCAAGACCAATAAGAGCTATAAATAATCCTATACCTACTGAAATTGCTTTCTTTATATTATCAGGTATTGAATCTACGATTGCTTCACGTACATTAAATAAAGTTAATAGAATAAAAATTATTCCTTCTAAAAATACTGCTGTTAACGCAAATTCATAGGAATACCCCATTCCAAGTACCACTGTAAAAGCAAAAAACGCATTAAGTCCCATTCCTGGAGCTTGTGCAAAAGGAAGTTTTGCATATATTCCCATGATTAAGGTTGCTACTACTGCTGACAATGCAGTAGCTGTAAATACCGCTCCACTATCCATACCTGCCGCTGATAGTATTGATGGGTTAACTATAAGTATATATGCCATAGTCATAAATGTAGTTATACCTGCTACTATCTCAGTTTTTACGGTAGAATTCTCCTTTGATATTCCAAAATACCTATCTAATTTACCATTTGGTTTAAATAAATTTTTCATATAATCCTTCTTTCGTTAATTTAATCACTCCGAATGATATAATAATGTAATTTTAACCTTTTTTCAATAGTTTTATGAACATTTATTTATTTTTTATTATTTTATATCGTATTTTGTTTTAAAAATATAGGTTGTACCAAAA
This sequence comes from uncultured Clostridium sp., assembly GCA_900548455.1. Lineage (GTDB taxonomy): Bacteria > Bacillota > Clostridia > Clostridiales > Clostridiaceae > Clostridium_J. The sequence goes on from URKQ01000013.1 coordinate 79,445, forward strand.
ATATATTTTTTAATGTTCGTATTTATTTTCTTTATATTGTTAAATAAATAATTTTTATACAAAGAAAAAACTATAGGTTTATCCTTAAAATTTTCTTTTATTAAGTTCAAATAAAATTCAATTAAAAATATTTTAAAACAAATGATATTTTCTTCAATAAAATTGTTGTTTTTTTAACAAGGATGTAATATAATCATGGCATAAAGACTTATATATTATCTTTTAGGGGGAATAATATTATGAATAAAAAGAAATTAAGTTTAGTACTTGCAACAATTATGATTGCTTCATCTATCGCTTTAGTTGGATGTGGAAACAAAGACGATGCAGGAAAATCAGACAAGCCTTCTACTGAGCAAGGTCAAAAAATTGAAGATAAAACATATACATACACTTTAAAAGGTGAAAAAGACAGTACTGTTGTAACATTAACATATAAAGATGGTAAACCAGTAGATGGATCTATTGATGTTATCACTGATAAAGGTTCTAAAAGAGCTCTTTCTGAAAAAGGCGAATACGTTATGAAAGAAGGAGAAGAAAAACATTGGCATGAGCAAGCTGACTTGCTAATAAACTTCTTAAAAGAAAACAACTTTGATTTATCAAAAGTTACTGTAAATGAAGAAACTAAAACTACTGATGCTGTTTCTGGCGTTTCTATAAAAGTAAAAGATTATATGACAGCTATTGATTCTTTAATGAAAGAAGTTGAAGCTGGAACTGCTAAAGAAGCTGCTGAAGTTAAAGTTTACACATATACTTTAAAAGGTGAAAAAGATAGTACTGTAGTAGAAATGACTTACGAAGATGGTAAGCCAGTAGATGCAACTATCGACGTTACTACTGATAAAGGTTCTAAAAGAGAGCTTTCTGAAAAAGGCGAATACGTTATGAAAGAAGGCGAAGAAAAACACTGGCACGAGCAAGCTGATTTATTAACTCAATTCTTAAAAGACAACAACTTTGATTTATCAAAAGTTACTGTAAATGAAGAAACTAAAACAACTGATGCCGTTTCTGGTGTTTCTATAAAAGTAAAAGATTATGTAACAGCTATCGATTCTTTAATGAAAGAAGTTGAAGCTGGAACTGCTAAAGAAGTTCAATAAGATTTAAAAGGCCTGTGCACCTTTCGGTGTACAGGCCTTTTTAGTGTCTATTTAAAAAGTAGCATTGTCGACTTTTTAAATCTATTCTTTATTAAATATTGAATTAAATAAATCCTTTACCCATGCAAATAGTCTATCAAAAAATCCTGAATCTTGAAGTTGCTTGCCTAAAGCTGCTAATTCATCTTTAAATTTAGAAGCTGTCTCACTTAATACATCCTTAACAGCATCATAGTCAATATCAAGATCATTTATTTTATTCATTAACACAACTATTTGTTCTTTTGTTTCATTAGTTATATTAATATCATATTTTTTACTTGTTTCATCAACAATCTTACCAATCTCTTCATCTGTCTTTGGCTTTTCTTTTATTACTTTAGTCTTTACATCATTAATAACTGCTGCTGCTTCAGTTTGTCCAACTTCTTCAGCTAAATCCATAGAAACCTCTATTTCTTCTTGGGCTGCTTGTTTATTTTGAGTTTTTAATTCTCCGCCCATAATTTTTTCAGCTCCAGCCAATATTCCTGCTAGGGCTGACTCACCAGTTACATCAAAAGGTGCTGATGCATTTACCTCTGCATTATAAATACCTGATGTTATTAAAGCATTTGCAAGCATATCATTAGTAACCACTGTTAACTTATTAGATTTAACTGTTACTCCACTTTCTTCTGCTTTTAATTTCACATAAGCACTTGAATACCATCCGCCAGTACCAACTTGATTTTCATCAAATCCAAGTTGTTTTGCCGCTACTTTATTATCTACATATATAGCCTCTATATTGTCTGGGGCATTAAAATACTTTCTAAGTTCAGCTTCCTGTGAATCACTTAAATCTGATCCAAATGTTAATATCTCTCCTGTTGGGTATTCTCCATGACCCTGTGCTAAAACAGTCATTGGTGTGCTCATGCACATAACTATAGTCATAGCTGTTACTATCTTTTTCAATCTACTATTTTTCATCTAACTGCTAACCTCCTATAACTCTACTTAAGGATAATTATATAAAAGTATACGATAAATATCTTCCTTTAGAACAAACCTTAATAAAAACGTAATATATTTTAAATACTATATTTCAAAATAATAGACATTCATTGAATGATGAATGCCTATCTGTAACGTTCTTTCATTTGTCTATCTATATCTCTTTTAGCAGCCTTTTCAAGCATAGCATCTCTCTTATCATAGTCTTTTTTACCCTTACATATACCTAAATTAACTTTTACTCTACCATCTTTTAAATATAAACTTAAAGGAATTAAAGTATATCCCTTTTGAGCTGTATATCCTAATAATTTATCTATTTCAGATTTATGTAGTAAAAGCTTTCTTTCTCTTAGGGGATCCCTATTAAAAATATTACCTTGTTCATAAGGACTTATATGCATATTTTTAATAAATACTTCTCCATTTACTACGTCAGCATAACTGTCTTTTAAATTAGCTTTTCCACCTCTTATAGATTTAACTTCTGTTCCTACAAGAACTATCCCAGCTTCCATTGCTTCTTCGATAAAATAATCATGTCTAGCTTTTCTATTCTCTACCAAAGTTTTTGTTCCTAATTTCTTAGCCAATATTCTCACCTACTTTTTCTCTATATTAATCTTTATAAAATACAATAGTTCAATAATTATTATATCCTAAAACAGTATGATTGTAACCTATAATGTATTTGCTTCAAGAATAAACTCTGTAATAAAATAAAACTACCCCAGCAAAATATTTTACCAAGATAGTTTTATTTGTATAGTAAATGTTTATATTATGGGCTTATTAAAATTCTACTTTATTTCCATAGTAAGTACACTCAAATAATTTCTCCATAGTTTTATCATCTATTTCTCTAGGATTTGAACCTGTACAAGCATCTAAAACTGCGTTATGAGCTACAAACTCTAAATTTGCTTTAAAGTCTTCTTCTTTTATACCATACTCTTTCATTGAATGAGGAATACTTAATTTATCATTTAAATCATTAATCATATCTATTAATGAATCTGTTAATTCTGCATCAGAATTTCCTTCAAGTTTTAACATTCTAGCTATATCAGCATATCTTCCTTCACATTGAACTCTATTATACTGAATTACATATGGTAAGAATATAGCATTAGCACATCCATGAGGTATATGGAATACTGCTCCTGTCTTATGAGCCATGGAGTGAACTATTCCAAGTAATGCATTGGAAAATGCCATTCCAGCAAGACATTGAGCATCATGCATCAAACTTCTAGCTTCAGTACTTCCATTATAAGAGTCAACCAAATTAGCTTTTACCATATCTATAGCTCTTAAAGCTAAAGGATCAGAAAAATTTGATCTTAAAGATGCTGTATAAGCTTCAATTGCATGAGTTAAAGCATCCATTCCAGTATGTGCTGTTAATGTTTTTGGCATAGTTTGTGCCAAAGCTGGGTCTACTATTGCTATATCAGGAGTTATGTTAAAATCAGCTAAAGGATATTTAATTTTAGCCTTGTAATCAGTAATTACTGAAAATGCAGTAACTTCTGTAGCTGTACCACTTGTTGATGGAATTGCAACGAATTTAGCTTTTTGTCTTAACTCTGGTAGACCAAATGGAACAACAGCTTGTTCAAAAGTAAATTCTGGATACTCATAGAAAATCCACATAGCCTTTGCTGCATCAATTGGGGATCCCCCACCCATTGCTACTATCCAATCAGGCTCAAATTCTCTCATAGCTTCTGCACCACTCATCACAGTTTCAACTGATGGATCCGGCTCTACTCCTTCAAAAACTTGAATTTCCATTCCAGCTTCTTTTAAATAATCCTCAACTTTTTGTAGGAAGCCAAACCTTTTCATAGATCCTCCACCAATAACTATGAAAGCTTTCTTACCCTTTAAAGTCTTCAGAACCTCTAATGCTCCTTCCCCATGATATAAGTCTCTTGGTAATGTAAAACGTGCCATAATATTAACCTCCTCAAATTTCAAATAAACCATTTTTAAACCGTATGTTATTTATTTAACATTCATATTTTCAGTATACCACAATTTTTCGAAATTTCTATAACTTTGTTAAAATTTTATTTTTTATTTACATTTTTAATATTTTACATAAAATTAGCAAAGCCGCTTGAAGATTTTCTTCAAAAGCGGCTTTGCTAAGATTTGATTATTGTTAAATTACTCTTACAAGAAGGCAATCAAATAGCATTTTATAGGTTTTATTTTGGGAATATCAAATTAATGTGAATTATATAATCCTTTAGGGTAAGTTTTTTTGCTATTTTATTACCTACAACTATAGTATATCACAAATAATTAAAATTTCCATAGAATTTGTGAAATTTTTATCCGGATACTTATTTTTTTAACAATCTTTCATTATTACCCTATTTTATATATTCTATCATTATTTTTTTACCGGAAAACTTTATTCTTTAAAATCAAGTTTTGATATATCTATAGTTATCTCATCTTCCTCTTCTTCTTCATTAGATTGAACAACTTCAAAATATATCTCATGATTATCAATATCTACTTTAGAACAAATAACCTTTATTTCATCCCCTAATCTATATACATTCTTTGTCCTCTCACCAATTAAGCATAGATGCCTATCATCATATACGTAATAATCATCTCTTAATTCTGTAATATGAACTAATCCTTCAATAGTATTAGGTAATTCAACAAACATACCAAAATTTGTTACAGAAGATATTATACCTTCGAATTCCTCACCAATTTTATCTAGCATGAATTCAGCTTTTTTAAGGTCATCTACTTCACGTTCAGCTTCAACTGCTATTTTTTCTGTATCAGAAGATTGTCTTGATGCTTCCACTACAAAGGTCTTAAGTTTCTTTTCTCTTTTTTCATTAAGACCACCTTGTCTTAATATTTCTTTTATAATTCTATGAATCACAAGGTCAGGATATCTTCTTATTGGTGATGTAAAGTGACAATAATATTTAGCCGCCAAACCAAAGTGTCCCACACATGCTTGAGAATACTTTGCTTTCATCATAGATCTTAATAAAAGAGTACTTACTACAGTCTCTTCTTTTTTACCTCTAACAAGTTCTAAAACCTTTTGAAGGTCCTTAGGATGTACTTCATCTTCTTTTATTCTAACAGGATATCCTAAATTGTAGGCAAATTCACTGAAGTGTACTAGTTTTTCCATGTCTGGATCCTCATGAATTCTATATACAAAAGGAACATTCATCCAAAAGAAGTGTTCGGCAATAGTTTCATTACAAACAAGCATAAACTCTTCAATAATAGTATTTGCTATTGCTCTTTCATAAATTGAAATATCTACTGGTTTCCCATTTTCATCAAGTTTGATTTTACATTCAGCAAAATCAAAATCAATTGCTCCTCTATTCATCCTCTTTTTATTTAGTATCTCATATAGTGCTCCCATATTCTTAAACTCATTATATAGGTGCTTATATTTTTCTATTGTTTCTTTATCTTCATCTCTTAATATTTTTGTAACATCAGTATAAGTCATTCTTTCATTTGTTCTAATAACACTTTCAAAGATATCATGATCAATTACCTTACCATGCTTTGGTTCAATCTCCATAAAACAACTTAATGCCAATCTATCTACCTTTGGATTTAAGCTACATACACCATTGGAAAGTTTTTTAGGAAGCATTGGAATTACCCTGTCTATAAGATAAACTGAAGTTCCTCTTTTAAATGCCTCTTTATCTAAAGGATTTCCTTCTGTAACATAGTGAGATACGTCTGCTATATGAACTCCTAATTTATAATTTCCATTAGATAAAAGTTCTATTGATACAGCATCATCTAAGTCCTTTGCATCTTCACCATCAATTGTAACCATAGTTACGTCTCTAAGGTCTCTTCTTCTATTTATTTCTTCCTGAGAAATCTCTTCAGGTATATTTTCTGTGAATCTTTCTACATCTCTTGGAAATTCTTCAGGTAAATTATGTTTTCTAATTATTGTTAGAATATCAATACCTCTATCTCCTTTATTTCCAAGAATTTCAACTATTCTTCCCTCTGGATTTCTTCTTTTTTCAGGCCAACTAGTTATTTCTACTACAACTATTTCACCAGTTTTAGCTCCAGCTCTATCTCCTTTAGAAATAAATATATCTTGAGGTATCTTTTTATCATCTGGTACTACAAATCCAAAGTTTCTACTATCTTCATATATACCTACAAGTCTTTTATTCTTCCTTTCAACAATACGAACAATTTCTCCTTCGCTTTTTCTTCCCTTATCTTCATCTTTTAATACCTTAACAAGTACAATATCCTTGTTCATAGCACTATTTACATTATTGGCTGGGATAAATATATCTGGTCTATCTTCATCTAAAATTACAAAGCCAAAACCCTTTTGACTTCCTGCAAAAACACCCTTAAGTATACCCATTCTTTCAGGGATTCCATAAAGCTCTGCTCTATTTTTAATTATTAGTCCTTCACTTTCCATATCATCAAGGATTTTTTTAAAATCATTTAAATCTCTTTTATTTATTCCAAATATTCTAGACAATTCTTTTAAACTCATAGGCTTATAAGCCTGTTCTTTCATAAAACTAATTAATATTTCTTTAATCTTCATATTTCACTACCTTTCATTTAGTACACTCTTATTATATACCAAATACCATTTTATATAACATACCCAAAAAAAGTATTGGTCCAAGGCTACCTTGGACCAATACCACATTTGTGTAATAGTTTAGCATATATAACCGCATTATTGTATAACTCTTGGGGAAAGTTACACTGTAAATAAAAGGGGTTTGCTTTTATTATCTTCATCTATTATTATAGATTCTCCCACCCTTTTATTCAAATTAACTTAGAATAAACTTTATAAATATAGTATTAACATATTTATCAAACTAAGTCTATTTTATTACAAACTCTGTAATATATCAATTTCTTCTTCAGTAAGCTCTCTATATTGGCCTTCTTCTAAAGATTCATCTAACTCCATAGGTCCAAACTTTACTCTTTTTAAATAGACAACACTTTTATCTAAGGCCTCAAACATCCTTTTAACTTGATGAAATTTTCCTTCTTGAATAGTAACATATACCTCAGCCCCATCCTTTGATGAAGAGATAATTTCTAATTTCCCTGGCATACATTTATAACCATCATCTATTGTAATTCCCTTTTCAAAAGCTTTCATATCACCTTCATCAACAGGTTTATCAATCTCTGCATAGTAAACCTTATTAACATGATTTTTAGGTGCTATCAACTTATGATTTAAAGCACCATCATTAGTTAAAAGTAAGAATCCTACAGTATCTTTATCTAGTCTTCCCACTGGAAATGGTTCAAATGCTTGATATTCTGGATCAATTAAATCTATAACTGTTTCATCATGATTATCAAAAGTAGCACTAACAACCCCTGCTGGCTTATTTAATAATAAATATATAAACTTTCTATAATTAACCTTTTCTCCATTAATCTCAATTATATCTTTATCTGGATCAATCTTAGTTGCACTATCCTTTACTATTTCACCATTTACTATAACTTCTCCAGCCTTACAAACAGCCTTTATTTCTTTACGTGTACCATATCCCATGTTACCTAAAATTTTATCTAAACGTTCCATATTTCAACCTCACTTTGTTATTATCTAAAATCATTATATCATAATATGCATATATAAATTAACAAACTACCTTTTCCCTATATTATTACCATATAACCTCAAAAGAAAACGGAGCTATCACACTAGTTATTTACTGCGATAGCTCCTACCCTTAGTAACATTTCACCATATTATAATTTTTATATTAGATAAACTTTGCTATTAGTAGATATATCACCTCAAGTGAACCATCTACAGGCCCGCTCGGAATTAATATTAGCCATTTAATAGGCCATTTATTTTAACTAAGTAATTTTTAGTTTCTGAAGGCAATTTATAAAAATCACTGGAGCTATTAATTGCTCTAGATGACATATTCCCAGGTCCAAAATTATATGCTGCTAGTGCCATATTCAAATTATTACCATACTTTTGCAAATACTCTTTTATATGTTTTGTTCCAGCATTAATATTTTGCTCAATGTTAAATGGATCTGTAACACCATATTGCTCTATATTGCATGGCATAAGTTGCATAAGTCCTTTAGCTCCAGCAGAAGAAACTGCTGTAGGATTATAATTAGACTCAACTTGAATTATAGCTCTTATTAGCTGCTCATTTACACCATATGTCTGTGACGCATTCTTAATTGCATTTTCAATTCTTTCTCCATTAGAAAGTCCTAATATATCTGTCATTGTAGAACTGGTATTGCCCACTCTTAAAAGTACATCGCTTAATGCCTGCCCATTATTTACAGCACTATTTTGTATCAATCCCTGTTTAATCTGATTGTCTCTCTTACTCATAGCGCCAAGTAGTGAGGATAACATTACGTTAAATCCATTAGAAGAAGAGCTTCCGCTACTATTACTATTACTTCCCATTGAACCATTTGATCCTGTAATACTTGAACACATCATTCCAAGCATTACACCTGTTAATAAATCACTTGAAGTTCCACTATTGCTCCCAGGCCCTAGCATACTAGTTAAATTCCCTAGTACCTCACTATTGGTAGTCTTATTAGTGCTATTTAAAGTACTTGAACTTAAATTGTTATAAACGCTACCTATACTATTAAAACTCATATGTTCCTCCTATTCTTTACAGTTCACCTCACATAAATCATAATCATCATAAGAATTTCTTGAATAATTACTTTTACATAAGGCTAGTATCTTATATCTTCCCTTGTAAAACGGCATAAAAGTATAATAATTCTTTTTACTATATCTTTGAATTAATTTCCACTCACCATGTTCCATTAAATAAAATTCAAAAAGATTATCTTTTCCACCATCACAGTTAACATAAAAATTTACATCTTCATTTCGTTTAATATCATTTCTATCTAACTCAATCTTACAATTGGAAATCGGAGCTCCTTGCAAAACACTAAAGGAAGCTTCTTTCTTACAATCATAATCATTAGTACTATTAATATTTTTACAATATATTTTAATTGAATATTTTCCTCCACACCTTGGAAGAAGTTTAAACTTCTTATCTTTCGAATAATTAGTAGTTTCAACTTCTCTATCATTAATTTCTACTCTATATCTAACTAATGTATCCTCAGTATTTTCAGTGATTACTTCCAGTTCAATATCATCACCTAAAATATACTCACTTCTTTTATCCATTAAAATATATTCTATCTTTGCTGGAATAAATTCTTTACAGTCCAAATACACTAAAGAATGAACATCATATTCTCGTACAGACTTTGGATGTTTAACTCTAACTTCTATTTCATACTTTCCCACATTAGTAGGTGTAAACTCCATTGTATTATCTTCATTGTATTCTGTATATTCTACTTTTTTTCCTTCTTTTTTCACAATAAATTCATATAATAAATTATCGGCACCAGTAGCTTGTACATTTATACCTACTTTATCATTTTTCAAAATATATTTATCTTTATTTAACTTTATTTCTTTAATGAATACATTTTGAGTATAATCTTCCTCTATAACAAAATCCATAACTGACTTTTCTTCATAGTCCTCTTTATAGGTACTATCTTTAATTAAAGCTGTTATTCTATACATTCCACTTTTTTCAGGTGTCCACTTATAACTATTGCAGGTTGAATAAGCTGAACTTTGATTATAATTACCATCAATTACGAACTTATATAAGAGGTTGTTTCCCCCTGCACAAATCACTTTAAATTCTATAGGCATTCCCTGTACTTGAGGTGTGCTTAAATCTGAAGTAAAGCTAATTACTTTTATCGGCTTATATTTTAAAACCTCATAATGAATTATCGCCCTATCATCATACCTATGTTGGGAATACATATCCTTAACCATGCATAATAGTTTATACTTCCCTGGAATTACCTCTGTAAATTCCGCTATCCTTCTACTGGAGTAATCTTGAACTACATGCATATTTCCATGTTCATCAATTTTTATAAACTTATACATTATTATTCTATTTTCATCAAACTTAGCATCCACTTCAAAGGTTAATTCCTTATTAATAATCAAATCGTTAGTTAAGCATTTTATATTATTTATCCTTACGGGCTTCATTGGCAAAACCTTAAATTCTATATTTTGAAAATCGTCAAATTGATTTCTAGATCCCTCGTCTTTACACTCAATTAAAATATCAATCTTACCTTCTTTACTTGGTGTAAAGGATAAAGAGGTATCTAGCGAATAATCTTTAATTAAATTCCACTTGCTACCTTCCTTTATCCAAAACTTACATAACACAGGAAGGCTACTTGGAACCACATTTATTTCTATCTTATCTCCTAAGTTTATCTCATTGCTGCTAATTACAACATCCTTTATAAGCTTTTCAGAAACCGTTCCTACCACAAAATCTATTCTAGATGTAAAATCACTAGACTTTTTCCCACCTTTTCTTTTTGCTAAAACCATCACTATATATTTTCCATCTTCACTTGGAGTCCAATCAGCAAAGTTATCCTCAGTAAAATCCTTTATAATTTCCCATCCTCCACCACATTTCACTGTAAACTTATAGAGTAAATCTTCTGATATTTTATTTTCAATAAAGATTTTTATCTTAGTTCCTTTTTCTTGTGGACTTGGCAAACTTGTACCTATTATCATCTCATTCATTATAACTACCTCCAAATATGGTTATATATCTTCATTTGGTTATATATCTTCATTTGGCCTTATTCATAAGCAATAATTAACAAAACATTCTATCTTCATTATACTACTTTGCCATATTATGTAACAATATATATCTTCCTACATAAAACACACTTTCTTAGGCAAATTTCATGATAATCAAACTTTTTTCAATAAAAAGTGCCATAAAAAGAAAAGACAGTTATATTACTTTAACTGTCCTTTCCACTTTGAAGTATTAACTTTTCTAAATTATATCTCAATCTTTCATTATCTTCTTCAGTTCTTTTTTTAGGATTGGATGTTTTATTGCCGCTTCTTCTTGCCTTTGCACTAAGATGTCTTTCAAATAATAATTTATCAATATTATTTTCTGAAAAAATATATCCTTTAGGACTAATAGCATAAGATTTTTTTCCTAAAACCATTGCTGCAACACCATAATCTTGAGTTACAACTATATCATTTCTCTTTGCTTCATTAGCAATTCTCATATCCACGGCTTGATATCCACTTTCCATTATTATAACTTCTGCATAATCACTTGCTATTACATGATTAAAATCACAGTATATCTTAAGAGAAATATTATATTTTTTAGCTACTTCTTCAATAATATTTCTTCCTGCACATCCATCACCATCTACAATAATAGCCATCTTACTACCTTCCTAACTTTTTAAGCAGTTCATCCTTAAGTTCTTCATATCCTGGTTTACCTAAAAGGGCAAACATATTTTTCTTATAAGCCTCAACACCAGGTTGATCAAATGGATTTATTCCCATTAAATACCCCCCAATAGCACAAGACATTTCAAAGAAATATATTAACTCCCCAATAGATCTAGCATCTAATTTAGGAACACTTAAAACTATATTAGGAACCCCACCTTCTCTATGAGCTAAAATAGTTCCTTCCATAGCTTTCTTATTTACAAAATCAATTGTTTTATCCGCTACAAAATTTAGTCCATCCATATCTTCTTCATTATACTCTATTGTAATACTTTCCACTGGATTTTCTACATTAATTACTGTTTCAAATATGTTTCTCATACCATCTTGAATATATTGTCCCATGGAGTGTAAATCTGTTGAGAAATTAACTGCTGACGGAAATATTCCTTTGCCATCTTTTCCGTGGCTTTCACCAAACAATTGTTTATACCATTCTCCAAAATATTGAAGTGCAGGCTCATAATTTACTAATATTTCAGTAGTTTTTCCTCTTTCATACAATAGATGTCTAACTGCTGCATACTTATAACTTATGTTTTCACTAAGATCCTCATTTCCATAAGCTATTCTACCAACTTCAGCTCCAGACATTAATTCTTCTATATCTATTCCTGCTACAGCAATAGGAAGTAATCCCACTGGAGTCAATACGGAGAATCTTCCTCCTACATCATCTGGAATTACAAAAGTTTCATATCCTTCTATATCCGCTAACTTCTTAAGAGCCCCTCTTGCTCTATCAGTAGTAATATAGATTCTATCCTTAGCTTCTTCTTTTCCATATCTATTTTCAATTACTTCTTTAAAAATTCTAAAGGCAATAGCTGGTTCTGTAGTTGTTCCTGACTTGGAAATAACATTAATAGAAAAGTCTTTCCCTTCTATTATTGATAATAACTGGCTAATATAAGTGGAACTTATATTATTTCCCACGAAATATACCTGTGGAGTTTTTCTATTTCCCTTATTTAAATCATTAAAGAAATTTCCTCTAGCTGCTTCTATTACAGCTCTAGCTCCTAAATAAGATCCTCCAATACCTATTACAATAAGTATATCAGAATTTTTTTGTATTTTGCTTGCAGCTGCCTTAACTCTATTAAACTCTTCTTTATCATAATTAGAAGGCAAATCAACCCAACCTAAAAAATCACTTCCCGCTCCACTTTTACTGTGAAGTGTTTCATGTGCTGCAACTACCATTGACTTTAAATTATTAATTTGCTCCTCAGTTACAGTTCCTTCTAAATTATTTAAATTTAATTTTAAACCATTGGTCATACCATTACCCACCTTCTCATTTTCTATAGTGTTATAAATAAAAATCCAATATATAGTACATAAACACTTAAGAGTGCTATACCATTCTTCTTAGTATATTTTCCCTTTAACATTACAGGCATAATTATTAACAACATCATAACAAGCGCCACTGGAATATCTAAAAGTAATGTTTGATGGAAATTCACAAATCTAGTATCGCCAATAAGTAGATTTCTAGCATTTATAACAAGTCCATCTTTAGAAATTATCCCACATGTAGATACTATCATGGTAATATTTAATATATTTGCTCCTATAATATTTCCTACTGCAACTCCACCTTCTTTTTTCATAATAGAAGTAATTGCAGTTACAAGTTCTGGTAATGAAGTTCCTAACGCAACAACCGTTAAGCTGACAATTCCCTCAGGAACCTTGAAATACTTAGCGATTATTTGAGCATTATCAACTAATAGATTAGCGCCTATTACAATAAGTGCAGCTCCACATATAAACATAACAACATTTTTTGCTATAATTTTTTTAGTAGGTTTTTCTATAGAAGACGCCTCTACTGCTACTGCCGCTTCACTTGATGAACCCATAGATTGTTTTGCTTCCTTAAGATTTTGCCTTATGTAATAAATTAATACTAATAATAACATTAGCCCTTCAATAATGTTTATGTTTCCATTTGTAGAGAATAACAACAATAATATGGTACTTATAACCATAATAAATGCCTTAGGCATAAATGAATTTTTATCAACCTTTCCTGGCATAAATATCATTGATATTGCAAGAATCAGTCCTGTATTACATATAATAGAACCTATTGCATTACCTATGGCTATATCTGGCGATCCACCTATAGTTGCTATGGTTGATACAAATAATTCTGGTAGTGTTGTAGCTAAACTTACTATTGTTGCACCTATAATAATATTAGGTATACCTGTTACTTTTGCAACCCATATTGCAGCATCTACAAAAAGGTCTCCACCTTTAATTATCACTACTAAGCCAATAATAAAAAGTACAATTGGTAAAATTATTTCCATACTTCATCCCCCATTCTACTATGTCAGTATACAATATTCTACCAATTGTTTCAAATAAAATTCAGATTAATTTTTTGAATCTTTAGTCTTTATAACTCATTTAAATTATAATCTAAAAGTTGAACACACTTTATATTTAAATCACCCTCTGTTTTTAGGTATGTATATACTCCATCTTCACCTATTATTAGATTAACCATCCTGTTATCCATAAAGTCTAAATTAACACTTTTAATTGTTAAATTATTTACTCTTCCTCCTAAGGCAATAAAATCAGTATCATCATTTAATTTCCCTTCTATTTTATGAAAGGTATATGGAATATCTTTATTTATTTTCACCATATCTTTATTAACTATTTTATATTCTTTACTTATATCCTCTTTAACCAAATGATATATCCCTTCAAACTCTTCCTTACCCTTTTTGAAAAAAACCATGATTACTTTATTACTTTCTGAAGAATTAATATTATAAAATTCTATTCCATCATTTGCTCCTATATCTTTTATTATAACGTCACTTGTAGCATCTAAAGAAGCTACACTGCTAACTTGTCTTTCTTCATCAAATGTATTACTTATCATAATACCCATCAAAACTACCATAACTAAAACAACTAAAATAATACTTAAGTTAATTTTAGTTGTTTTTTTTTCGTTTTTATCCTTCATATATACGCCCTCTTTTCAGAATTTATAAATAACTATTTAAATGCGGCCGCATGCCAAGTATAGTATGCCCCATAGTTGCCTTCATCAATTTCTTCAGGCTCAAATATTCTAAAAACTACATATTGAGTCCAATTAGCTCCAGGGTTTACCGATAAGGATAGTGCTAAAAAATTACCTCCAAAGGACCCCGTAACATTAAATATAACTTCATTTCTAGCTTCTGCCGGCAAATTGTATTTTCCTTCACTTTGCTGTCTTGATATAGTTGCTCCAGTACTATTAGCAATATTCACTACTCCATAAGAAGACTGACCACCTCTTGCATATGTTATATAGGACTTATTATCTTCCCCCAAAATAAATTCAGTATAAAGGTAGACCTTTGAATAAGATACTCCTGATTGAAAAGACCACTCTCCTTCTCTTGCACCTATCCCTTTATCATAATATGCAATTCCATCATCCATTAAAGTCTCTTTATATTCATCTATATTTAAATTAATATAACATTGAGAATCTAAATCATTAATTTCTTCATTTCTTTTTTCATTTAAATCTTTAAGCTTAGAGGTATAAATTATTTTTGTGCCATCGGGATAAACAACCTCATAAGTATCCTTATTAGAATAAGTATTAATAAGCTTTTCAGCATATTCTTGACCTAGAAATAAATTATTTAAGGTTTTTAATGCTTTTATTAGAGCTCCTTCATCACCTTCTAATATTTTCTTTCTATAATAATTTTGATTTTCAGCAAAATCTCTATCTGAAATCTCTTCATATCCCTCACATAATTTAATAACAATTTGTTCTTTTTCTAAAATATCAACAATTCTATCAAATTGTAGATAAAATTTCGCATCTTCTGTGGATAAACCGTTAGCAACTAGCTCTTTTACCTTGTTTTTATCAACAGGTTCCCCTGCAACTTGTTCACAAATCCTCATTAACTGTTTATTATTGTTACTATTATCTATAGCATTAGCATTACACGATAACAAAATGTTAAGTAAGAAAATAATTATTAAAGATATACTAAGTTTTCTTCTACAATTTCTCACAACTCTACTCCTACATTTTGACTTAACTATATTATCCCTAAGATTATTTTTTTAAATCAAAAAAATAAAATCTCAAGCAATTTCTCGCTTGAGATTTTATTTTGGTGTGATTAATTAAATATGATGTTTCTAGCAATCTATATTAATAAATTCGCTATTCAAATTCTATAGTTGCAGGTGGTTTTCCTGTACAATCATAAAGTACGCGGTTAACACCATTAACTTCATTTACTATTCTAGTTGTTACTTTTCCAAGTACTTCCCATGGAAGATCTGCAGACTCTGCTGTCATGAA
>URKQ01000014.1 GCA_900548455.1 uncultured Clostridium sp.
GGAACCATAGGGTTCCTTTTGAAAAAGCTGAATAAAGTAATCAGCTTATAGGCATCACTGTAAATGCATACAGAGCCTATTTTATTAATACATTCCGTCCATTCCCATTCCTGGTGCACCTGGCATTGGTGCTGGGTTCTTTTCTGGTATATCTACTACAGCAGCTTCAGTTGTTAAGAATGTTGAAGCAACAGAGGCAGCATTTTGAAGTGCGCTTCTTGTAACTTTTGTAGGATCTACAATACCAGTTTTAATCATATCAACATATTGTTCTTTTAATGCATCGTAACCTATTTCTGTAGAAGAATTTCTTACTTTTTCTACTACTACTGAAGGTTCTGCTCCAGCATTTTGAGCAATTTGTCTTAATGGTTCTTCAAGTGCTCTCTTAATTATATTTATACCAACTTGAACTTCTTGAGTTTCAGAAGTTAATTTAGCTACTTCTTCAATAGCATTTATATATGCTGTACCACCACCAGCAACTATACCTTCTTCAACAGCAGCCTTAGTTGCAGCAAGAGCATCCTCGATTCTAAGTTTTCTTTCTTTTAATTCAGTTTCAGTTGCAGCACCTACTTTAATAACTGCAACTCCGCCTGCAAGTTTAGCAAGTCTTTCACTTAATTTTTCTTTATCAAAATCAGATGTAGTTTCCTCAATTTGAGCTTTTATTTGATTTACTCTTGAAGATATAGCAGCTTTATCTCCTCTACCATTAACTACTACTGTGTTTTCTTTTGTAATCTTAACGCTATCACAAGTACCTAACATATCTAATGTAGCATCTTTAATATCATATCCTAATTCTTCAGATATTACTGTACCACCTGTAAGTATTGCTATATCTTGAAGCATTTCTTTTCTTCTATCACCAAATCCTGGAGCTTTAACAGCAACACAAGTAAATGTTCCTCTTAATTTATTAACTACTAATGTAGCAATAGCTTCTCCCTCAACGTCTTCAGCTATAATTAAAAGTTTCTTTCCTTGTTGAACTATTTGTTCAAGAATTGGAAGTAACTCTTGGATATTAGAAATCTTTTTATCAGTTATTAAGATATATGGATTATCAAGAATAGCTTCCATTTTATCTGTATCTGTTACCATATAAGCACTTAAGTATCCTCTGTCAAACTGCATTCCTTCAACTACGTCTAACTCTGTTCCCATAGTTTTTGATTCTTCAACAGTTATAACACCTTCATTACCTACTTTCTCCATAGCAGTTGCTATAAGAGCTCCTATTTCTTCATCAGCTGCAGATACTGCTGCAACTCTTGCTATGTCTTCTTTACCTTCTACCTGTTTAGAATATTTCTTTATTTCTTCCACAGATTTATCTACTGCCATTTTTATACCAGTTCTAATTAACATTGGGTTTGCACCAGCTGTAACGTTCTTTAAACCTTCTCTAATTATAGATTGTGCAAGAACTGTAGCTGTAGTAGTTCCATCTCCTGCAACGTCATTTGTCTTATTTGCAACTTCTTTAACAAGTTGAGCTCCCATGTTTTCATAAGCATCTTCAAGTTCAATTTCTCTAGCAATAGTTACACCATCATTTGTAATAAGTGGTGAACCAAACTTTTTATCTAATATTACATTTCTTCCTTTAGGTCCTAAAGTCACCTTAACTGTATCTGCAAGTACATCTACACCTTTAAGCATAGCTCTTCTTGACTCTTCTCCAAATAATATACTTTTAGCCATTATTTATTCCTCCTAACACCTTTTAATATTATTCCATTACTGCTAAAATTTCTTCTTGTTTTAAAATTATATATTCTTGTCCGTCTACTTTTACTTCTGTTCCAGCGAATTTAGAAAATAGTACTCTATCTCCTACCTTCACTTCCATTTTTACCTCTTTACCATTTGAAATTCCACCTGGTCCAACAGCTACAACTTCAGCTTCTTGTGGTTTCTCCTTTGCAGTTCCAGCAAGGACTATTCCTCCTCTAGTCACTTCCTCCACTTCTATTCTTTTAATTACTACTCTGTCACCTAATGGTCTGATATTCATACTAAACCCTCCTATTGTAATAAAATATATTTATAATAAATTTTAATTTTCACTTTTTATTAGCACTCACTCTTAACGAGTGCTAACCTTACAATATTTATAATAGTTAATTCTGATTTTATTATCAAATCTGTAATTTTAATAACCATGTTTAAAATTTGAGATTATATCAAATTATCTTCTACTTTCTTAATGTTTCGAAGTTTTCCTGCTTTTTTTAATAGAATGCTTATGGAAAAAATCTATTATCTTATGCCCCCTCAAAACACCAATTAAAAATAGTGCTATTGAAAGTATTCCTATGATAATCATAGATAAATAATTACCATCATTTATTCCATTTCCAAAAATTGCAGATGCCACAATCCATGGAGCTCTTCCCAGTGTTGAGTAGAGAATAAAATCCTCTATTTTCACATTAGATATTCCTGAAACATAAACCATCAAATCCTTTGGTACTCCTGGAATAAAGTAAATAATAAAAATTACCATGTTATTGCTTCCAGCATCTAAAATCTTTTTAATTTTAGTTAATTTCTTCTTTTCAATTAAATTATTAATTCTATTTCTGCCTATAATCTTTGCGGCATAATATCCAACCATACTTCCAAGTAATATACCTATGACAGATACTATACTTCCTATTACTGGTCCAAATATGTAACCACCTGCAATTTGCATAACCTCTCCAGGAATAAAAAATATTATTACCTGAATCATTTGAAATACAATAAATGCAAGCACACTATAACTTCCATAGGACAAAATTAATTCTCTCATTTGATCTGGATTTTTAAATACTTCAAGATTACCAGAAAATTTTCTTATTACAAAAACAATTGCTAAAATTACGGTAGCTACTATGATGAAATTAAATACTTTTTTCCCTACTTTATTTTCCTTCATAAGATACCCCCATTTTAAACTAAAAGTTATATTTTAATATTGTTTTCTCTAGCATAATAAAATAAATATTGCTGAGCAAACCCAGAAAGATTTCCAAATTTATTTCGAGCAAATTGCCTTATCTTTGGAAGTGACACATCCGGTGCAACATAAAAATGCTGCATTGCCCTCTTTACCCAAACATCTACTGGAAATGCTGAGTATTTCTCCATTGAGAATAGCATTATACAATCTGCCACCTTAGGACCTACTCCACTAAATTTCTTTAAACTTTCATGACAGTTATCATCATCTTCAGACTTAATTTCTTTCAAATCAAATTTACCTTCCCTTAAATCATTTAAAGTATTTAGTATATACTTACCTCTAAAGCCAACCCCTAAATTATCAGCATCTGCTTCATTTTCTACAGCGAATTCTTCTAAGCTTGGAAATGCATAGTACGTATTTTCCTTATACTCTAATTTCTTACCATAAGTTCTACTTATATTTTCAATGGCTTTTTTAATCATTGGAATTCTATTATTGGCAGAAATAATAAAAGATATTAAAAGCTCAAAGGGATCCTGCTGAAGTAATCTAATTCCATATCCAAATTCTACAGCAGTTTTTAGTAGCGGATCACTTTCAAACTCACCTTTAATATCTGAATAATTTCTTTTTAAATCAAAATAATCTAGCCATATATTATTAAAATCATCTATATTAGTATTATATAGAATTACGTCATTATCCTTTTTTTCTACTTCAATAACTTTTCCAAAAGCCACACCTATATAATTTCCGTTCTCTTGTCTATTCCATCTAAAACATTGACCACAATCAAATATATGAGACAATTCAAAATTCTTTACATCTTTTAAAATAATTCTTTCCTTATCTTCTACAACTGTTTTAAAATCCATAGCTTTTTCCTTTCCATGAACCATATATATTTTTAAAAATAGTGCCAAGAATAGTCTCAGCACTATATTCTAAAATTATTCTAGTTATTCATTTCTCTTTTTATAATCTCATCTAATAGTATTGCCCCATTTTCTATCATATAAGCACATCTTATTTCTTCTGTTCTATATAATTCTTTTAATGGTGCACAATCAACTTCCTTACATATCTCTTTAAAGCCTTCTACATATTCCTTGGTTAATTCTTTAATATAATCACTTTCATGAGCTCTTTCCTTTGTAAACATAATTCCTATTACAGCTATTCCTCCAGTAATTACACCACACATTCCCTCAACTGCCATGCCACCACCAAATCCAGCCATAGCTTTTAAGGTATTTTTATCAAGTTGTAAGTTATATTCCTCGTTAGCTGCATACATAATAGTTTCTGAACAATTAAAATCATATTCAGTTTTATAATATTTTTTCACCTTATCTAATAACATAACTTCTCCTCCAAAAATAAAAACATATGTAAATTTAATTAACCCTAATCCTTAGTTATTCATTAAGGAATCTTATGTTAACTCTATCATTATACTATACTTTATACTATAAAAATTCATAATATGAAATACTTTATAAAATGTTCAGAATTATATTTTAACAAAAAAAAGGCTGCAAAATATTTTTGCAACCTTTTCTATTAATTTAATTATTTACTTAATTCTTCATCTATTGAATTAGCAGCTTTTTTGCCAGCTTCCATTGCAAGTATTACTGTAGCAGCACCTGTTACAGCATCTCCACCTGCATATACGTGTTCTTTTGATGTTAAACCAGTTTCTTCCTCTGCAACTATACATCTACGCTTATTAGTTTCAAGGCCTTCTGTTGTTGAAGGAATTAGAGGGTTTGGAGAAGTTCCTAAAGACATAATTACTGTATCACAGTCAATTACAAATTCAGAACCTTCCACTGCTTGTGGCTTTCTTCTGCCTGATGCATCTGCCTCACCAAGTTCCATTCTTATGCATTTCATACCCTTAACCCAGCCATTTTCGTCTCCTAAAATTTCAACTGGATTTACAAGTAAGTCGAAGATAATTCCTTCTTCTTTTGCGTGATGTACTTCTTCTGCTCTTGCAGGAAGTTCTGCTTCACTTCTTCTATATACAATATGAGTTTCTCCACCTAATCTTAAAGCTGTTCTAGCAGCATCCATAGCAACGTTTCCGCCACCTACTACTGCAACTTTTTTACCAGCTTTTATTGGTGTAGCATAATCATCTTTAAATGCTTTCATTAAGTTGTTTCTTGTTAAGAATTCATTAGCAGATAAAACTCCATTTAAGTTTTCTCCTGGAATTCCCATAAATTTAGGAAGACCTGCACCTGAACCTACAAATACAGCTTCAAAGCCTTCTTCATCCATTAATTCATCAATAGTAATAGTCTTACCAATAATTACATCTGTTTCAATCTTAACGCCTAATTTTTTAAGATTTGCAACTTCATGTTTAACTACTGTATCCTTTGGTAATCTAAATTCAGGAATACCATAAATTAAAACTCCACCTGCTTGATGTAAAGCTTCAAATACAGTAACCTCATAACCTTTTTTAGCAAGTTCTCCAGCACAAGTTATTCCTGAAGGACCTGAACCTATAACTGCTACCTTTTTATTTTTCTTTTCTACATCTGATGTTAAGTCAACATTATGTTCTCTTGACCAGTCAGCTACAAATCTTTCTAGCTTACCTATAGCTATAGCATCTCCCTTTATACCAAGAGCACATTTACTTTCACATTGTAGTTCTTGTGGACATACTCTTCCACAAACAGCTGGTAGCGCTGTATATTTATTTAAAACTTTTGCAGCTTCTGCAAATTCTCTTTCTTTTACAAAATGTATGAATTCAGGTATGTCTATAGATACTGGGCATTTAGTAGTACATGGCTTAGTTTTACAATTTAAACATCTTGAAGCTTCTTGTACTGCTTCTTCTTCAGTGTAGCCAAGGCAAACCTCGTTAAAGTTAGTTGCTCTTACCTTTGGATCTTGCTCCTTTATTGGAATTCTCTTCATTCTATCCATTACTTGTTTCCTCCCATTCCACAGCCTGTAAATTCAGAATTTTTCTTTGCTTCTTCAGCCTTATATATTGTTGATCTTTTTAATGCTTCATCGAAATCAACTTTATGACCATCAAATTCTGGTCCATCTACACAAGCAAATCTTGTTTCGCCGTCAACAGTTATTCTACAAGCTCCACACATTCCAGTTCCATCTACCATAATTGGGTTCATACTTACTATTGTCTTAATTCCTAACTTTTCAGTTAATTTGCACATAAATTTCATCATTATCATTGGTCCTATTGCAACAACTAAGTCATATTTCTTTCCTTCATCTATAAGAGATTGAAGACAATTTGTAACCATTCCCTTAAATCCATAACTTCCATCATCTGTAGCTACATAAACGTTTTCAGCCACAGTTTTCATTTCCTCTTCTAATATAACCATCTCTTTGTTTTTAAATCCCATGATTACATCAGCTTTGATGCCTTTACTATGTAAGTACTTAACTTGAGGATATACTGGCGCAGATCCAACACCACCAGAAATAAACATTATCTTCTTGTTCTTTAATTCTTCTGCACTTTCCTCAACTAATTCAGAAGGTACTCCTAAAGGTCCTACAAAGTCACAGAATGAATCTCCAACTTCATATTTCTCCATTTTCTTAGTACTACAACCTATAGTTTGTACAACAATTGTTACTGTTCCCTTTTCCACATCAGTATCACATATTGTTAGTGGAACTCTTTCACCTTTTTCATCAATTCTTATTATTACGAATTGTCCTGGTTTAGCTGACTTTGCAACTCTAGGAGCTTCAATTTTCATTAAGAATATTGCAGGTGCTAAATTCTTTTTCTCAACAATTTTATACATATACTTCTCCCCCATACCTTTGGATATTTTATTGTAAATGCATCTTAGCTTCATATAAATTTAACAGCATTAAGATGTATATATTAAAAATTTATCATTGTTTGATAAATTTTTATCACTTTTTAATTTCATAAAATATTCTTAAAAAATCACCCATTAAACCAACATTTTTTACCCTAACCATCTCACAATTATTATTCTATAATTTTATTTTACTATAGTCAACCGAAATATGAATATATTAAAAATTTTCAAACTATAATATTTTTATTTCATTTCCCTTTAAAACACCATAATTATAATATTGTATGCTCTGCAATATTATGTTATTATTTCGTTATTTTTTTAACTCGGATTCTTATAATATATGACAAAAACCGTGGTCAACTCAAAAATAAGAGCAATTCTAATTCGAATTGCTCTTATTAGCTCTATTATCTTTTATAATCATAGAAACCTTTGCCTGTTTTTCTTCCAAGCCATCCAGCTCTTACATACTTTCTTAATAAGCTACTAGCTCTATATCTGTTATCTCCTGTTTCTTTATATAAAACATCCATTATTGCTAAGCAAACATCTAGTCCAATAAGATCTCCTAAAGCAAGAGGTCCCATTGGGTGATTAGCTCCAAGCATCATTGCTTTATCTATATCTTCTATTGTTGCAACACCATGGTCTAAAAGATTAACAGCTTCATTAATCATTGGTATTAATATTCTATTTACTACAAATCCGGGAGCTTCTTTAACTTCTACAGGATCTTTACCTATTGCTACTGTAAGTTCTTTAATTGTATTGAAAGTTTCATCTGAAGTTTCCATACCTCTAATTAACTCTACAAGTTTCATAACTCCAGCTGGGTTAAAGAAGTGCATTCCTATAACTCTATCACTTCTATCTGTGCAGCTTGCAATTTCAGTTATTGATAATGAAGATGTATTTGTAGCAAAAATAGTTTCTGGTTTACAAATCTTATCTAATTTAGAGAAGAATTCTCTCTTAGTTTCCATATTTTCAGCAATGGCTTCAATTATTAAATCAACGTCTTTAACATCATTAAAATCATTTGTTCCAGTAATTCTTCCCAAAATTTCTGTTTTAACTTCTTCAGTCATTTTTCCCTTAGTAACTAACTTAGTAAGAGTTTTAGTTATACCTGCTAGATTTACATTTTGGAATTTCTCCATATTTCTAACTAACATAGTAACCTCATAGCCTTTTGTAGCAAATACTTGTGCTATTCCAGCTCCCATCGTTCCTGCGCCTATAATACAAACCTTTTTCATATATAACACTCCTCCATGATTTTATTATAAATAACTTTTAAACCTTAATTTTACAAGGTCAAATTGTTAATTTATTAACTTATTTGCTTAAAATTTTTCTATAAGTTCAATACTATTTATACCATCGTATCAACCTTATATATTTTAATTTGTAGTTGAAAGAAATTCCAATGGAACTCCTTTCAACTATAAAATTATTAACCCTATTTATTTAATTCTTTAAATTGAGCTATCATTTCTGGAAGTACTTTAGCATAATCCCCAACTAAAGCTACGTCTGCAACCTTCATTATAGGTGCATCCGCATCCTTATTAATAGCTATAATAAATTCTGAATCTTGCATTCCTGCTAAGTGTTGAATAGCTCCTGAAATACCACAAGCTATGTAGATATTAGGTCTTACAGTCTTACCTGTTTGTCCTACTTGGAAAGCTTTTTCAATCCATCCACTATCAACTGCAGCTCTTGAACCTGTTACAAGTCCACCCATTTCATCAGCAAGCTCTCTAAGTAAAGTAAAGTTTTCCTTTGAACCTACTCCTCTACCTCCAGATACTAATATTTTAGCTTCTGTTATATCAGCCATCTCTTTTACAGATTTAACTACTTCTATAACTTTAGTTCTAATATCACTATCTGCTAACTGTACATTAAACTTTTCAACTTGTACATTAGCTCCTGTAGCTTTATTACCTTTTTCAAAAACTCCTGGTCTTACTGTAGACATTTGTGGTCTATTATTTCCGCACATAATAGTTGCCATTAAGTTTCCACCAAAAGCAGGTCTTGTCATAAGAAGATTTTTAGTTTCTTCATCTATTGCAAGTCCTGTACAGTCAGCAGTAAGTCCTGTCTCTAGTCTTGCTGCTACTCTAGGACCTAAGTCTCTTCCTATAAATGTTGCTCCAATAAATAATATTTCTGGCTTTTTAGCATTTACTGCATCTACTATAACTTTTGCATATCCATCAGTAGTATAATGAGTTAATTTCTCATGGTCACATACTAAAACCTTATCTGCACCATAAGCACCAAGTTCTTTTGTCATTTCATCTATATTGTCATGACCTAATAATAAAGCTGTTAATTCTACACCTAAATCATTAGCTATTTCTCTACCTTTTCCAAGTAATTCTAATGCTACTTTTTGTAGTTTTCCGTCTCTTTGCTCTGCAAAGACCCATACACCTTTATAATCTGCTATATTCATGGTTATTTCCCCCTTTATATCTTAGATGAAGTGTTTCTCTTTTAGTTTTGAAAGAGCAATTGAAGCTGCTTCCTTTGGTGCTACATTAAATAATTCACCTTGGCCCTTAGCTTCCTTAGTCATTGACTTTTTAACCTTTGTTGGTGATCCAGCCAATCCTAATCTATTTACATCTACATCCATGTCTGCTACTGTCCAAACTTTTACTTCTTTTTCTGCAGCCATAGAGAAAATATTTTTAATATTCATATATCTTGGGTCATTTAATGTTTCAATAGCTGTTAAAACAACTGGAGTTTTAACTTCTATATATTCATATCCATCTTCCCATGCTCTTCTAACTTTTAAACTTCCATTACCAGTTTCTGAAACTTCTTCAACATAAGTTACTTGAGGAAGTCCTAAATGTTCTGCTATTTCTGGTCCAACTTGAGCTGTATCTCCATCAATAGCTTGTCTTCCAGCAAATATTACATCATAATCTATCTTTTTAAGTGCTGAAGCTAATGCATAAGAAGTTGCAAGTGTGTCAGCTCCTGCAAAAGCTCTATCTGTAATTAATATAGCTTCATCAGCTCCCATTGCTAGTGCTTCTTCCAAAGCTACCTTTGCTTGTGGTGGTCCCATTGATAAAACTGTTACACTATGACCCTTTTCATCTTTAAGTCTTAAAGCTTCTTCTAATGCATTTTTATCGTCTGGATTTATTATTGAAGGAACACCATCTCTAATTAGAGTTCCTGTCTTTGGATCTATCTTAACTTCATTAGTATCTGGTACTTGTTTTAAACAAACAACTATATTCATCTTTCATACCCCCTACTTCATTACATGACTAGCTATAACCATTCTTTGAACTTGTGAAGTTCCTTCATATATCTCGGTTATTTTAGCATCTCTCATCATTCTCTCAACTGGATAGTCCTTAGTATATCCATATCCACCGAATAACTGAACTGCTTTAGTTGTAACTTCCATAGCAACTTCTGCAGCAAATAATTTAGCTCTAGCTGCATCTACTGTATAAGGCATGCCATGATCTTTATTATAAGCAGCTTTATATACTAAGTATCTTGCAGCTTCTATTTTAACATCCATATCAGCTACCATCCATTGAAGGCCTTGGAATCCTGATAAAGATTTACCAAATTGTTTTCTTTCTTTCATATATTCAACTGCTTCTTCCAAAGCACCTTCTGCTATACCTAAAGCTTGAGCTGCTATACCAATTCTTCCTCCATCTAGAGTCTTCATAGCTATACCAAAGCCCTTACCTTCTTTTCCTAATAAGTTTTCAGCAGGAACTATACAATTTTCAAATACTAATTCTGTAGTTGATGATGCTCTTATTCCTAATTTATCTTCAACTTTACCTACTGAAAAACCTTCGAAATCCTTTTCAACGATGAACGCAGAAATACCCCTAGTTCCTTTAGACTTATCAGTCATTGCAAAAACTACAAAAGTATCTGCTACTCCACCATTAGTTATAAATATCTTTGAACCATTTAAAACATAATGGTCTCCTTCTAAAACTGCTGTAGTTTGTTGTCCTGCAGCATCTGTTCCTGCGTTTGGTTCTGTAAGACCAAATGCACCTATTTTATCACCCTTTGCAAGTGGTGTTAAGTACTTAGCTTTTTGCTCTGGAGTACCAAATTGATCAATAGCTCCAGCTCCTAGTGAAGTATGTGCTGATAATATAACTCCTGTAGTTCCACAAACTTTTGATAGTTCTTCTACAGCTAAAACGTAGGATAAATTATCTCCACCGGCTCCACCAAATTCTGTTGAAAATGGAATTCCCATCATGCCGTAACGTCCCATTTTCTTTACATTTTCCATTGGAAACTCTTCAGTAACATCGATTTCCGCAGCAATAGGTTTTACTTCAGCAAGAGCAAACTCTCTTACCATCTTTTTTACCATTTCTTGTTCCTTAGTCAATGAAAAATTCATTGTAATCCCCCCTATAATAATTATCTGTTTTTGAAAACCTTATCTCTTTTTTCTAAGAAAGCAGTCATGCCTTCCTTTTGGTCTTCTGTAGCAAAACACATACCAAATGCCTCAGATTCATATTCTAATGCACTTTCAATATCCATTTGTATTCCCATAGTTATAGCTTCTTTACATTCACTAACAGCTATTGGAGCATTTTTAGCAATTTTTTCAGCCATAGCTTTTGCTTCACCTAATAAAGCTTCAGGTTCTACAATCTTATTTACTAATCCAATTCTATAGGCTTCCTCTGCATTTATCATTGAACAAGTATAGATTAATTCCTTAGCTCTACCTTCTCCAACAATTCTAGCAAGTCTTTGAGTTCCTCCAAAACCTGGAGTAATTCCTAAACCTGCTTCTGGTTGTGCAAATTTAGCCTTAGAAGAAGCAATTCTAATGTCACAAGCCATGGCAAGTTCACAACCGCCACCAAGTGCGAAACCGTTTACGGCAGCGATAACAGGTTTGTTTAATTTTTCTAACTTTCTGAATACTTTGTTTCCAAGTCTTCCAAACTCCTTACCCTTTTGGGCATTTAGCTGTTGCATTTCAGCAATATCTGCTCCTGCTACAAAGGCCTTTCCTTCGCCTGTAATAATTACAGCATAAATTTCATTATCTTCAGCAACCTCTTGGATTCTGCAATCTAACTCCTTAAGTGTTTCTGAATTTAATGCATTTAATGCCTTAGGCCTATTAATTTTAATAAGCGCTACATGATTTTCTTTTTCTAAGGTTATGTTCTTGTATTCCATCTTAAAATCCCCCATGCAATTTTTAAGATTTTCCTCTCACGATTTGGTTATTAATTTAACAAAATAGTGATTGAGGAATCTCATTACCTCAATCACTATTATAGTCTTATTATTGTATTATTTCAACTCAATTAACTTTTTTTTCAATACTATATAAAATATTTGTAAAGTCGCAAGCTGCATTTTACATTTAATTGCATAATTTGTATTAATATGATGTTTCTTCTAACTCTCTTTCGTTTAATAAATAACTTAGTGTCATTAAACTTTCACTTAAATGTACATTTTCTACTATTACTTCATCATTAACTTTTAAATCTATAGGAGCAAAATTCCAAATTCCTTTTACACCATTTCTAGTAACAATATCAGCTACACCCTGAGCTCTATTTTTAGGTACACATATTATGGCAATATGGATATTCTCTTTTCTTAAGAATTCTTCTACTTCATCCATATCCTTTATTTCTATGTCACGTATCTTTAATCCTATTAGTTTTACGTTAACATCAAATATTCCCTTCAAATTAAATGCCATTTTATTAAAACTATTATAATTTGCAATAGCCTGCCCTATATTCCCAGCACCAATTATAACAGTGTTATATTCTTTATTTAACCCTAATATAACTGATATTTGATATAACAACTCTTTAACATTATATCCATATCCTTGTTGACCAAAATCTCCAAAGCAGTTTAAATCTTGTCTTATTTGAGATGCTGTAAATCCAATTTTTTCACTAAGTTCTTTAGATGATATTCTATCTACATCATTCTTATCTAACTCTCTTAAATATCTATAATACTTTGGAAGTCTTTTTATTACTGCCATAGAGATTCCTCGTTTTTTATCCACATTACCACTCCTCTTTAATTATTTTACTTCTTACTATCATTAACTTAATTTTTTATCTAATAGCTAACTACTGTAATATACACCTAATAAATAACGAAATTTTAATAAAGAATAACTAACAAACTTTATGCTTACCCTTTATTATACTATATTATTGTAAATTGTTATATGAAAATTTTGTAACGCGTATTGAATTAAATGTAATTTCTTCATTTAAAATACATTATTTAATATTATATCTTAATTGTTATTTATTAAACAAGCCTTTTATTACAAAATTTCTTATTTGTTTTTATTATGTCATCATAATAAGTTTTAACAATTTCATCGTTTTATATGCTAGTTATATAGTACATTAAACCATGACAAGGAACTACATTCTTTAGCTTAAAGGTAGTTCAACTTCAATTTTCAATTGTTTCATGATAAAATGCTATTAGGATGGTGATATAAATGATAGTTTTAAGCTGTAAAGGTATAAGCAAATATTATGGAATAGACTCAATTCTGAAAAATGTCACCTTCAATGTAAATGAAGGAGAAAAAATTGGATTAATTGGTCCAAATGGAGCTGGAAAATCTACACTTTTTAAAATATTAACAAACCAACTTGATTATGATGACGGAGAGCTTTTTATAGATAAATCTAAAAACCTTGGATATCTTTCCCAAAATCTTTCTTTAAATTTAGAAAACACAATATATAATGAAGCACTTACTGTATTTCAAGAAATAATTGATATGGAAGAAAGACTAAAAAAGCTAGCAGATAAAATGAATGAACCCTATGACATTTCTAAAGAAGATTATCATAATAAAATAATTAGAGATTATACAACTCTCACTGAAGTATATGAAAATAGAGGTGGCTATACATATAAGGGGGAAATAAGCCGTGTTCTAAAAGGGTTAGGCTTTAATGAAAATGATTTTGACAAGTCAATTTCTATCCTTAGTGGAGGGCAAAAAACTAGAGTTGCTCTTTGTAAACTACTACTTAGAAAACCTGAAGTTCTGCTTTTAGATGAACCTACAAACCATCTAGATCTTGACGCTATAGAGTGGCTTGAAGGATATCTAAAAGAAGTTAAAGGCACTATAGT
Organism: uncultured Clostridium sp.; assembly: GCA_900548455.1. GTDB lineage: Bacteria > Bacillota > Clostridia > Clostridiales > Clostridiaceae > Clostridium_J. The sequence continues at coordinate 13,999 of URKQ01000014.1, forward strand.
TTTAATTTCTCACGATAGATTTTTCTTAGATGCTATTACTGATAAAACTATAGAACTAGTAGACGGGACTGCCTACGTTTATCCTGGAAACTATACATCTTTCATAGGACTTAAAGAAAAAAATATGGAAGTCATGCAAAAAGCATATGATTTGCAACAAATAGAGATAAAACGACAAGAAGAAATAATTGCAAAATATAAATCTTTTAATCGAGAAAAAAGTATACGAGCTGCAGAAAGTCGTCAAAAAGCTTTAGATAAAATAGAAAGAATTGACGCACCACCTAAAGAATCAAAAGCATCTCGAATTAAATTTGAAACTAAAATAAAAAGTGGAAATGACGTTCTTTACGTAGAAGATTTAAAAAAGAGTTTTGGTGATAAGTTATTATTTGAAAGTCTAAATCTAGATATAAAACGAGAAGAAAAGATTGCATTAATTGGTGAAAACGGAAGAGGAAAAACTACATTATTTAGAATAATTATGGATCAAATTTCCCCTGATACTGGAGTTAAAGTATTAGGTAAGAATGTTTTTGTTGGCTATTATGACCAAGAACAATCAAATTTAGATTCTAACAAAGCTATCATTGACGAAGTATGGGATGACTTCCCCGAAATGACCACTACAGAAATTCGCTGTGCATTAGCTGCATTTTTATTCACAGGGGATGACGTATTTAAAAAAATATCCACATTAAGTGGTGGAGAAAAATGTAGAATTAACCTTTTAAAATTAATGCTTTCAAAATCAAACTTCTTATTATTAGACGAACCTACAAATCACTTAGATATAGTTTCTCGTGAAGCTCTTGAGGAGGCTATTTTAGGATATGATGGTACAATTCTTTTAATTTCTCATGATAGATATTTCTTAAATAAAATAATTAATAAAATATATGAATTAAATGAAGATGGCATAAAAGAATATTTAGGCAATTACTCTTACTACATAGAGAAAAAGAAAAACCCTCATAGATTTGAATTAATGGAAGAAAGTTCAGGCGTTACTAAAACTCAAATTAAGTTAGATAAGAAGAAAAAGAAAGAAGCTGAAAAAGCCGAAAAAGAAAAACTTAAAACAATAAAGTCAATTGAAGAAAAAATATCTTCTCTAGAAGAATTAATTGAAGATTTTCAAGGTAAGCTTTGTCTGGAAGAAGTTTATTCTAACCCTGAGAAAAGCAAAGAAATTCATAACTCTATAAAGACTGCAGAAGATGAGTTAGAAAATCTATATATTAAATGGGAAGAATTATCTCAATAAAAAAAGAGCCTAAGGCTCTTTTTTTATTGAGATAAGGGTTTATAATCTTAACTCATCTACTTACACATATTATAAAAATATCTGTGCATAGATAGGTCCTCGCTTAATTCTGGGTGAAATGAAGTTACCAACATATTTTTTTCTCTACACGCAACTATATTATTATCAATAGTGCACAATACTTCTACTTCTTCACCAACACTTTCAACATATGGTGCTCTAATAAATACTAAAGGAATTTTTTTATCACTCACACTTTTTACAACATCTTCTGTTATAAAACTATCTAGTTGAGAACCATAAGCATTTCTCTTAACAACTATGTCCATTAAACCTAAATGAATATAATTGCAATCCAAGATTTTTTTAGCCAATAAAATCATTCCCGCACAGGTTCCCCATACTGGCATTCCTGATACTATCTTTTTTTTCAAGGTTTCCATTATATTAAGGTCTACCAATAATTTACCAATAGCTGTACTTTCGCCTCCTGGCAGAATAATTCCTTGTATATTTTCTAAGTCTTCTACATTTTTAACTCTTAATGCTGTAGCTCCATCTATTTCATTAACTTTATCAACATGTTCAATAACTGCTCCCTGTAAATCCAATACCCCTATGGTTACCATACCATTTACCATCCTCTTGTAGCATATTGTTTACTTTCAGGTAGCTCTCTAGTATTTATACTTTGCATAGCCTCCCCTAAACCTTCTGAAACCTCTGCTAAAACTTCTGGATTATTATAATTTGTAACAGCCTTAACTATTGCTCTTGCTCTTTCCTCTGGATTTTCTGACTTAAATATGCCTGATCCAACAAATACTCCATCACTTCCTAACTGCATCATTAAAGCAGCATCCGCTGGTGTTGCAACCCCACCTGCTGCAAAATTAACAACAGGAAGTTTTCCATTTTCATGAACATATAAAACTAAATCATATGGTGCACCCATTTCTTTAGCTATAGTCATCAATTCCTCTTTAGGCATATTTTGAACCTTTCTAATTTCACTCATCATAGTTCTCATATGTCTAACAGCTTCTACAACATCCCCTGTTCCAGCTTCTCCCTTAGTTCTTATCATAGATGCACCTTCACCTATTCTTCTTAGTGCTTCACCTAAATTTCTAGCTCCACAAACAAAAGGCACATTAAATTTTTCTTTATCTATATGATACATGTCATCAGCTGGAGTTAATACTTCACTTTCATCTATATAATCTATTTTTAATGATTCAAGAATTTGCGCCTCAACAAAATGTCCTATTCTAACTTTTGCCATTACTGGTATAGAAACAGCTTCTTGTATTTCTTTTATCATCTTCGGATCTGACATTCTTGCAACTCCGCCCTGTTTTCTAATATCTGATGGTACTCTCTCTAATGCCATTACTGCTACTGCCCCTGCTGCTTCAGCTATTTTAGCTTCTTCAGCATTAACAACATCCATAATTACGCCACCCTTTAACATCTGAGCTAAATTCTTATTTAATCCATATCCTTCATTCATTTTTATTTCCCCCATAATCACTTTTATTATTGTATTCATATCACGATACAATTATCTCATAATAAATACAATTTTTCAATACAATTTCAAATTTTAATTATTTTTGTATAATTGTACCCATACATTCTTTTGTAAAATCTAGTAGTTATTTATCGATTGTTTTATGGAAATAAAATGAAACTTTTTAATATATTATTAGTATAAAATATAGGGAGTGGTTCTATGAATAAAAAAATAATGTCTATTCTAACAGCTACCTTAGTTGCATTTACTTGTATTCCTCGAGTAGCACTAGGATTAGAGAACAGACAAGAAACTAAAGATAAAGATGCCATTATATCCGAAATACAAAATTTAAACTCTGGGGAAGAAAAACTTTTAATTGAAGATACTGATGGAGTACAAATGTTCATTCAAGGTGAAACTCTAACTCAAGATACAAATGTTAATCCTTCAACAGTTTTAAATTATCTTGAAACCAACAAAGCCTTATTTAACTTCAGTAGCGACAATAATAATTTTCAAGTAATTGATTCTCAGTTTGATGATCTTGGATTTACTCATGTAGAATTAAAACAACTGTTTGATAACAAAGAAGTTTATGGAAGAAATTTACTTCTTCACTTTAATGAAAGCGGAAATTTAATTGGTATGACAGGCACTTTAGAGAATAGAATTACTTCTATTGAAAAGCAATTAGAAAATCCAATAAGCGAAGACCAAGCAATCAATATTGCTAAAAGTTCTAAACAATTTGATGAATTAAGTGAAGATATTGTTGTAAAAAACTATATATATTATAAAGACAATGCCGCATATGATGTATATAAAGTTAATATAGTATATGATACTCCAACCTATGGAAGTTGGGATATCTTTGTTGATTCTTATAGTGGCAATATTATAGATGAAGTAAACTTGATTAGAGAAGAAAATATTACTGGATCTGGAACTGCTGTAAATGGAACTACTAGAAATTTAAATCTATATCGTTCTAGTGGAAAGTATTATCTACAAGACAGATCCAAAAATATGTCTGGATATATCAGCACTTATACAGCAAATAATAGACAGACAACTAGCGGTTCATTAATGTACGGCTCAAGTTCAACTATTACTGATAGAGCTGCTGTAAGCGCTCATAGTTATGCAGAAGTTGTTTATAACTTCTATCAAAATATGTTTAACAGAACAAGTATAGATAACAACGGAATGTCTATCAATTCTGTAGTTCACTATGGCTCTAGATATAATAATGCATTCTGGAATGGATATAAAATGGTATATGGAGATGGAGATGGATCAACTTTTACTTCTCTATCTGGTGACTTAGATGTTGTTGGTCATGAAATGACTCATGGAGTTACAACTAATACTTGTAACTTAAATTATGAAAATCAACCTGGTGCTTTAAATGAATCTATGTCTGATGTATTTGGCGTTTTAATTCAGACTTATGATAAGTACAACGTTTCAAGTGGTGGCAACTGGCAGTTTAACGCTTCAGATTGGGTTGTTGGTGATGAAATCTATACACCTGGAACACCTGGAGATGCATTAAGAAGTCTTGCAAATCCAACCTTATACAATCAACCAGCTCATATGAACAATTATCGTAATTTACCAAACACCCAACAAGGAGATTACGGCGGAGTTCATATTAATTCTGGTATTCCTAACAAAGCTGCTTATAATATCGCAAATTCAATTGGATGTGAAAGTACTGCTAAAATTTATTACAGAGCATTAACAGTATATTTTAATACAACCACAAGCTTTGCTCAAGCAAGATTAGGACTAATTCAATCTGCTGAAGATTTATTTGGCGCAAATTCTCTAGAAGCACAAGCTGTACGTGATGGTTTTTCTGCAGTAGGTATAAACTAGTATTATCCACTTTAAAAGAAAATTTATTTAATAAATAGAAATGTAGCTTTCCCTGAGCAATATACACATCTCAGGGCTTAGCTACATTTTTTTATTTATGGAATTATTGTAAAAACATATTTATATCATCTTCAACAGTTGTAATTCCGCCTATTCCAAAATTATCTATTAACACTTTTGCTACATTAGGAGATAAAAATGCTGGAAGTGTTGGTCCTAAATGAATATTCTTCACTCCTAGGTATAACAGTGATAATAGTACTATTACAGCTTTTTGCTCATACCATGCTATATTAAATGCAATTGGTAATTCATTAATATCTTCTAATTCAAATACTTCTTTAAGTTTTAATGCAATAAGTGCTAATGAATATGAATCATTACATTGTCCTGCATCTAACACTCTTGGTATACCATTAATATCTCCAAGCTGTAATTTATTATATTTATATTTAGCACATCCTGCAGTAAGTATTACAGTATCCTTTGGTAGCGCCTTTGCAAATTCAGTATAATAATCTCTTGATTTTGCTCTTCCGTCACAACCAGCCATTACAAAGAACTTTTTAATTGCACCTGTTTTAACTGCCTCAACAACCTTATCTGCAAGTGCAAATACTTGATTATGAGCAAATCCACCTATTATTTCTCCAGTTTCTATTTCAACAGGAGGCTTACACTTTTTAGCATGCTCAATTATTATTGAAAAATCTTTCTTATCTTCACTCTCGCCCTTTATATGAGTACATCCTACATATCCAGCAGCGCCAGTAGTATACAATCTATTTTTATAGCTTTCCTTAGGTGGAACTATACAATTTGTTGTCATTAATATTGGTCCATTAAAGCTTTCAAACTCTTCTTTTTGTTTCCACCATGCATTACCATAATTACCTGCAAAGTGAGAATACTTCTTAAATGCTGGGTAATAATGAGCAGGAAGCATCTCTGAGTGTGTATAAATATCTATTCCTGTGCCTTCTGTTTGTTTTAGTAGCAATTCTAAATCCTTTAGATCGTGACCTGATACAAGTATTCCAGGGTTATTTCTTACCCCTATATTAACTTTAGTAACTTCTGGATGACCATAAGTTTCAGTGTTAGCTCTATCTAAAAGAGCCATTCCATCTACTCCCACTTTCCCAGTTTCTAATGTTAATGCAACTAACTCATCTATAGATAAAGAATCGTCTAGAAGTTTAGCTAATGTTTCTTGCATAAATGCATTTACTTTTTCATCATCATATCCTAGCGCATTAGCATGCTTCATATATGCTGAAAGTCCTTTTATACCATAGGCAATAAGTTCTCTTAAACTTCTTATATCTTCATTCTCAGTTGCCAAAACTCCAACAATACTTGCTTTCTTGTCCATTTCTTCTTTAGAAACTTCATTCCATAAAGCCGCCTTAGATAAACCATTTTTATTTTCAATTAATGCTATCAATCTTTCTTTTACTTCTAAAGTATTTTTAACTCTTTCATAAAAAATATCATCATCAAAGTTAGCATTTGTAATTGTGGTAAATAAATTTATAGTTATTAAATGATTTATGTCATCACTAATTTTTTTACCTTCTTCTCTAAGTCTAGTTGTTACCTCTGACAATCCCTTTGTTACATATATTAGTAAGTCTTGTATTTTCGCTAATTCTGGTGATTTTCCACAAACCCCAAACTTTGTGCAACCTGTGCACCCAGCAGTTTCTTGACATTGGAAACAAAACATTTTATTATCCATTTTTACTCCTCCAATATAATGTTTATTTTATATACACATTATATTATCTATAAGAATCTACTTCTGTAACGCAGGTTACATATTCCTTAATTATTTTGGCTCTGTAGTAAAATACAGTGATAACAGGTAATGTTCAAAAGAAAATAAGGTAGAGCTCTTAGTTAAAGCTCTACCTTATTTTTTCACCCTACATTTATTAAACATACCCATTTAAAAACTTATACTAATTATTATTTAAGATTTCTAGCAACAATTTCTGTTACTGCAAATGATGCTACATCATCCGCATATTTTCCTGGTCCAAAGCCTGCATCATAACCAAGTTCTTTTGCAAGTTCGTGTGTTATTCTTGGTCCACCACAAATTAAAACAACCTTATCTCTTATTCCTTCTGCTTCTAATAACTCTACTAAGTTAGTTAGGTTTTTGATATGAATATCCTTTTGTGTAACAGTTTGAGATACTAAAAGAACATCTGCTTTAAGTTCAATTGCCTTCTTAACAAATTCTTCATTTTCAACCTGACTTCCTAAGTTATAAGCTCTTATACCCTTATATCTTTCAAGTCCATAGTGACCTGCAAAACCCTTCATATTCATAATCGCATCTATTCCTACAGTATGTGCATCGGTACCTGTAGATGCCCCTATGATTACTACTTCTCTTCCTATATTGTCTTTTACGTACTCTCCAACCTCTTCCATTGACATAGTATCTACTTCAACAGTTTGCACATGAATTTCCTCATAATTAACTGTATGTGTTAATGAGCCATAAACCACATAGAAGGTAAACTCTAAATCTAGTGATCCATGATGAGCTACATTAGGATCTTTAAGTCCCATTGCTTTTGCAAGTTGAAGTGCTGCTTCTACTCCTCTTTCATCATCTTTAACTGGAAGAGTAAAGCTAACTTGAACCTTTCCATCATTCATTGTGTCTCCATAAGGTTTTAGCTTTGTTAAGTCAAGGTGAGTGTCATAATCTCTTACTTCTGTTGAATATAATCCACCACTCATTATCTTTCGCCTCCTAACATTAGCTCAATAAACGGATTAAAGTAGCTTTCTTCTTTTTCCACTACTCCATTTAATCCCTTTCCACCATCTATAGGTCTTCTAATTCCAGCAAATTTACCTTGTTCTAGAGTACTAAATAATCCTTCTCCCTCTATAACTGATAATAAATCCGCTGCTTTATTTAAAACTTCGTCAACTCTCTTTTCCATTATTCCGCCATTTTTAAATGTTATTTCTGAGCCAAGATCTTTCATTGTATTAAAAATGTATTCTGCATTTTCAATTGATAAAGCTCTATCACTCATAAATGGAGTATGAATTGCCTCGGTCAACATTCCAAGTAAATGAAGCTTTTGTGATGTCATTATTGTAACCATATTAAATAATGCATCTTGAACATGTCCTTTAAAAATATTTCCTGTCATAAACTTAGTAGGTGGCATATATTTTAGTGGAGCATTTGGGAATATTTCTCTTGCCATTTGAGCTTGTGCAAGTTCATATAAAAATCCATTTTCTACTTCTGGATTAATTTCAAATGCATGTCCAAGTCCCATTTGTTCTTCTGGCATTCCTGCAAATAATGCAAATTGCTCATTTATAAACTGAGACGCTAATACTGTATGTGCTTCCTCAACAGCATCTGATGTTGTTAAGTAGTTATCTTCACCAGTATTAATAATTACCCCTGCAAATCCATTGATAATTCTTGAAAAGTATTGGTCAACTATTGTTCTTTGCATATTTATATCTCTAAATAGTATTCCATATAAAGCATCATTAAGCATTACATCAAGTCTTTCAATAGCTCCCATAGCAGCAATTTCTGGCATACAAAGTCCTGAACAATAGTTACATAGTCTTATATATCTTCCAAGTTCTTCACCCACTTCATCAAGGGCAGATCTCATAAGTCTAAAGTTCTCTTGAGTAGCAAAAGTTCCACCAAATCCTTCTGTGGTAATTCCATAAGGAACATAGTCTAAAAGACTTTGTCCTGTTGTTCTTATTACAGCTATTATATCTGCTCCCTGTTTAGCAGCAGCCTTAGCTTGTGTTATATCTTCGTATATATTTCCTGTTGCAACTATAACATATAAATATGGTCCTGTTTTATCTCCAAATCTCTCAAGATAATTTTCTCTATCTTTTCTGTTACTTCTAATTTGTTCCACCATTTCTGTGGCAACTTTATTAACAGCAAGCTTAATCTCAAATTCATCTTTCATTGGTAATTTAGTTAAATCCATCTCTTTTGAAGCTACTTTTTCTGCAATTTCTTGAGGTGATAATCCTGTATTCACCATGGCATTTCCAATAAAAGTCGCAGCTCCAATAGATAAACCATTACCAGCTTTAATATTTTCTACTACTACATTAGGTAGTGGCACTCCAAATTCATCTACTCCATCTATACCTAATAATCTACATACCGTTCTCTCCACAGACACTGTAGTATGCTTATCTATAAACTCTTGTGTATCCTTAGCTATATTTCTTGCTGATTTTCTAGCTTTTTCAACCACACTAAAGTCCAAATTTAATTTACTTTCCATGGTATTCCTCCTCATAATAAGTTTTTGCTATATCCACAATGTCACTTTCTAGACCTAGTAACATAGCAATATTTAACGCATCCTTTGGAACTTCGTTATCCCTCCCCACAGGTTCTAACTTATATTCCATATGCTCTTGAATAATCTCTACTGAATGAGTTTTATTAAGATTTATTTTATATTTAAGTTTACTTAAATCTATATTCTTTAATCCTACAACTTGATAATGTACCATTGGGTCCTCAACAACCCCATCATAATGTGTTGATATTAATGTAACCGTACTAAACCTTTGTAGATAATTAGCTAAAGACTTCACTAAATAATATCCCTCTTTAGGATTTGTGCCTCTAGCAAATTCATCTAAAGCTATAAATCCAACTCCCCTCTTAGTTGACTCTATAACTTCCTTTAATTTTATTATTTCTGCTCCAAATGTACTAAGTCCCTTAGATATAGATTGCATATCATCAGAAATAAAATATATAAAATCAAGTATTGGATATGTAGCCTTTTTCCCAAAAACAAAAAAGCCTAATTGCCCTAAAAATAGATTTAAAACTATAGTCTTTAAAGCTACACTTTTTCCACCCATATTAGCACCAGTAATAACTGTTGTGCCTGATTTTAACTCAATTGTTACTGGAGAAAATTTCTTGCCTTTTTTATTCAATATGTTTTCTATTTCTGGATTAACCATATCAATTAATTCTATGTTCATTTCTTTACTTATATCCGGCTTAACACAATTGTACTTGTTGGCTAAAGTTCCCTTAGCCATTAATAAATCTAATATTCCAATAGCATCTAAGTTACAATTAATATTTTCAATGTAATTTCCTATCTTCTCAGTAAGTGATTTTCTGATGATTAACTCTTCATTTTCTTCTTCAATAACTAAGTCTAATCTCTCATTTTTTAAATTCTCTAGCTCGTTATCATCCTTACACCCAAAAATAGCTTTTTCTTTTTCTCTTTTCAATTGTCTTATGTCTCTTAATTTGTCACTATACTCCTCATAAATATAGAAAGTGGACATCTTCTTATGTCCAGGATCTAATAATTCTACTAATTTACTAAGATCTAGAAGTTGGACCTTTTTTATAGGTAACTGCATCAATTCTAAGTTTTCTTTTATTACTTGCATATTTAAAGCAATATTTTTTATTTCATAAAGCTCAATTTCATCTAAAACCTCTAGCTCTTTAGCTCTTTTCAAAGAATTTCTTATATCCTTAAATTTATGAAGAACTCTTACTATACAATTAAATTTGTCCTTGTAACTAACCATAAACTTCATGATTATTTCAACATTATTTAATTCTTCAATAAGTAAATCAAATTCTCCAGCACTATATGGTCTAATATTTTTCTTTTCCAAGCTACCATAAGGTGTTATTACGGCTAATTCATCCATTATGAAGGAAAATCCTATTTGTTCTCTTTGCTCATTGTCCAAAAATCTCATATTATTCTCCTCCTAACACGTCAAATACTGGAATATCCGTTAAATCTCTTAGTCTATCCACAAACTCCTTTGGTGAAAATTCATAACCATAGGGCGCTTTAGGATTGGTTGTTACACATACAATATTAATCTTATTTAAAACTTGTATTTCTCCACCCTGCTTAGTAAATTTATAATAAGTATCCCCATTTATAAATAATTTTGTTCCGTCTTCTGCTACTATTGTAATATCCCTATACAATACCGTAGAAGCCATAATTTCTTTAATTAAAGTATCTGATATAACCCCTTTAATTACCAGACATGAAACATTGTCATCTAAAGCTTCCACTACAATTCTACTTGAGTTCAATGCTGTTACAGCATCTAGAACCCTATAAGTATTATCCTTATATATAACTCCAATATTTCCACAACTTAAAATTTCCCTGGAAACTTTATTAATACATAAATCTTCTACCTTAGGTAAACTTAATAACTCAATGGAGTGTATCGTTTCCTTAACAACTTCATTCATACTTCTATTAAGTGCTGCCCCTGTAGATAATACCGTTGCCTCAGTTATGGCTGGTGATGCAAATGTCTTTCTATTTAAAGCACCATCTATAATCACTAAATCACAATTATACTTTAATAGCTTATCTCTAATTTGAGACATATAATTATTTACAGATGGTCCACCCAAATCTACATATCCATCACTTAACGCTCTTGCAATTACTATCTCTCCCATTGGAGTGTTTATATCTGTAGTCTCTACTATTTCCCTAGTGAAATCACTATTCAATAAACATGCTTTAGCCGTTGCCACCATTGCATTTTTTTCAATATATATCTTTGGCTTTTCTGTAGATGTTACTACATCAATTTCTTCCCCATCTCTACCAATTGAAGTGAGGCCTAAGGACACTTTGCCCCTAGCCTCCTTCAATATATAATTTAATGTGGTTGTTTTACCAACATTTTTATTCATCCCTATAATTGATACACTTCTATAGGGCTTTAATAGCTTTAAAATTTCAATCATTATTTAACTTCTTCAACAGTTTTAGCTTGAAGATGTCTTTGATTTCTTTCAAGTCCTGTTGGTTCTAATGCCATTCTCTCTCCATTAAGTAATCCTGAAACTCCTACTTTGTGAACCTTTTTCTTTCCTGTGCAAATATCACATTTACATCCTGGAACATAGTTTTCTGGTTCAGTATAAGTTGTTATAACTCCTTCAAAGTTTCTAAGAATTACCTTGTCATGGCTTTGAGATATTATATAGTTTGGCATAACTGGTGTTTTACCACCACCACCTGGAGCATCTACAACAAAGGTTGGAACACAGAATCCAGAAGTATGTCCTCTTAATCCTTCAATTATTTCTATACCTTTAGATACTGGTGTTCTAAAATGCTCTAATCCTAGAGATAGGTCACATTGATATATATAGTATGGTCTAACTCTTATTTGAACTAATTTGTTTACTAATTCCTTCATTACATGCACACAATCATTTACTCCTCTTAAAAGAACTGATTGGTTTCCAAGTGGAATTCCTGCATTTGCAAGCTTTTCACAAGCAGCTTTTGATTCAGGAGTAATTTCATTAGGATGGTTAAAATGTGTATTTAACCAAACTGGATGATACTTTTTAAGCATATTAACAAGATCATCTGTAATTCTTTGAGGCATTACAACTGGTGTCCTTGAACCTAATCTTACTATTTCCACATGTGGGATTTCCCTTAATTTCTTAATGATATATTCAAGAACATCGTCATTTACTAGTAAACAATCTCCACCTGATAAAAGTACATCTCTTACAGTAGGTGTATTTCTAATATATTCAATAGCCTTATCTATTCTATCCATAGGCATTGAATTATCCTTTTGTCCTGCAAATCTTCTTCTTGTACAATGTCTGCAATACATAGAGCATTGGTCTGTTATAAGAAGTAATACTCTATCAGGATATCTGTGAGTTAATCCAGGTACAGGAGAATCTGTATCCTCATGTAGTGGATCCTCCAAATCTGCACAAGCTTTATGAGTTTCTAGTCCTGATGGTATTGCTTGTTTTCTAATTGGGTCATCTGGATTATTAGGGTCGATAAGAGATAGATAATATGGAGTTATTGCCATTCTAAAAGTTTGAAGGCATTTTCTTGCTCCTTCTTCTTCATCTTTTGTTAAAGGTATATATTTTTTAAGTTCATCAACAGTTTCAATTCTGTTGCTTACTTGCCATTTCCAATCATTCCATTGCTCATCTGTAACTTCAGGGAATAATTGATACCTACGTGTGCCCATTAATAAACCCCCCTATTTTTCACCGTAATATGCAATTTTTAGTGCATTTTATACATATATTTCTTCAAAGATTTCTCTTAGATTTTTATTTTCTCTTAATTCTTGTAAAGTAATAGCTGCATGGTCTTTTGTATATCCGTTTCCTACTATCATAGTAACGTCTTTACCAATACCCTCTGCTCCTAAAGCTGCTTTTGTAAATGAAGTTGCCATAGAGAAGAAGTAAACTATTCCATTGTCTCTAACTGGAAGAATTGTTGACATCTCAGTGTTTTGAACATTTACACAGTTGATTGCTACATCAGCTTCTTGTCCATTATTATTTTCAAGAACTGCATTTAATACTTCCATTGGTTTATTAGCATCTGCTATAGCAACTACTAAATTATCACCAAGGTCTAATCTCTTAAATGTTTCTTTATATTTTTCTTTTCTAACTATTGCAATAACTTTACCTGTAGGTCCAACTCTCTTAACAGCTTCATAGCAGCATAGTAAACCAGATTTTCCTGCAGCGCCAAGAACTACTACTGTTTCACATGGTTTTACAAGTTTTGCAACTTGAGCTGGTGCTCCTGCTACATCTAGAGCAGCTAGTGCTAGTGGTTCAGACATATCTGTTGGAAGTTTTGCATATATTCCACTTTCAAATAATATTGCATTTGCTTTAACATCAACTCTATCTATTTCAGGTTTAACATCAAGGATTTCATAAATTTTTAATGGTGTTAATGAAAGAGAAACTAATGTAGCTATTTTATCTCCAACTTTAAGATCAGTTTTTCCTTCTAATGCTTCACCTATTTGAGCAACAGTTCCTATAAGCATTCCACCTGAACCTGTTACTGGGTTTTGTTGTTTTCCTCTTTCTCCTACAATTTCAAGGATTTTAGCTTTTATTTTTTCAACATCATGTCCTGCTTCGTCAGCTATTTGTGTAAAACTTGCTGAATCAATATTTAATGATTGAACATCTATTAAAATCTCATTGTCATATATATTCATATCATTATCAATTTTAAGTGCTGGTTGTGGTAAAACTCCTTTTGGTTCAATTACTCTGTGTGTTCCATATTTACATCCTTTTTTCATATTTAATCTACTCCTTTTCATTTTTATTTTTCGATTTACTTATTTTATAAGCCTTAATATGTTAAACACTTAACAATCCCATATAAATGAGGTTTGATTGCATGGGGTTTTATATGGTTTGCTAATCTAAATAAATATTAAAGCAAATAATTATTTAAGTCCTAAAATTTCTCTAGCTTCAGCAGGTGTTGCTATATCTCTACCTAACTCTTTTGCTAATCTAACAACTTTTTCTACTAATTCCGCATTAGATTTTGCTAATACTCCCTTTGATAGGTAAACGTTATCTTCGTATCCAACTCTCACATGTCCACCTGAAACAATAGACATTACTGCTAGTGGAAACTCATTTCTACCAATTCCTGAAACTGTATAAGTACTTCCTGCTGGTAGGCTACCTCTCATGAATTCAAAATCTCTTAAATCAGCACTTATTCCTCCATTTACACCCATAACTAAGTTAAAGTGCATTGGGGATTTTATAAAACCTTTCTTTTGAAGTCTGATAGCCATATCAATCATACCTTTATCAAAAACTTCTACTTCTGGTTTAATTCCTAATTCTATCATTTTAGTTCCAAATTCTTTTATTGTATCTTCAGTGTTTACAAAGATTTCGTCTCCACCAAAGTTACATGTACCACAATCCAATGTTGCCATTTCTGGATGCAATTCTGTTGGTTGAAGTCTTTCAGCATTGCTCATTCCAACCGCTCCACCAGTAGATGGTTGTACAATTACATCTGGACATCTTCTCTTAATTTCATTAATGCAAGCTTCAAATCTAGCTTTGCTTTGAGTAGGAGTACCATCATCTTCTCTAACATGAAGGTGAATTATACTTGCTCCTGCCTTATAAGCAAGCTCTGCTTCTCTTCCAATTTCCTCAACAGTATAAGGTACACTTGGATTGTGCTCCTTTGTTACTTCAGCTCCACATATAGCCGCTGTAATAATTAACTTTTCCACACAATTACCTCCTCTACACTAATCTTTATTTACGAATTTTATCTTTAGGAACAACACAAGTTCCACTTGCTCTACAAACAACTATTGGTTCTTCTAAAACATCACAAGCTGAATCATTTATATCAGGTCTTGGTACAATTACTTTTCTTGCTTCAAATGTCATCTTTCTTGAAGTATTACCTACCTTAACGATTTCTCCTACAGCTTCAATGTAATCTCCAGCATATACTGGTGCTAAGAATTCTACATTATCATAAGCTTTAAATAATCCTTCGTCTCCATCATTTTGTATTAAAAGTTCCGTTGCCACATCCCCAAATAACTGTAGCATTCTTGCTCCATCTACTAAGTTTCCTCCATAGTGAGCATCGTGAGCGCTCATTCTGAGCCTAATTAATGATTTCATAACATATCCCTCCATCAACTAATTATTTATATATTCACCATTTTTTAAAAATAAAAAATGGTGCTGAAAAATATTCAACACCATTGATTCCATAAAAAAGAACTATCAATGTAATGAATATTTTTCATTACATAAATAGCTCACCACAGTCATGGCAGTGATAAAGCGTTGTGCCTTATCCCCAAGCAATACACAATACCTATGTATCCTTTCGGCCTATAAATAATTCATTGTAATCTCCAAGGGTATTCTCTTCATCATTTACAATTACCCATTTACAAGCGCCTCTATTTATGTTCAACCCAAATATATTGGGTTTTTTTACATATATTACATTTACATTATATAGTGTCTTAGAAAATATTTCAATAGATTTTTTTCTATTTAATTAAATTTTAACAATAATCTGAATTATTATTCTAAAAAAACAACTTTATATATTACTTAATTCTATTGGATCCCCTAATTTAAACCATAAGTCTTCATTATTCCCGATCTTAAATGCTATATTCTTTAACGCACAATTATATCTATCTTCATTCCATGTATAACCACATTTTAAAACTCTCTTAATATATATTTTAAAATACTGTTGTAATTCATTTTTAAATCTAAGCTCCTTACAATCTCCTAGTTCATTTGCTAGAATCAAGTAAATTTCTTTTTGTTTTATTAAATTAACTATAATACTCAAGGACTTTTCATTAAAATAATCAAAAAATAAAGAATAATACTCATCACGATAGCCATTAAATATCTTTATTGTTAAGTTACTAGCAATGATTTGATCATGTGTAATTAATCCACCCTTGCACTGAAAAAACAAATCATCACTTGAATAAAAAAAATCATCAAATTTATCCTTAATAATAAAAAAAACAATATCTTTATTATTAATTCTTTTATTTACTATAACCGCAGAACCTAGAGAAAGTGAATTAATCACTTTCTCTAGTAAATTAATATGATGCATAAAAGCACCTTCCATCCTTATATTCAAATAACTATTCGATATTTACAACTCTAAATTTACTAACACCCTCTATAACACTTGAAACTATGCTCTCACTTATAGCGGTTGTCCCTCCTAAGGTATAAACTTTTTCACAATCTAGACCATCTATTCTATTTAATAGAGCAGTATTATCATATTGATCTAATAAAATTACTGGCGCAGAATATAATGCTGCTATAGGAGCTCCAACAAGTCCATCTGGAAAATTTGAACCAGATGCTAAAAATATACTGTTCATATTTAAGCTACTAGCATAGTAATCTAATACTCTAACATTTGTTTGATACCTATTATCTCCCGCTAATCTAATAGAGCTTGGATAATTATTCATGATACTATTTGGTATTACTGTAGTTCCTCCAACAACAACAGTTTTAGAAATAGAGTTTGAATTAATAAAGCTTTTGTTATATTCACTAAACTCATCTGAACGTGTTAATAAAATTGGCATTTGACTCTTAGCTGCAATTGGGGCTATGGATAAAGCATCTGCAAAGCTAACACCTGATGCCAATACTATGCCATTGCTTGTCCCAATTTCCTTTGCAACCTTTACCGCTGTTTCATACCTATCATATCCCGATAAACGCTCTATAGATATTCCTCTTTGTTTTAATTGACTATCTACATTTGACGGAACAGCCAACGTACCGCCAACTATATATGCCTTTTTTACATTTAACCTACTGACTTCACCTAGCACTTCTTCAGTTAGTCCTTCACTAGAAGAAAGCAAAATAGGTGCATTATGCTTTTTAGCTAATGGTGCTGAACTCAATGCGTCTGGAAAATTGCTTCCTGAAACAATTACAACTGTATCAGAACCACTAGGCCATCCTTCTTTTGAAGTAGCAACAGCTGTAGTGTATCTTGTTAAACCATCTAGTCTTATATTCTTAGCATCAGCTGATACACTAACACTATTATGAACTAGCATTGTAACACCAAGTGCTAATGCTAAAAATGTAGTACTTATTATTTTAATTTTTTTAGACATATCTTTCTCCTTTTTTCATAATTGTATAACTATATTTTATATTATGACTCCTAATTATTAAATAGTTTTATAAATAAAAAATATATAAGTTGCAATAAATTTAATTGTAACTTATATATTTTTTTAAACGGATATTACATATTTCTAGCATTTTCCTTTAAATGTAATTTATTAATTTGTTGATTTGTTGGTTTTTATATATATAATCCAATATATAATCCCAATACAAAAAGCTCCACCTATAACATTTCCTATAGTCACAGGAATTAAATTATTAAAAATCCCCACAACTGACAAGTTGTCTAATTTTTCAATAGCTACATGAGATGTTTCTACAAACATAGGACGGGTCTTTGCTAATAATCCAATAGAAAAATAATACATATTAGCAACGCAATGTTCAAATCCTGCTATTATAAACGCAAATATAGGAAAAAAACCCATCAGAACCTTTCCTGTTACATCTTTAGCTGCATAGGTTCCCCATACGCTCAAACACACAATGATATTACACAAAATTCCACTAGCTATAGCTGGTCCAAATCCAATACTAGCCTTTGTCGCTGCAACCTTAACAGCATACCCTCCAACAGTTCCAGTTGAAAGCAGCCCTGAAGCAAAGATTAATGCAGCAATTAAAAATGCCCCAATAAAATTTCCTATCCAAACTATAAACCAATTTCTAAGCATCTGGCCTGTTGATATTTTTTTCTGAGCCCACGCAATACTCAATAATGAATTACCTGTAAAGAGTTCTGACCCACAAATTAAAACCATTATTAATCCAACTGGAAAAACTATACCTGCAACAAACTTCTGAATTCCTGGATCAGTAATTCCATGTGAAGCTACAGTAGATGCATAAGCTCCTAATGCTATAAACATTCCAGCTAAAATTCCTAAAAGTAAAGTTTGCATAGGCTTATTATTAGCTTTTTTTATACCAACCTCTTCAACATATCTGCAAACTTCTTCTGGTGAAAGCATTTTTTTATCCATATTATGTTTCCTCCAAACTAATCATTTATTATAGAAATCATGAGTTTTTATTATATTCAATCCAGCCCTTAGATGTCAAATTAAAGGTGAACTTCAGATAAAGTTCACCTTATAAACCAAGTCAGATTAGTAACTCCAATATTTTCCCATCCGTACTCAAGACTAATATTTTCATTTTTAAATGTATTTTTTAATATATTTTTAAGTCTTTCACTATTTTCATTTATTCCTATGTATTCATCATTTAACGGCTCAAATTTAGAGTCTTCTAAGTAATAGACTCTTTCATTTCCCAATATATATAATTTGTTATCTTTGTATATAATATCACCTAAAATTTCATAGGGTTTCTTTCTAATAACTACATTGTCTATAGTATTTTCATTTAATATTCCTTCATAAATATATTCACTCTGTTCACCTTTTTCCAGGTCATACTTAAAAGTTAAAAATCCTATTTTATTACTATTTAAATCCATAACTCCATTTAGTAAAACTTCACCTTGAACCTCAATTTCATAAACTTTATCATCATTTATATAAATTGAAGTTATCCCATTACTACTTTTTCCATAAATTAATGTATTACCATCATCTTTTATTCCTATTAGTATTCCTTCACAATTATTAATAAACTGTTTTTTCTCCATACTATAGATCAAATTTTTACTTATAGTAGGGTTAATATACATTTCAACCACCAGGTTATCATTAATCCATTTTAAATTTGATATCATCCCTTCTGCATAACTACTTACATCTATAGTGGAGTATTCATTAGTATTTATATTATATAGTGTAACTATATTTGTATCATCAATATACTTATATGCAATATGCTGTCTATCATTACTTATTGATGACAATTCCTTAAATCTACTTAAGTCTCCTATACCTAAAAGATACTCTTCATTTTTGTCATATAAATATATATTTTTATTCTTTTCAAATACTGCAGCATTATATTTAATATACTCATTTTTTATAGGTTCTTCTATTTTTATATTCTCACTTTTATTACATCCAAACGCAAAAAATAACATAAAAGTCATTGTGATTGACATAAAATATTTAAAATACGTTTTATTTTTTCTAATAACTTTATTCATCACAACTTTCTCCTTCCTATATTTCTTGATTTGGACTAATACATTATACTACTGGATTTTATATCCTTCAATAATATCTACGTAATTATATGAACATATTTTACTTTATATATGTAAATTTTCTCTAAACTCTATTCCGATATTAACTATATTATTTAAAATAACAGGGCTACGGTACTAATCATAGTCCGGTAGCCCTTTTGAATTTTATTATTTACTTTGTAATGCTTCTTCAACAACTCTCTTAACAAGATTATCATCTGCTACATAAGGAATTGTAATATGGTCTGTTTCTTTATTAAGTTCATTATATTCCATAGTAGTTTCTATGGAATGTGGATTTCTTGCCCATGATCTTCTAGCAACTCCACCCATAACATCCCATGCCATGGCTGATTTAATAATTTCATCTACTCTTTCAGATCCATCTAGAACTAATCCAAAACCTCCATTTATAGATTTACTAGTTCCAACTCCTCCTCCATTATGAAGAGCAATTAAACTCATTCCTCTTGCTGCATTTCCTGCAAAGCATTGAATAGCCATATCTGCCATCATATTACTTCCATCTTTAATATTAGAAGTCTCTCTAAATGGAGAATCTGTTCCACTAACATCATGATGATCTCTTCCAAGCATTATTGGTCCAACTTCACCTTTTCTAACTAATTCATTAAATTTAAGAGCTATATCCATACGTCCCTTAGCATCTTGATATAAAATTCTAGCTTCAGTACCAACTACTAGTTTATGCTCTTCTGCATCTCTAATCCAGATGTAGTTATCTCTATCTTGACCTCTTCTATTTGGATTAATGCATTCCATAGCTGCATGGTCAGTCTTAACTAAATCCTCATGTTTATGACTTAAGCATACCCATCTAAATGGTCCATATCCATAGTCAAATAACATAGGTCCCATAATATCTTCTACATATGATGGGAAGATAAATCCATCTTTATCATCTACTCCATTTTTAGAAATGTCTTTTCCACCTGCATCATATATAGCTTTCATAAATGAATTTCCATAGTCAAAGAAATACACGCCTCTAGCAACCAATTCTTTAACTAATGCATAGTGTTTTAACAAAGTTTTATCTACTAATTCTTTAAATTTTTCTCTATCTTCTTTTAGAAGTCTAGTTCTTTCTTCAAAAGAAATTCCTACTGGAGCATAGCCTCCATCATATGCTGCATGGCAAGAAGTTTGGTCTGATAGTAAATCTATATGAACGTTTTTATCTACTAAATATTCAAGTAAATCAACTACATTACCATGATATGCTATAGAAATTGACTCTCCTTTTGCTGCTTTCTCCTGAGCAACCCTAACTACTTCCTCTAAATTGTCTGAAATCAAGGATACCCAACCTTGATCATATCTTGTCTTAATTCTTGAATAATCTACTTCAGCAATAATACCAACACCATTTGCAATTTCTATGGCCTTAGGTTGAGCACCACTCATTCCTCCTAATCCAGAAGTTACAAATATTTTTCCTTTTAAATCCCCATCTTCAGGTACACCTAATTTTAATCTACCTGCATTTATTAAAGTATTAAATGTTCCATGAACAATTCCTTGAGGTCCTATATACATCCAGCCACCAGCTGTCATTTGTCCATAGTTTGCTACTCCTAATTGAGTTGCAAGATGGAAGTCATCTGGATTATCAAACATACCAACCATTAATCCGTTAGTTGTTATTACTCTTGGTGAAGTTTTAGAGCTTCTAAATAATCCTAGTGGGTGTCCACTTTCCATAACTAAAGTTTGTTCTTCAGTTAAATTCTCAAGATATCTCATTATCAATCTATATTGCATCCAGTTTTGACACACTTGACCGGTTTCTCCATAAGTAACTAATTCATATGGATATAAAGCGACATCAAAGTCTAAGTTATTGTCTATCATAACTTGAAATGCTTTACCAGCTAAACATTTCCCCTTATATTCATCAATAGATTTACCACTTAATTTTCCTTCTGGTCTAAATCTATATCCATAGATTCTGCCTCTTGTCTTTAATTCCTCCATAAATTCTGGAGCCAATTTTGCATGAAGATGTTCTGGTATATATCTCAATGCATTTTTAAGTGCTATTTCTGTTTGTGCTGGTGTTAAGCTATATCCTCTATCAGGCGCTCTTCTTATTCCTTCTTGGAACTTTGGCATTTCTGGTAGCTCATCATCAAGCTTTATTACCATTCTGCTTTTAATATCAAGATTGCTAATCATATTACTACCCCCATAATGAAATTAATATATAATAGAGTTTTAGAACTTATATAAAATTACTTAAAACTCTAATAAATCATTTAATTTTTAGATATCTTCATTAAAAAATTCATTTAATTCTTCTGTGCCTTTTAATATAAACCTACCATTTTTTATTATTTCTATTTCTTTACCATCCTTAGTTATCGCATTTATAAATGCCAAACTATCATATGGTATTGTTATATCTGTATGACATTGAGTATATGCTTTTGTTGGATCTTCTTTTCTTAAAATAGATTTTTCATTATCTTTTGCTACTATCTCTTTTCCATCAAATTGATTATATACTCTATTGTCTTCACTATATGAATAACAGGTATCACCCACTGCAAAGTGAGGCCCCATCTTCTCACCTATTAATATAGGAAGAATTGATACTATATCATATTTTTGTGCTATCACATAAGCTAGTGTGTTTGTTCCTATTGCAAACTCACCTATAGGTAAAGTTTTATTTGGGAATAAAAGATTTTCTTCAATATATTTTTTATTCTTTTCTTCATCAATGAAGTTTTTACATGAATACTTATCAATATATCCATCTTTAAATGTTAACTTCAAATCTATATATTTTAATCCATCAAGAAATACTTCTTCAACATGTAATAATCCATTTGTTCCCTTTAATGTTGGTGAAGTAAAAACTTCCCCTACTGGAATATTTACAGTTGCAATACAGTTTTCAAAATTAGTTTCTTTTTCTGGGTTTTGTAATTCATGCATTTTAACCATTATATCTGTTTTATTGCCATTACATCCTTTAACATGAACATAGTCACCCTTATCTAAAGCTTCAATAATGCTATTTTGAATTCTTTCCCACTTATCTGAATCTAAAGTATTAATTTTCATAGTAGCTTCGTAAATCTCTTCAAATCTATCTCCAATTTCAGGTGTTGGAAATGCTATTATTGTAAAAGTATTTTCAACAGAAGGCATATATTCATCTTGAATTTTTCTAAGCTTTAAAGTCATACCTTGATAAACTTCACTTTGTTTTTCATCTAGCTTTAAACTTGTACTTTTACTTTCAGGTGCAAAAGGTTCTTCTCCGAAAGATTCAAAATATGCACCACCTGATCTTAATCTAAGTTCTTTTTTATATTTTTCAAATATAGTTTTATAACTCTTCAAGTTTACGTCTGCTACTTTCTCATCAAAGTATAATGCTAAATCAAATCTGTGATCATAACTAAATTGTTTATTTACTTGTGTACTATCTACTGTCGTTAATATTACGTCCAAGCCATATTTTGCAAATTCCTTTATAACTTGTTTAACGATAGCTTCTTGTCCAACAAAGTAAATTACTTTTACAGTGCTTTTAATTTTATAGTCTTTATTTTCTCTTTCAAAACTATCCATATATCCTTTAACCATGGTATATGCAATTTTGTCTACTCCATCATACTTATTTAAAAACTTAGCCATTACAATTTCATTATCTGTAATATATTTACCATATTTAAATAAATATCTTAAATCCTCGTTAGCTTCTTCAACTATTGTTCTATTATTACACTTTGTATAAACTGCAAGATTTTTAATTTTTTCTTCAATTTGGTATAATAGTATCTCTTCCTCATATTCTTTTATAACTTCAACAAGACCCTCTGGAGTAAACTCCTTCTTTGTTACATATTCATATGATACTATAAACAACCCCAATAGCTTATCCACATACTCAGTCTTATGATTGTAAATTAAGTCTATCACATTAAAAAGTTTGTTATAGAGATATGTTGCACATTTTCCTAGATTATCTCCTAACATAGCAGCTGCATAATCTGGATTGCCATAACTTGTTTTATATTCATCTCCTATTAAATCTTTATATATATCATGATTTTGATTTAAAAGTTCTTCAAACGTTTTAATTTTAAAATACTCATCATTAAGTTTGTCTTCTAAACTACATAGCATATACAGCTTATCTGCCATATCTTTAAAAAATATTAACTCTTTTTTTCCTTGGTGATGAACTGATGAAATATCCTTAAGCCTTTGCATATTGGAAATGTTGTTCATTCTATCACTCTCCTAAAATACTATCTTACTTTTAAAATTATCATAATCAGAAAATTAAAACAATACCTGGCGCTTTTTTTGGCAGTATAGTAAAGTATTAACGTTTCAAAAAACAAAAAAAGCGTAGCATTCTGAACAGACCCCTGTCTACTTGACAGGGGTCTGTTCATCCTTAGCTACACTTTTTTAATTTATATTATCTTTGACCTAATTTTAAATTTGGAACTGCATTTAAGGTAAGGTCTGCAACTCTTCCCGCTTTATACTCATAATATGCAGCGCTACCAATCATTGCAGCATTATCTGTACAAAGAATTGGAGCAGGAAATAAAACTTTTATGCCTTGTTTTTCTCCTCTTTCAGTAAGTTTTTCCCTAAGATAACTATTTGAAGCTACACCACCTGCAATAGCTATTTTGTCTACTTTTTTCTGTCTGCAAGCTTCCATTGCATTATCTACTAAAACATCTACTACAGACTTTTGAAATGATGCTGCAACATCGGCTACAACATATTCTTCACCCTTCATTTGAAGTGAATTCAAATAATTTAGAACTGCAGATTTTACTCCACTGAAAGAAAAATCTAAAGTTTTATCATGAAAATTAGCTCTTGGGAATTTAATTGCATTTTCATTACCATCCCTTGCAATTTTATCTATCTTTGGTCCTCCCGGATATCCAAGTCCGATTGCTCTAGCAACCTTGTCATAGGCTTCCCCTGCTGCATCATCCCTAGTTTCACCTAAGACTTCAAATTCTCCATAATCCTTCATATGAACAATAAATGTATGTCCTCCAGATACCACCAAAGTTACAAAAGGAGGCTTTAAATCTTTATGCTCAATAAAGTTTGCACTTATATGACCTTCTATATGGTTCACTCCTATAAGTGGCTTATTAAGACCATATGCTAAAGCTTTAGCATATTGAAGTCCTACCAAAAGAGCACCAACTAATCCTGGACCATATGTTACTGCCACTGCATCTATATCCTCAAAAGTTACATTTGCTTCTTTTAACGCTTCTTCTACTACTGCACTTATTGCTTCTATATGCATTCTTGAAGCTACTTCTGGAACAACTCCACCAAATTTCTTATGTATATCAATTTGAGATGCTATCACATTTGATAATACATGTCTTCCATCTACAACTATTGATGCTGCTGTTTCATCGCAACTTGATTCAATAGCAAGAATTCTAAAATTTTCTTTCATATCCTTTATTGTTTCCATCTTTTCACCTATCTCATTTATCAAATTGTTCAATGTTCATATTATAACATATATATGTTACAATTTTTACTACAACTTATCCAAAATCCTCTGTTTATACTACATCTGAAAATCCTTTATTTATTTGCAATTTCTCTAATCCTTTAAATTCAGTATTATCATCCAAATTTTTATAAACATAATAGATTTCTTTATTTTGCTTAATATAAGCTATAGATTTTTCAACACAATCCATATCTACATTATTTAATGACCAAATAGAAAGTTCACTAATTGATCTTTCATTTTCACATATATACTTGCAAAGGGTATTTAATAATCCATTTATACTATAAGTTGAATTTTTACTTACAAAGTAATCCAAAACCGCAGCCTCACCATTTCCACTTATCTCACATAAAAATATAGCAATAATCTTCTTATTAATTTTATCCCTGATTACATATTTTAATTTATTAAATTCACGATATTTCCAAACTAGATACTCCTTAGTATTATTGACTCTAGTATCTTTTTCACTTTCATTTTTATCAATAAAGTCAAGCATTTCTTTGCTAAATCCATTGTGCTTTTCTACATAAAGTTGGTTAGAGTAATCTTTGTTCCTAAATAAGTTTAAACAATAATCAATGAATCCTGATTTAGATAGCATTTTTAAAACTTTGTTTTCCATTATCCTTCTATTTATTTTCGAATTCAAAATAGTAGTATAAACATAAAGCTTATCGACATTTTTAAAATTTAATTTAATAAACCCTGGATATGAACTTTCATTAGGTAATCCCACTACAAATTTATATTCTAACTCACTTAGACCTTTAAATGCATATTCTAAAATAACCTTAAAAAGTTTTCTTCCTCTATATTCCTTTAAAATCATACTATCCCCTGATTGTACCCCCAAGTACTTCTTACCATCAACTATTATTTCAATAGGAAAAAAAGAATTAGCCCCTATTACTTTATCTCCATCTAAAAGTAAAAAAATAATTGGATCTCCTTTTAAAAATGGATTATCAATATTTTTCTTTTTAAATTTTTCATCTAATAAATTATATCCATATACATTTAAAAATAAGTCCTTATACTTTTCGTAATCCTGCATATCAAACTTTTTCATTTTAAATTCATTCATAAAATATTCTCCTTAATTAAATAATTTTATAAATTGCTTAGTACAGCTAGCTAATATGATATCCGCTTAACAAAATGAATAATCTTTATTCAAACTTATATACATTTATTGTATCATAACAACCCAATAATTATTTCAATGTTTTACCAAAACATGCTAACAACATCCCATCTTTAACTTATGATATAATAATTTATTATATCGTAATAAAGGAATGAACTATATGAATAAAAGCAGTTACGCTAAGGTCATCGTTAAAGGATCTCCTATCTCTAAATCTAACTTTAAATTATTTAATAGCAATAATAGAGCTATTCTCCCCTATAACACAGGAAAATATCATGATAGATATGCCTTATATGAAGAAGAAATAGCTTTAGAAGCACGCGTTCAAAATCCTGGAATAACACTCACTGAAGCTCTTATAGCTGTATTAAAGGTTTATTATAAAAGTGAAAAAAGACACCCAGATACCAATAATATAACTAAAAGTATATTAGACGGAATAGAAAAAAGTGGCCTTATAATAAATGATGCTCAAGTAAGAAGATTAATTATAGAAGAATTTTATGATAAAGAAAATCCTAGATTTGAACTAGAATTGTTTGGGGAAAGTTCTTATGCAATGGACTATCAAATAGTGCCGTTATCTAAAAAAAATGAAGTTATAAATTATGAACCTCCAAGCAATAAAAAAAATAAAAACTTAACCAAATATGACGTTAAAGAAAAAAGCATAGATGAAAAATTATCCACATCTTCAAAGCAAATTTGTGAAATTTGCAATAAACCTGTGAATAAATCAGACCTAATGCCCTGCAACGGTGGAAAATCTTTTATTTGTAAAAGCTGCTTTAAAAAATTATTTTAAATTCTAAATTTTAAATTGCAAATTCATATCCCTTAAATCTTTTGAATATATAATTATAAGTTGTAATAAACTTAATCAATGGATTTAAGGGGGATTTTTTTTGAGAAAAAAGCGTTTGAAATCTTTATTAAGTCATTTTAAAAAGTTAAAATTTATAATACTTTTAGTTCTTATTATCATCACAATTTTTTTTATTAAATCTTTATCAATAAAAAAAGATATCGAAAGAAAAACTGACCTAGTATCTGATAAATTAGTTACAATATCTGAACTTGCAACTTCTAGATATGACTATTCAAATGTAATTGCAATAAAAAATAATTTAAAATATAAAGACTTTAATATTCCATTTACAGAAAAGTCATTTGTAATTAAATACACCGGTCATATAACTGCAGGTATAGATTTAACAACAGCTACCTTCTCTATAAATAAAAATACATTATCGATAAATGTTCCTTCTTGTACAGTTTTAAACAATACAATTGATGAAGATGAAATCTTCATCTTTGATGAAAAAACCTCCATATTTAATAAATTAACTATGGAGGAAATGTTAGATGAAATTCTTTCCGATAAAGAAACTATTGAAGAAAATCTTTTAAAAGATGGATTTCTTCAACAAGTTAATGAAGAAACAACAAAATTACTAAAAGATTTATTCTCTAATTGTGGTTTTGATAATGTAATTATAAGCATTCAATGAATATATAAGTTCCAATAAAAATTACTTAGTAACCTTTTTACCTACAATACCTAAGAAAAATAATATAATGGTCAATATTGTAAAGGAAATTTTCAAAGAAACTTTTTCACCAACAACTCCTAATATAGGAAAAAATATAATCATATATAAACTAAAGCACATACTCTCAATTGAAATAAGTGTGGCTCTTTGTTTAGATGGTATTAATTTATTTATATAACTTGAACTTATAGGATACAACATATTAATGGAAGTTGAAAAGAGAATAAATCCTAATATTGTTCCTTCATTTTTCATTAGAGTATATAAAGCTAAAAATCCTGCTGAAATTAATGGAATAAGATAAATCAATTTTTCTTTATATACTCTCTCTATCTTATAAACATATTTAGCACCAATGGCACATCCAATACTTGCACACACATATATAATAGATATAACACTCCTTGAATATCCCATGTCACTAAAAAACTTCTGAGTGTAAAAGTGAGTACTAGTACCAACCATAAATATAAATTCAAAATATAACATCATAAGTATTATTTTTTTATTTGATTTAATAACCTTATAACATTGTTTAAAATGACCTTTAATAGTTATCTTTTCTGACTTTTTATCATATATTTCAGGTTCTTTAAAAAGAAGCGAAATACTAAAAGCACAAAGACTAATTATTACAGCTACAATATAACTGTATGTAAAGGAATAATCTGATAAAATTCCACCAATTAAGACAGCAGCTCCTTGAGATACTTCTATAATAAAATTTAAACTTCCATTTATCCTTGTGTAATTATCCTCTTTACCTATTATTTTCAAACTATCATATACTAAGGCCTCTTCTGAGCCAGAATTTAAGTTATAGGAAATGGCTTGAATTATAAAACCCAATGCAAATTGCCAAAAAGAAAAACTTATTAGCATTATTATTGAGGAGACTGCATGAAGCAATCTTCCTATAACAATAGTTTTCTTTCTTCCTAATATATCAGCAATAGCACCAGTGGGCACTTCACATATCAATGAAGCAACATGGAATATTCCCTCTAATACCCCTATTTCAATTAAAGATATTCCTTTTGTACCCAAATATAACATCCATATTGCAGCACTTATATCTAAAGAAGATAAAAATCTATAAATATAATCAACATTAACATTTCTTTTTAATTTATCATTTTCATGCAAAGTACTAATCTTTTCAAATTGTTTCATAGTAATCATCCTTTCATTAATACACTTCTATAAAAAATAAAAATCCCGTTATAATGATAAAATCATATAACAGGATAGAAGTTACTACTTTGCAATTAAACTATTATCATACTTCCAAATAAACTCATTCTTATACTTGAAAGATATCTATAAAAAAACTGCAAGATTCCTTTAAAAAAGGGCATAATAACTCCTTAGTAGCAAATTTTGCAGTTAAATATTTAGAACTGCTGCATGTTATGGTATATCCCTTTTTAACTTCCCAATTTCTCACAGTCTTACCTCCTTAACTTATATATATTTATTGTAATACATTTTACATTTTATATCAATCCTTCTAATTGTTTGTATATACATAATTTATTTTCTATATTAAATTCCAACTGCTGTGCTTTATTAATTACTTCTTCATTAAAAGACCCTGGCTGAAACCATACATTTTTTATTCCCTTTTCCTTTATTTTATCAAGAGAAATAAGTGAAACTTTAGGACTTACCACCATAATTATACCATCAACTATTTTAGGTAATTCCTCAATAGAATTAAACACTTTAATACCATCGATTAAATTGTATTTAGGATTTACAGGATAGACCATATATCCCCTTTTTTCCATAGATTCAAAAATCTTATAACTAAATTTTGACTCATCATTAGTTGCTCCTAAAATTGCCCACCTTTTTAACTTTATCATATCGTTCATATTAATTTTCCTTCCATTAAAATATAGATTATTAATTACAATACACATATATTTTGTGTCCTTTATACCCTTAGTTTAACCAAGTAGTAAATTATATATTTTTAATGTATAATAATATTGCGTATTATATTGTAAATATTGCAGTATATATAGTTTATATAGTTGACATATTTTCAAAGGAGATTAATATGATTGATAAAAACAAAATTAGCATCGATATGATAGAGAAAGACTTAAAATACTTAGAACTTCTTTCTTGTAATTTCCCTACTATTTCAGATGCTTGTACTGAAATTATTAATTTAGAAGCTATATTAAATTTACCTAAAGGCACAGAACATTTTCTTACTGACCTTCATGGTGAATATGAAGCCTTCCAACATGTTTTAAAAAATGCATCTGGAGTTATCAAAAGAAAAGTTAATGATATTTTTGGTAATACTTTAAGAGAATCAGAGAAAAAAGCACTCTGCACTCTTATTTATTATCCTGAACAAGCTATAGATATTTTTCTAGAAAAGGAAGACGACCCTGATGATTGGTATAAAATTACTTTAAACCAACTAATACAAGTTTGCCGAAATGTATCTTCAAAATATACTAGGTCTAAAGTTAGAAAAGCGCTACCTCAAGATTTCTCGTATATTATAGAAGAACTTTTACACGAATCCCAAGTAATTCCTGATAAACAAAAATATTTCAACGGGATTTTGGATACTATAATTTCCATCGGTAGAGCAAAAGAATTTATTATAGCAATATGTAATGTAATTCAACGTCTTACTATAGACACACTTCATATTGTAGGTGATATATATGATAGAGGTCCTGGTGCCCATATTATTATGGATACTTTATGTAACTATCATTCCTATGATATTCAATGGGGAAATCATGATATTCTATGGATGGGTGCTGCTGCTGGAAATGCTAGTTGTATATGCAATGTAATTAGAATTTCAACCAGATATGCTAATTTAGATACCCTAGAAGATGGTTATGGTATAAATCTACTTCCATTAGCTCGTTTTGCTATGGAAGTATATCAAGATGATCCGTGCAAATCTTTTAAACCAAAGGTGAATGATGATTATATAAAAGAAAATGACTTAAAGCTTATGGCTCAAATGCACAAAGCTATCTCTATAATACAATTCAAATTAGAAGGTGAAATTATAAAAAACCATCCAGAATTTGAAATGGATGATAGATTATTACTAGATAAAATTAACTATGATAAAGGAACTATTTCTATTAATGATGAAGAGTATGAATTAAATGATACTAATTTTCCTACAATAGATCCTAAAAACCCATATGAACTTACTGAGGATGAGGAAGACCTAATTAACAAATTAAAACTTTCATTTGTTAATAGTGAAAAATTAGAAAAACATATACGTTGCCTATATACTAAAGGTAGTTTATATTTGAAACGAAATTCAAATCTTTTATATCATGCTTCTATTCCTTTAGAAGATAATGGTTATTTTAAAAAAGTTAAAGTAAAAAACAGTGAATTTTATGGTAAAGAGTATCTAGATGTTGTTGATAGAATTGCTAGAGAAGCTTATTTTTATAATGAAAATCACACAGAAAACTCTTATGCCCTTGATTACATGTGGTATCTATGGTGCGGTCCTGATTCACCACTTTTTGGAAAATATAAAATGGCTACTTTTGAACGATACTTTGTAAATAATAAAGAAACTCATAAAGAAAAAAAATGCCCTTATTTCGAATTAAGGGACAATGAAGAAATTTGCAATAAAATTCTAGTTGAATTTGGATTATCACCAGAAAACTCTCATATAATAAATGGACATGTGCCAGTAAAAACCCTTAAAGGTGAAACTCCAATAAAAGCTAATGGAAAACTTCTTGTGATTGATGGTGGTTTTTCTAAAGCCTACCAACCTGAAACAGGTATAGCTGGATATACTTTAATTTATAATTCTTACGGATTACAACTAGTACAACATGAGCCTTTCGAATCAACTCATACTGCAATTGCTGAAGGTAAAGATATATTATCTACTACTTTTATTCTAGAATATACAGCTAAAAGAATGACTGTAAGAGATACTGATATTGGAAAAGAGCTTATTGAACAGATTAATTCTCTTGAAAAACTTTTAACAGCTTATAGAAAAGGCTTAATTAAAGAAAGAAAATAGAAGTCTATTTTTTCTTATAATATTAAAAACAAATATCCCATGATACTTGTAGTACCATGGGATATTCCTTTATAAATTGTAATATTGGCCTTATAATTTTATTCTGCTACTAGTTCTGCAGACATGGTTTTACCATTTCTAACAAATTCAACTTGCATAGTATCTCCGTCGTTATATCCACCTTTTATCTCATTTAATTCTTCGACAGTTTTAACTTCTTTTCCTCCGAATTTAGTAATTACATCTCCTGGCTGTAATCCGCCTTTTTGAGCAATACTAAAATCTTCAACTCTCTTTATAAACACTCCTACTGGTAAGTCATATTGTTTTGACAAATCTTCAGTAACATTTACAACAGATATTCCTAATGTTATTTTTTGTTTTACAAGCATATCTAATTTACTAATAGCATCATTTATTGGAATTGCAAAACCTATTCCTTCAACACCTGTTGCTTGAATTTTAGCAGTGTTAATTCCAATTACTTGCCCTTGTGAATTTATAAGTGGTCCACCACTGTTTCCTGAATTTATAGCTGTATCCGTTTGGATTAAATTCATTGATGTACCATCTTCATTTTGAACCTCTCTCTTAACAGCACTTACAATTCCTGTGGTTACTGAACCTAAATATTCTTTTCCAAGAGGATTACCTATTGCAATAACTTGTTCACCAGCTTTTATATTATCTGAATTCCCAAGTTCAACAACACCTGGCATTTTAACATCTTCAGTTATTTTAACCACTGCTAAATCTGCTGCCTCATCATAATTAACAACTTTCGCATCTACTTCTTTACCTGTACTAAAAATAACCTTAACCTGTGTACTATTCTTTATTACATGGTAATTTGTTAGAACGTATCCATCCTCTGAAAAAATAGCTCCTGATCCAAGTCCTTCTTGTTCACCCATACTAAATCCAAACATATTTGTTGCTATAGATTTTGTAGAAACTCCTACAACTGCTGGTGAAACTTGATCAACTATACTTGGAATATCAATTCCACCAATTGCACTTAGGGATGTAGTTTCTCCTATAGATGCTCCTGCACTAATTTCCTTTTTTACATCTGCTATTGCAGAATCAAAATTATTTTTCATAATTCCATAACCTGCCGCAGTTCCAATTGATCCTCCTAATATAGAACAAATAAGTGCAACTGCAATATATGATCCCATAGATTTATTTCCAGACTTATTTTTCTTTTCTTTCTTAACTTTCTTTTTATCTTCCTTATTTTCCTCTTTATTTTCTTCTTTAGAATTTTCCTCACCTATTGGACTCATATTAGGAATAGTATCATAACTTGTATCTTGTATCATGGTAAAATTGATATTAGATTCCTCATTGCCATGAACCGTATTACCTTCATTGTAGCTATTATTATTTTCATTGGCATCTTTACTTATATTTTTTTCTACATTGTCGTTGTTTGAATTTTGTCCAGTATAGCTATTTTCATTATTCATATCTTTACCTAAATTATTATCCATTTAAAATTCCCCCTTATCGAGATCTTTATCTTCAATTATTGTTTACTAACTCTATATTTATTATTATCAATATTAATGTGTCATTTCGGTGACCAAAATGTGAAAGAATTCTTAAATGGACCTAAAAAGACTGCTAACCCTTAGTTTTAGCAGTCTTTTAATATATCACAATTTAAAATCTATACCTGTGATCGCTCATATCTAGATTTTCAATAATAGAATCTATACCCATATCACTATTTAAATTCATATCAGAATTTAAATCATCAAATACTATTTCATCTGCTACTTCCATATCATAAGATTTTTTGCTCTTCTCTCTAGCTGCTTTTAATTCTTTTTCCTTTATTTCTTCTAATGTGGAATCTGAAATAGGTGTAGTTGCGACATTGTTTAGATTACTGTTATTGTTATTATGCTTCTTGTACTTACCTTTACCCATAATATCCCTCCTAGATTTTTATCATACTAATTATTAAAATTTAATCTCACAATTAGTTTGTATTAAACAACTAGGATTTATGTATGGAAAAGGCTATGAAATATTATTTTTCAGCATATAAAGTTATAATCTTTACAATTGTTTCTACTGCTTTTTCCATAGAATCTATTGGAATAAATTCATATTTGCCATGGAAATTATGTCCTCCAGTGAATAAGTTTGGAGTAGGAAGTCCCATAAAGGATAATCTAGCACCATCTGTACCTCCTCTTATTGGAACAACTATTGGATCAATATTTAATGACTTCATAGCTTCTACAGCTGTTTCTACAATATGAATACTTGGTTCTACCTTTTCCTTCATATTGTAATATTGATCTTTTATAGTAACTTCAACAGTGCCTTCTCCATATTTCTTATTTAAGAAATCTACAACTTCCTTAAATAAGTTTTTCTTATCTTCAAATTTACTTCTACAATGATCTCTAATTATATATGTCATTGTTGATTTTTCAATTGTACCAATCATGTCACTTAACATAAAGAAACCTTCATAGTCACATGTATATTCTGGTCTTTCATTGAATGGAAGTAAGTTGTGTAATTCCATAGCAATTTGTTGAGAATTTATCATCTTATTTTTTGCACTGCCTGGATGAACATTTCTTCCATTAATAATAACCTTAACTCCAGCAGCATTAAAGTTTTCATATTCTAGTTCTCCTAGTGCTCCACCATCTACTGTGTATGCAAAATCTGCTCCAAATTTTTCAACATCAAAATGATCAGCACCCTCGCCTATTTCTTCATCTGGAGTAAATGCAACTTTAATAGTTCCATGTTTTATTTCTGGATTATTAATTAAATATTCCATTGCAGTTATAATCTCAGAAACCCCTGCTTTATCATCTGCCCCTAAAAGTGTTGTTCCATCACTAGTAATTAAAGTCTTTCCGATATACTCTTCTACTTCTGGAAAATCTTTAACCTTTAATAAGGTATTCTCATTTAACTTAATGTCTCCACCTTTATATTCAATTAATTGAGGATTTACATCTTTTCCTGAATAATCTGGAGCAGTGTCCATATGTGATATAAAACCTATAGTAGGTATTTTTTTCTCTGTATTAGCTGGAAGTGTAGCCATTACATATCCATTTGCATCTAAAGTAACATCCTTCATTCCAACACTAATTAATTCATCATGTAAAGCCTTTGCTAATACTAATTGCTTCTCAGTACTAGGCGTTGTTCCTGTTGATACACTTGATTGAGTATCAAATTTAACATATTCTAAAAATCTTTCAGTAACTCTTGACATGTTTTTCCCACCTTTTAAAATATTCTAACAAATACATTATACAGCTAATTTCCAAATTTTTTAACCTTAATAATATATTTCCCCCCATAATTAATAAAATGTACAATTTTTATTATAGCTGAGATATTTAATTGTAATAAAATATGTATATTAATAAATATATTTATTTGGTATAATAACCTTGACTAGATATTTATTTTTCTCAATATAATGATTTAATTTGGAGGGTAATTATGTTAGATTTTAGTAAATCATTAAATTTTCAGGAATATCTTGAAAAACAACATGATAAGCATGGAAATATCCAAGATAAAACCTACGATGAAACTGAACTTTCAGGAAATGCTAAGGAAGAAATTAAAAAATTAAATAAGACAATTCATGCTGCTATTTTTACAGAAGGATTTTGTCCAGACTGTATCGTAACTATTCCATTTCTTCAAAAATTAGCTGAAGAAAATTCTAATTTAAAACTTCATTTCTTTCCTAGAACAGGCTTTGAAGCTTTCTTAGAAGAAGCGGTTGGATGTCAAAACATTCCTACTGTAATAACTTTTACTGAAGCTACTGAACCTAAAGGCGCATACATAGAAATGCCAGAGGAATTAAGAGAAAAAATGCCAATCATATCTAATGAGGAAAGAAAAGTACTAGTTGGTGAATATAGAGCTGGAAAATACAATGATTTGATTGAAAAAGGATTACTAAATATAATTTTATAAAATTAGGAGTGTTGCAATTAAGCAACACTCCTTTTTTTGTTATACTATAG
Organism: uncultured Clostridium sp.; assembly: GCA_900548455.1. Taxonomy (GTDB): domain Bacteria; phylum Bacillota; class Clostridia; order Clostridiales; family Clostridiaceae; genus Clostridium_J. The sequence continues at coordinate 49,722 of URKQ01000014.1, forward strand.
TTCCATTTGGAATTATTCTAAATAGTTGAACATTATCTTGAGATACTATAGCGCTATTGTCAGTATTTGGTGTACCTCCTGATTCTCCATAAGGTACATAAACAAAGCTTTGACGAGCAGTAGCTGGATTAATAGCTGCAGCTGTTGCAAATAAAGTCTGACCTGCTGTTGAAGGTGCTAGTTTTATTGTTAATGTTGTCTTAGCTGTATCTAATATCATTGTAGCTGTCCATCCATTAATATTAGTAGCTCCACCTGTTATTGCTGTATTGAAAGTAAGGTTAAACTTACCTAATCTAGCTCCTGTAAAGCTTACTGTAACAACGGTATTACCACCACTTACAGCAGTAGCTACAGTTCCTACTGTTCCTACATATTGTGTGGTTATTGGACTACTAAAGTTCAATGTTAATACATAGTTTTCATCAACTGCTGTTGATCCTGAACCTGTTGCTGGATTATACTTCCAAGAAACACTATTAGCCTTTAAGATATCTACATGCTCATTAGTAAATGGACTTATTGGTTTTCCATTTACATCTGTAATAACTATTGGAATTATAGTTGAAGTTGAAGTACTCATATAAAGATTATTTAATACTGTATCGCTAATGCTTGGTAATTCAGTTGTAATTTGTACACTATTTGGTCTTGAACCACCTATTGATGGTACTGGAGTTCCAGTGGCAGTTTCAAATAATGGTAAAGTTACTCCTCCATTTATATAAGCTGCGTCAAAATCAGTAACAGCGTAATTAGAAACAGATTTTTCAAATAAAAGTTCCACTAGAGCAGTCTTAGCTGAATGGTTTACATTTAGAAGTCCTATACTAGTTAATGCTGTTGGAATATTGTTAGTTACACCAACAGTTACATTCCCTACTATAAGCTTATTAAATATATCTGTTGACTTAGGTGAAGTAACAACTCTTAAAGATATTGTTTGACCACTCTTAAATGAATCTGCTGGGAAAGTTAGTGTAAGCTTATTAAATGGATAACCACCTACTACTGCACTTATAGGATTAATATTATAAGTTGTTCCACCATCATTAGATGCTACAAAGTCACTCATATCTATTGTTCCAAACAAGTTATTAGCATAACTTGTAACTCCACTATTAAGTGTAATAACTATTTGATTATCATTACTTACTGTAGTTGTATTCCCAGTAGCACTTATATTTAATTTGTTTACAAATTCATCAATTTTAACTGTTGTGCAAAGTGGATAGATATTACCTGATTTACTTCTTACATAATATACATTTTGTCCTTGAACATATCCTGCGTGAATAATGTTAGGATTTGTTCCTGTTCCTATTATAAAATCTGACATAGAATTTACTGGGAAAGTATATCTAATCCATCTATCATCATAAACATCGTCAATATCAGTAATAACTCCACCAACAGGTGTATTAAATACATAATTTACGTATGCTGGTGTTGTTAATGTGGAATCCCAGTACTCCATAACATAATTAACTGGTGTTAATACAGAATTTACACCATTAGAAGTAACATCCATCTGCTTATCAAACATTATAATCATTGCGTTATCGGTATTTCCCAACTTACCAGAAGTACTATCAGGCACTGTTGCAATAACCTTAGTAATCTTTGGTGCAACATAATCTATAACTTCAAAGGTTCTAGGTGTTGTCTGAATATTTACTCCTGTAAAATCTTCAATAGGATCATATGCAGTTAAAGTATACATTCCTGTAGATAATACACTTGGAATAGTTAAAGTAAATTGCATATTATTCTGTCCAGATACTACTGTTATAGAGTTAGCAGGAATAGTAATTACATTTCCATCAGGATCCTGTAACATATAGTTTAAAGGATTCTGAGCTGAATTATTACCTGTCCCTATAGTCATCTTTTCATTGTACACAATTCTTATTTTAGTATCTGTAGGATTCATTCCTGGAGTTTCTTGATAAGCATTTATGAATTTAGGTTGTGTTGGTGGTACAGGTATTGTTGCTTGATAGGAAGGTGTATCAAGTCCTGATGCATCAAGAACAGTTCCTACCTCTACTGTTGCTGTTGGAATTGGTAGTAAATTAGTTGCAGATGTATCATCCAATGTATATAACAACTTACTAAATCCATTTCCAACCCACTGTACATCATCTACTGTTAATGAAGTTTTGTTTAATGGATCAAGAACTAAACTTAAATTAAAATACTTAGCAGCAGTTCCCTCTGTTTCAACACAAACATTATCTTCAAATTCAACTTGAACTTCATGATTTGAAAGTGCTGTTACAGTATCAACCTCAGTTGCTACTTGATTTCTAGTACAAGTAAATGGTTTTTCAAAGTTTGCAATTATTCTTCCGCTATAGTCCATTAATGGTACCGTTAAATTACGAGTTGTTGTTAACGTATAGTTAACTATTAAAGAGTTTTGAGTTCCTGTATTAAAATCTGATATATTTCTCTGAAGTACCATTCTTCTATTATCTGGGCTTATTATAGCACTAAAAGGATGTGTCTCAGTAGCTGTACCTTTATTCTTAGTTAAATAAATATCTCCAAGCCATTCTGGTGCATTCGGTGTTACACTTATATTGTCTCCATAGTATCCAATATAAAAGTTGTTTAATTCATCTTCATTTGTTGGGTCTGTTAGTGATAATGCTTTTAAGTTTTTAACTGGATAATCAAACTCTATTGCAAGAAGTCGTGTTCCTAGAACTTTTACTGTACAGTTATTTTGATTCATCATTGGGAATGAATTAAAATCAAAACTATAAAGTCCTGATGTTAAAGAGCCGCTATTATAAACTTCTACCTTATATTGAGTATTAGGTTCAAATAATACTGGAGTTGTACCAGAAACTATAACAGTTTTTAATTTAGGATTTTGTTCTGTACTTTGTGCAGGATTTGCTAAATTTAATTTATCTACTACTTGAATTTGAATTTCTGTTAGATCAGTAATACTTGTTCCAACCTTTTGTACTTTTACAGATATATCATTTGTAAATGGAATATTTAATTCTAAATCAAAGCTAAATGGGTTAAACTTACTTAAACTTATGATTTGTAATGGCTCGCTCATATACAATCCTCCATCTATAAACTTCAATGTTAAAAAGTCATCACTTTCATTAATGAAGCTTAATTCTCTTTTTTGTTTAATATCTAAAGTAAGGGTTATATCTATTCTTTCTTCTAATCCTACAGGTAAATTAATATAATCATAAACTTCATCATCTAAATATACCCCTAATAAGTCTCCATTGTTGTCTTTATCAGTTTCTATTTCTAGTCTTACATTATAATTGCCTTCCTCTAGGATTAACTTATTATCATCTAAAATAGCTCCTCCCGTATATATTTTGAAATTATCTTCATGTATAATTAATGCTTCAAAGCTATCAATTCGCATTTATTCACAATCCTTACTTTATTTATATAATATTTTATGAAGATTACCCATAAACTGTGACTATTCAATCTCATTTAAAAACTCATTTACTCCATTATATTGATTATTTTTTAATAATATTGAGGATAATATATTTTTGTTAATAGTGATTAAGGTATAAATATTTTTAAAAATACAATTTTGTAATATTAATTTTTCATCATACTTTTTTAATATAACTTCATTACAGTTATAAAAAAAGCAATTGCTAATTTCACAACTTCCAATTATATTTAATGTAGCTCCACCATTAATATTTTTAAAAACACAATTATTTATTATAGTATTTTGGGTATTTTTCCCCCATAAAGAAATTCCTCTCCTTGTAACATTATCAATTTCTATATTTTCTAAATGACATTCACATCCTCCTAATACAGAAAACTTAATTCCATCTCTAAAGAAACAATTTTCATTATTTGTTATTTGTATATTTAAAATTGTTACATCAGAAGAATTAATCATTATTGCCACATCATTTTTTTCATTTACTTTAGGTAAAAGTCGACAATTTTTACTACCTATAATCATTATTTTTTTATTTATTTCTATATTTCCATAAAATAAATCACCATTCATATAAATTATATTTCCATTACCTATATTAGGTAAGATATTTCTCAATTCATCGTCATTATTAACATAATAAGAATAAGTATCAATTTTATTGATATTGCCACATAAAATTCTTCCATAATTATTTTTAATAGTAATCTCTTGAAGTCGTTTTATCAAACTTTTATCTTTTTCATCATAACTATGTATATTTATAAAAATACTTTCCTTTGTTGATATCATTACATTGTCCCTAATATTACTACATTCACTTATACTTTCAGGGCTATCTATCATCACTGCTATAGAACATCCCTGGAAACAATTATTTTCTATAGTATCTATATAATTATCATTAACTGTAACTGCTGTTTTATAATTCAAAAATGTACATTCTTTAAGAATAATATGGGATCTAGCACCCTTGTCCATAAAAATCGTGGTTAATTTATTTCTTGAATAAAAAGTGCACTTATTAAATTCTACTACCACGTCTTTTTTTATATATAACATGGCCCCCTTAAATATCACATTATTAAAACTACAATTAGCATAAATATTTATTTCATCCATAATTATAAAATTATTACCTACTACATCTATTTCACTATCTAAGATAATGTTTTTGTGACTATTCAAAGTTTTATTTTCAACATAACTAACACCATCTTTATTAACGTCACTGAAACTTGAATTCATAAAATATCACCTTTGCTTCTATTGTTATTTAATAATACTTCAATATTATATATGTAAAGCTATTTAAAGTTATTACCTTTAAATATTAAGCACAAAACTTATTACCTTATAATAATATATTATGAGGTGATTATATTTTGAGAAATTTAATTTTAAACAACTGTACCATAGAAAAACCACTTTCCATTACAACTGATAGAAGTGTTTCTATAGAAAGTATAAATAGTGACTTTAATTTGATTTACTTTGGAAATGGTTCAATTATGCAGCAGAGAATAATAGAATTAAATAAAAATTATACTAGAGATATTCTTATATCGACCTCAACGGTAATAAGAATAATGGATTATTGTGAATGCAATAAAATTATTTTAAATCCTCCAGAGGACTCCAGTATATACTTTGTTGGTGATATATCAAAAATTAAAATTATAGAAGTAAAAAACTATTGTAATATTATTTCTAACTTCACTGAAAATTTCTCGAATTTAAATTATCCTCAAATTAATATTATTATTGAAGAATTGAATGAATTAAAAAACATTTCTTTTACAGGTTCTTTTGCACAATCAAATCTATCAATATCTTCATATACTAATATAGAACTCAATGGAACCTTTAATTGTATTACAATTCCCGCTAATGTTATTCCTATTCCAATAACATTAACTTCAAATACAAAAATTAAAAGTATTGATTTAAATTCCAATGCGTTAATAACTTCCTCCAATGAATTATTTACAAAGCTTAAAGATCCTTTCATAACACCAGGAAACGGCCATGATAAACTTGCTTTAATAAAATCATCTTATATAACTGGGTTTACTAATGGAGAAGGATTAATTAAGTTTAAAACAGGAGAAGTTGGGACCTACAAAATAACAGTGTCTCTTTTATTAAATAATGAGGATATCATAATTGATTCTAAAAATATAATTATAGAATAAATACTTAGTCATTTTTTAAAATTATGATTAAGAAATTATTTATAAGGAGACTTATTTATGGCTGTTAATATTAAAACCTTAACTTTTGAAAAACCAACCTTTACAGGTTCTGGAGATACAGCTGAAATTACTTCTATTCCTATAGTCGTTGGAGCTTTTGATAACGATCTTGACAACGCTGCAGTTACAAAAGTATTTCAAAAATTCAACAGCGGAACTGGAGCTTTTGAAAATATAACTGGTGCAACACTTACTGTTGGTGCAACAGATAAAAAAACTAATGCAACTATTAACTTTTCAACTGCTCTAGTTGCTACTACTACAATTTTAGTAAGACTCTATGAAACTGATTTAGATACTCCTACTGATACAAATGATACTTCCTTTGTAATTAGAGATTTATATACTGATTTTACAAGTGGAGATTCTGCTGAACAAGTTCCACTACAATTAACTTCAACAGCTGGTAACTATAAAGTTAATATGTCTCAAATAGATGAAACTGCTCCTGCTACTGCTCTTAATTCTGCAACTTTTAGTTCTGCAAAACCTCCAGTAACTGCTACTATTTCAGTTTTAACTGATTATGTATCTATTTTACCAGGTACTGTAATTAAAGTTTCAATTACTGATGCTACAGATGCGGATAGTGCTAATTTTACTGGAAGTATAAGAAGTTCATTAAAAATTGTAAGTGCTTAGATTACAAATATTACACTGGACCTAGGTGTATACCTAGGTTCTTTAACTGTAAAGGGAGATAAAAAAATGAATAATGTAGCTTTAAATATTTTAACCGCCTCTATAGAACAGGTTATATTTACTGCAACTGAAAGTGGTGTTCCTGTTACCTCTCTAAATAAAAATTCTATTAAATTTCTCGTAAATAATTCTTCTTTTGAAGATTATACTCTATCAAATAACTTAAACGAATATACGTTAAATATGAATACTTCCCTAGATTACTACGACGTTGCATTACTTTATATTAAAGATATAACTATTGTCTCTGATATGTATATAATTTATTTTCATCAAATGTTCTATCAAGGAGAGTGTATTAACTTATTGCCTACTCTACCTATAGATGAAAATGAAGATGTAAAACTAATAACCGATTTAATAAAAACAAATGATATTGATTTAAATAATATAAGTGGCAGTACATCCTTTCTAAGTGGTGTTGGAAGTGATTCTTCCTTTACCATGGCTAGTTCTGGACATATTAATGTAGATATACCTATTCAAATTTATCTAAAAAACAAAAACAATGTTAATGTGCCAAATTCAGATTATATAATAAATGTGAAAATAGATAAAATATAATATTCAAGTCTATTTTATCTTAGGAGGCTCTATGTCGGAAATTAATCTGTTTTCTAAAAAAGTCAATTTTATTATTGAAAATAATGTAATTTTAATAAACTTACTTGAAATAACTTATAGTGAACTTGCTTTTCCTCCTAATATAGATGATATTAATGTAAAACTATTTGATTATAACAATCTGCAGTTTATAGATTATGGAGATGTAAGTGGTAAGTTTTATACAATAGAAAATTCATCTTCTATATCTTGTGTAATAAAATTTAAATCTTCTAAAGAATTAGCTTCTAATAGTTTAATACTAATTCACTTAGAAAAGGCACTTAAAAATGAAGGTATAATATCTATTGGCTCAATGTTTTTATCTTTAGAAGATGAATTTAACCACGGATTAATTCAAAATGATATGTATATTACAGCGCCACACGATCCTGGTAACTATTTTTTACAGTTATACCAAGTAAACGAGGATAATATTACATCTGAAAATATTTATTCTAATATAATTAATGTATCTAACCCTATTAAAAATGCTGAAGTACCTTCTCCACCTTTTATAGATGCAAAAACTTCTACTTCTGTATCATCCTTAATTCTAAACGCCAAAGATAAGAATAATTCTCTAATTAATGCAGATTTTATTACTATCTTAAGGGTTAAAATAGTATAAACTTCAATCTTGCACTTTATTATGAGGTGATAAAATGATTAAAAACCCTAACTTTGTAAAAAGAGTAGTTTATAAAGTAAATATGGTTGTTATCTACTTCGATTCCCCAATGATGCGATATGGTTACAATGGTTATCTTGTTCCACATAATTATGCATTAATGGAATTAGATCCTTTAACAAATAACCTAATTTCAAAATATATACCCTCTTCAAATAACACTGGAGTAAAAGAAATTTATATAGGTTATACCGTTAAATTCACTTTTTTTAATAATGATTTTTATCTTAAAAAAGATATTTTGCTTTCCGCTGGATACATTAATTTAAAATCTGTTTTATATATAACCTCTACTGATAATAGAGTAAATGATTTTTGCACAAAAACTGCTTTAGGTAATGAAGCTACCGACATAAACATTTCTGAAGGTACAGCTAATAAATTAAATAACAGTACTCTCCTTTATTCTTGTAATCAAAACAATAGTTTTTCTCCAGATGTGTATTCTTCTGACTTCTACGTTATTGCTGGCACAGAAAAAATATACCCTATAGACGTTATATATGATTATACTAATGGTTGTAATATAACCTTGCTTTTTAGTTCCAACGCTTTATCCTATGGCGGACAAATGACCTTGTTTACAATTCATTCTCCTAAAACTAAAGATGTTTTTGACTGTCCTATACTAGGAGATAAATTCTTAGTTTTCCAAGACACTGATACAATCATACTTCCTCCAGGACAAGTTATTCCATATTCTTCATCACCAATAGAAAAGAATTTCATAATTTATATATCTAAAAATGTTCCTTATAGAACTTACGGATATACAAATAGAGTTACTATTACTGGATGGATTAAAGTCTATGAAGTATCTAATGAAAATCTTGATGTAGGACAACAGCTAATATTTACAAATTTGAAGGTAAATAAATCTATGGAAATACATTGTAAAAACGGTGATATAGTACTAGATTCTTTAGACCTAACTTCACTATCAATATTTAGAAATTAAAAAGGATGTATCATAAAATTAGATACATCCTTTTATATTTAAAACTATATTCTTGATAAACCTTGTTCCTTTGCAATTCTCATAACTTCTTCTGCTACTCTATCAGCTACTCGTGTGTCAAAGGCCTTTGGAATTATATTGTCTTCTGTTAAGTCTTCATCAGCTATTAAACTTGCAAGGGCCCTTGCAGCTGCTAACTTCATTTCATCATTAATAGCCTTAGCTCTTACTGCTAATGCTCCCTTAAATATCCCTGGGAAAACCAGCACATTATTAATCTGATTAGGAAAATCAGAACGTCCTGTAGCTATAACTCTCGCTCCACCCGCTTTAGCTTCATCTGGCATAATTTCTGGTGTAGGATTTGCCATAGCAAAAATAATAGCATCTTTATTCATTTTAGAAATATCCTGTGCATTTATCATATTAGGAGCTGAAACACCAATAAAAACATCTGCTCCAACTAACACTTCTTTTAAAGAACCTTTTTCCTTATTTTTATTTGTTATCTTTGCAATTGCTTTGTGAGAATCATATAAGCAATTTCCTCCATCATATAGTGCACCTTCTCTATCACACATAATTACATTTTCTGCACCAGCTTTTAAAAGCAACTTACATATAGCTATCCCTGCTGACCCTGCTCCGTTTATAATAATCTTAACATCTTTAATATTTTTGTTTGTTAATTTAAGTGCATTGTAAAGTCCTGATAAAACAACCACTGCTGTACCATGTTGATCATCATGAAATACTGGGATATCAAGTTCCTTTTTTAATGTTTCTTCAATATAAAAACATTCTGGTGCCTTAATATCCTCTAAATTAATCCCACCAAAAACTGGAGCAATCATCTTTACTGTTCTAATCACTTCATCTGGATCCTGTGTATCAAGACAGATAGGAAAAGCATCTACTCCACCAAATTCTTTAAATAATAAAGATTTTCCTTCCATAACTGGAATGGCTGCTTCAGCTCCTATATTTCCAAGTCCTAGTACTGCTGTTCCATTAGAAACTACTGCCACAGTATTAGCTTTTATAGTTAGATCGTACGCCTTTGACTTATCCTTTGATATTTCAATACATGGCTGAGCTACTCCTGGGGTATAAGTTACAGATAAATCATCCATTGAATTTACTTTAACCTTACCTACAACCTCAAGTTTCCCTCTATTTTCCTCATGAATCTTTAATGATTGTTCTCCATATGATGCCATATGTACTTCCCCCTTATATTATATATATTATTTACTACATCCTATTTATTATAATAATCACAATATGGTGCTATAGGACATTCTTCACATTTTGGTTTCCTAGCATCACATATTTTTCTTCCATGCCAAATAATATAGTGATGAGCATCACTCCACATATTCCTTGGTATATATTTCATTAGCTTTTGCTCCACTATCTCTACATTATCCCCTTTTGCAAAACCTGTTCTATTAGATATTCTAAAAACATGAGTATCTACTGCAATTGCGGGTACTCCAAACGCATTAGATAAAACAACATTTGCTGTTTTTCTTCCTACTCCAGGAAGCTCTATAAGTTCTTCCATAGTCTTCGGAACCTGACCATTATGTTTTTCAACAATTACTTTACATGCTCCAAGTATATTTTTACTCTTATTTTTATAAAATCCACAACTATGAATTTTTTCACCTAATTCTTCTTCACTTAAAGATAATATAGCTTCAGGCGTATTATACTCTTTATATAATTCCTTTGTAACAATATTTACTCTTTCATCTGTGCATTGAGCTGATAATATAGTTGAAATCAAAAGTTCAAAGGGACTATTAAATTCTAATCCGCAAGATGCTCCCCTATATGTTTCTTCCAAAATCTCAAGAATCTTTTTTCTCTTATCATTATTCATTTATCTACCTCAAATTTATCTGAACTAGTTGTCTTTCATTATTTTCTATACCTACATGTACATTATAACAAATTCTCAAATAACATAAACTCTATTTAAGACTTTTTACCATCTTTATATATATCATACCAACTGTCATTTTAGGTTCCATGAATTCTTCTCCTACTGAAGTATATCCTAATTTTTCATAAAAACTCTTTACATTTTTTCTTGCATTTAAAACAATTCCTTCACATCCCATTGTTTCAATAACTTCTTCTGCAAAACACATTATTTTCTTACCAATATTTTTTCCTCTAACTGATTGGTCAACTGCTACTTGTCTAATATGAACAGTATTATCATCAACTTTTGAAATTATAAGAGCTCCAACCACTTTTGAATTAAAAAATGCACAAACATGAAAATCATTTATCTCATGACTTAAATCTTCATCATATATATTAAGCCCAGATGGAGCTCTAAACACCTCATGTCTTAACTTTAGTTCTGCCTCGTAATCTTCTGTTCCCCATTCAACCAATCTTACGTTTATTTCCTCTATCATTTTTTTCTTCTCCTAATTAAATAGTATCTCTTCATTAGTAAAATTATATTATATATTTTTTAATCAATAATCTACATTTTTAGATTTTACCAACATATCAAATTTAAAGTCAATAAAAATATTTTATCAAAAATTATAGGCATATCATTCATATTAAATTTATTATAATAGTTACTCAATATATTTACTATAACCAAAAAAGAAACTTATAAAACGCATCTTTATAAGTCCCTTAAAATATCTTATTCTATTATTCAACTCCAATAAACTTATCTTTTTTTAAAATATGTTCTATAAGCCATTCATTCACAAATTCTAGCATTTGCAATATAGTTTCTTCTTGATTTTCATCAATCTCCCTAAGATCTACATCTTCTAACTTTTGAACGAAATTATTATGATCTATTTTTTGAGTAAACATTCTTTTATATTTTATCTTCTCCATATAAGCTTCTTCAGTTGCGAAATGAAAAGATGTATAATCCTTTAATTCCTCAATTAATTCCACTATTTTATCGTATTTATCTATAGCAAATTCATCTTTTAATAAATAATAGATTTTATCTGCAATTTCAAATAAAACTTTATGTTGATTGTCTATTTCCTCAATCCCTGTAAAAAACTCTTCTTTCATCTCGTACATATACATTTCCCCCTCATTCTTCAATAATTACTATTATATACTAATAATAATTATTTTCAACCTTTTTTCTACTTTTTCACATATAATTGTTTTGATAATATACTATTATATAAATAATATTATATTGAGGTAAAGATGAAACATATAAATCTTTTTAGAAAATCTTCTATGGAACCTATACCACCAAAAAAATTTACCTTATCCGAAGCACAAGAAATTGCCACTTCTCTAAAAATTGATTTTACAAAAGAAAAATTCGATTTACAACAATTTTCTATGGGAATAAATGTTGAACTTGAACATGGCAGCAAATATCCTAATACTAATGTAACTAAAAACGATCCTATTTTAACTGGTAAGATTGCACTTGCTCACCTTCAAGAATTTGCTGATTACTATACAAGGCTCAAAAAATTAGAAGAAGAAGCTACCGCCTATTGGTCAACTCGCAAGAAAAATTATAGAAAATAACAAAATATAGGGCCTACATCAAACCATGATGTAGGCCCTTTTAAAATCTATAATTAACTGTGTAAATCTACAAAGTAGATTTAATATTTATTTTCAAGAAACGAGTAGTTCAAGGAAACAACTATATAAGGAAGCGCACTTACTTACTGCTAAGTAAGCGACGCAATATAGGCAGTTGACGATGAAATACGAAGTTTATTGAAAATAAATTAGAAAATAGCATTAGCTAAAAGACAAGCAACAATAGCCCCACAAATAGGTGCTACAACTGGAATCCATGCATAATCCCAATCAGAACTTCCTTTATGAGGAATAGGTAAAAATGCATGTGCAATTCTTGGTCCTAAATCTCTTGCAGGGTTAAGAGCATAACCTGTAGGTCCACCTAAAGATAAACCTAATGCCCAAATAATCATTCCTACAACCATAGGACTAATTCCATCTACCATAACTGTATTTCCAACGCCAATTATGAAGAATAATAAACAGAAAGTAGCTATAAACTCTGTCATAAAGTTTTCACCTTTAGATCTTATTGCTGGACCTGTTGCAAAAGTTCCAAGAATTGTTGCAGGGTCAGTTTCTTCTTTATAATGAGGAAGATATGCTAAATAAACAAGGCATGCACCAACTATACCACCAAGCATTTGAGCTAAAATATATGGTGCTACTTGTGACCATGCAAGTTTTCCTATTGCTGCCATACCTATTGTAACTGCTGGATTAAAGTGAGCTCCACTAAATCCACCAAATATAAATACAGGAATAGCAACAGCTAGTGCCCAACCAGTGGCTATTACTATCCATCCACCACCATTACCTTTTGCTTTTTTTAAGCAAACGTTAGCAACAACACCATCTCCAAAAAGAACAAGAATCATAGTTCCTAAGAATTCAGCTAAAAATGTTGACATTTCTATTCCCCCTATTAATTTTTAAAAAGAACAATTATAAATAATTACTTTATGAATAATTACTTTTCCCATCCAAGTGAGCGCTTAACAGCCTCATGCCATCCATTTAGTAACTCATTTCTCTTTTCTTCACTCATCTTAGGCTCAAAACTTCTAGAAAGTGCCCAATTCTTAGTTACCTCATCTTTATTTTTAAAGTATCCTACTGCAAGACCTGCAAGATAAGCAGCTCCTAGTGCTGTTGTTTCTATAACTTCCGGTCTAAATACATCTACACCCAAAATATCTGCTTGGAATTGCATTAAGAAGTTATTTGCACAAGCACCACCATCAACCCTAAGTGCCTTTAACTCGATACCAGAATCATCTTGCATAGCCTTAAGTACATCATAAGTTTGATATGCAAGGGATTCTAAAGTTGCTCTAATAAAATGTGCTTTTTTAGCTCCTCTAGTTAATCCTACTATAGTTCCTCTTGCATATTGATCCCAATGAGGTGCACCAAGACCTGTAAAAGCTGGTACCATATAAACACCATTTGTATCTTCAACTTCCTCAGCATACGCTTCTGTGTCAGATGCTTTTTCTACTAACTTAAGTTCATCTCTTAACCATTGAATTGCTGCTCCAGCTACAAAAATACTTCCCTCAAGTGCATATTCAACTTTACCATCTACACCCCATGCAATTGTGGTAAGCAATCCATTTTTAGATTCTATAGCTTTTTCTCCTGTATTCATAAGCATAAAGCAACCAGTTCCGTAGGTATTTTTTGCTGTACCTGGGTTATAACAAACCTGTCCAAATAAAGCTGCTTGCTGATCTCCTGCTGCCCCAGCAATAGGAATTTCTCCTCCAAACAATTCACTATCTGTATATCCATATACACAACTTGATGGTTTAGGTGTTGGCAACATATTTTCTGGTATATTTAATCTATTTAAAATTTCTTTATCCCATTCCAAAGAGTGAATATTAAAAAGCATAGTTCTAGATGCATTAGAATAATCTGTTACATGAACTCTACCTTTTGTTAAGTTCCATATAAGCCATGTATCAATAGTTCCAAATAATAACTCTCCTCTTTCTGCTTTTTCTCTTGCTCCTTCAACATTATCTAATATCCATTTAATCTTAGTACCTGAAAAGTATGCATCTACAATAAGGCCGGTCTTTTCTTTTATTTTTTTATCAAATCCCTCTGCTTTTAGTTCATCACAGAAATTTGAAGTTCTTCTGCACTGCCATACAATTGCATTATGAATAGGTTTACCTGTATTCTTGTCCCAAACGACTGTAGTTTCACGCTGATTAGTGATACCTATAGCTGCTATGTCTTCTGAGGTTAAGTTTATTTTTTCCATAGCTTCTTTTGCAACTGAAAGTTGAGATTCCCATATTTCTAAAGCATCATGTTCAACCCAACCAGCCTTAGGAAAAATTTGTGTAAATTCCTTTTGAGCTACACTTTCTATAAGTCCCTTTTCATTAAATAATATACACCTTGAACTAGTAGTTCCTTGATCTAAAGACATTATATACTTTGACATAATACATTCCCCCTTATACCTATTTTTATGCGAATAATAATCCCATTTATAACCAAAAATAATCTTTAATGTTGTTTCTTTAAAATATTTTGTGTAGTCACTACATTTGCTCCAGTATCTACTATATTTTCATATATTATATCTCCTATATTAACTGGTGCTTCTATCTTGATATCTTTTAATGCCATCATGCATTCTCCAACTTTATTTTTAGGAATCTGTTCTGATGTTTTTATTGATACCCTTGGATATATTCCATTAATAACAGGAATTGTAGTAGTAACTATTCGCGTTGGATTTGTACATTCTTTTCTAGCATGTTCTTCTCCAATCTTACAAGAATATCCACTAATCTCTAAGATTTCCCCCGCTTCTAACTTAACTACTAAAGTACATCCCATAGGACATCCGATGCAGGTAAATTCTTTTTGAATCATAGCTTCAACTCCTTTCAACCATTATTACAATTGATTTCATGTTGGTATATTTTTTAAGTAACTCTGGTGAAAGTATTATTTCTTCCATTTCCCCAGGAGTTAAGATTCGTTTCCTTTTATGAATTACTAGAATATCATCAAAATACACTGATATATATGAGTTCCTATAGACATTATCAACTCTGAATCTAATGACAATAGGCACTTCAGACTCTATATTAATGTGTTGAGGAACGGTATATCTAACTCCTGCCTTAGTCTCAACTTCTATAATTTGCCTACTATCTAAAGCTCCATTTATATAACTAGCTGCTGACTTTCCTGCCTTATAGCTTTCAATAGTTACATTATCAACTAAATCGTGAACGTGAAGAACATTTCCACATGCAAAAACTCCATCTATACTTGTCTCCAAATTTTCATTAACCACAGGTCCCCCTGTTACTTTAGATAGATTAATATCCGCTCTTTTAGACAGTTCATTTTCTGGCAACAACCCCACAGATAAAAGCAATGTGTCACACTGAATATATCTTTCAGTATCTTTTATAATCTTCCGATTACTATCCACCTGAGCTATTGTAACTCCCTCAATTCTATCTATTCCATGAATATGAGTTATAGTATGACTTAAAATGAGAGGTATTTTGTAATCATCTAGACACTGAACAATATTTCTTTTTAATCCACTAGAATAAGGTAAAAGTTCTACAACCGCTTCAACCTTAGCTCCTTCAAGGGTCATGCGTCTTGCCATTATTAACCCAATATCACCCGATCCAAGAACTACAACCTTTCTTCCTGGCATATAACCCTTCAAATTAACAAGCTTTTGAGCAGTACCTGCAGTTAATATTCCACTGCAACGTGATCCTGGAATAGTTAATGCTCCCCTTGGTCTCTCTCTACATCCCATTGCTAAAATAATTGATTTAGCCTTGAAAATCATAAGTCCTTTTTCTTTATTTACAGCATATACTGTTTTTTTATCATTAATATCAATCACCATTGTATCTAACAAACAGTTTATCTTCTCTTCCTCTATTTTTTTTATAAATCTATCTGCATACTCAGGTCCTGTAAGTTCTTCATTAAAGGTATGAAGTCCAAATCCGTTGTGAATACATTGATTAAGAATTCCCCCTAGTCTTTCTTCTCTATCTATAATTAATATATTGTCAATTCCACTATGCTTTGCTTCAATAGCAGCCCCTAATCCAGCAGGTCCTCCTCCAACGATGATTAAGTCATAAGCATTCATTGTACATCCCCCCTAGAGCCATTCTTTATTATTTCCAATTACAAAAGTAGACTTTCTACCAAACTTAGTTATATCAGTAAATTTGATATTTAGCCTTTCTTCCATAAGCTCCATGTTTCGGACAAGACAAAATCCACCCTGACACCTTCCCATTCCTGCGCGGGTTCGTCTTTTTATGCCATCCATATCAGTAGCCCCTAATGGTCTAGTAATAGCATCTACAATTTCTGCCTCAGTAACTGATTCACAACGACATACAATTCTTCCATAACTATGGTTTTCTTTAATTACTTTTTCTCTTTCTTCAATACTTAAACTATTAAAGTGAGTTATTCCCTTTCTTATTGGATTAAATTCAACGTTTAACTCTGGATTTAGTTTTTTCTTAACTATATTTCCTATAATAATTCCAATCAAAGGTGAACAAGTAAGTCCTGGTGATTCTATTCCAGCTGCATTAATAAAATTAGGAACATCTTTAGATTCACCTAATATAAAATCATCTTTATCAGTCCTTGCTCTTAAACCACTAAATGAAGTAATTACGCTACTTAACGGTATATTTTTAATACTTAAATAAGCCTTTTCTATTATTTCATCTAATCCTTCTCTTCTTGTTTCAAAATCATCTTTATCTTCTTGATCCACTGCATTCGGACCAACAATTAAATTGCCATGTACAGTAGGTGATACCAAAATACCTTTTCCAAGTTTTGTTGGCAACTGAAAAATTGTTGCATTAACCATTCCACCAATATACTTATCAAATAAGTCATATTCACCTCGACGTGGAATTACGGTAAACTTCTCTTTACTTAACATATTATTTATCACATCACTATACACGCCAGCTGCATTAATAAGTATTCTTGTTTTATAAACATTCTCTTCAGTAATAACCTCGAAATAATCATTTTCTTTAGTTACCTTTATTACTTTAGAATTGAACTTGAAATCTACACCATTTACATAAGCATTTTCAGCCATTGCAATATTTAAACTAAAAGGACAAACTATTCCTCCAGTTGGTGCATAAAGTGCAGCTACCACTTCATCTGTTATGGCTGGTTCTCTTCTTCTTACTTCATCTCCAGTAATTATTTCTAAACCTGGTACTCCATTTTTTTTACCTCTCTCCATTAGTTCTTCCAATTCTGGAATGTCTTCATTTCTAAAACATAAAACTAAAGATCCATTTCTCTTAAAAGGAAAATCCAATTCTTTTGAAAGTTCATCATACAATTCATTTGCTCTTGCATTTAATTGTCCTTTCAACGTTCCTGGTTTAGCATCAAACCCAGCATGAATAATGGCACTATTTGCCTTGCTAGTTCCACAGCAAACATCATTTTCTTTTTCTAAAACGATGGATTTAAGTTTATACCTAGAAATTTCTCTTGCTATTGAACTACCAACAACTCCTGCACCAACTATAAGGACATCATACATATTAGTCACCCCTTAATAAGGAAAATTTAGTATTAATTCTCCTTTCAATATGGTTTGTATATTTATATGAATTTTCATAAAAAAATAGACTTATTTTCATTATTAAAACAAAACCTCTTCATTGTTCAATTTGATGAAATATTTAGACAATTTTTTTAATAATAGCTTTATTTATTTTAACTCATAGTATATTATGTATTTATGTGGTAAAAAAAATAGGTGTTGGGAGGTATTTATGAAGAATAATAGACAAATTGATTTAACAAGTGGGCATATTGCTACCCAATTAGTAAAACTTGCCCTTCCAATCATGGGTACATCATTTATTCAAATGGCATATAACATAACAGACATGATCTTCATTGGTAAAAAAGGTAGTGATGCTGTAGCCGCTGTAGGTACAGCAGGTTTTTTTACTTGGTTTGCTGTTGCCTTGATTCTTGTATCTAAAGCAGGTGGCCAAATAAAGATAGCTCAATGTATTGGAATGCAAAATGAAAATGAAACAAAAAAATATATTAAAGCTAGTATACAAATCAATGTAATCCTATCTTTAATATATATACTTTGTATTTGGTTATTTCATGATAGTTTAATAAGTTTTTTTAAACTTGGAAGTGAAGATGTAATTAACTTTACAAAAGAATATTTACTTATAATAACATTTGGTTTAGTCTCTTTTTGCATAAATCCGCTATTAACAGCAATATTTACTGCATCAGGAGATAGTCATACTCCCTTTATAATAAATTCAATTGGACTATTAATTAACATTGTACTAGATAAAATACTAATATTCGGCCTTGGTCCAATTCCAGCTTTAAATGTAGTTGGTGCAGCCATTGCTACAATAACAGCTCAAATAATTGCAACCATAGTATTTATATTACTTATAATACATAGAAAAGATACTCGCTTTAAACAAAACTATCTAACGAAAGTTAATATTCCCTATGCTAAGGAAATTATAAAGCTTAGTTTGCCTGTAGCTATTCAAGAAGGCCTTTTTTCCTTTTTTTCAATGACCATCGCAAGAATTATTGCTCCATGGGGACCAGTTGCTATAGCAGTTCAAAAAGTTGGTTCTCAAATTGAGTCAATTTCTTGGATGACTGCTGAGGGTTTTTCTGCTTCTCTAAGTGCTTATGTTGGACAAAACTACGGTGCAAAGAAATATGATAGAATTCTAAAAGGATATAAAATAACAATGATTTTAGCTTGTTCTATGGGAATTCTAACTACGATATTTTTAATTTTAGGTAAAACAGTTTTATTTAAGTTTTTCATAAATGAACCTAAGGCTATAGCTATGGGGGCAGACTATTTAACTATCTTAGCTGTATCACAACTATTTATGTGTATAGAGATAACTACAGCGGGTGCTTTTAACGGTTTAGGTCGTACAAAGATTCCCTCATTTGTTAGCATACTACTAACTGGAGCAAGAATTCCAGCTGCTTTAGTTTTATCAAGCATTCCCATCCTTGGACTCAATGGGGTTTGGTGGAGTATAAGTTTAAGTAGTGTACTAAAAGGAATTGTTTTACTTGTTATATTTTATATATTTGTTAAAAGGCAAGATATATTTTCATATAAAAAAGTTGCTTAGATTAAAAAAGGTAGTTGCAAAATAATTTTTGCAACTACCTTTTTTCTAAATTGCCTTGTTAGTGTTACTTGAAATAACATCTACACTATTTGCTTTTTGAAAAAATACAAATCCCATAATAAACATTATAGCAATAGCAATAACTCCAACTTTAGAACTTCCACTAATTTGAGTAGCTAAACTCATCATCATAGTTCCAAAAAAAGCAGCTCCCTTTCCAAAGATATCATAAAGACCAAAGTATTCACTAGACTTATCTTTTGGTATTATCTTAGAAAAATAGGATCTAGATAACGCTTGAATAGCACCCTGAAATACAGCAACACATACAGCTAATAACCAAAATTCCCATGTTTTATCAAGCTGTAAGGCGAATAATGTAATGAAGGTGTAAGCTATAACACAAGTAGATATTAACTTATCGCTTTTAAACTTTTTTGACATTTTTCCAAATAATAGAGCACAAGGAAATGCCACAACTTGAGTTAAAAGTAATGCTAATAATAAATTACTATCTGTAATTCCTACATCCTTACCGTAAGATGTAGACATACTAATGATAGTGTGTACTCCATCAATATAGAAGAAGTAAGCCAGTAAGAAGATAAATATCTTTTTATTACTTTTTATATTTTTAAACACATTCCCGAGTCTTTTAAAACTTTCAAGTACAGGTTTTTCTGATTTTTCTACATAATATTTCTGTTTATAATTCTTAAGTAATGGAAGAGTTATTAAAAACCACCATGCTGCATTAATTAAAAAGGCAATAGCAGTGGCTCTACTAGTAGTAAGTCCAACTTTCTTAGCACCAAGTACTAGTAATAAACTAATTGTAAATGGTATACAACTTCCGATATACCCCCATGCATAACCATGAGAAGAAACCTCATCCATTCTTTCATCCGTAGTTATATCATTTAACATTGCATCATAAAAAATATTTCCACCAGAAAATCCCACTTTAGCCATAACAAATATGGCTAGAAATACTATCCATGGCAATGGCAATGCAAGTGCAGCACATCCAACTACTCCAAGCATTAAGAAAAATGAAAATAATGGCTTTTTAAATCCTTTTGTATCTGCTAATGTTCCCAATATTGGTCCCAAAATAGCAACAATTATTGTAGATATCGATACTGCATATCCCCAATATGCAGTTGAATTCGCTGCAGAAATTCCAGCTGTATTTGCAACGTTTTTAAAATATATAGGAATTATCGTTGTAACAAGCATAGCAAATGCTGAATTGCCCACATCATACAATATCCACTGTTTCTCCAGTTTTGTAAATTTCCCCATATTAACCCTCCTAAATAAAATTGGCTCTGTATGCATTTACAGTTATGCATACAGAACTCGGCTTTTTCAAAAGGAACCCTATGGTTCCCTTTGAGTATCTCTCCTTAAACCGGAGGGAACAGGGTCCCCTTTCAACCCCTCTTAGAAAAAGCCGTACACTAGCTGATTAAAATTATTACCCGCATAACTTGTACATTCTATCACTGTATTTTAATACAAATTCATAAAGTTGCTATTAAATCTTTTGTTAAGTTCAATATCCACAAATAATTCATTATAATAGATATTAATTATTTCTACTGCTTCTTCTATAGATTTTTGATAAAGATTTATTAAATCTTCAACAACAGCTTTACATTTAGGCTCTGGTGTAACATTTATTATCATGTTACTTAAGTTAATTCCTCCCTTCACATTCTTTAATATTCCCTTCATAAAACCCCTCTTAATATTACTTTCACATGTAATAAAAGAGTTATAAAATCTTACTGCCTTAAGGCATCTATAAATCTGCTTTGCAGTAACATCTTCGTAAAATAAATATATATTATTAGCAATATCCCAACTAGGAATTACATGTTCCCCTGCATTCTTTACCTTAGGATCAATTCCATTTCTTCTCATTAAATATCCATCTAATTCTGCTTCAATAGTTTCATGAGATAATTCTATTTCTTTCATAGCCATATTTATATATGGATGACAATTACTATCTAGTATGAAATGACATATAAAGCCTAAAACATATGAAATAGATATATCACTTCTATTTTTTCTTATAACATTTTTTGCATTTTTAAAGAAATGATACGCTGTATCATAGTGCATTTCATTTCCATAATTCTTAATTTGATTTTTAATCATAGGCTTATAATAAAATAATATATCAGGTCCATTTAATCCAATGTTATATGCAGTCCTATTCTTATCAATAATATCTCTCATTGCTTTAGATAAATTTTTATATACATCACTTCCAAAGCTATAATGAGTATAACTTGCTGGCATACTAACAACTCCTATCAAAAATGAGTATATGGTTATATTTTACCATAATATCCCGTATTTTTCTTTATTTACTTTTAGCATTAGTGTATAAATTTTCAATATATACTTTATTATTACACATTTAAAAAAGTGGATATAAATCACTTTATATCCACTAAAACTTACTCAATGGTAAATTTCCAATTTCCTTTTATATTTGCATCTATCCTATCAAGCTTTAAATATATTCTATTAAAAAATTTCTCCTTAAATGACATATCTTTTCTTTCTATATATATTTCCCCACGTTTATTTTCTGGATCACCCATCCCAGCACCATCTCTAAAGTTTTGAGCAACCATATATATACCCTTATTATTTCCAATAGAATAATTTAAATCAATTGTATATTCATCATTACCACTTGTAATCTTCTCTATTAAAATTTTCTCTTCAATTTGTGGAAATTCTACAGTCTTATTAATATCAATACTTTCTCCCTCCTTAGGTAATTTTAAAGAAATTTCCTTCACATCATTTAAATTATATTGTACCTCTATTTCCTTTACTAATATATTAATTTTCCCATCATAATTATTTGTAACTTTATATGATTTTGCCGTTCCATCTTCTGCTATCTCTACTGGAATCTCATTGCCTATATCATCTGTAACTATAATCTCTGAGTTACTTCCAAAAAATAATGCAGAGTATTCATCATAAGCTTCAACATCTAAATTGCTCCAAAGTTTAAAATACCTTTGTCCTTCTTCATAGTAACTCGTTGCCCCTATTCGGATTCCATTATCTATTGAATTACCGCCAATCTCATCATAGTTATCGCTAAAAGTTCCCTCTGTTAATTCAATAGTATCTATTCTTTCATCTCCGTAATATAAATCGAAAGACGTTATTTTTTCATTATTTGTACTAAAAGAAAAGCCATAATATCCTCCACTAGATGCACCATAGGTATAAGTTTTTAAAATATTTCCTAATGGTGTTTTTATTGATAACATGTCTTTTAGTATATTAGATTTATTTGCTAATACCCCCTCATTTTCTTCTTCAAACCACATTTCCATAGAAATATATTCACCATTATTAATTACACTTTTAATCAAAACACTTTCATTATCAATACTCACCCTCTTAGGCTCATCTAAAATGAAAAATTCACTCATTTTCTCACCATTTGTAATTCCTTGTGATGGAGTAAAATATATTTTATCTTTTATTTGAGCCATTACTTCTCTTCCAAGAGGGGACACTCCTAAAATAAAAATAGCTAATATTATAATAGATGCAATTTTATATACTTTTGGCTTTTCACCCTTTTTACTTACTATATTTTTATCATATTCTAAAGTAGTTTCCTGTATAGTCTTCATCTTTCTTTCTACAAGTCTTTTTACCCGTTGTTTTTCTATATCATTCATTGGAATTTCTTCATAATTATCCACTTTAAAATCTACTTCATTAAATAAATCATATACACTTTTTTTATTCATCTTAACAATCACCCCCTACTTCCTTATAATAACTCTTTTTTATTTTTTCTCTTCCTCGACTTATCCTCGTATTAACTGCACTTACTGAAAGTTTAACAACTTCACTTATCTTTTTAGTAGTTTCTCCTAGCAAATATTTCATTGTAAAAATCGTTCTATCTGGTTCCTTTAATCCTTCGATAATTGAAATTAATCTTTCTGTTTCTATCATGGATAGATAAATTTCTTCTGTACTTAAACCAGTAGATAAATCATCTCCTATAATATCCTGATGAGTATTTTTACTATATTTTCTATAATAATCTATTGCTTTAAACTTAGTTATAGCCCCTATCCAACTTTTAAAACTTCCCTTTTTCTCATCATACCTATAGAAATTTTGCCATATTGATAAAAAAACATCAGCAATACATTCTTCTACAAGTCCTTCATCTCCTAAGACACTTAACACTTTAACTGTAATACCTTTAATTACAGATCCATATTCATCTATAATATAATCTAAGGCTCTAGGATTTTTTCTTCTTAATTCTTCTATATAATTCCCTTCATCTATTTTCACTTTATCCCTCCTCATTGCCTTCACTATATATAACGAACTCACTCCACCATATCTTACACTTATTATAACGTTTCTTGATTCTTATTTAAATTTACTCACAAATGCATATTTATATTTTCACAAAAATAAAGATTATTTCATATAATAACTATAGATAGATATATACATCCCATCTTATCTATCTTTCAAAAGAAGAAATTTATTAAAAACAATTATTAATAATCCCCTCTTATATGTCCCTGGGAGACTTTACTACCCCCTAGTAAAGTCTCCTTTAACGACAAAAGAGCTATTGCTTTTGCAATAGCTCTTTTACTATTTAACTATTTTATTCCTTTAGCTTTCAACTTTTCAAGCATATCTGTTGTCATTTTAGCCAAGTCATATTCTGCTTTAAAGCCCCATTCTTCTTTTGCAGCTGTAGCATCTATAGAATTTGGCCAAGTATTTGCAATTCCTTGTCTCACTGGATCTACATCATACTCAATTTCAAATTCTGGTATATGCTTTTTAATCTCTGCTGCAATTTGTTTTGGTTCAAAACTCATAGCAGTTATATTAAATGCATTTCTATGCTTTAATTTACTTTCATCAGCTTCCATTAATGTAATTATAGCATTTATCGCATCAGGCATATACATCATATCCATATATGTTCCTTCACCTATGAAAGATGTATATTTTCCTTTTCTTAATGCTTCATAGTATATATCAACAGCATAGTCTGTAGTACCGCCACCTGGTAATGCAACGTATGAAATAAGTCCTGGGAATCTTACTCCTCTTGTATCTACACCATATTTTGTATGATAGTAATCACATAATAATTCTCCAGAAACCTTTGTTACTCCATACATAGTATTAGGTCTTTGAATAGTATCTTGTGGAGTATTATCTTTTGGTGTTGATGGTCCAAAAGCTCCAATAGAACTTGGTGTAAAGAATTGACACTTAAGTTCTCTTGCTACTTCTAATGCATTAACAAGACCACCCATGTTAATATTCCAAGCTAATTGAGGTTTAGCTTCTGCAACTGCTGATAAAAGTGCTGCAAGATGCATTATAGTATCAACATTATGTTTCTTAGCTACAGCTAAAAACTCATCATAATTTGTAACGTCTAAAGTTTCAAATATTCCACCTTCAACTATTGGATTTCCTTCAGGTCTTCTTATATCTGTAGCAACTACATTTTCTACTCCATATACTTGTCTAAGTTTTGTAACAAGTTCAGTACCTATTTGTCCTAAGCATCCACTAACTAATATCTTTTTCATCTTAAAATCTCCCCATCCATTGTTTTTTAATAACAATAATTATTTAATTATTCCCATTTCTTTTCCTACTTTTGCATATTTTGCAATAGCTTCATCTAACATCTCTCTAGTATGAGCTGCAGAAGGCATGTTTCTTACTCTTGCTGTTCCTAATGGAACTGTTGGGAATACAATAGATTTAGCATATACTCCTTCTTCATATAATCTTCTACTAAACTCTTGAGCCTTAGCAGCGTCTCCAATTATACAAGGAGTTATAGGTGTTTCACTATGTCCAATATCAAAGCCTAATTTCTTTAATTCAGCTTTTAAGTAATTACCATTTTCCCATAATTTATCATGAAGTTCAGTACTTTCAGTTAAAATATTAATTGCTTCTATACAAGCACCTGCAGCTGATGGTGTTAAAGAAGTTGAGAATAGGAATGGTCTGCCTCTAACTTTTAACCAATCTATAAGATCCTTAGTACCTGCAACATATCCTCCAACTACACCAATAGCCTTAGATAATGTACCAATTTGGAAATCTATCTTATCTGATAATCCAAAATGATGAACAGTTCCAGTACCTTTTCCTAAAACACCTGAACCATGAGCGTCATCTACATAAGTAATTAAATCAAACTCTTCTGCAATTTTTACGATTTCAGGAAGATTGGCAACATCACCATCCATAGAGAAAACTCCATCAGTAATAACCATTATCTTTTCATATAATCCAGATTCTTTGGCTTCCTTTGCCTTAGCTCTTAAATCATCCATATCAGAGTGATTAACTCTAATAATTTTTGCTCCTGATAATCTACATCCATCAATGATAGAAGCATGATTTAATGCATCTGATAAAATGGCATCCTTTTTATTCATTACTGCTGAAATTGCAGCCATGTTACAATTAAATCCTGATTGAAAAGCAATTGCTGCTTCAGTATGTTTAAATGCTGCTAACTTCTTTTCTAACTCTATGTGAATATCAAGAGTTCCATTAATAGTTCTTACAGCTCCTGCACCAACTCCATACTTCTCTGTAGCTTTTATTGAAGCATCGATCATTCTTTGATTTGTAGCTAGTCCCAAATAGTTGTTTGAAGAAAGATTTATTAATTTTTTTCCTTCAATCTCTATAACTGGTCCATTTTGTCCTGTTATAACGTTAATTTCGTTATAAAGTCCTTTACTTTTTAAATCTTCCAAATTTTCTTTAAGAAATTTCCCTAAAGCTTTACTTCCCATGGTGATTACCTCCATTTTTAAATTAATTAAATTTTATTGCAAACGTTTTGATTATATGTAAATATACATTATATTAGGCAGCTTTATAATATAAAACATACCTAATATAATATATAGCACAATACAATTAACTATATACACCTCTATATTTTTCAGGCAATAAATCAGCTATTGCTTTCATCATTTCATGCATTGCTCTGTCATTATAATGATTTTTATCTTCTTCTTTTAATTTTTCAGGCAAATATATTGGTTTACCTATATTAACTTTAACATTAGATGGTGAAAATTCTTCTCCTCCCATGTCACTATCATTAATTGGTAAAAATACTTCTGAACCCGTAATACCAATTGGGACAATTTGAGCCTTTGAAAGTTTTGCCATTAATAAAAATCCTTTTTTTCCTTCTATCATAGCTCCATTTCTACTTCTAGTTCCTTCTGGAAATATCATTATATTTTCTCCAGCCTTAAGTTTTTTAACTATCTTACTTATGGCGTCCTTATCTGCTGAATTAGGTTTTATAGAAATGGTCTTTACAAAACTCATCCCATTTTTAGTAAAGTTGTTATCTGAAAGTTTTACTCCCGCAATAAAAGTAGGACTATGTTTCTCAAGTACCTCATTTAAAATCAATCCATCAGAATTACTCAAATGATTACAAATAAAAATAATAGGACCTTTTAATCCATTTATATTATCGTAACCTTCAACTTGTAGATTAGCTAATTTTTTAATTTTTGACTGTATATATTTTCGAGATATCTTACTAGACATACTCTCAGGTAATACATTTAACATTTTTAATAATGTTTCTCTTTTCATATAAAATTCTCCCTCTCCAACCAAGATTTTCTCAACTATTTTTTAAATAGCCTATCATAATATTCCTTGATATAAGGTGATGTTATATCCTTTTCTAATTGGATATCATCTTTCTTATTAATTAAATAATAATTAATAAGTGCATTTCTCATAAGTAAATTCTTCCCTCTCCAACCACAAGAATGATTAATATACTTTTCTTTAAACTCCTTGTTACTAATCTTTATCAAGTTATCCAAATCCACATATCTCATATATTCACAAGGAGTAAATTCCACTATGGGTGATTTACTAATCTTCTTATTATGTGGGCATATTTTCTGACAAGTATCACATCCAAATATCTTTCCCTTTATCAGTGGTAACTCTTCATCATTTAAAGATTTTTTTTGTGTTAAATAGGACACACACCTTTTAGAGTCAAATCTTATTACATCTTTTATTATAACATTTGTTGGACATTTTTCCATACATAAATTACATCCAATACAGCCATGATTTATAGGTTTATCAGGTTCTAGCTTAAAGTTAGTAATAATTTCGCCTAAAAATACGTATGACCCATATTTTTCAGTTATTAAAGTATTATTCTTTCCTAAAAAACCAACCCCTGACAAGTAAGCTATATATCTTTCTGGTAATGGATTACTATCAACAAACCACTTAGCTCTTCCCCCTAGCGATTCTATATATTCACAGATGATTTCTAGGTACTTTCCTAAAACCTTGTGATAATCTAATCCCTGTGTATATATGGAGAAAGAAATATCTTCCTTATCATCTTCATAATAATAAGGAAAGGCTATAGATATTATAGTTTCACCATCCTCCATTAAAAGTTTAGGGTTAATCTTCTTTTCTATATCCGCTTCCTCAAATTCATTAAAAAGATTTGATATTTTTCTAATAGAAAAAAACTCCTCAAGCTCATCAAACCTTCTGCACTCTGTAAATCCAATAGTGTCTAACGATAACTCTTTAGCAAAATTTATTATTTTGTTTTTAATCTCCACATTTTCACCTTTTCTACAAATTAAAAATATAATTTGCTGAATTTTTACCAGCTGTTCTTCCTTCTGCCATTGATTTATAAGCACTGTTAAATCCACTAATTACAGTACCACATGCAAATATTCCTCTCTTGGAACACTCATAATTTGAAGATACTCTAATACCTTCACTATCTTCATTAACTTCTATACCATATTTTTCTGCAAGTTCAGAATCTGGCTTTAATTTCATACATAATATTAGTGTGTCACAATCCATATATTCTTTGCTATCCTCTATCATGTTATAATTATTGTCAAGTTTAACAATATCAACACCTGTAACTCTTGATTTACCATATACCCTTGTAACTCTATGATTGTACATTACTGGTATGTTAAAATCCGTTATATCTTCTTTTGACTCATCTGATTGAGCCTTTAGTGTAATTCCTGTTTCAATAACACATTTCACATGAGCTCCTTCTAATATAAGAGTTTTAGCAGTTAATATTCCAATGTCATCAGATCCTAAAATTATGCACTGCTTTCCTGGTAATACTCCCTTATTATTTATATAATTTAAAGTTGCCCTTGACGTTACTAATCCTGACATAGCTCCATATCCCAATATATTTTTATATCCAAAGGGTTTTTCTCTTGAACCCATAGCTAAAATTATACTCTTTCCCCTAATTGATTTTAACCCATCAATACTATTTACTATGGTAATTTCATTCTCATTTTTAATTTCAATTGCAGTTGTATTACACTTAATAATTACTCCTAATTCTAAAGCTTCCTTTGTTAATCTTGAAATCAACTCTGGTGCTGTTAGATTTTCTCTAATATTTTTATAGTAAAATCCTGTATGTACACAAGCATTTATAGCTCCTCCCGTTTCATCTTCACGTTCAATTATAATCACATTATTAATTCCTCTAGTTTTGGCTTCAATGGCCGCCATAAGACCACTTACTCCTCCACCAATAACTATTAAGTCATAGCTATTCATAATTCCCTCCACTATCTATATGATACAAAATTATTTTACTACAGAGCCATTTAGATGGCTCTGTATGCATTTACAGTGATGCATACAGAGCTCGGCTTTTTCAAAAGGAACCTTATGGTTCCCTTTGAGTATCTCTCCTTAACAAGGAGGGAACAGGGTCCCCTTCCAACCTCCCTTAGGAAAAGCCGTGCATAAGCTATTAATTCACTGTTTGGCATAATTTGTATATTCTATCACTCTATTTTACTACAGAGCTATTTAGATTTATTATATCTCTACAATTATATCTCTATTTATAACTAATTTCCATTTTAAAAAGCAGGTTGATACCTAAATATCATCCTGCTCTTTAAAATGCATACTTTTATAAAATTTCAATTTCACTATTTCTCCCTTTTTATGAATTTCTTCATACCCAGGAACTCTTATTGTTAAGGATTGATTGTTACATTTAATTAAATATTCATTATAAAATCCTAAAAATGTCCTAGTAACAATTTCACCTTTAAACTCTCCATCATCATCAATTCTTATATTTTCAGGCCTAATATAGTATTCTTCCCCATCATCTTCTATAAATTTATTAGCCACACCTAAAAAATTCATAGCAAATAGAGAGTCTGGATTATTATATACTTCCTCAGGAGTACCAACTTGTATTAAGTTTCCACCATTCATGATTGCTATTTTATCACCAATTACAAGAGCTTCTTCTTGGTCATGAGTAACAAACACCATGGTCATATTAAATTTCTTTTGAATATATTTTATTTCTTCTCTCATTTTTACCCTAAGTTTTGCATCTAAATTACTTAATGGTTCATCTAACAAAAGCACCTTAGGATTAACTATTAAAGATCTAGCTAGAGCTACCCTTTGCTGCTGTCCTCCGCTAAGTTCATGAATTTTTGAGTTAGCATAATCACAAAGTCCAACAATATCTAGATACTCCATTCCCTTCTTTTGAGCATCCCCTTTAGAATACTTCTGAAATTTAAGTCCATAAATAACATTCTCGAGCACTGTTAAATGAGGAAAAAGTGCATAAGATTGAAAGACTGTAGATACTGGGCGATCCTCAGGGGATAATTTTGTAATGTCCATTTCATCAATAAATATTGAACCTTCATCTCCCTTTAAAAACCCACCTATCATTTTTAAAGTAGTAGTTTTACCACATCCTGATGGTCCTAAAAGACATAGTACCTCTCCTTTATCTACCCCAATTGATAAATTATTTACTACTTTATCATTTTTAAACTTCTTAGATAAATTATTTAATTGAAGATACATCTTTTACTGCACTCCTTCCCAATATAATTTTTGAAAACCCTAAATTAACAATCATAGTTATAATAATTATTATAGTTGCAATAAGAGATCCCACTCCATATTCACCACTGTTAATTGCATCAAATAACGCAAGGGTTGCTATTTTCTTTCCTGGATGAATTAAAAATATGATAGCTCCAATAGTAGTCATAGAAGTAGTAAAATTATTAATAAATCCTACTACAAAAGCATTCTTTAAGTTAGGAAATATAATGTCTTTAATTATATGAAATTTACCAGCTCCTAAGTCTCTTCCCGCTTCTTCTAAATTTACATTTATTTGAGATAGAGCTGCGCTACTTGTCTTAGTAGTCATCGGCAACTGCTTGAAAATGCAATTAATTATAACAATTATAGATGTTCCCGTAAGCAGCAGTGGCTTACTATTAAAAGCCAATATATATCCTATTCCAAAAAATGTTCCAGGAATTATATAAGGCAGAGTTCCAATAAAATCTATTGCCTCCATGCCCCATATTTTTCTTCTTTCAGTATAATAAGATAATAATATTCCTATAATAGTTCCAAATATACCAACAATAATTCCATATACTATACTCCTTATAAAACTAGACATACTATATAACTTCAAGTATTTAAAATGGTCAAGAGTAAACTGTAATTTACCATAACTAAATTTAGTTACTCCTCCAATAAATATACTTAAATACTGTAATATCATCATTATAAAGAAAATACTAGACACTAAAGTTACAATGAAATTAAATATTCCTTTTAACTTTATTTCATAATCACTAGAAGATGTTTTATTACTTGTTCCTTCTGCAATTAAACTATAGTTTTTCATAAGCCTTCTGTAAACTATAAAAATTAAAAGGGCCGGAATTAAAATTATTACATTCATAGCTGATGCTAGTGGTAAATTCCCATATCCAATAATCTGCATATATATTTCCGTTGCTAGCACATTAAAAGCTCCCCCTATAGTCATTGGCGTTCCAAAATCAGAAAGAGATCTTACAAAAGATAATAAAAAACATACTAGAATAGCTGGTTTAATAAGTGGAATTACTACCTTTCTTATAGCATAGGATGAACTTGACCCAAGGTCTAAAGAGGCCTGTAATACACTTGTATCTAGCTTTGATATTATTCCTATAAGAAGTAATGCATTTAATGAAGCAAATCCCAAACTTTGCATAATTACAATTCCATGCCATCCATATGGATTTAAAGATAATCCTAACAATCTGTACGTTATAAGTCCTCTTTTGCCGAACAGCTGTATATATGCTAACGATGATACGAATGGTGGCGATATCATGGTTATCATCAATATCCCCATAAGCAACATTTTCTTTTTACCCTTCATAAAACTAATCTTTAAAGCTATTGCTACAGATAAAAATGTAGAAAAAACTGCCGCAGCCATACCTACAAATAAGCTATTATATAATAATTTTTTATTTGTGGTGAAAAGTTTATCATAAAGCTTAAATGTAAATTCACCATCTATTACTAAACTGTTTTTAATAACACACAAAATAGGATAAAGAATAAATACTAAAACAGAAGTTATTATCATTCCAATAAAAATCCAATCCACAACATTATAAAAATGGGTATCTAAAATAGATACCCTCTTATTTTTCTTATTCATTTTCAGCCTTATCTCCCATTAGAGATTCCCATTTTTCTAAGATTTCAGTTCTTTTTGCTCCGAACTCAGATAAATCTTCTTTCATCAATGTTTCTTTAGGGAATGTTAATTCAACACCTTCAAGATTTGGCTTAACTAATTTTAATGTATCTTTGTTATCTAATCTAATAACTTCCTTTAAATTTTCATCCTTATATAACCATTCTATAAATAATTTTGCACCTTCAACATTTGAAGCATTTTTAAATGCTGCAACCCCTTCTGGTACATATGGTATTCCATCTTCCGGATATATTATTTTTACATTTTTTTCTTTCTGCATAGCTTCAAGGCCTTTATCTATGTAAGTTATTCCTATAGCAACTTCTCCAGCCATAGTTTTTACATTTGGATCTTTACCTCTTTTAGAATAGTATTCTATATTTTCATTTAATGCTTCGAAATACTTCCAACCAGCTTCCTCGCCCTTTGTTTGAAGCATTGCATTTACTACGGCATAATTTGTTCCTGATACTGCTGGATTAGACATTAATATCTCACCCTTATAAACAGGATTTGTTAAATCATCCCAAGTTTTTGGTTCTGGTAGATTTTTTTCAGTTAATATATCATTATTTACAATAAATCCTACTACTGTTAACCCTTTTGAAAACCAATAATTTTGTTCATCCTTATATTCTGGTGCTAAATCCTTTGAAGCTGCAAAATCAACTTGCTCTAGAAGCCCATCTTCTTTTGCCGCCATAAAAGCATCAATTCCGCCTCCAAACCATAAGTCTGCCATAGGGTTTCCACCTTCAGCCTTAACTTTTGAAATTACTTCTCCTGAAGACATGGATAAAAATTCAACTTTAACTCCAGTTTCAGACGTAAATTTATCAAACAGTTCCTTATAACTTTCAGAAGTTGTTACAACCTTTAATGGTTCTGTAATTTCAACCTTATCACTATTGTTTTTTTCATCTACCACATCACTCTTTTTACCACAGCCAACTAAACCTAAAGCAATTATAGATGCTAAAGATAAAGATAATATTTTCTTTACACTATTCTTCATATTAATTCCCCTCTTTTCACTTGTTACACCTTAGTTTGAATTTTTTTAAAACTTTCTATGCAATTATAGCATGATTTGTCAAAATTATCGAAACCATTATTACATTTATCAGCTTTTTCAATGAATAATTATTATCTATTTAAAATTTCAATATGTAATAAAAAATAATTTTATCTAAAGTATTATTAATTTATGAAAGGAGTAGATTGTCATGATTATAGATACTCATATGCATGAAAATAAATATTCTTTTGATAGTCTTATATCATTAGATGAAATTATTACAACAGCTAAAGAAGTTGGTTTAGACGGTGTTTGTATTACTAATCACGATAATGCCACACTAATAAAAGAAACTGGATCTTCCTTTTATAAAGATGGAATTCTAGTTTTAGTAGGTGCTGAAATTCTTACTACAAAAGGTGATATTGTAGTTTTTAATATAGATAATTTACCTGAGGATAAATTTTTACCTAACAAACTTAGTCCTCGCGAATTACTATCTTTGGTAAAAGCTAATAATGGTGTAGCCATTGCAGCTCATCCCTATAGAAAAAATAATCGAGGTCTTGGTGACCATATTTATGAAGTAGCAGATATTTTAGATGGTGTAGAAGCCTTCAACGGAAGTACTCCACCTCACCTAAATCTTACTGCCTATAAAACTGCTACTGAATTAGATTTAGGTATCTTCGGTGCCAGCGACTGCCATATAACAAAAAAAATTGGTTCCTATGCTACCGAGTTTAATGGCAATATAAGAGATATGAAAGATTTTGTTGAAGCCGTTAAATCTAAGGATTGCTGTCCTGTCCTTTCAAAACCTTCAGGTTTTGAAAGAATAAATATATATAATACCCTTAAGTAAAATACATTACTTAAGGGTATTTGTGATTTTAATAGTAAATAATTCATCTTGTAGATAAGCGTTAATTTTAAATCCCATTGTTTCAACTAGTTTCTTTACAATAGCTAAACCTAAACCTGTATTTTGTCCAGATCTCATTCTATCCCCAGTAAAGAATCTATCAAAGATATAATCCACATCTTCTTCCTTTAAATTTTTAACTCCATTACTGAAAGTCGTTACAATATCATTATTTTCTTTCTTCTGTGAAATTAACAAAGTTTTTTCCCCATGCTTTAATGCATTTTGAATTATATTGGTAAAAACTCTTATTAACGCTTTTTTATCTGCAATTATTTTAGGTAATTTTTCATCTAAATCTAGCTCTACCTCAAAGCCTTTATCTACAAAATCATTGTAAAAAGCAACTGTAACCTCTTTTAAAATCTCAGAAATATTAACATACTCAAGTTCTATTGGATATTCATTTGCTTCCAATCTTGATAAATCATAAAAGCTAGTAATTAATGTTTGTAAAACTTTGGATTTTGTTTCAATAATACTTAAAAACTGATTTCTCTCATCTTCACTGGTACTTTCATCATTTACAAGTTGAATATATCCAAGTATAGAAGTGAGAGGTGTCCTTAAGTCATGAGATATATTAGCAATCTGCATCCGCAGTTCTTTTTCTTTTTTATTAAATAATATACCTTCTTCCTTCCTTATAGAAAGCAGATTATTTATTTCTAAAGTCAGTGACTCTATAGATTTACTTGGAGTTGATAGCTTTAACTTTTCATTAGTATCTCTCCTTAAAATCTCGCTCAATTGTTGTTTTATATTTTTTATATTACGTACATATATACAAATTATAAATATAAATACTCCATTTAAGATTGCAAATATAATTGCTATTAACCCCATACACTTTAATTCCTTCCAAAATTAAACTTAATTTTTAACACTATCTTACTTCTTTCCTTTTAAATAAAATTATTCCTACAACAGAAAATATAACTACATATACTATTCCCATAATATATGATCTCATTATTATATCACCAGCAACATAACCCTCCGTGGGCATCATATCAAAAATATGTGACGGTAATATATTTATTAATTCTCCTAAATTAGGATTAAACATTGCCAAAATAGATACTATTTTAGAAGGTAAAAACATCATTCCTACAAAGGCAAAGGCAAAATAGGTGTTATTATTTATTAAAAAGGCTAAGAAATTAGCAAGTGCTATACCCGTAATCAAAATAGGAAAGATTGCAATAGTCTTCACTGCAAACCACTTAATTATCTCAGCCGTATTCATTCCTAAAGCTCCAGTTTCAAATCCTAATAGGAAATAAGATGATAAAAATAAAACTCCAATAATAATAATAAATGATATTACTGCATATATTATTTCTACAATAAATTTTCCCATATATATATTTCTTCTATCTACACCCATAGAAATAGTATTTTTCAAAGTATGATGCTTATATTCTTCTGAGAATATATTATCAACAATAATTAAAGTTAGAAAATATATAGCCGGTAACATTTGAGTTGCCATATAAATTACATGACCCATGGAAAAATCTTGTTTAAAAGAATTCCCTAAATACCAATATCCTATACACCCTAAAAGCACTATTAAGGAGCAAGTAATAATAAAGCCATAGGAATATCTTCTATGCTTTGTCCTATATAATTCACTTTTAATATAATTAAGCATTTTTATTTCCTCCTACTATTGAAATGAAATAGTCTTCTAAACTTTGTCCTTTTATTTCCATATACATAAGTTTAACTCCATTTTTCACTACTAGATCACTTATTATTGAAGGGTCTTCAATGTAGCTGTAAATATGAATAATATTGCTTGGTAATACCTCATATTCATTACACTTTAACTCTTTTTCTAAAAGTGCCGTTACTTTTGATGGATTATCTACTTTAATTTCAATACATGCTTTACATTTTTCATGTAACTCTTCTGAGGATAGCTCTTCTAATATAATTCCATTATCTATAAATCCATAATTTGTAGCTAAATTTGAAAGTTCACTAAGAATATGGCTAGAAATAATTATTGTCATGTTTCTTTCACTATTTAGCTTTAATAGTAAATTACGAATTTCTACTATTCCCATTGGATCTAGCCCATTAACAGGTTCATCCAAAATAAGGAAATCCGGACTACTCATAAGTGCAAGTCCTAGTCCGAGTCTTTGCTTCATCCCTAAAGAAAAACTTTTAAATTTCTTTTTTCCTACATCTTTAAGCCCAACTTCTTTTAGAATGTCATCTACATAATTTGATTCTCCAGGTATTCCTCTTTGTAACCTGTAATACTCAAGATTCTGACGAGCTGTCATATAAGGAAAAAAGCTTGGTTCTTCAACCATTGATCCTATTCTAGTTCTTACTTTATCTAAATTATTTGTTTCTGAAAAAAGTTCTATCTCACCTGACGTTGGTATAGATTGCCCTGCTACCATTCTAAGTATAGTAGTCTTTCCTGCACCGTTTCTTCCAATAAGTCCATAAATTTGACCTTTTTTAATAGACAAATTTGCACTATTTACAGCAGTGAACTTTCCATATTCTTTAGTAAGTCCTCTTGTTACTAATATATTTTCATCCATTTATTTAAACCTCCATTACTTCCATTGATTTAAATTATAGGAGGAAAACTATAAAAAACGCTTAATAAATATTAAAGAAATCATAAAGTTATTCTGACATAGTAAATCCTATACCCCAAACAGTTTTTATATATTCCTGTTTTTTATTAACTTTAGATAATTTAGTTCTGATATTACTTATATGGACATTAACTGTATTATCTTCTATATAATGTTCACCATCCCATACATGTTTATATAAATTCTCTCTCGTAAAAACCTTCTTAGGGTGCATCATCATAAGCTTAAGTATTTCAAATTCCTTAACTGTTAAAACTACTTCTATATCATTAACAGTAACTTTCATTCTTTCTCCATCTAAAACGATATCCTTATGTGTTAATTTATTATTCTTCACTTCTAAATTACTAAACCTTTTATATCTTCTAAGTTGAGCTTCTATCCTTGCTATTATTTCTGCTATATCAAAGGGTTTAGTGACATAATCATCTGCTCCTAGTTTTAATAAATTAACTTTGTCTTGAAGTTCTGTCTTAGCTGATATTATAATAACAGGCATAGTTTTAGTGTCTCTAATTTCTTTTATTAGGTCTTCTCCTGTTATACCTGGAAGCATTAAATCTAATAATACTAAATCAAACTCTTTTAAAGATAAACAAAGCCTTCCTTCAGTACCTGAAAATGCACCTGTCACCTCATATCCTTGCTTCTTTAGTATAGTGCACAATAGACCATTTATCTCTGTATCATCTTCCACTACTAATATATTTATCTTATTTTCCATAATTCCACCACCATTTTTATATAAATAATACTTTTCAAATTTTATTACACTTAAAGTATATCTACATTGATGAATAAAATAAAGCTACTATGAGGAATTTCTCATAATAGCTTTACCTTATTCACATTCATATAGCTCTACATATTTTCCTGCTTCTATTTTAAATAGCTTCTCAATATCTTCAGTTATCATATTCATTACATCCTCTTCAGTATGAAATTTTACGCCTATACCACAATTAGAGCTGAGCTTTCTTGGTACTGGCATAGTTTCATTATCTATACCTTTAGAATCTAAATATCTATGATACTTTATTGCCCCTGAATGAGTAAAGAAAACACCTATATAGTCCATACTATTTTTGTGCCTTTATAAGGAAGTCTTCTTCTACTTCAGTTACAGTTACTTTAAGTCCTGTATTTTTAATAAATCTTGATACATTCTCTTTAGCAACATTATTATCTACTAAAATTTCAAATCCATCCTTACTAGCTTCAAAGGCCTTTTTAGCCATTAATACTGGTTGAGGACAACTCATTCCTCTTGCATCTACCTTAACCAATAGTGACACCCTCTTTCTTATCTTTTACTTTGCTGATATTGAAAGACTTATTCATACAAGCAACTGATATACAAACAAGTGCTGCGATACATATAAATATAGCAATTTTACCATTAGGAGTAGCTCCTTCTGCAGATGATGCCAATTTAAAATTATGAGCAAAGGCTGCTCCAACTACCATTCCCATTACTGTTATAGCTGAATCTGCATTACCTTCTCCTGATAAAATTAATTGTCTTAGTGGACATCCACCTAAAAGAACTGAGCCCCAACCTGTTACTACCATTCCCATGAAGTTCCAAAGACCATCATTAAAAGCTATAGGTTGTCCTTCAAATCCAAGTTTAAAATTCCCAAGGATTAAATTTCCAATTAAAGTTACTACAAAAACAGCTAAAAATCCTGAAATTAAATAAGAATCCTTAAACATAATTAAATCTCTAATTCCACCTACCATACAAAGTCTAGTTCTTTGAGCTGCAATACCAATAATTAATCCTGCACCTAATGCCATCCATATTGGGGCATGCATTGATCCTGGACCTTTTTCACTAAAGAAAATAACTGCTGGTGCTGATATTAGTAGTATTAATAATAAAATTGATATTACAGGCATTGCATATCCTTCAGCTTTATTTAAATTGTAACTTCTTTTTAAAGAAAAACCTTTATTTAAGAATTGGATTCCAATAAATATTCCTACAGCAAATCCAATAAGTCCTACAACTGCATTTAAATCTCCACCTGCTAATCTTAGAACCATTCTAAGAGGACAACCTAAAAATACTAAAGCCCCAATCATAACAATAGCTCCAAGGATAAATCTTAAAAATGGAGAAGATCCACCTTTAACTTTAAATTCCTTAGTAAATAAAGCAATAATAAATGCTCCTAAAATAATTCCTATAATTTCTGGTCTTATGTATTGAACAACTTCAGCCCTGTGTAATCCTACTGCACCTGCTGTGTCCCTTAAAAAACAAGCTATGCACGCTCCCATGTTTTTAGGATTACCAAAATAAACAAGAATTACTGATAATAAGCCAACAATACCACCTGCTAAGATAATATTTCTCTTTTCTTTCATCTCAATTCCTCCTACAGAAATATTTAATATAAATCCTACTAAAAGTCTACCATATATTTGAATTATAATTAAATTTTTATTCTAAATAGAAAATTTGTATCTATTGGATATCGAAATACCTCGAAATATATTTAACATGATAGAATAAGATGTAACTATTTACTTAGGAGGTATATTATGAAAAATATATATTTAGACAATGGTGCAACAACCTTTCCAAAACCTCAACAAGTTCTAGATGCAATGGTGAATTACATAACTAATATAGGTGGAAACGTAAATAGAGGAAGCTATGAAACCTCTTTTGCTGCAGAAAATATAGTATATGAAACAAGAGAGCTTTTATGTGAATTATTCAATTTTGATAAACCTGAAAATGTAATATTCACAAATAACATAACTACAAGTCTTAATACAGTTCTTAAAGGCTATTTTAAAAGTGGTGATCACGTCATAGTTTCATCTATGGAACATAATGCTGTAATGAGACCCTTGAACTCTTTATGCAAATCAGGGGTTACTTATTCAGTTGTACCTTGTAATAATTTAGGCCAGCTAAATCCTTGTGACATTGAACCTTTAATTAAAGATAATACTAAGGCCTTAATAATGACTCATAGCTCCAATGTATGTGGAACAATCCTCCCATATAAAGAAATAGGTGAAATATGCAAGAAACGTAATTTAACTTTTATTGCTGACACTGCTCAAACTGCTGGTTGTATTCCTATAGATATGAAAAAAATGAATATCGATATTCTTTGCTTTACTGGTCATAAAAGTTTACTTGGTCCTCAGGGTATAGGTGGATTTATAATTAAAGATGAATTAGTAAAAGAGGTTACTCCATTTATTGAAGGTGGTACTGGTAGCCTTTCAGAACAGGAAATTCAACCTGAATATATGCCTGATAAATTTGAAGGTGGAACCCCAAATATACCTGGAATTTATGGACTTAATGCTGCATTAAAATATTTAAAGTCAATAGGTATTCAAAATATACACAGTCATGAACTAAAACTTACAAAAGAATTTATTGAAGGAATTCTTTCTATAGATAAAGTTAAAGTTATTGGTAATTTAAGCTGTGAAAATAGAACTTCTGTAGTTTCTTTAGATTTTCCAGACAATGATAACGGAGAAATTTCCTATTTGCTTTCTAAAAACTATGGAATTTCCACTCGTTGTGGGCTCCACTGTGCCCCCTCAGCACATAAAACCCTTGGAACATTTCCAAATGGAACTGTAAGATTTAGTTTTGGTCCATTTAACACCTCTGACGATGTTAAATATACTATATCTTCAATTAAAAAAGTTTTATCTACCATAAATTTTAACAGTTAACATAAACGTAACATAAATTACTATTGCTTTTTTACTACTTCTCCTTTATAATTCAAATACATAAGATAAATAGAAAAACAAATATGTGTTATTAAAAGGGAGTAGTAGTAAATATAACATCAACATTCGCGGCTAACTAGCCTGGTGTTATATACCATACCTTGGTTACGAGACTTTTAATATAGTTTTTACTCTGTGAAAATTATATTAAGGGTCTCTTTTTGTTTAGTTTTTAGAACAAATGAAGCCTAGTAACTAGTAAACAGAGGATGATTTATTTAGGAGGAATGAAAATGGAAAAATTCTTTTCAAAGTCTTCTGAGGATACCTTAAAATACTTAAGTACCTCAAAAGAAGGCTTAAATGACAAAAGTACAAAGGAACGCATGGAAAAGTATGGACCTAACGCTTTAAGTGAAAAAGAAAAGGCTACTGTACTTCAAGTATTTCTTAGCCAATTTAAGGATTTACTCGTATGTATCCTTATTGCTGCTGCAGGAATATCTGCTTTAACTGGTAATGTAGAGAGTACTATTGTAATAATTGCAGTAATAACTCTAAATGCTATTCTTGGTACAGTTCAACACTTTAAGGCTGAACAATCTCTTGAAAGTTTAAAAGCACTTTCTTCACCATCTGCAAAGGTATTTAGAAATGGTATTAAAACAGAGGTTGACTCCAAAGAATTAGTACCCGGAGATATATTACTTCTTGAAGCTGGTGATTTAGTACCTGCTGATGGTAGAATTATTGAAAACTATTCACTTCAAGTAAATGAAAGCTCACTTACTGGTGAATCTGAAGGTGTAAATAAAACAAACGAAATAATAGACCGTGATGAACTTGCTCTTGGAGATCAAAAAAACATGGTATTCTCTGGTTCTCTTGTGACTTATGGACGAGCTTTAGTAGTAGTAACTTCTACTGGTATGAATACTGAAATTGGTAAAATAGCTCATCTAATGGAGCAAACTCAAGAAAAACAAACTCCACTTCAGAAAAATTTAGATGACTTTAGTAAAAAACTTGCTATAGGTATTCTTGGTGTATGTGCCTTAGTATTTGGTCTTAGCTTATATAGAGGAACCCCTATTTTAGATTCCTTAATGTTTGCTGTAGCTCTTGCAGTTGCCGCTATACCAGAAGCCCTAAGTTCAATCGTAACAATTGTACTTGCCCTTGGAACTCAAAAAATGGCTAAAGAAAATGCTATTATCAAAAAACTTAAGGCTGTGGAAGGCTTAGGTTCAGTATCTATTATCTGCTCTGATAAAACAGGTACTTTAACTCAAAACAAAATGACTGTTAAGAAAGTTTTCGTAGATAACAAATTAATAGATGGTGAAGCGCTTAACTTAAATAGCGTTCCTGAAAGTTATCTTTTAACAAGTTCTATCTTATGTAATGATTCTACTTCAAAAGATGGAAAAGAAATTGGTGATCCAACTGAAGTTGCTTTAGTAAATTTAGGACATAAGCACTCTATAAATGAACTTGCCCTAAGAAGTAACTATGAGAGATTAAAAGAAATTCCTTTTGATTCTGATAGAAAACTCATGAGTACTCTTCATAATATAGACGGAAAAGATCTTATGTTTACAAAGGGAGCTCTAGATGTAATCTTAGATAGAGTTAATTTTATTCATACCTCTACAGGTATTAAAGAAATAACTGATAAAGATAAAAAACTTATTTTAGATACTAATAGAAGCTTATCCGAAAATGGATTAAGAGTTTTGGCTTTTGCTTATAGACAATTAAATGAAGTAAAAGATCTAACTCTTGAAGATGAATGTAACTATACCTTCCTTGGCTTAATCTCTATGATTGACCCACCAAGAGAAGAATCAGCAGCTGCCGTTAAGGATTGTATAACTGCTGGAATTAAGCCAATAATGATTACTGGTGACCATAAAATAACAGCCTCTGCTATAGCTAAACAAATTGGAATTTTACAACCTGGTGATAGAGCTGTTGAAGGACTTGAACTAGATAAGATGTCTGATGAAGAACTTACTAAAAATCTTAGCCATATATCTGTATATGCTAGAGTATCGCCAGAACATAAAATAAGAATAGTAAAAGCATGGCAAGATAAGGGACAAATTGTTGCAATGACTGGTGATGGTGTTAACGACGCTCCTGCATTAAAACAAGCTGATATAGGTATTGCCATGGGTATAACAGGTACAGAAGTTTCAAAAGATGCTGCATCTGTAATTCTTACTGACGATAACTTTGCTACTATTGTTAAATCAGTAGCTAATGGAAGAAATATATATAGTAATATTAAAAACTCTATAAAATTCCTTTTATCAGGTAATACTTCAGGTATTATAGCAGTACTTTATGCATCATTAATGGCTCTTCCAATGCCATTTGCAGCAGTACATTTACTTTTCATTAACCTATTAACTGACAGTTTACCTGCAATAGCTATTGGTATGGAAAAGTCTCGTAGAGATCTTTTAAAAGACAAGCCTAGAAATAGCAAAGCTTCTATCCTTTCAAAAGATTTTATTACTGAAGTTTGTATTGAAGGTTTAATTATTGGTATATTTACAATCTTAGCTTTCCATATGGGACTAAAATCTGATGCTGCTACAGCTTCTACTATGGCTTTTGCAACACTATGCCTTGCAAGATTATTCCATGGATTTAACTGTAGAGGTAAAAAGTCAGTATTCTCTCTTGGATTATTTACAAATATATATAGCTGGTTGGCCTTTGGTATAGGATTAGTTTTATTAAATGGAGTTCTATTTGTTCCCTTCTTACAAAACTTATTTGAAGTAACTCCTCTAGCTGGAAACCAAATTGGTACAATCTATCTATTTGCTTTCTTACCAACACTAATTATTCAAGTTTATAAAGTACTAGCAGACTTTATTGGAAAAAATAAAGATAAGAAACAAAATAACACTTCAATTGAAACAGAATTAAATAAAGCTGCTTAATTAAAACATTAAACTATAACAATAAAACCTATCCTTATAATTTCTTAAGGATAGGTTTTTAAAATGGTTCTGTAGTAAAATAAAGTGATAGAATGTACAAGTTATGCTAGACAATAATTTAATCAGCTTGTGCACGGCTTTTCCT
>URKQ01000015.1 GCA_900548455.1 uncultured Clostridium sp.
TTAACAAGGAGGGAACAGGGTCCCCTTCCAACCCCCATTAGGAAAAGCCGTGCACAAGCTGATTAAATTATTGTCTATCATAATTTGTACATTCTATCACTTTATTTTACTACAGAACCTTATTAAATTTTATCTCAATGCAACATAAATATCAATGTTAGCTTCTTCAAAATCACAGTTTAAATACTCTTCAAAGTCACCAGTATAACTTCTTTCAAGGTCCATCTTCCAAATTTGTTCCCAAGCAGCAACA
This sequence comes from uncultured Clostridium sp., assembly GCA_900548455.1. GTDB lineage: Bacteria > Bacillota > Clostridia > Clostridiales > Clostridiaceae > Clostridium_J. The sequence goes on from URKQ01000015.1 coordinate 254, forward strand.
ACAGCTTTTTGCATATGTCCATGTACAGAAAACTTAGCATATCTTCCAGCTGGAATTACCTTTACATCTAAATCATCATTTTCAACTTTAGATACCTCATTTCCTACTGTAACTAGATATCCATCATCTTTATAATCAGAATATAGTCCTATAGCATACTGATTAGCCTTATTATTAATTCTGTTTGATACACCATTTGCATAAAGATTATTCCATAATCCTCCTATAATTTCTCCCATTCTAGGATCATTATTACCTGTCTTAGCACTGATCCCAACTAAAGTTTTTTCCTTTAAATTTACGATTTCATAATTCATTTTAACTACCTCCACATATTTAACCTTATTGGTTAACTTCTATAAGGTAATTATATCTTTTATAATATGACAGTAGTCTGTCATATTATAAATACTTCTCAAGCATATTTTTAAGTCTTTCTTTCATTTCTTCTTTTACCCACAAAGGTTCTATAATTTCACAGTACTGTCCAAAAGAAGTTATATATTGAAATATCCATTCTCCCTTTGGATAGTCTATCTCAGCAATAAACCCCTTATCTTCTAAAACTTCAAATTTTTCAAATTCATCATAAACTCTATAAGCTACTTCCTTTGATAATTTCAGTTTTAATTTTACTAACTCTCCTTCATATTCATTTTCATTACTAAATATTTTTGAAGGTGATTTTCGTTGAAATTTATCATTCAATGTTTCCATATTCTTTATTCTTCTTAATTTAAAAAACCTAAAATCATCTCTAACTTTACAATATCCATATAGATACCAACTAGCTCCTTTAAAGCAAAGCTTCAGAGGTTCAACAATACGATCTATTGATTCTCTCTTTCCACTGGAGTATTGAAATTGAACTAAGTTTTTGTTAAGAATCGCTTCTTTTAAATCATTAAATATTCTCTTTTCATACTCTGCATTGCCCCAAGAAGAAAAATCAACTTCTATCCAATCTTCCTTAGACTCACCAAACAAAGATGTAATTTTATTTAAAACTCCACCATCTTCACTTAAATTTACAGAATTAACTGCCTTCATAGAAGATAAAATTTCTTTCTTCTCTTCATCAGTAAGTACTGCTTTATTTAATACAAAATTAGGAAGTAAAGAAATTCCGCCTCCCTTACCTTTTGTCATATAAATAGGTATTCCTGCAGAGGACAAAGTATCAATATCACGATAAATTGTCCTTGTAGACACTTCGAAATAATCTGCCATTTCCTTTGCTGTTACCTGATTTTTATTTAATAGTATATATATTATTTCAAATAGTCTATTAACCTGCATTCTATAATCTCCTTAGATAACTTATTAATTAATTATTTCTTCTCTATAGGAATCCATACTTCACAAAAGCATTCAGGATCTCCATCTTCTCTATATAATTCAAAATCTGTATCATCAAGCATGTTATATTCTGATCCAGGTAAAAATTCTTTGTATATTCTATCCCAGACTTCTCCAATACACTGACCATCACTACCTATGCACTTAAAAACAGCCCATAATGTAGGTTTTACTTCCCATATCTTATAGCCCTCTGGAACTTCACCACCTGCATACTCCATTCCTATTCCATATTTAAAACAATCACTTTCTTTTGATATAGGAGCACAAAGTCCATAGGTATTTTCTTCCCCTGTCTTCTCTCTTAAAGTTTTAAGAACTCCTTCATTAATGCTTCTTGTCCAAAAATCAGGTATTTCAGTATTATCCTCTTCAGAAATTATGCCATTTCTAAAAGCAGCCACCTTTGCAAGTACTTTAAAACTTTCTCTTTCAACAATTTTGTAATCCATAACTGTTCCACCTTCCAATTTAATTTTAATTATTAGGCGATTGAAAGACTTTAATTGCACTCCATACCCTCTTGCTAATTTAGGAGTAACACCATGAAATCGTGTAAATGCTTTTGTAAAACTCTCTGGAGAATCATACCCATACTTTAAAGCTATATCTATAATTTTTGAACTTGTACAGGTTAATTCTTGGCCGGCCATAGAAAGTCTTCGATTTCTAATATACTCATTTACCGTAATTCCCGTTATCATACTAAAAATTCTATGAAAATGATAGTTAGACATATACACATGTCTTGCAACATCTTCATAATTTATCGGTTCCATAATATTATCTTCCATAAATTCTATTGCTTTTTGAATACTTTGAATGCAATCCATCTTTAATCACCTCATACTTAAATTGTAAGGATTTTCTCATTTTTCTTCCTAGTCTATCTTGCTCACTTTTGTCCTACTAGCTTTTCTTTATAACTACAATCTAAAGATAATGATTGTAGTACAAATTTAACATCATTATACAGTTTTTCTAGTTCATGATGATAGGTAGCAACTTCTAAAAAGTTAAACTTCTTCACAACGGTTCTATATTGCGGTTTATATGAAATAGTTGCTTTAGTAATTTCATCGTATATTTGTTTATAAGAAATACCAAGCTTTTTTGCTTCTTCCATTTGAGATTGCTCTCTACATCTTTCATTCCATACTTCATCTTCATTGACTAAAGTGTATCCCACATCAAAAAAAATGCATTTTATATTCTCCATTATATCACTTCCTGTTGATTAATCCCTAAACATTAAAAACCTTCAAATATTATATTATCTGAAGGTTAAAAATATCATTATTCAAAGTTTTTTTCTATAAATTTAATATAATCCTTTTTTATAACTTCATGAGAATTATTCTTATACCATTCATAGGACTCTTTCAATCCTTCAAATAAATCCTTTTGTTCTGGCAATAACTTATTCTGTCTAGATACATCTAATATGTATTCATAGTCATAAAAGCTAAAATAATTCCTCTGATTTTGATGATTCGTTACATACACTTTTTCTAATGGCGCTCCTACTATTTTATAGCACAATTCTACAAAGATATTTATATCCACTACCTCTTTATTGCCTACATTAAATATATGGTCCTCAGGATGCATCTCTAGAATTTTTTCAATAATCTTGCACAAATCATTTACATGAAAAAATTGCAACTTCATTTTACCATCCTTAGGAATATAAAATTTTCTATTTTTCAATGCACACTCAAAAACAAAGGGCTCTCTATATACATTTTGCATTGGTCCATATAAGTATGGAGGTCTTAAAATATAAGCATTAGGAACTCTTGACAAAAGATACTTCTCTCCCTCAACCTTCCCCATTCCATATTTACCCCATATCTTGTTCAAACCAATACCTTGATTCTCAGAAAACGGCTTAATATTTATCTCTGGATAAACTGCAGATGAACTAATAAATATATAGTCCTTAAATCCTCCAACAGAGTCCAATATATTTTGAACATCTTTTCGATTATAACCACAAACATCTATTATTGCATCAAAAGAGTATTCTTTTAAACAGTCACCTAAATTACTTCTATCTGCACAAATAAACTTAACATTTTCTATTTGCTCTTTAGTACCTCTATTTAAAACATAGACCTCATAATTATTAGACTGAAAATATTTTGCTACATATTTGCTAACAAATACAGTTCCACCAGTAACTAATATACGTTTCATGAAATCACCTCATCGGAATCTTCCATTTTTCTTAACAATATTCTAGACATACCTCTATCTCCTTAATGTATATAGCACCATAAATTAATATCCAACTTCTTTCATAAGTTCAAGAAGATTTTCTGTAATTTTTCTTTTTAAATCTCCATATTTCTCCTCTGAATATTCATATTCAGAAGAATATCTTTTTTCTTTTGGATAAAAATATGATGGTCTACATTTATTTTCATCAGGTTCCCAATCATAACGAGCTTCAATATGGGCATGTAAATAGTGATCGAGATTCATTAATATTGAATAATTTACTCTCAATGGATTACATGCTTTAATAATTGCATCACCAATCAAGGTCATATCAGTCAAATACTGCGATCTTTCTTTTATTGATAATTCATTAAGTGAACTAGCCTTTGGGTATCCTAATAGAACACAATATCCCGGTAAAAATTGATTATCACCAATAACTGCAAACCCACTTTTCATTTTTACCATAACCATAGGATTTTGTCCCTTCTCGGCTGAACCTATTCTATCATTTTTCCAATCTTCCATAATTAATTTCCTCCATTTAATTATAATTTATATTTAAACATCAATTCTCCATTATTCGGATCTATCTCATTCATATCTTGGAAACCAATACTTTTATATAGTTTTTTTGCAATATTATTTTCTTTAACTAAACTTAAATATATAGTATCTACCTGGTATTCTCTTAACACTATATCTATAAGTTTAGTCATAGCAGCTTTCCCAATACCCATTCCTTGGTATCTACCATCAATAAGTATCCTATCAATCCATGTATGTCTATTGGGTCCAAAACATCCATACATTGCAAATCCAACTATATTACCATTGTAATAAATAGCAACTGGATGCCACTCTTTATATAAACTTGCTTCTTCCAAACATTCTTCAACTGTTTCAATAAAAGTTTCTTGTTCAGGCTTTACTCTCATACTCTTTACAATATTTATATTATCTTTACTTATTTCTTTTATGGAAATATTCATATTATCCTCTTAATCCTTTTGATTGTCTTTCCATATCCTCTATAACTATGTCATATATCGCCCCTAATGACGCACAATATTCCAATATCTCCCAAGGCGTATTAGTATGAAAGTGAATTTTTATTAACTCATCGTCTCCAACTGCTAGTAAACAATCTCCTTTAAAGTTCTTTTGAAAGTACTCATTTATTTCATCTTCTGATAAATTTTTCCCTTCTATTAATAATTGTGTATCATATTTAAATTCAAGCATTTAAATTCCTCCATTTATTTATAGTTTATATATTTAATCACCGAAATATTCACAAAATTCCTACAATCTTTTTCTATATCTTATCATTAGTGTATATTTATGTCAATAAATGTTGTTTTAATTTTACTTTGTGATAGTTAAAGCCTTAATGAGATTTTCCTAGACATAAAAAAAGCGGTGACTTTGCACCGTTTTTTAATAAACTAATTATGATTTTTTCTATAGAAAGAAGAAAATTCATTAATTGTATCATCTTTCATTCTATACACTCTTATATTTTTCACCATGGTTGCTCCCCAATTTTTATAATGACTTGCCGCTGATTCATTCCAATCATGAACCCACCACTCAAGTCGTGTTCCCCCTCTTTTCTTTGTAATATCTGCTAAACAAGATAACATTGCCTTACCATAACCCTTCCCCCTCATATTAGGCTCTATATACAAATCAACCAAATGTATCCCTACTTTTCCCTCAAAGGTAGAAAAAGAATTGTAAAAAAACGCAAATCCTATAGGCTTATCTTTAAACTCTCCTATCAGTGCTTCTGCTCCGTTATCATCAAACATATTCTTTTCTAAGTCTTCCCGTGTTAATGTTACAGCATCTAATTCATTTTCATATCTGGCAAGATCCTTAATATATTTTATAATAAGCTCTGAATCTTTTTTTACTGCAAATCTAATATGAAAGTCTTTAATATTAGTACTCATATTATCTTCCATCCATTTTTCACCTCTTGCATAATTGTAGATTATCATATATATTTATGCACTTATAGAATGTTTTAATTACTCTTTTATTTACAAACAATTTTAGAATATCTTTTCACCATATACTTTATTAAAACATTCATTAGCTTTTTTAGTATATTCAATTGGAGTGGAATTAGGACTTGACAAACCAACATTTTCCCAGTCTGCAACCCATATTAAATAAGGTTTTAGTGGAAGTGAATCTTTAACTTTGAAATGACATCCATCTCGAATTAAAAGACCATCATTAGCTATTTTGACCATATCAAAATAAAGTCTTACTCCAGGAGTATACTCCATGTGAGAGTCCATAATTATTTTCCCATTTTCTTTTGATAACACCACAATTTCACTTGAAATTGAACCGTTTGAAAACATTATGTAATCACTAAAATCTTCTGGATCTCCTAATTTCTCACCTACAGGAAACTGTTCCCATGAGTTTTTTTCTTTCTTAAGTGTATTCCAAGCTTTTAAACAATTATCACCTTTTATACTCTTCCAACAGCTTGACGTTGTACTATGGACCATTACCTTTGATTCATATTCTCTTAAATATGGGTCATTAAAGTGATGATTACTATAAGCTATTTTTGCTTCCTTAATATCATCTTCAGAAACTGAAAGTAATATATTTTTACTTAAACTGGTTTGAAACTCTATGAAATCCATTAAAGACATTTTCCAATTCGAATATTTTTTACTTACATCTATTGTATAGATTGATTTAATCCCTTTACCATTTCTTATCATGTACTCATCAGAATCACTTAAATTATACGCTATCCAACTATCATCATGTTTTGCATCAACTATATCATCAGAAAATCCTTTATCAATTCTATATATCACCTTGCATTCCTCCTAGATTTTTCAGCCATAATTATAGTAGCCCCATTTATTGAATCAATCACATCAACCTTAGAGAATCCTGCTTGTTTCATTAAAGCTATTTCATGTTCTAATGTAAGAGGTGTGTCAAAGTGAATAAAAACGTCTTCATTAATATTGATTTTTTTCCGTTTTTCCTTACATACCTTAAATAATAATTCTTCCTCTTCTTCACAACATGCTATATAGTCACATTCAATATAAATTCCATCATCCTTTAAGGAATTATAAATTTTTTCAAACAATTGTTGCTTACGTTTCATAGTAAAATGATGCAAACTTTCAAAGGAAATAACTGTGTCATAAGTATTTTCACTTAGTTTCACAGAAAAATAATCATCACATATCAAATTCATTGATTTATCTGAAAATTTTTGTTGAAGCTTTTCTAACATTGCAGTGCATAAATCAATTCCAGTAATATCTACTTTAGGTAGCCTATTAAAAATATGTTCAAGTTCCAAACCTGTCCCACATCCCAAATCAAGAATTTTTTTAGAATCTATAGCTATTAATTCAGCGAAACGTATATATGCATCCTTCCATAAAGACATATGGTCTTCATATCCATTAATTCTTGCCGCAAAGAAATCGCCCATAAATTCAAGCTTTGTATCCTTAATGCTTTCAATCCAATCTTTTAAATCTTTCATATATTCATCAATGTTTTCCCTTATAACTATATCATTCATATATAAATACCCCCACTATCTCTATTATAAGAATAATCAATCTTATTAAACAACCTAATTTTTGTTCATGAAAGAAAATTAAGGTACTGTCCCACTAATTATTTAGTTTGACAGCACCTATCTGCTATAGTTGACCATATATATCAAAAATTCTCCAGTTATCATAATCTACTGAATTTACAACAACAAAGTATCTAGTCCAATCACCACTACCAAATTGAGCAGTCTTATCATACTCCTCTGTTAATTTGTTAGTATAATTTACTTCATAAATCTCATATTCTATTGGATTATATTCCTTTAATTTTTCCATATACTCATAATACTTAATCCCGTTTTCCTTACTTATATATTCATTATCCTCCATTTTTCTTATACTATGAACCGTAATTTCTTCAGTATATAGTCCCTTATTATAATTATCCTTGTAAGTCTGTGGAAAATAATTATAAGTTTCATTGTCAATAAAAATGTTGTTAAACTCATCGTAATTATCATTAATTAGCACCTTAAAATAATCAATAATAACTTTCTCTGGATTTGAACTGGTCTTTACCTCCGAAATAAAAAATCTTGATCCATTTTTTATTTCTTCATCTTTAGACTCTACCGATTCAGAATTTCTTTTAAACAGAATTTCTTTTCCATTGTTTTTATTTGCACATCCTGTAAAATTCCAAGTAATTAAAATGCATAAGCAAATCGTTATTAGATTTTTTGTATATTTCATACTACTATCTACTCCTTACAAATTACAACCTATATATAATACGAAATAAATAAAAAATTATATCTATGTTAAATTAAAATTTTATTTTAGATATGTGTTCTATTACTATGAAATAGCATAAATATCTATTTTCTCTTAATTAACTTATATTTATTAAAACATGCTTTTTCCAGAACTAATTACATATAAGTTCTTGAATTATTGGTAAAATATGAGATAATAAGAAGAAATATCCCAAAAGATACCCTCTATATATAACAATAAAAGGAGGAATAAATCATGAAACAGCAAGATTACTGGAATGGTGTGTCAGAAAAAAAAGAGTTTTCTACTCCATTCCAAGCTAATGAATTTTCTAAATATGTAAAAAGGAACAATGTAATTTTAGATGTAGGATGCGGCTATGGTAGAACACTCCATGAACTATATCATGATGGCTATACAAAACTGATTGGTATTGATTTTTCATCTGGTATGATAGAAAGAGGTAGAAAAGAGTTCCCCTATCTTGATTTACATATAATGAAGTCGGGTACAATTAATCTTTCAGATAAAAGCGTTGATGCAGTAATTCTTTTTGCTGTTTTAACATGTATACGTACAAACAAAGAACAAATACAATTATTGAAAGAAATTAAGCGGGTACTAAAACCAAATGGCATTTTGTATGTTAATGATTTTTTATTAAATACAGACAAACGAAATACCTCACGCTACGAAAAATTCAGTTCAATCTATGGAATTTATGGCATCTTCCAATTGCCAGAGGGAGTAGTATGTCGTCACCATACTGAAACATGGATTAAAGAGCTTTTATCAGATTTTTTAGAACTAGAGTACAATCAGCTATCATTTACAACAATGAATGGCCATAAGTCAAATGGTTTCTATTTCATAGGGGAGTTAAAGGACATATAATAATTTTATTTCACGTCTTTTATACTTAATTTCTGATCCCAAGTTTAATTAAAAACCACACCACCCCTTATAAACAATATTTATAGTTACTAATATTGTTTATATAATAGTGGTAAACGGTTTTTAATTATTATTTGATTTATTTACAATACTGCTGTTCTTTTACTCCATGTTGTAACGCAACATCTACATGAATTTATAGTTTGTCCTTACCTACATATCCTCATATACAGGTTCACCTGGTATAAATTCTGAAGGAAGATTGATGTTTTCAAAGTATTCACACATTTTTTCACATGTAAATCGTTCAGTTGAATAATGGGTACCACCTAAAACATTAATACAATTGTTTTTTTCAAATTCATGAACTTCGAAAAATTTAGAGGTATTTGTAGATACTCCTGTGATAAGGACATCTACTTTATTCTCAATCATTTCTTTTACTGTTTCTATGCTATTGCCTCCACCAGCAACTATAGCAACCCTTCCATCTCTAATCATTGATTTACCATATTTATAAAGCTTAGTATTGTGTCCTAAAACTTTAGAAAAATTACTATTAAGTTCTTCAATAGTTTTACACGTGGTTTTACCAATAACACCACTTAAAGCTCCACAATAGGATTTAAATGGAGTTTCTATTTCTAGTCCAAGGACATCTGCCAAGGTTTTACTTGTGGAATACTGACCATAATTATCAAGAGGTACATGTAAAATATATATTGATATCCTATTATCCTTGAATTTTTTCAGCATTTCTTTATCCATTTGGTAGAATGACTTTTTCCCTCTAATATCCCAAACTGATGGATGATGCATAAAAAGCAAAGCATCTTTTACACCATCTTCTAAAATTTTTGTCATAACATTCTTTGTAGGAAAAACAGCTGTATAAACCTTTTTAATTTCATCTGTAAAGTCACATACAAGACCCATGCTTCTTTCTTTAAAACTATATGTCAGATACTCTTCTATTGAACCCATAAACATAGCCCAATTATCTGTTAGTCCATCTACTATAAAGTCTTTTTCCAATTTATCATATAAGTCCTTTGCTTTCAAAAAATCTCCCCCCTTTCCGTAGAATATTTATTTTATTATATCCTTTACCCCATATAAATCTTTAGAAAAATACGTTACATCTTCACCTTTATCTTGTCTTACTAAAATAGCATTTAACCCCATTCCTTCTGCCCCACGGACATCAGCTTCAATATTATCTCCAATCATCCATATTTCATTATTATTTTCATAAGAATCTAATGCATATTTAAATATATTAGGATTAGGTTTTTCATATCCGACCTCTCCAGAAGAAATACAATGATCTATATATTTATCTAGTCCTAACTTACTTGCAATAATATCTAGCTCAGGTATATGATTTGATAATATAACACTTGTATATCCCTTTTCTTTAAAGTATTTTAAAACATCTAATGAATCATCATACAACTTAAAATCTTCAGCTTTTAGTAATTCTCCTTTAATACTCCTTGCATATTCTAAAGCTTTTTCCTTAGAAATTCCCATATTCACATAAGTATCAAAAAATATCCTTTCTGCATTTATCCACCATAACTTTGGATTATATTTTTTTTCGCAATCTTGCCATGGGAACCCTGCAAGTTTCATATGCTTAAAATCATCCATTGTAGTGCTAGTAGCTTTATCATCATTAATTAAAACTTTGTATAACACCTTACTAAACATGTAATCATTATAGGCTAGTGTACCTTGAAAATCCCAAAATATCAACTTTTTATCAACATATCTTCTTTTCATACAACTTAAACCAATCCAATCCGTATTTACTTAACCCTAAATCAATGGTATCAATATACTCATAGCCACATTTTTCATATAATTTAATTGCCGGAACATTCTTTTCATAAACATCTAGCCTAATTGATTTTATATTTGATTTTTTTGCAATATCATCTGCAAAATTCATTAATCTCTTCCCAATACCTAATTTAAAATAGTTGGGATGTACTACAAAAGTATGAATAACAAATATCTCACTATATTTTGCATCAACTTCCCATTTAACACTATCATACATACTTTCTGGTTCATTATTTAAAATAATAGAACCTACAATTTTCCCTTGAGATTTTGCCACGTATAGATTTCCTTCGAAAATTCCTTTTTCAGCATCTTCCCTAATAGGATAAATATTTTTCTTCCACCCTGGATAATTTATTCCTTTTTCTAATGCATCATTTAATTCATTATATAACTGCTCTATCTCATCGATATCAGATTTTTTTCCAAGTTCAATGGTAATTTCAACATTGGAACTGACCATAACTATCCCCCCCAAACAACAATAATATTTTATTTTTCACTTATTTAAAATATATCAATTAAGTTATAATAGTGCTATTAAAATTATCTGTATACATATTTTTACTATTATATCTTATCCATATAATCTTTATATCCAAGTTCCTCCATTTTATCTTTTGGTATGAACTTAAGCGCTGCAGAATTTATACAATATCTTAATCCACCTAATTCCTTAGGTCCATCATTAAACACATGCCCTAAATAGATATGTTCCAAGTATGTTCTACAAATTCTTTCCTGCCAGATAATTCGTAATATCTGTTATACCTAAAAGGATTTTTCTTATAATATTCTTGATGATACTCTTCAGCTGGATAAAACTCTTTAGCTTCTAATATTTTTACAGCAATAGGTTTATTAAACCTTCCACTTCTATCCAAATCTTTTTTATACTCTTCTGCTAACTTTCTCTGATGCTCATCTATGTAAAATACAGCAGTTTTATAACTTTCACCTCTATCCCCAAACTGGCCTCCTGCATCTGTTGGATCAATACTTCTAAAATAAGCTTCAAGTAGTTCATTGTAACTTGTTATTTCTTCATCATAGGTTATTTCAACAGCTTCATAATGACCAGTTTCTTTGGAACAAACTTCTTCATATGATGGATTCTTAACATACCCACCAGTATATCCAACTACTACATTCAAAACTCCATCATAGGAATCGAAGGGTTTTACCATACACCAAAAGCACCCTCCTGCAAAAATAGCCTTTTTTATATTACTCAAAAGTTTCCCTCCTAACATACATAAGTTAATAAAAACTAATCTATCTTCACTTCCAAATTATTGTTGCCATCTGAAATTCTAGATATACTTATCCAAATATGTAAATCTGAGAAACTCTCATAGATTCTACTTCTTTAATTTATTTTTAAAACATTTTAAATCTTCATAACTTGTTTTCGATAACAATTCTATATCCATAGCAAGTCCATTCATTATTATGTCAGCTTCCCTATATGCTAATTCAAAATCTTCTTTTGTAATATCATCACACTCTAGTGCCTCCTTTAGTTCATCTTCATCAAGGAGATATATTTCACCAGATGGCAAAACTACAACATCAAGGTATAAATCATCATAAAACGGTCTACCATCACTAGATATAGAATTTTGCTTTGTGATATCAAAATACCATTGTATAATTTCTTCTTCTTCATTAAACATTGTAGTTACAGACCAATGCTTATGAATTGGTAACCTTTGAATCCATATATAACCTTCATCCACTAGACAAAATTCACGTTCTTCCATTGTACATAACAGTTTCTCACTTATTTTATCTATAAATAAAGCTGAACCATACCCATCAAACCTTTTTTCATATGTATTAAATAATACTCTTCTACCTTGAATTATTCTTTTCCAATCCCTACGATCAATATACTTTCTTTTCATATCAATTCCCTTTGCTTTTTTTTACTCATTTTAGATAAAACTAATTCATAGGACTTATCTAGCATATCCTTGAGTAAATCATCTGGAACACTTCCATCAGGATTAACTGAATTCCAATGAACTTTATTCATATAGTATCCTGGAATAATATCCTCGTATTGCTGTCTTAAAAAATCTCCATCCGTTGGTTCCAATTTCAATGTTATGTAACAAGGTTTATCTGCATCATCTAAGCATATAGCCGCAAACATTTTATCTCCAAGTAAATATCTTATCCAATTCCATTCTTCCTTTAAGTCTTTTGTAACTCCCTTTTTGTTCATAAGATATTCGTCAATCCATTGGTATTTCATAACATCCCTTCCTTTGCAAAATAGTAACTATATTGTAATTATATCCTATAGCTAAAAAAGAGTATATAAATTTGTAAAACAACAAATTTATATACTCTTTTCTTATATTATTATTCCATTACAATGATCAATCTCATGCTGAATAATCTGCGCAACAAATCCTTTATACATTTTTTTATGTTTTCTAAAATTTTCATCAAGATATTCTACCTCAATTGTTTCATATCTTGTAGTCTTTCTATAACCTATTAAAGACAAACAACATTCTTCTGTAATATAGCTTTTTTCTTTTTTTACTATGAAAGGATTTACCATAGGCACTATAATGCCTCCTACGTTAAATACTATTATTCTCTTTTTAACTCCTATCATATTAGCAGCCATACCAACACATCCATCAATATTGGCTCTTAATGTATCAACCAAATCATCAATAACAGCTTTATCATTTTCAGTGGCTAATTCTGATTTTTGTGCTAAAAATAAAACATCCTTCATTATTGGTCTTATCATCTTTATTCCAACCTTTCTATCTATCATCGCTATTTAAAATTCTACAATATAGGTGGAATTCCTGCAACAAAATCACTTTGTGTAATAATCCTCAACATAATTAATTGTGTTACAAATCTCGTCTTCAATTTCACAAGTCCACTCTGATGGCATATTATCTCTATTTATAAAACTCAACATTCCAGGTATATCTGCAATCTTTGATAAAACATACCAATCCGAAGGCAATGTCTTTTTAGTTTTGGAATTATATCCATCACAAAATTCATTTATAAATTCATCATTTATAAAAGGTTGTACAGATTTACTCTTTCCTCTAAAAAACTTACCAATATCATAATATTTAGAGTTAGAAAAAGAATATTCAAAATCAATAACCCATGGATTATCTCTTTCATCAATTAAAATATTATTGAAATTAAAATCCCCATGGCATAATACATTGCTTCTATCAATTTGCTGTAAAGCTAAATCATATCTCAAAAGAAAACTTAATAATTTTTCTTTACAAGAATCACTAATATACTGACCAGCTTTCTGGTCAAGAAGCACTTTACACTGCACTAATATAGGATTAATTACTTTCTTTATATTTAAGTTTTCATCTAGTATTCCTGGTTCTTCATATTTAGTTTCATGAAGTAATGCTAGAGTTGCACCAATTCTATATACAGTGTCCTCAAATTCGCCATGGTTTTCTATCAAATATTCTTTAAAATTTCTAGATTCAATAAATTCTAAAATTACGTATGTTTTATCATACACTTGTTTTAAGTTATCACAATAAAGTAATCTAGGAATATTTATATTACCTTCTGCTCTTCTATACATGGCTATCTCTATTTCGCTATGGTCATTGTCATTTGGATATATCTTTAGTAAATAGGTAGCTTTCTTAGTTTTAACCTTATAATTGCTAGTGCTCATTCCTGTAGAAATTGGAGTTATAGAATCTACAATAATTGAATTATTAAAATGAGAAAATAACTCCTGTATTTTATATTGATCTATAGACTCATAATTATAAATGCGCATTTTACTACTCACACTCCAAAATTAAAATAAATATTTCAATGATTTTTACTACAGAGCCATTTACTTTATGCCATCCATTTCTAGCTTTAGTGTTTCAAAATATTTATCCATATAATTAATTCTTTCTTTACCTATTTCCTTAGCTTTTTTAGTGTACAATTTATCTGGTATTTTTTTAAGTTTTACTTCATACTCAATAAAAACTGTATGTTTTGAAACATCTTTTATTCTTCCATTTTCCACTGTATTTGCATCCATATATTCCGTTAAGCTATTATCATTAACTGATAAGCTTTGCCCAAATTTCCCAGATAACATAAATGTACGAGCTATTCCTATTGCTCCTATGGCATCTAATTTATCTGAATCAAAAAGAATCTTTGCTTCTATAGATTTAGGTTCATTTCCTGTTCTAAATCTATGAGTAATAATACAATGCTTTATCTTTTCAATTTTATCTTCTTCATATTCTAAATCCTTTAATATATCTGCTGCAATTTCACTACCCAGTACCGCATGATCAATGCTCCCAGTTTTATCATTACTTTCTTCAACCCTTGCAATATCATGTAATAGTGCTGCTGGAATAAGAATTTCTAAATCTACATTCTTTTCTTCTTTTGCAATAAATAAACAAAGTTTATAAACCCTAAACACATGGTCTAAATTATGTGCTGAGCAAGTTAGCTTTTCTTTCACTATTTCAATAATTTTATTATGCTTAGCTTCTATACTCATAAGTCTTCCTCCAATAATTAATTTCTTACCTATATTGTACCAAACATACATTCGCCAGTCAATTGCTGGTGAGAAGCTTCCACAAACACAAATTTAAGCACTGTAAAATTGACGCTCATTTCACAGTGCTTTAACATTTAATTGCTCTATTTCTTTAAATAATTTTTATGTTCTTTTATAAAATCTCTATTCATATTTTTATTATGTTTATTTTCATAAGCTTCTGAAAATTCTTCAGCTGTAATATTAAAACTCATAAGCGTATCACTATAAAACATCATAACATCCACCATTTCTGCGATAAATGCTTCCCTTACTATTTCATCTTCCATTATGTCTTTTTCTCCACGCTTTTTAATTATAGAAATAACTTCTCCCATCTCTTCCATCATCCAAAGCAAACTATTTCTACCGTTCTCAGGAGAAAGTGGAGTCCATACACCTTTATATTTTTCTTGCAGCTTCTTTCCCATTGCCATAATTTCTGACATTTTTAGATCTGACATTTTGACACCTCTCGTACAATTTTTGTATATTATTGTTTAATATATACATTATATCATACAACTGTAATTTTACTTATCCCTATTCTACATTATTGTCTTCTTTCATATATGAAATTCCTATAACTCTATTATAATCAATAACGGTATTCCCACTTTCATCTTGCTTTTTAGGATGAACTAATTGCAAAATAAAATTCCCTTTACTAGAAGAATATATAACATTCCTAATAACATCTGTATCCTGATTACTAAACTTTTCTCTTTCTTCTTTTATATCATCTGGCAACACCTTATATGCCATGCTTAAAGCCTCATCATAAGTTGTTTCTATTGAATTAACTAGACAAGCAAAAGTATAGTCTTTTAATATACTCCAATATTTTTTATCATCTATATTGGGAACTTCCCCTAAGCGTAAGCTACAAACTAATTCATCTTCACTTTCATAAAAATAATAAGAATAATTATATATACCATAGGTTAGTTCTTCCTTCTTAACATTTTCATATCTTTTTTTAATAACACCATTATCTACATCATCATAATCATTATTAGTTACATTTTTAGAAGAAACTTTTATAGCTGCATCAATCAATTCCTTCTCAGACACACTGCCATTATCACTTTTAGCTCTATCTTTTCCACATCCCGTAAATAATGTCATTGTAATAACACACAAAAATATAGTAATCCATTTTTTCAACTGCATCACCCCAAAATTAATATTCAACAACAAGTTTAACATATATTGTATTTTTATTCAATTATATGGTCGATTAAACCTTATCTTTTGCTTTCTGAAAATTAAACTTCATTTAAGGTTGGTATGATATACTTACAATGGAGGTGATGCTTATGAGGCTACTTTTAGCTGAAGATGAAAAAGAACTCTCAAATGCACTTGTTGCAATTTTAAAGCATAATAATTATTCTGTTGATGCAGTATATAATGGCCGTGATGCCTTAGATTATTTAGAAGATGGAAATTATGATGGAGCAATATTAGATATAATGATGCCAATTTTAGATGGAATATCAGTCTTAAAGAAAATACGAGAAAAAGGAAATCAAATCCCAATACTAATGCTAACGGCTAAATCTGAAATAGATGATAAAGTTTTAGGCCTTGATTGTGGTGCCGACGATTATCTTACTAAACCTTTTGCTACAAAAGAACTTCTTGCAAGAATTAGAGCTATGACTAGACGTCAAGGGGAAATGACAGATAGTATCTTATCCTTTGGAAATATAACTTTAGATAGATCAACTTATGAACTTAAAGGTCCAAAAAGTTCTTTTAAACTTGCTGCAAAAGAATTTCAAATGTTAGAAATGCTCATGGTAAACCCCTGTCATGTAATTTCTACTGAAAGATTTATGGAGAAAATATGGGGATATGATGCTGAAACAGAAATAAATGTAGTATGGGTATACATTTCTTATTTAAGAAAGAAACTTTCTACAATTAATTGTAATGTACAAATTAAGGCTACAAGAAATGTTGGATATTCTTTGGAGGAAAATAATGATATATAAACTTCAACGTAAATTCATTTTAATTTCAATGATCTCAGTTTTTATTGTTTTATCTGCAATAACAGGGTTTATAAATATATCTAACTATATTAATATAAATAAAAATGCCTCAAGAACAATAGATTTGATCTTAGAAAACGGAGGCCAATTTCCAAAGCATCCTAAAAATAAAGATGACTTTAAACCCTTATCACCAGATAACTCACCAGAAGCTCCATTTTCTACAAGATTTTTTACAGTTTCAACTGATGAATCTGGTGAAGCTGAAGCTATAAATACTGGAAATATTGCAGCTATATCTACTAGTGAAGCTGCCACCCTTGCTAAAGAAATATCTAAAATTGGTAAAGCTACAGGTTTTAAAGATGTATATAAGTATAAGATATCTAAAATAGGAGATAAAAATCTTGTTATTTTTCTTGATTGTAGTAGAGAGCTTTATACTCTTAAAATGTTTTTAATAAATAGTACCTTTGTGGCAGTAGGGGGTTTTTTAGCCGTTTCTGTACTAATAATCATTTTTTCAAAAGTTGCAGTTCGTCCTGTAGCTATAAGTTATGAAAAACAAAAAAGGTTCATAACCGATGCTGGTCATGAACTAAAAACTCCTCTTTCTATAATACTTGCAAATACTGAAGTCCTTGAAATGACATCTGGAGAAAGCGAATGGACTAGAAGTATCAAGAATCAAGTTGACAGGCTTTCTTCTCTTAC
Organism: uncultured Clostridium sp.; assembly: GCA_900548455.1. GTDB lineage: Bacteria > Bacillota > Clostridia > Clostridiales > Clostridiaceae > Clostridium_J. The sequence goes on from URKQ01000015.1 coordinate 18,217, forward strand.
TTCTCAACTTGTTACATTAACTAGAATGGAGGAATCAGAGCATGTATTTTCTATGGTAGACTTCTCCTTATCCGATGCCGTTTTAGAAACCGCTGAATCTTTTGTTTCTTTAGCTAATTCTCAATCAAAATCTATAAATATGAATATATCTAAGAATATTTCTTTTATTGGTGATGAACAATCAATAAGGCAACTCCTATCCATCTTACTAGATAATGCAATAAAATATTCTACTGATAATGGAGAAATTACTATATCTTTAAATATACATGGTAAGCATCCAATACTTACTGTTTCAAACCAAACTGAAAATTTATCTAAAGATAACTTAGAATTATTCTTTGAAAGATTTTATAGAGCTGATGAATCAAGAAATAGTGAAAAAAGTGGTTATGGTTTAGGCTTATCTATTGCAAAAGCAATTGTAGATACTCATAAAGGGAAAATTTCAGCTACCACTTATGATAATAAAACTCTAAATATAACTGTTCAATTATAAGTAATAAGAGCCATCTGCCGAATATGCAGGTGGCTCTTTATATTTGAATCCTTTAATCCTTTAATTTATTAATTGCTTCATCAACGGAAATATCTCCATTTTCAAGGGCCTCTAAAATGTCCTTAGCTCCTTGCTTAACTTTAGTATCTTTTGCAGAATAACCTAAACTTTCAATAACCTCATCTAATTTTGCTCTTACCGTTGGATATGAAATTCCCATTTCTCTCTCTACTTCTTTTATACTTCCCCTACACCTTATAAAGGTTTCTATAAAATATAATTGTTCATTGCTTAGATAATCAAATTTAGACAACTCAAATTCATTATCAATAACCGTATTACAACTATCACATTTTAATCTTATTGCTTTAAGTTTATTAGTACATACCGGACAACGACTTAATAGCTTGTACATAAAACCCCTCCAATCTTCAATTATAACTTACATGTTTTCAATCCAATTGTAAAGAGTTTCATTAAAGATTTTAATACTATTCTTAACTTCTTATTATCTTTTACCTATAATAATACATATCTTTAAGCCACATATTAATTTAAAGACATACTTTTAATGTTATTATTAAAATCAAATCGATATATACACTCGTGTGTTTCCCCTTCTAACCTCATATCATTATCTTCTGGTAACTCCACTATTTCATCTAAAATCCCGCCTGCAAATTCACAAGTCTTTCTTGAAGCATAATTATTAGGATTACAAGTAATAATTAAATAGTCCATGTGGTGCTTTCTTGCAAGTTTAAATAAAAGAATACATGCCTTACCTGCGAAATGATGCCCACGATATTCTTCATCTATTTCATATCCTATATTTCCACCATAATATACATTTTCATTATAACCAATACGCAAATCACATTTTCCAACTTTTGTTCCTTGTTTATCACAAATATAAAAATGATATGCTGGGAGCCAGTTTCTCTCTAGGTCACCCTCAACAGTCTTTTCTAAACTAAGAAAAATCTCATCATCTTTAAGAAAATCCGTATTATAAAACATAAGTCATCCCTCCTAAAAATTAATTATCTCTATGGTAAAAGCTAAGCAAGTATTAACTCCATGGGAGTAAATAAAATCCCTTGAAACTCTTGTTGTACTCCTAAGTCCTTAAACCCAATTGAATGATAAAATGGAACAGCATATGGAGATGAATTTAATCTTATACTATCTACTCCATTTTCTTTAAGAATTGAAATAACTTCATTGAATAATTTACTTGCAATACCTTTTCTATGATAGATGATGCCATCTTTTTCATTTTTCTCCAAACAATTTAATAATTCTTCCATACCAGACCTCTGAATAAATGTTTTACTCTGACCAATTCATCTGCTCATCTGTTATTCCCTGTTCTTTACATTTACTCATAACATAGTTTTTCTCTTTAAAATTGCCTATTTGATATTTTAAAACCAAATCACGAAATACAATATACTTAATATTGTTATTCTTAAAATCTACAAACCAATTTCCTCCAAGTTTCTCATTGTTAATCATAATCTTAGAAAACTTTTCTGGTAAATCAATCACGTTGGAGGAAAATGTAATCGCCGTCCAATAACGTGGTATATTGTTTGTTTTCCACAATTCTATTTTATGGATATTAAGACAATCTAAAATAGCTTCATCCTCTATACTTTCTTTAATTACCAATCCCTCATAGATCCCATCAAGTTTAGATTCTACAGAACAACTGCATGTTTGATTATCTTTTATCGCATCAATTATCAATTCGTCTTTTAATAGTACATCAATAGATACTCCAAAAATTTTACTTAATAACAATATCTTTTCTGTTTCAGGTAGTGATATGTCCATCTCCCATTTTGAAATGCATTGCCTACTTACCGAACATTTTTCAGATAATATTTCCTGTGACATCCCATATTTATTTCTTAAAAACTGTATCTTTTCTGAAAGTTTCATCTTACTTACATCACCTTTCCACTTTGATAAAGTTATAATAACAAAACCTTTAATATGTTTCTACCAACTTCAAGGTGCTTTTACGCAACTTAATACTTATTTTAAAATATTTACTGATCAACTCTCATATAATATTTATTTATAATAAAATTTAAATATAAACTTTATATATTTACCATATGAATATGGTTATGGAAATCTAAGTTATTATGCTTATGTGTATGGTTTTCTGATTCACCTTCATGAGTATGCAAGTGACAATGTATATGAGTATGTTCATGAACGTGTACTAAATTACCATGGCTATGTTCATGAGTATGAATATGCTCATGTTTATGATTATGCTGTAAACCAATATTATCTTTAACCATGATAACTGTGCTAACAATCATAATTACTAATGCTACATAAAACTGTATTGCAGGTCTTTCTCTAACTAATATCATACTAAAAGCAACTCCTAAGAAAGGAGCAACTGAGTAATAGGCACTTGTCTTTGCAGCTCCTAAATCCTTTTGAGCCATGATATAGAAGTTAATACTAAGTCCATATGCAACAAATCCCAATACCAAAACTGATATTACCCAATTAAGTGCAGGGATATTTTCTCCAAGTATCAATGCTACAATAAAACTTCCTAATCCAGAAAAACAACCTTTTATAATTACAATCTCTTCTGAACTCTTATTACTAATCATTTTTGTACAATTATTCTCAAATCCCCAACATACACAAGCTCCAAAAACGAATAACGAACCTTGATTAAATACAAATGCTCCATTTCCCTCAAAACTAAGTATTACACTTGCTATTGTCACAAGTCCGATAGCAAACCACAATTTTTTAGAAACTACTTCTTTGAAAATAACCAAAGCAATCAATGAAGTTGCTACTATTTCAAAGTTATTTAGCAAGGATACGTTGGCAGCGTTTGTTTTACTAATACCAAACATTAAAAGAACTGGTGCAATGATATCTAGTATCACCATTGCAACCGTATATGGTAATTCCTTCCTAGTTAATGGCTCCTTCTTCTGTTCTTTTCCTATTGACTTACTTATAAATACATATAACATCATTCCGATACCTGCTCCCAAGTAAAGGAATGCTGCCATCATTGTAGCATTTACATGTCTTAACAATAGTTTTGATAAAGGTATATTTATGGCATATAGTGATGCTGCTAGTATTGCAAATGCTGTGGCAACATTCTTTTTCTTCATATAATAACTTCACCTCTAACTCATAAAAATATTCTAATTTATCTTACTTACTAAATTTCAATATCCACTATTCAATTTTCAAAGAACAACCTTAAGTGATAATTACCTTCTTTTTTTATTTGGTTTTTTCTTTATAAATAATAATTTTTCTATATCTGTGATCACTGTGCTATTTATTATATCTAAATATAACCATTTCCCGTCATGATACTGGTGAGTATTATCATAAAAATCATTAATATATTCAGAGAAATCCTTCCTTGAATTTTCAAATTTTTCTCGTTCATTCTTTCCCAATATAATTAAAATTCTCATACCTTTGTCTCTGGGATACAACGCACAAAATGTTTTTCCACTCTTACGATATTTTAATTCAAAAGCACCTGTTTTCCCGCCATTATCCCATAGCATATCCATATCATAATTATCCTTAATGAAGTTATTAATGGCACACCAAGTTTTAAATACATCCTCTTCCATTAATTGATTCAATTCTTCTTCTGTTGGTACTTTCTCAAGCATAAGAATATCCCCCTTTTTTCAATTGTAATGTTTTCTAACAGTTCATCTGATATTATTCCTTTATATGCTTTTTTCCATGAACTTGAATGTATTTGTGCCAATTTTCTCACATCACTAATATCAGCATATCTAACTTTAAACATAATATTCCCCCGTTAACTTCTCTTGCAAAGTATTCTTCATAAACTCCATATCACAAGCAAGAATATCAACCGGTAGCCTTTCACGCATCTGGTATTCAGTATCAATGACATTAAATCCAAGCTTTCTATAATATGAATTAGAAGAAGAATTATGAAAATTGTATACTATAGCCTTTCTTGAACCAAGTTCTAAAAATTCATCCAAAACCTTATCCATCAACATTAGAGATATGCCTTTTTTTCGATGCTGCTTATACACCCATAACCCATTTATCTCCATACCTGCTTCTGGCTCATCCCTTGACTCAACAAAACTAGCAAATATAACACCTAGCATCTTCTCATTCTCAAATGCACCATATAAAATACGCATGTCATTATTTTCATCTGCCCTCTGCATCCATTCTGTCCAAAATTTAAATTCTACCTCAATATTCATTTGATTATCAGAAAGCCCAGCCAGTTCTTCTGGCCAGCAAAGTGCTTTTAGAACCATTGCCTCATGCATATCTGCTAGAGTTAATTTGCGTATTAAAATCATTATGCTTCCTCACTTTCAAGTTTCTATTTATTCAATAATTGAATTTTTTAATATTTTAATTTTAAAATGAATTTTTATAAATTATCTTATTCCAGTTCTTATAAATTCTATTAATTTTTCTACATCATCAAAATCATCATAATCTCCATTTATTCCTTCTCTATGATAGATGATGCTATCTTTTTCATTTTTTTCTAAGCAATTTAATAATTCTTCCATACCATACCTCTGAATAAATGTTTTAAATCCTAATGGTTTTATCTTTTTTAATAATCCCTTGCTACATTCTTCAGAACATAGATAGCACCCATCAATTCCTTTTTCTATTGAACATTTTCGATTTTCACACCAAGCTTTATCTGGACATTCTCCTGAACTACACCCCATACATTTTGAATTTTCAGAACATAGGCAACAAGCTAGTCCACACCTTGCAATCCCCAATTCTCTTTTCATTAATATCCCCTCCAAAATTATCATTATTATATTATAATTCTACAATGTGTTACTCTTACCAATTATTCATAACATAGTTCATCTTATCAGGCTTAAATATATTAGAAATAGCCTCCGCTACTATAGACATTTCTTCAAGATGTTTAATATATATTTTCAACATGCCCCAAGCACCATTCAACATCTCCTGTTCCAACAACCAATGTATCATCATCATCCCAGAAAAGTTCATCTATAAAACTGTCTTTTAAAGTGATATCTCTTTTTGCATATCCATTTTGAAATTTAATTAAGGTATCCCTAACACTACGCTGGACTTCTTCGTTTGCATTTCCCCTGCCAAAATCTCTTCTCTCTTTACTCCAAATATTCATCATTGTTCCTCATTTCTTTCATTAAATTCATAAAAATATAATTTCACATATTGTATTGTTGTACAACTACGATCCAAATATAAAAACCTATTTAAACATTTAAAATTCTTCTGCTAATTTATGTTTTTAAAAAACCTCAACAACAAATTTCTATTTTATCAAGCTGTTTATTAATAAACTGGTTCGTACAATCGTTGAATTCCGAAAATAAAAAATACCGTATATTCAGTTTTGAATAATACGGTATTTCCTACGATTTAATATTTAATTTTTTTCATAATATATTACGATGTAAAAGATAATAATCTTAAATTTCTTTATCAAGCATCTCTTTTAATTCCCTAGCTATACCTTGTGAAAAATCATGCTTTTTATCACTAAATGTCCAACCAAATCCATCTCCCTTATATCTTGGAAAGACATGCATATGATAATGCCCAATATCATTAAATTCTCCACCATTTTGCATTATACTATAGCCATCTGGAGAATACTTTTCTTTAATTACCTTAACTATTTTTTTAGATAATACCATCATAGACGATACTATCTCAGTAGGAATTTCATCAGTATCTAAATAGTGATTTTTAGGAATTATGAGTACATGACCTTCATTTATTGGCTCTATTGTTAAGAAACACATAATTAAATCATCCTCATATACTAAGTTAGATGGTAATTCACCTTTTACAATTTTACAAAATATACATTCCATATTTACCTCCATAAATTCCTTTTTATCTAAATGATATAAAAATCACCATTTACTCTTAAAATAATACAATTACTAGTTAATTATAACATATATTACAAACACCGTACTATTCAATTCTCAAAGAACATCTTCAATACCTATTTCGCCTTATCTACAGATTAGGAAAAAATATATTATCCTATTTACTTACTATTTCCCATTTATATTATCCTCTAAGAATTGAACCCTATCTTTTATTTCATCTATCTCTCTTCTTAGTCTTTTGTTCTCTCTAAAAAATCTAAGTATTTCTGCAACACCTATAACTATACCAGCAAAAATTAATCCACCTTCCATCATAGCCTCCTATGAAAACATACTTAAACATTTAAAATTATTCTTTTAAATTTATATATTAATTTCCTATTTATTAATCTTCAACGTTCATTATATTTGTGAAATTTATATGGGGAAATTGATTTATAATATTCTAAATTAATTATTTATCTTAATGCTTATTTTGAAAGTAGACGTGTAATTTCATTTTTAATTTTTTCTTTTAATTCTTTTCGCTGTTCCTCATCTGGTCTTGTAGATTCATCAAACAATTCCTCATTTGACAATTGATATACGGAGCTAATTATAGGCGTATCACCTTTTATTCTAGGATATAAATGCCAATGAATATGAGAGCATCCATTTCCAAGCAGTTCATAGTTCATCTTATCAGGTTTAAATATATTAGAAATAGCCTCCGCTACTATAGACATCTCTTCAAGATGCTTAATTTTAAAAGAATGTTCTAAGTTATGTAATTCAGGACCATGCTCTTTACAAGCGAAAACAGTATAACCTTTGAATCTCTGAAACCATCCTAAAATGACATATCCTGTTTCAAGCTCCATAATAAAATATGGATCATCCTTAATATTTTTTTGACTTTCACACATTTTACAATTCATTTTATGACCCCCTAAAAAATATCAATCATCTTTAATTTGTATAATAATATAATTATAGCAAAAATATATGTTTACCCCCTAAAGATTGTTTCTCAAACTTTAGTTGCTAAATTGGAACTTATCTTATTCGTACAAAGTTAGATAGTGCTTTGTATTCTCTTAAATATGCACCTCTCTTCATTTCATTTTCATCAGCATATTCTTGATGTTTTGAAAATATTTCAATTGCCTCTTTTAACGATATCCATCTCGGTTCAAGACCTACCAGCGCTTCTCTTTTTGTTAGTTTTCTTTGTGTTCTGCCTATAAAATCGCATACAAAATAGTGGCTTATAAAAAACCATTATCATCTGCTACCACTATCCCCCAACATGCTTCTCGTGTTTTAGTATGTTCTTCAAAGCGATTCTCTCCGTAAATATCTAATATTTCCATGTAAACCTCTCCATAAAATTCCTATTTATATTATCTTCTAATAATTGAACCCTATCTTTTATTTCATCTATCTCTCTTCTTAGTCTTTTGTTCTCTCTAAAGAATCTAAGTATTTCTGCAACACCTATAACTATACCAGCAAAAATTAATCTTCAACGTTCATTATATTTGTGAAATTTATATGGGGAAATTGATTTATAATATTCTAAATTAATTATTAATTCATCCCTATTCATTTCTCCTATTGACGGATTATAATTCCAAATTACAAAAGGAGTTATTTCATATAGTTCATTATCAACTTTCTCAAAAATAGATACGTACTGTGGAAAGCGTTTGTCGTAAATTTTTCTTTTATTTTTATATTCATCACTTCCATATAGAACAACCTTTGCAATTCCATGAATCTGCAACGTTCCAATAGAAACTGCTACATATGGATTTTGTGATATATTTTTACATTTTAAAGTATCTGAATAACTCCCAAAATATAAATGTAATTTTTCATCATATGCAAAACAAACAGCAGAATTATCTGGATATTTATTATTTGTTGTTGCCAAATAAAGAAGCTTCTCCTTTTCTAATATACTTTTAATCTTTTCCTTTAATTCTTTTCTCTGCTCCTCATCTGGTCTTGTAAATTCATCAAACAATTCCTCATTTGACAATTGATTAATAAAATATTCTTTCTTTAATATCGAAAGCATTATCATGTCATGCAGAATATCTCCCATGTAAGAACGTTCTCTTAAAACTCCTTCCTTAACAAAACCTGATTTTTCAAGTACTCTAATTGATGATTTATTTTCCGAAGACACTGAAGCTTCAATTCTATTAACATCAAGAGTTTTAAATATAAACTCAATTACTGCACTCAATGTTTCAGTCATGATTCCCTTATTCCAATATTCATACATCAAATCATAGCCTAAATCTACCCTTACCTTTGGCACTTCAATTTCACACTTACAAAAGCCAATAATTTCTGGCATATTTTTAAAAGAAATCCCCCAAAATATGGCTCTTTTTTCTTTAAACTCATCATTAAACCATTTAATTAAACTTTCTGCTTGACTTATATCGGTAAATAATTCAAACGTATCATATTTTATAACCTCTGGATTACTTAAAATTTTATATATGTATTCTGCATCTTCCTGTTTTATAGCTCTTAGTTTTAACCTTTCCGTACATATTTCTGGAAATATATTAAACGCTCTATCTTCCATAGATTAATCCACCTTCCATCTTAAACCTCCTACAAAAAACCTATTTAAATATTTGTAGTTCTTCCTTCAAATTTATCTGTTAACTCCCTATTGGTTGATCAGTCTAGTAAACGAATAAATCGCATTTCAAAACTTGTCACATACTTATTTAATACATCTATATTTAAATGCAATAATGTAAAAGAGTATACCAACCTGATATTGCTACACCTAACATGCTAAGTACTAAAACTATGCTATTTACAATAGTAACTATACCTTCTTTTTCTATAACATTATCACTAATTCTTCTATTAAATATCAATCTAAAAACTGATAAAGATATAATAGTTAACATACAAAAAATAATTAAAAACACTCCATTACCTAGTAGTTCCCAAAATTTAATAAATTCCCAAAACCTCATATTGTACCTCTTTTCAATACATAACCATAGTTAAACTTTAAATTTTAAATACCACTTCAAATTCTTCACATACAACTTTCATATCTTCATTAAATTCCTTACCTACTTCATTCATACACATTGTAAAAAATTTTTCATGACATTTCTTCCAATGAGATAGTGACTTATCCCCTTCACCTTCTTTAAATGCATGTTCTTCACTTATTTTTTTAAATTCTTCTATATAAACCTTTATTGTTTGAATAACACACATAGCCTTATTTTCAGAATCTAAGATAATGCTATATTCTCCTACCTTAGGCAATGGTTCATTTTCTATTTCATATAATGGATAAGCAGAAGCCGTTGCTGTTTTTTCACCTTTCATAACTAAATCTGCCAGCAAATCAGCTTCAACACCAAATGCCCAAGCCTCATATTCATCTTTAATATTATCATTTATCTTTTTATATTCGAGCCACATTTGTTCAGCATCCATAATAAATTCCCCCTGTAAATATTTAATGTAAAAATCTTTTCCTCGAAAATCAAACTGATCCTTTAATTACAATTTAAGAGTTGCTTCAACTGCAAACCAAAATAAAGTTTCTCTAATAAATTTTCTATCTACCTCACTTCTTGAATTCCATTCATCACAACTTACGTCATCACCACCATAAATAACTTGTCCAAAAATAACTTTTCTATATTCTGCGATTGCACAAAATGCAGAACATTCCATTTCTACTGATAAGCATCCTTCAGACTTTCTTAATTTTACCTTATCTTTAGTTTCTCTATAAAATGAATCAGTAGTCCAAGTTTTGCCAACTAGATAACTACATTTATGCGCCTTCAAAACACCTTCTATTGCCTCAACAGCATCTTTATTAACATAAATTTCTCTGCTTGGTTCAGCATAATGATAAGAAGTACCTTCATCTCTTATTGCTGAGCTAGGTACTATAATGTGACCTGCTACAATTTCTTTATCTAAGACTCCACCGCTTCCACACGAAATGAATTTTTTCCCTCCTAGAGCAATAACTTCTTCCATAAGAGCACCAGCAAGTGGTGCTCCAACACCTGGATTAAACACTGTTACTTTATTACCCTTATAATTTAATTCATATATTGGATGTTTCCCCATTTGAGAATAAAGAGCACTAATCTCTTTTAAAGTCTCCTCCTTAAGCAATTTTTCAATAACTTCACTATAAAAACACATTATAACCCGTTCAGACATATCTATCTTCTTAATAAATTTTGATGGTTCAATGATGTTATCTGATACTTGATCAAATTCAAGTATGGGATATTCTTGGTTAAGCATGCTATTCCTCCTTAAATTCATACCTTTATAAACACTGTAAATACTACTTTCTACCTTAAAAATACCGTGTATTGATTTTTAAATTACACGGTATCCCATATTTATTTCTTTAGAACTATTGGTATATAAAAATCTTCAAGACAAAACTTCTTCTCTTGAAGCCAACCAGGTGTTACTATATGAAACATTGGAAATCTTCTATAGGAATCATTATTAGGTGTTGGAAGTGAAAATAATTCACTATTATCTACCCACTCTTTTATTTCCTCTTGAGTCTGCATCCAATCCTGGGCATTATCTAAATCTGCATCAATACATACACCTACAGCATAAAGTCCAAATGGAAATTCAATAATCTCATATCCACCACAGTCTTCCTCTCTAGCTGATGCTGGCAAAGCATATATCCACTCTGTTGCTTTAACCTCCTCGTTATACCACATAAAATCTCGCGGCATTAACTCACAGGTTAAGCTACTGTGATAATCTGAAAACCACTTATTAAATGCTTCAAATGCCTCCATAGTATAAATTGGTCCTGATGTAACTACTTTCATTTTTGGGATTTCAATAACACGAATTTTTTGCATAATTATCCTCCTAATTTACTTAATATCTTTATAAAGTCTAATATTAAAATATAGAGCAACACTTGCTAGCAGAACAAATATACCTAGTTTTGTAATAAGTGCTTGTATAGGTATTTCAATTCCTGCCAATTTTTGAAAAACTGATTGAACTGGAAGCATTATTCCAATGACACTACACAAATTTAGAATTATAGCAAGAAGTACATCTCCCATTCCATCTTTCTTTTTAAGTAAATATAAACATATAAATATTGTTGGACTAATTATTCCCATATCAAGAACATAGGTGATTTCAGTTGTATATACCTCTATAAGTGCTAATGATTCCTTATTTACTAACGATGTGAAAATGTCTGGTAACCAAGCTACAAAAAGAGCTATTCCTGTTAATATTAAAAAAATACTTAATCCCCTTGATGGTAGAATCCATTTTTGCATTCTTCTTAATTCATCTATCCTTATACTTTTTAATAAAATAATAAAAGCAAAGAATGTACTAGAAAATAAAGCTATGTATGCTAAATGAAGTGCATTATAAGTAACACCAAAAACAATGCTTGTAGAATAATATAATATTGTTCCTACAACTGATATAAGAGCTAATTTTGACTTAATTGTTCTTTTTTTTATTTCATTAATTAATGTAACTATTGCCATTGGAACTACTAAAAACAGCATTGTAAAATCGCTACCTATAAAAATAGGAGCTTTAAAATATGAATCATGAGCATATATACCGCTTCCAAAAATTTTAACGCCATTACCATATTGGTTAGCGATTATGTAACTTTTATCAATGTTGAATGCTCCTATTCCCACTACTGTTATTATAATCAAAATAGAAATAATACATATTACTAACACATCAATGACCATTAATTTCTTTTTCATGACAATATCCCCTTCAATATAAGCAATTCTACACTATTAATTTTATTTATGAACTTTTTCTATATTATACCATAATTTATAATTTTAGTTATAGTATTGCGAAAATATAATTCAAAAGTCCATCTCAATAGAAAAAGAGATTGATAAGTCATATACCAATCTCTTTTCATTACATCTCTTTAATTTATTACTATACCATTACAGCTAACCCTATAAGATTAGTATCCTTAAGATTCCAAAGTTCTTCTGCAAAGTTGGCATGTCTCCATGTTGCCACCTTTTCCCTCGAACACTTACCATCATTGGATAAAAAATATGCATATACAAATCTTCGATTAACCGGTTGTTCATATTCTAGACTATCAGCTACAAATCTAGCATTACTATCTGTTCCTGATGCTGTTATAAATCCACCCTCATCTAAACTAAAAAATATTTCATAAAGACTTTTATTCCCTCCATAGTCTTCATAAACCTGAGAGAACCAATTTCTATTTGGCACGGAATTTCCTCCTGCTTTAGTAAATGGTTGTATATACCATACTGCTACATCATCTTTTTTAGTAACAGTAGGCACAATCTGCCTATATGCCTGAGCCATTAACAATTTGGTATGACCAGATACTTGATAAAACCGTTGATTGTCTGGACGTCTTTTTACTTGTCTAGATATTGATAATTCATATATTTGCTTAACTTGTTCATCTAAATTACTTAATTGAGTCTCTAACATAATTATTTTTGATTGAACTTTTTCATCTTGAAGATGTGCCATAATAGATAATCTTGAAAGATTAGCTAAAGATGTATACATTGCTAATCCTGAACTTTGAAATGCCTCTCTTTTTTCATACCCAAGATGTTCCCATTTATAATTAACTAAAGCAAGCTCATCAAAAGCTTGAAAAATATCTTTGCCTGTTACTATATCTTTTTTTAAAAGTTTACTTCCATATAACATAACTGCATCACAAAAAGAATTACCATCTATACTTTCATAATATAATTGTAAAAGAAGTTCTTTCTGACTCTTTCCAACTACTTCATCAATTTTTCCAGAACCTCCTGAAAAACTACATTCTATTTTTCTTATTGCACCCATATACCGTTTATTAATTATACTTACCAAATCAGTATCATCATTAAATGCATTTATTTGTCTTTTTAAATTATCTTCAATCAATCTTTCTTCTAACTTTTGTATAGACTTTTTAATATTCTCTAGCTCGCTTTGTATTTTTTCTAATGTCTCTTGAGTCTTTGATTCACTATTTTGACTAAAAAAACCATATATTTTTTCAGCTCCCCATTTTAAATCTGCAGGTTTAATTCCTTGAGCTGCCTTCATTAAAAATTGAAGTTCAAATATAATTATCTCAACTGCTGTTTTATAACTTGTCCCAAAAGGTTCAACATACAAAGTATCCTTTAACTCATCTTTAAATCTTTTATCATTATAGCATTTATAACATTTATAAATTTTATAACAATCAAAATCTTCTTCCTTGCAATATTCTTTATATGAATACAGTATACACTTGTCCCAATCATAAGGAGGATCCACATATTTCTTTTCATACCTTCGTATACAATTATTGCAACTCATTATTTATACCTCCACAGTATTATAATTATGCATTCAGTACATTTTATGTATGTAAAATTAAAACAGTTACTCATTTTGGTAAATACTCATTGTTAGATACATAATTTTTATTTCCTATTTCACAGACTCTATAGGAATTCAATTAATAAACTATTTTCATAAATAAAAAACTTTTATTTTTCCGACCTTTTCCACAATAACCATCTAGTATCTAAAACAGTAGCCTTGTCTTTAGTAATAATGTCATCACATGGAAAATCTATGCATTGTTCGCAATATACAAGTCCCTTAGAATCAACACAATCAAATGTGTAGCAATCACCAGCGGTATGCTGCTTTCTACATCCTGCACACTCTCCGTTTATATGTGTTGGACAACTTCCACAGTAAAAACCACATTTACTGATTAAGCTTTCAATATCTACTTTCAAGATTAATCCTCCTATTTTACATCATAAATTTCTCATGCTTTCTTTAAAACTGCAGAAATAAATTCATTTTTAGCAGCTTCATTATACTATCTCATAATCGTATGTATCTAAATTAACAATTCGTGCTCTAGTATCACATTTTGCTATATATATTAATTTTCCATCCTTATCAATACAATAAGAAATAGGAATAGATGTTCCACAATTTCTATATGATCCATCAGCATGGCTTGTCCCCATTATAATAGTTTTATATGTTTTGGCAATTATTTTAGCCTCATTCACCCACTGTTCAAATTGTGCATCACTAAACATTCCCACTCCAATTGGGTGTGAAATAAAGTCAATATCTATCTCTAGTTTTTTTAAATCTCTCATTCCTTTTAGTATTTCCATGCATAATAGATACCCAATGTTTACACCATCAAAATTAACATATAACGGTAGATTTAACTCTTCTTTTTCATCTGGTAAAGTTTTAGCTCTCTCTAAAATTATCTCTCCAGTATTACTAATTATTGCTGCTCTATCTTTATTGTTTTTACGATAGGATGTAATTATTACAATACTATTTTCTTTTGCAAGGTTACAGGCATCCCCTAAATTCTTTTCATTTGAAAGATACCCCTCTGGATAAAGTACAATATCTATATTCTTTTTTTTCCCAATAACTATATCTTTTTTAAGTTGAACTATTCCTTCTTCATGAACTGGTTGTCCTATTAAAACTTTCATACATAACTCCGTTAAAATTATTTTGATAATTCTCACACTTTAAAATTTATAATGGAAATAATCCTTTACAAAATTAGACATAGGATTCTTTTCATTTCCATCTCCTATATAGTCTAGGTCACTATCATAAAAATACAAATATGCTATGCTTTTTTTCTTTTCTGATATTCCAATCATACCAAAAGACTTAGGGTATTCTGTGTTAGATGTGCCCTCTTTATCAATAACTCTAAATGTATAACTATTCACCTCAAATTCAAATTCCGGTATATTATACTTAGTTATATCATAATCTGTATTAATTTCTTTATCTAAAAAGGTATATTGTTTATCTATCTTTTCCTTTTCAGACTCGAATGTAGAATCATCGTAGCTTACAACAAGTGCAACAGAATCTGAACTAAAGAATAATATTGATTTATGAGTATACCTGTATTCAATATCCTCATATTTAGGCAAATCCTGTATATCCGGCATAATATCTTTGGCCCTTGAATCAATGATTTCTCCACTCTCAAGATAATTTTTAATATTAGAATTTGTACTACTGCAACCAGTCATACAAAAAATAGATATAATCAAAATTACTAGAAAGTATCTTTTCTTTACTTTTAAATATCTAGTCATTAACCCTTTCCCCCTAACTTGTCACTAAAAACCTCTTTCAATTTTAATAGCTTTTCCAATATGTTTATCTAATCTCCATTGTGGAGCTAACCCATCATCACCAAAATATTCATCAAGTTCTTTAATTTTATTATTCTTTATTTTAATAAAGGACACTACATGACAAGATAATTCCTTACTCCAAACGTGTGTAACTGTAATAATTCTATTATCTGTTTCAACTATATGCTCAACTTCCCCCTCCCACATTCCTGGATACTCACAGTTTGCAATGATATATTCATCAACACTAAAACATTCATTTGTACAATGCCATCTAATAATTGCATCCTCAAAAAAATACTTTCTCAATTCACCTTTATCTTGATTCACTACACACTTCCAAAAATTAATAATTAAATTTTCTATACCCATAACTATTCCCCTTTAACATCTCTATATAACAATTAATATTCTTTTTTAACTTTAATATATTCTCCTCTAGTTAACGCATAAAGGTTACTATCTTGAAAACCTATATTAGAATAGTAATATTCCTTTGCACAACCTTCTAATATCATACCTACCTTTTCCAACACTCTACCTGAAGCTTTATTATTTACAGAATGGGAGGCTTCAATTCTATTTAATCCAACTTCATTAAACATATATTCCAAAACTGCCTTTGCTGCTTCAGTTGCATACCCATTACCCCAAAAATTTCGTTTAATACAGTAACCCATAACCGCTTTTTGATCAAAGTCATCAATGTTAACTATACTAATAGAACCTATTAGTTCTTTATTTAATTCTATTCCCCATTGGTATGTATAGTTAGATTTATAATCGTCAAATACTTCAATAATATACCCACGACTAAATTCAACATTGGGATGTACCTTCCAACGTTCATATCTGCATATTTCAAAATCACTCATCCACTCATAAACCATTTTGGCATCTTCTGGTAATATTTTTCTCAACACTAATCTTTTTGTTTTTAACTGGCACGTTCCTTTATGATTTAACATACTATATCCTCCTATTGATACACTTAAACTATAAAATCCCCTTTTATTTACCTGTCATTTCTTTATTATACTATATATACCATTTGCATTGTAGCTATATAAACAACACTTAATATTAGTATTATCCTAAAACTTCCATAAATAATTTTAAAGTTCATTTTAAGTTAGCACTCTATAATTAAAACCATCAAGTACAGAGGAGGTTTACTTATGAGCTATCAAAACACTTTTAAAAGATACGAAATAAAGTATCTTATAACAGAACAACAAATGGAACTTCTAAAAGAATTAATGTATAGATATATGCTGCCTGATAAATTTGGAAAGTCTATTATTTCTAATATTTATTTTGATACACCATCAAAACTTCTTATTAGAAGATCCCTTGAAAAACCAATTTATAAAGAAAAGCTAAGAGTTAGAAGTTATGGAACGGCTACGGATGATAGCACAGTATTTATTGAACTTAAGAAAAAATATAAAGGAGTAGTTTATAAACGAAGAATCGATATGACCTATAGTAATGCCAAGCTATGGTTATGTGAGAACAACTCTCCTTCAAAGCGAAGTCAAATTATTAATGAAATAGATTATTTTTGTAACCTTTATACTGGAATTGAGCCTTCAGTTTTCCTCTACTATGAACGTGAAGCATATTTCAGTAAAACCGATAAAAATTTCCGAATGACCTTTGACAAAAATATTCTATGGAGAGATTATGATTTGACTTTGAGTGGAAGTGCATATGGAAAGCCCTTGCTAAAGCCTAATGAAATACTATTAGAAATTAAATCTAGTGATGGCTTCCCACTTTGGCTTACAGATTTTTTAAGTAAAAACCAAATATTTAAAACATCATTTTCAAAATACGGCAATGCATATAAAGAAATGCTTACTGCTGCAAAATTAGGAGGTAAAATCAGTGCTTAATAATATATTTAAAGGAATTTTTGATGAAGCAACAACTCAAACGGTAATTTCTTTACCAAACTTTTTACTATGTATCCTAGTGTCATTAGGAATTGGAATTTTTCTATCTTATATAAATAGTTATAAAGGTCGTTCATCTAAAGGCTTTGCTGTAACACTAGCTCTACTACCATCAATGGTATGCGTTGTAATAATGATGGTAAATGGAAATCTTGGTGCTGGAGTTGCAGTAGCTGGAGCCTTTAGCCTAGTTCGTTTTCGTTCAGTTCCTGGAACTGCAAGAGAAATTGGTGCTATCTTTATTGCAATGGCAGCAGGTCTTGCAACTGGTATGGGATATTTAGCCTTTGGTATTCTTTTCACCTTAATTGTTGGCGGCTTAGAACTTTTATTTACCTTAAGTAAATTTGGTGAAAGAAAGCTTAATATAGAAGATAAAACATTAAATATAACCATTCCTGAAGATTTAGATTATACTGGTGTTTTTGATGACCTATTTGAAGATTATACTAATAAACATGAGTTAATCCATGTTAAAACTACAAATATGGGAAGTCTATTTAAACTAACTTACAATATATCATTAAAAAGTGTTGCCCATGAAAAAGCACTTATTGATGCTTTACGTTGTAGAAATGGTAATCTTGAAATCAGTATGACAAGACAAGAAACCTCAACAATTGAACTTTAAGGAGGATTAATTATGAATAAAAAACTTACACTCTGCATATCTATTCTTTGCACATTAATTGGAATAACAGGATGTTCAACTTCAACTGATAATAACAATTCAAGTGAGGATAGTTCAAATCTATCTAATGCAGCAAATGAGTCTTCAACATCCCAATATCCTAGTGATTTAGATATAGCAAATATGTTTTCAAATAAAGATAAAGAGATTGGTTACGATGATACAACAAGTATAAATATTGAACTTACTGAAACTTCTGCAACGGCTACAAGTGACAATGTTAAAATCGATGGAAGTACCGTTACAATATCTTCTGAAGGTGTATATGTTATCTCTGGTACTTTAACCAATGGTCAAATCATTGTTGATGCTACTCAAACTGACAAAATTCATATTGTACTTAAAGATGCTACAATTAACTGCGATACAAGTGCAGCAATTTATGTAAAACAAGCTGATAAAGTATTTTTAACTTTAGATAAAAATTCTACAAACACTTTATCTAATAAGGGTGAATTTGTAGCCATTGATGACAACAATATTGATTCTGTTATTTTCTCAAAAGATGATCTAACAATAAATGGAGAGGGTTCTCTTATTATAAATGCTAACTATGGACATGGCATAGTTGCTAAAGATGACCTTGTATTTGCAGGTGGAAATTATACAATAACTTCAGCTGGTCACGCTCTTTCTGGAAAAGATAGTATTAGAATTGCAAGTGGAGATTTCAACCTTACTTCAGAAAAAGATGGACTTCATAGTGAAAATACCGACGATGCTACTGTAGGATTTATATATATAGCTGCTGGAAGTTTTAATATAGATGTTAAAGGTGATGGAATTGATGCAATGACAATTCTTCAAGTAGATAGTGGTGATTTTAACATAACTACAGGTGGTGGAAGCTCTAATGCCCCAGCTCATGCTAATTCATCTAATGATAAAATGAATATGTTTATGGGTGGCAATAATACAACCACCGCAGAAACTACAACAGACACTACTAGTTTAAAGGGATTAAAGTCTGGTGGAAATCTTCAAGTTAACGGTGGAACTTTCTCAATTGATTCTGAAGACGATTCTCTTCATTCTAATTCAAACGTAATAATTAATAGTGGAACTTTAAATCTATCTTCTGGCGATGATGGTATTCATGCTGATACTAATACAACAATTAACGGTGGTGATATATCGATTGATAAATGCTATGAAGGCATTGAAGGACAAAGTATCGATATAACTGGAGGAAATATCTCTTTGACATCTAGTGATGATGGAATTAACTCTGCTGGTGGAAATAATGAACCTAATGCTAGTGCTATGCCAAGTAAAGATAGTTTTAACTCCAACGCAGACTGTTATATTAAAATTTCAGGTGGAAAAATATTTGTAAATGCAGGTGGAGATGGTGTTGATTCTAACGGCAATCTATATGTAACTGGTGGAGAAACTTATGTATCAGGTCCTAGTAATAGTGCCAATGGCGCTCTTGACTATGATGGAACAGCCGAAATAACCGGTGGAATTTTTATAGCTACAGGAGCTAGTGGAATGGCTCAAAACTTTGGCTCGACTTCAACTCAAGGTTCAATACTGTATAATTATTCCAATTCACAAAGTGGTAAAATTTCAATAACTGATAATAATGGAAAAGAACTTGCTTCATTTACTTCTGAAAAACAATTTAACTCTGTTGTTGTAAGTGCTCCTGGAATAAATAAAGGTGATTCCTATACCTTAACTGTTGGAAATGATACCCAAACCATTGAAATGACCGATATAATCTATGGCAATAGTAGTAGCATGGGAGGTCATCCAAATGGTAATATGGGTGGACAACCTAATGGTAACATGGGAGAACGTCCAAATAATAAGGGTAATGGTGAAATGGTTCCACCTACAAATGGCAATCCACCTACTAGTGGTGCTACAGTTAATGATAAATCAAAAGAAGTTGCCCAATAATCATTCTATCACTCTATTCTAATACAAAGCCTATATAAGAATAACCGCCTTGGATTTAGTATCCAGGCGGTTATTCTTTACTTATCTATATCTTTGCAAATTAAGTTTCGCTATCATTTCTCCATCGTCTATAATACCTGTTTCTATAAAACCTACTGATTTGTAAAGTGATCTTGCCACTTGATTTTCTAATTCATATGAAAGCTTCACTACAGATGCTTCTCCAAAAGGAAATCCCTTAATGTAATTAAGTACAGCTTTCATACCTTCTTTGCCATAGCCCCTACCTTGGAATTTCTTATCAATCATAAATCTACACACCCAATAAGTATTTTCAGGTTCTTCTTCATTTGCCTTACTATATAAAAGCAATACAAACCCTACCATTTTATCATCATTATAAATGGCAAAAGGTATTGGACACTCTTTATTCGCCAGTGCAATATAAGCTTCTGCAAGGCTTGTTACATTAGGTGCAACAAAGCTTTTTTGCTCTTCTTTAGGTACTAATCCAATACATTCATCGAAATTGTCTTCTGTAATTTTAGCTAATCTTATCATACCTATACACCCTCCGAATCATTACCTTTTTTAACTTGTTTGCGGTAGTTATAAATAATCCCACCTTCTATGCTATCATGACGAAAATATTCAAATCCACGTTTTGTAAGCTCTTCATCTGGTCCCTTTCGTTTAAACTCATCATCACCATTACAACAAACTATCCAACCACCATTTTTAGTGATTCGACTAAGCTCTGCAATTTCTTCTTCGTAATAGTCTCCAACAACATGTCCAGAAAGTACTACATCAAAGGTATTATCTTCATAAGGTAGATCCATAACAAAACCATCCAGAACCTTTATATTCTTTATTTTAAGTTTTTTAATATTGTCTCTCATATATTCACGTAATCTATCACATGGTTCACTAGCATACACTCTTTTAGCTCTCTTTGCCGCTGCAAAAGTAAGTCTGCCAGTTCCAGCTCCAACATCAAGAACAACCTTATCCTTAAGTTCCACAAGATCATATAGAACTTGTTCATCCCAATTTGTAATATAATTTACCTTATTCATTATCTCTGGAAAGGCATAAACCATATAAGTTTCATGATACCTTATAATATTTAGCTCAACTTTTCTAGCTTCCTCTTCTTTCACATTCTTAGAAACTTCCGCCAATGATTCATCAATAAATTTCGCACACTCTGGAGCCTTTTCTCTACAATATCTTGCAACATGTGGATATTGACTTAACACAATCCCCATATCCTTTTTATAACTTCCAAAAGTTTCATTATAATCTGTGCATTCTTGCATCAAATCCTTGATTATCCATCTATCAAAAAACAAAAAATCCTCCATAGTAAAATCATTAGCATTAATCCAGTTATACTTCATAAATACCTCCAAAATCTAATTTTTTAGTTAAGGAGGGAAATCCTCCTTGTATGATTTTTACAATTTATAATATATTTCTTCATAATCATCAACTTCCTTTCAAAATTATTGCAATATATATGTCACAATAAATATACCACATATTACTATTTTTGTATATTTATTTTATATACAAACATACCTTTCTATTAAACAAATTGGCTCTGTATGCATTTAAAGTTGTGCAAACAAAATCACCTATAAAATATCCGATCTAAGAATTGAATAAACTGACATATCATAGTAGTCCCCATTTCTATTTATCTTGACTTCTCTTAAAGTTCCTTCATATTTCATACCAGCCTTTTCCATAACCTTTCCAGATGCAATATTCTTTGTATTAAACCTAGCTTCAAATCTATTTATATTGACTTCTTTAATCATATAATTTATAACTGCTTTTAAAGCTTCAGTCGTAATTCCTTTTCCCCAAAACTTTCTTCCAATAGAATAAGCTACTTCACAGGAACTAAACTTTTCATTAAAGTCAACTATAGATATCTGTCCAATGATTTCACTCATTTCTTTTAACTCAATGGCCCAATTATAGCAATGACCATCTTCATAATCATTAACCCATTTTTTAATAACTTCATCTGTTTCACTTAACTCTTTATGAGGATTTCTTCTAAAAAACTTAAATACCTCTGGATCATTTGCCCAATTTTTAAACATCATTTCACTATCTGTAAGCTTAAACTTACGAAGTAATAGCCTTTCAGTGTCAATTTTCTGTGTCCCAATATTATTTAACATATTATCTCCTTCTTTATTTAATTAAAAATTATTTTCTTTTTAAATTCTTGTTTTATTAGACATTCGTTATAGAATAGTACAAAGACCTAAAGTTCTGATATACTATGTTCAAAACTTTAGGCCTTGTATTTAATAATGATATTTTATATACGGCAAATAGCTATAATATTTTCGTTACATCAATAATTTTCTAATCCATATAGTTGATAAAACTCTTTAATTTGTATCTATTTTATATTTCTATGGAAATTCACTTTAATATAATAGGTTCCACTTCCATTTTCAATAGATTCATCATGTATAGTAACAGTTTCATCTCCTAATGTATCTATACTAAAATGTAATTCCTCATTACCCTCTTTCTCTATAGTTATAAGTGAAGTCTTTTCTAAAATAGCGTTATATATATCTTCATTACCATATAGCTTTGAAAATACACCTTTTAACTGTTCACTTTTAAAATTGTTTTCTACTTCACTTTTGTTTTTAAATGGTATTTCAAATTCATAACTAGTTGATATTTCATCTTGAGTTAGCAAATAAATATATGAAAGTTCAATATCCAAATCGGTTAATGTATAACTTAATTTACTCTCACCAGTTATGCCTATATTATTCAAATCTTTATCACTTTTAATTCCCTTAGTACTTTCAAGCACTTCATCAATTTTTGCCCTATCATTTTTACCTATACTCTCTACTTCTTCTTCAGTAATAAATTTTTTCAAGGCATTATTCGTTACGTTATTTAGTTCCACCACAGGTACTTTAAATGTTACTCTAGTTTCATTTACATCTTCTACATAATTAAATCCATATGATTCTTGGGAATCGTTAGTTCCTATGCTATATATCCCTTTATCTTTTAGTGTGGATTTAACTTCATCCACATTAAAATTAGCTTTAAAATAATCATTAACTAAATTTATATTATTTTCAATAAATTCATCCACAGATTCATCTTCATATTTAACACTATAAAGAGTAAAAATACCCTTATTCTCTAATTCTTGTATAGAAATTCCAATTCCTTCACTGCCATATTGTCTATATGGTTTCCCCATATTAATTTCAAATGGAGTTGAACTTACAATCAAATTTAATTTATTTTCGCCATAATTTTGTATTTTTTTTACGTGTTCTTCATAAAAATTGATATATTCCTTATCTCCATTAATTTTTACTGGCTCAATTTTAATATCATTTTTCATTTCACTTTTAGAAGTCTGTATAACTTCAGTATTATTTTCACTTTTAACTTCCTTAGGCTTGCTTTGACAGCCATAAGTACTATTGGAAATCAATAATACCATAACAATTACTCCTAATTTTTTAAGTCTTAAATTATGCATTACATTACCCCCATGTCATCTCATTGCCGCAATATATGTTATTATATCATAAAATGCATAATAATTATAATTATTATGCATTTTTTATAAATATTGTAATTATGCTCAAAATGGAATTATAAAAATATAACAAAGTCACTATTTTACTATCCGTGATAATAACCTGTTCTAGATGACACTACTACATATGGAACTTCCTTACCATCCTTATTTATATAAGCTTGATATAAGTCATCTTCAATTTTTTCCACCTTAACTACTTCTTCTCCATATTGATTAAGAAGATCCTTTTTGAATAAATCCTCCCAATTACTTAGAATTGGTGCATTTTTAGTTATATATTCTGCAAATTTTTCTACATCTTCATTATTACCGCCATTTGATATGTACTCTTTATTTAACTTTTCTATATCTACTTCGTCTAAAAAGGTTTTACTCCACTTAAGTTTTTGTGCTTCTGGTTTACTGTCTTGTCCACTAGTAATATATTCTTTAACCTTTTTGAAAATATCTTGCTCTTTATCGCTGTTGTTTGATGTTGTAGTTTTATTTTCAGAATTATCAACAGTATTTTGAGTAGAATTTTTTATATCCTTCGATTCAACATTATTTTTGTTATTAGTTTTATTTGCATCTTGTGTCGTTATCTTACTACTATTATCCTCCGATAATTTTTTTGATTCCTTTGAATCACTAGATGAACAAGCAGTTAAAAAAACTGCACAAAATAATAAACATACAATTATTTTTTTCATCATTATATCCCCCCTCATCCACTACAACATTTATATTTTACCATTAATATAATATTGTTACAACATTATCCCTTTGTTGAAATTAATAAGTTGAATCTGTCTACTATTTAATATATAATTACTAATAATTAACTTTTTACAAAAACATTATAAAATAAACGCTTATTTTAGTGGGAGAAAAAATTAATGAGAGAAAAAAAATATAAATCGATACCTATAAATGCAACTATATTTTGCATAGTTTGTGGTCTTGTAGCCATGTTTGGAGTATATTGGATTTTCAACTATCTTCTATATCCAAAATTAAATCTAAATTTATCAAAAGCTATGCTTGATTCTATTTCCTATATAATTTTGTATTGTATTGGTTTTCCTCTTTTATATTTATTTATTAGAAATATACCTAAGCAAAATATTGAAATTAAAAAGTCTATTGAAATTAAATCATTATTTAAAATATTAATTGTTCAATGTGGTATCAGTGTTTTAATTATGTTTATAGTAAGTTTGGCTTTAAATTCGTGTACCTCTAATAGTTATCCTACTTTTATAAATATAAGGGATCCATATGAAATGATTAAATTATTGATAATTGCACCAGTCCTTGAGGAATTGGTATTTAGAAAAGTTCTTTTAGATAGGTTGCGTCCTTATGGTAACTTAAAAAGTATTCTAATTTCATCTTTATTTTTTTCTATTCCTCATTTTGTATCACAAGGTATACCTCAAATTTTTTATACGCTAATTTTAGGATGCATATGGGCATACGTTATGAACAAAACAGGTAAAATTAAATATACAATATTTCTTCATGGATTTTCTAATTTATGGGCAGGAATTATACCTATGATTCTATTAAAATCTTCTGCAGGGTCTTTGCTTTACTTTGTTCTTTGGATTATAATTATTCCAATGATATCTATACTAATTATTATTTTTAATAGATCAATCATAACTGATATTCTATATGATAAAAGGTAAATACATTATTGAGGAAATTTTGAAGTTGAGTTAGACTATATTTAAACTATATATAGTGAATATACATTAAAGAAGGGGTCTTCTATGAAAAATGAAATAAACATTTGCGATTGTGCTCCAACTGACGAAGCACTTGTTGAAAAAGTAAAAAATAATATGATAAAAGATAAATATTTAATTGATCTATCATCCTTTTTTAAGGTTTTAAGTGATGAAACGCGAATGAGAATTGTTAGTGCACTTACAGAAAGTGAACTTTGCGTAAGTGATATTGCTGTAGTTCTTAATATGACAAAATCTGCAGTATCCCATCAACTGAAAGTACTTAAATTTTCTGGTCTTGTAAAGTCTAGAAAAGTAGGTAAAAATGTTTACTATTCCCTAGATGATGATCATGTAGTTGACATAGTAAATAAAGGCTTTGAGCACATAAAACATAAACATATGTAAGAAAATGATGGGATTCTTCAAGAATCCCATCCTTAATTCTTCACTTTTCACTCAAAGTGGTCCGCAGCCCGTGAGCACTAGTGCGTATATAGGAGTAGCAAAGCCAGCCTATACTAGATTACATATTCTTTGTATTTAACGCTCTAAGTGAATTCAATATAGCAATTACTGAAACTCCTACATCTGCAAACACTGCTTCCCACATTGTAGCTATTCCAATAGCACTAAGAGCCAATACTCCAATTTTAATTGTTAGTGCAAATACAATATTTTGCTTTACAATTCTTAATGTTTTCCTAGAAATCTTCATTGCAGTAGCAATTTTTGAAGGCTCATCTGTCATAATTACTACATCTGCTGCTTCTATAGCAGCATCACTTCCAAGGCCTCCCATAGCAATCCCTATATCAGCTCGTGCTAAGACTGGAGCATCATTTATTCCATCCCCAACAAAAGCTAACTTGCTTTTTTGTGTTTTTTCATTAAATAATTCTTCAAGTTTCTCAACCTTATCACCAGGAAGCAATTCTGTATATACTTTATCTATTCCTAATTGACTTGCTACCTTTTCACCTACATTTTTATTATCTCCAGTTAACATTACTGTTTTATTAATACCTGATTCTTTTAGTTCTTTAATAGCTAAGACGGAATCATCTTTCACCTTATCTGCTATTATTATATATCCAGCATATACTCTATCAATAGCCACATGAACAACAGTCCCTATCACGTTGTTTTCCACACATGGTACATTATACTTTTTCATTAGTTTAATATTCCCTGCTAATACTTCTTTTCCTGAAATAGCGGCTTTAACACCATGTCCAGAAATTTCTTCTACGTCAGAAATTAAACTTTTATCAATGTCATTATTAAAAGCCCTTCTTAAGGATAATGAAATTGGATGGTTTGAATAGCTTTCAGCAAAGGCAGTTAATCTCAACAATTCCTCTTTTGATACACTAGGTTCTGGACATATTTCTTGTACATCAAATACTCCTTTTGTTAAAGTACCTGTTTTATCAAAGACTACTGTTTCAGTCTCAGCTAAAGCTTCTAAATAGTTACTACCTTTAACTAAAACCCCTACCTTTGATGCACCACCTATTCCTCCAAAGAAACTTAATGGTACTGATATTACTAGTGCACATGGACAAGATACAACTAAAAATGTTAATGCTCTATAAACCCATTCACTAAAAGTAGCATCTTTGATAACTAGAGGAGGAATTATTGCAAGGGCTAATGCAGCAAACACTACTATTGGTGTATATACTCTTGCAAATTTAGTAATAAAGTTTTCAGATTTAGATTTCTTACTACTTGCATTCTCAACTAAATCTAATATTTTACTTACAGTTGATTCTCCGAATTCTTTCTCTACTTTTATAGTAATTACTCCTGATACGTTAATACATCCACTTAAAGCCTCACTACCAACACCGACACTTCTCGGTACTGATTCACCTGTTAATGCTGAAGTATCTACCATAGATTTTCCTTCAATAACAACTCCATCAAGAGGAATTCGCTCTCCTGCTGATACAACTATAATATCATCTATCTTTACTTCATCTGGATCTACCTTTTCTAAGATATCTCCACGTTTAATATTTGCATAATCTGGCCTAATATCCATAAGTGTTGCTATAGATTTTCTTGATTGAGATACAGCATAGCTTTGGAATAATTCTCCTACCTGATAAAAAAGCATTACTGCTGCTGCTTCAGGATATTCTCCTATAGCAAAAGCACCAATTGTTGCAATACTCATCAAAAAATTTTCATCAAAAACTTTACCCCTTAATATATTTCTAAAAGCTTTATATACTACATCCCATCCTACAACTAAAAAACAAGAAATATATAGTGCTGGTGTTACGAAACTAATATCTACTTTTATAATAATTGCAAGGATAAATAATATTCCACTTATAATTATTCTTGTTAATCTCTTCTTCATCTTATCCCTCCTTTAAGATAATAATGCCTACCACCCATATTCCTTTATTTGTGATAGGCAAGTTAATTTATTTTATGCTTTTACCATATCTACATCTGCTTCTTCTCTTCTAACAACTTTTTTAGCTTTTTTAACTATTTCATCCATTGCTTCTTCTTCAGCTTCAATTATCATTTTTGTAGTTAAAAAATTTACTGAAACCTTTGTAACTCCTTCAATCTTTGATACAGCTCTTTCAATTTTAGCAGCGCAGTTAGCACAGTCTAATCCTTCTAATAAAAATGTTTTTTTCATTTTACTTCCCCCTTTTAATTTTAAAAATGCTTGTCTTATTTAGTATGGATTAAATCTATTATTTTAATTCATACAAATTATATTTATACAAAATATAGTTGAAAACTTGTTCAACTGTTCATCTATGTCTTTATTATAGTTGAATGTATATTCAACTGTCAATACTATTTTTATGAAAATCTATATGTTTTTTTCGACTATAAATGTAATTTTATTGTATTAAATTTGACTTTTTTTAAATTTAATTATAAAATATAATGCGGAATAAATAATATACGTTGTATTGTAAGATTCTATAGCCAATTGCTATACCTTTCTACAACTTATATAAAAAATAGTAACTAAGAGGTATTATAATGAACAGAAGATTAAAAGTTATAATTATTTCTCTGATGTGTACAAGCTTACTTTCTTCATTAACACTTACAGATGTTTTAGCCTATACAAATGAAGACTCTACATCAATAAAGGGAGAAATAACGGAAGAAAAGCAAAAGTTAAAAAGTTTAGAAGATGAAAAAGAAGATGTATTACTACAACTTCAAGAAATCAATGAAACTTCAAGGGGTATTGAAACCGAGTTAGCTACCTTAAATTCTAATATAACTGTAGCAGAAGAAAGAATTGAAGAGTATGAGCTAAAAGAAAATGTCCTAAAAGAAGAATTAGCTGCTGATAAAGAGCTAATGGATTTAAGAATGAGAGCCTTATATATGAATCAAGGTGAAAGTTACATGGAAGCTCTATTTAATTCTAGTGGAATTATGGATCTTTTAAAAAGACTTGAAAATATTGTAACCATTCTTAAATATGATAATGATTTAATTGATGATTATCAAAAAAAAGAAGAGGAATTAAACTTAGTTTTAACTGAATCAAAAAAGGAAAAGGACTCTTTAGAAATTGCTAAAAAGGAAAGTGAAGAAAAAAAGGCTGAAATTGATAAAAACAATGAAGAAAAGTCGGCTTTGTTAGCTTCTATAGAGGGTGATATTAACTATCAAGAATCCCTAATTGCACAAAAAGAAGCTGAATTTGAAGAAATTCTTTCTGCAATTAATAATGTAGGTTCAAATTCTAGACCTAGTCGTGGTGACGGTAGTGGTATTTTTTCTATTACTGGAAACATAAGCTATCCTATTACTTCAGGATATGGATGGAGAGTTAATCCAATAAGTGGGAAACAAGAGTTTCAAGCTGCCATTGATATAGGTGCTCCTCATGGAGCCACTGTTTATTCACTTCAACCTGGAACTGTTGCATATTCTGGTTGGATGAGTGGCTATGGAAATGTTGTTGTAATTAATCACGGTAGTATAAGTAGTTTATATGCTCATAATTCCTCACTTTTAGTTTCAGTTGGACAAAGTGTTTCAGGTGGACAACCTATAGCACTTGTAGGAAGCACTGGAAACTCTACTGGTCCACATATTCACTTTGAAGTTACAAGCTCTAGTGGTGAAAAACTTGATCCAACACCTTATTATATTTACTAGTATATAATTTATATATTTGCATATAATACTAAATGTGTTATAATTTTAGTAAGGCAAGACAAGTTGAAGTTATGGCAATTAATTTACGTTTTTCTAATATTTGAGGACTAGTGTTCCAGCACTAGTTCTCTTTTTTTTCGTTTATAATTGTAACTGAAATTTCTTCAGTTGATTCTTTTTGGCTTCGCTTTCTTTTAATGGTAAACCTATTAGGTTTAAACATTGTTACTGATATAACTACTAGAGTTACACAAAACATTCCAAAAATTAAAACCATATCACTCATAAACATTTTCCTTTCTGCGCCAGTATAAACTTCAACTTGTCATATTTTTAAACAGAAAGGAAAAGAAAAACATAAATTTACCTTACTATCATATAGTTTATCATACAAATTACCAAATTAGTATATAAATGCATTATTGTGCTATAATATTTTTATAACGGATTGAAAAGGAGATTAAAAATGAAAAATCGTTACTACTTTATCATTTCCATTTTAATAACGGGTTTACTATTAATTTCATTTACAGGTTGTTCAAAAGATAATGAATCTAAAGAAAAAGAACTTATAAATAGCTTTATTGAAACTTATATAACAAATCCTAATGAAGATATAAATATATATAAAAAATACTTTACTAAAAAAGCTTTTAAAACCGCCCAAGATAATTTGAGTCTTCGTGCTAGGACATCAAAAGGAAGAGCTTATAAAGGCGACCTTAAAGATCTGGAAATTAAAGATTTAGTAATAGAAAAGAATTCTACTAGTGATGAAACATATCATTTTTACGATATTGAATTTACGTTAAGGAATACCAATGTAGTTAAAGAGAAAACTGTACAATGCAAAATATGCCTGGAAAAAGATAATAATAAATGGAGAATAGGAGATAACAACAGATTAGACCCATTATTACTTGCCATATGGGATATATGGCCAATATAAATACAATTTAAAAATACCCCTGAGAAATTAATTCTCTAGGGGTATTTATTTTTTAATAATATTTTAATTTAATTAATAAATCTTTTGTAACTATTGGCAAAAAAATTGGCCGTTGTAACTTTTCTATGATAAAGAAAAGTTACAACGGCCATATTAAACTATGCTATTTTATATTCTGTTTCAGTAGTATCTACTATTGATGCAGAATAAGTTTCTGTTACCATGCCTTTATTACTAAGCATCATATTGTTTTTAACAACATAATCCATAACAGCTGCTATTTCATCCTTTGTTACATCTTTTTTAACATCAGATATAGTTACATTATATTTACTGTTTGCTGAATCTATAAATGTCATTACAATCTTTCTTGAATCCATAACATTCCCTCCTTTCATTAGTTAGTTTTAAGAACTTATTCCTGTAATAATCCTGAGTTCTCAATTTTGCCAATTTCTGTTGCTGGGCTTACTAATATACCACTAATAAGCTTCCCAAATTCAAATAGCTTCTCATCTGTAACATCTTTGTTAACTTTTATCTTCTGACTATCTACCTTAGGTGTTCCATCTACATTTTGTCCATTGTTGTACTTAATTTGAAGTTGAGATAAAACCTTTGAAGAAACTACTGCCATAAAAATCACTCCTTTCTTTGCTGTTTAACCTTATATATGCAAAGAAAAGGAGTGTGTAAATAAATTCCATTATTTTTATTCTTTATTATTTTCAGCAAATTGACTATTATATAACTTATAGTAAAGTCCCTGCCTATCAATAAGTTCCTCATGGGTACCTGTTTCCTTAATATCTCCATCTTGCATATAGATTATCATATCTGCATCTTTAATCGTTGATAGCCTATGTGCAATTACAAAACTAGTTCTTCCCTTCATTAGGTTTCCCATAGCTTTTTGAATTAATACTTCTGTTCTAGTATCAACAGAACTTGTAGCTTCATCGAGTATCATTATAGGAGCATCAGACAAAATTGCACGAGCAATAGTAATTAATTGACGTTGCCCCTGGGCAATATTAGTAGCACCTTCTTGTAGTATCATATTATACCCTCCTGGAAGAGTCTTTATAAAACCATCTATATGTGCTGCCTTTGCTGCTTCTATAACTTCTTCATCTGTCGCCGTTAATCTTCCATACCGAATATTTTCTTTTATTGTTCCCTCAAAAAGCCATGCATCTTGCAGTACCATTCCAAAAATCTCTCGAAGTTTAGTACGCTTCATTTCTTTAATATCTACTCCGTCAATTTTTATATTTCCATGATTAACATCATAGAATCTTAAAAGTAAATTAATTAATGTAGTTTTACCCGCTCCTGTAGGCCCAACTATTGCTACCTTACTTCCTGGATTAACCTTTAAATTAACATCCTGCATTAAATACTTATAGGGTAAATATCCAAACTTAACATGTTCAAATTCAACTCCACCTTTAATTTCATCCGGATATTTAGGTGATTCACTCTCAGGAATCTCTTCTTTTTCATCCAAAAACTCAAAAATGCGAGAACCAGCTGCAGCTGTAGACTGTAGTACATTAGAAATTTGAACAGTTTGGTTTATAGGTTGTGAAAACTGTCTTAAATATTGAATAAAAGATTGAATCATACCAATTGACATTTTTCCATTAATAACCAGAATACCACTTGCAACTGCTACTCCTACATAACCTAAATTTGTCATAGCTTGAGTAAGCGGCATAAGTGTGCTTGTTAAAAATTGTGATTTCCATCCACTTGAATAAAGTTCATGATTTGTGTTCTTGAAACTATCAATTACATCTTCCTCTTTACCAAATGCACTTATAACATTATGCCCAGTATACATTTCCTCTACGTATCCATTAATTTCACCTAATGTATTCTGTTGCTGAATAAAATATTTTTGTGCAGATTTTGCAATTTTCATAGAAATAATTAAAGCAACAGGCACAGTTATTACCCCTATTAAAGTTAATATTGGGCTAATTACAATCATCATAATAAAAATAAATATTAAAGAAGTAAATGCAGTTATAATTTGATCAATACTTTGCTGTATTGAATTTGATACAATATCTATATCATTTGTAATTCTACTAAGAATATCACCATATGTATTAGTATCAAAATAATTTAAAGGTAATTTTTTTAATTTTTCATCTACCTTATTCCTCAAATCAAATACTGTTCTTTGAGAAACCTTAACCATAATATAAATACCCAAATATTTAAATACTGCATACAAAATATAAACAATAGATAATATTATTAATATAGTTATAAAAGACCTTATACCACTATTTGACACAGTATTATCAATTATCAACTTGGTCATAGCATCTGTAGCTTTACCTAAAATAAATGGTGCCAAACTGTTAAACATTGAAGCAAGTGCAATTAATATAACTGAAGCATACAATCCCTTTTTATAGGGATTCATATACCTTAGTAACCTACCAAAGACTATCTTAAAGTCTACTTCTTTTTTATCACTCATCGTTAAGCTTCCTCCTTGGTAAGTTGTGAATACACAATTTCCTTATAAACATCACAGGAGTTAAGTAATTCTTCATGAGTACCAATTCCAACGCATGCTCCATCTTCAAGAACAATAATTCTTGTAGCATTCATAATTGTGCTAACACGTTGAGCCACTAAAATAACTGTAGAATCCTTTGCTTCATT
Source organism: uncultured Clostridium sp. (assembly GCA_900548455.1). Classification (GTDB taxonomy): domain Bacteria; phylum Bacillota; class Clostridia; order Clostridiales; family Clostridiaceae; genus Clostridium_J. The sequence continues at coordinate 51,568 of URKQ01000015.1, forward strand.
AAATAAAGCCTTTCTTAAAGCTGCATCAGTCTTAAAATCAAGAGCTGAAAAACTATCATCAAAAATGTATATTTCAGGTTTTCGAACAATAGCTCTAGCAATTGCAAGTCTTTGTCTTTGACCTCCTGATACATTTGACCCACCCTGGGCTATTGGAGATTGAAATTGCCCTTCTTTTGCAGTTACAAATTCATAAGATTGAGCAATTTTAACAGCTTCAACTACTCTATCTTGATCTGCATTTTTATCTCCAAATTTAATATTGCTGGAGATGGTTCCTTTAAACAGAAAAGCTTTTTGTGGTACAAGGCCTATTTTACTTCTCAAATATTCTATATCATAATCTTTTATATTTACACCATCTATAAGAATTTCTCCTCGCTGAATATCATAAAAACGAGGTATTAAATTTATAAGAGTAGATTTACCACATCCAGTACTACCTATAATAGCTGTGACTTCACCAGGTTTTGATTCAAAACTAATACCTTTAATTGCAGGTTCATCGGAATCGTGAAATTCAAACCAAACATTATTAAAAACTACATGACCTCTCTCTGTTGTAGTTGTAATAGGATTTTCTTTATTTTTAATTACAGATTCCTTATCTAGCACATCATTAATTCTTCCAGCTGATACTGCTGCTCTAGGGTACATAACAAATACCATTGATAACATCATAACGGACATCATAATTTGCATTACATATTGTATAACAGCTATAACATCACCTATTAATATTCCATTTGCAGAATACAAAACTTGATAACCACCAAATCCTAACAATGCTACTGTAGTAGCAAAAAGCACAATTGAAAGAAGTGGAGTCATTAAACCTATTACATGGTTCATTTTTATTGAATTATTCATAAAGTCTTTGTTCACTTCATAAAATCTCTGTGTCTCATATTCTTCAGTTCCAAATGCACGAGCAACTCTTATCCCAGTAAGTTTTTCACGAGTTACTAAATTAATCTTATCAATCTTATCTTGCATCTTTTCAGAAAGAGGTGTTGCAAACTTTCCAATTAAAAGCACAACAATAATCATTACTGGCATAGAAATAAGCAGAATCATTGACATGGTTCTACTTTTAGCAAAAGCCATGATAATACCACCAACACACATAAATGGAGCCATCAAACTAACTCTTAAAAGCATATTTATAAAAGTTTGTATTTGAATAATATCATTATTAGTCCTTGTTATAAGAGATGATGTTGAAAACTCCTCAAATTCAGTTTCAGAAAAATATTGTATTTTCCCAAACACCTTACTTCTAACATTTCTACCAAGCCCTATTGAAATACGTGCTGAAAAAAAACCTGTAGCTACATTACATACAGCTCCTATAAATACAAATATTAACATTATTCCACCAATATCAACTATTCTTGGAATATCCCCATTAGGAATTGCTTCATTTATTATTATAGATAAATAGGCTGGAAGAGCTAAACTAGATAGAACATTACCTATTACCGTTACTACTGTAAAAAACAGTCCTAATTTGAAGGCCTTTAATTCTTTAAGCATCTTAAGCACGGAAGTTACCTCCTAAATTTTAATATTAAGAAAAAACTACTGAAAAATTTTCTTGAATATATGGTAACCTTTTAAAATACCTTTTATACTTAAAAATATCTTTATAACCTATCTATTGAACTTTCTACTTGAATTGAAACTTTTATTATATAGTTATTCATATTTTTAGCTACAACTGCATCATGCATTACTTCCTCATATGCAGCCCCTACTATTCTTAATGAATTTTCATCTATAAATCTTTCCATACTTTTATAAAGATTGGGCAATTCATCATAATAGCCATGGAGATATGAAGTTACATATAAACCCTTAAGTTTAACACAAACTTTCTTATCTACAGTATTTTTATTTACTTTTATAAAGTAGTAGCTGTAATTACTATAATTTTTCTTTTCAAGGTTTTCTTTACTTATAATAGCTCCAACAGGATACCCTATGTTTAAGTTTTTTTCATAGCAATAATCTAAAAGAGCAATATAATTTTCCATATCATAAGAGTCCTTAGAATTATCCACTGGATCGCTTAATAAAATATAGTCTTCACTTTGCTGTTCTAACTCAATTTTATTGGTACTAATCCTTCCTTCCTTTATAATACTAATTTTATTTAACATAACTTCTTGCTTCTTTTGAAGTTTAAGAATTTCCTTTTCCATTTCATTTATCTCATATTCAAAAAGCTCAATGATATTCTCAGGGTTTCTTTTATCTAAAAATCCCTTAATGTTTTTTAAAGGCATTCCTATATCTTTTAAAATACGAATCACATCAAAAACTTCTAACTGATATTCAGAATAATATCTATATCCATTGGATAAAACCTTTTCTGGCTTAAAAAGATCTATATCATCATAGTGAAAAAGCGTTTTCTTATTTATATTACATAGCTTTGCAAATTCACCTGTAGTAAAATACTTAATACTCACTCATTATCCATCTCCTTCTTGACTATCCTGTAACAGGATACCTTATTATAAAGTAAGCTAAAGAAAAAAACAAGGAGGCCTCCATGGAAAATGCATTAAATAAGAAAGTTACTTTTAAATCCTTACTAAAATATACCTTCCCTTCAGTTATAATGATGGTGTTTTTTTCACTCTATACTATTGTAGACGGTATATTTATTTCTAGATTTATTGGATCTGATGCCCTATCATCAGCTAATATTGTTTATCCTGTAATCAGTATCTTAATTGGAATTGGAATCATGTTCGCTACAGGTGGAAGCGCTATTGTAGCAAAGTATATGGGAGAAAATAAGAATAAAGAAGCTAGAGAAAGTTTTTCTTTAATAACTCTCACCGCTTTAATTGTAGGATGTATTATTGCTATTATTTCTATTTTATTTATTAAAGATATTATTTATATGCTAGGCTCAACTGAAAATTTATATAAACACTGTTATTCTTATCTATTTACAATGCTTATTTTTACACCATGTATAATTCTAAAAATGTTCTTTGATTACTTTTTAATTACAGCTGGAGCTGCAAATCTTGGACTTATAAGTTCCACTGCTGGTGGTGTTGTAAATATAATTTTAGATTACATATTCATAGTAAAGTTAAACATGGGAATTGAAGGCGCAGCTCTTGGAACATGTATAGGATATGCTCTCCCATCTTTAATTGGTATACTTTACTTCTGTAAAAAAAGCAATATGTTGCACTTTGTTAAACCAAAGGTAAACCTTAGAATTATCAAGGATAGCTGTATTAATGGTTCATCTGAAATGGTAACTCAACTATCTTCTGCCGTAACTACATTTTTATATAATATAACTATGCTTAAATTCTTAGGTGAAGATGGAGTTGCTGCTATAACTATAATTTTATATGTTTCATTTTTACTTAATGCGGCCTACCTTGGATTCACTTCAGGTGTATCTCCTCGTATAAGTTATAATTATGGAAGTCAAGATGAAGCACAACTTGAAAAACTTATTAAATATAGTTATTTAACTGTGATAATTTTTGGTGTTATTACCTTTATTATATCAAGATTTTCATCAGAATTTTTGGTTACAACTTTTGCAGCAAAAGGAACTACCCTATTTGACATAACATTAAGAGGATTTATAATCTTCTCCTTTAGCTTCATAGTAAGTGGAATAAATATTTTTACTTCAGGTATGTTCACAGCATTTTCTGATGGAAAAACTTCAGCCTTACTTTCATTACTTAGAACGTTAATATTGTTTGTAATTGGTATTGTCACCTTACCATATATACTAGGTGTTGATGGAGTATGGCTTGTAGTTCCATTTGTAGAATTTACAACACTAATTTTCTCTTTTGGATTTTTATATAAATATAGAAACAAATATATGTACGCAAACCTATTTAACCGATGTACTAACTAAAAACTCTATAACTAAAGTCCTCCTAATTATCCAGATTAGGAGGACTTTTTATAAATTAAACTCTTTTGCTAGCTACTAAAACACCAACTAGAGGATGTAATTGATGTACCTCAATATTAAAATTTAATTCTGAAAAACATTTAATTAACTCTTCAACCTTTGATGGTTGATCACCACCCGGTCCATAGCCAATTTCATCGTATTCATCTTCATACTTATCTGGATTCTCAAAAAACATTAAATCACCTATGACAATAGTTTGTAAGCTCTGTCCACCTATATAAATCATCTTTTCAATTGCCTTCTTCTTTTCTTGTAAATTCAAGTGATGTAATGCGTAATTTGAAATTATTTTACTAATCCCCTTTTCCTTCAAATCAACATTTTTATCAGGCTCATCAAAGGTTCCAATAAAAAATTCAACATTTTGTCTATCTTCCTCACTAGCATTTTCGGTTGATTGTCTAATCATTCCTTCACTTATATCAATCCCAATACCATATTTTATAGAATTGGAAAGTTCAATAATTTGTTTACCTGTACCACATCCCATATCTAAAATAATATCGTTTACACTTGGATTGACTAATTCACTTACCAATTTAGCTGACCTATATCTCCAAATATAGTTATCAGTCACATATTCCTTACTTGCATTATCAAATCTTTCTTTTACACTATTATCCATTTCATTTCCCCCTATTTTTCTTTTAATCTACATAAATTCCTTTATTATTATTTTACCCTATAATGCCATCAATGTGATAAAATAACTAAAAAAAATTTTAAAAGTAGCTTCAATAACTGAGACTCCTTAATTAAACTAACTTACGATACTATGGTTCCTTATTATTGGTATTATCATCTAATACTATAGATATTCACCTTCAGGCAGAACATGGTTTTAACTTTTTTACGGAAAGCATTGACTTTGAATGTAAAGCTAACTATACTTTTAGATGTAAAGTTAATTTTACATTAGCAATATTATTAATTAGCAAAAGAGGTGGATTATAATTTTAAATGTAAAGCAAACTATACTTTGGAGGGTGATTATGAATAATATTATTAAAGAATTACGAAGACAAAATAATATGACACAGGAAGAACTTGCTACATCCTGTGGAGTTAGTAGGCAAACGATTATTTCATTAGAAAATGGTAAATATAATCCATCTATATATTTAGCTCATAAAATAGCTGTAATATTTGATAGCCCAATTGAAAAAGTATTTATTTTTGAGGAGGAATAATTATGAAATATATGAAGAAAAATTTAGTGTTTAGTGTGATTATGTTAGTTATAGGAATTGGGTTGCTCATAAGTGGCTTTGTTATTGAAGGAAATGGGAATGGTGCTAATCCAATGTTTTTTGGTTTAGGATGTGGGTTAGTCGCAGCAGGCTTAGCTAATACAATTCAAATATTATTAGCATTAAAAGATCCTAAGAAATGTGAAAATATAGAGTTAATTAAAACAGAAGAAAGAACTATGTTTTTAAGGGAGAAAAATAATAGTACCGTATATTCAATATTCATTTATGTAGAGTGTGCAATAGTTATAATTGCAAGCTTTTTAGAATATTGGACTATTTCCAAAGTTTTATCATTATTATTAATTGCAAAATTAATAACATGGATGATAGTTGGAACAATTAATGGAAAGAAGTATTAAATGAAGTTTTGGATTCAAAAATAAATTTTTAAGAGTAGGCTTTTTAAATATATATTAAAGAAAATTTGAATTATTTTTATATAAAGGAATGGTGAAATTATGTTAGAGGTAAGTAATGTAACTAAAAAGTATGGTAAAGTTATAGCTAATAGTGATATAAATTTTCAAGTTAATAATGGAGAAATAACAGTGTTATTAGGACCAAATGGAGCAGGGAAATCTACCATAATAAAGTGTATTTGTGGGCTTTTAAGATTTGATGGAAAAATATCTATAGACGGGATTGAAAACAGAGATTTAGAAGCTAAGGCAAGAATTGGCTATGTACCAGAAATACCAGTGCTTTACGATATGCTTACAGTAGAAGAGCATCTTGAGTTTATTGCTAGAGGATATAACCTTGAAAATTGGATAGAATATGGGGACGAGCTTTTAAGAAGGTTTGAACTTGATGATAAGAGAACTAAGTTTGGAAAAGAGTTATCAAAGGGAATGCAACAAAAGGTAAGTATTTGTTGTGCATTACTGCATAAACCAAAGGTAATAATTTTTGATGAACCTTTAGTTGGACTAGATCCTCACGCTATAAAGAGTTTAAAGGAAATAATATTAGAACTAAAATCACAGGGAATATCTATGGTAATAAGTACTCATATGATAGATAGTGTAGAGGATTATTGGGATGTAGCTCATATAATGATAAACGGTAAAATTGCAGCTACAAAATGTAAAGAGGAAAGTGAAAACTCTAATAAAAGCCTTGAGGAATTATTTTTTAATATAACTGAAGGAAAGGGTGAGTAATTGTGAATGTAATATTTTACCTTTGGAGAACAAGTTTTAAAAATCAAATTAAAGATTTAAAAAATCATCCAGGAAGACTTATAGCTTATTTAGTGCTAATAGGATTAATGGTTATGGTAATGATATCTTCTACAATACATGGGTCAAATAATATTGCTGATACTTTAAGGCCTATAGATGAGCTAGGTGCTATAATCTTAGGGATATTCATATTTTTCTTTGCAAGTCAGATTCTTCAAGGAATATCAGCAGGCTCCACCTTATTTAAAATGTCAGATGTAAATTTACTATTTGTATCTCCTACATCACCTAAGAAAATTCTAGCCTACGGATTAATTAGGCAGATGGGAATATCATTTCTATTTTCATTTCTAATATTATTTCAGGCAGGAACGCTAAAGAGCTTCTACGGGGTAGGATTAAGAGGATTATTTATAATTTTTGTAGGATATTTTGCCATAACCTTTATCGGTAGTGTTATATCAATGGCTGTATATGTTATAACTAGTGGTAATGAGAAGAAAAAGAAGGTTGCAAAATTAGTCGTATACCTTAGTGTATTACCAGTGATTCTTTCAGTTTTATTTAAATTAACTGCTGGGAGTGATGTAATTAAGGCTGTTGTAGATGGAATAAACCTTGAGTTTAATCAGTGGATTCCCTTTGTTGGATGGATTCAAGCTCTAACCTTTGGAGCAATTATTGGAGAAATGAATGGAGCATTAATATACTTTCTTCTAACTGTTATTGGAATTATATTAGTATTTTTTGTTATGATACAAAGTGATAATAATTATTATGAAGATGTTTTAGGTGTTACTGAAACTATGTATAGTAGAATTGAAGATGCTAAAAATGGGAAAATAGCTGAGGTCTCCTTTAAAAAGAAAGTAAAGCTTAAGGAAACAGGAATAAATCATGGTAAAGGTGCTTGGGTATTTTTCTTTAAACACATCCTTGAAAATAGAAGAGCTGGTAAAATTATATTTGATAATAGTACTCTTATTCAATTAGCTATAATAGGAATATTTACTTTGTTAATGAAAGAGAGTTGCAGTATAGTTATAGCATTCGCAGTGTCAACTTATATGCAGTTATTTATGAGTTTCACCGGAAGATGGGCAAGGGAACTTACTATGCATTATATTTATATGTTCCCACAAAGTCCATTTAAAAAGCTAATAGCTTCTATATCAGAGGGGATATTAAAGTCTTTTATAGATGGTATTATAATTTTTCTTATAGTAGGGATATTACTAAAAGCAAGTCCCGTAGATATTATAATTTGTATAGCTGCAAGAGTTGGATTTGGATTAGTATTTATTGCAGCAGATATATTGGCTAAAAGGGTTATTGGAACAGTTGCAAGTAAGGGTATTCTTATGATTCTAAACTTCATAGTGATAATTTTAGTTGTGCTTCCAGGAGTAATAGGAACATTTGTTGTGGGATTTGCTTTAGGTGGACAGGCATATGCACTTTTAATTACAATAGTCTGGAATTTATTTATATCATTAGTTATTATTGGGCTATGCAGAAATATACTTCATAACTTAGAACAGAATAATTAAGTTTATTAATTAATAAAAATTCTATAAAGTTAAAAAATAAGGATTGCTTAGTTTATTAGACTAAGCAGTCCTTATTTTCACTAATAATTGTATTGACTGTTTATATTTTAAATGATTAATATTCAATTTTTTCCACAATATATTAAATCTGCTCGTAAAATTGGAATTTGAAAGCTTCACATTATGCTTAGTAATGCCGAGTTAATCAACAACTTCAAAGGTAAACTTGCAAGGCTTTTCACCGTTTGTATTAAGTGGTGATGAATTGATTTCTTTCAATTTTAGCTTTACTCCCAAAGCATTTTGATAGTGATATAAAAAGTGTCCAGCACAACAACCGCAGTATGTGGGCGAAACAGAGAAAGGCTGTTTCAATTTTTTAATTGAACCACAAGAACAAGTGTTTTTGCCCGTGTGAACACCGTTTTGATAGCCTCCAAATGTAATAGTAAATGTACCATCATCATTCAGACAAGGCGACATCATATATTGAATACTTGATATCAATGCAAGTTTTTCAGAAAAAGGTTTGTCCTTGTATTCCAATGCAAACGCCTTACAGTCCTTGTCACGCTGACCTCCCTTGCAACAACCTTGTTTTTCCATAATTGAAAGGCATTGTTCCTTTGTTAGTAATTTATCCATTTTGTCAATTAGAGAAATAATGTTATGCGGATTATTGCAGTCAGCTTCAAAATCCATTTGTTCCATAATCTCGTCATTGATTTTCTGCTTCTTCATTGTGTCTCTTATCTTTTTTAAAGTCGGCATTTTTATCCCCCCACAAAATATTCATAATTTGCACTACAAATTCTTATTTATTGTTTAGTAAAAAACTACTAACTCATATAATAATACAATTACGAGTTAATTATAACATATTTTGTAAATAACAGACTATTCAATTTTCAAAGAAAATTTAGTTCATAATATCTACAGATTGTTTGTAAAATCTAAGTAATAGTTTGAGCTTTATGTGTCTATTCTTACCATTTCAGTTATTGTCTTATTTCTATATGCTAAATCTTCTCGTTTTAGAAAGCCTAGCTTTTCCCAAAAAATATTACCTTGTTCATTTTTATTGAATACTACTAGCGCTACCTTAATAATTCCCAAATCCTTTAATGCATTTAATGCCTCATTAACAAGTTGAGTTCCTATACCCTTGCTACGTTGAACTGTACTTACAGCTGTATGATATATATACCCTCGTCTACCATCATTACCAACCATAATCACTCCTATTATTTTTCCCTTTTCTTCTGCTACAAAACAGGTATGAGAATTTCTTTTTAAGAACTTTTCAACCCCATCTCTTGAGTCATCTATATCATTTAGTCCCATTCCTGCACACGATAACCAAAGTTCATATACTTCATCATAATCATCAATAATCATATTTCTAATTTTCATAATTATTTACCTCATAAATTAATAAGTTAAAAGTCTAATATATTTTTTCAGCATCCTTAGGTAATACAAAAACATCTCTTAAAAACTTCAAACTGTTATTTGCCTCAACTTCGTTATATTTTACGTTCATAATAAAAGCTACTTCTTTTGCTATATCATTAAACAGATCACACATAATAAATACCGATTTCCAAATATCTTTTACAACTCCAGAAGGATAGGTTTTCAAAAATGTATTCCATTCACTTTCTTTTAGCCATCTATGCATATACTTTCCTGATTTTCCAACACTGACAGTAAAGTCTGTGTCGAATCCTATTTTCCACTCCATTAAACGAATCAGCTGTGGACGAACAACATAATTTATCATATCCATTACATATGGTACTTCTTCTCTCCATAATCCCTTTGCTACATTATTAAGACACCACCAAAATTCATTACATGTATCAAAAAAATTATGGTTTGTTGGTTTCTTCACCCAATAATCCATATCTGTTGCTTCAGGCATGTTTGGCAAACAGTTTTCCTTATCAAATAGTATTCTGTAAAGTCTGTCACCTTCATTTTTTTTAAGCACATGTGGCAATGTGCTTACAGTTAAATCGAGACGATTTCCATCTGTAAACTGTATAAGCCATGCATAACAATTATCAACATCGCTTTCATAATAAGAATTTTCTTCTGGATACTGCATATATAACCGTTCCCCAAATTGGTCAACCCAACCCTTATCTTCACGAAAAGACTTTGTTTCATTTACAACATAACAAATGTCATAATCCTGAAAAATATCTTTTGTAGCATTAGGATTTGTTCTTGAACCATTCATAAAAACCGCACGAATTCTTTCATCATTCTTTGCAACATTCAATATTAAATTAAACATTTCTTGTTCTGTTCTCATACTATCCTCCCAAATATAAAGACTCTCTAATTTTTATACAAGTTAATAGACTGCTATTTATTTAACCTCAATCTTTAATTTTGCTTGGGCTTCCTTCAAATATACCTTACTTTTGCTCTCAATAAGCAGCTCATCTCCCACAGCAAAACCTATGGTCTCTCCCATAATTGTAAAACGTCTTACACAACGTTTTTCAACAGATAACTGAAGCATGGCTTCGTCTTGTAATTTATCAGGAATCTCTGTTTCTGCCTTTTTTTCAGATTTAATAATCTTCAAAAAATCATCCATATCCTCTTCATCGGCAATAAGCATGCCCACTTTAGGCTCCTTGGTCAATGGTAATGTCATAATTATTTCACCATCTTCAACATCACCATTTTCTCTAAATCCCAAAGAATAGTATAAATCACGGGCTACTGTGTTACCTGGCACATAATCAAGATGTATTAAATCAAATTTAGATTCATTGCGTATCAGTTCTATAGCCACCTCTAGCGCTTTCTTTCCATATCCATTTTTCTGAAATTCCTTTGCAATCATAAAACGCCAGATTCCTACTGTGCGTTCATTTTCATCCCAGTCCAACATAAGAAATCCAACAACTTTATCATCATCACATACTGCATATGGACGTGCTTCTTTATAATACAGCCATGCCTGAGCAAGAGATACAACATTAGGTGCCACGAAACAATTCTGATCCGCTGGCAGTTTCATATCAACAACTTTTTTAAATGTATGCTCATTTACTATTTCTAATCGAATCATAATCAATCTCCTTCTTCTTTTCTTATTATTTATTTCATAAATAATTGCTATAACACTCTACCCTCTTTAGTTTGAAGGTAACTAATGAAAATTTTTTAGCAAAAACCCTTTGTTCTAAAATATTGAATAATATGATAATATTATATAGTATAATTGATTGAAAATTACAAATTTACACAAATTACTATTATTCTTTACTACTATAGGAAGTATCCTAGTTGTGGAAAAGAATATAAATGAAACGGGGGGAACGCAAAATGAATACATTAGAAGCAATTTCAACTAGAACAAGTGTAAGAAAATTTTTAGACAAGGAAATACCTCTTGAAATTATAAAGATAATCCTTGAAGCTGGCATAAAAGCACCAAGTGGTGGCAATAGGCAACCATGGAGATTTGTGGTTGTTACAGATAAAGATAAGATTAAAAATTTTGACCCAGAAGATCATCAACCTTGTGTAGAGCAAGCTCCTGCAGTTATTGTCGCATGTACTAATCCTCATGATACATGGGAAACATATGACGAAAATGACCAATGTTATATTCTTGATACCGCTGCCTCTATTCAAAACATGCTTTTAGCAATACATGATCAAGGATTGGGCGGTGTTTGGATAGTAAGTTTTAGTAAAAGAGAAGTTAGAAAACAATTAAACATACCTCTACATTGGCAGATAGTATCTATAATTCCATTTGGATATCCCGCAGAAAATAACGCAGCTAGACCAAGAAAAAAATTAGAAAATGTAGCTTATCTTAATGATATCAACTGTCCAATTAAATAAATCTATCTAGCTACATTAACAATTTAATATATTAATCTTAAATTTAATGAAATACTTATTACAAGAGAGAGCCAAAACATGTGAATTTAAAACCAAGTTGTTTAGCTCTCCCACTTTACTTTTTTGTTTTTTCTATTTCAACTTTTAATTATTCCAACTCTCTAATAATATAAATATTGCTTATAATAATTAAGCAAACAAACACCAACGAACACCAAATTTATCTATAAAATCTACCATACATGAACTAAACTCACATGGACCTAATGGAAATAACGTGTTACTTCCATCCTTTAATACTTCATAGGCTTTCTTCACATTTTCTATTTCTTCTTCTCCAAAATGTAAACAGAATTGCATTGTATTTCCTGTAACTCTATCTTCATTAGCAAATGCTCCTGAATATCTTGCTTCAGAAACTGCTAATACTTGACCATACACATCCAGTTCTGAATGATAATAGCTTCCATCTTCATTTTTGTATTCACTAATTATACTTGAATTAAATGCTTTCTTATAAAGTTCAACTGCTTCTATACTTCCTTTTACATATACTTGCATCAATGTCCTTAACATAATTTAATCCTCCATTCATTTCTATAAAAAGTACAACATCCATACTAGTTTTCATATTACATATTCATGATCTTATGTGGATGAATGCTTTTATAAGCAAACTCTGCAACGTACAGTTCCCTAAACCCTAGACTATCATATAATTTCCTAGCATTATTTCCAACAACGCACCATAACACTACTTCTTTATAACCTCGATTATATATTTCGTTACATAAATACATAACAAAATTTTTTCCTATCCCATGCCCTTGCAAATCCGTTCTTACCGATACGCTGCCAATTTCATTTCCTTCTAAATGTCCATGTGCAACAATCTCGCCATTTTCCTCCCATGTAAAACGGTTAGTTGCATCTGAATTCCATCCTTGCCTATTTTTTTCACTGGGTTGTTCAACCATAGAATCTGGAAAGTCTCCCACCTTAATACGCATTTCATGAAATGCTTGTGCATATAAAGCATGACCTTGCAAATAGTCTTCATCACTATATGTCCTTACAGGTAATTTGCCAATTCCAAACTTTCCTTCTGTATGCTTCATACAGGCACTTGAAAATTGACGCTCATAACCAAGTCTCTTTGCAAACCTTTTTGCTACTTCATTATCTCCATGAAAATTTGTCATAATTTTGCCTGATTCCTTATGTAGTTCATCTTCACAATGTTGAACCACTGCTTGTCCTATTCCCTTACATCGATATTTTGGTGCCACAAATACAATTAAACAAGATACTTTTCTCACTGGTATTATTCGTGCTACTGCAACAATTTTACCTTCCATGTATACAACCGTGAGTGTTTTGGGTTCATTCTCCAATGCCCATAAAAACTCTTCGCTTGTTTCGATATCTTGAAATAACAACTCCCTTACCTCATCATATTCATTTTTACTTATTGATTTATACAAAAGTTTCATCCCTGTTATCCCCCCTTAATGCTTTTAATCTCTGATTAATTATAAATGGTAGTAAGTAATATGGACTATTCAGCAAAATAACTACCTTCTTTTAAATAATGTTCTTTAGTAATTAACAAATCTACAATTCCATTTACATTCTATTGCTCTTTTTTATTGCAGATACCATACTTAATGCACATTATTTTTTTTAATAATATGCCAAATATCATTACCCTCAAATCCACACTTACGATAAAGACTTTCAGGCTTTGTTTTATTGCTAACCTTTCCTGAAACAGTTACAAACTTTACACTATCAGACAAAATAACAAGCAACCTATTAACGACTGCTTGTCCAAGGTTGAGTCCCCTATATTCTGGCAGTACTTGTATCCATTCTAACATCCCCTCATTTACTTCTTTATCTACATCCGCAATACCTAATGCAACAGGTCTATTGGTCTTAGTGTCCACTATAAATATCCATAAATTACTATCGAATACTTTAGTTTTTGTCCACCCTATAACTTGGTCTAAATTGACTTGGATATCTATATAACTTTTATTGATAATATAAACAACTTCCTTCAAATCATTTGCAGATGTTAAGTCAACATTACGATATTCAAAAGTATGTTCTAATTTTGTCAATTTTAATGATTTTAAATTATGTTTTAATCTAAAATATAATGTATCAACTTCAAAATTATGAGATGTACAATTATATTCTTCCTCATGAACAACTAAAATATTGTCAGGTATTTTATATATTTTTGATTTCCAATATGGTATTGCAGACACCCTACATGGATTCAGTTTATATTCTTCTAAGTTAACCATTCCAAACCACCCTCATATTAAGTAATCCCATTTAGTTAGTTCAACAATATCATCTGAAATTCTTTTAAATCCAACTTTATTAAATAACTTCTCAGCTGATACTCTTGACTTTGGAAATTCATCAAATACTTTCTCTGCATCTAATTCTTCAAAAGCTATATCAACTAACAATCGTAATCCTTGTTCGCTAAATCCATTCCCTCGATGCTTTGCTTCAACTATTATATTGATAGAATAAGCTTCCTTTTCAGTATCATATCTTAAAGCTACTTCACCAACAGGTACATTTTCATCAACTTTTATGATATATGCATAATATCTTTCTGGTACATTGTTAACCCACCTTGAATACCAATCTAACCATTTATTTTCGTTAAACTCTATACATCCTGTATCTTCCGTATCCCCATATCCAACGTTATATGCCATTGTATCTATATCTAATAAAAGTTCCCTTCTGTATTCTAACTCTTCAAATTTAGGTATTCTTAATACTACTTTATTATCTTCCATTTTTCTCTCCTTAAATAATTCGTTCTGTTAAGTTGTATGAACATTTAGCCTTACTCAATATCTATAGGTGTAAATAATATCATCTTTCACATCCGACCCTTTTGCTCCGATACTTTCATATAATGCACATGCTCCTTTGTTACTTATATTGGTTGGAATCCAAATTTTCATTATTTTATTTAATTTTCCATCATCAATTATTTTATTAATTATTCTTCTTCCAATCCCCATTCTTCTATAACGCTTTAATGTACCTATTTCATATAGACACATCATATCATTTACATCAACAACACGTTGGTTACGATAAGCAATAGCATACCCACAAACTTTTTCATCTATAGTTGCAACATAAAACCAATTATCATCATTATTAAGAAACTTTTCTATAGCCCCTATATCAAGACTACATAAATCCTCTTCTCCTTTAACATTTATAATTGCATCTTTAACATAGCTTATTTCATCAGTTCTACATCTAAAAAAATTTACTACCACTATTTTCACCTCATATTGACATAAATTCATTTCATAAAACAGTTATTTTTTACATAAATAAACTTTTATATAATAATATTCTATTATAAATAGAATCATTAGTAAAACAAATTTGTTAAAATTCTAAAATTATATCTCAATCAACTATGAAATTTATAATCACGTTTTTTTATCACTATATGTAATATTAAGTAAAAACTTTGCTGGTAAATTTTATATACATTTATTGTAAATTTTGTTATCATTATCTTTGAAAGAGGTGTATAAAAAATGAAAAAGTTACCAATCTTATTACTTACATGTACTTTGTTAGCTGGAGGAATGGCATTTAATAGTTCTAAAACTGTACTTGCAGCAGATAATAGTGTATCAAACAATACTTCGGCTAGAAATAAAGTTATAACTACCATGTCAAGCAGCTATTATCATGGAGAACCTACACTTCGAGTAGGTTCAGATAATAAATACTATGTAGCAGATCTTCAAAGAAAATTAACAGATTTAGGCTATAACGTTGGAGGCGTTGATGGTATTTTTGGAGAAAATACTAGACAAGCAGTTGAGAAATTTCAAGAGAATTACGATTTAAGTGTTGATTGTATAGTTGGTCCTAATACTTGGGCTAAACTTAACGAAGCACATTGGTTTTACCTACATTCAAGCCAAAATTAAATACCATTTTAATTACTATTAAGTAATTAGGTAAAGCTGCAAACCACTTTCATAAAATTTATGAAAAAAAAGCAAATTAGGATATCTCTAAGCTATCATGAGATATCCTAATTTGCTTTTTTATTTTACTCTTTAGTTAGAAAAAGTATCTCTATTATCTTCTTATTCTTTTTTTTAATATGCAAAATTGAATTCCAAATTGAATAAAAAGGATAACATATAAAATGAATAAACCTACAAACATACCAAATAATATATAACTTACATTTCTACCAACATTATATTGTAGAAATAATTGTGGTACAATGCAGCAAAAGAATATTACGATAAGTGGTATAATTTTACCCTTAAATACTCTATTTATCATATCTAATCGTGATTCATCATCACAAAAAATTCCTTCATTCTCTTTTAGTTGAGAAACTGGTTTTCGAAAATAGCTATACCCAGCCATTTCAGTGATATATTCCCATCCACAATCCTGAAACATCTGTATATATTCACTTTTATTTTCCAATCCGTCTTTATTATAATCTAATTGATAAAGAACATCTTCATTTTCACACTTTTCAAAATGATAAAAGCCTGGTAAATTCGTGCCTATTAACTTCCAACCATTTTCATGTTGCTTTCTTAACCAATCTTGTTCCTTTTCATATTCTGGTACAGAAAAAAAAGCTATCTTAGTTTTTGTACAACTCATAATCTCACCTCATTTAAATTATTATACAAACGCTCGATACGTTTCATTTCAATTGTTAATACCTCATTGCCAAGATCTGTAATTTTATAAATTTTTCGTTTCTCTTCCTCTCGAATAAATCTTATCAGACCATCTTTCTCCATTTTAGAAAGGCTTCCATACATTGTCCCAGGGCTCAATCTAATTTCTCCCTTTGTTAAGGCTTCAACCTTTTGAATTATGCTATACCCGTGCATCTCCTCTTGAAGACACAGAAGTATATAAAAACCTGTTTCTGTCATTGGCATATAAACCTTTTTTATATGAGCATCCATACATATCCTCCTATGTGCAATGTACTATCGCACTGCTATATACTTAGTATATTGTACTGCGATATATATGTCAATATATAACAACAACAAAATATTTTTTTGAAAATATAAAATAAAAATACCGCATATCCATCTCTGAATAATACGGTATTACAATTTCTACTATTTTGAATTTCCTTTTTGATATACAATTAATGTTACTATGTTTAATATGATAGTAACAACAAGAAGCACTGCTGAAACAAAGTTTACAGCCCCTGCTGTATCCATCAATGCAGTCCAGTCTGCAATCTTAACTAAATAATTGTTATAAAAAATCTGACAACTTAATGAAATAGCACATGCACTAGTACTCATAGCTGATAAAGTAGCCCAATTATTATTATCATGATTCTTAATTTTAACTAAATTAATTATTGGTAGTATCCAAGCTATTAAACCTAATATCAAGCTAGCAAAATTTAATATCCACATAACCTTAACACCTCCCTGTATGTAATACGCTATCGCACTACAATATATATCAATATTTCACAAAAGCAAAATAATTTTTTCTGAAATGATTAAAAAATATTCACTTTAAAATATCAAATAAAAATACCGCATATCCATCTCTGAATAATACGGTATAAAAAGGCTCTGTGAGCATAACTTGTATATTCTATCAATGCATTTTACTACAGAGCCATAAAAAATTATCTTCTTGGGTTTTCAAATGAAGGTGGTGTTGGATTCGGAGCTTCATGAGAAGGTCCAGGATTTGATAAATTAAAATATAACTTGGAATCTTCAGTAACTCCAAAATCCTTATTAGAACCACTTTTTTGAACTTTGTTAAGTGCTTCTCTAAATAATGCATTATGTGCTTCTTCCCTATTAAGTAAGAAGTCTATTGTTGCTCTTACTTCTTTGTCTTCTATTTGTCTATACAAATATTCATAAACTACTTTTGCTCTTTGTTCAGATGCTATATTAGATAATAAATCAGCAACTAAATCTCCCGTAACAGTTACATAATCCGCGGTCCATGGTGCTCCAGATGAGTTAATTAGTACAGGTGACAATCCACATTGAACATGCGTTTGGATTTCCCCACTACTTACTTCTTTATTATTAACATCATGACCATTTAATAAATTTATTGTTTGTGCAACCATTTCCATATGACTAAGCTCTTCCGCCCCAATATCTAAAAATAAATCCTTTATTTCAGGATCCTTTATTCTAAAACTTTGTGATATATATTGCATTGCTGCCTTTAACTCACCATTACCACCACCTAGTTGCTCTTGCATTAACACAGCATACTGAGGATTGGGTTTTTCTACCTTAACTTCGTGTAATAGTTGTTTTTTATGTTCAAACATATCCCTACCTCCTAATAATATATTTTTATCAAATCTATTATTAGCGTAACTTTGAATTAATATGCTTATATAAATCTTGCATTAGTTATTAAACAATAGAAATTATCTAGGCTTTCTTTTTTGCTATATAAAAAACTTTATATGTTCTATCTTCTATAGGATCCATTCTAAAGTTTCTATATCTACCAACTATTTCAAACCCCACATTTATAAGATACTCATCCATTTTGTCTACTGAATAGGCTCTTTGTATATGCTTCTCTAAGTTATTATTGCCAAAATCAAACAGTGTTGTTCCTATCCCATTTGTTTTATCATATTCTAATATTTGCTTAAAGTTAAGCCCATCAAATTCTCTATTAATCGATCCAAAATGTTTATCCTCATATAAATAAGGTGTGTTAATATCAAAAATAAAAAATCCATTGTTTTTTAAATGATTATAAATAGTATCTATTGTAGCTTCCATATCTTCATCAGAAGTTACATAATTAATAGCATCAAAAGCGCAAGTAATCATATCAAATGTTTTATTCAATTTAAAATTTCTCATATCCGATACTGTAAAGTCAATTCCTTTTGTTGTTTCATTTGCTACCTTAATCATATCCTCTGAAATATCTATTCCACTAACATCAAAGTTCATATTTCTCAACTTATTTGCAAGTATTCCTGTACCACAACCCACATCTAAGATTGAATTTATATTTAAATTGAACTTATTAATTACATTTGTAATTAATTCTACATATCTAACGCTATCTTTTCCCCAGTCCTTTTTATAAAACTTAGACAATTGCTCATATGGTTTCATCTCAAATCCCCTTTTTATAACTATAAACTATATAAATATGATTCCAAAATAATATGAGTACCAATTTTCTTAAATATCAACTACTCTTTTTCAAATTTCTAAAATATTTTCTTGAAATTTTTTTGTGATTTATTCTCCTCGTAGCCACAAGCTTTATAAAAAGCATGTGCTCCAATTCTCGTTTCACCCGATACCAATCTCACACCAAAAGCACCAGTATCTTTTTATATTAAGTAAAGTTCACCAATCTAAGTATAAAATATCTTCAATAATAACCTCGCCATAAATTTCATCTTTTTGCTCTGATACCACCTTTGCACCCATATATTCATAGAATTTTATAGATGAGTTGCCTCTTAAGCAATTAATTATAACTGATGAGAATCCTTTGTTTTTCAATATATTAATGGCACTTAAAAATAATTCCTTTCCTATCCCATCACCTTGAAAACCATGTAAAACATACAACGCTTTAATTTCTCCTGACTTATTAAAAAATTCATTTCTTGACTTTCCATAACTACAAAAACCAACAATGGTATTATCAACAGTTGCTACAATGAAATCATTATCTATTTCCATTGTTGCACGTTTCTTTTCTGCTAAAAATTTTAGCTCCTTAATTCTTTTGTCAATGACTTCATCTGGTATTAAACCTGCGTATGTTAATTTCCATGTATACACATTTACTATACTTATTCCTAATGCATCGCTTGTATTTGCTTTGCGAATTTCAAACATACTTTTACCTCAAAATTCTTCTTTATTTTTAATAAAGCCTAACTAATGCTAGTACTTTTATCTATAACTTTGGAAGAATATCATTCCACATTGCACGAAGAATATCCTTATGATTGATTTCATTATGGGATGTAACAGTAATAACAGCGTTATAATCAGTTAACACCACACATAATTGACCATACATACCATCTGCTCGATAAGTGTTTGGCCGTGTACATTTCCAAACCTGATATCCATAGCCACCCATTGTTTCAGCATCATTTTTTGATGAGGTATCCACCCAATCAGAATGCATGAATTTTACATAATCAGCAGGAACAATTTGATTATCCTTATATACACCATTTTGAAGTAAAGTTATTCCTATGCGTGAAAACTCCTCAGTAGTTAGATATAACCCTCCTGAACAGGATGTATGTCCATGTTGGCAGGTACTCCATTGAGGATTTACAATTTCTAACCTATCAAACAAGCGAGGCTTTAAATACTCCAACATTATTTTACCGCTCACTTTTTCTACAACCCGTCCAAGCATGTAACTACATAAATCCTCATAGTAGAAATTAGAACCAGCTTCTCTTTTCATCTCAGTCATAAAGAAAATCTCTGCCCTATCTTTAGAATTATATTGACTAAAATTCTCAGACATATGTCCAGAGCTCATCTGTAACAAATGTCGAATAGTTATTTTTTCAGAACCTGGATAAGCTATATCCTTGTACTCTGGGAAAAAATCTAGCACATAATCCGACAATCTTAAACGGCCTTCACTTTCCGCTATACCAATTCCTACTGATACAAAAGTTTTTGATGCAGAATAGAGATTTTCTCTATCATTACTTCGAAATCGATGTTCGGCTAGCTGTTTTCCATTTTGATAAACATTAATACCGTATACCCCCAAATTTTTTTCAATTACAGAAAGTTGAAAATCCGATAACAATCCCATTTAAATCCCCCCATATAATAATACTATTGTTCGTAAAACCCAAACAATAAATTGGACTTTATACAACTAATTGCTTTGTAAAACAAATAATTCGATTAGCCTCAGTAAACCCTATAGCTAAATGAAATTCTAAACTTTCTGTATTATCTATTTCACAATCACTGGCAAATTCTTTACATCCTATTTCCATTGCCCACTTTTCACAAGCTTTACAAAGCATCTTAGCTATATTGTTTTTTCTAAATTCCTGCCTTACATAAATCCCCTCTAAGTAACCAACTGGATTGCTCTCTGTCCCCTCAACATAATCTCTTCTTATTCCACATTGTGCAACCCCTACTGGAATGTTATCCATATAAGCTATAAACACTTCTGATTCATTAGATATAATAGCTTCTTTTAATTCTGATTGTAAATCATTTATATCTGAACTACCCCACATCTTATGAAATAATTCTCCTGCTGTGTAACTGTTTTCTGGTTTAGCTTTACAAATTTTAATCATATTTAAATACACCTCCTTCTTATACTGTATAACTATTTAATCCATTTTCTCTTATTTCATTTAATCCATCACTTAAAGCATCCATAGAATTATATGAACCTAAGGCTATTCCCGGTATAAATATTATATCTGGAAGGAACTTTTTTTGTTGTAAATTTATAGTATTCACTAAGGTAGTTAATGTTCCCACCTCTTGATGCATGATTATGCAAATCACTCTTAGGTATATTTCTAATTCCGTTTAAATCATTACTTTCCAGAGCTTTTATAAAATTTTCTTCCATAATTTTCACTCCATATTCCAGTCCTTTAATTTATATGTGGCTATTTTACCACAGATTGTTTATAACGAATTAGATGCTCACAATAA
This sequence comes from uncultured Clostridium sp., assembly GCA_900548455.1. Taxonomy (GTDB): domain Bacteria; phylum Bacillota; class Clostridia; order Clostridiales; family Clostridiaceae; genus Clostridium_J. Next base: position 73,168 of record URKQ01000015.1, read on the forward strand.
TCATCATACATTGCATTTTTTCTAACTTCACAAACTAAGTTGGGATTAAATCCTTCAACAAATGGTGGATCACCAGCACAATGAAAGTTATACATTAGATCAGACATGCCTAGTTCTTTTGCTAATATGCCAACGGGGCACCGGTTAGCACATCTTTTGAAAAGTATGTAGTCATCACCTTTTTCTACTATTGTATCCTCCCCACAAAATGGAATTATATCTTCCAATGAATTATTACCTTGGGATATAGCAAATTCATGACCTGCCTTTAACCTTTCTTCTTTGTCTAAATCCCTTAGTATTTCTACAACTTCATCACCGTATTTCTCTTTGCATAAATTTATTATATTAGCTGTTTGTTTCATATAAAAGCCTAAAGATTCTTTCCAAGCATCTTCCCCAGCCTTAAGTACTTCTAAGACATCATCTCCATAGTGAGATCTTAGAGCTTCAGCAAATGAAATAGCTCGTTCCATTTGAAACGAATGAATTTCATCAAAGAAATATAAAGATTTAATTAAAGATTGAAGTTCTTGCTTTTTATCAACCATGTGGAGCCCTCCTTTTTATAATCAAAGCACTCACAGAAATTTGTTAAAACCTGTGATTACTCTATTTTCATATTTTATTTTTGTTACTTCTGATGTTTAATATTAAAATTGTATACTAAATTATGCTTCAAATAATTTATTTAAGTATAACCCATATGGTATTTCATAATGTGTAGGATTATTATTTTTATCAATATAATGATGATCAGTATTTTGTAATTTTATTAATTCTGAAAATCCCCAGGCCTTATACATGGAGGTTAATCTTTCCGCATCATCATTATCTGCACCTATTGTCACTTCGCTAAAACCTCTCTCTATAACCCTGCGTAAAACTCTTTGCATTAGCATCTTTCCCAGTCCACGTCCCTGAAATTCCTCGTCAACTCTAAAAGCACAAAGATATGCCCTTTCCTTACCATTGGCTTCCTCCTTATCTTCAGAATCCCAAAATATATAGAGTTCACCTATCAGTGAGCTATCTATTTCATTTTCAATTGTCCAAAATTCTATATTTCCTTTTTCAATGCCATCAATAAAATATGTTTGAGTAGGCAAGTTGCTATTTCCCCATAAATGTTTCAACTCGTCTTTTGAACCTATGCGAATTACCATTTCTATTCCCCCTTTTTATATTTCTCTTTCCGTTCCTAGTCTAATTTTCACTAAAATCACCTTATACTTTAGTTCCTTAACTTTATTTTTTCTCTACAATTTCACCATTACTTTTCAAAATACTATTATCTGGAATATAACCTCTTGTAGAACTTAATGGATAAACAATACTATCTTTTCCTATTATTGTCCCTGGGTTTAAAACTGAGTTACATCCTACTTCAGCTGAATCGCCTACAATTGCACCAAATTTCCTTAAACCAGTTTCAATAATATCTGTACCATATCTTACTTTTACTAATGTTCCATCAGACTTTAAATTGGATGTTATTGCCCCTGCCCCCAAATGAGCTTTATACCCTAGTATTGAATCACCAATATAATTGTAGTGTGGCACCTGCACTTTATTAAAAAGGATTGAATTTTTAATTTCAGTTGAGTTTCCAATTACAACATTATTACCAATGATAACATTGTCTCTAATGTAAGCAGAATGCCTGATTTCGCAATTGTAACCGATAATCGCTGGACCGTTTATAATAACATTTTTTTCTATAGTAGTGCCTTTACCAACCCACACAAATTCCTTTATCCTTTCAAAATCGCTTGGCAGATTTTTTGCGTATTCAAGAATGAAATCCTTAATTTCTGCAAGAGCTTCCCAAGGATACTTAACCCCTTCAAATATGGCTCTTGCATCTAATTCTTCAGTATTTAATAGTTCGTTTACAGAAACTTTCATCATAATCCTCCTCTGATTTATTTTGTCATAATTTACTATAATAGAAATTATAAATAATCTAATGCTTCTACATAATTTAAATCTGAAGAATCCTTGATAAAATCTCTTAAAAGCTTTAAGTGTCCTGCACCATATAACACCAATATACGGTCTTCCTCTTTAGCAATATTTTTTAAGTTAGCAAAAATATGTAGATTTCTTTTATACCACGAAGCTACAAAGTCAACACCTACAGAATCTTCACCAAATCCAATCTCATTAAAAGCTAAAAATGAAGTTGAATGTTGAAGTTCATTAATTTCTTTATCATTTAAAAATTTATATATTTTTTCTATACTATTTTCCTCAGTAAAGTTATTGTAGTATGCATCGGCAAATTTCATAAATGATTTTTCTAATTTTTTATATATCATCTCATCTTTTTTTGCTTCTTCAAAAACCAAGGGCTGAGTCCACCCATCATAATAATCAATACAATGTATATAATTTATTTTATTGTACTTAGCTAAATCAAAGGCAAATTTTATACGCTCGTCTATATATTTAGTAATATCATAATCTGCTCCTTTTATAGTAAATTCACTTAATTTTTTATTTATATCTAATTCAGTATTTTCCAAAAACTCCTGAAAAAATTTATTATATATTTTTTCTTCACTTGGCCTTAATTCTACACATAACTTATTAGGTTTAAACTCTGATATTTTCCTTATAATTTCTGATAATTCCTTTTGTCTGTTTTCATTTTGAACTTTAATAATATCAACGCCTTCTTTTATTGCAAAGTGAAATGTGCCTAAAATCATAATATTAGCCTTATTCATAACTTACACTCCCATACCATTATTAAATTTACCATCATCCAATTCAATTTCAATATTATTAGAAATCCCATTAGGGATTTCCACATTAACTCTTTACTAAAATCACATTCTACTTATAGGGCTACTTTGAATTTATCTCTTACACCTATATTATTGATATAATATAAACTATTCCCCCTGATAATAATGCAACAACAGAACCAATTACTGTTCCTATAATAGCACCTCTTATATGATGCCAGGGATTTTTATATTCTTTATCCATATCTTCAGTTCCAGGTATCCTTGTTTTCTTGCTATGACAAAAAATTATAATATCTAATACCACCATATCATAAATGTTTACCACAAAAACTAGCATGAACACATGAAAATATGCATTTGCAAAGTTTCTTGCCCCAGAGTAATATGCCACTCCAGCAAGTACAATTGCAAAAATGAGAACTGCAATTAATTTAATCGATAAATGTTTTTTTTCTTCTATTTGAATAATATCTTTATATTGTGGTAAATTCTCTACTCGCTCTCTTATTTCTTTGGGGTAAGACATAATATGCTTAATAGGATTTTTATAGAGAGAAGGTAAAATAATCAACGTAAAAACTGCACATAAAACAACACATTCTACAAATAAAACCATTCTTTGGTCTCCTTTCGAAAGTTATTATTGTATTACTATTATAAGGTAATTATACTGTATTTTACAAATTATATTTTACTTATTATAAAATTATTTTTCTTTATATCTTACTAATATATTGATGTTGAATTGCAAAATAAAAAATACCGCATATACATTTCTGAATAGTACGGTATCTATTTTAATTTGTTTGTAGGATTATAAACAAAAGCGTTCTTTTATCATTTTTGCAACTAGTTCTGCCGAAAGATTAGAGTTGTCAATTTTAATATAATTATCAAACACTAACTCACCATCGTTACTAACACAACGATAATTCTCGTCATCATTAATAAGCCTTTGGTTTGAATTTTCTATATCTCGCTTTGAACGCTTATGCATTAAGCGATTTTCAGTAATGTTTCTTTGCAATCTTATTTCTTGAGATGCAACAAGTTCTACATAATAAACATCAGCACCACTTTTCTTAAAAATATTAGTTACATGCTCTACATAATCCCAATCAGATTTTTGGTCAAAGGCCCACATATATGTAAATATTAATCCATAGTTATCCGATGCTGCAAATTCTTCAAAAATAATCTCTCTCATTCTACTTATTGATTTCCCATGAAAATAACCGAATACTTCAATAACCGGTTCAATTGTCATATGATTATGAAATAAGCGTAGATCTGTAATTTTCATAAGTTCCTGTCCTACTGTCATTTTTCCTACTGCTGCATCTCCAATTAAAAATAATAGCTTCATAAAAACACCCCGATTCACTTTTTATAATTGTATTATATATGAATTATGGTGTGAAAGTAGATTTCTCTACTACTACATAAATGTCTTTTCCAACTTTCAATTCAAAGTATTTTTTTAAAGCTAGATTACTATCCCACTTTGCTTGTGGATATGAACCATATCTATGTTTTACATCTTTCATTCGCTCTTCAATATCTAATACTCCTTCAGCTCCCCCCAATGCATCACAGAGCTGAATAAGTCTATCATACTCGTCCATAGTAGCTACTTTTAATGCATCTTGAATCAATTTTAATTCATCTTCTGTTGTATCAAATTTTCCAATATACTCATTAGTTGTCTTATTATTGAATGAATGAGTAAGGCATATTTTGGCAACTTCATCATAGCCTAGAGACATCATATATGAATAACCATCTGATACATGGCCCATATTTCTTACACCAAACTTTCTACCTATATCATGTAATAGTCCAAGTATATATGCTTTATTTGAATCTAAATCGCTACATTCAAGTGCTATTTTTTCAGCGCAGTGTGCAACTACACGACTATGGTTACCCCAAGGTCCTGGATTGCACCCTTCTGCTTCTCTTAAAAGTTCTATTGCTTCCTCTCTTTTTGGTAACATATCTCTTTACTCCTTTACAAATTCATATAATTTTATTTACTTTCTAATGATATTAAAGAGCCATCTGTTTCTTCTGCAACTCGGTCACCTTCTACGAATTTTTCTTGTTGCATTTTTTCCTTAGTGACACTATATTGTTTCTCTACTTCATTTTTATTACTTACAGAAATCACTAAATCTGTTGAATCATCCACAGTTTTGATCTCTTTTATTATCATCATATTTTCAGAAAGACGTTTATCTTTTACTTGACCTATTACCATGCCTATACACATACCGATTGGAAGTCCAAAAGACATTCCAAGAGTCATATTATCAGGAGAAATAATTGTTCCAAATATTAAACCACCTGAAACCCCAAAACACATTCCAAGACTCATATATAACGTCATATATTTTACGACTGTGTTTTTTTTATCTTTATTGTTCATAATTACCTCCAAAAATTCTGATTTATCTGTTAATCTAACGAACAACTAACTGGCATTCTTGAACCTGGTATAGCTCTCAGTTATATTACTTTTAGCAACTCATCTAATGATTTAATCTCCATAAATTTTTTCTTATTAATATCAGCATCTTGCCTGCGGTTTATAAAAACTGGAGTAAAACCAAAGTTTTCAGCTCCTAAAACATCAGCCTGAAAATTATCTCCAATAAAATAAACTTGTTTCTTTTCAATAGTAGCATCATACTTTTTAATGTCATCATATACAATTTTAAATAAATCTTTATGAGGTTTTCTTATCTTGTAATCTGCACTGAAATGTGTATTAACAAAGTATTTTTCTAGGTCATATTGATTAATTATACTTTTCATTACACTTTTTTTAAATATAGAATTACTTAGTAAGTAAACTGGAATTCCTAAAAGCTTAAGTTGCTCTAAGGTAGAAATAGTATCTTCAAACAGTTCACAACTATTTACCTCAAGAGCAAAGTTGAGCACAATTTCTTCTAGTGAGTAGTTTACTTTAAACCCATACTTATTTTTAAAATCTACAAGTTCATCTTCGAATGCAAGTTCTGAATTATCTTCTCTTCTTTTATCATAACGTTCTTTCCAATATGTACCTGCATAATTTAGGAACTCAACTTTATCAGTACCTTCTGATAAAATATTTTTATGTAGATAACATAACCCCGAATCAAAATCAAACTTAATATCACGAACCAATGTATCAAATAGATCAAATACTATGACTTTACTCTTTTCCACACAAACACCTACTTTCCATAAATAATGCTTAGAATCTATATTCCATCTTTATCACCTATACATTAAAAACAAATTCATCTCTTAAAATTCCATAAAAATATAAATCCACCCAATCTCCTTGAAGGTTTTTAGTTTGTTTTCTATGGACTCCTTCTAATTTCATTCCAAGTTTCTTCATTAACCCAACAGATTTTATATTATCAATTGCTTCAGCAAATATTTTATGTGCATTTAACTCCTTAAACCCATACTTTATAAGGATTGAACAAACCTCATAAGCATATCCCATTCTCCAATAACAGTGATTAAAAATCCATCCAATTTCATATATATCATCTTCATCTACATTTTTAAAAAGTATATATCCTATAACTTTATTTGAATCTTTTTCTACTGCAGCAAAGGCACCATTTTTATCTATGCAAAACTCATTTAAAAATTCTTTCGTCTTTTCAAATTCATAAGGTTGTTCAACATTTAGCATAGTTTCACCGTGTCCAAAAATTTCATATAAATCATTTAAATCATCTTGATGAAAATTTCTCAAAATCATTCTTTTCGTTTCAATATACAACTTTTATCACCTCACATTTAAGACCTTATATGATAACTTCAGCTGCAGGTCCGTATTTAGCTGATTTGCTTAAATTTTATATGTTACAATTCTACATTTCCAATAATTTCATTCGTAATATTTAAACTTATTGTTTCAATACATATTTTCGTACTATATTCCAATCACCATCAAACTCTTTTAATATTATGCTTGTACAACCTATTTCTAAATGTAATTCATTATCATCCCATCTATCACCTATTCCTACTATGATGTTATACTGATTTTTTAACTTTTTAGCGATTTCTAATCTTACATTTTGATTTTCTGATAAATAGACCTCTCCATCTGGAAATCCAGTGTTATTAATCCATTTTTCGGTAATATCTCTATAACATTCAGGTCTTGCTCCAATATATATTATCTTAAATTTTTTAGATAACTCTCTTATGCAGTTAATGCTGTTTGGTGTGGGTAAATCATTAAGAATTTCATCTTCATTATAAAAATCAGCAGTCCCAAATAAATGATGGCGATGTCTTGTATCACATATAGTTCCATCAATGAATATAATAATAGCATCCATACTTTAACCTCCATACAATGATATTTATTAATCCTAATCAAAAACAACTTGCCATTTATTATCTTTTATTGCGTCAAAACACATTTTTATTTGTTCGTAAACATTTTTATCCTCATCTAAAATAGGTAAATTCTCAAGAGAAAAAT
>URKQ01000016.1 GCA_900548455.1 uncultured Clostridium sp.
ATGTTTACTAAAGGTAAATGAGCAATGAAGGAAGGTAGTTGACGAAGAAGTTCGCAGCTTAATAAAAATAACTCTATTGACAAGGATTACATAAATATATATAATCATACATAGAGTGAAGATCGTAAGGTCACACGAAGGGGTACACCACCACGGGTGTAGTTCTTTGTGTGGCCTTTTTTGGTTTATAAATATGTCATTTGACATGGTTAAGGGAGGTGAAGGAGTTGATAAAAGTAAATGGAGGAGAAGTTGAGTTAGAGGGGAACTATACAATTTCTAAGTATCTTGAATTGAATGGATACAAGAAATCGCTTGTTGCAGTAGAATGCAATGGTGAAATTGTATCTAAAGATAATTATGATTCTAAAATAATAAAGGATGGTGATGTATTGGAAATAGTAACTTTTGTTGGAGGGGGTTAAAATGATAAGTGTATATGTAGATGGAAAAGAAAGAAGAATTAAAAATCAAAATTTACATGATTTTTTAAATAATGATGATAACAACTTTAATTATGATAGATCAAGTTTAGTAATTATAAATGGATTTCAAACTAATGAAAATATAAGGCTTAAAGATGGAGATTACATAACTATAATAAAAAAAGGTGTTATGCCTTCTAAAGATGAACTTGAACAAATGCTTTGTGCAAGACATACACCTAAGGTATATGACAAAGTTAAAATAGCTAGGGTAGCTATAGCTGGATTAGGAGGATTAGGATCTAATATAGCTATAGAACTTGCAAGAACAGGAGTAGGTACATTACATTTAATTGATTTTGATATTGTTGAGCCTAGCAATCTTAATAGACAAAATTATTTAATAAAACATCTAGGAATGTTTAAAACAGAAGCGTTAAGACAGCAGATACAAGAAATAAATCCATACGTATCTGTAATCGTTGACACTATTAGAATTAATAAAGATAATATTAAAAGTTTATTTGTAAATGACCAGTATATATGCGAAGCTTTTGATAATCCAGAATCAAAAGCTATGCTAGTTAATAAAATTATGGAGTGTTATCCAGAAAAGAAAATTGTTGCAGCATCAGGTATGGCAGGATATGAAAGTAGTAATTTAATATGTACAAAAAGAGTTATGAAGAGTCTATATATTTGTGGTGACGGTACAACTGAGGCAAAGGTTGGAAGGGGATTAATGGCACCAAGAGTTAGTATTTGTGCAGCACATCAAGCTAATATGATTCTTAGATTAATAGTTGGGGAAGAAGAACCATAGAGTAGGGAGGAATTAACATGGAAAACAAAATAAATGATAAGTTGATAATTGGAGGACATGAATTTTCATCTAGATTTATTTTAGGGTCAGGTAAATATTCACTAGATTTAATTAAAGCAGCAGTAGATTATGCAGGAGCAGAGATAATTACATTAGCTTTAAGACGTGCAAATGTAGGAGGAGCAGCGAATATATTAGATTATATACCAAAAGGAATTACATTACTTCCAAATACATCTGGGGCAAGGAATGCAGAGGAAGCCATTCGAATTGCGAGATTAGCAAGAGAAGTAGGTTGTGGTGATTTTATTAAAGTTGAAGTTATTCGAGATTCAAAGTATTTATTGCCTGATAACTATGAAACTATAAAAGCAACAGAAATATTAGCTAAGGAAGATTTTATAGTAATGCCTTATATGTATCCTGATTTAAATGTTGCTAGAGATTTACAATCAGCAGGAGCATCAGCTGTAATGCCATTAGGTTCACCAATAGGTTCAAACAAGGGGCTTTGTACTAAGGAATTTATAAAGATAATAATAGATGAAATTGATTTGCCAGTTATAGTTGATGCTGGAATCGGACGACCTTCTCAAGCATGTGAAGCTATGGAGATGGGAGCAGCAGCAGTGATGGCCAATACTGCAATTGCCACAGCAGGTAATATCATAGAGATGGCAGGAGCATTTAAAAAAGCAATTGAAGCAGGACGTAGTGCATATTTGTCAGGACTTGGGCGGGTAATAGACAAAGGTAGTGCATCATCACCATTAACAGGATTTTTGGAAGATTGAAGGTGATAAGAAATGAGTAATAATGAGATAAAAGAATTAAAAAAAGAAAATCGTATTAATCATATGGAATACATGGAAGGCATGGAGATACTAAACTCAGATATTATGACAAGTGTTATATCAAAGATGAATTCCTATGATTATGAAAAATACGATGAATCAGATGTAAGAAAAGCATTAAATGCTGAGGTGCTTTCCATAGAGGACTTTGCAGCTTTACTGTCACCAGCAGCGCTACCTTTTTTAGAGGACATGGCAAAACGTGCTAAAGTTGAAACTGAAAAGCACTTTGGAAATAGCATTAATATGTTTACTCCACTTTACATATCAAATTACTGTGAAAATTATTGTATCTACTGTGGATTTAATAAATATAATAAAATCCATAGATTAAAGCTAGATAAGAATGAAATTGAAGAAGAACTAAAGGCTATAGCTAAAAGTGGTTTGCAAGAAATATTATTATTAACAGGAGAAAGTAGAAGTGCATCTAATGTAGAATATATTGGAGAAGCTGCTAAACTTGCAAGAAAATATTTCAAGGTAGTAGGTGTAGAAGTGTATCCTATGAACTCTGATGAATATCATTATTTACATCAATGTGGTGTTGATTATGTTACTGTTTTTCAAGAAACTTATAACTCAGATAAATATGAAACTCTTCATTTAGCAGGACATAAAAGGATATTTCCATACAGATTTAATGCACAGGAAAGAGCTATCGTTGGGGGAATGAGAGGAGTAGGCTTTGCAGCACTATTAGGCCTTGATGATTTCAGAAGAGATGCTTTTGCTACGGGAATCCACGCTTATTTATTGCAAAGAAAATATCCTCATGCTGAGATTGCTTTTTCATGTCCTCGTCTACGTCCTATAATAAATAATGATAAAATTAATCCTAAGGACGTTCATGAAAGGCAATTAATGCAGGTAATAACTGCATATCGTATTTTTATGCCTTTTGCAGCAATTACAGTTTCAACAAGAGAATGTAAAAGATTTAGAGATAATATTATAGGGATAGCAGCAACTAAAATATCAGCAGGGGTAGATGTAGGAATTGGAGGGCATTGTAAGAGTGAAGAGGATAAAGGTGATGAACAGTTTGAAATATCTGATACTAGGAATGTAAAAGAAGTATATGAAGCTATAGTAGATAAAGGACTTCAACCTGTAATGAGTGATTATATATATGTATAGAATACTATCAATAACAAACAGAAAGATATGTAAAAATGATTTTCTTTATCAAATTGAGAAAATAGCTATGGCTAAACCCTATGGAATTGTTTTAAGAGAAAAGGACTTAAGTGAAAGTGAGTATGAAGAGCTTGCTATAAAAGTACTTAATATATGTAATGAATATAAGGTTATGTGTATATTGCACACTTATGTAGATGTTGCACTAAGATTAAAGCATCCCAATGTTCATTTGCCTTTGCATATTTTAAAAGAACAAATTATAAGGAATCCACAACTTTTAGAAAATTTTAAGGTAGTAGGAATATCTACACATTCTGTAGAGGAAGCATTAGAAGCTAAAAAACTGGGAGCTACTTATATTACAGCTGGTCATATATTTAAAACTGATTGTAAAAAAGGACTTGAGCCTAGAGGATTAGATTATTTAAGGCTTACATGTAGTTGTGTTAATATTCCAGTGTATGCTATTGGAGGAATTAATTCGAGAAATATAAAAGTTACTAAGATTGCAGGAGCAAGTGGAGCTTGTATAATGTCAGGACTTATGACAGTGCAATCACCAAAAGAAGAACTAAAGGAATTAACATGTAATATATAAGAATAAAACTTCTATGATAAAGAAATTAATCATAGAAGTTTTTGACTTTTTATCAAGTAAATATGAGCGTTCGTGTTGATACTTTATATGGATATTATGGTATAATATTCAGTGGAAGTAATTTCTAAATAGTATATAGTTTTAGGAGGTTATATGCGAAAGGAAAGCGTTATAAACAAGGAAGCATGGGAATATAAAGCATATGAATTTTTTGTAAAAAGTGATGGACTTCCATCAGAGTGTGCAAAAGATATAATGAAAAGTCCTATAAGAAAATTAAAAAAGCATGGAAAATATTTTAAAAATATAAAGGGGCTAAAAATTGCAAACCCATGTGGTTCAAATGGTAGGCGAGCTGTAGCATTATCACTTTTAGGTGCAGATGTAACTATATTTGATATATGTGAGGGAAATAAAAGGTATGCTCTTGAACTAGCGGATTGTGCTAATGTAAAGCTTAATTATGTAATTGGTGATTTATATGACCTAGATATTAAAACTTATAGGAATTACTTTGATATGTTATACCTTGAGGGAGGTATATTGCATTATTTTTATGATATTGATAAATTAATGAATTTATTATTTACTATTTTAAAACCAGGAGGAAAGATTGTACTAAATGATTTTCATCCTTTTAGAAAAGTAATGATTATAAACTATTTTAAGTCAACTATAGGAGATTACTTTGATGATAGTATTCATCAGGGTGATGTGGCATATAAGGATTTTTTAGATGAAGAAGATAAGGGGAGTTGCCCCTGTTGTGCTTATAGATTGTATACAATAAGTGAAATTATTAATTCAATGATAAGAAATGGATTTATTATAAGAGAATTCAATGAAGACCCAAGCTGGACTGATGAAAAACTTCCAGGAGAATTTACTATTTATGCTATGAAATAATATCAATAGGAGGAGTATTAATGAAGAATTTAATTACAGCATTCCCATTATATAATTTTTTAAAGTATTGTAATCAATACGAAGGTGAGAAAAGAATATTGGATTGTGGAGCAGGTGGAGCTAATCCACCCCTTTCTTTATTTTATGAGTTTGGATATGAGACTTACGGAATAGAAATTTCTCAATATCAAATTGACAAAGCGAAATCATTTTGTTCTAAAAATAGTATTGATTTAAATATTAATTATGGGGATATGAAAAATATACCTTTTAAAAATGAATACTTTAACTTTATTTATTCTTACAATACTTCTGTTCATATGCCAAAGGAAGATTTTTTAATTGCGATGTCAGAATTTTGTAGGGTGTTAAGACCGAGTGGGTTATGCTATGTGAATTTTTTAAGTAAGGAATGTGATACATACGGAATTGGAAAAGAACTTGGCAATGGAGAATATATGCAAGTTGAAGATAATGAAGAAGTGATTTTTTCCCATTATAATGAAGATGAAATTGAAAAGAATTTTAGTGGGTTTGAGATATTATATAAAGAAAAAAGAAATATAAGTCGCAGAAGTGGAAATGAGATAAATACATCATCATATTATGATTATATTTTGCAAAAAAGATGAGTTGGAGAGAGTATTATGGGAAATGATTATGAATTAAGACTTGTAGATTTTACTGAAGAGTATGCAAAGGATGCGTGTACTTGGAAATATGACGATGAGTATAAAGTATATAATATGCCTTCTTGGAATGAAATTTACAAGTCTGGATGGGGAATGACAAAAGAAGAGAAAAGAAAAAAAGAATTTAAAGCTATATTAGATAAAGAAAATAAATTTATAGGATATATAAGGCTAATGGAAAAGAAAGATGGAGTATGGTTTGGTGTTGGAATTAAGCCGTGCTTTTGTGGACAAGGACTAGGGAAAGTCTTTATGAGATTTTTAATTGATGAATCAAAGATGAGATATCCTCAAAGAAAAATTTTATTAGAAGTTAGAGATTTTAATATTAGAGCTATAAAATGTTATAAAAGAGCAGGATTTAGTGAAGTGGATTCCTATGTTAAGGAAACACCTATGGGGATGGGGAGATTTATTAAGATGGAACTTATAGATGTTTCCGAGAAGAACATTTAAATTATAGTGTAAAAATTATACAATGGAGGAACAGTGAAATGAATATAGATAGCATTATTTTTGATTTAGATGGCACACTTTGGAATTCCATTGAAGGTGTATGTGGTACTTGGAAAGAAGTTTTAAAAGGATATCCAAATATAAAAAAAGTGATAACGTCCAGTGATTTAGAGAGTTGTATGGGACTTTTAATAGAAGATATAGGAAAGAAGTTATTCCCAGATTTAAGTGATGAGTTAAGATCAGAACTTATGAAAGAATGCTGTGATAAGGAACAAATTTACCTAGGAGAACATGGAGGGAAATTATATCCCAACGTAGAGAATACACTAAAAAAACTATCAAGGGAATATAAATTATTTATTGTTAGTAATTGTCAAGTAGGCTATATCGAATGTTTTTTCAAGGCACATAACTTAGATAAATACTTTACTGATTATGAGTGTTCTGGGAAAACTGGCACAAGCAAAGGAGAAACTAATAAAATTCTTATTAAGCGTAACAATTTAAAAAGTCCTGTTTATGTTGGTGATACAAATGGAGATTTTGAATCGGCAAAAGTTGCAGGAATTCCATTTATTTATGCCAAGTATGGCTTTGGAGATGTAGAAGGATATAAATATTACATAGATAGTTTTGAAGATATTGTGAAAGTAGTTCATAAATGATTTTTGGGAGGATATTAAGGATATAAATATGATTGAAAAATATATAGAAAACAAAGGAGTATTTTAAATATGGAAGATTTTGAAAAGATATTAGATTACTATAAAAATGAGTTAAAGTGGGATCCGCCATTTGCAGAAGTATTATCTAAATATGTGCCAGAAGGATTAAAGGGATATTTAGTTATGAGAGAATCGGTTCAAAGTGGTAAACTACCTAAAAAGACAAGAGAACTGATTTTTACAATTTTAGATAGCTTGGATAATGAAACAAGTGGAGCTAAGTCACATGCAGTAGCTGCTATTGAAGCAGGATTAACAATGGAGGAACTTGTAGAAGCTTTCGTGATTGTAACAATTGTAAAAGGTATAAATGTATTATGCAATTCTGGAGTTGAAGCTATTAAGGCTGCAGAGGAAAAGTTTAAGGAAATTAATATTTAAGGGAGTATTTAAATGATAGAGTTTTTATTTGAACTATCTACATTAGATAAAATTATATTAATTGTAGTATTGTTTGGTATTAATATTTTAATTAGTTTTTTTCAAAGAATATTTATTTCTAGGTATTACAAAAAGATAAATTCTAGGGAACAAGCTATGGAGAAAATTAGAGGAATTAATAGATATATTGTAATACCAATAAGAATAATTACAGGTATAATATTATATTTCTTATTATTCGATGTGTGCTATGAGTATAAGTATTGGCTTTTAATGATATGTATTTTAATGTATGTATCTATAATGCTAATGTGTATTATTTGTAATAGCATTGTGTATGGTGTTTTAAAGGAAATAAGGGACGTTGAGGAATCTACTAGTGAAAGAATAATAACTACTATAAAAGTAATAACTTTTCAATCTATAGTGGTATTTATTTTAGGGATAAGTATTCAATTTATATTTGATTTAAATACGGATTCTCAGTTAATGCGGTTAGGTATGATTTTAATAATAACAATTGTTTATATTATAGTAATTAATTTAATATTTCCTAAAATAATCATTTGGATAGTTAAATGTTATGAGATGGAAGACTGCGAACTGAAGAGAGAATTAATAACAATGGGAAAAGATGTATGTTACACTGATGTAAATATATATATTTGGAAAACGAAGAAACAAAAGATTGCAAATGCAATGATAACAGGAATTGGAGAAAAGTATATATACATTTCGGATTATTTACTTAACAATGAATCTATTGAGGAAATAAAAGCAGTCATTGCGCATGAATTGGGACATGTTAAATATAATCATATTAGAAAAAGGATTTTATATTTATGTTTTTCTATAATTGTTATAATTAGTACCCCGTTTTTATTTGAAACATTTTATTGGTGGGCTGATTCTTTAATAGTTTTTATTGTAATTTTATGTGAATTTATTATTTTATTTTTAATAATAAATAGATTCATTTCAAGGCGACAAGAAAAGCAAGCAGATGAATTTGTATTAGAAAGGGGATGTAATATAGAGGTATACAAATCAGCTTTATTAAAATTAGCACAATTAAATGACACAAAGGTTAAAAAGAATAAAATAGATGAGAAGTTTGAAACTCATCCATCTATAGAGAATAGGATTAAGCATTTGGAAAATAAATAAGGGAGGGATTTCAGTGAAAATTACCGTAAGTACATCTAGTGTTCCTATGATGATTGAAAATCTAAAGGAACTTAAAGCTGGTATATTAACTAAAGAAAAACTTCACAAAACACTTTTGCATAAGGATTACCAAGTAGAGTTTGCAAGATATAATCAGGAAGGAATGCCATTATCAACGATTCCCATGGAGGAGTATGAAGAGTATTTGTTAAATTGCCTTAATCTTGAAGAAGCTCAGGTGGAAAATCCAAGGCTAAGGATGAGGCACAAGGAATTAGTGGAGTTTATTAATTCTATTGAGTCCTTTAGTATAAATGTACTCGATAAATTAAATGCTAATGCGAAAGTTTTACAAGTAGTAGAATCAAACCTTAAAAATGGGCTAGATGACAGAGGATTTAATAGCCTAAAAGAGCTAAATATAATTTCTACCATAGGAATAGGGAATTCCTTTGGCTATCCATACGAAAATTTTATTCATTTTGATGCTATGAGAATGCAGAAGTTTATTTCCGATGAAGATTCCCTTATAGCATTTATATCTCATGAAACTCATCATGTTCTGATGAATAATATTTTTAGTGAAATAAAATTTGAGAGCCCTCTTGACTATTTCATTACATCATTTTCATTTGAAGGACTAGCTGTAAAATTTAATAATAATGCTACTGGAACATTATCTAAAGTTATGTATCCAGATAGAAATGTCAATGTGGGATTAGAAGAAGATACTTGGAATTTTCTTAAAGATGATTTTGAATTTATGATGAAACATCTTAAAAATGATATAAAAAGAATTAAGAATGAAAATATATCAATGGAGGATGTGCATAATTTTCTTAATGAATATTGGATGACTCCAAATGCTATTTCTGAAGCTACAGGAAAAACTATGAATATTTCACATTACAGACTTTACTATATGGGAAATGAGATTTTTGGAACACTTTATGATCATTATGGAAAAGAAGAACTCTTTAAGATAATAAGAAATCCATCTTCTATTACTGAAAAATTTAATGCTGTTACGGAGGAGAAGTACCATCTTCTTTAAAAATATATTGATACTTAAAATAGAACAATTTAAATTAAATTAGCATGTAAATAGATAAAACCTAGTAGCAATTAAGTTACTAGGTTTTTATGTGTAGAAAAGCTGCATTCATTTAGAAACTCCCGTGGTTAAATCGTTTAAGAATTGTTAGTACTAAATATATACATTGTGATAACATATAATTATGGGGTGATAGATATGAAAAATATATGGGATGTAGTTGCTTCAAGTTTTGGAAAGGTAGGTCCTACATATTGGAATGATTTTGGAGAATATTTAGTTGAATTTTCTAATATCAAAAGTGGCAGTGAAGTGCTGGATATAGGTATAGGAAGAGGGGCATCATTATTTCCAACTGCAACAAAGATTGGGGTAACTGGACATGTTGTTGGAATAGATAATTCACAAGCTATGGTATCAGAAACTCAAAAAGAAATTTTTGAAAAGAAGTTATCTAATGTGGAAGTATTTCATATGAATGCTGATTTTTTAGAATTTAATAATGAAAAATTTGATAATGTAATAAATGGATTTGGATTTGGTTATATTTATTTAGGGAAGAATGGATTTAAGGAAATAATGAGGGTATTGAAGCCTGGTGGGAAGGCATCCTTTAGCATATGGGGAATCCAAGAAGATCAAAAATGGTTTAGTAACATTGTAGAAAAATATATTAAAAGTGAAAAAGGTAATAATATAAATTATAAGTTTGATACCGTTGATGATGTGATAAAGATACTAAAGGAAGCAAGATTTAAAAATATAGAAATAGAAGAAATTAATACTACCATAGTTTATAATAGTAAAGATGAATGGTGGAATGAAATGAATAATAATGCTGTACGAGGAATTATTGATTGTATAGAGCAAATGGGTGAGGGAATATTTACTGAGTTTAAAAAGGATGTTTTTGAAGGACTTAACAAATATGAAACAAAAGAAATATTTTCTTTTAATATGCCCGTGATATATGCATCAGGTATGAAACTATAGGAGAATATTTTATTATGATTTTTTAAAAAATATAAGCTCTGTAGTAAAATAAAGTGATAGAATATATAAGTTATGTTAAACTAGAATGTAGTTTATATTATGACATATAGTATGTAAAATTATTCAGTTTAGAAAAGAGGACGAAGTGTAATGAGTAACAGGACTCAAGAAACCAAATGGAGAAGATTAGATAATACAGCAAAATTATTTCCTGTAATTACAGATGAAAGTTTAAGCAATGTTTTTAGAGTATCTGCTACTTTAAAGGAAGAAATAGTACCAGAGATTTTGCAGGAAGCTTTAGAAGAAATTATTGTGTGGTTTGATGGATTTAATGTCAGGTTAAGAAGAGGATTTTTTTGGTATTACTTTGAAACTAATAAAAAAGTACCTAGGGTTGAAGAGGAATCTACTTATCCGTGTAAGTTTATTGATCCTCAAAGTAATCAACAATTTTTATTTAGGGTATCCTATTATAAAAAGAGAATAAACTTTGAAGTATTTCATGCTATAACTGATGGTATGGGTGCAATGAACTTTTTAAAAGAATTAACTTATCATTATATAGACTTAAAAAAAGCTCAAGAAAGAGGAGAGAAGATTAATTTAAGACCAAGTAGAGATTGTATTTTAGATATAGAAGATAGCTATTTGAAAAATTATAAAAAGGTGCCTAATAAGCCTTATAAAAATAAGAGAGCGTATCAATTAAATGGAGATTTATTATATTTAGATACTACAAGTGTTATCCATGGATATATTAATTTAAATGAACTTAAATCAAAGTGTAAAAGTAAAGGTATAAGTATAACTAAATATTTAACATCAGTACTTATATGGTGTATTTATAATGAATATATGAATAAACAAGAAAACGAAGATCCTATATCTATTAATGTACCAATTAATTTAAGAGGATTCTTTGACTCTACTACTACAATGAATTTTTTTGCAGTATCTTCAATAGAGTTTTTTTCTAAAGGGTGTGATCATACATTAGAAGAGATTATTGATATAGTAAGCAATCAAATGGATAGAAATGTTGCAAAGGAAAGATTAGAGGAAACAATATCCTATAATGTATCTAATGAAAAAAAGGCATTAATAAGATTTACTCCATTAGCTTTAAAATATATAATATTACAAATAATATATAGAAGAGTAAGTAGAGGAAACACAATGACATTATCAAATTTAGGAAATATAAATGTGCTTCCTGAATATGAAGATGATATTGAAAACTTCCACTTTATAATTGGAGTTTCTAAAAAGCAAAAAATGAAATGTGGAGTATCTTCATATAAGGATAAACTAGAGGTAAGTTTTACTTCAGTACTGGCAGATCCTTATTTACAAAGGGCTTTTTTTAGAACTTTAAGTAAAGAAGGAATTAGTGTAACAATAGAAAGTAATGGTGTTATAAATGAAAAAATGTAGAAAGTGTAATGTAGATATTTTTGATAATACTCATACATGTCCACTGTGTAAAAGTGTTTTGGAATATGATGAAAAGGATATTGTACATGAGAATCTTTATCCCAATATTGAATATGATGTAAGTAAATATAATAAAATAAGAAAGATTTTTATATTTATTTTGATCCTAGTTTCTGTAGTATTAGGATATATAAACTATTTAACTTATTCAGGTGTCATTTGGTCAATAATAGCTATTGTTGCTATTGTATATTTCGGGGTTACTGTAACGTATTCTATAATGAATAATGCTAATATTGCATCCAAGATATTTGTTCAAACTATAGGAGCAGCAATACTAATTGTAGTAGTTGATAATGTTGTAGGGTATAGAGGCTGGTCAGTGAATTATGTAATACCCTCAATAATTATCTTTGCTAATTTAGCAATAGTAATTTGTATGCTTATTAATAGAATGAATTGGCAAAGTTATTTTATGTACCAAATAGCTATAACTGTATTAAGTTTTATTCCATTGATTTTAGCAGGAACGAAAATAATAACAAGGCCATTTTTAGCAGTTTTAACAAGTTGTATATCAATTTTAATTTTAATTGGAACTATTGTATTTGGTGATAAAAGTGTAATAAGTGAATTAAAAAGAAGATTTAATACATAGGAGAGAATAGACAATGAGAGATAGACGAACAAGTTTGGTAGGTCATATATTAAGGGAGATGATGGATAATATTACTGATACATCATTGGGAGAACCTATTCAGACAGGCAAATATAGAAAACATCCAGTAGAACCACCATGGAAGTGTCCAAAGGGATATGAATATAATAAGATTGAGATTAATAATTTTGTTATGGAAGATTTATTTCCACAAGAAGGACTTAACGGAAAGGCTATATTACAACTTCATGGTGGTGGATATATTGGACCTATGAAGAATGTATATAGGAGATTTGCTTTAAAATATTGTGATTATGCAAAGGGAGCAGAAGTTTTAACAATTGATTATAGAGTAGCTCCAGAATTTCCATTTCCAGCTGCATTAGATGACGCCATAGCGGCTTACGAATGGTTACTAAAAGAGAAAAAATATGATTCTAATAACATAATAATAGCTGGAGATTCAGCAGGTGGGGGGCTAGCTTTAGCTTTAGGTTTATATTTAAAGGATAATAATATGCCTTATCCAGCAGCTTTTATTACAATGTCCCCTTGGACTGATTTAACTAATAGTGGTACAAGTTATAAAGATAACTTTGAAATAGATCCCCTTTTTGGTAAAAGTACAAATAGTATGTTATATAATTCATCATATATAGGAGATAATGACCCTAAAAACTATTATATATCACCTATGTTTGGTGATTTTGAAGGATTTCCACCTATGCTTATGCAAGTTGGAACTCATGAGGTGCTGCTAAGTGATACATTAACAGTAGCAGAAAAAGCTAAGAAGAGTAATGTGGATGTTAAGGTTACTGTTTATGAAGGGATGTTTCATGTATTTCAAATGGTAGGTGATTTGATACCTGAGGGAAAGGCAGCTTGGGATGAAGTAGAAGAGTTTATAAATAGAATTTGGGATTAATATATGTTATTGATTAATGCTGCAAACATGTAATTTTATTACTTGGTTGCAGTATTTTGTTTTTTAAAATATGTGGTATAATATAGAAAAAATAGAATGTTTTATAGAAAGGTACTTGAAATTAAGGTGATAATATGGCGAAGTGCAATATAGAATATGAGTTGAATAATAAAAAATTAATTATTAGAAATGCTAGTGAAAGTGATGCAGAAGAATTAATTAAATTAATAGATCAAATAGATAGTGAAACTATATTTTTAACTCGAGAGCCAGGAGAATTTAATATTTCAGTAGAGGAAGAAATAAAACTAATTAAAAAATGGGAAAATTCAAAAAATAACTTAGTGTTACTAGCAGAAGTTGATGGTAAAATTGTAGGAAGTTGTGGTGCCCATGGAAATACTAAAAAAAGGTTATCCCATAAAGTAGATATTGGAATAAGTATAGAAAAGGAATATTGGGGAATTGGAATTGGGAAAAAGCTTCTTAGAGAAGCTATTAGCTGGTGTGGAGAAAACAATATAGAGAAGGCATGTTTGTGTGTAGATACAGGAAATAAGAGAGCTATTAATTTATATAAAAGTTTAGGATTTGTAATTGAGGGAGAACTCAAAAAAGATATTAAATTAATTGATGGATCGTATCGAGATGCTTATATTATGGGATTGTTTTTATAATAATAATTAATTTGAAGGATAATTGACTTCAATAATGGATAAAATATTTTTGCTACAACTATAATCGTAAATTTTATTATCTATTTTATAGCATACAAGAAATATTCAAACTTTATATATATTATTAAAACTAAATTAACTTTATTTTATACAAAGTTATAAAAATGTATAATTACATGAATTTGTTTTGGAATTATAATATAAAGCAAGATAGAGTTAAGAAATAAATATAAAGGAAGTTGATTAATTATGAGTAAGAAATCAAAAAGTAATATAAATCCTTTACTTGTAGTAGGTGCAATTGCAGGAGCAGCAGCAGTAGCTACAGTGGGAGTTAAAAAAGTTAAAAGCAGAAAGTTAAATGAAAATGAAGCAGATTATCCTGTAATTGATAGAAGTAACAATCACGCTTATTTTATTGGAGGAGGACTTGCATCTTTAGCAGGAGCAGCTTATTTAATAAGAGATTGTAATTTTAAGGGAGAAAATATTCATATTATTGAGGGTATGAATATATTAGGTGGAAGTAACGATGGCGCCGGTGATGTACAGAATGGATTTGTATGTAGAGGCGGAAGAATGTTAAATGAAGAGACATATGAAAATTTTTGGGAGCTATTTTCTAGTATACCATCATTAGATTTCCCAGGAAAAAGTGTTACGGAAGAAATATTAAATTTTGACCATTTACATCCTACTCATGCACAAGCTCGTCTTGTTGATAAAAATGGAGTTATTCAAGATGTTCACAGTATGGGATTTAATAATGAAGATAGAATGACTTTAGGAAAATTAATGATAACCCCGGAAGAAAAATTAGATAATAAGACTATTGAAGAATGGTTTAAAAATACACCACACTTCTTTGAAACTAACTTCTGGTACATGTGGCAAACAACTTTTGCTTTCCAGAAATGGTCAAGTCTTTTTGAATTTAAGCGTTATATGGAGCGTATGATTTTTGAATTTTCTCGTATTGAAACTTTAGAAGGAGTTACACGTACACCTTATAATCAATATGAATCAGTAATTCTTCCGCTAAAAGTTTTCTTGGATGGACATGGAGTTGACTTTAGCATTAATGCAAAGGTTACTGATTTAGATTTTAAACCTGAAACACAGCTTACTGTAACTGGTATTCATATTGAAGTTGAAAATGGAGAAAGAGTAATCGAATTAAACTCTGGTGATATTTGTATTATGACTAATGGATGTATGACAGATTGTGCTACTCTAGGAGACTTTAATACACCAGCAGAATATAGGCCTGAAGAACCTATTTCCGGCGAGTTATGGAAAAAGGTAGCTAATAAAAGACCTGAATTAGGTAACCCAGAGCCATTCTTCGGTCATCCAAATGAAACAAATTGGGAAAGTTTCACAGTAACATGTAAAGGAAATAAACTTTTGAAACTTATTGAGAATTTCTCAGGCAATATTCCTGGAAGTGGAGCTTTAATGACATTTAAGGATTCAAATTGGTTAATGAGTATAGTTGTAGCTGCACAGCCACACTTTAAAAATCAACCTATGGATACTACTATATTCTGGGGCTATGGTTTATATACAGATAAAGTTGGAGATTATGTAAAGAAACCTATGCGTGAATGTACCGGTGAAGAAATGTTAATTGAACTTTTACACCACCTTCATATGGAAGATGAGATTGATGAGATAATGGAAAGTGTGGTTAATGTAATTCCATGTATGATGCCTTATATTGATGCTCAATTCCAACCACGTAAGATGAGTGATAGGCCTAAAGTTGTTCCAGAAGGTTCTAATAATTTTGCTATGATTAGCCAGTTTGTTGAGATACCTGAGGATATGGTATTTACAGAAGAATATTCAGTTCGTGCAGCAAGAATAGCTGTATATACTTTAATGGGAATAAGAAATAAAAAGATCTGCCCTGTAACTCCATATAAAAAGGATCCAAAGATATTAAAGGAAGCATTAAAAACATCTTATAGATAAAAGATATGAAAAAATCAGTTCATTTTTATGGACTGATTTTTAATTTTTCTTTTCAGTTAATATAGAAAATGAGTTACCATCAGTTTTTAAAATAATGTCTCCATTTATATCAGTTCTAAATATTAGTGAATTAATATTTGCTAAAGATTGCAATGTGGGTTTATTTGGATGTCCATACTCATTACCCATGCCACAGGAAATTATAGATATTGATGGTTTTACTTTATTAATAAATTGTTCAGTGGAAGAGGTGCTACTACCATGATGTGGAACTTTTAATATATCTGCTTTTAAAGAACTATTGGATGCAACTAATTTATTTTCTATATCCTTTTCACAATCACCTGTAAAGAGTACTGATCTTTCACCAAAGGTATATTTGCATACAATGGAATAATTGTTAAGATTATCATCTTTATAATTTTCCCCAGTCCAAAGAAAGTCTATATAACTATCACTATCTAATTGAAGTCTGTAATTAGTTGGAATGGAAGTTATTGAAGTTCTTTTAGAATCTAGAGCATTGATCATATTATTAAACTCTATATCAGGAGTTGTAATTTTAGGGGCTATAAAGGTACCTACATCAAAGCGGTTAATTATTTTATCCATAGCTCCTATATGATCTTCATGTGGGTGAGTAGCAATTATATAATCAAGTTTTTTTACATGCTCTTTGTTTAAGTATTTTAGGATTTTGGATTTTTCTGACCCTGGACCTGAATCAATTAATATATTGTAATTTTTATTATGAATTAGAATAGAATCTCCTTGACCAACATCAATAAAGTGAATTTCACTAATACACTCCGGTTGTACATTTTTATTTAACTTATAGCCAATTAGAAATGATAATGATATAGTAATACAGAGAGCTATAAAAAATTTTTTTGATTTAAATATTTTCATAATGATACCATTACCTCCATATATAGTAATTATGTTCAGCAGTGGAGTAATTAAACATATAATAAAGAATCAAGTGGAGTATTATCGAATAAGGAGAATTAAGTTATGGAAGAAGTTATATTAGTAGATACAAATGATAGTGAAATAGGAAAAATGGAAAAGATGCAAGCCCATATAGAGGGAAGGTTGCATAGAGCATTTTCAATTTTTGTTTTTAATTCAAAGGGTGAATTTTTGTTGCAACAAAGAGAGAATGGAAAGTATCATTCAGGTGGGTTATGGACTAATACTTGTTGCAGTCATCCAAGAGTGGGTGAAGATATAAAGGAAGCTGTTCATAGAAGATTGAAAGAAGAAATGGGATTTGACTGTGATTTGAGCGAGAAAAAAACTTTTTTATATCATGCTAAGTTTGACAATGATCTAATAGAACATGAATTAGATCATATCTTTATTGGATATTATAATGGTGTACCAATACCAAATAAAGAAGAAGTAGAAAACTGGAAATGGATTTCTACTAATGATTTAAAAAAAGAATTAGAAGCGGAACCAGATAAGTTTACATACTGGTTTAAATTTTCTATTGAAGATGTATTAGCTATAATAGAAGAATAAAACGAAGCCATATTCTAAAGTTAAAATAGAATATGGCTTTTAAACTACTAAAGTTCTTGACCGATGTTTAAAACAATAGATTTTATTCTAGTCATAGCTTCTATGCTATATCTTATACCCTGAGTTCCCATTCCTGAAGATTTCACACCTGAAAATGGGAAGTGATCAGGACCTCTTTCTGATTTATTATTTATTTGGACAGCTCCAACTTCTAATTTACTAGCAATATAAAAAGCATCATCTATATTTTTAGTAAAGATTGAGGATTGAAGTCCATATTCAGATTTATTGGCAATTTCAATTGCTTCATCATCATCCTTTATCCTTAGTATTGGAAGGACAGGACCAAAGGGTTCTTCCCACGCTATCCTCATGTCTTCGGTGACGTTATCTAATAGAGTTGGATATATTAAATTTTTTTCTCTTTTATTACCACAAAGTAAAGTAGCACCTTTATCTAAAGCATCCTTAATTAATTCTTCAACAAAATCTGCTGATGAATTATCTATAAGAGGTGTAATTGTTACATCATCATCTTCAGGCAATCCAACTTTTAAATTTTGAACTAGGTCCTTCATTTTATTTGAAAGTTCATCAGCCACTTCATAAGTAGCAAGAACTCGTTTTATGGCAGTGCAACGTTGTCCTGAATAACTGTATGCTCCAGATACAATTTCTCTAGCGGCTTCATCTAAATTTGCATCTTTTAATACTATAGCAGCATCTTTACCTCCAAGTTCCATCATCATGGGCACCATTCCTGCTATATCTGCAATATGTTTTCCAACTTTAGTAGAACCGGTAAAATTGATAAAGTTTATATCTGGATGGGTAACAATATAGTCACCAATTTCTTTTGAACTTCCAGTAACAGTATTTAAAACTCCATTAGGTATACCGGCCTCTTGAAAAATACGAACAAGATGTAAGGCACTTATTGAACCTTGTGTAGGAGGCTTTAGTATAACACTATTTCCTGCAATTAAAGCAGGAGCAATTTTTGAAGCAGATAAATTTATAGGATAGTTGAAAGGTGAAATAGCTAAAACTATCCCTACAGGGATTCTTTGAGCAAAACTTAATTTACTTTTATCGAATCCTGGAAAGTTATCTCCAGAAATAGCCTCACCATCCATATTCTTACCGGCATCGGCTGTAAATCTAATAAAGTCTACTGTTCTTTTTACTTCTGACATAGATGATTTATAATCTTTTGCTATTTCTTTCATTAAAAGTTCAGCTAGTTCTTCACAGTGTCCTTTTAATAAATCTGCTGCTTTATGAAGAATTTCAGCTCTTTTATTAAGAGGTGTACTAGCCCAAATGAGCTGACCTTCTTTTGCGCAGCGTATAGAGAAGTCAATATCATCTATTCCCATCTTGGGTATTGTCCCAAGAATTTTATGATCTGTTGGCGAATAAATAGAAATTACTTCATCTTTAGAAGTCCAATTACCATTAGTTAAGTTTAAATAATTATTACCATTCTTTATAGAGTCAAACAAATAAAATCACCACCTAAATAATTTATAATAATATTGAGATTAAAGTCTTATATATTATTATCATTTTAGGCCATAGTAATTCTCGATTATACAGAGGCTTTATGCAAGTGTATCTTTAATTGCAGATTCAGATATGAGTGAATTAGATAAAAGGGCAGAAACACCTGTTACATATTCAGGGTTTTTATTACTGCTCCATTGAAGTTTTTCTCCAAGAACATTTTCTATTATAGAAGATACATCAAGACCTAAAGCTTCTAGGGAATATCT
Organism: uncultured Clostridium sp.; assembly: GCA_900548455.1. Classification (GTDB taxonomy): domain Bacteria; phylum Bacillota; class Clostridia; order Clostridiales; family Clostridiaceae; genus Clostridium_J. The sequence goes on from URKQ01000016.1 coordinate 19,200, forward strand.
TAGTTTATTTGGATGGATACAGGGTGCGTTATTAACTCTAGTACAATTTGAACATATTAAACATCGTCCAGATACTAAAGCTAACGTATCCTTAAAAGTATTTTCTAGGTTTAAAATTTTTTTATCATTTATTTCTCTAAAAGCATAATATATTCCATTAAAAACATTAGAGAAATTATCTTTCGAGATACTTATATCGCTATATTTTTTGAAAGAATGATTAACTAATGAAGCTACTTCATCGTCATCCAAAGAATTTATAAATACTTTTCCACTTATTATATGGCAGTATTTGTATTTAAGTAAAAAATCTTTATCAATGAAGGGCAAAGGAGGACAGGTCCATACCTTGCTGTATTTATTGCATGATTCACAATATTTATTAATAAGTTTTGGGTTGTAATATTTCATTAAATCATTAGTAGTAATTGATTTTATAGTATAGTGTATATTTTCAATCATAAACTAACCACTCCTTCGAAATTCAGCATTAAATTTTCATTACCTATATATTCTATCACTCTATTTTACTACAGAGCATTAAAAAAAGCCGCACTAAGGCGGCTTAATTTTTAATTATTATTCTGTATATTTACTTTTACCAAAGAATGATAAAGAATATAATCCAGCTAATCCTACTAAAGCATAGATTATTCTACTAAATGTACTTATAGTACCAAATGCACTTGAGCCTGCAAATAAAACAGCTACTAAGTCAAATTGAAAAAGTCCTATAAGACCCCAGTTTACAGCCCCAATAATAACAAGAATTAGTACTATTGCATCAAATACTTTCATTTTAACATCTCCTTTTAAGGTATATTACCTTAAGTATTATTTACTAAAATAATTTTTTTAATCATTTATATAAAGAAGATAAAGATTATAAGATTAAAAATTATTATATAAGTTCCTCTGTATATCTAATATACTGTCCGTTTAATGAAAACTGCAAAATTAAAGAGATGAATAATCTTTATTGGAACATATATATACATTTCTAAGAATATATATTATAATGGTATATATGTTTTAATCAAGGTATATGTCTTTGTAATTAATGTTTATAAGATTGGAGTGTTATATTTGAAGGATTTTATGTTTACTTTAGCAGCTATTATATTGTATTCAATAATTGTACTTGGATTATATAAAGTTCTTTCTAAGTTTGTGCTAAATAAGATTAAAATAAATAAATGGATAATATTTGTTTTAGCAATAATGGTATTTTTATTACCACCATTTTTATTACCAAACTTACCTAAAATTGTTTTGAATTTTGTATTCCCGGGAATATTTGTGATATTATTCTTATGGTTTGTTGATACTGCTGGATGGTTAAAAAGATTTGATAAACCAAAGGAAACAAACAATTACTATAAGAACAGTGGTAAAAAGAAAAAAGATGATATTGTTATTAGACCAAAGGCAAAGCCTAATAGAGTAAAAAACAAGGATAAATAAATTTATCCTTGTTTTTTTAGTTGTAAAATTATTATAATATGATAAAATTTAAGTATAAAGTTATTAAGGAGAGGTAATTATGGTTATGTGTTGTTGCTGTTGTTGCTATAATATAATATAAGAAGATAAACAGAACAGTATAGCTATGATAACTTTTATACAATTGATAAGATAATGTTATTTAAGCTATAGTTAATCTATAGCTTTTTAAATTTCTGGAGAATTCTTATTAAGGCCAATATTGCTCATATACAATAGAAATAATGAAAAGGAGAGTCAGTATGAGTTTTTATCTATATAATACTTTAACTAGAAATAAAGACGAATTTATACCAATAAATAAAAATAAGGTAGGTTTGTATACTTGTGGACCTACAGTTTATAATTTTGCCCATATAGGTAATTTGAGAACATACATATTTGAAGATGCACTTAAGAAATCTCTTGAATATGTTGGATACAAAGTTAAACATGTTATGAATGTAACAGATGTTGGACATCTTCAATCTGATGGAGATGAAGGCGAAGATAAGATGCTTTTAGGAGCAACAAGAGAGCACAAGACAGTATGGGAAATTGCAAGATTTTATGAAGATGCTTTCTTTGATGATTGTAAAAAATTAAATATAAAAAGACCAACAGTTGTATGTAGAGCTACTGAACATATTGAAGATATGATTAAGTTTATCCAAAAGCTTGAGGAACGAGGATACACTTATAACGCTAATGGCAACGTTTATTTTGAAATTGATAAATTTGAAGATTATACGAAGCTTGCTAATTTGAGTATTGATGATTTAGAAGCTGGAAGTAGAATAGAAATAGATCCAAATAAGAAGAATCCTTTAGATTTTGTACTATGGTTTACAAATTCTAAATTTTCTAATCAAATAATGCAATGGGATTCTCCGTGGGGCAGAGGATTTCCAGGATGGCATCTAGAATGTTCTGCAATGAGCATGAAGTATTTAGGCGAAAGAATAGATATTCACTGTGGAGGAATAGATCATATTCCAGTACATCACACTAATGAAATAGCTCAATCAGAATGTGCCCTTGGTCATAAATGGGTAAATTATTGGGTTCACGGTGAATTTTTAGTAGAAGATGGCGGGAAGATGTCAAAATCTAAAGGCGATTTTTTAACAGTTACTAGACTTGAAGAAGAAGGCTTTAATCCATTAGATTATAGATATTTTTGCCTTCAATCAAAATATAGAAAACAATTAGTATTTAGCTTTGAAAGTTTAAAAGATGCTCAAAATGGATATAAAGCGCTTAAAAAGAAAATAGGTGCTATATTATCTGATATAGGTAATAATGAAAATGTTAATGAAGAAAATATTAATTTGTATAAAGAAAAATTTAAGGCTCAAATAAGTGATGACTTAAATATAGCCAATGCCTTTACAGTGTTAAATGAGGTAATTAAAGATAATAACCTAAATAATAAAGAGAAATCAATGTTAATAGAAGACTTTGACAAAGTACTTTCTCTTAATTTAATGGAAATAGAAGAAGTAATACCTTCTAATATTGATGTTGAACTTGTGGATAGACTTTTAAAAGAAAGAAATGAAGCTAGAAAAGAAAAAAACTTTAAGAGAGCTGATGAAATTAGAGATGAACTAGCAGCTATGAATATAGAAATACTTGACAGTAAAGAAGGCAGTACTTGGAAAGTTAAATAATATATATGTTACAATTAAATTTATTGCAACATATATAAATTAATTGGTATAGCATACGTAAGTTAACGTGTTCTATACCAATTTTTGTATTGCATGTATTAAAAAAATTCTTTAGTTTAGTTTAATTTAAAATAAGAAATGTCTATTGACAGAGTGAAAATAAATTGGTAAACTAATAAGAGTCGTGATGAGCGATAAATGATAAACCTAATAAAATTTCTATTGGGCGATGATATTACGAAATTTCTTATAATATAAATAATATCCGTATAATCAACAACAAAGTTTTGTTTTATTATCGCATTCTAATAAAAACTTATGTTTTTATTAAAGACAAACTTATTAAGTTTGTGAAGTTTACATCGCAAAATATTTGAGATGTGTACTTATCTGGTAAGTATATCTTGAAGGAAACACCCGTTACCATGTCGAACACGAAGGTTAAGCTTCAAAGAGCTGAGAGTACTGCACGGGAAGCTGTGTGGGAGGGTAAGTTATTGCCAGGTAATAGATTCATGATTGAATGAGTTATGAATCAAAAACACCTTTTATAAGGTGTTTTTTTTGTTGTTCAATATTCATACTATATTTGTAATCTATAGATAAAATTTCTTCTATTACATTTTTTAGAAATAGTTGAAATGAAAAAACAATTGATTTATGTTGTAAATAGGTAATAACATGAAAGGATGAAAGAGATGTTACTAAGTATATTTGATTTTTTGGGTACAGTTGCATTTGCATTTTCAGGGGCATTAGTAGCCATGCAAAAAAAGTTGGACTTATTTGGAGTTATATTTTTAGGAATAACTACAGCAGTAGGGGGAGGGATTTTTAGAGATATTATTTTAGGACAAACGCCACCCACGGCTTTTGTTAAACCAACATATTGCTTTATAAGTATAGTTATTTCTATTATTGCATTTTATGGATATCCTAAAATTTCTCAGAGATATACTAACATAAAGAAGAAGGAATTTGATGCTCATCCTACTGAAAATACGAGTCAATATATGAGCGCTGATCAATTATTTAAAATTACAAACAAAAGAAATCAGATGGCATTATTAAAAAATATAATATCGTTATTTGATGCTATTGGACTTGCTACTTTTACAATTACAGGAGCAAACTTAGCATACAATCAGCCAAATACAAATATATTCTTGGTAGCATGTATGGGATTAATTACTGGTGTTGGTGGAGGAGTTTTAAGGGATACTTTCGTCCAAAATACACCATTAATTTTTACAAAAGAAATTTATGCAGTAGCATCTATAATTGGGGCTGTGGTATTTTATCTATGCAATTATATAGGATTTCCATACAATGTAACATTTTCTGTTTGCTTTATAGTTGTATTTTTCGCAAGAATGATTTCTATTAAATTTAATATTAATTTACCTACCTATAATTCAGATAAATATAAAATATATTTTTAACTTTAAAGCCTAGATGAAAAAATTCATCTAGGCTTTAAAAATTAATATCAATAAATAAGACATTTACATACTATATATTAAGCTATGAATATCATAGCTTATGATACATCATAGCAAATCTAATATAACTATTGAGATAGTTATAATTAAGAGGTGTAATTTTATGAGTAATAGAAATTGTTGCTGTAATACAAATTGTTGCTGTAACACAAATTGCTGTGGTTATACTTGTTATCCAAACAATTGCATACCAAATAACTCCTGCTGCAATAATTGGTCAAACTGTGGACGTGGATGTGGTTTTGGAAATAATTCTTGGATTTGGATATTACTTTTATTATCCTTTGGTGGAGGCTGTAACAGTGGATGTTTTGGAAATTGTGGACCATGGGGTAGAGGATTTTGGTAAATAAAATATGATAATATAGGTAGCGAAAAAGAATTTTTTTCATAATATATATTAGAACGTATGTTTTAAGTAATAATATACGTTGAATTTATCTAAATGATATTTCGTCAGCAAATATAAAAAAGGTAGGTATTAGATATATGGCAACAAATAGATATGATTTTTTTGAAGATAATAATTGGAATGTATTTGAAACAGAAGTTCCTAATTATCAATCAAATGGTGGAGTATTTGAAAGTCCATGGGATTTAGATAAAGTAGATAATTTCTTTGAAGAAGATAGATTTGGACATGATCATAAAAGACCAAGTGGAAATAATCAAGATCAAGGTCAGGGACAAGGACAAGGCCAAGGACAGGGTCAAGCTCAAGGACAAGGTCAGGGACAAGGTCAAGGTCAAGCTCAATTGGATAATCAGGGACAAGGTCAAGGCCAGGGACAAGGTCAAGCAGTAGGGCAGGCAGTAGGTCAAGCAGTAGGCCAAGGTCAAGGTCAAGCTCTAGGACAAGATAATAGTGGTGTTTGGCAACGACAATATATTACTATTATTAATGATCCTTATTCAGGAAAGAAAGAAAAGCATTGCGATGATTCATGGGGATGTAGACAATCCTGTTCATGTTGCAGACCTTCATGCTCATGGGGAAGTCCAATAGGTTCATGTGAAACACCTTTGTATAGAAATAATTGTTATAGAGATGATCTTTTTGGGGAGTGTGATAACGTGGTACAGAATAATTCATGGTATGGCGGCGGATATCAATGTTATAATCAAGGCTCATACCCTTACTACCCATACTATCCAGCATATCAATATGGCTGTGGAGACGATTGGTGGATAATAATACTTCTATTATTCTGTTTTTGCGGCGGAGGATTTTTCTTCTTCTAAATTAGGTTATAAGTAGTATTGATAATTTAAATATGTTAATATTATTTTAAGATTAAGAAAATTGATATAAATTATATGGAAATAGTCATCATCATGGATTAAAATAATGATGGTGACTATTTTTTAGTATTTAGGAAAGTACAGATTTTTAAGGTTATAAAATGCTGTGATTTCATAAATTATCTGTTTAAATTATGGACATTAAAAATCAAGGGGGATGTACTTATGGGAAATCAAGAAAAGGTTTTAACTTTAATGAAAAAAAATTTAATTGGAGATGAAAAGGTACTTTGCTATGTAGATGGTGCATTTGAAACTTTAGTAAATAATAAAAGTAATGTTAAAACGGGAATACTGGCAGCTACCAGTGAAAAAATAAGATTTTGTGGAAAAAGATTTTTTTTAGTATATGATGATTCTATAGAATATGAAGATATTTTAGATATAGAATTAAAAGAAGAAAAATTAGGATATAGTTTGTTTATAAAAGGAAAAGAAAAACCATACTTTATGAAATTTATTGTTAGTGAAGATGTACATAAATTTATTAAATTAATAAAAGAAAAAATAAATAAAAATTAATGTATTATTTATAAAAAACGGGTAATAATAAAGATATGTTAGAAATAACAAACAAAAGAACAACAGGTAATCTATTGGAGGTTACACTCGTTTCCATATCGAACACGCCAGTTAAGGTCCAATAGACTTACACATTTATAAGTTATGCCTGTTATAATACTAAAGATGAAATTAAAGATACAAAAGAAAATGAAATACCTTAGAAAAAGCTGTAATTATTATGATTTGAGAGATGTTGCACTTAGTTTGCAACATCTCTTTTTATTATCTAGAAAGTATAAACTATTTTTTGTGTACTAGTATAAGAGAAATAATTAATGTTGTAAATTCTGTAACGGGTACAGATAGCCATATTCCTGTAACACCTAATATTTTAGGAAGTATTAAGAGGTACATTGTAATAAAAATGATGCCACGAAATAAAGATAGAAGTAAGGCTTTTTTTGAATGTTCAATAGCTTGAAGATAGCCTATATTAACCATATTTATTCCGCTAAATAGTAAACAGAAGAAATAAATTTTTGAACCTGCCACAGTTGTATTTAAAAGGGTTCCAGTATCATTAGTAAATAATCCAATAAATGATTTAGGGAAAAGAATACATAGTGAGAAAAATACTACACCTAAGATTAAAGCGATAATAGAGGAGAGCTTTAAAAACTTACCTACTCTACTATAATTCTTAGAACCGTAGTTTACGCTAACTAAAGGTTGAACGCCTTGTGCTAATCCATAAAAAACTGCGGTAAAGATTAAAATTATATTATTTATAATACTATAAGAAGAAACACCTAAATCTCCAAGCATGTTAAAGATTGCTAGATTAAAAATAAAAATAACATATCCAGCTGACAGTTCTGTGATAAAACTAGGGATTCCATTTTTTATTATTCGAAGAAAAGAATTAAAATTAAAATACTTTATTTTAAATGACATAGTATTATTTCTTTTAACAAAGTGAAGAAGTAAAATTAAAATACCAGCCATTTGTCCAATAGAGGTAGCAAGAGCTGCTCCACCTAACCCTAAATTTAATGGAAATATAAATAAATAGTCTAATATTATGTTAGTAATATTTGCGGTTATCATTGCGGTCATTGCAAGTTTTGGAGCTTTATCACATCTTACAAATACATTTAATACTGAAATAAATACGAATGACCAGTTAAAGAATAAAATTACCTCTACATAAGACTTTACATATGGGAAAGTAATTTCAGAAGCTCCAAGGGCATAACATATTTCATCTATGAAGAATATGTTTAAAATACTTATTACTATACATACACATACAGCACCTAATATAGATGTAGTAAAAATCTCATTACCTTTTTTGTGATTTCCTTCTCCAATGGATATGGATAATGCAGTAGCACCACCTATTCCAAAAGTTAAAGCAAGTGCATTAAAAATATTATAGGTTGGAAGTGATAGATTTAAAGCTGCTAAGCCAGTACTTCCTAACTTTTTACCAATAAATATTGTATCAATTAAGATGCAAAATGAAAGTCCAAGCATTCCAAGAATACAAGGAACCATATATTTTATTAGTAATTTAAATTCATTTTCTTTTAGTAAATCAACTTTTTTGCTCATGTTATCCTCCCGAAGTAAATAATTGCATATACATAGTATTCTAACAAAAAACCAGAAATAAAACTATGTTTACAAAAAATTAACGCAAGTACTGGGGGGATAGTACTTGCGTTAAAACTATTTAAGAGGGTTACAATATGGCATAAACCAGCCTTGAGGGTAATGACATAAAGGACATTCCTTTGGTGCTGAGTCGCCTTCGTGGATATAACCACAGTTAGTACATTGCCATAAGGAACTTGAATTCCCTTTGTAAAGTGTACCGTTAAGTAATCTATTATATATAGTTCTAAATCTTAAATCATGTTCAGCTTCAACTTCGCCTAACTCTTTATAAAAGTCTGCGATTTCGTTAAAGCCTTCGCTTCTAGCGGTTTCTTCAAATTCTTTATATACTTTGGTAGCTTCTGCTGTTTCACCCATAAAAGCATTCATTAAATTTTCTTCAGTAGATTTCACTTGGCCTAAAAAGTCTTTATATACTTCCCTAGCATGTGCAAGCTCATTGGCAGCGGTTTCATTGAATACATCAGAAACATAAACTAACCCCTCTTTACGAGCTTGTTCAGCAAATAGACGATATTTTGTTGAAGCTTTACTTTCTCCACTGAAAGTTTTCTTTAAGTTTTTTTCGGTTTGGCTTCCATGTAAGTCCATAATAACTCCTATAAATTACTTCTAGTATTATTATATTAGTTTATAAAGAAAGTGTTACAAAAAAATAGCTTAATAAACTTTTTAGTTTACTAAGCTATTTAACTTATACACTGCTCATTATCCATAATATATAATTTTAACTCCTAATTTTCCTCTTCTTCGTAATAGCAAAGACAATAAAATAGACAGTTTGTAAAATGAGGTAGATCACTTTCGATTATAACATGACTATTAGGGGACATTTTTTCATAAAACCTTTTAGTGCCATCATCAAATCGAACTTCTATTGTTCTTAATTTTTTAAATAATTCATTAGCTAATTCATATGAAATTGGCTTAACTATTCTCCAGTTATCATTGAGACTTACATGTTTATCTTTTGCCATTTTTACTCTTCTATGGATGATAAATTTTTCAGGGCCACGAAGTTCTAAGGTATGACCTTCAGCATTAATTGCTCTGTAAGTTGGATTTTTATCAAGTGTTTCAAAAGCTTCTAGTGTAGTTAGTGGATAATCTGTCATGAGCATCCCTCCTTAATGTATATAAGTTCCAATAAAGATTATTCATTTGTTTAATTTTACAATTCTCATTAAATAGATATAACATTAAACATACTGAGAAACTTATATATTATTACAATTATATCATGATATTTCCGCGTATTAAAGTGATAAAGCACGACAGGATTTTCTAAAATTCAAGGGAATATAATTATTAAACTTGAAAAATATTATTTTATTCATTGTAGTTTTGTATTATCTAAATATAAATTGTCTATTTAGATATAAAAATCTTATAATAAAGTGTAAATAATTTATTTTATTTCAAATTGAATGGAATAAATACATTTTATACAATTTGAAATGTAATTTAAAAAATTAAATTAAAATTATATTGTGAAATTCTTATAAATAATATAGATTATTTATAAGAATATTGGTATATTTAAAAGTGAATGAATGTACGAGGGGGAAAAAGAAGGTGAAAGAAAAAAGCATTAAAATTACTAGAGTTATATGCTTAATGATTGTATCATTATTGTTAAACACGATGCTTTTCCAAGGTAAAATTGCTTATGGAGATGTTAGTGATACTACAGGTTTAGATTCTTTATTGAAAACTTATGAAGATGAAAATCTTTATGTAAAAGAGGGTATATCTTTATATATTGGAGAAAATTTTAAATATGATCAGTTGATACAACCAGAGGAAAAAGATATAGAATTTCAATTAACTAGTTCTAATAATAATGTAGTAGCAGTTAAAGAAAACAATAGTTTTGAAGCAATATCACCAGGGCAAGCTTATATAATGTTAAAAAGTGAAAATGGTGTTTATGCCTATGAGGTAATTGTAAAAGAGGACGAGCCTTTAGAAGCACAAGCTTATGAAAATGAAGGAATAAATGACTTTGCAAGAGCATCAAATGGAAGTTATAGAGTTTTTGTTGATGCAGGTCATGGAGGAAAAGATTCAGGAGCAGTAGGATTTGGAATTTTAGAAAAGAATTTAACTTTAGCTATAGCTTTAAAAACAGAACTTGCATTAAAGGCTAAAGGCGTAGATGTTGTAATGAGTAGAAATACTGATAAGTTTTTAGAACTAAGTGAAATTAGTTCACTAGGAAATAGTTCTGGTGCAGATGTATTTACATCAATACATATAAATTCAGTAGCTAATGCTCCTTCAGCAAATGGAATTGAAACATATTATTACTCAGGAAAAACAGATTCCCAAAAACTTGCTAATGATGTACAAAATAATTTAATTAAAAGTACAGGTGCAAATAATAGAAAAGTTAAAACAGCTAATTTTCATGTTATAAGGGAAGTTAAAATCCCTTCAATTTTAGTTGAATGTGGTTTTATAAGCAATTATAATGAAGCTACATTAATGAATACTTCAAGTTATCAGCAATTATTAGCACAGGGAATTGCCAATGGTATATATGAATACTTAGTTGCAAACGTACCGTTACCGAATGCTATAAATGGACAGAGAATAGCGGGGCTAAATAGATATGAAACTTCATATAAAGTTGCTAGGACTGGGTGGAGTACAGCAGATACAGTGATTATTGCAGCCGGAGCTAATTATCCAGATGCCCTTTGTTCAGCTCCATTAGCTTCAAAATATAATGCACCTATTCTATTAGCTGAAAATACTTCTTTAAGTAATCAAAATCAGTTAAAGGACATACTTAAAAGCTTAAATGTAAAAACAGCATTTATAGTTGGTGGAACTACTGTATTATCAAATACACTTGAAAATGATATAAAAAATCTTGGAATAACAACTAATAGGTTAGCAGGTTCAACTAGGTATGAAACAGCTGTTAAGGTTGCAGAAAAGGTTGGCAACAATGGTAAAATAGCTCTTGTATCAGGATTGGGATTTGCAGATGCACTGTCAATATCTTCTGTTGCAGCTCAATTGGGAATGCCAATTTTATTAACGGAGCAAAATGATTTGACAAATGTAACTAAACAATATATTAATGGAAAACCTATAGATGCTACATATATTGTGGGAGGAACAACAGTAGTTTCTGGATCTCTAGATAGAATGGTTCCCAATCCTATAAGATTATCAGGACTTACAAGATATAGTACAAATCAAAATGTATTTAATTATTTTAAAGGGAATTTAAATTTAAGTAATTCTTATTTAGCTGTGGGAACTGATTTTCCAGATGCACTATCAGTTTCAGCTTTAGCAGGAAAAAATAAATCTTTTGTATTTTTATCTCGACGAGATTACTTAGAAAATCCTCTTGTTGAAATGATAAATGGTAATAGAACTAGAATTTCAACACTATATGTTTTAGGTGGACAATCACTTATCACTGATGCAATTTTAAGTCAATTAAATATTAAAATGAATTAATAGAAAAGATGTTACTGAAGTTGAGTTTTCAACTAAAAAGTAGCATCTTTTTTTATGAAAAAGTTTAATAGACAAGTATCTGGGTAAACTAAGGTTATCGTATCAATATAACAAGGAGGAATAGTATGGAAAGGTTAAAAAAACTTATAGGATTAATTATTTTATCCACCCTGTTGGTTAATGAAAATATTTATGCTTTAGACGATAACAATGGAAGCTCTGTAGAAATATCCCTCCCAAGGATGGTAAATGGAATAATACATATGGATAATAATATAAAAATTGAAGAGCAAATAATAAATTATAGTAACGAATATATAGCTGTAAATATCTATAAACCAATAATTAAGATGAAGGATAAGGTTGTTGAAAAAAAGATTAATAAAAAGATTGAAGATACAATTAATCAATATGAGAAACGTATTTTAGATTTATCAGAAAAAGATAATGAATTTAATAAAGTAAATGGATTAGATATAAAACAATACATACTTAATATAAATAATACAATTCATTATAATGATGATGATATCTTGTCAATGACTTTGGAGGTATATACATATATGGGTGGAGCGCATGGATCTACCATGGATATACCATTCAATTTTGATGTTAAAACTGGCAATAGAGGTGTGCTAGAAGATTTTTTAGGAAACAATGAAAACTATAATAAAATTATTATAGATAATATAAGAAGTGCTGTAGATAAAAATCCGGATCTGTATTTTAAGGATATACTAAATAAATATGAAGTTTTACCTTACAATCAAAAATTCTATTTAACAAAAGATGGTGTAGTTATATTTTTTGATGAATATGAAGTTGCTCCATATGCAGCAGGAAGGGTTGAATTTGCAATTCCATATACTGAATTTCCTAAAGGCCTTAAAAAAGTAAATATAGTTAATGAAATACCAGTAGTAAATTCTATGCTTAAGGAAGAAGCAGGATTAATAAATAAATATTTAAATTATCCTTTGATTAAAAATATGAATAATGAAGAAGCAGAAAATAAAATTAATAGTTTTTTTGAAAGTGAAATAGATAGTTTTAATTCTGATATTTTAAGTAAAAAAAATAATTTGTGTGATAGCAATAAAAATATAAAGGGTATTACTACATATTTTACATCTAACTATAAAGATAAAAATAGTTTATTAGTTTACATAACTTATTTAGCAAGTGATGAAAAAGATGAAGAAATAATCATTAAAACAAAAGAATATATAATAAATTTATTAGACGGAAATATTGTTATTTCCCAATAACAGACTTACAGTAATCTAAATAAAATTTGCTTGTTTTAATAATTTTATACTTTGTAATAAAATAGAGTGATAGAATATACAAGTTATGAATCACTGTAATGCATACAGATCCTAATTTTATGATGTATAAAAATAAATAAAATAAATTGGAACATATCACTTATGGAAAGAGTATTATAATAAGTGTAGTACTCAATTTCGGAGGGGAGTATGCAAAATAAAACAAGTGAAAACATAATAGGTCCTGATCTAAATGAATATAGAGGTGAGGTAAATTATAGTTTACTTGCTACAAAGACAAATTATGCTTATCTAAGAGGTTCCGGGAACGGTTCTGGCAGGTTTAGGGTTGACAGAAAATTTATTGAATATGTGCAAGGGCTAAATAGTGTAGGAATTAAAACCGGAGCTTATCATTATGCTGTACCATCAACAGATTTAACTACTGCTGATTCTCAGTGTGATTCATTTATTAATATTTTACAACAAGCTTATGGTGAAGGTAATTACGGGGATTTATTTCCTGTAATTGATATTGAAGCACCTGTAGATAAATCTATATCAACAGATGCACTGCTAGATTGGGTAGATAGATTTAGAAAAAGATTTGAGAGAAAAACTAGAAGAAAAATGATGTTATATACTGGAGCATTTTTTATAGAACTATATAATAATTTTTATCATACTAAAAAAGGATTTATTCTCTCTGATATGCCATTATGGATTGCAATGTATCCAGAGTTTCCATCTAACCCACCATATCCTAAGGATCAAGGTGGATGGACTAGATGGAGAATGTGGCAATTCACAGAAAATGGGACAATTGCAGGAGTTAATCCTCCAGTAGACTTAAATTATGGACCTACAAACTTAGATTTCTTAACACAACCGGATAATGTTCAAGGCTTTTCAGCAGTAGGTGTTGGTCAAAGTATTAGACTTACCTGGTCCCCTAATACAGATTTAGATTTAGGTGGATATAATATTTTTTTAAATGCCAACTATGTAACTACAGTAGGGAAAAATGCTACTACTTATACAATTGAACTTGGAAGTACTCCAAAACCTGGAACAAAATATGAAGTGGCTATAGAAGCTTTTGACACAGACGGTGACTTCTCACCAAACAGAACTAAAAAAGTTGTGACCTTTGTAAGATATTCATCAGATGAAACTATGATAATAGAAAATAAAGAGAATAATGACAATTATATTGATGATTATGATGATTTCTTAGAGTATTATGATCTAGAAAGATATAGTGATAAAGATCATAAAGAAAAAAGATATAAAGATCCTGTAGATAATTTGGAAAGAAAATTCTTGCTTATCAATGAAGAAGTAGATGAATCTAAGAAGTCAAAAATAAGTAAAGAAAAAGTTCAAGAAAATTTGGAGCAAACTTCTGAGGAGAATAATAATGATAGGTATACAGATTTTACTGAATTAAATGATGAATTTGATGATGCAGCATACTTGGAAAGGCTTGAAGAAGAAACCGCGTATAAAAATTATTATGGAAATATGAACTCAGCAAAGGATGAAGGAAGACATAAGAAAAAGAATAAAGAATGTAATGATAATGATGATTCAGATAGCGATTCTGATGATGATGAATTTGATGAATGTTCTTGCAAGGATAAAAAGGAAGCTAAGGATAAAGGTGAGACTGAGAAGAAGAACACTGTATGTAAGAAGGTATATGAAGGAGTTAAAATAGAGGCGACTATTAAAGGTTGTGAAAATGATAGAGAAGACTTAAATGAATCCGGCGAATTCATATATAAAGAAAAGTATGAGGGAGATAGACGAAGAGAAGAAAATAAAGGCGATACAAATAATTTCAATTATCAAAAAGAATGTAACTTATACACCGATAATGATTATTTAATTAGGGATATGTATCTAGAAAATTGTGATTATGGATATAAAAAACATAAGAGTAAAAAGCATGATGATGAATATCATCATAAAAGAAGTAAAAAGAAAAAGCATAGAAATTAGAATAAAGGAGAAGCCGTAATGGCTTCTCCTTATTTAATCAATTATACTTCAGATGGCTTTGATGTAATGTTCTCAGCTTTTACTGAATATTCAAAGGTTTGACCATCTTCTGATGAAGGATCATCATACTTCTCTATATCAGGGAAGCTAACATTATCTTCATCTTCATTAGATTCTTCTATATCTTCATCATGGTCACATGAACAACAATCATCATCTAACATATCTTCGCTTATTATTTTAGTACTTTTTTCACATATAGCATTAACCACTTTGTCTATGACTACAATAGCACCTACTACAGCTAAACTATTAACAACTAGTTTTTTTATATTCATATTATCCTTCCTTTCTTAGATTCTCATTTAGTATATGATTAATATGAGAATTTATGTAACAATATTTAACATTTACTTTTGATGGATTTTATCTTCTCCATTATAGATTCAAAGACAAACATTTGCCCTTGTAGTACATTAAGGTTTTTTCCTAGGCTTGGAGATTTATTAATTAATTGATTAAATATATAACTTTCCTTTTCATTTAAAGAATTAATTAAATTATCCTGGCTTTCTTTTGGTAATGCATTAAATTCTTCTACAATATAAAAACAATAATCTAGAAGGTTATTACCAACTTTTTTTGCACGATTCTTATAATTTCTAGTACAAACAATTGCACTAATTAAGAATATTGTAATTAAGATAATTATGTAAGCTACATTGCTCATTTTAATACTCCTTAGGTAAACATATCTAATAATAATTTTGCGGCTACGGCAAGGGACATAGTTACAAAAATAGGCTTTATAACTTTAGAACCTTTTTTAATAGCAAGCCTTGTTCCCATTTTAGCACCAAATATCATGAAAATGCAAACAGGAATACCAATTAAATAATTAATATTGCCACTTAAAGCAAATATAATTAAGGATGAGATGTTACTTATAAAATTAAGTATCCTTGAATTTGCAGAAGCTGTTAAAAAATCTACCTTTAATATTTTAATTAGCCCAAAGATAAGAAAGGAGCCTGTACCAGGTCCAAAAAACCCGTCATAAAAACCTAAAGAAAGAGCAAGTATGATAGATAAAAAAATATTTTTTTTATTCAGACCTTTGAAACTATTTTCTTTTCCAATTGATTTAGAAAAAAAGGTATAAATACCTATAGCTAACACTAAAACTAAAACAAGTGGCTGAAGAAAGGACTCATCAATTAATAAAACAGCTTTAACACCTAAAATTGAACCTACTAAAGTAAAGGGACCTAAAATTTTTATTAGCTTAAAATTACATTTTCCAGATTTAATGTAATTAAGGGAACTAGTTAATGAACCAGTAGTAGCTGCAAATTTATTAGTTCCAAGTACTATATGCGGTGGTAAGCCTGCCGCCATAAAAGCTGGTACGCTGATTATACCTCCTCCGCCTGCCATTGAATCTACAAAGGCTGCTAAAAATCCAGCTAAACATAAAAATATAAAAGTAATTGTATTCATTTTCTTCCCCCAAAAGATGAGGGTTATTACCTTCAATTATAATGGTAAAACCCTCCATAGTAAATAAAAAGTGTTGATATTATTTTATTGTGTAGATATCCACGTCTCCAAAAGTTTCAACTTTATTATCTATAACTAAAATACCGCCTTCATTGGTAATAGTATAAATAGGTTTTCTTTTTTCACATAGAACTTTTTTTATAGAATGATTTTGGATTCCTGTATCCGCATAATGAACCTCAATATAAAAATCATTAATCATTTCTAATCCTTTATAGTATGCAAATGTAGGATAATCTTTGTCTGGACTTATATGATATTCCTTAAGTTGAACCATTGCTCCAGCACTACTACCTATAACTATTCCGTTATAACTTTCTAAGGTTTCTTCCAAATGAAACTTATGGATTCGCTCCATCATCTTATCAGGAAGTCCACCTGTGAAAAAAACAATATTGCTATTTTCAATTATTGACTTTGCTGACTTTGCATTATCTTTAAAATAATTTACGAAAGTTATATTTTCTTCTTTTATCCCATAGAATAAAAATGGTTTTACAATTTCATCATAGTATTTTCCATTGGAACTATTGTAAGCTTCGTTAAATTGATTTTCGTTTTTTATCCAATCATCATGGAAGGAAAATGGAATTACTGCAACTTTATGTGAAGAAGATATAATATCTTTAAGTCTATAGGAAATCCATGGTTCGTCAAAATTGTATTTACTTAATAAAAGATTTACCATACGTTGTGCCTCCTTAAATTAATAATATTAGAATTATTCGCAAAAATGCGACTTATTATTTTAATTTTACTACTTATAGTAAAAAATTAAAATAATATTAATGATAATTTAACTGTTTTATTGTATATTTAGTATTAAATAAGGAAACTAAATTTTATATTTATTAGATTTAAGAAAGGAGAAGGATAAAATGTCACTACTGACAAAGAAAGAATTAGCAGCATCTTTAAAGAAGATGATGCAAAAGACTCCTTTTGATAAAATTACGGTAAAGGATTTGGTTAAAGAATGTGGAGTTAATAGGCAAACTTTTTATTATCATTTCCAAGATATATATGAATTACTAGGATGGATATATAAAACTGAAGCGCTTGGAGCTATAGCAGATTATAAAAGTTATGAAACTTGGCAACAAGGGTTTTTGAAAATATTTCAGTATGTAGGTAATAATAAAGAGTTTTGTACTAATACCATTAGGTCTTTAGGAAGAGACCACCTAGAAGAGTTTTTATATAGTGTTACTTTTAATCTTCTTATTAATGTAGTTGAAGAGGTAGCTGTAGATAAAGAAGTAAGCCAGGAAGATAAAAACTTTATTGCAGGCTTTTATAGTTATGCTTTTATTGGATTGTTACTTGATTGGTTGAAAAAGGGTGCTAAAGAAAACCCGGAACAAGTTATTGATAGGCTTAGTAAGCTTATAGAGGGGGATATGAATAGGGCTATTTCTAAGTACGCATAAGTATTATTTGCTAGAAGCTTCGAATTTCTGCGTTAGCTGTCTTCATTGCGATACTCATTTAGCTATAAGTAAATTCCGTTTCTCATTCAGTTGCTGCCTTGAACTTCTCGCTTCTAGCAAATAACAAATAAATCTTTTTAATGAAAAAGATTTACACAGAATAAAATGTGAGTCAGAGGAGCTTCGAATTTCTGCGTTAGCTGCCTTCATTGCGATACTCATTTAGCTATAAGTAAATTCCGTTTCTCATTCGGTTGCTGCCTTGAACTTCTCGCTTCTAGCAAATAACAAATAAATCTTTTTAATTAAAAAGATTTACACAGATTTTAAAAGGTGTATAAAAATCGTACAATTCGTAAAAGGTGTCTATATGTGAATATTTATTTAAGATATATAGTTAGTATATATAAGATATATTTATGAAGGTGATACGGTGGAAGGAAAATACAAAGTTACGGTATTAACTCCTATGGGAATAAAGCCTGGAATGGTTGAATTACATATAGAACATGACGTGTTAAGTGGTATTTTTTATATGAAAGGATTCTCATGTGATTTTAATAATGGAGAGATTTGTGATAATGAATTTGAGTTTCTAGGCAAACATGTTATTAATAAAGGTATTTATGTTTATTCTATTAAAGGTAGAGTGGATGATGGAAGGTTAACGGCTATTGTAGATACTAGTATTGGTAGAAATATAACAATTAAGGGTACTAAGGAATAAAGGCTCCCAAGCTAAATATTCTATTAATATCCACTATAGTAATTTATTTTACTATGGTGGATTTTTTAATAAGCATAGGATTTGTATAAGCTATAAATTATAGGCACCATTTAAATAATTATTACATATGAATTTAGTATAGGGTTAACTATTTACATTTTATATACGATAAATTAAATTGAAATTAAAAAATGTAGGGTAAAATATAGTATATAGAGGTGATTAAATGGAAGGAAGATATAATATTGTTATTGAAGCGCCAAGAAGAAATGAACCTGGCACAGTTATATTTATGGTTAAAGGAAATATGTTAAGAGGAACTGTTACCGCCATGGGAATAACATCTAGATTTAGTGATGGAAAAATAGATGGAGATGAATTTGAATTTTCTGGTGAAGTCAAGCTACTAATGAAAAAAACTCCCTACGTTGTTCGTGGAAGAGTAGATGGAGATGTACTTACAGCTGTTGCCTATTCAAAATTTGGTACCTTTGACGTTAAGGGAACTAAATATTAAAATATTTAAGAATGCAATGCCTAAGGAGTATTGTATTCTTTTTTTGTAAAACATTAGTTATTTTAGAGTAATTTCTGATTGTAGACGAAAGTATAAAATTTTGTATTTTACTAATGATATTAATAAATACATTATGAGGTGAATGGAAATGATAAAAAAGATAGGGAAGATAACAATTTATGTAAATGACCAAGAAGAAGCAAAGAAGTTTTGGACAGAAAAAATAAACTTTGAAGTTAAAAATGAATATCCCATGGGGCCAAATATGAAATGGATAGAAGTAGGTCCTAGTGATGACATTACTACTTTTGTATTATATGAAAAAGAAGCAATGGCAAAGCAAAACCCATCAGCTAATACTGGTCATCCTTCAATAATATTAAGCACTGATAATTTGGAAAAAGTCTATGAAGAAATGAAGAATAAGGGTGTTGAGGTTGGTCAGATTATGAGAATGCCATATGGTGCAATGTTTACATTTAAAGATCAAGATAATAATCCATATTTGTTAAGAGAAGACTAGAAAGTAAAGAAGGTCATTGCAATTATTGCAATGACCTTAAATATACTAATTATTAAATTTAATCATTATTCTTTGTAGCAGCTATGTCTTCTTTAGCATTTTTTGTAGCCATATTTTCAGCCCAAAGTGGTTCAGCACGTTTTGCCCAAGTTTGACCATAAGCTATAGTCTTTTGACATAAATCATCTACATCTTCAGGATTGATAAATTCTGTAGATTTTGCACCTGAGTTTTTAACCATTTCAGAAATTTTTGGAGCATTGTCTAATATTGGACAAGGTCTAAATTGGTTTTCATTAAATGGTTGATTTTTTTGATATTCTAAGAATAATGGTTGACCTAAAGCTTCAAGTAATGAAACATCTTTAATGTTAGCATTAGAGTAGTGGCAGAATACGCAAGGCTCAACATCTCCATTAGCATTTATATGGCAGTATCTTCTTCCACCAGCAACACATCCACCAACGTATTCAGCATCATGCCAGAAGTCCATGTTGAATATTGCTTTGTTTGAACGCCATCCTCTAATAGTTCTGTATAATTTTTCTCTTTGATCTGGATTAGCCATTAAAGAAGTATCAGTTCCACAACCTATTGGCATAAATGTGAAGTACCAAGAGAAGTAAGCACCCATATCAATCATCATATCCATGAATTCATCAGATAAAACGCTGTCACAGTTATTGGTTGTAAAGCATGTAGAGAATCCAAATGGAATTCTATTTTCTTTCATAAGAGCCATAGCTCTAGTTATATCTTTCCATGAACCTTCTCCACGTCTTGCGTCAGTAGCATCATCAAATCCTTCAACACTTATAGTTGGAACAAGGTTACCAACTTTGCAAATATCATCACAGAATTGTTGGTCAATTAGAGTACCGTTAGTGAAGAACATAAATACACAATCGTTATGCTTTTCAGCTAATTTTAATATATCATTCTTTCTTACAAGTGGTTCACCACCAGTCATGATATAGAAATAGATTCCTAATTCTTTACCTTGAGTAAATACTTTATCTAATTCATCATAACTTAAATTTAAAGCCTTATTGTAGTCTGCAGCCCAGCAGCCTATACATTTTTTATTACAAGCTGTAGTTGGGTCAATTAAAATTGTAAATGGAATTTCATGACCACATTTTGCAGCAATTTCTCTAGATTCACTCCAACCTTTTATTGATGCATTAAGTAAGAAGTTACTAAATACAGTTTCTACTATATGAGGGTTTACATTGTTAATTATGTTACTCATTAATCTAACCCAGTTATTATCAGGATCTCCTAAATAGCTTTCAATAAGATCATATTGAGAATCATAAAGGTGTTTTGTATCGAACTTTCTTAGCCATTGCATAATTTTTCCTAAATTTTGCTCAGGATCTTTTCTTAAATAACCAAGAACTTGCTTTAACGCAGCCTTTTCAACATGATATTTTACATTTAACATACTAATTCCTCCGTTTTAAATTACTTGAAAGTAAGTGAGTATAGTTTTTACTCCCATGACTAATAAAATTATGCTACCTACTACTGTAGCTGTAATTCTATATCTGTCTCCAATACGATATCCTATGGACAAACCAACCATAGATAAAATACTTGTAAAAATGAAAATTAATAATATTGCGACAAGTATTTCTGTACCGAGAAGAGCAATACCAATTCCAAGAATCAAAGCATCAATACTAGTGGCAAACGCTAGGGAAGCGAACACTTTATAACTAAAGTCTTCCCTGTGTTCATTGATAGATTTGCTACTTATAGCACTTCTACACATTTTAAGACCTAAAAAAATAAAAATAATGGCTGAAAACCACTGATTGATATGGATTACTTTGTCGGTATATACAGAGCTCACAGGAAACCATGTAATCATCATTCCAATTGTTAGCATTAAGGCCTGTACACCACCAAAAATAAATCCTACCAAAATATTGTTATGCTTTTTTAATGAAGCTTGGTTAGCTCCTTTATAAATGGTTACAGCCAAGGAATCTAATGATAAGCCAATGGAAACTATGATTACCTCCAGTATACTCATTGAAATCTCCCTTTCACTGTCTATTTGCTTAAATTATAATAAGTTTCTAATTTAGAGTAAATATACATTTTGGGTGTTTTGTATAATTAAGTAAAACAAAAAGTGGCTTATGTAGCCACTTTAAAACGCTGGTAATATATTGTATTTAAAACTCTTTTAGTACTACTGTTTCAAGGGAATTTGATACTAAAATTATGTATTTTTGACACATTACAGTAGCTGGAACTTCTGCTCCTTTTTCAAGCCATGTAGATATAAAATAGGTCATTCCTTTAGAATAATATTTAGATATGTCAGATGAAGATAGTACATCTGCAAACTTCATATTGTTTTTATCATGAGCTGAAAAAAAAGCATCAAATATAGTTAAAAGGCCATCGCAAAAAATATCTTCAAAAGAGTTTTGACCTTCAATTTTAACAGCCTTTATATAAAAATCTTTATGGTTTTCAATACTTGTAAAAATGAAATTTATGGCTTCAACGTACATCTTATTAGAAATCAGAAGCTTGGCCCCTTCGAATATTTCTTTATAACAAATCCATTCAAGCATTTCATATTTATCTGCAAAGTGATTATAGAATGACGGTCGTATAAGACTTGCTTCATCAGTAATCATTTTAATAGTTATTTTATCAAAGGAATGATTAACCATAAGTTTTTTAAAGCTTTCGGCAAGCATTATTTTGGTATCTTCTTTTTTACTTTTCATTTAACTAATCACCCCTTTATAAAGCATTGGAACACATAGATTTCTTCGTTGTTATAATTATATCAACCTTTAAACTTGTGGTCAATGAAAGTAAGAATTATTTCATTTTAATTCCATATATGTATTGAGTAAGGGTATGTGTTTTGTTATAGAACTACTTTATAATATTGTAGATTATAGAGATAAATACATGTGTATAGAAAAAATAACCAAAAGTACTTTACTTGTCGTAGTAATTATGATACGATATTACTACGATAGACAAAGTAATAACTTTATCAGTCGTAGTAGAGATTAAAGAAAAGGCTCTGTTGCAAAATAGAGATATAGAATATACAAGTTATGTTTGGTACTAAATGAATAGCTTGTGTAGGGCTTTTCTTAAAGAAAAAAGGGGTGATTGTTTGATCAGTAGTGACATTATTAGAGGTTATAACGATACCATCATCTTATGTCTTCTTTTAGAAGGGGATTCCTATGGATATGAAATTTCTAAAAATATAAAAATGAGGACCAATGAAGAATACGTTATAAAAGAAACAACTCTTTACTCAGCTTTTAATAGACTTGAGAAAAATGGGTATTTGGAGGCGTATTTTGGAGATGAGACTTATGGAAAGAGACGTACCTATTATAGGATAACTGAAAAAGGAAGAGAATTTTACAAAGAAAAATGTGAGGAATGGGAAGTTACTAAAAATGTTATTAATCATTTTATTAAGGAGATGAAGTAAATGGATACTATTGTTAACTATATTGAAAATGTGTTTAAAACCCTTCCTAAAACTGAGGAGTTGAAAAAACTAAAATCAGAAATTTTAAATAATATGGAAGATAAATATGAAGAACTTAAAAAAGATGGAAAAACTGAAAATGAGGCTATTGGAATTGTAATTTCAGAGTTTGGAAATATTGATGAGATTATAAAAGAATTTGGAGTTGAAATAAATAACAGTAACCCGGAAGAATCTTTACCTACAATATATATAGATAGAGTTAAAGAATATTTGTATGTAAAAAAGCAAACTTCATTTTTAGTAAGTATTGGAGTAGCTCTTTGTATGTTAGGCGCTGCTATTTTAATTATGCTTCAGCAAATGGCTGAAGATAGAGTTATTTTAACAGGGGTAGCATTAGATACTAGAGACATAGTACCTGTAATTATATTATTAATTTTTGTAGGTATCGCAGTTGGACTATTTATTTATTCTGGAATAACTTTAGAAAAATTTAAGGATATAGAAAAGGGACAGTTTGCAATTTCTTCTTCTACCAGAATTTTTATAGAAGAAGATGCAAAATCTATAAAGCACTATAAAACAGTTGGAATTATCACAGGAGTAATTCTTTGTATATTATCGCCAATTGCTATATTTATAGGTGGAATGTTTAGTGAAGCTGGTTATGTATATGGAACCTCTACATTACTTCTTATTGTAGCTATTGCTGTAGGATTATTTATAAATTTAGGTGGAAATGATGATGGTCATAAGAAACTTTTAAAAGAAGGAGAATATAGCATTGAATCACGTAAAAGTGACAAAGTAATCGGTGCGGTAGCTTCAATAGTTTGGCCAATAGCTGTAATAATATTTTTAACCTGGAGCTTTTTATTTGGTAGTTGGGGAATTTCTTGGATAGTATTTCCTATAACAGGAGTATTATTTGGTGGATTTTGCTCTGTGTATAAATCAATTAAGTCTGTAGAAAAATAGAGGATATAATGCATAATTTATACTAAACATAAATTTATAGCTTGTGAAGGCCTTTTCTAAGAAGGGGTGAAGGGGGACACTGTCCACCTCCGGTTCAAGGAGAGATACTCAAAGGGAACCATAGGGTTCCTTTTGAAAGAGCTGAATTAGGACCTGTGTGCATTAATGTAAATGCATACAGATCCAATCAATTAAAGGTATTGAAGAGTAATTTTAGATAAAAAAGTGGACTTACAAAGTAAAAAATAATCTTTGCAAGTCTACTTTTTTTATACTCATAATTAATAGTAGATAAAAATAAGGTGATAATATATAATTAACTAGGTGATTGAAGAAAAATTACATTATATAATGAAAGAAAAATTATTTTAAAATGTTAAAAATATAGATAATTATATACAAGGAGAGACAGATGAGAAAAAGAAAAGAATATGAATTAACAATAGAGGGAACAGAATTTCCAGGTAAGGGAATAGCTTACTATGAAGGTGAAAAAGTAGGTGTTAAGGGTGCAATTCCAGGTCAAAAGGTTAGAGCTAGAATAACTAAGAAAAACTCCAATGGAATAGAAGGAAAACTTTTAGAAGTTTTAGAAGATGTAGATTATAAAATAAAACCATCTTGTGAATTGTTTGGAATCTGTGGAGGATGTAGTCAAGCAGATATTCCCCTTGAAACTCAACTTAAATTTAAAGAAGAGCAAGTTAAAAAGCTTCTTGAAGATAAAGGTATAACTGATTATGAATATCTAGGGATTGAAAGTAGTCCACTTCATTATGAGTATAGAAATAAAATGGAATTTACCTTTGGAGACTTTGAAAAAGGTGGAGAATTAACTTTAGGAATGCATGCTAAAAATAGAAGCTTCTCAATAGTAACTGTAGATAAATGCCAAATAGTTGATGAAGACTTTAGACAAATAATAAAAGTTACTTTAGATCATTTTAGAAAAGCAGAACTTCCTTATTATAAAATAATGAAAAGAGAAGGATTTTTAAGAAACTTAGTAGTAAGAAAAGCAATCAACACTGGAGAAATCCTAGTTAATATAGTAACTACAACTCAAATTGATTATGGTATGACTTCATATAAAGAAGAATTATTAAATTTAAATCTTCATGGAAAAATTATAGGAATAATTCAAACGCTAAATGATTCTTTGTCAGAAGTAGTTCAAGCAGATAAAGTAAAAGTTCTTTATGGAAGAGATTTTATAGAAGAGAATCTTTTAGGACTTAAGTTTAAAATTAATCCATTTGCATTTTTCCAAACAAACACTAAGGGAGCAGAAAAACTTTATTCAATGGTAAGAGACTTTATTGGAGATTCAGAAGATAAAGTAGTATTTGATTTATATTGTGGAACAGGTACAATAGGTCAAATAGTAGCTCCTAAAGCTAAAAAAGTAGTTGGAATCGAACTTATTGAAGAAGCTGTAGAAGCTGCAAAGGAAAATGCTAAACTTAATGGTCTTGATAATTGTGAATTTATAGCTGGAGATGTAGCTGTAACAATAAAAGAAGTCAAGGTGAAACCAGATATAATTATCTTAGATCCACCAAGACCAGGGGTACATCCTGTAGCACTAGACTATGTAATTAAGTTTAATGCTCCAGAGATTGTGTATGTTTCATGTAACCCTAAAACTTTAGCTACAGATTTAGAAGTCTTAAAAGCTAATGGCTATGAAGTTAAAGCTATGAGAATTATGGATATGTTTCCCATGACCCCTCATGTTGAGGTGGTTGTTAAGCTTACAAAGACCAAAGGGATGAAGTAAGTTTTATAAACCACCCATGCAAGGGCTCCCCAAGAATCCAAGTGAAGCGACAGATGATTGGTAGGAGACTACTGCTGAGGTGGTTGTTAAGCTATCTAAGAAAGCCTAGTAATATCAATGGTTTAAGGCGCTTTTTACAATTTAATAAAGTGTGTTTTATCTCTCCTAGATGATTCTAGGGGAGTTTTTTTATACAGTTTAGACTAGGGGGAATATTAATTTAAGGGAAAAATGGTGATAAATCTATGTCTGCTGGTAATAGAGCTATTGTGGATGCTGCAGATGAAAAAAAGATATTCATTTATTTGTAAAGTTTTCACCCCAAGAATATTACTACCAGGGTGTATTTAGTCTTGTGGATTACACTTATGAAGATGACATAGATGAAAATGGAAATACTCGAAAAGAGTACAAGTTTAAACTTAGAAAAGTAAACTGATATGGTGAATTATTCAAGAGTATCATGGGCACAAATATTTAGATGTTTTAAAGATTATAATTTTACATTGAAAAAAGCACGTTTGCAAACATAAATAGTTTTGCAAACGTGCTCTTGAAAAAAATTTTTTCACTTGGGAAAACTTTTAATTGCTGATTCAATTATAATACTAATTGTTGTAATTTGTAAATATTATCAGTGTATTAATATGGTTCACATTGCTAGTGGATTAAGAAAAGAATTCAGTGTTGTATAACATTTTTAAAAAGAATACACTAGACATAGGAAGAGTGGGGTTATTGATTTTACAGCAAGAGGAAGGACCTAAGTATAATTTATGATTTTAAATTTGATAAGAGGTGATAAGAAGTGAAAGGTGAAAAAAATAAATGGATCATTGATGATGATATTTCTGAAGAAGATTTAATTGTTGAATTAACGGATGAAGAAATAGCGGATATAGAAAAGAGGCATAAGGAACTGGGATTAGAAGATTAGAAGCACTTACTTAGATAAAGAGTAGGTGCTGTTATTATATATAAAATCAAGTCTTAGGAAACTAAGGCTTTTTATTATGCCTTAATTTATTTGTCATAACTGACTATAATCTATCTACCTTGTCAGTGGACGGTGAGTTAATTCTTAATACAACTAGATTTCTCAGAAGTATTATACACTGGAGAATGTAAAAAAGAGATCCATAAAAAATAATGGTGACATTAATAGCTATTATGTTTCAGAGAATCATATCCCAATAGTATCTCCAGAGATGTGGGAAGAAGTTCAGAAGGAAATTGAAAGAAGAGGAAAAGGTAAAGGGATTGATTTAGAAGATACAAAGAAATATACAAATAGATATGGACACCCTGATTATATTCTCGCTGGAATTTATGCAGATGAGGGCATAAGTGGCACAAACACTAAGAAGAGAGAACAATTTAACAAAATGATAGAGGATTGTAAAGCCGGAAAGATAGATATAATTATAACTAAATCTATATCCAGGTTTGCAAGAAATACTTTAGATTGCTTAAACTATGTAAGAATGCTAAAGGAACTTGGCATTGAAATTATATTTGAGAAAGAAAATATAAGAACGTTAGATTCAAAAGGAGAAGTACTACTTACTATATTAAGCTCGTTAGCCCAGGATGAGAGTAGGTCTATTTCAGAAAACTCTACTTGGGGAATTAGAAGGAAATTTGAACAGGGAAAAGTTTCAGTTAACTATACCAAATTTCTAGGCTATGAAAAAGGTGAAAATGGCAACTTAGTTATTGTACCTGAGCAAGCAGAAGTAGTTAAAACAATATTTAACCTATATTTAGATGGAATGACATTACAGCAGATAAAAGAGCAGTTAGAAGGCCAGCGAATCAAAACTGCTACCGGTAAAGATGTTTGGGCAACGTATGTTATTCAGAAGATGCTCAAAATGAGAAGTATAAATGTTGCACCATGTTTTAAAAAACTTTTACTGAGAATTATATTACCGGAAAAAGAAAAGTAAATCATGGAGAACGTGCAAAATATTATATAGAAGATACTCACCCAACTATTGTATCAAAAGATATATTTAATAGAGTGCAAGAGGAAAGTTATTAGTATGTGGTGATTGTGGTAAATCCTATCGTGGAAGAACGGAACGTGGCAAAATTTTGTGGGATGTGCTACAAGAATTGAAAAGGGTAAAAATGAGTGTCACCTATTCTCTATGATAAATGAAGAGTGGTTAAAAGAACAGCTTTCAGAGCTAATTTGTGATGGTACTTACGATGAAGGTGTAGTGAAAAGAAAGGTTGAAAATATTGAAGTGCATAAGGGGTATATTATAGTAAAAGGAAGAAACGATTTGGATTATATTGACATAGAGCAAGATTTGGAATAATATAGTATTAACATAATGTGAAAGTGGTTTACTGTATGCTCTTATCGGGACCGAACGACCTACGCTGAACTAGGATACTGTAACATATACGTAAATGGTAATTGAGCAACTTTGTCCGTATGTTTTGTAGCATCTTCTATTTGGGTAGGAGATGCGACTTTTTCATGTGTAATAAATTTATAGGAGGATTTCATATGAAACAAGAAAAAAACATATTGGAGAGACTCGGTTATCATTATTTAAGTCCAGATGTTCGAATTATTGAAAAAGTTGGATCCACGGGTTCAGGAAAAACTATGACGGACCTTCTGTTCACAACACCCAAAGCGCTCAATGTGTTGATCAAAGCTGTTGGCGAAGGCAGTGCAACCTTAGGAGATCAAACTAAAGTTTTTACTGAGAAACTTACTGATCATATCATTGTTGCAGCAAAGCTAGGTGATGAAGTTTATACTTGGGAGCAACTTATTGAGCTAATTCTAAAAGTATTCACCAAGATTGTTAAAGGTAATTATAAAGACTCTCAGATAGAAAATCTGGATCAAATTCAAAAGGGTTTAATTAAAGAGTTGATAGAGGCTCTTGATAGTAAACGAAACACCGAGGCTCAGCCTCGTTTACTGAAAGAATACTTACGGCTAGAATTTGTAAATGAGATTGCTGATTATAGTATGCCTTTCCTTAGCGAAAATTTACAAATAATATACCAACAGGCAAAGAATTCGCTCTTGGATATGGAGGCTAAACCAAAATCTCGTAAATTTGATGAGGCAATTAGTCAACGCCTACAAGAAGCTATTGATAGAGAGCCGAATCTTTTAAATGGGTTAAGGAAAACACATAAAAATATTAATGATGAGTTAAAGAGTCATTTCTTCAAATATTTTAATGAACATATGAAATCCGAAGATGAATATTATTATCATATTATTGATCTGAATAATATTGAAGATAGCAATGAATTTATTAATGCCGTATTCTCAAACAACAATCTAAGTGGAGGCGAAAATCTCTCTATCGAAGTATTGTGTGCAGAACTTATAATATATGTTCCTATGAACGCAGAAGTAATACAAATTGTCAGGGGAAATCGGCAGATGGAACAAGTCTTTCAGGGAATGGATTTGAAACTCTCATTAGGTATTCGAGACACTAGGGGGCTATACCATGAAAGTGCTGATCAACAGAAGGAGAATGAGCATTTACAAGATCTTTTGTATAATCGTTCGTATGATGCACTTATGCTTGTATGCCCTGTGTTTGGGGATACAAATTATGCTAAACTCCGAGAAGATGTAAAGGCTGTTTTAAAGTTGTATAGTAAACAAACTCCGATAATTCTTTTGAATAATAAGGTCGACTTGTTAATAGATGATCAACATAAGGATGGAGAGTTAACTGATCTATTCGATTTAAACAGTTTTATAGAACCACAAATAATTGAATTTGATGAGTTAAAGGTTAATATTGACCAGCGAATATCAGGCATTATCCAGGAGTTTAGGAATGCACAACAAAAACGTGGAGGCGGTGTACTTGAATCAGTACCGTGCTATCTGAAACCACCTAGCACAGCCAGAATAACTCCTGAAATGTATAAAAATTATGGCCCAAAGCAAGCACTTAATAGAATTCTTAGGATTCTTTGTGACTCACTGATATCTACCAGCGAAAAGATACCATTTTATCTAGACTCTGCTGTTGATGAAGGAAAGTTACCATTTAGCATTAACAGGAAGAAAGTCCGGGATATTATAGGGGCTGCTTTTATGAATCAGCAGTTTATTAGGCAAGTAAAGAATGCTGCATTGAAAAATATTGATGAAAATTTAGGCAAGACTCCGCATGGGCAAGGTTACAATGCTTTGGGACGTAAAGTAGCTATTGGGCAAGGTTGGTCATCAAATATCGATGAAAGTTATTTTATTAACTGTAAGTCATTTTCAATAACTTTCCCTGCCAATGTTCAAAATCTCATTACTACGGCACTATTGGATGAAATAATCACAAACTCAATTACTTACACTAAAGGGCATTTCGCTTCACAGGAGGATGAGGATAAAGTTAAAGAAATAATTAAATTACGCACATATAGAAGCAGTATTTTTGCAGCTAATATGTTATACGATCATGCTTTTAAGATTGCTGATAAGGCGGGTTTTAGTTATAGGATTCGTTTTAATCAATTTCTAAAACTAAGTCGCGATTTCTTTAAAATTACTGATGCGGATATACTACAAGTTACTACTGATCTGCAAACATCAGAGGTGAGTAATGTATTTGACAGTTATACTTACGCTATGGTAAAAGAATTAAAGCATGCGGTAAATCTTGCTTTTCGTCTGAATGTCTATATTAAATAAGTAATAAAAGTATAATGCAATAAGTTACCTTTCATAAAAGAGGTATAGGCTTCATAGAAACCCAATAAATTGAGAGTTGGCTCTAGTTGAAACTCTCAATTTATCGTATTTATTGTTACTTAACAAAAATGACAAGAATGTTAGGTACTATTGTTTCTATTAACGAGTTTGATGATTCGGCTCATCGTCAGATGAACATCGCTTTTACTAAGTAAGGTATAGTTTTTTAATGGGATCATCCACTAGTTCAATAAAGAGTGGCGTTGTTTTTTAAAAATATACTCACCGCCAAGGAACCACAAGCTATCTACGACATCATTATTGTCTACTCAAGGCATTGCGAGGTTGTATGCCTGTTGCAACGAAAAATCTGATAAAAGACGGGGGATTTTTAGGAAAGATTATATTATGAAAAATTATTTAAATAACAATTTAATTTTAATAAACGAATACCAAAAAATGTATAAAAATAAGATTGATATTGAAGATTTAATAAATAAATTAAATGAGAAAAAAATTGCGTTTTATAATGGTTTTGATTATGGAAGATTCAGAGTGTATGTAGACAGTTGTTTGTTGCTTTTAAATAAAGAAAAGTTAAATTTTTATTATAAAAACAGTTATTCTTACAAAGGCTTTTTTGATGAAGTTAAAAAACATGATGAGTTAAATAATTATTTTAAATTTATTAAAGATGAAAGAATCACTTCGTCTATTGAAGGCATACATCTTTACTACTCTCTGGAAGGTCAAAATAAATCACCATGGAATCAGGTTGCAACAATAAGAAATGCAATGGCACATATGCAATATGGACACTTTATGTCACAAGAAAAAAGTGGTTTAATGCTTTATTATTTTTTATATAATAAACATAAGGGTGTACGAAAAGATTATGGCATTGTTTATGAACCTATTTTACACGAATTTATTCATGCTTTTTTTAGTAATTATAGTTATGGAATATTATTTAAAAATACTTTTTTTTCGAATTATTCTTTTGAAAAAAGGACAAAAACTAGAAATATTATTTATTATGAAATAACTTATAAAAATAAAGATATGGAAAAATATAATGGATACAATGGTAGTTTGATGGGTCAACTAGCTTCAATATTAAGAAGCTCCAAAAATGTATTTACTTTTTTAGAAGAGCATAAAGAAGAACTTAACATTAATGAAATTTCTATAAGAAAAATACCGCACATCCGTAGTTACAGAAAATTAGCAAAGAAAATGAAGCTCATAGATAAAAATGAATATGCTTACATGTTAAAAACATTTTTTGATTTCGAAACAGAACTGTCTAATTTTTTAATTCATATTTCTAAGCTTAATGATGTGTTATACCAATATAGTATGATTAGAGATCTTTTTGACGAATCAAAATTAGAAATGTATAATAAGGAATTTGAAAAAGCAATATTAGAGTTAAAAGAAGACGAAAATGCACGGTTTGCATTTGATATAGGTTTTACATATCTCAAAGTTATGAACTTTGTATTAAGAATAGAAGATGATGATTATGTGGAGTTTAAATACGATACCGTAGATGTTTCAAAATTTATTTATGAAAAAGGATGTCTGGATAAATATTCTAAAAAAATAATATATTAAACAATGAGTTACAGCTTTATATTATTGAGCGAATGCGAAATGCGTTAGTGCATGGGAATATGACAGTTTCGTTATCTAAAAAAGGTGAAGTGATGATTATATTTTGGGATATCTACAATAAACGTAAAGAAAAAATAGAAATTAGTTTTGATGATCTTAATGCATTCTTGTCACAGGAATGCCTATATGACGGAGTTCCCAAAGAAACTTTAGCATTACAAGTAAAACCATTATCTTGAAAAAAGAATAATTACACTTTTTGAAAAGAGCGAAATACTTAGTAGGATATATCAACAATAATAATAATAAATTTGCAAAAAAATTAACTTTTTATTAAAGGGGTATTGGATTACAGCTCCATCCGAAACAACTGCTAAGGCATTGTAAGGTTGTATGCCTGTTACAACGGATAGAGAAGTAAAATAGAATAAAAATTAGTAAAAGCCGTGAGTTGAAATCAGCTCACGGTTTTTGCACCTTATATTTAGAAAAGAGATTGATATGAAAAAACTTAGAAGAATAGAACCTATCAAAGAAAAAAATAAAAAGTTGAAGGTTGATGCATATTGTAGGGTTAGTACAAAATTTGAAAGCTAACAAAGTAGCATTGATTTGCAAATTTCTAATTATGAAACTATCATACAAAGTAACTCTCGGTGGGAATATGCAGAAGTTTATTTTGATTATGGTAGTTGACTAAGGCAAAAAGGTCGTTCTAATTTGGAGAACATGATAAATAAGGTTTGTTCTGGTGAAATTGATTACATTCTTACGAAATTTCTCAGTAGACTATCTAGGAATGTTTTAGATACATTAATCATCATAAGAAAATTAAAAGAAAGGAGCATTAATATGTATTTTGAAAATGAAAACCTAAACTCAATCAAAGATGAAGCAGAATTTGCAATCACTCTTAGTGGTATTTTAGCTCAGGAAGAAAGCAGAAATCTCAGCGAGAATATTAAATGGGGCTATTAAAGGAAGTTTGAAAACGGCAACTTAGTTATTGTACCTGAGCAAGCAGAAGTAGTGAAAACAATATTTAATCTATATTTAGATAGAATGACATTACAGCAGATAAAAGAGCAGTTAGAAAGCCAGGAAATCAAAACTGCTACCGGTAAAGATGTTTGGGTAACGTATGTTATCCAGAAGATGCTCAAAAATGAGAAGTATAAAGGTTGCACCATGTTTCAGAAAACTTTTACTGAGGATTATCTTACCGGAAAAAGAAAAGTGAATCATGGTGAGAGGGCAAAATATTACGTAGAAGATACCCACCCGGCTATTGTATCAAAAGATATATTTGATAGAGTACAAGAGGAAATGAAACGTCGTGAAAGAATTGTGCGTAATGATGATGGAAGTATAGAAACGTCTAAGAGCAAATTTAATAGCAAGTATATTCTAGGCAATTTATTAGTATGTGGGGATTGTGGTGCATCCTATCGTAGAAGAACGGAACGTGGCAAAGTGTTATGGAGATGTGCTACAAGAATTGAAAAGGGCAAAAACGAGTGTGCTCTATTTCCAACGATAAATGAAGAATGGTTAAAAGAGCAGCTTGCCGAGCTAATTTGTAATGGTGTTTACGATGAATGTGTGGTGAAGAGTAAGGTGGATAAGATTGAAGTTTATGATGGTTATATTTTAGTTAAAGGATATGATGGAGCAAATATAAAAGTTCCTTTGTAGTAAAACAAGAAACTGGTGATGCGGTTTCAATTAAAAACAGTGGTCAAGCAGGAAGTTGATTACTATGAATAAGCAGTAAAATAGGAGTAGGGTGTGTTCTCTGCTTCTATTTTGGATTGCCAATAATAAAGCCTTCGGATGTTTCCGAGGGTTTTATTGTTGACAGTTGATATATTGTTTCTGAATAATATGTAAAATTATGTACAAACCATTAGTTTAGTGTTGAATATTGTTTGGAAAAGTTATACAATTATACTAACAATGTTGTTTTTATTGTTGTTTTATTTAGGAGGTATAATTGTGCTGTCAGTTAATGAATTATTAGATATTGCAATGAGTGAACTTATAAACCTTAAGGGCGGTGAGATTTTCCTGGTTCGTGATTTATTTAAAGGTTACGAATGGAATGGGATTTCTCTTAGCGACCGACTCCTCCTAGGGACTTTATTTCTCAAAGATATAAAGAATGATGATATGAGCGCTGTCCCTATAAAAAAGATTTCATCCGGGCAGCAGATGTATAAAAAGACAGCTTTACTTAATAAGGTGATATGTCAGGAGGAACGCAATGAAATTGTTTAAAATGATAGTTAGTAATTACAGGTGTTTTGGAAAAGAACCTACTGTCATTAATTTTGATGATTTAACCGGTTTTATTGGTCATAATAGTAGCGGAAAGACTGCATTAATTACAGCTTTATTGAAGTTGTTTGGTGATAAAACTTCAGATAGGCTTATAGAACGTTCCGATTTTTATATTCCTGTTAGTCAACGTCCTGAAAGCGTGGTTGAGAATGAGCTATTTATAGAAGCATATTTTTCATTCGAAAAATCATTAGGATCCGAAAGTTCGTTAGATGTTCCTACATTTTTCGCTCATTTCGTGATAGATGAACCGCAAGGCAACCCATATCTTAGAATTAGACTAGATGCTACATGGGAAAAGAGTACAAATCCTGATGGAATTATAGAAAGTAAAATTCGCTATATAACTACTAGCACTACTGAAATTGGAGATATTGAGTGGCCTAAAGTCAATAGACACGAATTAGAGCGAATAAAGATGATTTATATACCAGCTATTAGGCAGCCGAACGAACAGCTTAAAAATGTGTCTGGTTCTATTATGTATAGACTACTCAACAGCATAAAATGGTCGGATGAATCAAAGGACAAAATTCGGCAAAGAACGGAATTGGTGGAGAAAGCTTTCTTAGAAGAAAAATCCATAGAATTATTGGCGACTTCTTTAGATACACAATGGAACGAATATCACAAGGACCAAAGGTACTCAAATGCAAAAATACAATTTAACAATTCCGATTTAGAAACTATTTTAAAGAAAGTAGAGGTTACATTCTCACCTACTGAAACTACACGAAGCTTTAAAAGTGATGAGCTTGGAGATGGACTTCGATCCTTATTTTATCTTTCTATTGTTGATACTTTACTTGATATTGAAGAAAAAATTATGCAAGAAATATCTACAAAGGGAACATCCGAGCATTTTGATTTGCTTCCACCTATACTTACAATTGTAGCAATAGAAGAACCGGAAAATCATATTTCGCCCCAGGTTCTTGGAAGAGTCATTGAGCGAGTGAAGACTATTTCGGCTAATGCTAATTCTCAATCAATAGTAACTTCTCATTCGCCATCAATCATAAAGAGAATTGACCCTTCGAATATAAGGTATTTTAGAAACTGCCGCGAAATAGAGTGCTCTGAAGTGACTGAAATTACTCTTCCCGATAAGGAAAAAGAGTCCAGTCAATTTAAGTATATTAAGGAAGCTGTAACAGCCTATCCCGAATTATACTTTGCAAAATTAGTTGTTTTAGGCGAAGGTGATAGTGAAGAAATAATAATTAGAAAAATGCTAGAGCTTAAAAACACCAAAATAGATTCGGCAGAAATTTCTATAGTCCCATTAGGTGGACGCCATGTTAATCACTTTTGGAGATTGCTAAATGATTTAAATATTCCATTTATAACACTGCTTGATCTTGATCGAGAACGCAATGGTGGAGGTTGGGGTCGTATAAAATACGCTATTCAGCAACTGATAGAGAATGGTGCAAACCGTGATGAACTTTTAGATACTGAAGATGGAGTGCTAACTGAAAATGAATTTGATGAAATGCACTCTTGGAAAGATTATGAACATATTGATCCATGGATTGAAATGCTTAGAACGTATAATATATTTTTTTCATATCCGCTCGATATTGACTTTTCAATGTTAACTAAATTTAAAGAGAAATATATTGCCACTTTATCTAGTGATGAAGGTCCCCTTATAAAAGGATATGGCAAAATACAAAAGCCGAAAATCCCAGAAGGAAAGAAAGATGAGTATCAAGAATTACTAAACAAAAGAATAGAATCTGATGTACGTGCTACTTTAAAGGATGAAGGTGGCGATGGGTTTACGTATAGCTATGACGAAAAAGAGCTAATGATTTGGTATAATTATTTCTTTTTAAATAGAGGGAAGCCTACTACACATCGTGTGCTATTTACTGAGAATGAAGATATAAAATTTGAAAGTTTCCCAAGTTGTTTGCAGGAATTTGCAAATGCTATTATAGATAAATTAAACTAATTACGTAAAGGAGGTATGCAGGTGGTGTGGAAAAAATGCGATGAGTGGGCACCGGCTGATGGGTTTGTGTTAGAAGCTGTTGCACTAGAGGTTGCAAAAAGCAATTGCAATAATATTGTGGTGGCTGGTCCCGGTGCTGGAAAAACAGAGCTTTTAGCACAAAGGGCGTGCTATTTACTAGAAACAAACACTTGCATGAATCCCAAAAGAATTCTTGCCATTAGTTTTAAGAAAGATGCTGCATCTAATTTGAAAGAGCGTGTGGAAAAAAGATGCGGTAGAGAACTAGTGGCAAGATTTGATTCAATGACATATGATGCATTTGCAAAATCAATGCTGGATCATTTTATGAATGGTCTACCTATAGAAATGAGGCCTAATAAGGACTATGAGGTCGATTTAACTGGTAAGAAAAGCAATGGTAAAAGCATTATTTCTTTTCAAGATATATCAAAATTAGCAACTCAAATTATTACAACAAATCCATTAATTAAGCGTTCGCTACAATTAACATATAGTCATGTTTTTTTAGATGAATTTCAAGATACTACTGGTATACAATATGAACTATTAAAAATTTGTTTTCGTGGTTCCACTGCGGTTATAACTGCAGTAGGTGATAGTAAGCAACGTATTATGCTTTGGGCAGGTGCAAAGAGAACTGTTTTTGAAGATTATCAAAAAGACTTTAGTGCGGTTAAAAAAACTTTATTAATGAATCATCGGTCTGCCCCTCGTTTAGTAGAAATACAAAAAGCTATGTATGCAAATCTAAATGAACAGACGGTTGATATAACCCCTTCATCCAAATGGGAGGATGACATGGGAAGGGCGTATTTGAGATTTTTTAATGATGAGAAGTGTGAAACAGAAGTGATATGCAATGAAATCGTAAATTTGATAAAAGATGGAACAAAGCCAAGAGATATATGTATACTTGTTAAACAAACAGTTGATGTATATAGCGGAGATATTATAAACTGTTTGGCTGATAATAATATAAAGGCAAGGAATGAAACGCTGTATCAAGGTTTGCTGAAAGAAGAAATAGTGCAGATATTATCATGTATCGTCATACTTACTGTATCTAAACGACATCCAAATGAATGGAAAAGCATTATTAGCTTTTTTTCCGAGTTAGAGCTACTGGATGAAAATTCAAAAATTGAAGAGTATGTTAGAGTAGAGAATGAAGTAAATGATCTTATAGAGACCTTTGCAAGTAGCATTAAAAATGTATCCGAATATGAAACATTTAGTAATAGTATAGATTATTTGTTGGAAAGAATGTCTTATGATAAGTTATCTAACTTATTTTTAGAGTATAAGAATAAATCTTATTTTGATAAGATAATTTCTGAATTTAAACGGTTATTGTGGGATGAATACTTGGGAATAAGTGACTGGGAAGTTGCAATTGATAGTTTTATTGGAGAGGATTCAATTCCTATCATGACAATACATAAGAGTAAAGGGCTAGAATATGAAGCCGTTTTTTTCATTGGGTTAGAGGATTCCGCTTTTTGGAACTTCACTAAACAACCTGATGAAGATAAATGCACATTCTTTGTTGCTTTATCGAGAGCAAAAGTTCGAGTCGATTTTACTTTTTGTAAAGGACGCCAAACGAGATTTACAGACAAGCAAAGTAACAGTAAAATTAATGAGCTTTATGAGATGATATTAAAAACAGGATTAGTAGAGGTCATGAAATAAGA
The DNA here is from genome assembly GCA_900548455.1 of uncultured Clostridium sp. Taxonomy (GTDB): domain Bacteria; phylum Bacillota; class Clostridia; order Clostridiales; family Clostridiaceae; genus Clostridium_J. Next base: position 57,425 of record URKQ01000016.1, read on the forward strand.
GGATAAATGCCCTGCATAAATTGTACAAGTACGAAAACAGCTATCCGCCAAGGAACCACTGGGTCTTGGTAGCATAATTTTTGTCTACTCAAGGCATGTGGAGACGGTAGTTAAGCTTAAAAGGAAACAAAGTTAGAAGCATTGACATAAACACTACTATAAAATGGATGAAGTGTGATATAATTCTTAACTTAAGGTTAGGAAACATCGAGAAAAAGAAATATGGTTAGAGAGAGCCTTTGAGTGTTTTATAATGCACTTGAGGGCTTTCTATCGTTACAGGAATATAGATATTATCCAAATACGCTATAAGACATGATACTATTAATGTATTTTTGTGGGGCAATGATTTATCAAGATAAGAAAATACATATATTTGTTGTTGAATAAATGGATAACATGTAATATATAGTTAATAAGGTTAAAATGTATACGGAGTAAAATAAATTTGAACTTGAAGTGAATATTATTTCTATAAAAGGAGGATGAACATTATGTATAAGTATAAATCTTTAAAAAATGTTTCATATAATGAAATTGCAAAATGCTTAAACCTTGCTTTTTCTGATTATTATTTACCAATTCAATTAACTGAAAAAGAACTACAAACTCATATTGAAATGAGTGATGTTGATAAGGGATTATCCTATGGTGCATTCTTGGATAATCAAATGGTTGGATTTATATTTAATTCTTGTAATATCTATAATAAACAGAAAGCAGTTTTTGATGTAGGAACGGGAGTTATTCCAAAGCATAGAGGGAATAAAGTTTTTACTAACCTTTTTAAATTTACTGAACAAGAACTTCAAAAGCATCAAATAGAAAAATACTATTTAGAAGTTTTGCAATAAAATGAGAAAGCAATATCTTCATATAAAAAGCAAGGGTTTACTGTTACAAGAGAATTTTCTATTCTCAAGTATTCTAATTATACTAAAGAAACGGTTAACGCAAGAATGGAGTATATGGATTTTATTGATTTTGACTTCAACAAGGTAAGTCATTGTAATTGTGTGGAGCCATCTTATGAACATTCTAATAATATATTAAAAATAACTCCCGATTTTTATGGCGTTGCATATAGACAAAAAAATAATATGATATCAGCATTTTGTATTTTTTCAAAAAAGGATGGACATATTGTTCAGCTTGGATATACCGATACGGTTGAGTTGAAGCTAATTATTCAACAGCTAATTATAAAGTTTGACAACGTTGTAATTAAAAATATTGATATAATTTATTCAGAAGTATTAACTTTATTGCATTACATGGGGTTTAAGGAAATTTGCAAACAATTTGAAATGGTAAAAAGCATTAAGGATTTTAAATGATTTTCTTGAAAAGAATAATGCATTAAAAACCTTTAATTCAAAACAAAGGATAATACTTATAGCATCATCTTTTGATAAGCAAACATTATCTAAATTAAACAAGGAGAAAATATTATGAACCAATATTTAAAAATTCAAGAAAAGATAAAGCATAATGAGGTTACCTATATTAGTTGCTTTTCTGAGGCTTTCGAAAATGAACAGATCATTAGATTTCGTGACAGCAAGATGAGTGATATGAAGTTTCATAATTCTACAAATGTTAAAAAAACATTATCTGAAGATACTTTACAGAAGATTATTAAAGAGGAAATAGAACTAAATCATAAGGAAGGTAAAGATTTTTGTAGGATTACTATAGATGAATTACCTACTGAAAAATGTTTGAAAGAATATGGTGAAAAACTAGAGATTGAGCATTATGGTAACTATGTATATGTATCTATGGAATCTCCAAAATGGAACACTTTAAGGGGGCATTCAATACGTAAAATTATAGATGATTCTATGGTTGAAGATTTGGTATCACTAGATTTAATTCAGGATGGGGAGACTTTTGAAAGTGATTTTTGCCAGCGTAGAGCTAGACGTACAGGACAAGCATCTTTATCAGAAATTCCGGTGGACACATACATTTGTTATTATGATAAAATTCCAGTTGGAAGTTGTCAATTGTTTTTATATAATGGAATAGCTAAAATAGAAGACTTTACAGTGTCTACAGAGTATCAGCGTTGTGGAATAGGTACTACTATTTTAAAATATGTGATAGATATAGCTCTTTCAAAGAAGGCTGAATTGATATATCTCAGTGCTGATGAGGACGATACAGCAAAAGAAATGTATGAAAAGTTAGGATTTGAAAAAGTAAGTGAGTCTTATGCATTGGTATACAAGTTGTAAAATATTTATGTTGGCTGAATAGTTAAATATAAAGGAGAGATGTGTAAAAAATGGACTATATAAAATACTTACGAAATAAAATTGGTCATGATGCAATAAACCTTACAGGAGTAAATGTATTAATAATAAATAAATGTAATCAAGTGCTTCTTCAAAAAAGGGGAGCATATCCATTTAAATGGGGATTGATTGGTGGAATAACAGAACTAGGAGAATCACTTGAGGATAGTGCAATTAGAGAAACGAAGGAAGAAACAGGTTTAGATATAGAAGATTTAGGGTTATTGGGTACAACTTCAGGAAAAAAATGTTATATTCATTTGCCTAATGGAGATAAGGCATACTTTATAAGCATTGGATATGTAACTAAAAGTTTTAAGGGTGATTTAATAATCGATAATTTGGAAACAAAAGAATTAAGATTTTTTGATTATGAGGAGTTACCTAAAAATATTCCTAGTAGTCATAGAATATTTTTAGATAAGTATTTTCTAAAAGAAGCGAGGTACCTTTCAAGAAAGAAGTAAGTTAATATAGATCGGTAATAACTATGACATACTGTTGTCATAGTTATTTTGCTAAAATTAAGTAAAGTTAGAAAGGGGCTGAAAGTGGTATGAAAGAAGTATATGAACAATGTCCGGTATTAGGAAATGATAAATATTTATTGAGGCTAGTGGATATAGGTGATGCTAAAGATTTATTAAAGGTGTATAGTGATGAAAAGACAGTTCCATATTTTAATAGCGATAATTGTAATGGAGATGATTTTTTCTATAAAACTTATGAACGGATGCAAGATGCAGTAAACTATTGGATTTTTGAATATGAGAGAAAAGGATTTGTGAGATGGGCAATTATTGATAAAAGCAGTAATGAAGCAATTGGCACAATTGAATTATTTAATAGAAAATCTAAAGACTATTTTAATTCCTGTGGACTTCTTAGATTGGACCTAAGAAGTGACTATGAAAATCAACATTGTATCTTTTCAATATTATCAATTATAATACCATCAACATATAATTTATTTAATTGTAATATGATTGCCACTAAAGCAGCACTATTTGCAAAAGAAAGAATTTATGCATTAAAGCATATGGGGTTCAGTGAAACGAAAAACAAATTGGTAGGTCACGATGGTACTGAATATGGTGATTATTGGAGTCGCCTAAAATGATAGGTTATGTAGTAAGTTGCAGAGCCAAATGAGGGGAGTTTAAGAATGAAAATTGATCGTCTTTTAGGTATAACAATATATTTATTAAATCATGGGCGAACATCAGCTTATTTTTTAGCACAACATTTTGAAGTATCGACTAGAACAATTATGAGAGATATTGATACATTGTGTTTAGCAGGAATTCCTGTAGTTTCAAACTGTGGTGCAGATGGTGGTTATGAAATTATGGACACATTTAAGATGCAGGAGCAAGTTGCTGGGGAAATAGATTATAACCATATAGTATGTGCATTACAAGGACTAGCTTCTGCCTATGAAAATAAGGATATTGAAAAGACCTTGGAAAAAGTGGAAAGTTTGACTCCTAATATAAATAGCTCAATTATGATGGATTTAAGTGTTGCTCATGAAAATAGAGATACCAATCAGATGTTATTTATACTTAATCAATGTATACAAAGTAAGCATAGTATTAATTTTTTATATACAAATAGTTTTGATGAAATAAAGGAAGTGGAAGTTGAACCAGTTGCCACGATTTATAAATGGTATAACTGGTATTTGATAGGATATTGTTGTAAACATCAGGATTATAGAATGTATAAGGTAGTACGAATGGACAATCTTAAAATGTCACAAAAAGAAAACTCAAAACTCCATTACCTAAAAGAAGTTAATGATATTCTTAAAAATTCAGCAGACGATAGAAAAAGGTTGATAATTGTTTTGAAATGCAAAGAAAAACTGAAATCAAAATGTCGCGAATATTTTAAGGGTAATATAACAAAAGAATATGAAAATGGTGATTTTGAATACAAGATAGTAGTACCTGAAAATGAACAGTTTTGGTATGGTGTAATACTTTCTTTTGGAGAAAACGTTAAGGTATTAGAGCCTGAAGAACTTATTAATCGTATAAAAAGGGACTGCACTGGTATTTTAGAGATGTATAAGGAATGTAATTCTGATACTTAAGGTAATTCTACATTTTTAATGTATAGGAAAGTATAAAGATTTTCGATTTTAAAATGCAGTGATATCAAGAATTTATAGACAAGAAAGGAAGTACTAAAATGAAAAAGGTAATATATATTTATGTCCTAGACACTTTGGCGGATTGGGAAATCGGTTATATTTTGCAGGCAATTAGTATGCAAAGTATGATTAAAGAACCTAAATACATAGTTAAAACTGTTGGCAGAACAAAAGATTCTATTAAAACTTTAGGTGGATTAACTTTAACACCTGATTGTTCAATTGAAGAAATTATTGATAAAGAAATAGTAGCTTTGCTATTACCTGGTGCTAACACATGGAAGGAGGATGCACAAAAGCCAATTTTAAATATAGCTGTATCCTGCATTGAACAAGGAGTTTTAGTAGGTGCTATATGTGGTGCAACTTTAGCCTTGGCTGAATTAGGGATTTTAAATAATCATTTACATACAAGTAACTCCTGTGAGTATCTTTGTAGCTTTTCTAAGAATTATACAGGGAAACCTTTTTATATTGATGAACTTTCTGTAACAGATGGAAATATAATAACGGCAAGCTCTGCCGGCGGATTATTATGGGCTAAACATATTATAGAATATTTAAATATTTATACTAGCGAAACTATTGAGGCTTGGTATAAATACTATTTGACTGGCGATGCTAAATATTATATGGAAATGTTGTCTAGTTTACAATAAATTTAGTGATTTTCCTCTAAGTAAATTCGATTACTTATCTATAAGATGAAAGGTTTAAATAGTAATTAATTTAATGTACAATTAGATAAATATTAATCATAGATGAGAGGGAATTGAAATGAACGGAACAAAGAGAAATAATATTAAGATAGGAGCAACGGTTTTAGTTGTTCAAAAACAGGATCAACGTACTGGAAAGTTGACAGAAGGAATAGTGAAGAAGATACTTACCAATTCATCAGAGCATCATCATGGCATAAAAGTGATGCTTGAGAGCGGCATTGTGGGTAGGGTGAAAGAGATAAAGTAACAGTTATTTCAAGGTGTTATATCTGAGGGGTGGAATGATAAAGTATATTCATATACAATTAGCAAACCAGCAAGAACTTAAGGCATACTTTTTAGGTATGTCTTTTCTTTGCTTTCTATTTGTTATATTATAGTACTAATGATAGAAATAGGGTGGGGATTGTATGCTAGTAGATAAGAAAAAATTTAAAGAATTAAAAAAAGCTGATGGTGGATTATTAGGAGTTGAATGTTCTGCTGTAGCTGAGATATTAGAGGCAGCAGACTTAAAAAAGGTTGATGGATGCAATATTAGTATTCATCCGAAAGGTCTATATATGGATTTTTTATTAAGCTATAAATTATATTTTTCATTAGAAAATTTACAACAAGTTAAATTAAATGATGGAATAATTGAAATATACATTGAATCTGAGTTGCCAATTAAGATGAAAATTGAAAAAATGAAAGATGCAGTAAAGGTGTATAATACTTTAAAGACTCATTTAGATGAAAGTGATGAAAATATAAAACTGCAGGATAAACCAAAAACATCTTGGGAGGATGTAAAAGCATCTTGGGGGGATGTAAAAACTACATGGAATCAGTGCCCATTAAAAGACATATTAGAGAAGAAAACAAATGATATTGAGGATGATGATAATGTTGCACGTTGCCCGAAATGTGGGAGTACTTCTTTGACTGCAAATAAAAAGGGATTTAGTGCAACTAAAGGTGTTATAGGTCTAGCTGTAAGTCCGTTAGCTGGTGCAGTAGTTGGGAGTACAGGAAAGAATAAAGTTATAGTCACTTGTTTAAAATGTGGTCACCAGTGGAAAGCTGGTAAGAAATAATAAAATAATGGTTAGGTATTAAAGGCACTTACTTATGTAGGTGCTTTTTTAATGTTTAAAATGAAAGAATGATATTTATGATGTATAAAGGTTTAACAGTAGGAGAAAAGAAAATGTAGTTTAAATTGTTGAAAAGTTTTAAAATGCATTGGGAGTTACTTTTAGATAAGAATATAAAGAAGAAGTCTAGATATAAATTACTAAAAGTTAAAATGGAAATTTAGATAAATAGCGTTCTATGATAAATATATAACTAAAAATGAGATGCTAGAAACTAAGCTTTTAACAAGTTTTGTGAATCTGCAAAGAAAGCTTTTAATCTACAGCAAAAACTTAAGGCATACTTTTTAGGTATGTCTTTTCTTCATTTTCTATTTGTTATATTATAGTATTAATGATAGAAATAGGGTGGGAATTGTATGCTAGTAGATAGTTCAAAATATAAAAAACTAATTAGTGAAGCTGAAAAGGTATATTTAAAAGGTATAAATTGGTTGGTTACCATTGAATATGGAACAGGCTTTAAAAAAGGGGATGTTTGTAGAATTTGTATAGCATCTAATGGAATTTATTTAACTAGACCATTTTGTGGAAAAGAATATATTAATATAAATACCATTAATAAGACAGTTATTACTGGAGATGTTTTAAGACTTTATGATTCAAATGATATGAATGTAGCGTGGTTAAAATTTAGTAATGAAAATCAACTTTATTTTGCACATAATTCCTTATGCGAATTATTAGGTTTACCTCGTAACAAAAGAGATTTAAAACAAATTAAAGAAAGAAATAAGAAAGAGAAAAGAATAAAGCAGGCACGTGAATATGAAAAATCAAGGCAATGTAAAGAAGAAAGAAAGTTAGCGGAGGATGAAAAAAAGAAAGAAATGGAGCGGTTGAGAAATGTGGGGAGAACAGTATCTCCATATGAAGAACCGAATTATCAACCAGTACAGGATAATAATGTAGCACGTTGCCCTAAGTGTGGAAGTACTTCTTTGACTGCAAATAAAAAAGGATTTAGTGCAACTAAAGGTGTTATAGGGTTGGCGGTAAGTCCATTAGCTGGTGCAGTAGTTGGAAGTACAGGAAAGAACAAAGTTATTGTTACTTGTTTAAAATGTGGTCATCAGTGGAAGGCTGGGAAGAAATAAATTATGTATATATCTAATGCTTAAAGTAGAGGGGGGATTACATGAAATATTGCGAGAAAATTATGAATAATTTCTTTGGTGTACACATGGAATTAGGAGAAATTGACATTGAAGTCGGACATGGAATTACATGTTTTTTTATAGTTGAACATACAGAAGATAGTGTATTTATAGAAAAGCAAGCAAGGCAGTTACTGGTTGCTAGATGTAAAGAGTTTGTATTCTATGGAAAGCATAAGAGCAAATGGAATACTGGAGTAGAGCTTGAAGATATTAAAATAAAGCCTAAATTAACTGAAGAATGTGCAGTATTTACAAGTTCCTGTGAGACGTTGGAGGATTTTGTGGATAAGATTTATTGGAGAGTATCGGAGAGAACTTTTGTGCCACATGATTACTACTTGATTTATGATGATCGACACATATATGAGAAAGTTATCGCGACATTAAAAAATGGAAAGGGAAAAAGTTGTTAATCAGATATAGGTTTTTTAGATTATGAAGATGAAGAGTTTAATGTTAATGTTAAAGATGTTACATTAAGAGAAGTGTATAAAATAGTTTTAAATAAAGTTTTAAACTATAATTGATTTAGTGTGCAATATAGATTGGCTATGTGTGCATGTGCAGTGGTGCTATAAGCTGATTTAATTTGTACATTCTATGATTTGGAGGAATTCGTATGAAAATAACGGCTTATAAAATTAATGCATTTGCCAAGACTGAGGGAGGCGGAAACCCAGCAGGTGTTGTTTTAAATGCAGATATGCTATCCCAAAATGATATGAAAAAGATAGCTAATATTCTTGGATTCAGCGAGACTGCTTTTGTAATGAAATCAGATGTTGCAGACTATAGAGTACGTTTTTTCACACCGTCTGAAGAAGTTGATTTGTGTGGACATGCAACAATTGGCGCTTTTTCCACATTGCTAAGAAAAGGCTATATTAGGCGCGGAAATTATACACAGGAAACAAAAGCTGGTATTTTAAATGTAGAGGTTATGGAGGATTTATCAATCATGATGAATCAAACAAAGCCTAGCTTTTATGAGGTACTAGAAAGACAAGAAATAGCAGATTCTTTAAATATTTCTGTAGAATTAATGAATGAAAAATTGCCAGTACAGATTGTATCAACTGGGCTCAAAGATATAATGGTTCCAATTAAAAGCAGGGAAGTGCTAGTTGGAATTAAACCCGATTTTAAAAAAGTTTCTGAAGTCAGCGAAAAATACGGTACAATTGGTTACCACATATTTGCTCTAGATACTATTAATGATTCAAATGCGCATTGCCGCAATTTGGCTCCTTTATATGGTATTACTGAAGAGTCAGCTACGGGAACATCAAACGGTGCATTGGCTTGTTATTTATTTAAACATGATCAGGTTAAATTCGAGCAAGTAAGATTATTGTCTTTTGAGCAAGGATATACTATGAACATGCCATCAGAGATTTTTGTTGACTTAAGTGTAGAAAACAATGAAATACATGAAGTAAGAGTAGGCGGGAAAGCTTTAAACTTAACTGAAGTTGAAATTGAAATATAATGTAGAAAATGAGTATTGTTTCGAGCAACTTACATTTATTGTTTTATTATAAAATATATTGTATTTATAATAAATTAAAACAGTGATATAATGGAATAGTAATCGTAGTAAATGGGGGAGATTGAATTATGGCAGATGTAAATCTAAATAAAGTATTTAATTTTTATGATGAAGTTCCAGTATCGGAGTCATTAAAGCCTTTTATTTCTAAAAATGAAAATATAGCTTTTGCAGTTAAAACAGTAAGAGATGTAGCAGTTTTTACAGATAAGCGTATATTAGTTGCAGATAAACAAGGGGTAACTGGTAAAAAAGTAGAGTATTATAGTATACCTTACAAAAATATTGTTACTTATGCAGTTGAAACAGCAGGTACATTTGATTTAGATTCGGAAATAAAGTTAGTTTTATCAGGTGGATTGAAAATAGAGTTGAAATTCTTTAAGAGCAAGAATATGGATCAATGTTTATTAAGGGTATATGACTTAATAAATAGCTTTGTGATTGGTTAAGTTTAAATACCTTTTGAAGTGAACAAATATTAGATGGTATGACTAAAATCCGTGTTGTTAGATTTTAAGGAATAATAGTGTAATTAGGCTTAGAACAATTATGTTCTAGGCTTTTTTAATTGGTAAGGTGTTTTTATCAAGATATGTGGTGTTGCTAAAAGGATTAATTAGGTTACAATATAATAAATAACAAATTAAATATTCATAACAATAGTATTTGTGCTAGCAGGGTGCACAAAGAAAGAAAATGTAACCTTTGAGGCACAAATAGAAGATATCAGTGATAACAGTATAATGGTAACTACTAGTGATAATGTAGGTTTTGATAAGGCAAGTGTAGGAGTAGATAAAGCTAAGATAGATGGGGAATTAGAGGTAGGGAATAAAGTGAAAATTACTATTCTACCTGAAATTAGAGAAAGTTATCCAGTGCAAGTGATGGCTACAAAAGTTGAAGTAATGGAGACAAGTTATTAAAACATAGCATCTGAAGAATCCAAAGTCCAGTATGGTGTTATATTAGATGTACAAACAAGTTAAAATTATATTTAAAATATAAAAACAAATGAGGTGGAGAATTTTTGAAGAGCAAAATAATATTTTTTATTGGTTTTATGATGTTTTTTCTTGGTAGCTACTTTTCGGATAAATATAGTATTGTTGCGGTAATAGCAATATTAGGAGCAATGATTATGGGGAGCTCCTTTCTATTTTCAACTAATAAAAAAAGTAATTCATAGTATATCAAATGATGAAAAACCCACATTATAAATACAACAAAGGGAACTATAGGGTTCCTTTTAAAAAAGTTGAATAAAAAATATAGGGATTTGTGTACATTTATAGTGATGCACACAAATCCCTTTTTAATAACATTAGCTACCTATTTAAAACTTAAATAAACTAAACAACTTTTGCTGTAATCATAGATAGAGATTCATTATAAAAGATTCTATCAAAAATAAAATTAATAATACTATTACATACAAAATATGAAAAGACTAAATCATTTTCAAAACTAGTAGTAGATTCATATTCCTTTTGACAATTTAAAATGAATTTTTCTATATTAGCAAGCGATAAATCAGGTTCTAAATTAGATTTTAGTGTAAAATCTTTTAAAAACTTATTTAGATCTTTTTCGTATAAAAGATGGTCTTTAACTATTGTTGGAGTTTTAAATTCCCATCTTTGATTATGTGGAACACAAAAGTAATCGCAAAGAAAGTGACAAATTACACCAAGTTCCTGATTAAACTTATTAAGTGAATATGATCTATAAATATAAGTTATGCTTAGAGTAGATAAAAACTGTATTTTCCTTATAATCATAGGAAAACTTTCATCTAGATAATGTTTATGAAATTTATATTTTGAAACACAGTCTGGTTTTATATTTCCCCATACAAAGTGTTTTTCTTTTATTAAGGACATTTTATTATCATCTATATTCTCAATAAATTTTACAGCTAAAATTTTATGAGTATTTAACATCATTTAGTTGTCCTCCTTATATTTGAAGCATGGTTAAATAATATTACTTTATTAATAAAAAATCAATGGATAAAATATAACAATTATGGTTCAGTGTTGAATACACATATTGTCATATGATATACTAAAATGGTGAAATTTAGAATATTATGATAAATTTAAGTATTTAGTATATATAAACTAAATGTGTTATACGTCAGTTGATACTAAAGTGATATATTCATATTGGACTAGGAGAAAAATGTTATGAGGAAATATTTTAAAAATGTAAGAGTAGATTTAATCATAAGTATAGTAGCTGATGGTCTAACAGCAGCATTTAGTTCCATACTTATTTATATTCAAAAGATACTCTTTGATTCAATAGGTTCGGGAGGAAAAGTAAACATTTTCAGTTACATGATAGCTTTAGCTATATGCATAGGAGCAATTATAATTTTTTCCTATGTAACAATGATATTTAGCATTAAAAGTAGAGTAAGAGTTGGAAAAGGAATGAGAGGTGATTTCTTTAGAGCTATTACAAGATATAATAGTGAAAAGTTTCATTCAAAACAGTTAGGTGAGTACATATCTATACAAGGAAATGATATAAAGTTTTTAGCTAATTCATATTTGAATTCTGTAGTTGATTTAATAAAATCAATTAATATGTTCATTATTTATGGAGTAATAATGTTTGTGTTTGTTAATTGGAAAATGGCAATTATAGCTTTGGTTTTAGCTCTTTTTTCAGCCTTTGTCCTTCCTAAAATTACTGAGGAGAAATTATCAAAGAGAAATAAGGATTATTTAGATGATACTGGAAGGTGTAATGCGAAGATACTAGATTTGCTCTATGGATTTAAACTTATAAGTAGCAATACTAGAGAAAACTTCAATAGAATTTTTAATGATACTATAAACATTAATGCTAGGATGGAATTTTTATATAAATGTGTGGATGCAATTGCAAATGCATTGAATTCTACTGCTACATATTTAATTAATGGAATTATAATTATTGTAGCTTCAGTTATGATGTATAGGGGAGAAATGACCATAGGAACAGCTGTTGCATCTATTGGATTTACAACTTTATTTACAGAGCCCATAGAAGTTTTCATTTATGCTATAAATGGCTATAAAGCAAGCAAAGGAATAAAAGGAAAAGTAATAAATATGTTAGAGGTTGAACCGCCGAAAGTGGAAGAGAAAACTTCCTTTAATAAAGAAATTGAGTTTAAAAATGTAACTATAAGTTATGAGGATTTTTCTATAGAAAATATATCGTATAATTTTATTAAAGGAAAGAAATATGCAATAGTAGGGGGTAGCGGTTCAGGAAAGAGCACCTTGATGAAAGCATTAATTAAAGATGTGTCCATTGATGAAGGAAAGATATTAATTGATGGAATAAATATAAAAGACATAGATATAAATCCAATCATTAGTTATATTAGTCAAGATGAGCACATATTCCAGGATGATTTTTATAATAACATTACATGTTTTTCTTCATATCCTGATACAAAATTGAAAGAAGCTAGGAATTGTTTCAAAGATGAATTTTATGAAACAAAAGTATGATAAATCATGAGCACAATAATCATACTTGCATTTATCAAAATCAATAATCCAAGTAGAATCATCTTCT
>URKQ01000017.1 GCA_900548455.1 uncultured Clostridium sp.
AACTAAATTCATTTCTTTTGATGGATCTGATACCCAAACTTCTTCATCTCTAGCTATGTTATGGCAAAAGGTTGCTATTGCAGAGTTATAGTTGGCTCTGCACCACTTTCCAAATACATTAGGAAGTCTATATACATAGACTCTAGCTCCTGTTTCTTTTCCATAGCTAAATACTTCCTCTTCTGCTTTCTTTTTGCTTTTACCATAAGGATTATCTAGCTCTGCTTGAATAGAAGATGAAATTAATAGTGGAGTAGTTTTCTTATTATCCTTTAGAATTTTAATAATCTCACCAGTTAATCCAGAGTTTCCTTCAAAGAATTCCTCTTCCCTTTCAGGTCTGTTAACTCCAGCTAGATGAAATATAAAATCTGCTTCTAGTAGCATAGCTGAGGTTTCCTCTTTTGAGGTTTCTCTTGTGATAGATAAAATTTCATGGTTTTCCTCTTTTAATTTTTCTAAAAGATTTTTCCCAACAAATCCACCTGCTCCTGTTACCGCTATCTTCATTATCTATTCCTCCAAGCTTCAAGTTCCTCTTGGATATATTTTAAAGATAGAAGTTTTTCTTTAACCTGCTCTACATTTAAAAGTTCTGTGTTATTTGAATTATATTCTTCAAGTTTTTCTCTACCAGCTTCACCTTCAGTAAAATACTTGTCATAATTTAAGTCTCTCTTATCCATTGGCACTTTGAAAAAGTCACCCATATCTATAGCATTGGCACACTCTTCATTAGTTAAAAGCGTTTCATACATTTTCTCACCATGTCTTATGCCTATTATTTCAATTTCACTTTCCACTTCAAATAATTCTTTAATAGCCTTAGCTAATACTTCTATAGTACATGCTGGGGCCTTTTGAACCATAATATCTCCACTTTCAGCATGTTTGAAAGCAAAAATAACAAGTTCCACAGCTTCTTCAAGACTCATAATATATCTAGTCATAGAAGGTTCTGTAATAGTAAGAGGCTTTCCAGATTTAATTTGCTCTATAAATAGTGGAATTACTGAACCTCTAGAGCACATAACATTTCCATATCTAGTTCCGCAAATCAATGTTCTCTCTGGAGACACTGTTCTAGCCTTTGCTACAAATACTTTCTCCATCATTGCTTTAGATGTTCCCATAGCATTTACAGGATAAGCTGCCTTATCCGTAGACAGACATATTACCTTCTTAACTCCCATCTCTATTGCAGCTGTAAGGACATTATCTGTTCCTATAACATTAGTTTTTACCGCTTCTAGTGGAAAAAACTCACATGATGGCACTTGTTTTAAAGCCGCTGCATGAAATACATAATCTACGTCATACATAGCAGCTTTTATGCTATCTATATTTCTAACATCACCGATAAAAAATCTAATTTTACTACTTTTATAGACTTTTCTCATATCATCTTGCTTTTTTTCATCTCTTGAAAACACACGTATTTCCTTTATATCAGTATCTAAAAATCTATCAAGAACTGCATTTCCAAAGGAACCTGTACCACCTGTTATCAATATAGTTTTACCTTTAAACATATCTTATCCCTCTTATCTTCAGTATTTTTTAGTTAGTTTCCTTAATCTATAATGTTATTTAACTCTGCTAGAAGCTTAGCTCTTGTGAAATTTTCATCAAAAAATTTCTTTCCTCTAGTTCCCATAGCGTGTCTCTCTTCTTTTGTCATCTTATAAAGTTTCATTACATTGTTATAAAGAGTTATATGATCTTCAGCTTCTCCTGTAAGTCCACATTCTGCTTCTTTTATAACCTTCGCTCCTTCTCCACTAACAGCTGCTATTATTGGCTTTCCTGAAGCCATATAAGATTGCACCTTTGCAGGAAGTGTAACTTTTAAGATTCCTTCATTTTTTAAAGTTACTATAAGCCCTTCAGAGGAAGCAAAATACTTAGGCATTTCTGTAGCTGGCTTTCTTCCATGAAGAATTACACGGTCTTCTAAACCACAGCTTTTTACCATAGATTTAATATTTTCAAAGTCGCTTCCATCTCCAAGGATATTCCATTTAATTTCTTTTATATCTTTTGCAAGTTCAGCAGCTTTAATAATTGTATCTACACTTTGAGCTTTACCTATATTTCCTGCGAATGTAACGTTAAACTGTTTATCTTCACTTTTTTCTTTTAAGTTTTCCTTGCAGCTATACAAGTCCTCTGCCCACTGCGGAAAATAAACTATCTTATTTCTATCGACTCCACTCTCTACAAGAATATCTTCATACCCTTTAGAACTAATTAATATAGTTGTAAATTTTTTATATATTTTAGTACAAATAGTTTTAAAGGCTTTCTTTAATTTCTCATTATTTATAGGCACAATGCTATAAAAAGTTTCAGGCCATAAATCCTGAATATAAATATATGATTTTACTCTTCTTACTTTGCTATAAAGGATTGCAGGTATGGCTGCCGTAATAGGAGATGTTTGAAACATAAACACTCTATCATACTTTTTGAATAATATCGGAATTATCCTAATTGAGCCATTAATCATAAAAGACAGATAATTAAGAACCATATTCAAGCCGCCACTTTTCCCTCTAGGAATTATGGGAAAACGTACAACTTTCATGCCTTTATATTCCTCTTTATAGGGGCCAAAGAAAGAATACCCCTTATATAACTTTCCCTTTGGATAGTTAGGCATTCCTGTAAAAATTTCAACTTCATGGCCTTGATTTTTTAAACCTTCACAGATATCGTTTATTCTAAACTCTTCTGGCCAAAAATATTGTGTTACTATTAGAATTTTCATACGACAACTCCTTATGTACTGGGAATCTAGTCCTAAACCATATCTTCAAAATCCTTAGAAGATCCTTCTGATATTCCATCTTGTTTAAATACTTTTAATGCTGTTATAGTCAATACTTTCAAATCAAAAAAGAAGCTTTGCTTACTTAAATACTCCCGTTCTAATTCAATTTTTCTTTCTATAGACATATTATCTCTTCCATTTACTTGTGCCCAGCCCGTCAGACCTGGTACTAATACGTTAATTCCATATTTTCTACGAAGACCTAAAAGTTCCTTTTCACTTTCATCTTCTATTACTGGTCTTGGTCCAACTAAACTCATCTCACCCTTTATTATATTAATTAATTGCGGCAATTCATCAAGGCTTGTCTTTCTCAGGACTTTCCCAACAGTGGTTACATAGTTATCTACATTACTTAAAGAGTTACTTGCAACTTCAGGGGCTTCTTCCTTCATAGACCTAAATTTATAGATTTCAAAAAGTTCATCATCTTTACCAACTCTATATTGCTTAAAGATTACAGAACCATTCCCATCTGCCTTGATTAAAATAGCAATAATCAAAAGTACCGGCGACAATAAAATTAAACTCAAAGTACTTACTATTAAATCAAAAACTCTTTTCACTTTTTTTCCCCCAAATCACAACAATGTTACTGTATTATCATACATACTTTTCCATTTTTTTATATTTTTTAAATTTAATTAATATTTTTCTCATATTCTACGCAAAAAAAATTATACGTGAATTCTATATAAAATTCAAGACAATTTTATTCCCAGCTAAAAGTATTAAAAAAAAGTGGCTCAGCCACTTCATAATATACTTTTCCTCTTCATCCTTAATATGTTCGAAACGTCAAAAAGAAAAACACTAGGCATTAACCTAGTGTTTTTCATATGCGAGACAAGTCTATAAGCCGAGTTCTGTATTTGACAATCATCTATCTAGGCCCATTATTACTAATGGGCTCCAGCGATACACCCAGAGACGAGACGGGCAACCTCATATGTCTCTCTATCGATCTTGCTCCAGATGGGGTTTACATAGCCGCAAAGTCGCCATTGCGCTGGTGAGCTCTTACCTCGCCTTTCCACCCTTACCCAAATTAATGGGCGGTATATCTCTGTTGCACTTTCCTTGGAGTCACCTCCACTGGGAGTTACCCAGCACCCTGCCCTATGGAGCTCGGACTTTCCTCTCCTGATAAATCAGCAGCGATTGTCTGGCTTACTCGCATGTTTTATAATAGCACACATTTAAACATTATGCAATGAAATTACTTCTATTTCTTACTTTGAGAATTTTCTAATTAAATCAAATTTTATATAAACTTATATAAATTGGTATGGGTCAGTAGACTTTTTAGATATTATAACTTCTACGCCCTCATCTTTAACAGGCTTCAATACTTTATTAGAAAGATTTATTAGCACTGGCCATTCACAATTAAAGTGTCCAATATCTAAAATAATCAATCCTTTCTCATTAAAATCTGATGCGTAATGATAGGTAGTGTCCCCCGTAATAACAAGTTCTATTCCTGTTTCAACACACATTTGAAAATAATCTTCCCCACTACCATTAATAAATCCTATGGTACGAATCTGTTTATTTATATCTCCTACTACTCTAATTGTGTTTAAGTTAACTTTTTCTTTTACACTTTTAATTATATTTTCTACTTTTTCGGGCTTTGCTAAAACTACTTTTCTACCAACGCCAGCTCCATCCATATTAGAATCATGTTCTAGTATTTCCCCGGAATTAAATCCTAAAACGCTAACAAACTCATCATTTAGCCCATTCTTTACTTTATCCCAGTTAGTATGACTTGAATAAAGAGAAATATCATTTTTTATTAAAGCTCTAATTTTTTCTCCTTGAAGGGTATCTTCTGTAATACTTGAAGGTTTATTAAATATTAAGGGATGATGAGTCAGTATAAGCTGTGCACCAATTTCTTTTGCTTCTTCAATTACTTCCTTTGTACAATCTAAAGCAACTAATATTTTAGTTATATTAGAATTTCTATCTCCAACCATAAGCCCCACATTATCATAACTTTCTTTTAAAAATAAAGGAGCTGCTTTTTCCATAATTTCTATAATATTTTCAAGTTTCATTTTTTCCTCCTTAGGAACTTAAAATTAAGAGTTAAAAATGAATAAAGAAATTCCAATGGAATTTCTTCATCAATTTCAAAGTTTACATTCTAAATTTTAAATTCAATCACACTCTTTAGCTTTTCAAGCTTAATTCTTAATTCATTTTTTCTATTCCTAGAATTTTCAGTATCCTCTTTAAGATTATCTAAAACATATTCATATCTTTTAATTTTATATTTTAGATAATCAAAATATACAGGATCCTTTTTCTTTATAAGAATATCACTTACTTCGTAATCTACGTCTACCAAATCAGCTTTAGTTTTATTATTACCGTAGCTAACTTTCATTATTTCATAATATTTATCTTCATCATATACAATCCATTCATCTTCAAGATTAAATCCCTTTGTTAAAATATATTCCCTTAGAACTTCTGGATTTTGTACTGGTTGAAGAATAGCATATTTTAGCTTCTTAAATACATCCATATCTGCTTCTATTATATCTTTAATGAGGTTTCCTCCCATTCCAGCTATAACTGCAGCATCAACTTCGCCAGGCTTTACCGTTTTTAGTCCTGAGCCTAACCTACAACTAACTTTTTCTGATAGTCCATAAGCTTTTACATTATCTTTAGCTCTTTCCACAGGACCCTTATTAATATCACTAGCTATTGCACTTTTAATTTTATCATTCTTTAATAATTCTATTACAACGTAGCCATGGTCCGTTCCCACGTCTACAATTTTTTCTACATCATCAACTAATCTACTAATGTATTTTAGCCTTTTACTTATTATCATAAATTTCCCCTTCACTGTTTAGCATAAGTTGTATATTCTATCTCTTTATTTACCACAGAACCATTTATTAATGTACACTCATTGTCATAAGTACTATTTGAAGATATAAAAATACTGCCGCCACAATTAAAGCTAAATATAAATATCTATAAGCTGTCTTCTCATCGTATTTTGCACAAAAGTGTGACGCGTAATACATACAAAATAATACAGCCATATTTAAAACACCATATAACATTTGAGCAAAAGCAAACTGCTTGTCAGTACCTATCTTTGCTATGGTCATAGTACTATTTACTGCTAGTGGCATAACATCTGGCAACTTATTCATTACATAAAGGGTTATAGGTAAAAACGTGATTATAAGCACTATTACGCTAGTTATAACCAAAGGAATAATAAACTTCTTTTCTTTATATAATTTATGAACTTTATTATATTCTTTAACCCAAGAAATATTTTTTATACCAATTTCGCTTAATGCCCTTTGAAATCCGTCACAATCTTTAGGTGATATAGCATAATTCATATTGTCAGTATCTAAATATACAATGCAATCATTGCTAGTTACAAACATTCTTGTAGTTCCTAATTTTTTCACTGCTATTCTACCAATTGCAAATTTATTAGAGGATATTCCCGAAAGACCTATCCCTTTAATTTTTCCATGCTCAACAACAAATCCTTTAATATCTTC
This sequence comes from uncultured Clostridium sp., assembly GCA_900548455.1. GTDB lineage: Bacteria > Bacillota > Clostridia > Clostridiales > Clostridiaceae > Clostridium_J. The sequence goes on from URKQ01000017.1 coordinate 6,385, forward strand.
AACCTTTAAGGTTACTTTCTTAAGTCCACCCCAAGCAGTTATTTGTACTTTACTTTCCTCAATTATATATTTAACAGAAAACCAAGCGCCTATATGATATATATAAAATATATTACAAAGTATTAAAACCACCTTTATTAAACTTAACATCAAGTATGAATCCATTAAGCTTTTAATAAAAAATCCTAATAAATTAATAAGTATTAAGGTTAGAATAGTAGGAATAATTTCTAAACTTCTATTACTACGGAATTCTCTCATAAACCCGTCCTCCCAGTATTTATAAGGTATATTTTCTTACTTGCACCATATATATTACATTAACTCTAAGCAATTTGTCTATAATTTATTTTTTAAAAAAGGCAAAAAGAATACTTTCTGTATTCCTTTTGCCTTAGTAAATCATCTTTAATCAAGATAGTCTTTAAGTTTTTTACTTCTACTTGGATGTCTAAGCTTTCTTAAAGCTTTTGCTTCAATTTGTCTTATTCTCTCTCTTGTAACATTAAACTCTTTACCTACTTCTTCAAGAGTTCTAGCTCTTCCATCATCAAGTCCAAATCTAAGTCTTAAAACTTTTTCTTCTCTTGGAGTCAAAGTTTGTAATTGATTTATTAACTGCTCTTTAAGCATTGTAAATGCAGCGGCCTCTGCAGGTGCTAAAGCATCGTCATCAGGAATAAAATCTCCAAGGTGTGAATCTTCTTCTTCTCCTATTGGTGTTTCTAAAGATACTGGTTCTTGGGCTATTTTCATTATTTCTCTAACTTTATCTACAGACATATCCATATGCTTTGCAATTTCTTCTGGCATTGGTTCTCTTCCTAGTTCTTGTAGTAATTGTCTAGATACTCTAATTAATTTATTTATAGTTTCAACCATGTGAACTGGAATTCTAATTGTTCTAGCTTGGTCTGCTATAGCTCTTGTTATCGCCTGTCTTATCCACCATGTTGCGTAAGTACTAAACTTAAATCCTTTGCTATAGTCAAACTTTTCAACGGCTTTTATAAGTCCAAGATTTCCTTCTTGAATTAAATCTAGAAATAGCATTCCTCTTCCTACATATCTCTTAGCAATACTTACAACTAATCTTAAATTGGCTTCTGCTAATTTCTTTTTAGCATATTCATCGCCCTCTTCAATTAGCTTTGCCAATCGCATTTCTTCTTCTGCTGATAGTAGTGGTACCTTTCCTATTTCCTTAAGATACATCCTTACTGGGTCATCTATAGCTATACCTTCTGGGATGCTAATATCTAAATCTATCTCTTCTTCTTCTTCCTCTGGAGCCTCTCCTATTACATCAATATTCATTGACTCAAGCACTTCATAAATTTTTTCAATTTGTTCAGGGTTTAAGTCAACACCTTCAACCTCATCCATTATTTCTTTGTATGTTAAATTTCCTTTTTTCTTACCTTTTTCTATAAGTCTTTTAACTATTGCTACTTTTCCAGCTTTGTCTTTCATCCCACTACCTCCTTTCAGTTTCTTATAAATCTTTCATTTCCTTTTGTATATCCATAAGTCTCATTGCTAAAGACAAGGACTCTTCTACTAGCCCTCTAGATTCACATTCTCTTATTCTACTCATAATATTTTTCATTGACTCCTCTAACTTGTATTTTTTAATCTCTTTTATGCAATCATTTATAAGTTTATCTAAAGAGCTTTCATTTACATTATTTTTATACTCCCCAATATTTATCCACTCTTTAGTCAAATTGCTATCTTGAATTGTTTTCATATCTATATAATTTTTTAACTCATCTTTTGATAATTGATCATTTGATTTTATCAATTCAAATATAATCTTATGAGATTGTAAGGTAAAATCATCCGCTTCAATTTTATTGTACTCATTCAAATTTATCTTTTTATTTAAAGCTAAACTTAAAATAGTTCTACTAGCCTTTAAAAATGCAGGCTCTAAATATAATTTTTGCCCAAATTCTATATTTATATTATGATTTCCTGGAATTTTTACATCTTTCTTCTCATCTTTCGTTAAATATCTTAAAACTGCATCTTCACCCACACCACTTTTTTCAGAAATCTGCTTTACATATACAGCTCTCTCTAAAGAATCTAGCTTTTTTAAAATTGGTACAACATTTTTTAGATATTTTACTCTCATTTCAGTTCTAGAAAAATCAATTCCTTCTTCTGCTTTCTTTAGCTTGTAATCAATAATTGGCAAAGCTGCATCCACCAATCTAATGAACTCTTCTTTACCATGAACTCTCATATATTCATCTGGGTCTTTTCCCTGCGGAATTTGAAGTATTCTAATATCAAATCCGACATTTTGAAGCATAGTTATACTTCTTGATGTAGCTTTTTGACCTGCTATGTCTGCATCAAAAGACACTACCACAGTATCAACGTATCTTTTTAACAATCTACACTGGGCCTCTGTAAGTGCTGTTCCTAAAGTTGCTACCACGTTTCCTACGCCACCTTGGGATAGGGAAATTACATCCATATAACCTTCAACCATTATTATTGTTCTATCTGTGGTATGTTTTACAGCCAAATTTAATCCATATAGATTTGTGCCCTTATGAAATATTGGTGTCTCTGGTGAGTTTAAATATTTGGGTTTTGAATCATCTAATACTCTTCCTCCAAATCCTATTACACGTCCATTCACATCAAACACAGGAAAAATTATTCTATTTCTAAATCTATCATAGATATTTCCTTTGTCATTTTTAGTAGTTAAGCCCAATGTTAAAATTTCATCTTCACTAAAACCTCTTTGTTTTAGATAGTTTCTAACATTTTGCCAACCTTCTAAAGCATATCCAAGTCCAAACTTTTTAATGGTGTCATCAGTTATCCCTCTATTTTTCAAGTATTCATAGGGAGCTTTAGATCTTTTCAAATTAGTATAGTAATACCTTCCAGCCTGAACATTTAAGTCATACATCCTTTTATATTTTTCTCTAGACTCAGACTTTTCTCTATTGTCATCTTCCTCCTCTAAAGGGATGTTAACTCTTTCTGCCAAATACTTAACCGCTTCTGGAAAGTTTAAATTTTTAGTTTTCATTACAAATGATATGACATTTCCTGCTTCACCGCAGCCAAAACATTTATAAATTTGTTTTTCACTAGACACAGTAAATGATGGAGTTTTTTCATTATGAAAGGGACACCTGCCTAAATAATTTCTACCAGCCTTTTTAAGTGTCACCACCTCAGATACCACATCTACTATATCATTTTCACTTTTGATTCTTTGAATTACTTCTTCAGAGAACATTAACACACCACCTAATATGCATTGTGAATTGTTCTAAAATTCCTAGGTACTATAATTCGACATAAATCTTTCAATTCCTTTTTTTTAACATAATAAATTTTAATAAAAATTTTACATATGAATCTTTCCTATAAGTATAGTGTAGCCTATTATATATTCTTTATTAGAATATCTTTTTCCTTCACGAAAAAATATATATGTTAGAATTTCTCTATTTTGGGATATATATGTCTTCAAATATCTTTATACAGTACTCATCACTCATCCCTGATATATAATCTGCTACACCTTGAGAGACACCTTCACTTTTAGCTACATCTCTATAAAATTCTGGAAGTTTATTAGGGTTTTTATAGAAATATTCATATACATGTTTCAAAATAAATCTCGCTCTATCTCTTTCTTCTTTCAAAACATTTCCATTGTAAATTTTTTCAAACATAAAAGAGCGTAAGTCTTTAAACTTTTTATCTATATCTTTAGAAAAAGCAACTTCCAATAAATTTTCTTTAATATTGTCCGTAGTAGTAGTTATACAATCCTTAACTAAAGTATCAATTCTTTCTCCATGAGAATACCCAAGAATTTTTAATATATCCTCATCTATATCCTTCATCTTTAAAAGACCTGCCCTTAAAGAATCATCTATGTCATGATTAACATAAGCAATTTTATCACTATATTTCACTACTTGTCCTTCCAACGTAAATGCTTTTATTTCTTTATTTGAAAAACCACTATGATAAAGAATCCCATCTAAAACCTCTTTAGTAAGATTTAATCCTTTGCCACCATTTTCTATATGCTTTAGAACTCTAATGCTATTTTCATTATGGCTAAACCCACTAGGTAATATTTCATTTAATACTTCTTCTCCACTATGAGCAAAAGCAACGTGACCTATATCATGTCCAAGTGCTATAGCTTCAATTAAATCTTCATTTAGCCCTATGCCTCTGCCAATAGTTCTAGCAATTTGAGAAACCTCTAATGTGTGTGTAAGCCTTGTTCTATAGTGATCATTCCAAGTTTTTATATACACCTGGGTTTTCCTTTTCAATCTTCTAAAAGACTTACAATGAATTATTCTATCTCTATCAATCATATAGGCTGTTCTTGTGTCATCTAAACACTCAGCTCTTTCTCGTCCTAAAGAATCCTTAGATTTAGCTCCAGCAGGGATTATAAAGCTTTCTTCCATAGCTTCAATTCTATTTCTAACGTTCATAAAAGCACCACCCTTATATATATTTATGGAGTAATCATCGCAATATTACTACAGAGCTTATAGAATAAATGTAAGACTCTATTATAATGTACAAGCAAAATAATTGCTATCGGTAAATTACACCATATAAATATATCTACTAACATATATTTTCTTTATTTTCTTAAATATTCCTCCTTTTTTTTGATTTTTTTATCAAATCTATAAATATATAATGATATCTTCGTAACATTTTATAAATTCCTATAGAGTAATCGGTCTATTCATATTTTTTACTACATACATATTAATTATGAACGTTATGAAGGTCACAATTTTAAGAGGAGTGATTTAAATGAATATTGCAGCCATTAATCCATCTACCCAAGATCTATTATCTTGTGAAAATGTTAAAAAAAATGTATTGCCCCACTATGGAATAAATAAATGTGTTGTTACACAGGTTAAATTTAAAGATACAGATAAGCAAAGAGCTATCTATAAGGTTGAAACTCCAACTCAGAATTACTGTTTAAAAAAGGTATACTATCCTATAGATGAATTATTGTTTGTATATTCTGTAATGGAATGGCTCTTTAGATATGGTATAAAAGTTCCTCGAATTCTATCTACCTCAGATCATGGTCGATACGTAATCTATGAGGACATGCTATTTATACTAACCAAATGGATTCAAGGGGATAAATGCGACTTTGATAACATAGAACATATTAACCTTTCCAGCAAAAACCTTGGTAAAATGCACGATATTACAAAGGGCTTTCTTCCTATATTGGGAAGCGCAAACAAAGAAGGTTATTCTAACTTAGCTCAATCTTTTGAAAAACATAAAAATCAAATGATGGATAATGAAAAGCTAGCTTTAAAATATGATGATTATTTTTCCAAACTTTATATAATTTCTTATACCACCGCTATGTCCCTAGCATCTTTAAGCACTAATATAGCAAATTCAATTGACTTTGATAATCTTACAAAAGCTGTATGTCATAATGACTACGTAAGTAAAAATCTAATAATTGATAACAACAATGTTTGCGTAATAGACTTTGACAAGTGTAAATATGATTATTGCGCATTAGATATTGGCTATTGTCTACGAAGACTTCTAAGAAGAGATAATACTCGTTGGAATTTAGATTTAGCTATAAACTTTCTTCAACAATACGAACTTTCAAATTCCTTAACTATAGATGATTATAAGTACATTCTAGCTTATCTAGCCTTTCCTCAAAAATATTGGAAATTGTCTAGAGATTATTATAAAAATATCAGTAAGTGCAATAAGAAAGCTTTCGTAAACTTATTTACAAAAGCTGTTAATTATGATAAAGAACATAAAGAATTCACCTATAACTTTTTAAAATATATCGAATATAAATTTGACACTTCTATTTTATGAATACAAGTTCTTATAAGCTTTTATGCGAGAAAAGCTGAATTATCATCGCTCATTGGGGCTTCGAAGCTGACACACAGTAAGGATGAGTTACGATAAGACGGCAGTGGAGATTTGCTTTAGATTTTAAAGAGTATTAGCTTCTGCAGATACATTCGCTCACGATAATTGAGCTTTTTTCTCACATATAATTAATATAAGTTAACTTTGCTACTCCTAAATATACCACTACAAGTGAACAATCTACAGGGCCGCTCGGAATTATTACTAATGTAAAATACTCAATTATTAGTTTCTTTTAATTATAATCATAGATAATATTAAGGCCCGCAGCCCGTGAACAGTAGTGCGTATATACTAGGAGTAGCAAAGTTTATTGCTTATGAAAATATTTTAGTGCCTTCTTTTGTTAAGTCTTCAATTTTCTTTTCTATGTCATCCAAAGAGTTAAGCATTTCCCCTGATAGAGCTTCTGCTTTTTTATATAGAGTTTCTGCTTCTGATTTATTATTTTGTTTTACAACTTCTATAACTTTATCTCCTAGTTTATGAAAGTTATGATGTAAGCTATCTAAAGCTTTCCACTGATCAGCTAATGCTGGATGCTCAATTACTATAGCATGATAAAAATGTCCAAAAGCACATTTTCTTGAATTAGTTTGAATTGGTTTAAGAGTCATATTATCTACTATATCTCTTAACAGTACCATCCATGATTTATGAGCTCCTTTTGCATTTTGTATTACACTTACTAATTCCTTATTAGAAATAGCGTGTTTACCATCTCTTAAACCATCATAAAGATTGCTTACTATGTTTGAAAGTTTATCATCTATATCTGAAACACCTTTAGAAATTTCAACACTTATAGCTGCTTCTTTATGGATGTTATGAGTCATTAAACTCAATCTTTCGGCATCTCTACTTGAAGATTCCATAGCACTATTTATTTCATCAGCAGATAACTTTATTCCCTGCATGGATTGATGAATGTTATCAACACTTGAAGTAACACCTTTTAGCATTTCAATATTTTCTCCAACAGTTTCAGATACAATTTCTATTTTTTCACTCATCTCACTAGTAGAGTTAAGTGTTCTATCCATACTTTCCTTACCTTCTTTTGCTGCACCATGGATATCTTCAACAAATTGTCTCATACCTTCAAGATTTTCTTTCGTATCATCGGCTAACTTTCTAACTTCCTCTGCTACTACAGCAAAACCTTTTCCTTGCTCTCCTGCTCTTGCAGCTTCTATGGCAGCATTTAGCGCTAATAAATTTGTTTGCTCAGCTATTGCCTTTACACTATCAACAATTTTACCAACTTCTACTGCTAATTGAACTAATGATTGTATCTTTTCATTCATTATACCAGTATCTTCAACTACATTATCCTTTAAAACCCTTACTTCTTGTAGTAAATTACTACTATCATCATTCTTTTGTGCCAATATCTTTGACTGCTCCGCTAACCCTTCTAGAGTTTCAGATGTCACATCAATAGCCTCATTAACTTGATTCATACTTGCTGTAGTTTCTTCTACTATAGCTAGATTAGATTCACTTACAGACTCCATCTCTCCAGCGAATTCCATAAGATTTTCAGATATATGAGACATACTCACATCGAAGCTACTAATAGAACTAGTTACATTTAAAATATCCTTTGCAGCTGTAGACATTCTTTTTTCATTAGAAATTAGTTTTTCAAATTGATTTAACACCTTATTATGTATAGGATAGCTTACAACAGGTACTTCTGCATTATCACTTTCCAAAGCAGTTTCAACATATTTTAGTACACATTCTACTTCCTTACAATTACCATGAGTTTTCTTTTTAAACATCTATAATCCACCTCCACGATTTTAACTAAGAACTACGAAGTAAAAGTTAACCTACAAGAAATTTTCTACTTCTTGACTATTAACTTTTAATCCCATGTAATTTTTTCAATTTTTATTTATATTTTTTTAATTAAATTAAATAAAGCAACATTTTTATTTTAACTTTATTATTTATATCTTGCATTTATAGAAATGATTAACATAAAACAAAGAAGACGTTACAATATTTATCGTATCATAACGTCTTTTTCTTTATTATTTTTTAATCTTCCAAAAACAATTTTTCAGAATTATTTTCTTGGATTTTTAACTTCAGCTTGTGCAGCTGCAAGTCTTGCAAGTGGTACTCTAAATGGAGAGCAAGATACATAGTTTAATCCTACATTATGGCAGAATTCAACTGATGACGGATCTCCACCATGTTCTCCACAAATACCAAGCTTAATATTTGGTCTAGTTGATTTTCCTAAATCTGCAGCCATTTGAACTAGCTTGCCCACACCTGTTTGGTCAAGTTTTGCAAATGGATCAAATTCATATATACTCTTATCATAGTAATGCTTTAAGAAGTTTCCAGCATCATCTCTTGAGAATCCAAATGTCATTTGAGTTAAGTCATTTGTACCAAATGAGAAGAATTCAGCTTCTTTAGCAATTTCGTCTGCTGTAAGTGCAGCTCTAGGAATTTCTATCATTGTACCAACCATGTACTTCATATCAATTCCAGCTTCTTTAATTATTTCATCTGCAACTTTAGTTACAACACTCTTAACATACTTAAGTTCCTTAATTTCTCCAACAAGTGGAATCATGATTTCTGGAACTATGTCATAACCTTTTCTAGTTTTAACATCAATTGCAGCTTCAATTACAGCTCTTGTTTGCATTTCAGCTATTTCTGGATAAGATACAGCTAGTCTACATCCTCTATGTCCCATCATTGGGTTGAATTCATGTAAAGATTCAACTGTAGCTTTTAAAGCTTCAAATGTAATACCAAGTTCTTTTGCTAATTCTTTAATTTCTTCGTCTTCGTGAGGAAGGAATTCATGTAGTGGTGGATCAAGGAATCTTATAGTGGCTGGTCTTCCAGCTAATTCTTCGTAAATTCCTATAAAGTCACCTTTTTGCATTGGTAATAATTTTTCTAAAGCAGCTCTTCTTTCTTCTTCAGATTTAGCTACTATCATTTTTCTTATTGCCATAATTCTATCAGCTTCAAAGAACATATGCTCTGTTCTGCAAAGTCCAATTCCTTCAGCTCCAAACTTAACAGCTTGCTCTGTATCTCTAGGTGTATCTGCATTAGTTCTAACTTTTAAGCTTCTAATTTCATCAGCCCATCCCATAAATGTTCCAAAATATCCGCTTATTTCAGGATCTACACATTTAATTTCTCCTGCATAAACGTTACCTGTGCTACCATCTATAGAAATAAAGTCTCCTTCTTTATAAGTAACTCCACTAGCTGTAAATGTTTTTGCTGATTCATTAACTGTTAACTCACCACATCCTGCAACACAGCATGTCCCCATTCCTCTTGCAACAACTGCAGCGTGAGAAGTCATTCCACCTCTAACAGTTAATATACCTTCAGATGCAACCATACCTTCTATATCTTCTGGTGAAGTTTCAAGTCTAACTAATACTACTTTTTCTCCATTTGCATGTGCTTCTTTAGCTTCTTCAGCTGTAAAGTATACTTTACCACAAGCAGCTCCTGGAGATGCTGGAAGACCCTTAGCTATTACTTCTGCAGCTTTTAAACTATCTTTATCAAAGGCTGGGTGAAGTAATGTATCTAATTGCTTAGGTTCAACCTTAAGTATTGCTTCTCTCTTAGTAAGCATTCCTTCTTCAACAAGATCAACAGCAATTTTTAAAGCTGCTTGAGCAGTTCTCTTACCATTTCTTGTTTGTAGGAAATAAAGCTTTCCTTCTTCTATTGTAAATTCCATATCTTGCATGTCTTTGTAATGGTTTTCTAAAGTATTAACAATTTTCATAAATTGATCATATACTTCTGGATTTTCTTTAGCTAGTTGTTCTATGTTTTGAGGTGTTCTGATACCTGCAACAACGTCTTCACCTTGTGCGTTCATTAAGTACTCTGCAAATATCTTCTTTTCACCTGTAGATGGGTTTCTTGAGAAAGCAACTCCAGTTCCTGAAGTAATTCCTTTATTACCAAATACCATCTCTTGAACGTTTACAGCTGTTCCCCAACTTCCTGGTATATCGTTCATTCTTCTATAAACTATAGCTCTTGGATTGTTCCATGATCTAAATACTGCAGTTACTGATTCAATTAATTGCATTTCTGGATCACTTGGGAAATCCTTACCCATTGCTTCTTTGTAATAAGCTTTAAATTTAACTACTAATTCTTTAAGGTCATCTGCTGTAAGTTCAGTGTCAAGGTTTACACCTCTTGCAGCTTTCATTTCGTCCATTATATCTTCGAAATGTCTCTTATCTAATTCCATAACAACATCTGAGAACATTTGAATAAATCTTCTATAAGAATCATAAGCAAATCTTGGGTTATTAGTTTTCTTAGCCATAACTTCAACTGTTTCATCATTTAAACCAAGATTTAATATTGTATCCATCATACCTGGCATTGATGCTCTAGCACCAGATCTTACAGATACTAATAGTGGATTCTCTAAACTACCAAACTTTTTACCTGTTATTTTTTCAAGTTCAGCCATTTTTTCATGAATTTCATCAATAATCTCTTTTGCAATAGTCTTGTTGTCATCATAGTACTTATTGCAAGCTTCAGTTGTTACTGTAAATCCCTTCGGTACAGGAATTCCGATGTTTGTCATTTCAGCAAGATTTGCACCTTTTCCCCCTAGTAGCTCTCTCATGTTGCCGTTTCCTTCACTAAAAAGGTACACATACTTTTTCTTTTCCATGTTAAACAACCCCTAACTTTAAATATATAGATAAATGAATAAATTCAAAAGAATTTATTCATCTTCACCTAATTTTACAAAAAGCTTTGTGATGTTAGTCTTTGATATTTTCCCTACAATAACCAAAGCTTCTTTTCCATCCATAACCTGTTGTCTTACCACTGGTAGACTATCTACCTGATGTTCAATAATTTTTTGTGCTGCGCTATAAGCAGTTTCATCTTCTCCCACAGATATGATATTAGGCATCCTAGTCATAATAATTCCTACTGGAACTCTATGAATGTCTGCTGTTCCCATAACACTTTTGATTATATCTTTTCTTGATACCGCTCCTAAAAGGATACCGTCGCTTCCAATAAATAATGTCCCCGTATCATTTAAGAAAAGCGTTAAAATCGCATCATACACTGTAGTATCTTCTTTTACAATTATCGGATCTGACATAATGTCTTTTACTAGAATCTTTCTAATCTCGCTATTTGCAGGATTTCCTCCTATGTTTTTTGCATACACATAGCCAACCTTAGGTCTAGCTTGAAGTATGCCTGTCATAGTCAATATAGATAAATCTGGTCTTATGGCGGAACGAGTAAGTCCTAACTCTTTAGCGATAGTTTCACTTGTGATAGGTTCATTTTCTTTAACTAAATCAATTATTTGTTGCTGTCTTTTTGAGAGTTTAATGACACTTCGCCACCTTTCCATTAATTTTTACCACATTTCAAAATACATATAAATTGTAGTTAAGCTTATAACTTATATATTATATGCAACTTATATATATGATGTAAAATGTGATATTAATACTATCTAATATCAATTATTTTGTGTAATAAGTAATTTTATATTCTATTATATAAAATTACTACCACCCTATTATACCACGATATTTTGATATATAGTATCATTTTTTATTTATTTCTGTTATATTATATCACAAAAATCCCCCGGGGGTAAGTTTTTGTCCCAGGGGTTCCTATTATTTATAGTTTTCTTTTAAAATCGTTAATTTTATCTTTTAGTTTTTCACATCCATAAGTTACTTTTTCTTTGATTTCATGGCCCACTTCTGTGGCTACTTTAGCACTGCTTTCTACACTGCTTTTTACTAATTTATTTACAACTTCCACAGATCCATCTTTTCTTATTATGTCAATTTCAAGATTTGTAAACACTGCTGTAGCCGCCCCTAGAATTAAAAGCACTGGTTGCAAAATCATAACTATTCCTACTACTATACCCGCATTTACTGGAATGTTAACTAATACGGTGTCATCTTTTCTTATTATTATTCTAGCCACATTTCCACTTTTAATTAATTCCTTAATGTAATTTACAAATTCATTATCACTTATTTTTTCGGTGTGATTACTTTTATCACTACGAGTTTTTTGTTTTTCTCTTTCAAAGTAAATAATAGCCTCAATTACATCTCCATTACATTTATTTAATAATTCTTCTGCTTCTTCTTCAGATAAATTAGTTCTTTCTTTAAGCACCTTTATTTTTTTTAAAGTTTCTTCATCCATAAATTCTTCCTCCTTATTTTTATTAATTCTATATACATATAAACGAAAGGAAGTTTCAAATTTACTTTGTAACTTCCTTTCAATAGTTATCAACCTTTAAGTTTACTTAAAGCTTTTTAATAGAGCTAAGCTATTGGGCTTTTTTCTATAGTTTAAGCCTACAAAGTTTTCCAAAACCTTTTTAATTTGTTCCTTTGTATCATTATCAAGATGAAGTCTGCCCACCTTTTCTAAATCTACTTTATTTAGGAACTTTAATCCATTATATGTTGCAGGTGATACTTTTGCACCATATTGACTTTCACAATCTCTGCAAATTCCTCCATAAAACTGAAAAGATATATAATCACATACACTTACCTTATTTCCACATATAGCACAATGTTCTAAGGTCATTCCGTATCCTGTAGCTTTTAATACTTTTAGTTCAAAAGCTCTAGCTAACATATCTAACTCAACTGCTTTATTTTTCATCAAATAAAAACATTTTATAAGATTTATAAAAACCTCCTGGGAGGGCTCTTCTTCCATTGCAATATCTACAAGTTCCGTAAAATACGATCCATAGATTAAGGTGTCGTAATCATTTAAAATATCTTGAAAGGAATCTATTATTCTTCCTTCATTTAAAGAATACATAGTCCTGCCTTTATATACTACATATTCTCCGAAACAAAAGGGCATTGTATTTGAAAAATTTTTATTCTTACTTTTCCTAGCACCCTTAGCTAGTACAGATATCTTACCTAACTCTTCTGTAAATATCCAAATTAGCTTATCATTTTCTTTATAATCCTGCTCTTTTAACACCATTCCTCTTGTTTTAATGGTATTCAATTACAACACCCACTTTTGACTAATTTACTTGTATCCAAGTTCTTTAAGTAAGAAGTTACTATCTCTCCAGTCACTTTTAACCTTTACCCATAATTTAAGGTTTACCTTAGCACCTAAGAACTTTTCTATATCTTGTCTAGCATAGGTAGAAATTTTCTTAAGCATAGCTCCATTTTTACCTATTATTATTCCTTTATGAGAATTTTTTTCGCATAGCATATTAGCTTCTATATGATATGTTCCATTATCTCCTTGCTTCATGGAAAGAATCTCTATAGCTATACCATGAGGTACTTCCTGTGATAAAAGTCTTAAAGCCTTTTCTCTAATTATTTCCATTACAATAAATCTTTCCTGTTGATCTGTTATCATATCTTCAGGATAGTATTTTGGACCTTCTGGTAATTTTTCTACTATAAGGTCTAAAAGTTTGTCGGTATTCTTACCGTTAATAGCAGATATAGGTATTATCTCTTCAAAATCAAATAATTCCTTATATCCTTCTAAAGTTTTTGCAACTCTATCTGCTGGATTTTCATCTATTTTATTTACAACTAAAAATACTGATGTACCACATCCCTTTAATTGCTCTAAAATATGTATATCCGCTTTATTTATTTCACCTTCTGCTGTTGTTAAAAATAACGCTACATCAACTTCTTTTAAAGAATCCTTTGCTATTTTCACCATATACTCACCTAGCTTATGTTTAGGCTTATGCATTCCCGGTGTATCTACAAATACTATTTGATAATCATCTTTTGTTAAAATAGTTTGTATGTTATTTCTAGTTGTTTGTGGTCTACTTGAAACAATTGATAATTTTTCCCCCATTAAGTGATTTAAAAGCGTTGACTTTCCAACATTTGGTCTTCCTATTATTGTTATAAATCCTGATTTAAACATTTTGCCTCCTATAATTATCTAAGTCTTCTTTTGTAAAAGCTCCTGGCAATATTTCTTCAAGGGTTTTTACTTGAAATTCTTCTTCATTTTTAACTAATATTATTTCAATGTCCTTATCTGCAAATTCAGCAATTACCTGTCTACATATTCCACAAGGACTAGTATAGGCAGACATATCTCCAACTACTGCAATCTTTTTTATTTTTCTATGGCCTTCTGAAATAGCTTTAAATATAGCGGTTCTTTCAGCACAATTTGTTGCTCCATACGAAGCATTTTCTATATTACAACCTGTATATATACTTCCATCTTCCATTTCTATTGCAGCTCCAACTTTAAAGTTTGAATATGGAACATATGCTAGCTCCCTTGCTTTAATAGCAGTTTTAACTAACTCCTTAACTTCCATGTAAATACCTCCTAGCAAATTTCATAATTACGTTTCTTTATATAAATTAGTGTAAATATAGTTTATCACATATTTTTAATGTTACAACATAAAATCTATACCATTAATGCAACTTAGCTCATTAAATTAAATAAAAACAATGTTAACAATGCCCCTAAAGCCCCTCCCGCAAATACCTCCCAAACGGAATGCACCTCGGAATCCACTCTGCTTTGAGCCACAATAAATGCCAGCACATAGGAAAGAAGCATTATAATTGGCTGTGTGGTTAATAATGTAATAATTGTAGCCAAGGAAAAAGAAATTGCACTATGACCACTTGGCATTCCACCCCTTAGTGGTGTTCCTTCTCCATAAACAGCCTTTACTATAACTGTCACTATACATATTATAACCATCATAAAAAATATTTTATGAGGATTGGAATTTTTAATAGTAAGAAGCATAGTCAAAGATAAATTTGATAATTTATCATAAAAAACAATGTATCCAACTAATAAAGCATTTATTGCTGTAATTAAAACACCACCTGCCGCCACATTCTTGGCTATTTTAGCTAGTGGATGATAATAGTTAGTAGTAGTATCTATAGAGGCTTCTATGGCTGTATTAATCATTTCTGCTACTATAACCATAGTAATTGTTATTGTTACCATCAAAAGTTCAACTTTGCTCACATCGAAGAAAAAGCATGCCAGCAAAACAAAGATGGCTATAACCATATGAATTTTCATATTTCTTTGAGTTCTAACGGCATAAATAATTCCTTCTATTGCATAATTAAAGCTATCTATTATCTTTTTTACTTTCAACGATAACACACCCTCCTCGGAAAATTAAATTATTTCCCAACAAATACAGCTATATATATTATATCACTTTAGCCTACAATATAGACATAATTAAAGGGAGTTACATTTTTTTAGTAACTCCCTTTAGTCTACCTATTAATTTGAAACTTTGAAAGAATTTCTTCTTCACGGAATCTCATAATAACTTTATCATCCTCTTCCATGTGATCATATCCTAAAAGATGTAATATAGAATGAATAATAAGGTAACATACTTCTCTTAAAAAAGAATGATTAAATTCTTCACTTTGCTCTTTTGCTCTCTCTAAAGATAAAACTATATCTCCTAAAACTAAATTTCCATCATCTAAATCAATAGGAGAAAACTTATAATCTAAGTAATTATCCTTAAACACTGTTTTTTCCTTATAATCTAGCATTGGAAAAGATAAAACATCTGTGGCTCTATCAATACCTCTAGTTTCATTATTAATTGTTCTTATATCTTCATTATCTACAAAAATTATGCTAACCTCATAAGGAATTAAAACCTTCTCTTCCTTTAAAGTATAATCCACAATTTCTTTTATAGTTTCTTCAAGGTCTTCTTCTACTTTAATAAGACTTTGCCTATCGTCCATATATATCATTTATTTCTCACTGCTTCCTTTCTAGCCGATCTTTTGTTATATATCTTTATATCTTCATCCTTACCTTGTGACTGAGAAGATGAAGCCAAAATAGTTTTACTACCATTTTTATCTAGTTCTATTTTATCTTTTGGATATTCTATTCTTTCATGATAAATTCCGGAAAGGACTTTTAAAAAACTCTGCTTAATTTTCTCAATATCCTTAAAGGTAAGTTCAGAATTGATTAATTGTTTTTCATCAATACGAGCTTTTATTATGTTATTTACCATTTCCTCAATCTTTTCATTTGTAGGATTTTGAATGGACCTTACAGAAGCTTCAACTCCATCTGCCATCATAACTATAGAAGACTCTCTAGATGTTGGTGGCGGTCCACTGTATTTATAATCTTTTTCATCAATTTCATCAGGGTTTTCACTTTTATTTCTCATAGTTATATAGAAATACTTAGCTAGAGAATCTCCATGATGCTCTCTTATAACATCAATTATATCATTAGGCAAATTATATTTATTAGCTAGTTTTACCCCATCATCCACATGAGATAATATTATAGCTGCACTTAGTGCTGGAGACATCTTATCATGAGGATTTACTCCTCCTACTTGATTTTCTTTAAAATAATAGGGTCTCTCAAGCTTACCAACATCGTGATAATATGCTGCAACTCTTGCCATTATAGGATTTGCTCCAACTTTTTCCGCCGCCATCTCTGCTAAATTTGCCACTAACACAGAATGATGGTACGTTCCTGGAGCTTCTAAAAGAAGCCTTCTCATTAATGGATGGTTAGGATTAGATAATTCTAAAAGCTTCATATTTGTAACTATATCAAATAAATTTTCAAGTATAGGCAGTATTCCTATGGCTAGTATACCAGACAATAGAGATGCTGCACCTGTAACTAATGCTTTCATAAGTATAGATGATAAATCTGCACTTAAAAAGTACCCCATTACTCCTGTAAAAATAATATTTACAAAACCTATAGCTATACTTGAATATAGAATATCATTCCTCTGTTGTACCCTCCTCATTATTATTGGCACTACTATTGAATTTAATAGTGCTATCAAAATTACATCTGAAGAAAAGTTCACTACAAAAGAGATAAATATTACATTTAATGCTCCTATAACTACAGAAATCCTGTCATCAAATAGTACGGCCATAAGGATTGATACACAAGCAAAAGGCATAATATACGGAGATATCATCATTGAAGCCCTAGCTAAAAGTACCATAATAACTGTAAGCATATTTACAAGGATTATCTTACTACTATCTACATATATGTCCTTTCTCTTGACACTTATATACCTCCACTGTATAACTAAAACCATTACGATTATAAACAGAAGAGCTATATGAAGATAAATATCTGTTGAATCTTTAGTATTTAAAAGTCCCAAATCACCAAGAATAGCTAGTTGAGCTTCCGTTACAGGTTGCCCCTCTGCTACAATAGTTTGATCCTTTTTATATATTACTGGACTTACACCTTTTACTGCATTTTCCTTAGCTTCGGTAGTTTTTTCTTCATCTACAAAATATGTAGCCTTAGTTTGCGATTGTCCAATAGCTATAGCTAATTCTTTAACACTTTTATCATAATCTGAATTGTTAAAATGGTTTGTAATCTGCCACTGAGCAGTTACTAAATTACCCGTATTGCCTTCATATATGGTGACAGTATCATACATATCACTCATACATGCTTTTAAATCCTCTAATAATATGGTACCTTGCGAAGAAGTAAGTGCTATTAATGTTTCATAATTTTCTTGAGACAAACTATTTATAGGACTTCCTTCCTTTAGTTTGTTTAATTTCTCTTCTTTTAGTTTCTCTTCTTTTTCCTTCACAGTTTCCGCATCGTCATCACTATTAACTGAACTAGATGTGTTTTTATTAATATTATTCACTAAGCTAAACAACTTATCTATATTTTCAAGGGCTTCCTTCTTTATGTTTGAATCATAGGTATAGGACTCCTGAATATGATTTAATTGTTCTTGCTTTAACTTTTCTGTTGCAATTTTATCCTCAACATCCTTAGGTGCTTTTATATCATATTTAGCTATTTCTCCTACTTGCAAATCATATTTTTTCCCTACCACTGAAGTACTCAAAATAAGATAAATTATAATAGTTGTTACTATAAATACAATATACGGTTTTATCTCAAAAAGCTTATTATTTCTTAATCCTTTTTTGTATCCCATTTTTTCACCCTCTCTACACTCTTATTTTAAGTATTCGGATTTTCTTCTACTGATTGTTCTGTTTCCTCTATAACTTCTTGACTTTTAGCTATATCCTCTTCTACAGTAACTAATACTCTTACGGATAACTCATCTCCTTCTTCTAAAACTTCAGATTTAACATCTAAAACTTTAGCTCCTCTATGCAAGTTCAAAGTTACCTTATTTTCTAGTTCTTTGCTTATCTCTTCAGTGTTGGAAACTACTTCCACTTCTTTTGTTTCATAATAGGTTTCTTTAACAAAAATCCACCATTTGCCTTCTATTTTATCACAATTTTCATAGTTGTTTAATGACTTTTTGAGATAAATTGTTTTATTATTTACATTTATCCCATAAAAACTTTTTCTATTGCCCGTTCTCTCCATGACAGTTTTACTCTTTGGAACCTTTAGAATCTCCTCATAAAATGTGGTAGCAAAAACTCTACCCGCAGCTTTTACTGAAAACTCTCTTCCCTCTTTCCCCTCTTGTCCTTTAACAAGTACGTCCCCTTCATCTACAACTTGATTTGGCTTTACTGTAGCAGTCCCAGCACTTGTATATATCCTATTTACTACACCTTTTTTCCCGGCTACGATATCACCAGTGTACTCTACTTTTCTAATTTGTGGAGGTTCTTGTCTTTCAACTATTTCTACCGTTAAATTACAACCTTCAACTCTAACCTTAATCCACATTATCTCATCAATATCTCTAACTAATTTTTCTTCTACTTTTTTAACATCAAAAGAATTCTTATTTGTACCAACGTCAATATTATAACTCTTAAGTATGTTTCTAACTTCCAAAGGAGCTAAATACTTATCCGTCTTTATATCCACTTTCCATATAAACCTGCTAAGGTAAAATATGATAGCAAAAAATATAAAGATTCCTACCAAAAATAACTTTCTATGCTTTAAGGCGGAGTAAATTTTTACTTTCCCTCTCCTCTCAACTATTTCCATCTTTCCATTTAATTTTTTAACTCCATCTTTTAAATGATAATAATCTGACATATCAATATCAAAGGTAATTGAAAAAGCATTATTCCTTATAATATTTTTTACCTCAACCCCATAGTTTAATAAATAATTTATCAGTTTTTCTGTATTTACAGCGTCAACTTTTACTCTCAAGTAACTTTTACTAAATTTCTCTACTTTACTCATTTCCTTCATACCCCACTGACTCAAAATTACCTCTTAAAGTTATAGTTGTTCCTCCTACAAATACTATTTCAAAATTATTACCTAAAACCGTTAAATATCCCAAGGATGTATTTATTATTAATTCATCATTTTCAAACTTTAATATTCCTTTGTGATTTTCTATAGTTAGCTCCCTTTGACCAATAAGTGTTATTTTAGGTATACCTAGTATTATATCTGAAGGCAATTCCAATGTATCAATCAACTTTTCTTTAACTCTATTTAATTTATCACTCACTTTATCACCTCAACTCATATAAAATATTAAAATCCTTCCTTAAATTTTATGAATTGTTGATAAAATTAATAACTAAATATACATTTTAAAAATAAAAAGAAGATCTTAACTTAGATCTTCCTCAATTATTATCCCATATACTTCAAATCACACTTTAATTTATTCTTTTGGTTTATCTTCATATTTTGTTTTTGATTATACATAAGTTTATCTGCTCGCAATAGAGCCGATTGAAGGGTATGATGTTCACTCTCTTCAATATTGCTATAGCCCAAAGCAAAACTAATTTTAATACTACTATTTTTATTATAAGCTTCTACTTTATAATTTAATTTTTCCACCATATCATTTAACTGCTCTTGAGTCACCCCATAAATTAAAATTGTAAACTCATCTCCCCCCATTCTGAAGACATATCCTTTTTCTTCAAAGGTTTCAGAAAGTATATCCGCTACAACCTTAATTATTTTATCCCCTTCCTTATGTCCCATGGCATCATTTACTTCTTTTAAATTATTCACATCAATATACACTGCAAAAACTGTTTCAGACTTAAATTTATTTTCATCAAACTTATCAAGGGCCAGTTCATAAGCAGCTCTGTTATTTAAATTAGTTAAAGCATCTGTATAGGCCATCTTTCTATAAAAATCCGTTTTAACTTTTACTCTATATAATTCAAATAAGGATTTCAGGGATTCAATAATCTTAACAATTAAAGCAAAAACAATTCCAATTTGCAAAAACATAGTATTAGGGAAAGGAATGTGCATAGTATGCATTAATAAATCTATTAATCCACCTATCACAATAGGTAATAGTTTAAATGCAAAAAATTTCTTATCCACTTTATTTACCTTAGGGGATATTAAACATGTATGAATCACTAAGATCATAGCACCTACATCAATTATATGAGTTATCCCTAGCATCTCTCTTAAGTCCATTATATGAGCAAAATGAAGAATAACCTGAAGACAGAAATTCATTATAAATATAAAAATTAAAATATTATATCTTCTCACATATATATCTAAAGTTCTGGATTTAAGAAGATATAAAAGAGGTACTGGTATCAATGAAAATAGCATAAAATCTAAGTAATAACAAAGCACAGGGGCTGGACTTATTAAAACTAAAAAATCATTTTCACAAATAAGATATGTACCTAAAACTAAACATAACATTCCAATATGCAATAAATCTCTTTTAGTGAATTTTTTCCTAAATATAATTTCTAAAATAATCAAAAACGCACCCGTTGCTTCTAGTATAGTTATAATCATCATATAATATTTGCAATTTTCAAACATGCAATATAAAATATTAGTTTTATCTCCAAAGACAATCTTGGGAATTTGATATTTAATGCTATCTCCCAAGGGCATTTCAAGTGTAAATTTAATAGTTTTGCCACCACAATCTCTTGGCAAATTAATAATCCTATAATAATTCCCTGGAGACTTTGAAAAAACAGGTTTCTTTTGATCACTGTATGAATATATTAGCTCTTCATCTAAATATGCATCCATAAACATATGATTAGATTGAATTAACACTATAGGTGCTGTATACTTGTCCATATTTTCTTCAATCTTAGTGGATATATTAAATTGTCCTGAGGAATTATATTTTACAAAATTAGGTAATGAAATTTTCTCATCTTCTTTACCTTCAATACTTAAAATCCACTCTTTAGGTATATATTTATTTCCCTTTTCTGTGTAGTCACTAAAATCTTTTTGTACATTGAAAACTATAAAACTCATTACAAAAAAAATAATTATTATGCTACCGTAAATTAATGGATAGTTTTTTTTATTATAATTTATTTTCATATTCTTCATCCTAACTGCACAAGTTTTATACATTTTATAGTTATAAATTAAAATATTGTCATTTAGAAGTATACCTTAATAAACTTTACTTTTCAATGTGCACTTTAGATATCCATATTTTTCTACAAAAAAAGAACACGAGATGCAAAAGCATCTCGTGCAACAATACAGGAATTACTTCCTATACAATACTATTTTAGGTTTATTTATTCAAATATTCTTTTACTATTTGACTAACAACTTTACCATCAGCACGTCCTTGAACTTGAGGCTTTATTGCTGACATAAGTTTCCCCATATCTTTAATGCTACTAGTACCAAGTTTTTCGGCTGACTCTATAACAATTTCTCGGATTTCTTCTTCCGTCAACTGCTGAGGAAGGTATTGTAATAAGATTTCTATTTCAGCTTTAGTTTCATCAACTAAATCTTGTCTATTTCCTTTTTCGAATTCAACCAAAGAATCTCTTCTTTGCTTAACCTCTTTAGCTAAGATGTCAACGACTTTAGCATCATTAACTTCTTCAACACCAGACTTTTCTACTAAAAGAATAGATGCTTTAACCATGCTTATTACATTTGCCTTAAACTTATTTTTTTGTTTAAGTGCATCTTTCCAATCGTTTTGTAATGTTTCCCTAATGGATGACATTAATAAACCCTCTTTCAATCCTACTTGAATTTTCTTTTTCTAGCAGCTTCTGATTTTTTCTTTCTTTTTACGCTTGGTTTCTCATAGTGCTCTCTTTTTCTAACTTCAGAAAGTACACCTGCTCTTGCGCATTTTTTCTTAAATCTTCTTAATGCATTTTCTAATGATTCATTTTCTCCAACTCTGATCTCTGACATTTATATCCCTCCCTCCGCTAGCTCAATTTAATTTTAATAAAAAGTAGCCAATGCGAGGCCTAAATAGCACATTACCAATTATACAATTGACCTTAACACATGTCAAGGAGTTCATTGCTTTTATTTAGATATTTTTAACCTGGTGGCCATTGTAAACTTCTTCCTCCAAGTAAATGGAAGTGTAAATGTGGCACAGTTTGACCTCCATCTCTAAGTGCATTACTTACAACCCTATAGCCATTTTCTGATATTCCTAATTTTTCAACTAGCTTCGGAATAGTGGCAAAAACATGAGCTATAATGTCACTATTTTCACTATTTATATCATTCATTGATGTTATATGTTGCTTTGGAATTATAAGTACATGTACAGGAGCTTCTGGGCTTATATCATGAAAAACTAAAATTTTATCATCTTCATAAACCTTATTTGAAGGTATTTCTCCTTTTGCAATTTTGCAAAATAAACAATCTGACATTTTTTCACCTCCTACTCCAATTACAATAGTAATATATAGTATATTATATCATATTTATTAAAATATGTTTCAACCACAATTTAAAATTTTAAATTAAAAATTGAAAATAAATGAAGAAATTCCAATGAATTTTAACAATAATTTTACATTTTACATTTTAAACTTTAAATTTCACCTATGATATGTTCACCTTCAACTTTAAGTAGTTTTGTTTTAATTATTTTACCACTTACATCTTCCATACTTTCTGCTACTACTTTCATATAGTTTTCAGTATATCCTACATATTGATTATTGTTCTCTCCATGAAGTTCCTCAAATAATACCTTCATTTCTCTTCCTATGAACTTTTCCATAAACTCAACTTCTAACTTTTCATTAAGGTCTATAAGTCTTTTACTTCTTTCTTCCTTTAAGTTCCCGTCTACTTGGAATGGCATCTCAGCTGCTTTAGTTCCTTCTCTTTTGCTATATTTAAATATATGCATTTTGCTTAATTTTATTTCTGATAAAAATTTATAAGTTGCTTCAAATTCCTCTTGAGATTCTC
Organism: uncultured Clostridium sp.; assembly: GCA_900548455.1. Taxonomy (GTDB): domain Bacteria; phylum Bacillota; class Clostridia; order Clostridiales; family Clostridiaceae; genus Clostridium_J. The sequence continues at coordinate 29,596 of URKQ01000017.1, forward strand.
CTGGGAATCCTACAATCACATCTGTAGTTATAGACACATCCTTCATATGCCTTCTTAAACTATCTACAGCCCTTTTATAGTCCTCTGCTGTATACTTTCTATTCATCCTTCTTAAAGTAGCGTCACAACCGCTTTGAAGTGATAGATGGAAATGTGGACATAACTTTTCAATAGTTGAAACATCCTCAATAACTTCATCAGTAAAGAAGTTTGGATCTATAGAACCAATTCTAATTCTTTCAATGCCATCAACCTTATCAATTTCCTTTAATACTCTTACAAGATTCCAATCTTCTTTAAGATCTACTCCATAAGAGGCAGTATGAACACCTGATAATATAATTTCCTTAAATCCATTTTTGCTAAGTTCTTTAACCTCTTTTAAAATCGTTTCTGGCGATTTACTACATACTGCTCCCCTTGCAAAAGGTATTAAGCAATAAGTGCAAAACTTATTACATCCATCTTGAATTTTTAAAAAGGCTCTAGTTTTATCTTGATATTCATTTATAGCCAATTCTTCAAAGTTCTTGTTTCTTAAAACATCATTAACCTCTACTATTTGCTTTTTCTCTTCTCTTGTTCTATTAACCCAATATACTACTTCACCTTTGTTTCTGCTTCCAAGTACAACATCTACTCCTTCGATTTTAGCCACATCATCAGAGGCTATTTGAGAGTAACATCCAACTACTGCTATGATAGCATCCGGATTTTTTCTTCTGGCTCTGCTTATCATTTGTCTTGATTTTTTATCTCCCATGTTAGTTACTGTACAAGTATTTATTACATAAACATCAGCAAAATCTTCAAAATCTACTACTTCATATCCATCTTTAATAAATTTTTCTGCCATAGCTTCTGATTCATATGAATTTACTCTACAGCCTAATGTAAATAATGCAACCTTCATTTAAATTATTCCTCCTAAATCTCCAAGTTCATACATAATTAAGCTTAGAGCTACAAATCCAGCTGTCTCTGTTCTTAATATTCTAGGTCCAAGAGTTACTATATATGCACCTTTGTCCTTAAGTATTTCTATCTCTTCTTCTTCAAAGCCACCTTCTGGCCCTATTATTATGGCTACATCTTTAATGGCTTTATCCACAACTTGAGACTTTACAAATTTCATTCCCTTATTTTCAGCATTTTCATAAGGTACTACTACAAGCTGAAAATTATTTAATTCTTCTATTAGCTCATCAAAAGATATTGGTTGATTTATAGAGGGTATTATACTCCTTTTACTTTGTTTACACGCTTCTAGAGCAATCCTATTCCATCTATCTACCTTTTTAAATTCTGAGCTTTCATTCCCCTTAACAACAACTCTCCCAGTTATTATAGGTGTAATTTCTGATATACCTAACTCTGTACACTTTTGAGCTATTAAATCCATCTTTGCAGCCTTGGGAAGACCTTGGAAAAGATGAACTCTTATAGGACTTTCATTATTTAGATCAATTTTTTCTATTATATCAACTTTTACTTCTTTTTTATTAATCTCACTAATTTTGCCTAAGTACTCTTCACCATTGCAATTATTTATATTTACAGTGTCCCCTTCTTTTAATCTTAGAACCTTGTAAATATGTCTTACATCCTCACCTTCAATAATGCACAGGTCATTAATTATATTACTTTGTTCTACAAAAAATTTATGCATTGAAGCAAACTCCATTCTTTCTTTATTATTATAATTTATTATTTTTTAGCAATAATACAAACCCATTCTCCATCTTCCATAACTTCTGCTATAGATAGATTTAAACTTTCAAATTTATTTACTATTTTATCTCTTTGGGTATTTAGTATTCCAGATGCAATTAAATAAGAACCTTCAGCCATAAAAGTAGTTACATTTTCACAAAGACATAAAACTATATCCGCTAAAAGGTTTGCCACTATTACCTCTGCACTTCCTTCAACAACTTCCATTAAATCTCCATGAAGAATTTCTACGTTATCTAACTTATTAAAACCTACATTTTCTTTAGCTGAATCTACTGCCACAGGGTCTAAATCAACTCCAACAACTTCTCCTGCTCCAAGTCTTGCAGCTGCTATAGATAATATTCCTGAACCTGTTCCTATATCAAAAACTCTATCTCCAGATTTTACATACTTCTCAAGTGCTTTAACACACATTCTAGTAGTTTCATGAGTTCCAGTTCCAAAAGCTATACCTGGATCTAATTCAACAATAAGCTCTCCATCTTCTACAGCATAATCTTCCCATATAGGTTTTACTACTATTTTATTTCCTACTTTAGTTGGCTTATAATACTTCTTCCAGTTATTTTCCCAATCTTCCTCATTAACCTTATTATACGTAACTAAACCTTCTCCTTTATCTAAACCATACTCATCTAGTTTAGCTACACCTTCTTTTATATAATTTATTATTTCTTCAAAGTTACCTTCATCTTTAAAGTAACCTTTAACTATCGCTCCATCTTTCACATTTAATATTGCTTCATCAAATAAATCTGCATAGGCTGGATGCTCTTTTTTAAATTGTAAATCACGAGGATCCTCTATTGATACTCCTTGTACATCCCACTGATAAAAAAAGCCTGCCACTGCTTCTGTAGCATCACTGCTAGTTATTACTTCTACTTCTATCCAATCTTTATCCATACTAATTCTCCTTCTTCTTCAAGCTTTTCTATTTAAAAATTATATTCAAGCTTCTAAGTAAATTACTATCTATTATTATATCCAACTGTAAAATAAATGCTAGTAAAAATTTAATTGAAAATAAAAAAGCACTCCTTAAAGGAATGCTTTTTTTATTTAAATAAACCTTTTTTGTGTTTTTTCTTTTCAGCTTGTTCTGTAGTTGCTACCTCTTCACCGCTAGCTTCCATAAACATTCTCAAAGCTTCTTCTTGCTTTTCATTTAATGTCTTAGGCACATCTACTATAACTTTTACGTAATGGTCTCCCTTTACAGTAGAATTTACCCTTTGAACTCCCTTACCTTTTAATCTAAACACAGTTCCTGGTTGAGTTCCAGCTGGTATTTTATAAGTTACATCACCTTCAACAGTAGGTACTTTTATATCTGTTCCAAAAGCTGCCTTTGCAAAAGATATATGGGTTTCCATATGGATATCATACCCGTTACGTTTAAAGGATTTATGTGGTGCCACTCTTATATTTACATATAAGTCTCCTGCTGGTCCACCATTCTCTCCTGCTTCACCTTGGCCTCTAAAAGGCATTACATTCCCAGTATCAACTCCAGCAGGAACATTAACAGTAATTGTTCTAGTTTTTCTTTCTTTTCCTGTACCTCTACATGTTGTGCATGGCTCTTCTATTATTTTACCTTCACCATTACAAACATCACATACTGTTGTAGTAGACATAACTCCTAGAGGAGTTCTTCTTTGCATTTGAACTCTACCACTTCCATGACATTTTGTACAAGTTTTAGAACTAGTTCCTGGTTTTGCACCTGTTCCAGAACAAGTTTCACATTTTTCTTTTCTAGTTACTTTAATTTCTTTTTTACAGCCATAAACTGCTTCTTCAAAGGTTAAGTTTAGATTATATTCTAAATCTGCACCCTTTCTTGGAGCGTTTTTACGTGAAGATGAAGAGGAAAATCCTCCACCAAATATGTCACTAAATATATCTCCAAAGCCACCGAAGCCTCCAAAGTCAAAGCCATCAAATCCTTGTGCTCCATTAAAATCTGCAGTTCCAAATTGGTCATATCTCTGTCTTTTTTCTGCATCAGATAAAACTTGATATGCCTCATTTACTTCCTTAAATTTTTCTTCTGCTTCTTTATCACCTTTATTTCTATCTGGATGATATTTTAATGCAGCCTTTTTAAAGGCTTTCTTTATCTCGTCTTCACTGGCACTTTTGTCTACCCCAAGGACCTCATAAAAATCCTTATTTGCCATTGTCCTTCACCACCATACTATTAATTTACAACTATAATCGATAATTGCTAATTGATAAATCAACTTTTTTCACATTAACCATAATAAAGCATATTATGTATAATTTCAACTATACAAATTGTTTACAGTTACATATTTCATTACTATACCATTCTATTCATTGTCTCTTACCTTGTTCGGCTTTCTCAACATCATTGAATAAAACTTATTTTTTACTTTAAATAAGGGATGAGTGTTACATCATCCCTTAATCAAATATCTAATGTTTAAAGTTTAATTTTAATTAGTCTACTTTAAAATCAGCATCTACAACATTGTCATCGCCATTGTTGTTTGCTCCAGCACCTGGATTAGCTCCACCCATGTTGTTTGGATCAAAACCTTCAGCTCCACCTTGAGCTCCAGCTTCTTGATACATTTTAGAAGATATTGCATAGAATTCTTGAGTTAATTCTTCAGTAGCCTTTTTGATAGCTTCTATATCTTCACCATCTTTAACTGATTTTAAAGCTTCTAATTTAGAATCAATCTTAGCTTTATCATCTGGTGTAACTTTATCTTTAAGCTCTTCTAAAGATTTTTCTGTTTGATATACTAATTGATCTGCATTATTTTTAACTTCTATTGATTCTTTTCTTGTTTTATCTTCTGATGCAAATCTTTCTGCTTCATCAACAGCCTTTTGGATTTCATCATCGCTTAAGTTAGTTGAAGCTGTAATTGTGATGTTAGCTTCTTTTCCAGTTCCTTTATCCTTAGCAGAAACTTTAACTATACCGTTAGCATCTATATCAAAAGTAACTTCGATTTGAGGAATTCCTCTTGGAGCTGATGGTATTCCAGATAAAGTGAATCTTCCTAAAGTCTTGTTATCAGCTGCCATTTGTCTTTCACCTTGAACAACGTGAATTTCAACTGATGTTTGACCATCTGCTGCAGTTGAGAATACTTGGCTCTTCTTAGTTGGAATTGTAGTATTTCTCTCGATTAATGGAGTAGCAACTCCTCCTAAAGTCTCAATTCCTAATGTTAATGGTGTTACGTCAAGAAGTAATACGTCTTTAACGTCTCCTGTTAATACTCCACCTTGAATAGCTGCTCCTGCTGCAACACATTCATCTGGGTTAATTCCTTTTGAAGGCTCTTTTCCAGTAAATTTCTTAACAGCTTCTACTACAGCTGGTATTCTTGTAGAACCACCAACTAAAACTATTTTGTCTATTTCAGATAAAGAAAGTCCAGCATCTGCAAGAGCTTTTCTCATTGGCTCAATTGTTCTATCTACTAAATCATGAGTTAACTCGTTGAATTTAGCTCTAGTTAAAGTCATATCTATGTGTTTTGGACCTGTTGCATCAGCTGTTATAAATGGAAGATTGATGTTTGATTGAGTTGATGAAGATAATTCAATCTTAGATTTTTCAGCTGCTTCTTTAAGTCTTTGAAGTGCCATTTTATCATTTCTTAAGTCAATTCCATTTTCAGCTTTGAATGTTTCAGCTATATAATCGATAACTTTGTTATCAAAGTCGTCTCCACCTAATTTAGTATCTCCATTTGTAGATTTAACTTCAAAAACTCCATCTCCTAGTTCTAGTATAGATACGTCGAAAGTACCACCACCTAAGTCATATACTAGGATTTTTTGGTTTGTATCCATCTTATCAAGTCCATAAGCAAGAGATGCTGCTGTTGGCTCGTTGATTATTCTCTTAACATCAAGACCAGCAATTCTTCCAGCGTCTTTAGTTGCTTGTCTTTGGCTATCATTAAAGTAAGCTGGTACAGTTATAACTGCTTCTGTAACAGTTTCTCCAAGATAAGCTTCAGCGTCTGCTTTTAATTTTTGAAGTATCATTGCAGATATTTCTTGAGGAGTATATTCTTTTCCATCTATATTTGTAACATGATGTGCTCCCATATATCTCTTTATTGACATTATTGTTTTATCTGGGTTTGTTATTGCTTGTCTTTTTGCAACTTGACCTACAAGTCTTTCTCCATTTGGAAGGAATGATACTACTGATGGAGTAGTTCTAGCTCCCTCAGCGTTTGGTATAATAACTGGATCTCCACCTTCCATTACTGATACACATGAATTTGTTGTTCCTAAGTCAATTCCGATTATTTTTGACATAATGATTTCCTCCTAATATAACGAATTTATTTTCTACTTCTTATTTAACATTTTAAATATATATTAAGTAACTATATTAATTAGCTACTTTTACCATGCTATATCTAAGCACTTTGTCACCTTTTTTATATCCCTTTTGGAATACTTCAGCAACTTGGTTCTTTTCTAAATTTTCATCTTCTACATGCATTACAGCATTATGAAGATTTGGATCGAATTCTCCATCTGCACATATCTCTTCAACACCTAATTTATCAAGAGCTCCTTTAAATTGAGATACAGTCATTTCAACACCTTTTTTAAGGTCTTCTGCACTTCCTTCTGCTACTACAGCTCTTTCTAAATTATCTAATACAGGAAGCATCTCTTTTAAAACATCTGCACAAGCATCTACATAGATATTTTCTTTTTCTTTTAAAGTTCTTTTTCTGTAGTTATCGTACTCTGCAACAGTTCTTAAAAGTTTTTCTTTTAAAGAGTCAACTTCTTCTTTAAGCTCTTTTACTTCATTCTTTTGATCTCTGCGCTTTTTCATCTCATCTTCTCTTTCTTCTTCTTTATTTTCTTCAACATCTTCAGATAGATTATCTTCCTTTTCATCAGTGCAGTTCTCTGCCATATCCTCTTGGCACTCTGTTTTTACTTCTTCCACATTATCAGAAGCTTCAGCCTTTACATTCTCCTCTGGAGTTGTAGCTGTGCTATTTTCCTTAATATCTTCCATCTTTTCTTGCAACCCTCTTTCCTCCATGTTCCCTTATATTAGCCTTAAGGCTCATATAGCTTTGATATATTTTTATTTATTTCTTTAACAACAGAATCTAATACAGCTATAACTTTATCATATTGCATTCTAGTAGGACCAATAACACCTATAGTCCCCATTATATTGCCCTTATATTTATAGCTTGCAGTTATTATACTGCAATCTTGCGCGCCTTCTATATAATTTTCATGTCCTATGGTAATAACCACCGGTTCTTGATTAGAAGCAGATAAAATTTTATCCAGTTCATTTTCATTATTAATCAATCCCAAGAAGGCCTTTGCTCTGTCAATGTTATTGTATTCAGGATAATTAAATATATTTGTTGCTCCTCTGGTATATATTTCACCAGAATCTTCAACTACCAAGGTTTCATACATAACTGGTATTATAGTATCGAAAATCTCCTCATACCCTCTTAATTCATTCTTTAAATTAACTAAAAAGTCTAAGGTAATTTCTTCTATACTTATACCTACTAACAGCCTTTCTAATACTCTATTTACCTTATCTAATTTTTCTTCATCAACAGGATTTGAAACTCTAATTGTATTATTTTTTATGTCTCCTCTGTCCGTGATAACTGTAGATAAAATAATTCCTCTATCAATGGCTAAAAGTTTTATATACTTTATCCTAGATTTTTTTACTGGTGCCACTTTTACCACAGAAGTTAGTCTCGTTAGCTGTGACAGCACATCAATTGCTGATTTCACTATACTGTCTACTTCATTTAAAGCTATTTCACTTAAATCATTTTTTATAAACTCATTCTCTTCCGAAGTAAGTTTTGGAGGAGCCATGAGCCTATCTACATAAAGTCTATAGCCTTTATCTGAAGGACGTCTTCCTGAGGATGAATGTAATTGTTCTAAAAAACCCATTTCTTCAAGATCTGCCATCTCATTTCTAATGGTGGCTGAACTTATTCCTAGGTCATATTTCTTAGATATGGTTCTAGAGCCTACAGGTTCCCCATAGGTAATATAATCATTAATTATGGCCTGTAATATTCTAATCTTTCTTTCATCCATATCCACTGCTTTCACCTCTTTGTTAGCACTCATTAACCACGAGTGCTAATGACTATATTTAAAAAATATCACTTCCCACAATACTTGTCAATAGCATTCATAGTTTATTTACAAATATTTTTTATCCACCATTATTTTAGTTTTATCTACAATATAAAATCAGCCATTACCTGATTACTAAGTTCAATACCCTTTTCTGTTAAAAACAATCTATCACCCTTTAACGTTAAAAGTTTTAAGTTCAAATACTTTTCTATTACATCCTTATAGACATTATATATACTAACCTTAAATCTATTACTAAATTCCTCAATACTAATACCTTCAATTTTTCTAAGTCCTAGAAACATAAATTCTTCCATCTCATCTTTTACTTCATTAGTCATTGTCTCTACAAGAGCACTTCCCTTTTCTTTCATACTCTTAATATAGGTTTCTACCTTTTCCTCGTTTCTATACCTTACTCCATTTAAGTAAGAGTGAGAAGAAGACCCACATCCTATATAATTTTCCAAGCTCCAATAAATAAGATTATGTTTACATTCATAACCTTTTTTTGAGAAATTAGAGATTTCATATTGAAAATATCCTCTTTCTTTTAAATAAGGTATGGCTTTCTCATACATATCTCTTTCTGTATCTTCTGTAGGCAATATTAATTTGCCACTTTCATAAAGATTATAAAATTTAGTTCCCTCTTCTATTATTAAGCTATAACAAGATAAATGTTCCGGATTTAAATCTGTAACTACCTTTAAAGTTTCCATCCACTCCTTTAAAGATTGTCCGGGAAGTCCAAACATTAAATCTACATTTATGTTATTTATTCCCGATTCCCTTACCATAGTAAAACTATTTTTAAAGTCTTCAAAGGAATGAATTCTACCTAAAGTTTTAAGATGACATTCTTGACTTGCTTGAAGCCCCATAGAAATCCTATTTACACCCATAGCTTTAAATATTTCTAACTGATTCTTATTAAAAGTTTTAGGATTTCCTTCAATAGTAAATTCAAATCCTTCTTTTACAATATTTAATTTCTTTATAGCTTTTTCTATAATTTTCCATCCTTCTATGCACAAATAGGTGGGAGTTCCCCCACCTATAAAAATTGTTGTTATTTCCTTGTCTTCACAAGCACTTTCTATTTCCGCGGATAAAGCCCTAGCATAATCTACCATCAGGGCTTCCTTTCCACTATAGGATGGAAAATCACAGTAATGACATTTCATTTTGCAAAAGGGAATATGTATATATAACCCAGTTTTAGTCATACTTGATTCTCCTCTCTTTAGTCTACTTTAAGTACTGCCATAAATGCTTCTTGTGGTACTTCTACGCTACCAACTTGACGCATTCTTTTCTTACCTTCTTTTTGTTTTTCAAGAAGCTTTTTCTTTCTTGAAATATCTCCTCCATAACATTTTGCAAGTACATCTTTTCTCATAGCTTTAACAGTTTCTCTAGCTATGATTTTTGAACCTACTGCAGCTTGAATTGGAATTTCAAACATCTGCCTTGGAATTATTTCTTTAAGCTTTTCTGCCATAGCTCTTCCTCTATGATAAGCCCTATCCTCTGGCACTATCATAGAAAGAGCATCAACTACATCTCCATTTAATAAGATATCTAACTTAACCAATTGGGTTTGCTTATATCCTTTAAGTTCATAGTCAAAGGATGCATATCCCTTTGTTCTAGATTTTAAAGCATCAAAGAAATCATAAACTATTTCATTTAGTGGAATAGTGTAGTTTAATACAACCCTTGTTTCCTCGATATATTGCATATCAATAAAGGTTCCCCTCTTATCTTGGCAAAGTTCCATAACTGTTCCAACAAAATCAGATGGAGCTATTATAGAAGCTTTTACCTCTGGTTCTTCCATATACGCAATTTCTGATGGCTCTGGAAGATTTGTAGGGTTTGTAATTTCAAGACACTCTCCGTTAGTCTTTGTTACCTTATATATAACGGAAGGAGCTGTTGTAATGATATCTAAATTAAATTCTCTTTCAATTCTTTCTTGGATTATTTCCATATGAAGAAGTCCTAAAAATCCACATCTAAATCCAAAACCTAAAGCTATAGAAGTTTCAGGTTCAAAGGATAATGCAGCATCATTGATTTGAAGTTTTTCTAAAGCATCTTTTAAAGCTCCATACTTTGAACCATCTACAGGATAAATACCACTAAATACCATAGGGATAGCTGGTCTATATCCTTCCATAGGACATTCCGTCGGTCTATTAGCTTCAGTAATTGTATCTCCGGATCTAGCATCCTTTACATTTCTAATAGATGCAGCTATATATCCAACATCTCCAGCCCTAAGTTCTTCCATTTTAAGCGGACCTGGTGTAAATACCCCAACCTCTGTTACATCATAAGTCTTATTAGTATTCATAAACTTAATTTTAGTCCCCGGTTTTACAACTCCATCAAAAACTCTTACATAAGCCACTACACCTTTATAAGAATCATAATAGGAGTCAAATATTAAGGCTTTAAGTGGTGCTTCTTCATCACCATTTGGAGCGGGCACCTTATCTATTATAGTCTTTATTACATCTTCAATGTTTAATCCAGTTTTAGCTGATATAAGAGGAGCATCCTCAGCAGGAATTCCAATTACATCTTCAATTTCTTGTTTTACTTCATCAGGTCTTGCACTTTGAAGATCAATCTTATTTATTACTGGAGCTATCTCTAAATCATGATCTAGAGCTAAGTAACAATTGGCTAGTGTTTGAGCTTGAATCCCTTGAGTTGCATCAACTACAAGAACCGCACCTTCACAAGCCGCTAAGCTTCTTGATACTTCATAATTAAAGTCGACGTGTCCTGGAGTATCTATAAGATTTAAGATATACTCCTCCCCATCTTCTGTTTTATGTACAAGTCTCGCAGCTTGAGCTTTAATTGTTATTCCTCTTTCTCTCTCTAGTTCCATATTATCTAATACTTGAGCTTCCATTTCTCTTTCAGTAAGAGTTCCTGTCTTTTCAAGCAATCTATCTGCTAAAGTAGATTTACCGTGATCTATATGTGCTACTATGGAAAAATTTCTTATATGTTTTTGTCTATTACTTTGCATTGAGTCACACGCTGTTAATGTTTAAAATAAACTTAACAACTTTCTCCTTCCTTATAATCTATAATTTCGCCTCAGGCTAGAATTTTAATTTTATGTCTAGCTGAAACTAAGTTTCACTTCATATTCGCTTGTCCTATAAGATAAAATGCGCAGGTATGATTATTATTAAATCATAACCCTACAAATAATCACAGTAAATTATACCATAGAATCCTCGTTTGTTGTCAACTATATACCATTAATAATACTTTAAAAAATAATACTTTAAAAAATATTTTTAACAGAATCGCTAATGACCTTTATTCCCTTAATAAATCCTTCAAAAGGAGTTACTTCAAATTTAATTTTATACTCACCTGATTTAAGTACATATTCCTTTGGACTTTCATTTACATATACATGAAACCCAGAGTAATCCTTCGCCACTTCAGGCATAGTATAATTCACCGTAAATACTCCATATAAAAGCAGTCCAATGGAACAAATAATAGTAACTCTTGCAAAAACACTTCCAACACTTTTATGCTTCATAAATATTTTTCCCTTTCTTTGTCTTTAACACTTCTTTTTCATTCCATTCAACAACAAAAAAGAAGTACTCACTATAAATGATGTACCTCTTTAATATTTTTTATTCACTTTAATTATTTAAACGAGTTGCAAATACTCTACTCATATATTTCATTGAATTTTTTGCTTCTTGCAGTGTATTCACATCTGCACCAACTTCCATTAGTATTGCATTATCACTTAAATCTTGACTATAGAAGTTAATTCCACTTGGATAAGTTGTAATACTCTTATCTCTCATAAGTCCAGGATACATAGAATTAGTTATATCTATTAAGGAGTTTATATTAGCCATATGTGCATCTACTCTTGGATCTAGTTCAGTAGTTACAAACATAATTCTAGCTACAGATTCACCATTTAATTCCGTTGTAACTCTTTCTTTACTAGGTCCTCCATCTCTATGAAGATCAATTATAAGATCAAAGTCTCCATAGCTATTAAGATACTTTAAAAAAGTTTCTTTAGAATAGGAGTATGCATTATTATAATCTATAACGTCATGTTCCGTCTTATCATGTATTACAGTAAATCCTAAAGTTTCAAGCTGAGATGTAAGTTCATCTCCAACAGCTGCAACCGTTGTAGAAAGTCCATTTCTACCTTCAGCATAAGCTTCATTGGTATGGGTGTGATATATAAGAATTTTCTTTTTGGAGTTATCTTTAGGATCACCTATCATATCAACCACTGCTCCAGCTTTATTAACATCTTCATCCTTTAATTTAAAAGGATTTATAACTAAATTAGCCGCCTGCTTATTAACATCCTCAGATAATCCTACCATATCCTTATCTTTTACTTTACATCCATCTAAACAACCAACTTCTCTTTGAATTATTTCTAAAGGATTAATTATTATACTTCCAAATAATTTCTTATCATCATGATTTTCACTTACTTTAAACACTCCTATGGTATCACCTATGAGCTTCATAAAAAAATTACTCATAGTTACTTCCTTTGGTGACTCATTACTCTCAGCCACTGTAGGTGTAGCAAAAACCATTAATCCTAGCATTATTATACCAATGGCTAAAATTATAGTTCTAGTAAAGAAAACCCTTATTTTAGATGACTCTTTGCTATTCACTTTCTCCCCCCCTATGTTTGAGCTATGTTTTTCATAAATATTAATTACTACATAGCTTATTTAATTAAACATATGTGAGAAGCTGCGAATTTATTACTATAAAGCTAGATTTAATTCAAGTAAGTATTAATATCATCTAAAGTCAAAGCTGGTTGAAGCGCTATATTAATTCCATTGGCAATAATTTTAGAAACACTTTCTATAACTTTGTCTATTTCCTTAGGAGTCACTACCATTCCTCCTAGCGTTGGATCTAAAACTTCTTTTATTAAAGCGCTCTTCTCTTCCTTATCAACATCCTTTAACATATTATAAAAAGCACTATCCTTAGTTGAAGATTTTATTAAAGAATCTAATAACATATCAATAGTATCATTTGCTAAGGTTCCTGCATGAACTACCGTTGGCACACCAATAGCTATTACTGGCACTCCCAATGTTTCTTCACTAAGTTCTGCCCTCTTATTTCCAACCCCTGCTCCTGGGGCTATTCCTGTATTACCCATTTGAATAGTTCTATTAACCCTTTGAGTTTTTCTTGAAGCAAGGGCATCTATACATATAATAAGGCTAGGTTTAATTCTATCCACTACACCTTTAATTATTTCACTAGTCTCCATTCCAGTAAGTCCTAAGACACCCGGTGCAATAGCACAAACAGGTCTAACTCCTTCATCTATATCATCAGGCACATACTCCTTTAAATGTCTACTTACCATTATTTTAGAAACTACTTGAGGCCCAACCGCATCAGGTGTTATATTCCAATTGCCTAATCCCACTACTAAAGCTGTCATATCTTCCTGCAAATTAATTAATTTAGAAAGTTCCTTAGCAACTACTTCACTAAGTTCTATAATTCTATCTCCATCATAATATACAAAATCACCGTACTCTAATGTAACATATTCACCTACAGGCTTTCCGATAACTTTTGCACCATTTTCATTTTTTATACGAACCCAATTAACTTTAATATTATGATCTAGATATTCCTCACTTTCGATTCCATCTATTTCTCCTTCATTTGCTTCATTATAAATTTCTCTAGCTTCTACTGCTAGGTCAGTCCGTACACTATAATTATCTTCCATAGCTCTTTCATCTTCTTTAAGTCTTCTTCTAATCATTAATTGCACCTCACCAATTTTCTTTCCTTTTTTATTATTATTAACCCTATAATTATGATTATTTTTTCCTAAAAACATATTCATATACTTCCATTATTCTGCTTTTAAATAATAAAGGTAAATTTCTCTTGAAGTGAGTATAAATTAATGTTATAATAGCTTTTGTTATATGAAACTCGTAAGCAGACTTCCCCAAAGCTGCCACGAAGGTATGATAAAAATACAAGGGGGTGAATTTATAATGGCAAACATTAAATCAGCTAAAAAGAGAATAAAAGTTACTCAAGCTAAGACTATGAGAAACACTATGATCAAATCTGCTCTTAAAACTACTATAAAGAAATTTGAAGCTGCTGTAGCTAACAAAGACGTTGCTCTAGCTCAAGAAAATTTCCAAAAAGTAGTTAAAGCCCTTGACATGGCTGCATCTAAAGGAATAATACATAAGAATAAAGCAGCTAAGAAAAAATCAAGATTAGCAGTTAGATTAAACGGATTATCTGCATAATTAAATATACCGGTTATTAACCGGTTATTTAATTATATAGAACTTTCTATATAAAAAAAGAAACTGTCACATAAGTAGTAATTTCTACTATGTGGCAGTTTCTTTTTTATTACCGATTCATCATGGCTTTAACCATTAACATTTCTATGGAGTTTTTAGCATCTACAGACTTACTTTTTATTTCTAGTTCTGTAGCAACACAAAGTGCTAAATTCTTCTCCAGAGCCTCCACGGAAAACTTTTTACTTTGATTTATCATCTTCTCTGCTATATAAGGATTTAAGTTATACTCCTTAACTAATTCATCTTTTTTAGCTCCCTTTGCAGTTTTAATTCTCAATGCAAATAATAGTTTAAACTGCCTTTCAATCATAGCTAAAATTTTAGTAGGTTTTTCTCCCCTATAGATTAGTTCATTTAAGGTATCAATGGAGCCTTTAATATTTCTTTCAGATAAATTAGATACCAAATTAAAGATGTCACTTTCTTTTTCATAGGGGCACATTTTAATTATATCTTCCCTTTTTATATCTCTACCATCTGTAAATAAAATCAGCTTTTCTACCTCTTGATCTACTATATTCATATTGTTTTCAATAACAGAACAAAAATATCCAAGTTCACTTCTACCAATTTCTTTTCCCTTAGCTTCAAATATGGCTTTTACCCTATTTTGAAAGCCCATACCTTTAAGTTTATCTACTTTAACAATTTCACATACATTTTGTAGTTTTTTAACCTTTGAACTTATTTTCTCTCTATCATCATCAAATATGTAATACATAACAAAAGTAGTGTATGATGGTATGTTTTTTAAGTAGTCTCTTAATTTCTCTATGTCTTTTTCATCTTTTTTTCCATCTTTTAAAAAGCTAGCCCTAAATACCTCTACCATTCTTTTTTCACTCATAAAGGGTACAGTTTCACAATCATTAATTATTGAATCCATATTAATTTTGTCACCTTCGAGTCTAGTATAATTAAAATCCTCAAAAGTTGGATCAACTATAACTTCCTTAAGCTTTTTTATATTAGATTTAATAAGCCATTCATCAGTTCCACAAAATATATAAAGGTTTTTCAACTCTCCATTTTTAATATTATTTTCAAACTGTTCTAAAGTAATCACTTTTTAATTTCCCCCTATACATTCCTTAACAACATAAGGTCCTATTATTTTTACTCTACCATAGTAGCGACCAACTTTTTTATCATTAGATTCAAAATTTATTATATCACATTTTTCGTCACTATTAGAGTACTTAGTTTCTTCTTCTTTAAAAAGGCACTTTTTTTCATTCTTGTAGGAGAAAAAAGTTAAAAGGTTTTTGTTTTCTTCTTTAAAATGTAATTTATAATTCTCATCTAAAGTTAAGTCCATACAATTTTCAAATTCATCATATATCCGATCAACTTTAGTATGATCTTCATAATAGTATTTAAATTTTACTTTATCACCACTAATCAAAACATCTCTTCCTTTATAATTAACCTCTACTATATCGGACTTCTTTCCTTCAATAAAACTAACTTCAGGAAATACATGGTAAGGTTCTTTTATAACTAAAACCATAAGAATTATAGGAAAAAATTTTAGAGAGGACACTCCTCTTTTTATCAGTTCATAGGAAAGATATAAAAAGAGTATTACTAACCCCTGAAAATAAGTAAAAGCCAAGGGACTTACAATTATTTGTGATAACCCATTTTCTATAGTAGTTATAATAAGAAATAAAATTTTTATAGCTTTTACAACCACTCCAAATGCAAAGGGCACCTTTTGCATTAAAAAAGCTATAATTCCTAAAATTACTTCACCCGTATAAAATGGGATTAACAATAAATTTGATATAAACCCTCCAAAACTTACTTTATTAAATATAAATATTAAATATGGCAATGTAAATATCATAGCACTTGTAGAAAGACTTAAAGAATTACTAATAAAGCTAGGTAATTTATATAACCTTCTATTAAGCTTTTTATTATAAATTAATATCCCTAATACAGCTAAAAAACTTAGCATATACCCTACATCTAAAATATAATAAGGTCTTATTAAAATTAAAACAAAGGCCGCCGTAGCCAGTGATGATATGCTATCGTACTTCTTTCTTATTTTAGTACCAAGGACCATCATTAATATCATTATAAAAGCTCTTATGGTTGACGGTTTTGAACCAGTAAATATAGTAAATAAAAATGATAATAAGAGAGCAATCCTATATCCTACTAATTTACTTAAGACACCATAAACTAAAGTTAAATGAAGCCCTGAAACACTAATTATATGAGAAATACCTAAAACATTTAACTGCTCTTTTTTCTCATAAGATAAATAATTCGTATCACCAGTACTAATTGCTAAAATTATCCCTGCTTCATCTTCTTTTAAACCTGAGTCTACAAGGTTACTGTAATACTCTTCTTTATCTTTATATATCTTTGCTGTAAAATCAGCTTTTAACTTTGCCTTTTCACATACTGTATATTTACCTACAATCCCCTTAGAGTAATCTTTTTCCTCCTTAAAAGAACCTTTGAAGCTGTATCTTTCTCCTAGCTCTAACTTATCATTAGAAATAACTTTTATTCTTTTACTACTAACATCCCCTATATAATAACTTTTCTTATCTTCTGCAATTCTGCAACTAGATATATCTTCTCTTAGCGTTGAATTAAAGTATAGCTGACAATTTAGTATGGGGAGTATAAAAAATAAAAACAATATAATAGCAAATGTTTTATCCTTTAACTTTTTAAGAAATAACAAAAAAAGTAGAAACCAAATGATTCCTACTACAATTCCAAAATACTGAAAAAGAAAATATGCTGCCGTTCCCATAGCTAAAGCAATATATATTAAAACCATTGGTCTATCCATATCATCACCCAATGTAATTTTTGACAATTATTCATTAGTTCATTCACCCTTATTATTTTATTTCTTCTGTCAAAGCACATTGAGGCTCTTCTTTAACTCCACTAGTCTGATTTCCACATAACGCTTTCCTAAAACACAAAATACATATAATCATAATAAGTGAAGTAATCAAAAAACATAGAGATGTAGAGATTTTGTCATATAATACACCAAATATCATTTGACCAAAAGGTATTGCACAACCACAAGCAACTCCCATAACAGACAATACTCTTCCCATTATATCTAGAGGAACATTTTCCTGCATAAGCGTATTAAGAACTATATTCCCTGTAGTTACAACTATTCCTATAACAAATATTATTGCAATGGAACTTATATATGGAATTAAATTAGAACTAAAAATATTTAAATACCCATTAGATGGAATTATACTTAGAACACCTATTAGTAGTCCTGTTGTGAGTATTACATAAAACTCAACTTTACCATGGTGATATTTTTTATATATACGTGAGGCTATAAAAGGTGCCACAATCATTGATACCACCTCAAAGGATTCGATAAGTCCATATTGAAAATCCGAAACATGAATTATCTGTTTAGCCATATAGGTTACTCCAATTGTAAAAAGGGGATTAAATGCAAAATTAACTACTACTGCAATCATTATAATTGTCAAAATAAACTTTTGATTTTTTATAAATCCAATTCCCTCTTTAAAGTCACTATTAAACCTTTTAAAGGAAATTGCTTCAGCAGCCTTTTCAATTTTAGGTACATTTATAAAGGATTCACTTATTCCAGATAGTATAAAACTTATACTATTTATTATAAGAAGAATCTCTAAACCGAAAGCACCTAAAAGCACACCTGCAAGAGCTGGTGCAAAGAGACTGCCTATACTATTAAAAAGAGAGTTTAAACTATTTCCATCAACTAACTCATCCTTTTTAAGAACTGAAGGTATTATAGTGCTTGTTACCGGATCAAATACAACTGAAATTAGTGAAAGGGATATATTTAATATATAAATATGAATAAGGTTAAACCCTCCATTAATTTTAAATATAATAGCAAAAACACCAACTATTACTCCACTTAATATATCTAATCCAACCATCATCTTTTTTCTATCAAACCAATCAGCAAAAACCCCCGCTATAGGTCCCAAAATCAATCTAGGAATTATTGTTATTGCCAAAACAGAAGCAAATTTTGTAGCTGAACCTGTGATACTTAAAACATATAACGATAGCGCGAAACTTTGCATTTGGCTCCCTACATTAGATACAAGTTTACCAAAGATTAAAAGAAAAAAATCCTTTTGTTTTAATAAAGAAGCTTTCATAATACATCCTCCAAATAAATCATCAACATCAAGCAAGTGCACTTTTACTATCATATTTAAAGTGTAAATAATTTTGTTTACGCTTTAATAGTACCATACCTTTTTATGTATGTAAATACTTTTTATTACATATAATAAAATAACCTCTATTGGCATTGTTGCACTGGATACCAAATCTATTATAGGTTAATAAATCACAGTCTCCATTATTGACACTGCTAAATATTCTATCTATGTAAGGTAATTATTTTACTTCAAAAAAACAATATGATATAATTTATTATGATATATATTAAAAAATATTGATAAATACTGGTAAGGAGTAAATTAATATGGATATTTTATCACCTGGGAAAAAAATAAAAAGAATTAGAAAAGATTTAAAAATTAGCCAAAAGGAAATTGCTGGTGGATTAGTTACACGCGAACTTATTAGTATTATTGAAAATGATAAATCTACCCTTACTCCCACAGTAGCAAAAATAATTACCGATAATATAAATAAAATATGTAAAGAAAGAAACATTGATTTTAATGTGGATACAGACTATTTATTAGAAGATATAAATTCTCAAGCCAACAAAATTGCTAGTAATTATATAGACTTTTTATGTAATAATGAAAATAATATCTCTAAAGATTTCTCAAAAGATATAAACGAGATTGAGTTGTTTTTAAGAAAATACGATTTACCTGATAAAAAAACAATTATATACGAAAAAATAGGAGATATATTAAGACATCAAAAAAAATTTAATTCTTGTTATATTTACTATATAAAAGCTTTTGAGAATTATAATAATATGATTAATGATATTAGGGTATTTAAATTGCTTGTAAATCTAGGTAATGTATGTTTATATCTTTGCAGAGATAAAGAAGCTTTAAATTTTAATAATCTAGCTCTTATATATAATAATAATGTTGATGAAAGTTTAAAATACAAAGTTTTTTTCAATAATACACTTGCATATATGCATTTACGCGAGCATGATAAAGCTTTGCTTGAAATTGATCATATTCTAAGCACCTTTAAAACTCTTGGTAACGAAAAAATTTTCGAACTTAATATTCTAAAAGTTAACTGTCTTAGATATAAGAAATTTTATAAAGAAGCATTAGTTATTAATGAGTCTATGCTAGATAATTTAAATATTAGCGATGCTGAAAATATTATGCTAGTGGTCACTAACATCCTCGATATCTATACTGTAATTAAAGATACAAAAAACACAAAAATTTATTTGGATAAGTTACTTTATTTGATAAATAATTATAAAAACGCAGATGAAAGTTACCATTCACCAAATGATTATAATCAAATAGGTTTATCTGCTACTTTAATTAACAAATTGGACCTTGCTACTAAATACTACAAAAAATCTATTTATGTTTCCAAAGTCCAAAAAAACTTACGAATATTATTACTATCCTTAGACCAACTTTTAGATATACTTATAAAAGAAAAAAATATAGAAGAAATAAATTCCTTTAAAAATGAAATAATTGAACTTCTATCCTTAGATATCATTTCTTCTAATATAAGTCCAATATTTAAGCTTATGAATTTTTACAATGAAATTGAAGATAGAGAAAGTTTGAGAAGTTTATTAGAATTTATTTTAGAGCACAACAGCAAGGGTTAAAAGTTAGTAACTCACTAACTTTTAACCCTTGTACATTCTTTGCGGGAATATGTTAGAATGGAACACATCCGTCATAGCAAGGGCATTGGTATTGTAAATTTAATATTAAAAAACCTTATTTTTTAATATTTATCATTTTTTACATCTGTAGTATACTATTGTTATTAGCTTAAGTATCTTTTATAACTATACTAATGATAATTTAGTAAATTTATTGATTAAGGTGGAGTATATTTTGTTTGTTTTTCAAGTTATATGTTTTTTTCTAGAACTATCCTTTTGGATCTTTATTGCTGGAGCGCTTATTTTACCTCGAAATATATTTAAAAATAATAAGTATAAGCGAAAAAAATACAGTAACTATGGCTGTAGCAACTATAGTTCAATTAGCTATAGTACACTAAATTTTAATAAAAAAAAGGATTTACGTAGTATATTATTTAGAGCACTGAAAATTATCGCTGGCATCTTTATAATTGTCATTTTTGTACTACCATACATATTAGACAGCGCTAAATTAATTACAGGTAATTATAAGTATGTTAATGGATATGTGTCCAGCATAACTCGTAAAACACGTAATCCACATGAATATATATGTATAGATGGAAAAAAAATCGATTTCTTTGGTACTGCTAATGTAGAAAAACATAATAGATATAAAATAGCATATCTTCCTTACACATCGAGAGGAATGGGCGGTGTAAAGATAGAAAATTCTGTTGCGGCAACTGATAAAAAAATTGGTTTTCCATTCGAATCTCTTTTATTTGTTGTTGGATTTTTCGCAGCAATGGCTCTATTATTTTTTCTTACTCCGTTTTTACGGTATAAATTACTTATCTTATCATGTATTATTTATTATCCTGCTAACTTATATTTATATGTGAAATCTGGTCTTAGTTCAGGTATTTGGTTTTCACTAAGCAATAAAGGTCTCACACTTATTCTTATAAGCCTATTCTTTCTAATAATTTTAGGGATAAGCCATTTTTTAGAAAAGTTAAAAGATGATGATGCCTTTTGGACATTGTATTTTATTCAATTTTTTTCCATTATGCAAATTATCATAGTGGTAGCTGAATATAGCAATAGAATGTTTATTTAATTTTAAATTCTTAATTCATACTTATATAAACAAGAACAACTAAGATATACTATTTATATATTGATTTATCTGGGAGATGGTTTCTATAAAAATTATTATTTTTTTACTATTAATTCTACTTATTTCAAAACAATTAAAGTATATTAATCAATTGTTATTTCCAACTCGAAAAAGTATTCTTGAGATTGTTATTGTAATTATTTCTGTATGTGTTATATGTTTCATTACATATAAGTATGCTAAAAATTGGATTGACTATTTATTTGGAAGTTTAGGAATTATATTATTTGTAACTATGTGGTTAAAAGAAGGAATAACATCAAAAGGTTTCACATCAATGTATAGATATAAAGAAGTTATTTTATGGAATGAAATAGAAAAATTTGATGTACATAAAACACATAATGTTAAAATAACTTTGTTTGGAAAATTTATGGAACAATCATTTAAGTTTAAAAACGAAGATTATGATAAGGTCATAAATATTATGAAAGATAATTTATATAAATAAATATTGTAAATTATAAAAATTAATATCAATATCATATTAAAACATAGCCTAAAATAAATAAAAAGGCTTGAAACTTCATAATACCTTAGTATTACATAGCTTCAAGCCTTGTACATTCTTTGGCGGGAATATGTGAGAATCGAACTCACCCGTCGTGGTCTTAGCACGGCAACTCGGTTTTGAAGACCGGCAGGCACACCAGCACCTATCTACTCCCATATAAAATTAATTAAATTTAAAGAAAATTAAATCCGTAAACGATTAATTTCTTACTACATTTTGTATTATACTTTGAAATAGATAAAAAATCAAGTATTATGTATTACAATAAACATTTTTTTAGAAAAATTATGACAGAATAGGGGGCGTCTGACTATAGTTAGTTCGACACCCCCTTACTCTTTTTAGTTATTTATAGGCTTTCAAGCACTTCTGCAAATTTTACTGAAGTTTCATATCTATCTGATCCAGATATAAAGTGATCATCTCTTAAATAAGCAGTATAGCTACCTCTATCTCCACCTATTCCCCATATATTTTCTGGTGGTAAAACAGAGTAATCCATTGGAGTACCGCTCCATATAATTACATATCCTAACTTTCTTGCAAGCTGCACTGCCATAGATACCTCTGCATCATTTTTATATATAACCACACCTTTAATCATTGCCTCTTTCCCTCCTTCGAATAAACTTACCCTACTATCTATACCATTTGCTATAGCTCTAGAAATAGCTTCTACTCCTGCTGATCTATATATTGCTGCATCCTTTTCATGAACAAAGCAAACTTCTACAATCATGCTTGGACAATTTATACTAGTAAGTTCCCCTAAGTCAGTTCTAGCCTTTACTCCTCTATTGGTAAACCCTAGGTTAGCTAAATTGGCCAAAATTCTATTCCCAATATTTAGTGTCAATTGTGTTCCTGGATATATTAAAACCTCTGACCCATAAGCTCCTTTGGTACTATTAAAGTGAATACTATAAAATAATTCTGCTGAAGAACCATTACACTTATTAATACCATAATTTAATTCTTGAGGAAATGGATAAGATTCAGGAGGAGTACAATCTATCATAGTGTTTCCTACTTCAGCTAATAACTGTTGTACACGAGCATATACTTTTCTATCTTCAGTTAATTCATCAAGTATATCTGAAGCACCTGGAGAGGCCTTTGTATGTCCTCCTCTATTTGCTATTATCATATACTATCACTCCTTTTCACTATTTATTATATAAAAAAAAGAGTAGGTTTGCTCCTACTCTTTTGTTAATTTAAATATATAAGTTGTAATTAATATAGTACTCTATCGTTTTCTACACGCTTTGTAAATTTAATGCTATCTAGATGTTCTAGAATTGCCACAGCATATTTTCTATTTGTGTTAAACACCTCTCTAGCAGAAGATGCTGATATGGACCCATTATCTTCAATATATTTTTTAACCATATCCTTAGCTTCTTCATAATCTTCTTTAAGTAGTGTACAATCTTCATTAAGCTTTAGTAGTATTCCTTCATCAAGTAATAGTTCATAAACCATCTTAAACCCAAGCTTATCCTTACTTATTTGCAGAATATCTTGATATTTGGGTGGAGCATACTTAAGCTTTTTATATTCTTCCATTATATATTTTTTTATTTCTTCTTGAGATTTAGTTAATTTAACTTCAAAATCGTAAGAACTAATAAACTTTTCACTTACTTTGATATTTTTTCTATGCTCTAAAATAGAAAGAACTTCATCATAGTTTTTTTGCTTAAGTTTTTTAGTAAATACTTTGTTTTTAACCTCTTCTTTTGACATACCAAATTTTAAAGGATTTTTCTTATGGTACTCCTCCAGAAGATCTCTTAATACCTTAGATCTGTCTTTTAAAAAATCACTGTGAATATATATTTTATTTTCGGAAGCTTGCAACGCTATTACCTTTTCTTCTTCAACTAAATTCATAAGCTTTTCTTCTATATTCTCTAGATTTTGCCCTAAGCCCTTTAGGATTTCATTTTTATCAGGATAATTAGGACTTAAATTCTTCACAGTACTTTCTAAGATATTTGTAGTTTTACCACTTTCTTTTATCTTCAATTCATCAATATAGTTATCTTTTACTTTATTAACTTTCTTAGCATTAGGATCAATTACTACTCCTCCAGCGATTGTATTCATAGGAGAATAACTTCTTAATATATATCTATCTCCTCTTTGAGCTGTAATCTCACTTTCTAATCTAAGTTGAACATAAGCACTGTCTCCAGGCTTTACCTCTTCTTTATCAAGGGGTATTATTCTACATAAGATTTCTTTTGTTCCATGATAAAGTCTTGCTCTTTGTCTATTGATTATTGGTCTTTCATCACTCTTTAGATGATAGAGCTTACAATCTATAATTAAGGAAGATTCCATGCTATCTTCTTTTGCTACCACATCTCCACGCTTCACATCTGTAACTTTTACATTGGCTAAGTTAATAGCGCATCTTTGACCTGCTTCACCAACTTCACAAGGTACATCATGAATTCTAATTCCTCTTACTTTAGACTTAACATTTCCTGGATAAACTTCAACGGTATCTCCAACTGATACTTTCCCACTTAATATGGTTCCCGTTACAACTGTTCCAAAGCCACTTATGGAAAAAGCTCTATCCACTGGAAGCCTAAAGTGACCTTCTGTATCCTTTGGTTCAACCTCTTCCGTCATCTTATCTATATCATCTATAAGTTCCTTAAAACCTGTCTTTTTAGTAGATGATACTGCATGAATTGGAGCTCTCTCTAAGAAAGTACCTTTAAATTGAGTCTTTATATCTTCCTTAATCATTTGAAGCCATTCTTCATCTACTAAGTCTGCTTTTGTAAGCACTATTATTCCTTTTTGTATATTTAAAAGTTGTAATATCTCAAAGTGCTCTTTTGTTTGGGGCATGATTCCTTCATCTGCTGCTATTACTAAAAGAACTACGTCTATCCCGGAAATTCCTGCTAAAGCATTCTTAATAAATTTTTCATGCCCAGGTACATCAATTATTCCAGCTCTTCTTCCCGATGGCATATCAAAATAAGTAAAGCCTAAATTAATTGATATTCCCCTATTTTTCTCTTCTTTAAGAGTATCTGTCTCTCTTCCTGTTAAAGCTCTTATAAGAGTAGTTTTCCCATGATCTATATGACCTGCTGTCCCAATGATTATATGCTTCATTCAGTGCATCCCCCTTATCATCTTAAGGTATTAAAACATTTTACTATTTCATCAAAGTCTTCTTTAAATAAAGTTCTTCCATCTAGTACTAATGCATCATCGTAAACCCTAGCAATTAAAGATGGATCTCCTAATCTTAATTTTGTTTCCATCTCTTCTGGGGATATAAACTCACTTTTAACTTTAATTACAAAGGTTTCAATTTTCTCTGTAGGCATAGACCCTCCACCTACCATGGATTCTCCGCTTTCAATAGAATATGTAAACCCTTTAGTATTATTTTGTAATTTTCTTTTTAAAAGTGTACATTTCTTTTTCACTTCAGCTTTATCCATTAAAATCATATTTAATGAAGGTATATTTTTTATGGCATCCTTTTCATCTATGTAATACTTTAAAGTTCCTTCTAGTGCCGCTAAAGTCATTTTATCTACTCTCAATGCTCTAGTTAATTGGTTCTTTTTCATTTTATCTATATACTTTTTCTTTCCTACTATTATCCCAGCTTGAGGACCCCCTAGCATTTTATCTCCACTAAAGGTTATAACATCAATGCCAGCTTCTATACTTTCTTGAACTGTAGGCTCATGGGTAAAACCGTATTTAGAAAAGTCTATTAAAACTCCACTCCCTATATCTTCAATTACAGGTACATCATTTTTCTGTCCTAACTCTACTAAATCTTTTAGTGGAACTGCTTCAGTAAAACCACACACCTTAAAATTGGAAGTATGAACCTTTAAAAACACTCCTGTATTTTCTGTTATACTATTTTCATAATCATAAAGATGTGTTCTATTTGTAGTTCCTACTTCTACTAAGGTAGCCCCACTAAATTTCATAACCTCTGGAATTCTAAAGGAACCGCCTATTTCAACAAGTTCACCTCTAGATACCACAGCTTCCTTATTTTTAGCTAAAGTATCTAGCACTAGCATTATTGCTGCAGCGTTATTATTTACAACTAAAGCAGCTTCTGCACCAGTAAGAGCCACTATCAATTCTTCTATATGGGAATATCTAGAACCTCTTTTACCTGCTTCTATATCATATTCTAAGTTATTGTAATTAACTGCCACATTTATTACATTTTCTATAGCTTTTTTCCCAAGAATTGATCTTCCTAAGTTAGTATGTATTACAGTTCCTGTAGCATTTATTACTCTTCTTAAATGCATTTTATCTTTATCTTGTAGTATTTTAGTTGATAAATCTAATATCTCTTCAACAGACACACTATTAATTGTATCTTTTAATATACCTTCTCTATAATGTTCTATAGCTTCCCTTAAAGAATCTAACACAATTGTTCTAGAATAACTTTTCATCATATCTTCAACTAATTCTGTTTTTAAAAGTTCATCAATTTTAGGTAGTTTTCTTAATAATTCTCTGTTCATATCAATAATTCTCCTATTCAACTACTTAACTATTATTGGAACATCCTTTTTCTCAACAACTTTTCCTATTATTGCTGATTTTATCTTTAAAGTTTCAAGTTCTTTCATTACACTTCCTGCCTCATTTTCTGGAACAGATAAAAGTAATCCTCCTGAAGTCTGTGGATCAAATAGAATATCTTCAAGCCACTCAGGAACATCTATAAGTTCATATTTCCCATCTAAATACATCTTATTATTGTATGTACCTGCTGGAACTAATCCCATTTCTGCAAAGTCTCTAGCCCCACCAATAACAGGTATATTTTCTTTATCTAATTCAATTGTTATATCAGATGCACTAGCCATCTCATAACCATGTCCCATTATTCCAAAACCTGTTACATCTGTGCATGCACTCACATTATATTTTACTATTATCTCACCAGCATATTTATTTAAGGTAGTCATAACCTCTACTGCTTCATCATAAACTTCCCTTGAAGCAAGCCCCGCCTTTATAGCTGTATTTACAACTCCACTGCCAAGAGGTTTTGTAAGTATTAACGCATCACCAACGTTACATCCATGATTTTTAAGTATCTTTTTAGGATGTACTAGTCCCATTACAGATAAACCATATTTAGGTTCATCATCTTGAACACTGTGCCCCCCTATTACAACAGCTCCAGCCTCCATAACCTTGTCAGCCCCACCTTTTAATATTTCTCCTAACACATCAATATTTAAGCAATTTGGAAAACAAACTATATTCATTGCTACAGTAGGTTTACCTCCCATTGCATATATATCACTTAATGAATTGGCTGCAGCAATAGCACCAAAAGTATATGGATCATCTACCACTGGAGTAAAAAAGTCAAGGGTTTGAATTGTTGCTAAATCCTCAGTAAGTTTATACACTGCTGCATCATCTGATGTTTCTATACCTACCAATAAATTATCATCATGCATTTTAGGCAACTTATCTAATATCTTTGAAAGGGTCTCCGGCCCTATTTTAGCTGCTCATCCAGAGGTCTTGGAAAGTTCTGTAAGTCTCTTATTCATGATACTACCTCCTTTTTACTAATTCTCTAATAATTTTATCTTAATACTCATTTAATGTCTACCATGTCTCTTAATTTATCTACTGTTTTAACCCCTATTCCATCAATATTAGAGAGTTCATCCACAGATTTAAAACTTCCTTTTTCCTCTCTATAAGTAATGATATTTTTAGCTTTTACTTCTCCTATACCAGGCAAAGTTTGTAGTTCTTCCATGGTAGCTTTATTTATATTTATAATTCCATTTTTATTAACTCCTGATGATTTCTCCTCACTAGCCATAGTTCCACCCTCATTTTCATCGGTTTCACCAATTTTATATACCCTAATGCAGTCCTCGTCAGAAAGTACCTTTGAATAATAAATTTTATCCTCATCAGCATCTTCTGTAAGCCCTCCTGCTAGATTTATTAAATCTCTTACTCTAGAGCCTTCCTTTAATTCATAATCTTTAGGATTTTTTACAGCTCCTTTTATATCTACAACAATTGTGTTTTTTTCTTTTTCATTATTCTGAACTTTCCTTGAATCCACTTCATTATCTTTCAAATTTTTATTGTCACTTTCTTTATTTTCATTTTCATTTTTGTATTCATCAATATTTACAAACATTTCTTCGCTTAAATCACTTTTTCTATTAGACTTATAATACCCAAAACCCAATGCTATAAAACTTATTATAAGAAGTACTATAGCTCCAATAATTTTTTCTTTTTTTCTCACAATTTATCACCTCTATATGATTTTTTCCATTATTTTAATATTTTATTATCGAAATTCCAATTAATATTTGATATAATACTAATGATATGCATTATCAAATGGTTGTTTTTATGTTTAATATAGTATTTAATAATAATATTCACTTATAAAACTATTTTTTAATAACAAATAAGGAGATAATTATGAAAAAATATATATCTATTTTTTTATTATTTTTCATGTTACTTATGAGTTTTAACTCATACACTGCATTAGCTGCTACTGATCCACCGAGTATTACTGGTGAAAGTGTAGTTGTTATGGATGCAAATACAGGAACTGTAGTTTATGGAAAAAATGAAAACGTTCAATATCCACCTGCTTCCACAACAAAACTAATGACAGTTCTTCTAACCCTTGAAAATTGTGATTTAAAAGAAACTGTTACCGTTGGAGATTTACCACCAACTATAGAAGGTTCTAAAATATATATAGGTACAGGAGAGCAAATGACCGTTGAAGAAATGCTTTATTCTGTAATAATGGTTTCAGCTAATGATTGTGCAGCTGCTCTAGCAGAGCACATCTCTGGATCAATAGAAAATTTTGCAACACTTATGAACGAAAGGGCAAAAGAGCTAGGCTGTTTAAACACTAACTTTTCCAATCCTCATGGTCTTTACGAGGAAACTCATAGGACTACAGCTTATGACTTAGCTTTAATTGAAAAAGAACTTTTAAAGTTTCCAAAATATATAGAGATTTCTCAAACTAAATCTTCATATATAGAACCAACAAATACCTTTGAAGAAAGACGTCCTCTATGGAATGATAATAGATTACTTCATGAAGCATATTCTTGTTATTATCCTGAAGCTTTAGCAGGTAAAACCGGATACACCGATGAATCTCTTCATTCTTATGTAGCTTCAGCTAGAAGAGGTGATAAAACCTTTATTATCGCTATTCTTTTTGATAATGCCAAAGCTTATTACAATGAAGCACCAGGATTATTTAATTGGGCCTTTGATAATTTTTCAACAGAAAAAGCTTGTTCAAAGGGTGAAGAAATAGGAAAATATACAACTTCAAATGGTACTGTTATTCCACTTATCGCTCAAGATGATGTCTATTATACTAAAGATGTATCAAGTGATATTGCTCAATCTATTTCAATTGATAGAAATTCTTTAGAAGGAAAATTCTTTGGAGCTAATGAAGTGGTTACAACAGCTTCAATAAAATATGGAGAGCAAAGCCAATCTGTTAATTTATTAAGTAGTGTTACCTATGCTCAAGAGACTCTCCCAGTACTTGGAACACTTTTAACCACAAAGGATAATATAATTAATTATAAAAGCCTTTGGTTTCTTATTATTTCAGCTATAGTAGTAATTGTAATTATTATCTTTGCTGCTATACGAATTATTAAAAAAATGATTTTAGCTAAAAAAAGGAAAAAAATATGGACTTCATACTATGATGATAATAGGCGAAAATATTAATATAAAGGCTTTACAAGATAATTTCTTATCCTGTAAAGCCTTTATTAGTTTACCATTTTATTTAAGTAATTCTAGAAGTTTTTTCATATCTTCAGGCAATTCAGAGTGAAAGTCTAATATACTTCCACTTCTTGGATGTGGCACTTTTAAACCATAGGCATGTAACGCTTGACGTTCAATAAGGTCACTATCATCTTCTTCACCATATAAAGTATCTCCATAGATAGGATGACCAATATGACTTAAATGCACCCTTATTTGATGGGTTCTGCCTGTCTCTAACACTAACTCCAAAAGGGATCCTCTTTCATAACTTTGAATAACTTTATAGTGGGTTACACTACGCTGTCCATCTTCAGTAACTCCTCGTCTAATTGTTTCATTTTCAAGTCTTCCGATTGGTAAATCTATAGTTCCTTCTGCTTTATCTAGATGTCCATGTATTATTGCTAAATAAGATTTTTTCACTTCATTCTTTTCCATAGATTTTGCTAGATTCATATGAGAAAATTGATTTTTAGCTATCATTATAAGTCCTGATGTATCTCTATCAAGTCTACTTACTAATCTAACTATAGAACTGTCATTATTTTTTCTAAAATGATAAATGATTCCATTGGCAAGAGTTCCACTTTGATGTCTTTTAGTTGGATGAACTACCATAAAAGGAGGTTTATTTACAATAAGTAAATCTTCATCTTCGTGAACCACTTCAATATTTAGATTCTCTCCTTGTATATCTTGGGTTTCATCCTTTTCTACATCAACTTTAATTATGTCACCCTCTTTTAATACATAATTCAATTTAACCTTCTCATTATTAACCCACAACCTTTTATCCATTGCAGCATTTTTAATAAATCTACTAGATAAATTTTCTTCATACTTTAAATAATCTCTAACTTTTGACTCATTTCCTTCAGGTTTAACTTTATATGTAATAATACTCATGGTTCACCTCTTCTTAAATATATCACTGTATTTTTACTACAAAAGTGGCTGTTGCAAAATTTGCAACAGCCACTACTTTTATCTGTTTACTCGGCTAAAGCTATTACTTCAATTTCTAATAAAGCATCTTTAGGTAGCATTGCTGGTTGTACACAAGATCTTGCTGGCGGATTCTCTGTAAAGTAAGTAGCATAAACTTCATTCATAGCAGCAAAATCACCCATATCTTTAATAAATACAAGAGTTTTAACTACCTTATCCATAGATGTACCTGCCTCTTCAAGAATAGCCTTGATGTTGTTTAAGCATACAGCTGTAGCTTTTTTAATATCGTCATTAACAAGAGTTCCATTTTCATCAATTGGTAATTGGCCAGAAGTATATACTAAATTACCTACCTTCATACCTTGAGAATATGGTCCTATAGCAGCTGGTGCTTTTGTTGTATTAATTACTTTCTTTTCCACGATATTACCCCCTAAAATATAATTTTATCTATCATTTCTATTATTTTTATTAATTAATAGATAATTTCTAGCTTTTATTGTATCTACGTGAATAATAGCTCCCCTTGATAAAACATAGGAAATGGTATCATCAAAGGATTTTAATAAAGCTTCATCTAAATCTTGAAAAGCTAATTTTCTAAGTTCTTCCACACCTTTATATGTCCTAGATGGCTCTATACAATCTGCGATATAAACTATCTTTTCTAAAGTGCTCATTCCTTCTCTTCCTGTTGTATGATATTTTATTGCACTTAAAATATCTTTATCTTCTACATGAAAAAGTTCCTTGGATATATAGGCTCCAACAACTCCATGTAAAAGATGGGGAGACTTTATATATACACTATCTATAATTTCACCATTAGCCTTTGCTTTATTTAATAAATCACTAGCAGAAAAATTCTTGGCACAATCATGACAAAGGCCAGCTATTCTAGCTCCATAGCCATCTATGCCATAATGAATAGCTAAGGCTTCACTTGTTTTCATTACACCTAAACTATGATTATATCTTTCTTTTGTTAGATTCACTTTTATATATTCTTTTATCCTATTTTCCTGCCACATATGTTACACCTTATTCCTATATAAATTATATTTATTTATTATCTTCATTACACCTAAAGGAAGCATATAATAAACTTTCTCATCCTTTTCCATTCTCTTTTTTATATCAGTGGATGATATATCAAAAACTGGCATATTTAAGAGAACAATAGATGTATTATATTTTTCCTCTAAAAACTTTTTAGTTTCAAATATTTCATCTTTCATATATCCGCTTCTAGAAAACACAACTAAAGTACAGTTTTTCAATATAATATCAATATTTTTCCACTTATTAAAATTCATCAAACTATCAACACCTACAAGAAAATACCATTTAGTATTAGGCTCAAGTTTATTAAAATGAATAAGTGTATCATAGGTGTAACTTAACTTGCTATTATTAATTTCGTAATTGCTTATGGAAAACCGTTTTTCACCTTTAATAGCCTCTTCCACCATTTCGTATCTAATATTTTCTTTAGTTACACTTTTGTTTCTTTTGTGTGGCGGGTGACCATTAGGTACAAACACAACTTCATCTAAATTTAACTTATAAAGAGCTTCATAAGCAATATGAATATGTCCTATATGAATTGGATCAAAAGTTCCTCCAAAAATTGCTTTATTCATATTATTACCTCTTTAACTATAATATCATATATGAAGTATTTTTCAAATTTAAAAACCTATCTAAAAAGCTTTTTAAGTACTATCTTGGTAATTCTATTTTAGGATTTTTTTTAGCCTTACGATATAAAACAAGTTTACTTCCTATAGCTTGAATACCTTCACAGCCTAATTCCTCACATAGCATATCTGAAGCTTCTCTAGCTGTGAATCCACTGTTATTTAAAGTTTTAATTTTTATTAATTCTCTAGCTTCTAAAGCATCATCTACTTGCTTTAAAAAGTTTTCTTCTATTCCACCCTTTCCTACTTGAAAAATAGGAACTAGTTTATTGGATAATGATCTTAAATAACTTCTTTGCTTCGTTGTTATCATCTTTAAATTTCCCCCATTATAATAAGAATTCAAATTCAAAATCGTTTAGTCGTACAATATCTTCGTCTTCTATACCCATTTCCTTAAGTTCATCTATTATACCCTTATTTCTAAGTACTTTATGGAAATATCTAAGTGAATCTGGGTCATTTATATTAACACTGCTTAATAATCTATCTACAAAGGTACCAGTTATTTCATATACTCCATCCTCAGTAATGTTGATTTCATAAGTAAATCTCTTTTCTTCTGGAATATATTTATCTTCATCTTTAATTTCTAATTCTGTAACTGGTATAGTAGTAAGCATTTCTGCTGCTGCTCTCATTACTTCATCTACACCATCATTGGTAGCTGCTGAAATTTTATATACTTTATCATAACCCATAGCATTTATTTCTTTTTTGAAGTTTTCAAAAACTTCTTCATCATAAAGCATATCTGACTTATTCGCTACTACAATTTGAGGTCTATCCCAAAGCTTAACACTATACTTTTTAAGCTCTTCATTTATCTTCTTGAAGTCTTCAATGGCATCTCTACCTTCTACTCCAGAAATATCTACTACATGTATTAAAAGTCTTGTTCTTTCTATATGTCTTAAAAATTCAAGTCCTAAACCTACACCCTCTGCTGCTCCTTCAATTATTCCTGGTACGTCAGCTATAACAAAAGGTTGTATTCCCTTAAGAGCGACTACTCCTAAGTTAGGTTTTAAAGTTGTAAAGTGATAATTTGCAATCTTAGGTCTAGCTTTTGATACCATAGAAAGAATTGTTGACTTACCTACATTTGGGAAACCTAAAAGGCCAACATCAGCCAATAATTTTAATTCTAATCTTATAAATCTTTCTTCTCCTGGCATTCCTGGTTCAGCAAAGTGTGGTGCCTGTCTTGTAGGTGTACAAAATTTAGCATTTCCTTTTCCGCCTTTTCCACCTCTACATACTACAAACTTATCTCCTGAATGGGCTAAGTCGCACATTACCTTATCAGTTTCAAAATCTTTTACTACAGTACCCATTGGAACTTTAATTACTACAGCTTCTCCATCTTTACCATAGCACTTAGAGCCTTCACCTTTTCCTCCGTTATCTGCAACAAACTTACGGCGATATGTAAAGTCTAATAATGTTGTCATATTAGAATCAACTTCTAAAATTACACTACCACCATTACCACCATCTCCACCATCTGGTCCACCTAGTGGTGCAAATTTCTCTCTTCTAAAATGGATTGCTCCATTACCACCATCTCCAGATTTAACAAATATCTTGGCTTTATCTATAAACATATGGCGTTCACCTTCCTATCTAATTTCCTTTTATTTTTACTTTCATTTATAAATATCTTTTATATCATTAGTATTGACTAAAATTCAATACTATATAGATTAAGATTATGATATATTTTTACTCTATGGCAATTGCAAAGGTATTTCTATATCTTTAAAATTGCCATGGAGTAAAATAGTAACTTTAACTATTATCATTTTAAAACTCAAGTTTTTTCAATTTCTAAACTTTTAAAAAAGCACCCTCTCGGGTGCTTTATAAATTATTCAGCTATTGCAGCTTCTACATCAACTGGATAAACACTAGCTTTTTTCTTGTCTCTACCCACTCTTTCAAATCTTACAACTCCGTCAACTTTAGCGAAAAGAGTGTCATCTCCACCAATTCCTACGTTTGTTCCTGGATGGATTTTTGTTCCTCTTTGTCTAACAAGAATGTTTCCTGCTAAAACAAACTGTCCGTCAGCACGCTTAACACCTAATCTTTTAGATTCACTGTCTCTACCGTTCTTTGAGCTACCTACTCCTTTTTTGTGAGCACATAACTGAAGGTTTATTAGTAACATATCAATGCACCTCCTCTACTAACACTTTTATATATTTTCCGTAGCTAATTTCTAAATTATTAATTCCTAGTAACATGGTTTTTAATAATACTTGTGTGCTTGTTATCTCTTCTTTGGAAAGATTTTCAACATTCAATTGAATGTTTCCTTCTTCAGCCACATAACTAGGTTTTAACTTTAACACTTCTAACACTCCTAAGATTGTTACTTGTGCTAAATTAGATACACATCCGCAAACAACATCGTCATAAACAACTGTGTCTTCATCTAAGTCAAAATACTCTGCGTGACCTTCTACATGAAAGCCTAATAACAAATCTGATTTTTTCTTAAAAGTAACTTCAATCATATTATGCTTCGATTTTCTCAATTACTACTTTAGTAAATGGTTGTCTGTGACCTTGTTTCTTTCTGTAGTCTTTCTTAGGTTTATACTTGAATACTATAACCTTTTTAGCTTTTCCTTGTGCTACAACTTTAGCAACAACTTTAGCTCCTTCAACTACAGGCTTTCCTACTACTAATCCATCTTCTTTTCCAACTGCTAATACTTTATCGAATTCTACAGTTGAATCAACCTCAGCTTCAAGTTTTTCAACGAATAAAACGTCTCCCTCTTGAACTTTGTATTGTTTTCCTCCAGTAAGTAAAACTGCGTACATTAAAATACACCTCCTCAATCCAGTCTCGCCATCTCAGGTAAGTTTCGACTTAATGGCTTAAGCTCCACTATTTTTAAACCTTATGTGTGCGGTCTACAAATGACATTTTATCATATAGAATATTGAATGTAAAGAAACTTATAATATTTTTTATGTTTTTTTAATTAGCAACATATTTCTTTACTTTGCAGAGAACACTTTTAACCCCTTATAATTTTCTAATTGACTATGAAATAAAAGTGGCTCTACTTTAAAATTCTCTTCTATTCTTTCAAATTCTATATATATATCACAATCCAAAGCATCAATTTTTTCTACAAAGTCCAATATATTTCCCATTACCTCATCCTTGTAACAATCATTTATGGTAATAAATATATTTTTTACACCCTGTTCTTCTTTTATTCTTCTAACTTTTCCCATTATTATAGAAGAAATATAGTTAAGATTTAGTTCATATCCACTACCTAAACAAGATTTACATGGTTTTAGTAGATAATCCATTATAGATTCTCCATATTTTCTTCTAGTGATTTGAACTAGATTAAGTTCAGTAAAAGGATATACCTTAGGACAGTTCTTATCTCCTTGGAATCCCTGTTCTAATTCTAACAAAATCTTACTTTTCTCATCTTTAAACTTCATATCTATAAAGTCTACAAGGATCATTCCACCTAGATTTCTAAGTCTAATCTGACGTGCTATCTCTCTTGCAGCTTCAAGATTCGTTGTAAATATAGCACTATCACTTTTAGTACCTTTAGTATTTTGAGCACTATTAACATCTATTACAAACATAGCTTCTGTGCTTTCTATTACTATGTTTCCACCACTTGGAAGCTTTATTTTATTATGCCTTAAAGCTAATATATCTCTTTCAATTTCATATTCATCAAAAATAGAAAGATTTCCATCATATAATTTTAAATCTACATTTTCGATTTTCTTAGTCTTTAAATACTCATAATAAAATTCATAATCTTTTTCATTATTAACAACAAGTTCAAGTTCCGAATCCATATTATTTCTAAGTAGCCTACTCAATATTCCTCTATCTTTATAAAGGCAACCTACCTTACTTGAATATGTAAACTTATTATATATATCCTTATATTTATCTAAAAGTTCCTTCACTTCATTTTTAACTAAATGAAAATCTGCATCCTGAGCCTTTGTTCTTACTACAATCCCAATATTATCAGGCTTTTCTATATCCTTTATTATTTGAGATTTAAATGTTTCACAATCAATTTTCCTAGATATTTGTATATCTTTATGCTCGGTAGTTACAACAACATATGCACCTGGAAGAGATATAGAATTACTTACTTTAGGTCCTTTTTTACCTATTTCTTCTTTTATAATTTCAACTAGAACCTCATCACCCTTTTTTAGTTCCCTATCACTAACTTTTCCTTCTAAAGAAATATAGGCATTTTTTTTATATCCAATATCCACAAATGCACAGTGCATTGAACCTACTATATTTTTAACTACACCCTTATATATTTCACCCACCTTAGGTCTTTCTGACTCTGCTTCAAGAAAACATTCCTTTAATACATCATTTTCCTTTAGGGCTACTTTAATTATGCTCTGTTGTCTTTCTATATATATCTTTCTCATAAATCAAAACTCCTTATAAGAAGAACTTATCTAAAGACACTAATTCTTTTTCCTTTAAAGCATACATTTCTTCTCTCTTTATATCTACAAAAGTATCTCTTTTTATATCTTCTATATTTTCCTTTATAAAGTCACATAAAAGACTTGCTGAAAGATTCTCCCTACTGCCACAACTAATTAAAGTTTTTACAATAAGTTTATCCTCTTCCACCTTACCTTCAATGCTTTTAACTAATGTTTTAATATCAACTTCTTTTTCCCCTGATTTAGTTTTCTTTAGCATATTCCAATTAGGAATATCTATTAGTTTTTGAAAATCAGGCTTACTGCCCTCTTTAAGCTTAAAGGTTAATGTATAACTAGCAGCATCTATAAGTGCCATACCCTGTAATACCTTTCTTCCTTCTGGTATTATAACCTTTGTTGCACTAACAAATTTAACACCCATAACAGTGCTTTTATTTAAAGCTTCTATTATTTCTTCCTCGTTCACTTCATTTAAAAGAACTAAGTCCATATATTCTCCTGCTGAATAAGTTCCAACAGATAGAGGTTGTGCTAGTGATAAACTCATATGAGGGTTAAAGCCTTTAGAATATTCTACTGGCAATTTAGCTCTTCTTATTACTCTTTGAATAGTTCTCATCAAATCAAGGTGAGATATAAATTTTATCTCTCCTTCCTTAGTGAATTTTATTAAATAACGCACCGTCAAAGCACTTCCTTTCCTTAAAACTAGTATTAATTCCACATCCTGTACAATTTTGTCTGCAATCTGGAGTTAAAACAAGTTCCTTAGCTTTTTCATTTTCGCTTATTAAGTATTTTTTAGTTACTCCTATATCTATGAAATCCCAAGGAAGAACTTCATCGTAGCTTCTTTCTCTGTAAGCATAGAAGTCTCCATCTACATTACATTCTTTAAAAGCTTCTTGCCATAATTCAAAGTTAAAATATTCATTCCAACCATCAAATCTAGCTCCTTTTTCAAAGGCTTTAACTAAAACATCACAAAGTCTTCTATCTCCCCTAGCAAATACTGCCTCCATATAACTAAGAGGGGATTCATGCCAGTTATAATTAATTGCTTTACTTTTTATGTTATCTCTTAAATTAGAAATTTTATTTTTTACTTCATCCATTTTATTCATTGGTGCCCACTGGAATGGAGTAAATGGTTTTGGTACAAGTATAGATGTACTTACAGTAACTCTAAGACCTCTTTTTCTAACTTCTTTTGGAACATTAAAGTATTCATCTACTACCTTTTGAGCTAAATCTCCAATTCCTACAACATCTTCTACTGTTTCATAAGGTAATCCTATTACAAAGTACAATTTAATTGTAGACCATCCTGATTCAAAAGCACTTTTAGTAGCTCTAAGTAAATCTTCTTCTGTTACACCTTTATTAATTACATCTCTCATTCTTTGTGTTCCAGCTTCAGGTGCAAAAGTTAAACCTGTCTTTCTAACCTTTTGGATCTCTTTAATTAAATTTACTGAGAAGGAGTCAATTCTAAGAGATGGAATAGAAACTCCTATTTTCTCATCTTTATACTTTTCAATTAAAGAGAAAATTAGATTTTGTATATTAGAGTAATCACAAATACTTAAAGAACTTAAGGAAATCTCTTGATATCCTGTATTATTAATAAGCACATCAATTTCTTCCATAAGCTTTTCAGTAGTCTTTTCTCTAACTGGTCTATATATCATTCCAGCCTGACAGAACCTACAGCCTCTTGTACATCCTCTAAAGGTTTCAATTACAATTCTATCATGAATTATTTCTGTATAAGGAACTATAAGCTTATCTGGGAAATCATTACCATTAAAATCTGCTACTATTCTCTTTTTAACTGTTTTAGGTACATCTTCATATTTAGGAGTCATAGCTTCTATAGTTCCATCTGAATTATAAGTTACTTCATATAACGAAGGAACATATACTCCTTGTATTTTAGATATAGCTCTTAAATAGTCAGCTTTAGGTTTCCCCTTCATCTCTTTATATACATTTAAAATCTCATGAGTAACC
>URKQ01000018.1 GCA_900548455.1 uncultured Clostridium sp.
AGGGGTGAAGGGGGATACTATCCCCTCCGCTTCAAGGAGAGATTCCTCAAAGGGAACCATAGGGTTCCTTTTGAAAGGGCTGAATGAAGTAATCAGCCTAAGGGCATCACTGTAAATGCATACAGAGCCATTATAAAAATATTGAAATAACCATATATTAATACAATATATGGTTATTATTATGTCCTATATGATATAATAATATGGTATATAAACACAAATAATGTTGTTTGTTGTAATATGATATATATTTTGGTTTCAAAATTTATGTGGTTTAATTGTGGAGG
Source organism: uncultured Clostridium sp. (assembly GCA_900548455.1). Classification (GTDB taxonomy): domain Bacteria; phylum Bacillota; class Clostridia; order Clostridiales; family Clostridiaceae; genus Clostridium_J. The sequence goes on from URKQ01000018.1 coordinate 288, forward strand.
AGTAGAATTTGTGAGTAATTTTGAAGAACTTACAGCAATTTTAGATAAATTTAGTAATGGTGAAGATTTAATTGATAAATTTAAAAGTATTGTAGATCAGTACATAGATATTAATTCCAAGGAGATTAAAAACATATTAGAAAAAGCAGTTTTAATATTTCGAGAAAAAGAAAATAAAGATGGAGAAGCATGGATAAAAGGAATGATAGGATGGTATTACCATTATGATGGTGACTACGCCATGCAACTTAAGAGTCAAATAGAAGCAGAAAGCTTATTTTTGCAAGTAAATGATAAAAAGGGATTAGCATACATTTATAATGGAATGATGACTGCATATTTTCAAATTGGCTATTATGAATTAAGTATTAAATATGGAAGGAATGCACTAAAATTAGCTGAAGAAATTCAAGATGAAAAATATATTATCATTATTATAATTAATATGTGTGTAAATTATATTAAAAATAATAAATATACAGAAGCTCAAAAGACTATAGATATTATTAAAGATATTCCTATTAATGAAAGTAGTTTTAATGTTAAAATTACTATTAACCAAATTATTGCTGAAGTTGAATGTGAGTTAGGGGATATAGAAAAAGCATTAATAAGTGTAAATGAGGCTATTAAATTAAGTTGTGAAAATAATTTAAAAATTATGCTTATAGAATCTATTAGAATTAGGAGTAGAATATCTATAAAGAAAAAGGAATTTAGCGGAGCAGAAGAGGCTTTAAAACAGTGTGTTGAAATGACTGAAGAAGAAGGGTATAAGGAAGAAAAGGCTTGGACATTACTTACTTATGCAGAGCTTTACTATGATACAAATCAGTGGGATTTAGCAATACAAAAACTAAACGAAGCGTTAAATATATCCCAAAGGAAAAACATGGTAATTATAACTAAAAATATATACGATGGATTATATAAAGCATATAAGGGAAAAGAGGATTATAGACAGTCTTTAAATTATTATGAAAAATTAATGGAGATTGAAAAATCCTTAAGTAAAAGTGAGTTCAATGCGCAAATTCTAGAGAATGAAGCAGGTAGACAAACAGATTTTATATTTAAGTCACTATATGATGAGATAAAAGTTATTTCTAACATTGGTCAAAAGATTACTGCAGATTTAAACATAAATAGGGCTCTTGAAAATATATATAGTGAAATATCAATGTTAATGAGTGTTGATATTTTAGGAGTTACTCAATTGACAGAGGACGAAAAAACCTTAGAGTATACATTTTACTTAGAAGAAGGTAAGAGAATATGTAATATTGAAAAATCAGATTTAACATTGAAAGAAAGTATAGGAGCATATTGTATAAAGAATAAGTCTAATTTAATTATAGATGACATCTATGCTGAATATACTAAATTTTTAGCCGGTGATAAATTAGAATATGTTTTTCCAAAAGTTCATTCAATGATATACTGCCCATTAATATTGGAAGATAGAGTAAAGGGTTTTTTAACTATTCAAAGTTATAAAAAAAGTTCATATACTATACAAGATTTGAATAAAGTTGCTGTTTTAGCATCATATGTAGCTATAGCTATTGAAAATTCTTATCTATATAACAAGACAAAATATTATGCCTCACATGATTATTTAACTGGTCTTTTATCTAGAAAAGAGTTATATAACCAGGGAGAAAAGTTATATAAAGATCATATAAAGTTATATAATTCAGTAACTTTTATGATGATAGATATTGATAATTTTAAGCTAGTAAATGATAATTATGGACATTTAATTGGAGATGAGGTAATAAAAAACATAGGAAGAATTATTAAAGATGTTATTGGAGAATATGGAGTTAGTGGAAGATATGGAGGAGAAGAGTTTTTAATAGTATTACCCGCTATTTCACAAAAAAGAGTTTATATTCTTAGTGAAAAGATAAGAAAAACTATTGAAGAATTAGAGATTAAATTTAATGGAAAGAAAATAGGAATAACAGGAAGTATTGGTATTTTTACTTCAACAGGTTTGGAAAAAGGGTTTGATCAATGTGTTAGTTTTGCAGATGAAGCTCTTTATATTGCTAAGGCAGAGGGAAAAAATAAAATTGTTAAATATGAGAATTTTTAATTAAAGGACATTGCAATAAAAGTGCAATGTCCTTTAACTATTCTAATATTATTTTATTTAATAATGGATAAATCATTCATGGTATGGTTTTATATATCTCAAGGTAAGAATATATTTATAGAAAGTGATTTTATGGAGTACCAATATGATTGAGATCAATAATGAAACTAAAGGAAGATTATATGATAATTGTCCAATGTCAAGAGTGAAAACTGAAGAAAAAGCATTGAAGTATGGAAGAGATGCTGCAAACATGATTAAAGAAGGAATAAAAAATAAAGTCAATGCAATATGGTTAGAAACCTCAGGGTGTTTTGGGGAAGTAATATCTTTATTAAATTCAGAAAATCCTGAAATACCTTATATTTTGAGAGATATGATTAATGTAACTTTTTTAGGAAGTATATCTGGGGAACAGGGAGAAAATGCAATTAAAACCATATATAAAACTATGGAAAGTGAGTTTATTCTTTTAATATGTGGAGCAATTCCTACAAAATCTAATGGATTATATACAAGACTAGGTGAATATAATGGCAAAATTATTACTGCCACTGAATTAGTTCCACAATTAGCAGATAAAGCAAAACATGTAATTTGTGTTGGAACTTGTGCTTGTTATGGTGGACCTACTGCAGGAAGGCCTAATTTATCACAAGCATTAAGCATACCAGATTATTTGGAAGACAAAAATATTATACGTTTACCTGGCTGTCCTACCAATCCAATATGGACAGTTGGTACTATTGGATATTTAATTTCTAGGGGCATTCCCAAGTTAGATAAAGATGGAAGACCTCTAGATTTTTATGGTGAAACTATACATGATAATTGTCCAAGGAGGAGGTATTTTGACAATGGAGTTTTTGCTACAAAGTTAGGGGAACCTGAATGCATGTATGCATTAGGGTGCAGGGGGCCAATAACTAATGCATTATGTCCAATCAATAGGTGGAATGGAAGTGACAATTGGCCAGTGGGAGATAATACTCCTTGTATAGGATGTGCAGGACCTGGATTCCCAGATAAAACAGCACCATATGTTACATATGGAGGTGAATAAAAATGACTAGTATTACAATTGATCCTATGACTAGAGTAAGTGGATTACTTGGCATAGAAGTAAAGATTGAAAATGGCAAGATAGTTGATGCTATAGCAAGGGGAAATCAATTCAGAGGATTTGAAAGGATGTTTCAGGGAAGGGATCCTTTGGATATTATTTGGCTTGCTCCAAGGATTTGTGGTATATGCTCTACTCATCATGCATATGCAGCAACTTTAGCTATGGAAGATGCTTTTAAAGTGAAACCTAGTGAAAATGGTAAAATAGCTAGAGATATTATAAATGGATTTGAATTTTTGCAAAATCATATGAGACAAATATATCTTTTTGCAATGCCTGATTATGTAGAGATAATAAATTTAAATCCAATGACTAAGCATATATCTTCTAAGGAAGCTGATTATAGGATACCAAGGGATTTAACGATGAAAATTAACAAGGATTTGCAGGAGGCTATAACTTGTAGTCGCCTGGCTCATAGAGCAATTGCAATTATGGCAGGGAAGGTTCCCCATGGTCATGGGATATTTGTAGGTGGAATTACTACAACAATAGGAGTTCAACAATTAGAAGGAATAACTTATACAGTTCAAGTAATAAAAAAATTTATTGAGGAAAAGCTTATTGAGGATATTTATATTGTTTCAAAATATTATGATGACTATTTTTATAAGGGAAAAGGATATGGAAATTTTATTGATGGAGGAGTATTTGCTGACTATGAGCCGCCAATAAGATATTCATTACCTGGAGTATTAATTGATGGACAAAAACAATCCTTAGATGTAAAAAATATAACAGAGAATATATATAGTTCATGGTTAGAAAGTGCTGATAATGTAGATCCAGGAATAAGTCAACCACCTATGCCTAACCCATATAAAAAAGGAGCATATACTTGGGTAGAAGCTCCAAGATATAAGGGATATGCCCTAGAAGGTGGACCATTAGCTAGAATGACTATGAATGGGTATTATACTAGAGGAGTATCAGCCATGGATAGGTTAATTGCTAGAGTATTAGAGGCTAAGAAAATTTGTGAAAGTATTGAAGGAGCAATTAATCTTTTGAAACTAGGGCAGCCTTATCAAGAAAAGTGGACTGTACCTAATGAAGGAAGTGGAATAGGTATAATAGGGGCTTCGAGAGGAATTTTGGGACATTGGGTTAATATAGTAGATAAGAAAGTTGAGAATTATACATTAATACCACCATCATCATGGAATTTATCCCCCATAGATGATAAGAATGTACATGGACCAGTTGAGAAAGCTTTGATTGGAACTGAAGTAGATAATATTCAATCGCCCGTGGAAATTGGAAGAATTGTACGAAGCTTTGACCCTTGTCTTAATTGCGCTGCACATGTGATAAGTGATAAATATAAGGATTTTGTAATAGAAATACTATGATTAAGATATTTGCAATTGGAAATGTTCTATTGGGTGATGATGGAATAGCCATTAGAGTTATTCAAGATGTACAAGAGCAAGTAAAAAAAGAGTTTTGTGATATAGAAGTTATTATTGGAGAAACAGATGTTGATTATTGTATAAATGAAATAAAGGAAAATGATTTTATAATAATTGTAGATAGTTCAAATTTTTCAGATCATAGCGGTACAGTTATTAAGATGGAGTTAGAAGATTATGATAAGTTTTTAAGAAAGTCAATGTCACATCATAGTGATAGTCTACTAGAAGTTTTAAGAAGAGAATATAGACATATTAAAGGGTATATAGTTGCCATAGAAATTAGTAAAATAGACTATTCATTAAACCTTTCTGCAGAAATTGAAAGTAAATTTCAATGTATTTGTAATAATGTGGTTGATATGATTAGAGAAATAATTAAAGAAGAGATGAAGAATAATGATTGCAAAGTGTATATTGGTGAAGGGAATAGTTCAGGGAGTTGGGTTTAGACCTTTTGTATATAGAATTGCTAAGGAAAATAAGTTAAAGGGATATGTTAGTAATAATTCAAATGGAGTAATAATTTATATACAAGGAACTTTTGAAGGAATAGAAAAGTTTATGGATGATTTAAAGAAAAAAGCACCAGCATTAAGCAGAATTGATGAAATTTATATTGAAAATATAAATGTTCAAAAATACGATGCCTTTAATATTATATCAAGCAGTGAAGATAATAGTGTAAGTACATTAATTTCACCAGATATAGCAACTTGTGATGAATGTATGAATGAAGTTATAAATGGATATAAGAATAGACGATTCTTATATCCATTTACTAATTGTACTAATTGTGGTCCAAGGTTTTCCATAATAAAAAAGCTGCCATATGATAGAGAAAATACAACAATGAAGGCATTTCCAATGTGTACTGAGTGTTATGAAGAATATACTGATCCTTCAAATAGACGGTTTCATGCAGAACCTACCTGTTGTAATATTTGTGGACCTGAGATTTATTTAATTAGAAGTGATGGAAAAGAAATATATGAAGAAAATGTTATGGAAATTACTTGTAAGTTATTGAAAGAAGAAAAGATTATTGCAGTTAAAGGTATTGGAGGGTTTAATCTAGTTTGTAGTGGTGAAAGTGGAAAAATAATAGATGAGTTGAGAAGAAGGAAAAATAGGCCCAATAAGCCATTGGCGGTAATGATGAAAGATATTGAGACTGTAAAACGTTATTGTAATCTTAGTAAATATGAAGAAGACCTTCTAAGTGGAAATAGAAAGCCAATAGTTTTACTGACAAAAAGGAATAAAAAATTGCCCTACAATATAGCTTATGATAATAACAGAATAGGGGTACTTTTGCCATATTCCCCACTTCATCAGCTTTTATTTAAAGATAATTTAAATGTATTAGTATTTACAAGTGGAAATAATAGTGGAGCACCTATTGTTTTTGATAATAATAAAGCTATAAATGAATTGGGAAATATAGCAGATTACTTTTTAATGCATAATAGAAATATTTATATGTCAATTGATGATTCGGTAGTAAAAGAAAATGATAATAAAACCTATATGATACGAGGTGGTAGAGGGTTTTATCCTATGTATTTTGACTATAAAACTGACAATACAATTTTGGCTTGTGGAAGTAATATGAAAAATACTTTTGCTATATCTTTTAAAGATAAGATATATTTAAGTCCATATATAGGAGATTTAGATTTTGTAGAGGTTCAAGAAAGATTTTTAAACCAAGTAAATCACATTAAAGCAATTTATGGGATTGATGAAAAATATGTTGCTTGTGATATGCATCCTAATTATTGGAGCAATGAGTTTGGTGAAAGTCAAAAGAAAAAAGAGATTAAAGTTTATCATCATCATGCACATATTGTAAGTTGTATGTTTGAAAATAAGGTTAAAGGTGAGGTTATCGGTGTTGCATACGATGGAATTGGATTAGGTGAGAATGGTGAAATTTGGGGTGGAGAGTTTTTAATATGTAATTACAGTAAATTTAAAAGAGTTGGAACAATTAATAATGTTGTTATGCCAGGTGGAGATGGAGCTACGAAGAATCCTTGGTTTATGGGAGTTAGTTTAGCTTACAGTGCACTAAATGGTAATAAAGCTAAAATGGATGAATATTTACCTTCTTTTTGTAGTAAAAATGAATATAAGTTAATTATGGCTCTACTAAAAGGGACTAATAATTACCCACTGTGCTCTAGCATGGGGAGATTTTTTGATGGAATTGCTAGCTTTTTAGGATTTGAAAAAAAAGTTTCTTATGAGGGGGAGGCGGCAATATACTTAGAAAACTTAGCTAATAGCTTTTCTGGAACTTGTATAAATAATCAGTATGAATTTAATGTTATTAAAGCAGGGGAAATACTTCTTTTAGATTTTAAAGAAACTATATTGCAAGTTCTAATAGATATAAAAAACAGGGTTAGTAGAAATGAAATAGCTTGGAAGTTTCATAACACTATTATATTTGCCACGGTTAAGATGTGTATATTGTTAAGGAATAAATATAATTTAAATATTGTAGTGCTAAGCGGAGGAGTCTTTCAAAACACTATATTGTTAAGGGGAATAATGAAAGAATTAAAGCAAGAGAAGTTTCTTGTAAAAACTCATAATTTAGTTCCTTGTAATGATGGTGGTGTTTCGCTAGGACAAGTAATTATTGCTGATAGTTTAATTAAGGGGTGATTAAATGTGTGTTGCTATTGCCGGTAAAATAATTGAGATTATAAATGAACATGAAGCTTATGTTGATTTTCAAGGTATTTACAAAAAGGTTAATATAGATTTTGTAAAACCAGTAGAGATAAATAGATATGTTTTAGTACACGTAGGATGCGCCATAGAAGAGATAAATGAAGAAGAGGCCTTGAAAAATATAGAGGTTTTCCAGCAATTATTGAAGAAGGTAGAAGAGGTTGAATATTAATTATAAAAATTTTTATAGGGATAAAAATCTTATGAAAGAATTAAACGAAAGAATATGGGATGAGGAAAATGTTAACTTTAATTTGATGGAAGTTTGTGGAACTCATACTAGAGCTATTTTTACAAACGGAATTGATAGATTAATTCCACCAGGTATCAACTTAATATCTGGGCCAGGTTGCCCCGTATGCGTAACGTCAAGAGAATATATAGATTCAGCAATAACTCTTTCTATACAGGGATGTATAATAGTTACTTTTGGAGATATGATAAGAGTCCCTGGATATAAGGCTTCCCTTGAAGAGCAACGAGCAGCTGGTGGTGATATTAGAATTGTATACTCACCGCTAGATTGTATTAAGATAGCAATAGATAATCCTAAAAAAGAAGTGGTTTTTTTAGGAGTTGGGTTTGAAACCACGTCACCATCCATTGCCCTTATGGTTATAAGATCAAAAGAAATGAAAATAAATAATTTAAGTGTTTTATTATCATTAAAGAGAATGGTTCCAGTTATGGACCATTTACTTGCAGATGAGGATATGATTATAGATGGATTTATTTGTCCAGGACATGTTTCATCAATAATAGGTTATGAAGAGTTTAATAAATTATCAGTGCAGTATAGAAAGCCCATGGTAGTAGTAGGATTTGATCCAGTTGATATAATGGGTGGGATTTTAACTTTAATAAATATGATAAATAACAATGAATATATATGTAAAAATAATTATTGTCGAGTAGTAAAAAGTAAAGGGAATGTACAAGCTACAGAGGTAATTAATAGTGTTTTTAAAGTTAGCCATAGTTTTTGGAGGGGAATAGGAAAAGTTTTAAATTCAGGTTTTGAATTTAATTATGAATATGAAATATATGATGCAGAAAAAAAGTTTAATTTAATGATAAGAAATAAGGATGATAAATGTGAGTGTTTTTGTGGAGAAATAATTAAAGGAAAATGCAAACCAGAAGAATGTCCGTATTTTGGACAAGGATGCACGCCAAGCCATCCAATTGGACCATGTATGGTTTCAATGGAAGGTACATGCAATATTGTATATAGTTTAGGGGGCTTTTAATGTGGATAAAATTATAATGGCTCATGGAAGCGGTGGAAAAGAATCTTTAAACCTAATAAAAAATGTTTTTTTTAAGAATTTTAACAATAAGATTTTACTACAGCAAAATGACTCAGGTATTATTCAGTATGAAAACATGAATATAGCTATAACAACGGATAGTTTTGTGGTTACCCCTATATTTTTTCCTGGTGGGGATATTGGCAAACTTAGTATATGTGGAACAGTTAATGATATAGCTGTAAGTGGAGCAAAGGTAAAATATATAACGGTAGGCTTTATCTTAGAAGAGGGACTAAAAATTGAAAGTTTAAATAAAATCGCAGAATCTATGGCTAGAACTGCAAAAGAGGCTGGAGTTGAAATAATTGCAGGAGATACTAAAGTTGTAGAAAAGGGATATGGAAATGAGTTGTATATAAATACAACGGGTATAGGTTTTTTTGAGGATAAAAGTATATTAGATAAAAATAATATTAAAGTTGGTGATAAAATAATAATTAATGGATATATTGGAGATCATGGAATGGCTATTTTAGCAGAGAGAGAATCACTAGGAGCGTTAACTGAATTAAAGAGTGATTGTACACCATTAAATGATTTAATAAGTGATATTTTATCAGTAACGAATAATGTAAGAGTAATGCGTGATCCAACTAGAGGGGGAGTGGCCACAACTCTCAATGAATTAATAGAGAATACAAGAAAAAGTATTTGTGTTTATGAGGAAAAGCTTCCCATAAGAGAAGCTGTTAATAGTTATTGTGAGCTACTTGGATTAGATCCATTATATATAGCCAATGAAGGAAAAGTTATATGTATTGTAGATGAAAAAGATGCTGAAAAAGTATTAAAGGTTATGAAAAAACATCCTAAGGGATCCAATGCTTCTATTATTGGTGAAGTAATAGAAGGAGATAATGAGAGGGTATACTTAAAGACATCCTATGGGGCTACAAGGCTTCTAAGAATTGCAGAAGGTGAAATTTTTCCTAGAATTTGTTGAAGTATAGTATAATAAAATTATGAAATAAAATCAAGAAATAAAATAGCTCTGTAATAAAATACAGTGATAGAAAGTACAAGTTATGCTAGCAATAATTTAATAGCTTATGCACGGCTTTTCCTAAGAGGGGTTGGAAGGGGACCCTGTTCCCTCCTTGTTAGGGAGAGATACTCAAAGGGAACCATAGGGTTCCTTTTGAAAGAGCTTACAGGCATCTGTGTGCATAACTGTAAATGCATACAGAGCCAATAAAATCAAGGAGGAATAGCAGTAAAGTAGCTGTGTGATTTAAAATGAATAAAAACATTCTACAAAACATTGATTTACCAAGGATACCAAAGAGTTTAACTAAAGTAGAGATAATTGATGAAGGGTTTGAAGATGAAGCATGGTTTGAATTAACTTTTTTTGATGAATGTGATTTTTATAGTCCAAGGGCAGAACATGTTGAATTTAAACAATGCTATTTTAAAAATGTTAATTTGAGTGAAGCTAAAATGAGATATGTTGATTTAACGGATGTTGTGTTTGAAAATTGCGATTTATCAAATGTAGATTTTAGTTATGGAATTATTCATAGGGTTAGTTTTGTAAATTGCAAAATGGTTGGAATAAATTTAGCTGAATCAACGCTCCAAAATGTTGAGATTAAATTGTGTAGTGGAGATTATAGTAATTTTGCTTTTTCACATTTAAAAAATATTAAATTTCTTGATTCATCCTTTAATGAAGTGAGTTTTGAAGGGTGTCGTATATCAAAGTTGTTTTTTAATAATATAGATATGCAAAGAATTGATATTTCAAAATCAAGAATGAAAGAAGTTGATTTTTCAACTTGTAATATAGAAGGACTTATAGGTTCAGTTGCTGATTTAGAAGGGATAGTTGTATCACCAATGCAAGCACTTTCTCTTTCAAAACTTATGGGGATAATTATTAAAGAGTAATATTAAAGAGTAAATATATATGTTAAAATTAATAAAATATATATGGAAATAGAGAATACTATTTTATAAAATTAAAATAGTATTCAAATTTTAATGAAGAAAGTGTTTGAGGTGATAACATGAAAGTTGGATTGGTATTTTCAGGTGGAGGCGGAAAAGGAGCTTATGAGTTAGGTGTTTGGAAAGCCTTAAGAGAGCTGAATATAGAAAAATATGTACAAGCTGTATCAGGTGCTTCCATAGGAGCAATTAATGCAGCTTTATTTGCACAAAATGATTTTGAAGAAGCCTTAAATATGTGGAGAGAAGTTACCCTACAAAAGATGGTACCAATAAGTAATGGAGAACTTTTAAAAAAAGGTTTAACGTTAGCAATTGGAAGTAAAAATATGAATATAGTAAAAAAATATATGGCAAATAGCATACAACATGGAGATGTTCCAAGGGATGGTGCTGAGGAAATTATTGAAAAATACATAAATGTGGATAAAATTAAAAAGAATAATATAAATCTTTTTGTATCGTGTACTGAAATGCCCGATTTTACGCCAACATATTTTAGAGTTAATATGTATGAAGAACCAATTGTAAAAAGTATATTGATGGCTACGGCATGTCTTCCTATGATATATGAAAGTGAAGAAATTTTGGGTAAATTTTATCTTGATGGTGGACTCGTGGATAATACACCTATAAAGCCACTTTATGATTATGGTTGTGATATAATAATTGCTGTTTTATTATCTAAAGAAATTAAAATAGAAAGAGAAAAATTTCCTAATACAAAAATTATAGAAATCATTCCTAGTGAAATTGAAACTAAAGTACTAGAGGGACTTCTAAATTTAGATAATGAAGCTAAAAATAGAAGAATTGAAAATGGGTATAATGATACTAAAAACTTATTAGAACCTATATTTGAAATTGCACGAGAAAAATTTAATGAAGAGCAGCAACAAATTAAAAAAATAGAAGAAGATGAATATAATAAGTTATCTTGGTGGAGAAAGATAAAGAAAAAGATAAAGTAAGTAGGAGGAAATATGGATAGTTTAGACGTTTATAGAAAAGAGATAGAGGATATAGATAGTAAGCTAGTAGAATTATTTGAAAAGCGTATGGATATTGCTGTAAAGGTGGCAGAATATAAGAAAAGTAATAAATTACCTATATATGATGAAGAAAGGGAATCTTTACTTATAAGGAAAAATGTAAATAAACTATCCAATAAAGAATATGAGATAGTTTTAAGAAGATTTTTTTTACATGTTATGGAATTAAGCAGAAGTGTTCAAAATGATATAATTCAAAATCAAAACGATTAAGATTGGAGAAAATGCTTATGGAGTTTTACGGAATATTGGGTGAGAAATTAGGGCATAGTTTATCGCCAAGAATACATAAAATGATATTTGAAACTATTGGTGTAGAAGGTGCATATAAGCTATTTGAAGTACCAAAAGATAAATTGGAATTATTTACTGATGCAATGAAAGTATTAAATATAAAGGGTTCTAATGTAACAATTCCATATAAGGAAAAAGTAATGGATTATCTAGATTTTGTTTCAAAGGAAGCAGAAGATATAGGAGCAGTTAATACAATTGTTTTAGAAAATGGAAAATTGTACGGTTATAATACGGATTACTATGGATTTGGATATATGTTAACTATACATAATGTAGAGACAAAAGATAGTATTGCTGTTATTTTAGGAAGTGGAGGTGCTTCAAAAGCTGTACTTCATTATTTATTAGATGCGGGTTGTAGAAAGGTATATGTTGCTACGAGAGATGTTCTTAAATGCAAAAAACTATGTAATAGAAGAGTTGAATATATTTCATATGAAGATTTAACTAGAATAAAGGGTAATATTATTATAAATACAACGCCAATAGGTATGTTTCCTAATGATGATCAGTGTCCAATATCAGATGAAATAATTAATAATTTCGATACTATTGTAGATATCGTATATAATCCAACTAAAACTAAACTATTATTACATGGAGAGAAGCTTGAAAAAAAGGTTGTGGGTGGACTATATATGCTTATTGGTCAAGGTGTAAGAGCAGAAGAATTATGGCAAAAAAGGACAATAGATGAAACTGTAATTAAAGATATCTATGAAGTGTTAAATAGGGAATTTAGTTAAATAAAATATTTGGAGGGATAATATTGAAGATAATGATTATTAATGGTCCCAATATTAATTTTACAGGTATTAGAGAAAAAGAACTTTATGGTAGCAAAAATTATAAAGAAATTGAATTAATCATTAATAATTATTGCAAGGAAAAAGGACATGAAGTGAAAATATTTCAAAGTAATATCGAAGGTGAAATTATTAATTGTATTCAAGAGGCCTATGTTGAAAATTATGAAGGTATAGTTATAAATCCAGGTGCTTATACTCACTATAGTTATGCAATTTATGATGCTTTAAAAAGTGTTGATATTAAAACGGTAGAAGTTCACATGACGAATATACATAAAAGGGAAGAATTTAGGCATAAATCAGTTACAGCAAAAGCTTGCATTGGTCAAATAAGTGGGTTTGGTGAGTATGGATATATTATGGCTATTAACGCTCTAGAAAATATAAATAAATTTTAGGAGAATTATTATGAGTTTATATGAAGAAAAGCTTGTAGATATTTTTGAGGCTTTATCTAGTAGTGGAGTAGTTTTTTATTATAGTGATGATTGTGGTAATATAAATGAAATAACTGAAATAACTGAAGTGTATCACGGAAAAATAGAATTTCTTTTAAATGATGAATGGAAAGAAAAAACTTCTCTTATGAACTTTAAAGATTGTCATTCAAAGGAAAATGTTAATTTATATGATTGGCAAGATATTCGAGAATTTGATCAGGTTTTGGAAAAAATATGTGAAGAAAATACTTATCCACACCAGCAAGTATAGAAATATTCTAAAAGTTTTAAATTTAAAGAAAGTTATCCACTTACTGTTGATATGTTGTGGATAATTTTGTGGAAACCTCAAAGTTAAATAAAGTTTCAAAGAAAAGATAAGCAATTAGCTTATTTTTTTTGACAAATTTTACGGTTTGAGTAGTTATTGATAATTACTATAGGAAATCAATTGAAGATAAAATAATAAAAAGTAATACTATTTTATATGCTATAAAAAAATATTGATTTTTATGATTAAAAATTTAGTAATACTAAACCTAGAAAATATTAATATAAACATAAAATAGTAAGCTAAGTAATACTAATAGGTACAAAGAGAAAAAAATATATATAAATTTAGAAAAAATATTAGAAAAGTATTGATTTATTTTTAGAAAAAATATAAAATAATATTGTTTGTTTAGTAAAAGTAAACTGAAAGTTTAGTATAATATAGTTAAAGATTTTAGTGGAGGTGACAAAATGCAAATTGGAGAGAAAATAAAAAGTCTAAGAATAGAGAAACAATTAACACAAGAAGAATTAGCCAATAGATGCGAATTATCTAAAGGATTTATCTCTCAAATTGAAAATGATCTCACATCCCCATCGATTGCAACATTAGTAGATATATTACAAATTCTAGGCACTAACTTAAATGAATTTTTTAGTGAAAAGGTTAATGAAAGAGTTAAATTTACGGCAGATGATATGTTTGAGACGGAAGATGAGGAATTAAAATATAAATTAAAGTGGTTAGTTCCAGATGCACAAAAGAATGAAATGGAACCAATAATGATAACTATGGAACAAGGTGGACGATATAAGGAAGAAGAACCTCATGAAGGAGAAGAATTTGGACTTGTTCTTCACGGGATAATAAATCTTCATTTAGGAGATAAAGTTCATAGAATTAAAAAAGGTGAAAGTTTCTGTTTTAAACCTAAATCAAACCATTATATTTCCAATGCAGGTAAAACAGAAGCAAAAGTAATATGGGTTAGTACACCACCGTCATTTTAAATAATCTAATTTTTGATGGTTATAATTTTGAGAAGAGGTGTTTATGTTGGTAGATAATATAATTGAGATTAAAAATATATCTAAGACTTTTGAGGAAAATAGAGTTTTAGATAATATAAGCCTAGATATTAAGAAAAATGAATTTGTTACATTGCTAGGCCCAAGTGGTTGTGGAAAAACAACAACGTTAAAAATATTAGCAGGTTTTGAAACTTGTGATGAAGGCGAAATTATCTTTGAAAATAAGAAAATCAATGATATTCCACCATATGAAAGACCGCTTAATACTGTATTTCAAAAGTATGCGCTTTTTCCACATATGAACATATATGAGAATATAGCTTTTGGCTTAAAAATAAAAAAACTTCCAAAGGCTGAAATAGATAAAAAAGTTAGAGAGGTTCTAAAGCTTGTATCTTTGGAAGGATTCGAAAAAAGAAAACCTGAATCTTTAAGCGGAGGTCAGCAGCAAAGGGTAGCTATAGCTAGAGCTATAGTAAATGAACCTAAGGTGTTGTTATTAGATGAACCGTTAGGAGCTCTTGACTTAAAACTTAGAAAAGAAATGCAAAGCGAACTTAAAAAGATTCAGAAGCAGTTAGGTATAACATTTATATTTGTAACCCATGACCAAGAAGAAGCACTAACTATGTCTGATACAGTGGTAGTAATGAATAAAGGTGTAATTCAACAAATGGGTACTCCAGTGGATATATATAATGAACCTAAAAATAGATTCGTTGCTCAATTTATAGGCGAAAGTAACATTATAGAAGGCATTATGCTTGAAGACTATAAAGTAAAGTTTTGCGACCATATTTTTGAATGTGTTGATAAGGGATTCGAAAGAAATGAAGATATTGATGTAGTAATCAGACCAGAAGATATAAAGATTGTACAAAAAGAAAATGGAAACTTAAGAGGCAAAGTAAAGTCTGTAGTATTTAAAGGGGTTCATTATGAATTAGAGGTTGAGGGCTTAGGTACAACTTTCCTTCTTCATAATACGAAACATGTACCAGTTGGAGAAGAAATAGGAATGGATATATATCCTGAAGATATTCATATTATGAAGAAGTCCGAGGAAAACTAAAATGAAGAAGAAGTCTTATTTAGCAGGACCTTATATTTTATGGATGTCATTGTTTATAGTAGTACCCCTAATACTAATTGTTGTTTTTAGTTTTTCAGTAAAAACTGGAGAAGGCTTAAAGTTTTCATTAGATAATATAAAAAGACTTATGGATCCTCTGTATATTAAAGTTTTTGGAAGATCCATAAAGTTAGCTGTAGAGTCAACTATTTTATGTTTATTAATAGGATATCCTGTGGCATATATAATTTCAAAAAAACCTGAACATAGAAGAGGTATTCTTATAATGCTTTTTATTCTTCCTATGTGGATGAATTTTTTACTTAGAACTTATGCATGGCTTGCGATATTGGGTAAAAATGGATTGTTGAACAATTTTTTAGGTCTTGTAGGCATTAAGCCACTAGAAATTCTTTATACTAATGCAGCAGTATTATTGGGCATGGTATATAATTTTCTACCATTTATGGTGTTGCCGGTATATACATCTTTATTAAAAATGGATCAGGATTTAATTAATGCGGCCTATGATTTAGGTGCAGGAAAAACAAAGGTATTTACTAAAGTAATATTTCCTTTAAGTATTCCTGGAGTAGTATCTGGAATAACAATGGTGTTTATGCCAGCAGTATCTACTTTTGTAATTTCACAGTTATTAGGTGGAGGAAAACAAATGCTTATTGGTAACTTGATTGAGCAACAATTTACAACCGTTGGTGATTGGAACTTTGGCTCAGCAGTATCTATTATTATGATGGTTTTAATATTAATAGCAATGGCAGTTACCTCTAAGTTTTCTGATGATGATACAAAAGGAGGTAGAATAATGTGGTAAAACATAAAGGAAAAATAGGAGCTAATATATATTTAGTTTTAGTATTTATATTTTTATATGCACCAATATTTGCATTGGCATTATTTTCATTTAACGATTCAAAATCAATGGCTCGTTGGAATGGATTTACATTAAAATGGTATCAACAGTTGTTTAATAATGATAGGATAATATCTGCCTTAATTACAACAGTGGTAGTTGCTATATTAGCATCAATTATTGCAACATTTATTGGAACTATAAGTGCTATAGGAATAGATAGAATGAGAGGAGCAAAAAAATCCTTAATTCTAAATTTGAATTACTTGCCTGTTTTAAATCCGGATATTGTAACGGCTGTTGGGCTTATGATATTATTTATATTTTTTAATGTAAAGCTAGGATTTGTAACTATGCTCTTAGCACATATTACTTTTAATATACCGTATGTAGTGTTGTCTGTGTTACCTAAGTTAAAACAGATGCCGGCTAATATAGAAGATGCGGCTATGGATTTAGGGGCAAAGCCAATATATACCCTTAGAAAGGTTATTTTACCTCAAATAAAACCTGGAATAATATCAGGATTTTTAATTGCATTTACTATGTCTATTGATGATTTTATAATAAGTTTCTTTAATACTGGAAATGGAGTTACAAATTTATCTATAGAAGTATATTCAATGGCAAAGAGAGGAATAAAACCAGAAATTAATGCGCTTTCAACGTTGATGTTTGTTACGGTTTTAATTCTATTGCTATTATCAAATAAAAAACAGTCTGTTGTTAAGGGGGATAAGTAATGAAAAATGTAAAGAAAGTTATTGCTAGTTTCGCTGCTTGCGTTATGGCTATGACCATGCTAGTTGGATGTGGTTCAAAACCATCAAATGAAGTTTTAAATATTTATAATGTTGGAGATTACATAGATGAGTCACTTATAGAAAAGTTTCAAACTGAAACTGGGATTAAGGTTGTATATGAAACTTTTGAAACTAATGAAATTATGTATCAAAAAGTAAAAAGTGGTGGATCTAAATATGATATAGTAGTTCCTTCAGATTATATGATATCAAGAATGATTAATGAAAATTTAATTCAAAAAATAGATTATAATAATATACCTAACTATAAAAATATCGATGAAAATTTTTTAGGAGCTGTGTATGACCCTACAAATGAGTATAGTGTACCTTATTTTTGGGGAACATTTGGAATTTTGTATAATAAAACTATGGTAAATGAAGATGTAGATAGTTGGGATATTTTATGGGATGAAAAATATTCAGGAAACATTATGATGCTTGATGCTGTAAGGGATACTATGGCAATTGCACTTATGAAGTTGGGATACTCAATTAATACTACAAATGAAAAGGAATTGGATGAAGCTCAACAATTACTAGTAGATCAAAGACCGTTAGTTTTAGCTTATGCAAATGATGATGCTAAGGATAGATTATTAGGTGAAGAGGCTGCTATGGGAATAGTTTATTCAGGAGATGCAGTTACACTTATGGAGGAGAATGAAAACTTGGCTTATGCTATGCCTAAAACTGGTACTAATAAATGGATTGATGCACTCTGTATACCAACAGATGCTGAAAATAAAGATTATGCAGAGAAATTTATTAATTTTATGCTAGAGCCAGAAAATGCTGTTCAAAATATTGATTATATAGGTTATGCAACACCAAATAAAGCTGCATTAGAACAATTAGATGATGAAGTTAAGAATAATAAAACAGCATATCCTAGTGATGATTATCTAAAGAAATGTGAAACATTCATTGATTTAGGGGAAAAGATTAAGCTTTATGATACTAGATGGATAGAAATTCGTTCAAACTAATTAATTGTTAAAATTAGTATACTTTTAAAAGGTGAGTTAAAATGATTTTTAACTCACCTTTTTATTGTTTTATTTTGTAGATTCATGTGATTTTTAGCAAAAAAGTATTTTCAAAATTTCAATGAAATTTTAACAACAGTATGAAAAAGTTTATTTTAAATAAAATTGCTATTTTGTACAACTGAAAATTTAAATGCACTAAAAATATAATAAAATTCAATTTAAAGAAACTATAGGTAATTTGTAACTATTTGTTATGTTAATAATATAAAAAGCATTTATAAAAATATACTATAATGAAGTTTGAATAATTAGGAGGTAAGGTAAATGAATAAAGATACAGTTATTTTCGTGAGTCATTGCATTATAAACAAGTCTTCAAAAGTTAGATATTATGGAGAGAAAAAGATAACACAAGAAGAACTTAATAGAAAAGAATTTTTAAGTATAGCCTTAAAAAAGGATATATGTCTTATTCAACTACCTTGTCCAGAATTTAATATTTACGGATCTGATAGATGGGGGCATACAAAGAAGCAATTTGATAATCCTTTCTTTAGAGATAATTGTAGAAATATGCTTATACCATATATATTGCAAATGGAAGAGTACTGCAAGGAAGCAGAAAAATTCAATGTGATAGGAATAGTTGGGATTGAAGGAAGTCCAAGCTGTGGAATTAATCTTACTTGTGGAGGAAATTGGGGTGGAGAAATCTCAAGCAGGGATAACATAAAAGAGGTCGTAGAAGGAACTTTTAGATTAAATGAAAAAGGTGTTTTTATGGAAGTTCTAAAGTCTATGTTAGAAGAAAAAAATCTCAATATTCCAATGATAGGGTTAAGTGAAATAATCGAAAAGATAAAGTAAATGGATTGAGGTGACAGGGGTGAAGATAAGTCTAAAGAATTTAACAAAAAAATTCAAAGAGTTAACTGCTGTTGATAATTTAAATATTGAAATTGAAGAAGGCAGTTTAGTTTGTCTTCTAGGGCCTAGTGGGTGTGGAAAAAGTACGACTCTGTCAATGATAGCAGGATTAGAAAAACCTACAGCTGGGGAGATATATTTTGATGAAAGGTGTGTAAATGATATAGAGGCTGAATATAGGGATATTGGTATGGTTTTTCAAGATTATGCTCTATATCCACATATGACCGTGATGGAAAATATAGCATTTCCACTAAAGATGAGAAAGTATAAAAAAGAAGAACGTATTAAAAGCGTTAAAGAAGTAGCAAATATTCTTCAAATTGAAAACCTTTTAGATAGAAAGCCAGCTAAGTTATCGGGAGGTCAACAACAAAGAGTAGCAATTGCAAGAGCTCTAGTGAAGAATCCTAAGATATTACTTTTAGATGAGCCTCTTTCTAATTTAGATGCTAGACTTAGGATTGAGTTAAGGGAAGAGATTCGTAATATTCAAAGGAAGTTGCAAATTACAACGATTTTTGTAACTCATGACCAAGAAGAAGCACTAAGTATTTCAGATAAAATTTTATTACTTGATTATGGTGTAATGCAACAATATTCAACGCCAAAGGAAATGTACATGAAACCTAAAAATAAGTTTGTCGCAGGGTTTTTAGGAAATCCTCCTATGAATTTTATGAATGCAACTTATAGAGAAAATAAAATTTTTTTACTAAATAATGATGAAGAAGTAGAGTTATTTTATAAAAATATTCACATAGCAAATAATGAAAGTGTAAATGAATGTAAGGTAGGGATTAGACCAGAAGATATTATAATATCTTCTGAAGGAAAAGGAATTAAAGGTGAAGTAGTCAGTTTACAGACTTTAGGTAAAGAAGTTTATGTGAATTTGAAGGTTTGTGATAATTTGCTAACAGCATGTACAAATTGGGAAACCAATTATGAAGTCGGAGAAAAGGTATACATCCAAGCTAAGCGTGTCCATATTTTTAGGATACTTTAATTGGAGGTTAAAATTATGAAAAAGTTTACACTGAAAAATAATGAAGTAAGAGCAGTTTTATATTTATTACCAGCATTAATCATAATAGGAATATTTCAATTTTATCCTATATTTAAATCTTTTATGATGGGATTTTATACTAAATTTGACTACTTAACAGATACGGTATATGAAACTGGAATTGATAACTTTATATATGTACTAAAAGATCCAGAATTTTTGCTGGCTATAAAGAATACTTGTGTATTTACTTTTATAGCTGCTCCATTAGGAATTTTAGTGGCGCTGATTATTGCATTAATATTAAATTCTAATATCAGATTTAAAAAATTTTTTAGAAGTTCTTACTTTTTACCTTTTGTAACATCTACCACAGCAGTTTCAGTGGTATGGAGATGGATGTTAAATAAAGATTATGGAATAGTAAATGCAATATTAAAGACTTTTGGTATGGCAAAGATAGCGTGGCTTACAGACCCAAAGATGACAATACCAATATTAATAGCTTTAAGTGTGTGGAAGGGCCTAGGGTATAAGATAATTATTATTTTAGCAGGTTTACAAAGTGTAGATAGTAGATATGAGTTAGCGGGAAGAATAGATGGGGCATCAAAGCTTCAACGACTATGGCATATTACTCTTCCTATTATTAAGCCAACAATAGTATTTTTATCAATTACTTCTCTTATAGGCTCCTTTAAAATATTTGATGAAGTATATGTACTATATAGTCAACAACCTGGGCCATTACAAAGTGGACTTACAATTGTTTATTATATATTTGATAAATTCTATAGACATTGGGAATTTTCAAAGGCTTCAGCTGCAGCTTTTATATTATTTATGATGATATTAATAGTTACAATTATTCAGTTCGTATTTGCAGCTAGAAATAAGGAGGAATAGATATGAAGTTTAAAGTTAAAAAAAGCAAAGAAAATATTTTAAAAATCATATCATATCTTATTATAGTAGTAGGTTTAATATGGGTGCTGCTACCTTTTATATGGATGATGCTTACAGCATTAAAACCAGCAAATGAGGTTTTATCAATGCCACCTAAATGGATTCCATCAGAATTTAAATGGGGTAATTTTAGGGAAGCACTTAAAGCAGCTCCATTTGAAAAGTATTTAATAAATAGTGTTATTGTAGCTACCTGTGTAACTTTAGGGGAATTACTAACCACAATTTTAGCTGCATATGCTTTTGCCTATATACCCTTTAAATTTAAAAATACTTTATTTGTAATTTTAATTGCAACCATGATGGTACCAAGTGATATTTTGATGATACCTAACTATGTAACTCTTAGTAAGTTAGGTTGGATAAATACATATAAGGCCCTTATTATTCCATGGTGTGCCAGTATTTTTTCTATATTTTTATTGAGGCAGCAGTTTTCCTCTGTGCCAAAATCATACTATAAATCAGCGAAAATGGATGGATGTTCAGATTTTAGATATTTATTTACTATTTTAGTGCCTATATCAATGCCAACAATAGTTTCTATTTCAATATTAAAGTTTATTAATTGCTGGAATTCATATATGTGGCCACTGATCGTGACAAATACAAAGGAGATGAGAACTCTTCCTGTAGCACTAGCTGCATTCTCAACAGAATCAGGAACGAGATATCATATACTTATGGCTTTTTCTGTGCTTATGGTAGCACCAATAATAGTAATGTATTTATTTACTCAAAAGTACATTATTAAGGGTGTTAGTAAATCAGGATTAAAGGGGTAAGGTTGAGTTTTAATAAGTACAAGCTATCAATTTAAATTAACATATATAATATTTCTTGAAATGAAAGGAAGGAAATTAAAATGAACAAAAAAATGTTATCACTATTGCTAGTGGGATCAATTGCAGTTACGTCTTTAGTAGGATGTAGTAATAAAGGTGGAGAAGTAAAGCAAGAAGAACCAGCTGCAAAGCAAGAAGCTAATTCACAATTAGATACAAAAGTTACAGAACCTGTAGAAATTACTTTTTGGCATGCTATGGGTGGAAGTAATGAAGAAGCTATTAAAAAGATCACAGATGATTTCATGGCTAAAAATTCAAATGTAACTGTAAAATTAGAAAATCAAGGAAAGTATACAGATTTATTTGATAAATTAATGGCTTCAGCTAAGGCTGATCAATTACCTACTATAACTCAAGTTTATTCTAACCGTTTATCTTGGTACATATCTAAAGGTTTAGTAGCAGATTTAACTACATATATGGATGATAAAGAAACAGGATTTACTGAAGAAGATTATAAAGATATTCCTGAAATGTTCTTTAATGATGGGATTTGGAATGATAAACAATATGCTATGCCATTTAATAAAAGTCAAATGGTTCTATACTATAATGTAGGTATGTTTAAGGATGCAGGAATTGAAGTGCCTAAAACTTGGGAAGAATGGTCAGCTGCAGCAGAAAAATTAACAGTAGATAAAGACGGAGATGGAGAACCAGACGTTTATGGTTGTGTATTCGCTAATAATTTATCAACTGATATTGCACCTTGGTTAAAACAAGCTGGTGGTGCAACTATGAATGAAGAAACTAATGAGATTTATTTTAATACACCTGAAACTAAAGAAGCTGTTGAATTCTTAAATGGTATGATGCAAGATAAAAATGCTCGTTTAGCTGGAGATGATAAAAATGCTAATATACCACTACAAGATGGACGTGCAGCTATGTGTGTAGCATCAACTTCAGCACTTCCTTATCTAGAAGAAGGAACTATGGAAGGAATTGAAATCAATGCTGCAGCATTGCCAGCACATAAAACAAATGATCAATTATACTATGGAACTAATGTAGCTGTGTTTAATTCAGCAACGGATATGCAAAAACAAGCTGCATGGGAATATATTAAGTTTTTAACTAACACAGAAAACACTGCTTATTTTGCAGCTCAAACAGGTTACATTCCAGTAAGAAAATCTGCACAACAAGATCCAGTTTTTAAAGCTGTATTAGATGAAAAACCAATAAAACAACTTTCATTTGATTGTATGGATGAAGGATTCCAAGGCACAAGAAACATTGGTGGTATAAATGCACTTGATGAACTTGGAAAGCAATTAAACTTGGTATTTAGTGGAGAAAAATCTGTAGATGATGCCTTAAAGGATGCTCAAACTAATGCAGAAAAAGCTATGGAAGATGCTAGAAATAATTAGTATAAAACTATATTTATAATAGGAGCTGTAGCACTATATAATTAGTGCTATAGCTTCTTTTTATGGAGTTGAAACCTTATTATTAATAGATAAATTGTACTAATTGTTATTTATAATTTTACCAATACTATTTATTTTTTTGTATTATAATGTGGTCAAAGAAGTAGAAAGTAGGAGTGGCATATGGATAAAATTAAAGTAATTTTCGTAAGTCATTGCATCTTAAATAGGGCAGCAAAGGTTTCTTATAGAGGAAATAAAAATACACTAGGTGAAGAAGTAATTCGAAGAAAATTAATAGATGCTGCCTTAGATAATAGTGTTTGTATTGTTCAATTGCCTTGCCCAGAATTTAATATATATGGAGCTAATAGATGGGGGAATACAAAAGAACAATTCGATAATCCATTTTTTAAAGAAAATTGTAAAAGGATGCTTGAAACGTATATACTTCAAATGGAAGAATATATAAATAAAAAGGATAAGTTTGAGATATTGGGTATAGTTGGTATAGATGGAAGTCCTAGCTGCGGGATAAACTTTACATGTAGTGGCGATTGGGGTGGAGAAATAAGTAGTAGATGTGATTTAGATGATGCGATTAGGTCTATGCATAAGATTAATGAAAAGGGAATTTTTATGGAAATGGTTGAAAAAATGCTTTTAGATAGAGGTGTAGAAATTCCTATGTATACAATGGGAAAAGCAATAAAATTCCTAAATAAGATGAAAGAAGATAATACTGATAATTATTCAGTTTATAATCTTCAATGTATTAATTAAAGGAAGTTATGGCAAATGTGGATAATTAGCTTTATTATTACATTTAATCATACTATAATGTAGATATGAGAAAATTTAAACTTTTTTTACAATAGTAAAATTAGTTCTACTTAAAAAACATAGGAGGGGTATTATGATATCAGTAAATAAGGAAAATGTAATGAATACAGCTAAAAAATTATTACTAACTGATAGTCCAACAGGCTTTTGCTTTGATGTTATAGAAATGATTGGCTCTTGGGCTAAAGAGATGGGATATCCATTTGAGACTACAGTTAAAGGTTGCGGTGTAATAACTGTAGAAGGAAAATCAAATGATAAGGTTATAGGATTATCTGCCCATGTAGATACATTAGGTGCAATGGTAAGATCTATTACATCAGATGGAACTTTGAAATTCACTCTTTTAGGAGGACCAATAGTTCCTACTTTAGATGCAGAGTATTGTAAAGTTAGAACTAGAGAAGGAAAGATATATACAGGGACATTTCTAAGTACAAGCCCTGCTGCACATGTTTTTGATGATGCAAAGAGCAAAGTTAGAGATCCTAAAAATATGGAAGTAAGGTTAGATGAAGTAGTAAAATCTAAAGAAGATGTAGAAAAGCTAGGAATATGTCCAGGAGATTTCATATTTATAGATCCTAAAACAACTGTTACAGAAAGTGGATTCTTAAAATCAAGATTTATTGATGATAAGGGTAGTGTTACTTGCTTAATGAATTTACTTCATATTTTAAGCAGTGAAAAAATTGTTCCTACCTATACTACAAAGGTATTTATTTCAGTATACGAGGAAGTTGGACATGGTTCAGCATATATTCCACAAGATATTACTGAAATGATAGCAGTTGATATGGGATGTATTGGTGATGATCTAACTTGTACAGAATATGACGTATCAATATGTGCTAAGGATTCAAATGGACCATATGACTATCATATGACTACTGATCTTATTAATTTAGCAAAAGCTAATGATATTAAATTTGCAGTTGACATTTATCCTTATTATGGTTCAGATGTAGGAGCTGCTTTAAGTGCTGGGAACAATATAAAGGGAGCTTTAATAGGACCTGGTGTACATGCATCACATGGTATGGAAAGAACTCATTATACAGCATTAGAAGGAACAATTAAGCTGTTATACGCTTATTTAACTAGATAGGCTCTATAGTAAAATAGAGTGATAGAATATACAAGTTATGCATTTACAGTGAAGAATGGAAGAAAGAAGGGCTGTGATACTAATATATAGTGTCACAGCCCTTCCTTTTAATGAGGCACTTTATAATTTGAATTTTTTAACCATATTGCTTAAATCAGAAGAAACTTCTTTTTCGTTTGAAACAAGAATTTCAACATCTTTTACAACAGTAGAAAGAGAATCTATATTACAACTTATAGTTCCACCATTCTCAGCTGTATTTTGAGCAGAAATAGCGATGCTTTGAATAGCTTCACCAACTTCGCTTATAATTTTTTCAATACTATCTGTCATAGTAGCAATTTTAGTAGAAATCATTTCAATTGTATTTGCGTCATCTCCATATTGTTTAGCTACACCTACAAACATTTCATAGTCTGGTTCAACTGTTCCGTTTACAAATTGTAGCATTTGCTTTGAATCTCTAGTTAAATTATCAAATGCTCCTTGAACTTTATCTACAGTTTCTTTTATTTCTTCCACAGCAGAAGTAGTTTCACTAGCTAGATTTCTAATTTCATTAGCTACTACAGCGAATCCTTTTCCTTGTTCACCAGCTCTAGCTGCTTCTATAGCAGCATTTAAAGATAGAAGGTTAACTTGTTTTGCAATTTCAGAAATAGTTTCTGCCATAGCTCCAATAGATTTTACAACTTTGGCATATTCTATACTTTTATTTAAGTTTTCTTCGTACTCTGTTACTAAACTTCCAGCTTTTTCGTAAGATTTAGTACTAGCTTTTTCAATTTCAGAAGCTCTATCCTTTATATCGTTAGACATAGACAGACCTTTATTGGCTTCTTGAACTAGATATGAAACAGAGGCGTTAACTTCTTCGATAGAAGCATTTACTTCTTCAGTAGCAGCACTTGAACTCATCATATCTCCATTTATTACCTTGATAGCTTCTTCTATTTTTTCATAGTTTTCTGCTAATCGAACAGTTGCATCCTGTAATTTTTCACTTGTATTGTTAACTTTATTAGAATCATTAGCAATGTTAGAAATTATAGTCTTATTCTCTTGAAGCATATCATTTAATGCATTGCTCATCTGTCCAAGTTCATCGTCTGATTTAATATCTAAACTATCAATTGAAAAATCACCTTTTGCTAATGTTAAAGCAAATTCATGAACTTTTTTAATGCTATTTGTAAGGTTCCTAACTTGAACTACAATTACTATGATTGTAACCACAATTGCTAGTACACTTACAATGATTAGTTTGTTTAATAAAGCCATTAAAGGAGCATTCATTTCGTTTTCTGGCATACTAATTACTAATTTCCATCCTAGGTTATCTAAGGTAGTAAAGTGACTGTGACTAGTATGGCCATTGTGTTTATAAGTACCTATTCCTTTTTCATTTTCTAGAATTTGTTTTCCTAAATCGGCAACGGATTTATTTTCATCTTCTGTTATTTTCATCTTTAGTATCTTTGTAGGATCATCTTGATTGGTTATATAATATCCATCTCCAGTAAGAAGAGTTGCTTTACCTGTTTCACCTATTTGTAAATCACTGATTAACTGTTGGATTGAAGTTATATTTATATCTACTGTAACAACTCCAATAAATTTATTGTCAGAATTATACATAGGTACGGTACAAGATGACATTGTTGAGTTTGACGTTTCATCAAAGTAAGGAGTTGATATTACAGCGGCCTTATTTCCACCTAAAGCATTTTTATACCAATCATATTTGAAATAATCATACTCAGCATTACTATATTCATATGTAGTTTTCGCGGTACTTCCATCTTTAACAATATAAGGACCTACATACTTCTCGTTAGCATTATATTCATAAGGTTCAAACCAGATGCCACTTCCCATTATTAAATCACTTTCAAAGATATCTTTCTTTAAGATTTCTTCGTAATCGGATAGTTGAGCATCTTTATATGTTACTTCAACTGTTTTGGCTATTTGAGTAGCAATAGTTGATACTTTATCAATTTTTAACTGGATTGCATTTACTTCAGATTGTAACTTTGTTTCCATATTACTGCTAATAATGTTTTGAAAAGTTGATTTACTGCTAGAATAACTAATAAAAGTTGATACAGTCATTGCAGCAAGTATTACTGGAAGTAAAACAGATAGTAATTTTGTGCTTATTTTTTTTATTTTCATAAATAAACCCCCTTTATCGTTTAAAATCGACACAGTTCCTTAAAAACTTTATAGTATTTAGAAAAAAATATTAAATATAATAAAAGATAGCAACTTATGCAAAGTATACAAATAAGTTGCTATCTTTTATATCAAAAGTATAAAAATTAATAAAGTGTGTACTAAATTTGACAAAAAAATGAACGAAGAGTAAAATAGGAGTTGCGACTTTATTGTAAGAAAAGTAATAATATGTAAAGGATGGATTAATATGATGCCTAAATTTTTTGAAATGGTGAGAAGTAAGGAGATTAAGAAGGAACAATTAATAAAAGACATTATGTCAGGAATAATTGTAGCAATAATAGCCCTTCCACTTTCAATAGCACTTGCAATTGCCTCGGGAGTGTCACCTGAGAGGGGACTTATTACGGCAATTGTGGCTGGATTTATTATTTCTTTTTTTGGAGGAAGTAAGGTTCAAATTGGTGGTCCCACAGCTGCTTTTGTTATAATAATATATGGTATAATTCAAAGTTACGGAATGAACGGACTAATAGTAGCTACCATAATGGCAGGAGTTATGTTAATACTTATGGGGGTTTTGAAATTAGGAGGCCTCATTAAATATGTTCCAAGTACAATTACAGTTGGATTTACAAGTGGAATAGCTGTAACTCTTTTAGTTACGCAATTAAAGGATTTATTTGGACTTACGATTGAAAATGTTCCAGCAGAGTTTTTCCCTAAAATTCAATGTTATATAGCAAATATAAGTACAGTAAATTTAGTATCATTGCTATTAGGAGTAGGATGTATATTAATTATGATTGGATGGAGTAAAATAAATAAAACAATTCCCAGCTCAATCATTGCGTTAATAATTTCAACATTAATAGTACAAGTTTTCAACTTACCGGTTGATACAATTGGAAGTAGATTTTTGAATCTATCTTCAGCAATTCCAAAACCAACGATTCCGGTTATAGATATGCAAACAATTATAGTTTTAATTAAACCAGCATTTACCATTGCTATTTTAGCAGCTATAGAATCACTTTTATCTGCAGTAGTAGCAGATGGAATGATAGATGATAGTCATAATTCTAATATGGAATTAATAGCACAAGGATTAGGAAATATTGGCTCAGCCTTATTTGGAGGTATTCCTGCTACAGGAGCTATTGCTAGAACGGCTGCAAATGTTAAAAATGGTGGGAAAAGTCCTATTTCGGGAATGGTTCATGCAGTAACATTATTACTTATAATGTCTTTACTTATGCCATTAGCTAAGATGATTCCAATGACAACTTTAGCAGCTATTTTAATTGTGGTAGCTTATAATATGGGAGAATGGTCAACTTTTAAAAAACTTCTTAAAGCACCAAAGAGTGATGTAATAGTATTAATTTTAACTTTTGTACTAACGGTAGTTTTTGATTTGGTAGTTGCAATTAAAATTGGTATGGTAATAGCTATGTTTTTATGGATAAGAAGACTAGCTAATACTACTGAAATTAAAAGAAATACTTGTAAAGATGTAATGGACAAGGAGAGCGGAGAGGTAATAGCAATAAATTCTAAGGACATATTAACATATGAAGTTAATGGACCATTTTTCTTTGGAGTAGTTCAAGAATTTATAAATAAAATTAGTACTATAAATACTTCAGCTCAAGTTATCTTGTTAGATATGAGACATGTACAAGCTATGGATGTTAGTGCAATTTCAGCACTAGATAAATTGTATGTGTTTTGCAAAAAACATAATATAGAATTAATTTTAGTAAATATTCAAAAGCAACCATATAAGGCTCTTAAGAAGATAAATTTTGCTGATAAGTTAGAAGAATTAGTTTTTGATAGTAAATTTGAGGGAATTAAAGCTGCTAATGAATACATAAAAGAAAAGGCTGTTTAACACGACTAAAAGGGGATGTTCAACTAAGTAATTTAGTGGAACATCCCCTTTTAGTTATATTAGTGGACTTATATACGTATTTTTTTTAGATAGGCTATATAATTTAAGAATACAATTTTTTATTATATTAATACCACGTTTAATTTCTTCATCATTAGTAGCTGCATAACTAATTCTAATTGCATTATCTTTGTTTTTATCCTTATTAACATAAAAGACGTTGCAAGGAACTAATAAGACATCTTGCTTTGCACATTCCTGATATAATTTTGTGGATGAAACACCTTTTGGAAGGGTTATCCAAAAATTTAATCCCCCTCTAGGATTAGTAAAAGAAATTCCTAGGCTTTTTAAATCGTTTAATTCATTTAGCATTAAATCATATTTGTTTTTATATATATTACGCATATATTTTAAATGCTCTTCCCAATGACCATTTTTGAAATAAAGTTGAAGAGCTCTTTGAATTAATCCTGAAGAGGAAATGTCAGTTGTGTGTTTTGCTGCTAATAAACCTTCTATTAAGTTATTTGGAGATATTAAAAAACCAATTCTTAGTCCAGGCATTAATAGCTTAGAAAAGCTTTTAATATAAATTACCCTATCGCTATAATCTAGTGATTTAAGAGTAGAAGTTTTTAAATCATTATCATAGCATAATCCAGACAGAGAATCATCTTCTACAATATATATGTTATATTTTTCAGCTAAAGATAAAAGTTTTTTTAGCTTGTCTGTAGAGTAAGTGATGGTAGTTGGGTTTTGAAATTGAGTCATAACATATATTAGTTTAGGTTTATAAGTTAAGATACTTGATTCTAGCATATCAATATTGATTCCATCGCTCTCCATTGGAATGCCAATTATATTTGCTCCTCTAGACTTAAAAACTGCAGTAGCACCTGTGTAGGTTGGATTTTCTGTAATTACGTAGTCACCACTGTTTAATAAGGATTTACCTATTATATCAATGCCTTGTTGAGCACCTGATACAATTTGTACGCATTCAGGAGTTGCATTAATACCACTTTCTCTTAAAAAATAATCACAAAGAGATTCTCGAAGGGGACCATATCCATTGCTTTCTTGATATCCAAAAGCATAGCCCTTATCTCTATCCATAACTTCATTTAAAGCTTCTTTAAAGGCTTCAAAGGGAAATATACTAGGATCAGGTGTGGCACTTGCAAAATTAATTGTTGAAGAAGTAATTTCTATTTGACCATTAGACATTAACTTGAAGTTTTCTTGATATTCTTCATAATCACTTTGTGAAGTTAGTTTAGGATCCTTTAAAAGTTCATCTTTTGTAGATTGATAATTTGAGTATAATGTTTCTTGTTCAGCAACATAATACCCACTGCCTGTTATAGCGTTAACAAGACCGTTATTTTCTAGTAATTTATATGCATTAACAATAGTTACATTATTTACATTTAAGGTATTTGCTAGTTTTCTAATGGGAGGTAATTTATCACCAGTATTAAGAATTCCAGATTTAATAAATTCCTCTATATGTTGAGATACTTGCAGATACATAGGTACAGCAGAGTCTTTGTTTAATTCTATATTTAAAAATGACATTAAACTACTCCTTTCTAATTATTGTAACGATACAATCATTATACAGCTAGTTTCTTTAAAAGTAAACTTAAACAAGGGCCTGTTGGACTAAACAATTAGTGCAACAGACCCTTGTTTAAAAATATAGAGAATTTTAAGGAAGTAATTCGAATTCATAACCTTGGGCTTTTGCTTCCTTTATTACAGAATCAAGGATTTCTGTATTTGTTTTAGAAACGGCATGGATTAACATTATACATCCATTGTGCAATCCGTTTAAAATGGTGTCTTTAGCTTTTGCTGGATCAGGTTGTTTATTAACATCCCAATCGTAATAGGCAAAACTCCAAAATACAGTTTTGTAACCTAAATTCTTTGTCATTGCTAGAGATTTTTGAGAATACTCTCCCATTGGAGGTCTAAAATATAATGGGATATCTTGGCCAGTGATTTCTTTATATTTGTTTTCTACATCTGTAAACTCATTTAAAAATTTCTCTTCATTATTTGATACATCAGGCATTGAAGGATGGTGGTTGGTGTGATTTCCAACAATATGTCCTTCGTCAACCATTCTTTTAATTATTTCAGGGTTATCCTTTAAGTAAGGAGAAGTTACAAAGAATATTGCTTTTACATCATTTTCTTTTAATGTATCGAGTATTTTAGGAGTATAACCATTTTCGTATCCTTCATCAAAAGTTAAATATAAGACTTTTTTATTAGTGTCGCCTACATAATGAGCATCATAGTCATTTAAATTAAAAGAAAGCTTGTTATTAATTTCAGGAGTTAAGTGCTCTTTGTTTGGCTTAAACCACCAAGCAATTTTTTCATTACTTAAATTACTTGTGTCAATTTTTACAGGAGATGAATTAGAATCATCTTCAGTACATATTGTTGAAACTTCTTCATTAAATGTATGGCTGGTTTTGTTAATATCATTGAGAGATATATCATATACGGTTTTATGTTGACAGCCCCCAATAACAATTGTGGATACTATAGAAAGAAATGCTGTAATGAATTTTAAAAATTTTTTATGCATAGTATTCCTCCTTAAATCTATATTTTTATTGAACAATTTTTGCTAAATCGAAATTCTATAGAGATATAAATTATGAGTATATGTTTATTATGAACAATTATTGTGAAAATTATATATAAGTTTAAATGAAGAAAACATAAATTTAAGGCTAGATAAAAAAAAGTAATTTAGTATATAATAGTCTTAAACTATATTAAGATAGTAAAACTTTAATACGATTATTATGGTGGAGGAACAAAACAATGGGTAAAAAAAATTCTAAGAACAGTGAATTCTTAAATACTAATAGAGAATATTCATCTCCTAAAATATACGAGTTGTTATTAAAATTAGTTAATGATGACAGGGAAGATTTAGCAAAACAGGTTTTAAAGATTGATTATCTTTTAGAGTATACTAGTAATGCTGTTAAATATAGAGACTATGAAGAAGCAAAAGAATCATTAAATAAAGCTAAAGAAAGAATAGATATACTAAAAAGTGAAAAAGTTGATGTTGAATATTTAGAATATCTCTATGAAGGGATAAGAAAAAAGTGTAAACTATAGATATTATGCAATAAATAAAAAATAAATACAAAGATATAAAGGGAGTTACTATGAGAAATATTAAACTAGTAATGGAATACGACGGTAGCAGGTATAAGGGATGGCAGAAGCAAAAAGAAGATGTTCCTACAATTCAAGGAAAATTGGAAAAGGTTCTTTCAAAGATGGCAGGAGAAGAGATTCAGGTAATTGGATGTGGAAGAACAGATACAGGAGTTCATGCAAAGAATTATGTGGCTAATTTTCATACAACATCTACAATGATAAACGAGGATATTAAAAATTATTTGAGTGAGTTTTTACCAGAAGATATAATTATCAAAGGTGTAGTAGATGCTAATGAAAGGTTTCATTCTAGATATAATGCTAAAGCCAAGACCTATGTGTATACTGTAGACAATGGTCATTATAAAGATGTTTTTTTAAGAAAATATACAACATACATACCAGATAAACTTAACATAAATGCCATGATGGCAGCTGCAGACATCTTGATAGGGACACATGATTTTCAAAGTTTTACTAGTTTAAAACAAGGGAAAAAGTCCACAGTAAGAACAATTAATTACATCGATATTAATGAGGATGGGAATTTTGTTAAGATAGAAGTTAATGGTGATGGATTTTTATTAAATATGGTAAGAATAATTGCTGGAACTCTTTTAGAAGTTGGAAAAAACAACTTAAAGCCTAGTGAAGTTGCAAGAATATTAGAATCAAAAAAGAGATCAGAAGCAGGACCTATGGCAGATGCCCGTGGGTTGTGCTTAGAAGAAGTAGAATATAATTAAGGTAAGAGGTAAGAGGGATATTACAGTTTTGTATATCCCTTTTACTTTATTAAGTTTTTATTGGGCAACAGGGGTAGAGTTAACATAATTGTAAATAGATGCTATTATTGCAGAAGAAAGATAAATAAAATTGAAGATGAAAATTAATTATTTATAAAATGAAAAAAATTCCAAGTATACAAGGTCATTAATATTGTAGTTTATTGGCTGATTAGGTATAATAAGGGCAGGGATTATCATTATATATATAGGAGGAGTCTTCATGGGGGTTACAATTAAAGATATTGCTAAATTAGCACATGTATCAGCTACAACTGTTTCTAATGTTATTAATGGGAAGAATTCCAAAACAACGGAAGAGACAAAGCAGAGAATATTAGATTTGGTAAAGGAAATGGACTATAAACCAAATGCTATGGCTAGAAGTCTAGTTAATGGAAAAACTAAATTACTAGGTTTAATATTGCCAGATATTTCAGAATCTTATTTTGCACAACTTGCTAGGTCAATAGAGGAAGCAGCCAGAAGATCAGGGTATAGTATTTTAGTATGTAGCACTTATAATGATTTAAAAAATGAACAAAAAGTAATTGATATTATGAGAGAGCATTGTGTTGATGGGATAATTATTTCTTCTAGTTTAATTAAAGAAAACTGGCAATTTAAAGATGTTTTAAAAATAAAGTATCCAATAGTGACTTTAGGAAGAGATATTGCAGAGTATGAAGACGTTTGCAATGTATGCATGAACAATTATTCAAGTGGCTATGAGGCAACAAAGTATTTACTCGATTTAGGGCACAAAGATATAGGATTTATTGCAGGTGAAGAATGGTCATCAATCACAAAAGATAGATTAAGTGGATATAAAAAAGCACTTAATGATTATAAAATTGATGTTGATGAAGAATTAATATACAATGGCAATTTTAACGTTGAAACAGGAATGAATGGTTTAGAAAGGCTATTAAGTAAAGATAGAAAAATTAGTGGAGTTGTGGCATGTAGTGATGTTATAGCTTATGGAGTATATAAGTTTGCAATTAAACATAATATAAGTATTCCTGAAGATTTATCGATAGTAGGTATTGGGGATTTAAAATTTTCAGAAGTTGTTACGCCAGCATTAACTACAGTTAAAGAACCAGTAGATGATATTGCGGAAACTGCAGTGAATATGCTTATTTCTATTATTACTAAAAAGCCAAGAGATAAGAATGAATATGAATATGATTCAAAATTAATTGTAAGAGAAAGTACATGTTTGTGTAAAGAACGTATTATATAAGTTGCAATAAGGATTATTCATATATTATTGATTTTGTGATAAACTAGGGATATATAAATAGGGCATTTTTTGATTAAATTGAATTTTTGGAATATTATGAAATGACATTAAGAATTTATTGCAAAATTAAGGAGGTTTTTTATATGACGACACCACATAATGCAGCAAAGGTAGGAGATATTGCTGAAACAATACTTTTGCCAGGAGATCCTTTAAGAGCTAAATTTATAGCTGAAACATATTTAGAAAGTCCTGTACTTTATAATACTGTAAGGGGAATGTATGGATACACAGGAACATATAAGGGAAAGAAGATATCAGTACAAGGGACAGGAATGGGGATTCCGTCAATTGGAATTTATTCTTATGAGCTTATTCACTTCTATGGGTGTAAAAATTTAATTAGAGTAGGCTCAGCAGGTGGATATGGAAATCTTAAGGTAAGAGATATAGTTTTTGCCATGGGGGCATCTACAAATTCAAATTATGTAAATCAATTTAATTTACCAGGTACCTTTGCACCTATTGCTAGTTTTGACCTTTTAGAGAAAGCAGTAAAAGTTGCAAGAGAAAAGAAGATTGATTTTACAGTAGGAAATGTACTTTCATCAGATTGTTTTTATGGTGATGGGGAAGATTTAATGGAAAGTAAGTGGAGCAAAATGGGGGTTTGTGCAGTAGAAATGGAAGCAGCTGCACTATACATGAATGCTGCTAGAGCAGGAGTAAATGCACTAGCTATATTAACCATTTCAGATTGTCCATCAACAGGTGAAGGAACAACACCAGAAGAAAGACAAGAAACTTTTACAAAGATGATGGAAATAGCTTTAGAATTAGCTTAATATGAAAAAAGGGGGGTTACAATGATTTGTAGCTCCTTTTTCAATAACAAAGTGTAACGTAACTTTTGTAAAATAAAAAAGAAAAGCAGGTGAAGAGATGAAATTTATTTCATGGAATGTAAACGGAATAAGAGCATGTGTACAAAAAGGATTTTTAGATTTCTTTAATAGTGAAGATGCAGATATATTTGCAATTCAAGAAAGTAAGGTTCAAGAAGGACAAATAGATTTAAAATTGAAAGGTTATTATGATTATTGGAACTATGCTGAGAAAAAAGGTTATTCAGGTACGGCTATTTTTACAAAGGTTAAGCCTTTAAACGTATCTTATGGTATAGGAATTGAAGAACATGATAAAGAAGGTAGAGTAATTACACTAGAATTTGATAAGTTTTATTTTGTTACAGTGTATACTCCTAATTCTAAGTCAGAACTTGAAAGGTTAGAATATAGGATGAAGTGGGAAGATGATTTTAGAGATTATCTAAAGAGCTTAGATTTAATAAAACCAGTCATTGTTTGTGGTGATTTAAATGTTGCTCATAAGGAAATTGATTTAAAGAATCCTAAAAGCAATAGAAGAAATGCAGGTTTTACAGATGAGGAGCGAGAAAAATTTACTGAGCTTATAAATGCGGGATTTATTGATAGCTTTAGATATTTTTATCCAGATTTAGAAGGTGTATATTCTTGGTGGTCTTATAGATTTAAAGCTAGGGAAAAAAATGCAGGATGGAGAATTGACTATTTCTGCACATCTAAAAGATTAGAAGATAAATTAGCTTCAGCTAAAATTCATACTGAGATATATGGTTCTGACCATTGTCCTGTAGAACTTGAAATTAATGAGATATAGTTTTAAAAATTATTTTTATTTTTGTATTGTATGAACTATAGAAGTTACAGAAATATAAAGTGAAGATTGGTTTCAGGTAGAAGACAGACTAAATAAAAAGTTACACCTTAATTTAGATAGTAGGTGTAACTTTTTTTATATTGATTTTAGTTTTTAAAAGAGTTTTTTAGCCAATAAAATACTACTGATAATAAGAAGTATAATTGAAATGTAATTATAGCTTTTATATTCATAATAGATAGGTGAAGTTTTATTTTCAGTGTTCCATTGTGCTAGAGCATTAAGATCTACAGAGTTTAAATTAATATAATTTATATCTTCATTATTACCATAGGTTTTTTCTACCATAGGAAGTGCTTGCCATTGTTTAAGCTTTTTTTCATTTTCTAGGACTGATATTTTTCTTGCTTCAAAAAATTCATTTGCCAAATAAGGAGTGAATTTTTTACAAACTGTTATATTTTCGTTATATTGATAACCGTCACTAAGAGGAACTACTATTTCATTTCCGTTTTCATTGAAGTAAAGTAATCCTTCTATTCCATCAATTCCAACCACAATTTTTAAATCTTCAGGTTGTTTTACATTGATTGAATGGAGCAAATTTTTAATATCCTTCTCATTTGATAAAAATTCAATGGTTTCATCTGAGAAAATCACACCGCCTAAACTTACATTCCCCCATTTAATGTCTTTTTGTTCTGCTATTTCTGGGTTTAAATAAAATATATAATCCATCAATAAATTATTAGCATCTCTAAATGCAACTATAATACTATAGTTTGGTGAAATAAAATTATTTAGAGAGAGTGATTTTTCATATTCACTATAAAAATCAGAAGGGTTCATTGATGTAAAGGCATGGATTTTAATATTTTCTGAAGGATGCACATTAGTATGTGTTTCTTCACTTTTGGAGTTCAAATTATCATTACTTTTTTTCTTGTGAGCTTTAAGGGATATATCTTTATCCTCTTGAGAATTAGCTATAGTATTATTAAAGGTATCCTGTTCTTTCTTTGAAGATAATATATTGTCTATTTCTTTACTGTTGATTTCATTATTATCAGCGAATACAGTGAATGAGGCTAGAGTTAAAATTACAGTGAGTAATAAAGTGATTTTTTTCAAAATTAAAACCTTCTTTCTTACTAGTGAATCTCCTACAATTAATGTTGTGTTATATATACGTTATAGTACACAAAAAAGTAAATTGAAAAATTATAAGTAATAATAGTGCTTCTCCTTAAATATAAATGTAAAGAAATTAAACTTAAGTAAATAAGGAGGGGTCACTGTGATTATTAATGGAGAGGTTAGAGATTTAAAATTAAAGGGGAAAAAGTTTAGAAATGAGGGGAAAGCTATTGGCATAATAGAAAGACTTACTGGAGAAAGGTTACCTATTAGTTTCAGAAGATCTGAAATGGAAAAGTATTTGGGTAGATATGGGAATAAAGATATTACATTAAATATAAATGGAGAGAACATTAATGCAAGATTTGTAGAAGTTCAAAAAAATGTATTATTTCACTTTCCACATCATATAGAATTTAAAGAAATATCAAGTGAGACTTAGTTTTAGAAAGAAAACAGATAAAATAAAAGGTTACACCTTAATTTACGTAGAGGTGTAACCTTTTTTTAATGAAATAAAGTTCAATGCCTTTGGTGTATATATAACTTATACATTAACTTTACAATATATACATATATTGTATAATCAAATTGTAAAGTGGATTAATTAAAAGAAGTTTAATGGGGTAATTGGAAGGAGTGTTATGAAAATGAAAAGTGAGATGAAAAACTCAATACTATCTTTAATATATGTTTTTTTATCAATAGGATGCTTATACTTTGCATTTAAAGGAAAAGTTAATGATGTTTTAGGAATAACTTTAGCAATAGTTGGTGCAATATTATTAATATTGGGAATGTATAAAAGTTGGCGTTGTGGAATTATTAAAGACGTATTAGATATTATATTTCATTTGTAATTTTGTAGTTATGGTTTTGTGTAACTATAGAGTGATATTAATTTAGGAGAAAAATATGAATGAGAATTATAATATTAAAAAAGATAATATAAAAAAGAACATTAAAGCAATAATGATGATTAATATTATATGCTATACATGCAATTATGCATATATAACAGTAAATTATAAATATGAATTAATAAGAGAATTATCATTTAGGTTGATGATGATAATGCTGTTTCTTACTATAACTTCTTTTATATTGGAGAGCGAATATCATAAGGAACGTTTATATATAAGAAAGTACGCAATTATAGATTATATTATTAGAGCAATTGGACTTGTTATTAGCTTTATGCCAATGGAGATTAATTATGGAGTAAGGGTTATACTTATAATGATGTTATTTGTAACTAATTTTTGTATAGAGTTATTTATGTATAATAAAAATACGGTTTTTCTAATTTATTCAAATGAAGAAGAATTGAGTGGAAAAGAAAAATATAGGGTGAATATAAACAATGGTGCAATTTGCTCAACAATAGGGGCAGGCACTATATTTTTTGTTGCATCGATTTTCGGAGTAATTCAGGCAAACTGGAATAGAAACAAATTCCTATTGATAAGTATATCAATAATAACAATTATATTATGTGGAGTTTTAGAATATAAGAAGATAACTAAATACTACGTAGACAGAAATGTAGTTAAAAAACTTTTAATCAAAAATATTGGCATCATGCTTTGTGGTGAAATTATATGGATAATTCAAATAATATATTTTCAACAATTAATATGGAAAAATATAGGGACACTTATAGTAATATTAAGTTTTATTCCATCAATAAACACTACTAGAAGAATAGGTATTGAATTTAAAAAGTATAATGATTAAAGGAATAATTTTTTGTAACGAAACTGTGTTTTTATTGACTTAATATTAGGAGGTGAAAATTTGAAGGACATTGAAGAGTATTATAAAGTTCATGGAAAGAAGATATATTTTTACTTACTAGCTATGGTCCATGATAACAATTTAGCAGAAGAGCTAACACAGGAGACCTTTTACCAGGCTATGAAAACAATAGAGAAATATCGCGGAGAGTGTAAACCTTCTGTATGGCTGTGTCAGATTGCTAAACATGTTTGGTATAGATATCTTGAAAAAAATAAGAAGTGTGAAATGATTTCTATCGATGCATTGAATACAGATATAGCTGATTCATATGATGTAAATTCTGAGGTTGTTAATCAAATTTCTAAGTTAGAATTTTATAAGAAACTGCGCAAGTTAGATGAAAATGTGAAGGAAATCGTATATTTGCGAATTTCTAGCGATTTATCTTTTGCAGAAATAGGCGAAATAGTCGGCAAGTCAGAGAATTGCGTAAGGGTAACATTTTATAGAGCAAAAAAAAAGTTAATGGAAGGGAACTAACAAAATGAAGTTAGATTGTTATATAGTAAAAGATTTATTGCCAAGCTATGTTGATAAATTGACAAGTTATGAAACATGTAAAGATGTTGAAGAGCATTTAAAAGAGTGCAAAAATTGTAATGAAGAATACAATCAGATGAGAGAAACTCTATCTGTTTCAGATAAAGAAAAACAACATAATATACATGAAGTGCATTATTTTAAGAAATGTAATAAAAAATATTCAACTATGGTTAGGTCAGTAATTATAATAGCAATAATTTGTGTATTATTATTTGTAGGGATGGTTACAATGCTAACCAAGGCATATCATAACCAGTATAATAGTAGTGCAGTAAGCAATTACTTAAGTATAAGTATAGAGGATAATGAAGGGATTAATTTTATTGGAGAATATGATGACTATAAGATATATACTTACAAATTAGAGGAAGCATATTTTATTGATTTTTTTGCAAATCGAATAGAAATAAAAGATGCATTTGAAAAGGGCAAGATGTCACTAAAGGATATGACTAAACATTTAAAGGTAGTAAATGAAGAACATATTAAGATATATGCATTTGAGAATTATCAGATTATTTTTAGTGAAGATGTATGTATAATAGCGCCATTATCTATAAAGGGAGAAGATGTAATTAAAATTGTTGAATGAGATATAGTGTAAAAAAATTTTTGTTAATACAAAAATAAAACCTAGATTGATAGCTTTTTAGCTTCAATCTAGGTTTTTAATAGTCCATTTAAATTGGTGGTAATACATTAAGTAAATTTTGCGGCTTAGGTCTAGCAGGATTTCCCATAAAGTAACCAAAGCGTCGCCACTTTGACGGTTTCCCTTTAATACTTCATCTGTAATGTTTCCATTTACAGGGCTAGATTACCACTTAGTCCACACTGCAATCCTTAATATATCTCACAGGAACAGTCTAGGAGATTTCCTCGGCAGTTAGGTACTTTCTTATCCTCTTTTGCAACATAGGTTTCAGTAAGCAATAGCCCAAATTTCCTGGCCGGGAAATTTAGATTCAATCTTACCTCTACCCACCTCACTCAAGGCAGGCTACTCTGTACATAGCTAAGTTTACCACAATACAGGTTTAATCCAGTGCCGTACAGTAGGGATCTCCCCTAAAGCACGCACGCTGGTCTCCACGATGGTAGGGTCGGTGCCGCATGCCTTTGCGGTCGCCCCACCACCTTACTCCCAGCACAGGCCCACAACTGGGCGTTACAGGCCCGCACAAGGAACTTCATCGATGTGCCCTTCAACGGATTTTTAGCCCCGTCCTCAAAAATACTTACCTGACTAGAATACTGCACCACCATATTGTATTCAATCTTAACATATTTTCATATAATATGAAAGTAGTTAATTAAATTATTTATTTGCTGGTATACGAGCTAAAACCATATGCTTATTTTTCATATTGTATAATTGCTCTTTAGTAATTTCTTGGATTGTAGTAATTTTTGACACATTGTGAATCATTCCAACTCTAATTTTTGCGTCTTCTAAATCCTTTGCTAATAGAGTTCCACAATATTTAGCATCCTCAGTATCAACATTGAAAAGGAAAACTTTTAACTCTTCAATTGGAACTACATCCTTCTTTAAAAATTCATCATCGAATTCTACTTCGCTATCAAGGGAGATTAGCCCTTCTCTGACTATTAGTTTATCCCACCCTTTATATTCACAAAGTCTTCCCCATAGGCCTAAATTCATAATGCTTCTTACTGTAAGTTTGACTAACATAAAATCACTCCCTCTCATTACCTCTATATGTTTTATTTATTATTGTATCATTAATAGGATAACCTTTCAAGTAATTAACAGATAATTGAATAAATATTAACAATTTTGATAATACTATAAAATTTTTATGAAAAATAAAATTTTTAACGAATAAAATTAAATAGGTAATAATAATTGAATTTTTCTGGATTATAATTAAATATATTAACTATAAAATAAATATATTTAATTATTTGTGATTAAATTATTAAAAAAATAATTTTGATAATAAATATATTTACAATACGAGTGAAATATGATAACATAAATTACAACAGATGTAATAAAAAGGTTTAGTAGTAAATAAAAAGGATGGAGGTTTTCTTATGGATGATACATTAAAAATTTTAAAAATGGTTGAAGATGGCAAAATTACAGGTGAAGAAGCAAGTAAACTAATAAGTGCATTGGGCAAAGATAAGAATGATAAAAAGGATGAGTTCTTTAACATTGAAAAGACTAATAATGGATCTAAAATGTTATATATTAGAGTAAAATCTGCAGACGGAGAAAATGTGAAAGTTACTATACCTATAGAAGTTGTTAAACTTGCAGCTTCTTTAGGAAATTCAACTATTAGTGGATTAGAAAAATATAATATAGATTTTGATATGATACTTAAATCTATAGAAAATAATGTAGTTGGACCAATTGTACAAGTAGATACAGATGAAGGCGATAAAGTTCTAATAGAAATAGCTTAGTTTAGGGGAAGTTTGAAATGAGAATATATATAAAAGAAGAGAAGGATAATAAAGTAAGGAAAATTTGTATTCCTAGATGTTTCTGCTCTTTGGGAACAAAGATTTTAACTCGAGTTGCTATTAATAAACTTAATGATGAAAAAAAACAAAATATTAGTGGCAAAAATAATAAAATTACAAAGGACCAAGCAAAAGTTATAAAGAAAATGGTAAAGGTAATGAATAAAAAATATGCAGGTTTAGTTTTAGTAGATATAGATACTCCTGATGAAAAAATAAAAATTATAATCTGAATTATTAAAGGATTTTCTGGAAAGAAAATCCTTTAATAATTTTTTGAATAAATATTGAGGAAAATATAGAAACTAAATGGAGTAAATAAGTTGAAAGGAGTGCCATATGAATAATTTTGCATTGAGAACAGAAATATGTTTTGGACATGGATCTTTGGAAAAACTTAGAGACTTAAAAGATAAAAAAGTAATGCTAATTACTGATCCCTTTATGGTGAAATCAGGAGCTATAGACAAGATAACAAGCAAGTTATCTAAAGAAAAAGTTGAAGTTTTTAGTGATATAGTACCCGATGCACCAATTGGAATTATTGTAAAGGGAATAGAGGTTATGCAAAGAGTAAATCCAGATGCGGTGATTGCTCTGGGTGGAGGATCTGCTATAGATTCAGCAAAGGCAATAATGGATTTTTCAAGAAAAATATTATCTTTGAGCAAAGTAAAATTTTATGCAATACCTACTACCAGTGGTACTGGTTCAGAAGTTACTTCTTTTGCAGTAATAAAAGATGAAGATAAGGGGTCCAAATATCCCTTAGTATCAGATGAGCTGCTACCAGACATTGCTATTTTAGACTCAGAGCTTACTATGAGTGTTCCACCTTCAATAACAGCTGACACAGGGATGGATGTTATCACCCATGCATTAGAGGCATATGTGTCAACTGAAGCTACTGATTTTTCTGATGCCCTTGCAGAAAAAGCATTAATGTTAGCTTTTAAATATTTAGTAAGAGCATATAAAAATGGCAATGACGTGGAAGCTAGAGAAAAAATGCATAATGCTTCATGTTTAGCAGGAATTGCATTTAATTCTGTGTCATTAGGAATTAACCATAGCATTGCTCATGCGTTAGGTGGAAAATTCCACATACCTCATGGAAGAGCAAATTCTATATTACTACCTAAGGTTATTGAATTTAATGCAGATATTATAGGCTATGAAAGCAATAAGTTTTCTAAAGCTGCTGAAAAATATGCCAATATAGCAAGACTTCTTGGCTTGTCAGCATCCAATACTAGGATGGGAGTAAGAAGTTTAATTCATGAAATTCAAAAGTTACAAAAAGAAATGAATATGCCTACTAATTTAAGGAAGTGTGGAGTTTCTAAAAAAGATTTCGATGAAAACAAAGAAGAAATTGCTAATTTAGCTGTTAAAGACCCTTGTACAGTAACAAATCCAAAGGTTCCAACAGTATTAAGTATTATTGAAATTCTAAAGAAAATAGCAGATTAATAAAAGACTTATTTTAATTTAAG
This sequence comes from uncultured Clostridium sp., assembly GCA_900548455.1. Lineage (GTDB taxonomy): Bacteria > Bacillota > Clostridia > Clostridiales > Clostridiaceae > Clostridium_J. The sequence continues at coordinate 44,148 of URKQ01000018.1, forward strand.
AATACTAACGGAAATAAAGGTAAAACTATCATTGATTATTTTATAATTTTTTAGATAAGGTTGGATGAGGAAATGAGTGAAGATAAGCAAAGAATCATTCAAGAATTTGTTCCAGGAAAGCAAGTAACACTAGCTCATATAATAGCAAATCCAAGTCAGGAGATATATAAAAAGTTAGGTCTTGTAGTAGAAAATATTGATGCCATTGGAATTCTTACCATAACTCCTAGTGAAGCATCAATTATTGCTGCAGACGTAGCTACTAAGGCAGCTGGAGTATCCCTAGGGTTTGTAGATAGATTTAGTGGGTCAGTAGTTATTACTGGTGATGTAGGTTCTGTTGAAGCTGCATTAAGAGAGGTTACAGATGTTCTTTCAAAAATACTACAATTTACTTCTACTAATATAACGAGAACATAGGAGGAAAAATGAAGAAGGTTATATTTATTGGCAAGACGGGTAGTGGAAAGACCACTCTGTGCCAAAGACTTCATCAAGAAGATTTGAAGTATAAAAAAACACAGTCAGTAGAAATTTATGACGAATCCATTGATACTCCTGGAGAATATTTAGAAAATAAGTTTTACTATAAAGCTTTAATAGTTACATCAGCAGATGCAAGTGTAATTGCTTTAGTATATGACTGTACTGTAGAGGAAGCATATTTTCCACCTGGCTTTTCTTCCATGTTTGCAAGAGAAACTATTGGAATTGTTACTAAGATAGATTTAGGTGATGAAAAACAAATAGAAAGAGCTGAAGAAAAGTTAAAAGAAGCTGGTGTTAATAAAATTTTTAAGGTTGATACATTAAGTGATTATGGTATTAGTGAATTAATCAACTATATATCAAAGTGACAAGTAAGGAGGTGACTGTGTGGCAGAAGAATTATTAAGTGTTGGTATAGATATAGGAACTAGCACAACTCAACTGATATTTTCTAAATTGACCATCGAGAATACAGCATCAAGTTTCTCTGTTCCAAGGATATCCATAGTTGATAAAGAAGTGATTTATAGAAGCGAAGTGCATTTTACTCCACTAAAGTCCTTAACTGAAATTGATTCTAATAAAGTAAAAAACATTGTGGAGCAAGAATATAATCGGGCAGGAATAAATAAATCTGAGATTCAAACAGGAGCAGTCATTATTACAGGCGAAACAGCCAGAAAAGAAAATGCTAATGAGGTATTACATACCTTAAGTGGATTTGCAGGAGACTTTGTAGTAGCCACTGCAGGACCAGATTTAGAGAGTATTATAGCTGCAAAAGGAGCGGGAGCACATACTTACTCTAGTGAGCATGGAACGGTTGTTGTAAATCTTGATATAGGTGGAGGAACAACAAACCTAGCAGTATTTGCTAGAGGTGATTTAAAAGAAACAGGGTGCTTAGATATTGGAGGAAGACTTATTAAGGTAGATAAATCTACAAAAGAAATAATATATATTGCTCCTAAAATTCAAAAATTAATTGAAAAAAATCATTATGAAATTAGTATTGGAAAAGTTGCAACCCCTGAATTATTAAGGCCTATTATTAATGTAATGGTAAGAGTATTAGAAGAAAGTGTAGGAATTAAAGAACCTACAGAAGACTTGAGATTAATTATAACTAATAAAAATATAGACTTAAAAGAAAGTATTAAATGTATATCTTTTTCAGGTGGAGTTGCGGATTATATTTATAATGAAAATCCAATTGATGATTATTTTAAATATGGTGATATAGGTATTTTATTAGGTGAAGCTATTAAAAATTCTTCACTTTGTAAAAAGTATAAAGTTATTAAATCTGTTGAAACAATTAGAGCTACTGTAGTTGGAGCTGGATCGCATACTATGGATATAAGTGGAAGCACTATTACTTATACACATGAACAGTTTCCTATTAAAAATCTACCTATTCTTAAATTGTCGATGGAAGAAGAATTACAGGGTGCAGTAACTATAGCAAAAGCCATAAATGAAAAATTAGATTGGTTCCAATATGAAGGAGAGCTTCAAAATGTAGCTATAGCTCTTAATGGAAAGACTAGTCCTACTTTTACTGAGGTACAGGATATTGCAAGGGGAATAGTAGATGGTTCAACAAAAATATTGAAAAGATCTTTACCACTGATAGTTATTGTTGAAAAAGATATGGCAAAGGTATTGGGTCAAAGCATTTATCCACTTTTAACTAATAAGGACATTGTTTGCATAGATGGAATTAAGGTTGAAAATGGTGATTATATTGATATTGGTAAACCAGTAGCAGATGGCAAAGTTTTACCAGTAGTAATTAAGACTCTAGTATTTAATTAAACGGAGGAGGATTAAAATGATTTTAAAAACTAAGTTATTTGGAAAAGTATATCAATTTAACTCTGTTAAAGAGGTCATGGCTAAGGCAAATGAAAAGAAGTCTGGCGATGAACTTGCAGGGGTAGCTGCAACATCAGCAGAAGAAAGAGTAGCAGCAAAAGTAGTTCTTGCAAATCTTACATTATCAGATTTAAGAAATAGTCCAGCTGTACCATATGAAGAAGATGAAGTTACTAGAATTATTCAAGATGATGTTAATGAAAAGATTTATGATGAAGTTAAAAATTGGACTGTTTCAGAATTTAGAGAGTGGCTTTTAGATGAACATACTACAGGTACTGATATAAGAAGAGTTTCAAGAGGTATTACTTCAGAAATTGTTGCAGCAGTAGCTAAAATAATGTCTAATTTAGATTTAATATATGCTGCAAAAAAAATAAAAGTTTTAGCTCATTGTAATACAACAATTGGTGAACCAGGCAGATTATCAGTAAGACTTCAACCAAATCATCCAACAGATGATCCAGATGGAATATTAGCATCATTAATGGAAGGGTTAAGTTATGGAATGGGAGATGCTGTTTTAGGACTAAACCCTGTTGATGACTCTGTAGAAAGTGTAATAAAAGTATTAAATAGATTTGAAGAGTTCAAGCAAAAATGGAAAATACCTACTCAAACTTGTGTATTAGCTCACGTTACTACTCAAATGGAAGCCATAAGAAGAGGCGCTCCAGAAGATTTAATATTCCAATCCATTGCTGGTTCAGAAAAAGGAAATACAGCCTTCGGATTCAATGCTGCAACTATTGAGGAAGCTAGACAATTAGCTCTTAGTAGAGGTACAGCAACAGGACCTAATGTTATGTATTTTGAAACAGGTCAAGGTTCTGAATTATCTTCAGATGCACACCATGGAGCTGACCAAGTAACTATGGAAGCTAGATGTTATGGATTTGCGAAGAGATTCCAGCCATTTTTAGTAAATACAGTTGTTGGATTTATAGGACCTGAATATTTATATGACGGAAAACAAGTTACAAGAGCAGGACTTGAAGATCACTTTATGGGAAAACTTACAGGACTTCCAATGGGATGTGACGTTTGTTACACAAACCATATGAAAGCTGATCAAAATGATATTGAGAATTTAGCAGTATTACTTGCCACAGCAGGATGTACATATTTCATGGCAATTCCTCATGGTGATGATGTTATGCTTAATTACCAAACTACAGGACATCAAGAAACTGCAACTATAAGAGAACTTTTAGGATTAAAACCGATTAAAGAATTTGAAGATTGGATGGAGAAAATAGGAATAACAAAAGATGGTAAGATGACTAGTAGATTTGGAGATGCTTCTATCTTCTTAGATTAAGGAGGGTGAAAAAAATGAATGAAAATGAATTAAAGTCAATGGTTGAAAAATTATTAGGAGAAATGCTAAATAAAGTTGATATAAATACATTATCTGAGAATGTTGTTAAGAATGTAAATTCAAATATATATGTAGATGAGAGTGGATGCATTCCAGATATAACACAAATAGACATAAAAAAGCAACTTCTTGTTGAAAATCCTCATAATAGAGAGGGTTACTTGAAAATGAAAGAAAAAACACCAGCAAGAATTGGTATTGGTAGATCTGGACCAAGATATAAAACCATAACTCAATTAAGAGTTAGAGCGGACCATGCAGCGGCTCAAGATTCTGTTTTTTCATATGTAAGTGAAGATTTTGTTAAGGAAAACAATTTAATTCCTGTTGCAACTAAATGTAAAGACAAAGATGAATATATTACTAGACCAGATTTAGGAAGAGTTTTTGATAGCGAGACAACACAATTTATTAAGCAAAAACTTTCAGGAAACAAGGTATTAGTAGTCGTAGGTGATGGACTTAGTTCAGCAGCTATTGAAGCAAACTTGAAAGATGTAGTTCCAGCTATAAAGCAAGGTTTAAAAATGTATGGAATTGAAATAGGAGATATTTTATTTGTTAAACATTGTAGAGTTGGAGCTATGGATGCTATAGGAGATGCGACAGGAGCAGAAGTAGTTTGTTTATTAGTAGGTGAAAGACCAGGTCTTGTTACAGCAGAGTCAATGAGTGCTTATATAGCATATAAACCAACAGCAAATATGCCAGAAGCAAATAGAACTGTTATATCTAATATTCACAGAGGTGGTACTACTGCAGTTGAAGCAGGAGCTCACATTGCAGAACTTATTAAGTTAATGTTAGATAAAAAGGCTTCTGGAATTAATCTAAAAATATAGCTTAGGGGGCATAAAAAGTGATTAATGAAGCATTGAGACCAACTATTTTAAGTGTAAGAATTATTTCTAATTTAAACCAAGCAATGGTAGATAAACTTGAGCTTAATGATAGTCATAGATGTATTGGGATAGTAACAGCAGATAGTGATGATGTAACATATACAGCATTAGATGAAGCAACTAAAGCTGCAGAGGTTGAGGTAGTTTATGCAAAATCTATGTATGCAGGAGCTGCAAATGCTTCTACTAAACTTGCTGGAGAGGTAATTGGTATTATTGCAGGACCTAGTCCAGCTGAAGTAAGAAGTGGATTAAATGCAATTGTAGATTTTATGGAACATGGATCTCATTTTGTTAGTGCAAATGAAGATGATTCCATAGCATATTATGCACATTGTGTTTCAAGAACAGGGACCTATCTTTCAAAAGTAGCAGAAGTAACTGAAGGTGAACCGCTAGCATATTTAGTAGCACCACCACTTGAAGCTATATATGGAATAGATGCAGCACTTAAAGCAGCAGATGTAGAAATGAAAGTATTCTTTGGACCTCCTACAGAAACTAACTATGGAGGAGCGCTACTTACTGGAACACAATCTGCATGTAAGGCAGCTTGTGATGCTTTTGCTCAAGCAGTTAAATCTGTTGCACAAGAACCAAAAAACTATTAAGGAGACTTGTAAATGAGTAAGGCACTAGGTCTAGTAGAGGTGACAGGATATCTTGCAGCTATAGATGCTGCAGATACAGCACTGAAAGCTGCTAAAGTTACTCTCGTTGGACTTGAAAAAGTAAAGTCTGGAATTACAACTATAAAGGTTGTTGGAGATGTAGGTGCGGTTCAAGCTGCAGTAAGAGCAGCTGCAGTGGAGGTAGATAAATTGGGACTATTAAGAGCAACTCATGTTATAGCCAATGTTGATGAACAAGTTGAGGCAGAATTTTTAACACAAAATAAAAATAAAGAAGTTACTCTTGAGAAAACTGAACCAGTGAATTTAACCTCAAGGAAAGAAAAGTTAAGTCCAAAGGAAATTGAAGTATCAATTGAAGATAAAAAGGCCACTGTAGAAAAGAGTGGTAATCAGTTAGAAAATTATAGTGATGAAATTAGTGATAATAAAAAAGTAAATTCCAATAATGATTTAGTAGATTATAAACAAATGAAAGTTGAGGAATTAAGAAAACTTGTTAGAACACTAAAGATTCCAAATCTAACTAATAAACAAATTAAGTTTGCAAAAAAAGATTTTCTTATTGAATTGTTATTAGAATATAAAAAGTAGGTGAAGACTATGGAACTTATAGATAAAGATTTAGCCTCCATTCAAGAGGTTAGAAATTTAATTAAAAAAGCAAAGGAAGCACAAAGTATTTTAGCTAAAAAGTCCCAATGTGAAATTGATAATATAGTTAAAGCAATGGCTAATGCAGCAGCAGCAAGTGCAGAAAGATTAGCAAAAATGGCAGTAGAAGAAACAGGTTTTGGAATATGGCAGGATAAAGTTATAAAAAATATTTTTGGTTCAACCTACATATATGAATATATTAAAGATTTAAAAACTGTGGGAATAGTAGCCGAAGATGAGGAAAAGAAAGTATTTGATGTAGCAGTGCCAATGGGAGTAATAGCTGGATTAATTCCATCTACAAATCCAACTTCAACAGCAATGTATAAAGCTCTAATTTCTATAAAATGTGCTAATACAATAGTATTTTCACCTCACCCAAATGCTAAAAAGTGTATTTTGGAAACAGTGAAAATATTAAATGAAGCAGCAATAAGTGCTGGATGTCCAGAAGGTGCTATATGTTGTATAACAATTCCAACATTACAAGCAACCCAAGAACTAATGCAAAATAAAGATACAGCCATGATTTTAGCTACTGGTGGTACACCAATGGTTAGAGCTGCATATTCTTCAGGAACTCCTGCATTAGGTGTAGGGCCTGGTAATGGTCCAGCATTTATTGATAAAAGTGCAAATTTGCAATTGGCAGTAAAGAGAATCTTAGATTCAAAAACCTTTGATAATGGTACTATTTGTGCATCTGAACAATCCATTGTTATAGAAGAATGCATGAAAGAAAAGGTAGTATCAGAATTTAAAAAACAAGGTGCATACTTCTTAAGTAAAGAGGAAGCTGATAAGTTATCTAAATTTATATTAAGGCCAAATGGAAGTATGAATCCTCAAATTGTAGGTAAGAGTGTTGAAACCATTGCAAATTTAGCAGGACTTAGTAATGTTCCAAAGTCAGCAAGAGTTTTAATAGCTGAAACATCAGAAGTAGGTCATGATAAACCATATTCTAGAGAAAAATTAGCTCCTATTTTAGGATTCTTTGTTGAGAAAGATGTAGATGCAGTTGAATCAAAATGTAGAGCAATTTTATTAAATGAAGGAGCAGGTCATACATTTTCAATGCACTGTGAAGATAAGAATTTAGTTAAACGCTTTGCTTTAAGTATGCCAGTTTCTAGAATACCGGTAAATACTCCAAGTACTTTAGGCGGTATAGGAGCAACATTAAATATTATTCCAGCATTAACACTAGGATGTGGAGCAATTGGTGGAAGTGCTACTTCAGATAACGTTGGACCTTTACACTTAGTAAATATTAAAAAAGTTGGCTATGGTGTAAAAGAAATAGAAGATTTTAGAGGTGGCAGTTGTACTTCTTGTGGAAGTAGTAGCTCATTTTATAGTGGAAATACTGAAGAAATAATCGATTCTATCGTTAAGAAAATTATAAGTGAATTAAAGTAATTGAAGTTTATACTAAACGAATTATAAGGAGGAATTAATAATGGCAAATGCAAATGCATTAGGAATGATTGAAACAAAGGGATTGGTTGCAGCTATAGAAGCAGCTGATGCAATGGTAAAAGCAGCAAATGTTCAACTTGTTGGAAAAGAACAAGTAGGTGGAGGTTTAGTTACTGTATTAGTTAGAGGAGATGTGGGAGCTGTTAAAGCTGCTACAGATGCAGGAGCAGCTGCAGCAGAAAGAGTTGGCGAACTTTTATCAGTTCATGTTATTCCTAGACCTCATTTTGAAGTTGATGCAATACTTCCAAGACACGGAGAAACAGTTTAATTCATAATCATGTGATGTTACAAATTTTTGTAACATCACCTTAATTAATCATTATATACCTGATAAAATACAGGAGGATTAAAATGAATAACATTTTTATAGAAGAAATGGCTGAGGAAATTATCAAAAGAGTAAAGCAGGAAGCTTTTATAGAAGTGGAGGCATCAGGTAGGCATGTACATTTATCGAAAGAACATGTTGAAATACTCTTTGGGAAAAACTATGAGCTTACCAAAATGAAGGATTTATCACAGCCAGGACAATTTGCATGTAAAGAGAGAGTAACAGTTACAGGTCCAAAAGGAAGTTTGAAAAATGTAGTTGTTTTAGGACCAGAAAGAAAAGATACTCAAGTAGAAGTATCTTTAACAGATGCATTATCCATTGGAATTAAAGTTCCAATAAGAGAAAGTGGTCATATTGAAAATACACCGGGTATTGAAATTTCAACAGATAGAGCAAGTATCTTTATAGATAAGGGATTAATTGTAGCCAAGAGACATATTCATATAACTCCAGAAGATGCAGAAAAGTTCGGTGTTCATGATAAAGAGATTGTAAAAGCTAAAGTATATGGAGACAGATCACTTATTTTTGATGATGTAGTAATAAGAGTTAGTAAAAACTTTAGAACATATATGCATATTGACTATGATGAAGCTAATGCATGTGGATTTACTAAAGGTGCTTTGTGTAGAATCGTGAAGTAGTTGAATTTTATCCCTTTAAATTATTTCTATAAGAAAGAGGGAGTGTAATGGACTATGATATTTTAGTAAAAGATATAGTAGAAAGTATATGCAATAACCTGAATATTAAATGTGGTGATATTAGTAAAAAAGAGAATGTAATTATTATGGGAAATATTCCTGATAATTATTATCACATTCTAAGTGAAAAGTATAATGTTTTTAGTTATGAGGACCACATGGAACTAGGGCATATAGTAATAATTACAGATTTTAAAATTGACTTAATGAGTAATATTGCCACATTATCAGGAGAAAATAAGAAAGCACAATATGTCATCAAAATGCTTTTGCAGGGTAAAAAGGTTTATGTTTTTGAAGATGGAATTGAGTATAAAAAGTATAAAGGCACTTCTCCCAAATCTTTATATAATGAATTTTTAGATTATGAAAATAAACTAAAATCTTTTGGTATTAACTTTATTAAATGTTTATCTGAGATAGAGATTAAATCTTATAAAGAAGAATACTTATCAAATGAATGTGTAGATGTAGAGGATAATAAAAGAAGTAATTTTTATATAAAAAATAAAAAAGTTATAAGTGAAGGTGATTTAATTAAGCCGTACTTAGATGGTAAAAGAACAATAGTTATTGATAAAAAGTCAATAATAACACCTTTGGCTGAGGATTATATCAGAATTCACAATTTAATTGTAAAGAGAGTTTAAAAAGTATGTTTATAGGAAAAGTTGTAGGCAAACTTTGGGCTACAAGAAAAGACGAAAAATTAGAAGGACAAAAGTTTTTAATTATAAAGTTGCTTAAAGATAAAAACAAAGAAGATGATGGAATCTTTGTGGCAGCAGATAGTGTTGGAGCAGGTCAAGGAGATACGGTTTTAATTGTTCGCGGTGGTTCTGCACGGATAGCTTTAGGAAATAAAGAGGTACCTATAGATGCTGCAATTGTTGCCATAATTGATTCTATAGAGGTAGAAGATGAGTAAAAGTATTGGCGCAATAGAGTTAAGAAGTATTAGTAAAGGGTTTGAAGTAGCAGATAATATGGTAAAAACAGCAAATGTGGAAATTTTATTTCTAAAAAGCATATGCCCTGGACGCTTTATTGTGATTTTAGCTGGAGATGTCGGAGCTGTAAAATCTGCTATAGAAGAAGGTAGGGTTGTTGGAAAAGATTATATTTTAGACAGTTTTATATTAAATGCAGTTCATGAAGATATAATTGCAGCTCTAAAATCAAGAGCTAAGAATGAAATTAACCAGGCTATTGGAATTATGGAGACCAATAGTGTATGTAGTGGACTAGAGGCACTAGATGCTACATTAAAAGGAGGAGATGTAAATTTAATTAAATTACAACTTGCTTTTGGTATAGGGGGAAAACTTATTTACATTATTTCTGGTGGTTTAAGTGATGTTGAATATGGAATGACAATAGCTACAGAGGCTATTGATAATAAGAGAATTGTAAATATATCAATTATTCCATCACCAGATGAAAGCATAATTAAGTTTTTAACTTAGAAGGAGATGGTTAAATAAATGGGAATTAATGAAATAATAGTATATATAATGACTATTTTTATGGCTTTAGGAGCATTAGATAAGTGTATAGGAAATAAATTTGGGTTAGGTGAAAAGTTTGAAGAGGGATTTATGGCTATGGGTTCTTTAGCTCTTGCCATGGTGGGGGTAATTTCACTGTCACCAGTACTTGCTAGAATATTAGAACCAGTTATAGTTCCTATTTTTAATTTTTTAGGTGCTGATCCAGGTATGTTTGGAGGTACACTTTTAGCAAATGATATGGGTGGAGCATCTCTTGCAGAGGCTCTAGCAGTAGATCCTAATGCAGGACTATTTGGCGGTTTAATAGTAGGTTCAATGATGGGAGTAACAATAGTATTTACTATCCCTGTAGCACTAGGGATTATAGAAAAAGAAGATCAGAGATTCTTAGGCCTAGGCGTTTTGGCTGGAATAATTACTATTCCTATAGGTTCTTTCGTTGGAGGGTTAGTTGCAGGATTTCCTGTTATGATGATTCTTAGAAATTTAATTCCAATAGTTATAATTGCAATATTAATAGCATTGGGACTTTGGAAGTTTGAAAATGCTGTTATAAAAGGGTTTACGGTATTTGGTAAATTTGTTGTTATTGTAATTACTTTAGCGCTTGCATCAGCAGTTATAGAAGCATTGACAGGAATAGCATTAATTCCAGGAATGAATCCTATTGAGGAAGGTATAGCAACTGTTGGAGAAATAGCTATTGTACTTGCGGGAGCATTCCCATTAGTATATGTAATTACAAAAGTATTTAAGAAGCCTTTGATGGGACTAGGAAAGATATTAAAGATGAATGATGTAGCAGCTGCAGGTATGGTTGCCACTTTAGCTAATAGTATTCCAATGTTTGGAATGATGAAGGATATGGATGACAGAGGAAAGATAATTAACGTTGCCTTTGCTGTTTCAGCTGCATTTGTATTTGGAGACCACTTGGGATTTACAGCAGGTTTTAATTCATCTATGATTTTGCCAATGATAGTAGGAAAGTTAGTATCAGGAATTACAGCTGTAATAGTAGCAACATTTATTGCTAATGGTGTACTGAAGAAGGGAGAGAGTAAATAACTATGGTTGATATTGATAAAAGTCTAATAGAAAAGATGGTTAAGGATATATTAGCTGAAAAACTTGGAGCCGCAGTAAAAAGTGAATGTTGTAATGATAATATGGACTTTATGAGAAAAAAAGATTCTAGTGGTGTAATATCTGTTAAAGTACCAACAGTAAGGGTAAGTGAGTCAGATAGGCTTGATACTGGGAAAAGTTCAGATATAGTATATACAAAAGATTTATTTACCTTAGAAGAAAGTGGAAGACTTGGATGCGGCATAATGGAAATGAAGCAAACAACCTTTGATTGGACTTTAAATTATGATGAAATAGATTATGTTATAGATGGACATTTAGATATTATAGTAAACAATGCCATAGTCTCTGCAGATGCAGGAGAACTTATATTAATTCCTAAAGGTTCAACTATAAAATTCTCTGTTCCTAATTATGCAAGATTTATTTATGTTACATATCCTGCAGATTGGGCATCTCAAAATTAATTTATTATTATATTGTTTAAATTAAAGAAAGCTGGGGACTACCTAGCTTTCTTTAGTTTAAGAAGAAATGAAAAAGGTAAATGTTAACATTTGCATAATTTGATGTGCGTTTGTAAAATTATACAAATTATTATGTTATAATATGGTTGTATAAATTAAGTATACTAAAATTTAATGAGGAAGAAATATATATGAGAATTTTATTAGTAATAGATCAATATGACAATGAGAACAATGGAACCACCATATCTGCAAAAAGGTTTGCAGCTACATTAAAAGATCATGGGCATGATGTTAGAGTAGTAAGTATGGGTAAAGATGATAAAAGTAAGTATTTAGTGGACGAGTTACATATACCCTTAGTTTCACATATTGCTAACAAGCAGGGGATGAGCTTTGCAAAGCCAGAAGAATCAGTATTAAGAGAAGCTATTAGCAATTGTGATATTGTACATTTTTATATGCCCTTTCCATTAGCTATTAAGGGATTAAAGATTGCCAAGGAATTAGGAGTTCCACATACAGCTGCTTTTCATGTTCAACCAGAAAATATAACATATAATGCAGGATTATCAAGGGCTAATTTTGTTGCTGAACATATTTATGAGTTTTATAAGAAGATATTTTATGATGAATTTACCCATGTACATTGTCCAAGTGACTTTATTGCAGGTGAATTAAAAAGACATAATTATAAAGCAAAGCTACATGTAATATCTAATGGAGTTGACCCAAGTTTTACTTATAGAAAGACAGATAAAAATAGAGAATTAGATAATAAATTTTGTATTTTAATGATAGGAAGGTTATCCAATGAAAAGAGACAGGATGTATTAATAGAGGCTGTAAAAAAATCTAAGTATAGTGATAATATTCAACTCTTATTTGCAGGGAAAGGTCCTAAATATGAAAAGTATAAGGAATTAGGAAGTTCCTTAAATAATAAACCTAAATTTGGATTTTACTCTAAGGAGGATTTAGTTAAACTAATTTCTATGTGTGATTTGTATGTTCATAGTGCAGATATTGAAATTGAAGCTATATCATGCATCGAGGCGTTTTCTACTGGATTGGTTCCTATTATAAGCAATAGTTCTAAGTCTGCAACTAAGCAATTTGCATTAGATGGAAGAAGTTTATTTGAGCATGGTAATAGTGAAGATTTAGCAAAGAAAATTGATTACTGGATTGAACATGAATACGAGCGAAGTGTAATGGAAATAAAATATAGTGAGTATGGTAGGAAATTCAATATAGATTCATGTGTAAGAAAGTTTGAAGAAATGTTTATGGAAGCTATTGATGAATCTAAAAATTATAAGGTAGAGAAGAACGGCTAATAATGTACCTTCTCACGTTGTAAAAATGTGGACTCCATTAAATGAAAATATAGATGAAAAATATAATTTTTTACCTTTCATGATTGTAATACTTAATATAAAAGCTCTGTGAAAGAAGACCTTATTGTATTCTTTCACAGAGCTTTTATTTCATAATATATAGAGTATGTGTTCCATAGGGAAGTGGTTATGCCACTTTTTTGTTGTAAAAAAACATATATAATGAAGCAGAAAAAATAATTATATAACCTAAAAAGCTTAATATGTCTGGAAGTTGATTGAACATAATCATACTAATTATTGCAGAAAAAATTATATTTGAATAATCAAATATAGAGATTTCTCTTGCAGGAGCATATTTATAGGCTAGTGTTATACAAAATTGTCCTACAGTAGCAAATATACCAGCTAAAATTAAGTACATAAATTGAGTCATTGACATTGGTTTATAATTAGTAATTAAAAATGGTAAAAGAACAACTACAGAAAAACATGAAAAGTAAAATACTATAGTATAATGATTTTCTTTTCCGCTTAGAGCCCTTACACAGGTATAAGCAGCGCCTGCAAAAAGAGCAGATAAAAATCCGCATATATATGGAATTATGGATAAATTAAATACGGGTTTTATTATTAGTAAAGCACCTAAGAATCCAATTATAATTGTAATTATATGAACTGGTTTTAGTTTTTCTTTTAAGAATATAGCACAAAATATAATTACGAAAAAAGGACTAAGCTTATTAAGCATATTTGCATCGGATAAAATTAAGTGATCTATTGCGTAAAAATTTAATATTACACCTAGAGTTCCAAAAGCAGAACGCATCAACAATAATCTTTGATTTTTTAAACCTCCAAATAAACTTTTTTTATGATGTATTATCATTATCAAGGCAATTATTAGTGATATTACATTTCTAAAAAAGGCTTTTTGCATAGAAGGCAAGTCTCCAGATAGCTTTACAAAAGCAGACATCATCGCAAATCCAAAAGCAGATAAAATTATAAATAAAACACCTTTATTTCTATCACTCATTTGTTTTCCTCCAAAACTCTTATCATTAATTCTTGTTTTTTAACTTTTAGTTCTTAGTTAATAGCTATTATCTATTATCCATGTTTTTATTATTTTTGCAACTCTAATAATAATAGTTCAAGTTTGAATATGGGTATTTCTTGGTATATAATTTTAATGAGAGACTAGGTAAAATAAGAAGTTTGGGGATGATAGTGTGGAAGATTTATTTAAACAAATTAATAGTATACAAGATATTAATGATAAAGCTATAAAAACAACTAAAGAATATGTTGATAAATTGAGTAAACCAATTGGAAGTTTAGGAACTTTAGAGGATATAGTTATAAGATTAAGTGGTATTAAAGGACAACATATAAATAGAATTAATAAAAAGAATATAGTATTGATGTGTAGTGATAATGGTGTTCAAGAGGAAGGTGTTTCATCTTGTCCACGAGAGGTTACTGCTTCAGTTGTAGAAAATTTTATAAAGGGAACTACAGGAGTATGTAAGCTTAGCAAATATTATAAAAGTGATGTTACTATAGTTGATATAGGTGTTGATAAAGATTTTTCAAATTCTAGAGTTTTAAATAGAAAGATTAGATATGGAACAAGTAATATGGCTAAGGGAGCTGCTATGACAAGAGAGGAAGCAATAAGGGCCATAAAAACTGGAATAGATATAGTGAGAGATTTAAAAGCTGAAGGATATGATTTGATAGGAACAGGAGAAATGGGCGTAGGTAATACAGCAACGTCTGCTGCAATTATAAGTGTATTATCTGGAATAGATAGTGACATAGTAGTAGGTAAAGGTTCAGGGTTAACAGATGAAGGGCTAAAACATAAAAAAGAGGTAGTTAAGAAATCTATAGAAATTAATAAACCTAATAAGAATGATGTAATAGACGTTATAAGTAAAGTTGGAGGCTTTGATATTGCGGGTTTATGTGGAATATTTTTAGGTGGTGCAATATATAAGGTACCGATAGTTATTGATGGTTTGATTTCGTCTACAGCAGCATTATGTGCTCAAAAGCTTAATGATAAATCATCTCAATACATGTTTGCATCACATTTATCGGCTGAACCTGGAGCTGTATTTGTTATGAAGGAATTAGGATTAGATCCTATGTTTACGTTAAATATGAGGTTAGGAGAAGGGTCAGGATGTCCGATAGCATTTGGTGTTATTGAAAGTGCTATTTACACAATAAATAGTATGGATTCATTTGATGACTCGGGTATAGATATCTCTAACTATATAGATATAAGAGAATCATAGAAAGGAAAGCTATGAAAGTATATTTAATAAGACATGGAGAAACAGAAGAAAATCTTAAAAAAACATACTATGGAGATATGGACTGTGGTATAACTGATGTAGGTATAAAACAAGCTCAAAAGCTTAATGGAGTGCTCAAAAATATTAAATTTGACAAGGTGTTTTGTAGTGAAAAACTGAGAGCTAAACAGACTTTGCAGGAAATATACCCTGGAGAATATGAAATTGATAAAAGAATCAATGAAAGAAATTTCGGGATTTTTGAAGGTAAGACCTATAAAGAAATTCAACTTACCAATAATAAGGAATATGATCAGTGGATTAATGATTGGAAGTCATATCCTATATATGGAGGCGAAAGCTTTGCTCAGTTTTATTTAAGAGTTAAAGATTTTATGGAAGAATTAAAATCACAGTCTTATGAATATGTATTGATAAGCACCCATGGAGGAGTAATGGGTGCTATATATACTTATATCATGGATGAAAATTTAGATTTATATTGGAAATTTTCAACTAGAAATGGAGACCTATCTATAATAAATTGTGATGATGGTTATTTTTATATAGATAGCATTATTAACATGAGTTTATTTTGATTGGAGGTAATTATTTTGAGTAAGATAACTTTAGTAACGGGTGGATGCAGAAGTGGAAAAAGCTCCTTTGGTGAAAATTTATATAGTGGTATAGACGATGTTTTATATATTGCAACGGCAATAGTCACTGATGAAGAAATGAAACATAGAATAAAAAAACATAGAGAAAGTAGAAATCAAAAGTGGGCTACTTTGGAAGCCTATAGTGATCTTCATAATAAGATTGAAGAATATGAGCAAAAACATATTTTTTTAGATTGTGTTACTATAATGACAACAAATATAATGTTTGAATTAGAAACCGACTATGACAATATTAGTGATGATAAGATAGACTGCATATGTAAGAAAATTAAAGATGAGTTTACTAGTTTTATAAATAAGTGCAGAGAACTTGATAAAGAAGTTGTTTTAATAACTAATGAAGTAGGTTGGGGACTTGTTCCAGATAATAGGTTGTCAAGAATATTTAGAGATATACAAGGCTTTATAAATCAACATGTTGGGAATATGGCTGACCAAGTTTATTTAGTATGTTGTGGTCAAGGATTAAAAATTAAGGGGTAAATAAAATGATTAAAGGAATAGAACTTGTTATTATTGCATTAATTATTATCATTAGTTCAGTCGATAAGGAAAAGGTTATTTTTAATAACCTTCTTTTGCTGTTTCAGTTTATAACTAGAATTCCAATTAAACTGTCACTAGCATGTGAAAAAGAAAATTTTAAAAGAGCTAGTATATTTTTTCCGGTGGTAGGAGCTACTATTGGAATTATTGAATATGGAATATTTTATTTATCTGCTAAAGTGTTACCTTTCCCAATGGTAGCGGTAATAACAGTATTAGCAGGTATATTTATCACAGGAGGTCTTCATATGGATGGATTGGGAGATACTTGTGATGGATTTTTTTCTTTTAGAAGTAGAGAAAGAATTATAGAGATAATGAAGGATAGCAGAGTTGGGTCCTTTGGTGTTTTAGCAATGATATTTGATGTAATAGTAAGGATTTTTGGAGTATATTATATCGGAATAAATTCAATGGGGTATATGCTTATTATTATTCCTATGATTAGTAGAATGTTCACTGTATTTGTATGTCTTATAGGTAAAAATGCAAAGGAAAAAGGTACAGGAACTTTATATATAGAGAATACATCATATAAGCAATTCTTTGGAGCTGTAATACTTACAGTTTTTATAAGTAATTTGTTTTGTGATTTTTTTACTATAGGTTATTTATTAATTGCAGGGTTAGTAGTAACATTATTATTTAATGGAATGTGTAAAAGTAAAATAGGAGGACATTCAGGAGATACATTAGGAGCTAATAATGAACTTGTAGAAATATGTCTTTTTATTATATGCTCTGTAGTAATATAGAGTGATAGAATGTACACTTTTAAAGTGTTTATTTAAAATTTACATAATTTAATTTCAAAATAGAATGTATTTTTTCATGGCTATTGGTATAATTCTATATAGTATGTTTATATTATAGATAGATTTTTAGTTTTTTTAATGTATAGGAAGTATAGATTTTTTGAATTTTAAAATGATTTATCTTTGGATAATGAGTTTAAATGATTATTAAAAATTAATAGTTAAATTTGATTTGACTTATATTAATATTAACAATTGGAGGAATAGTATGGCTATAAAAATAGTTACAGATAGCACTTGTTATATACCAAATGAACTTAAGGAAAAGTATGATATTACTGTAGTTTCTTTAAGTGTTGTAATGGGAAATGAAATTTTTAAGGAAACAGAAATAGAAAATGATGTTTTTTATAAAAAATTAGCTGAGGCAGATAGTATTCCAACATCATCTCAGCCAACAATAGATGATTTATATAAAATATTTGAAAGAATAGTTGAAAATGGTGATGATGTTATAGGAATATTTATTTCATCAGAGATGAGTGGAACTTATTCTACATGCAATCAAGTCATTAAGACTATGATTGAAGAAAAATATCCTAATGCACGAATGGAGATAATAGATTCTAGATCTAATTGCATGCAGATGGGATATGCAGTATTAACTGCGGCAAGACTTGCTAATGAAAATAAGTCAATGGATGTAATATTAGAAGAAATAAATAAAGTTATAAACAGAAGTAGATTTTTATTTATTCCTGATACACTTGAATATTTAAAAAAGGGTGGTCGTATAGGCGGTGCAGCTGCTTTATTTGGAACACTACTTCAAATTAGACCAATTCTTACAGTAGAAGATGGAAAGACTGCTGTATTTGATAAAGTAAGAACTAAGCAACGAGCAATACTTAGAATGATAGATAAAGTTAAAGGTGATATAGCAGAAGGTAAGCTAGGAGAATTAATTGTGCATCATATTAATTGTGAAGAAGAAGGTAGAGCTTTAGCAGAAAAGGTTAAAGAAATACTAGGAGTAGAAGCTCAAATTCAAGATATTGGGCCTGTTATAGGATGTCATGTAGGACCTAAGGCCGTTGGAATTGCTTATTATATTTTAGATAAATAGGAATATATCAATTATTAAATGAATGGGGGATTTTTTATGAACATTAATTCTAGAATTGAAAGTTTAAGAAAAGTTATGAAAGAGAAGCATATAGATGCTTTTATTATTCCTAGTTCAGATAATCATGGTAGTGAGTATGTAAGTGAGTACTTTAGAGTTAGAGCTTGGATTTCAGGCTTTACTGGTTCAGCAGGTACTGTTGTTATAACATTAAAAGAAGCACATTTGTGGACAGATGGAAGATACTTCTTGCAAGCTGCTGATCAAATTAAAGAAAGTGAATTTGTTTTAGAACGTATGGGTGAGCCAGGAGTTAAAACATATACACAGTGGATTGTAGATAATTTAAGCAGTGGTGATACTGTTAGTTTTAATGGGAAAGTACTTACAACTTATGAATTGCATGAACTTGAAGGAGCTTTTAAAGAAAAATCAATTAATATAAGACCAGAAGAAGATATATTTAATGAATTGTGGAATGATAGACCAACTATGCCAAGGGAAAAAGTATTTATCCATGAAGTAAAGTATGCTGGAAAGACTCTTTTGGAAAAGCTTTCACAAGTAAGAGATGAACTTCAAAGAGAAAGTGTGGATAACTTTTTGTTAGCATCTTTAGATGATATTGCATGGCTATTGAATTTAAGAGGTAATGATGTTAAATGTAATCCAGTATTTTTAAGTTATTTATTACTTGAAAAAGAAAGTTGTACATTATATATAGATAAAGAAAAATTGGACAATAAGGTAATTACTTATTTAAATGAAAATGGTGTTGAAATTAAAGAGTATGAAGATATTATAAATGATCTTAAAAAATTAAGAGGTAGTATAGTATTTGATCCAAGTAAGACCAATGTTTGGTTAGCAAGTTCAATACCTTCTGGAGTAAATATTAAAGAGGAAAAAGCCATTACTACATTACTAAAAGCCAAAAAGAATAAGGTAGAACTTAAAAATATAGAAAATGCTCATGTTAAAGATGGAGTTGCAATGGTTAAGTTCCTTAAATGGTTAGATGAGAATGTAGGAAAAGAAGAAATTACAGAGATTTCTGCTTCTGATAAGTTAGAGGCTTTTAGAGCTGAGGGAGATGAATTTGTTGAAATTAGCTTTGATACTATTGCTGGATATGGTGAGCATGGAGCAATAATTCACTATAAAGCTACAGAAGATACAAATGTTAAATTACAGCCTAAGGGATTGTTTTTAGTTGATTCAGGTGCTCAATATTTAGATGGTACTACGGATATAACTAGGACTATTGCCCTTGGAGACCTAACTCAAGAAGAAAAGGATGATTATACTTTAGTTCTTAAAGGTCATTTGAATTTAGGAAACGCATTGTTCTTAGAAGGTACACAAGGTTGTAGACTAGATATATTAGCTAGAAGAGCATTATGGAATAGAGGTTTAGACTTTAAGCATGGTACTGGTCATGGTGTAGGATATTTCTTAAGTGTTCATGAAGGCCCTCAACAAATTAGAAAAGACTTATCATCTGTTGAATTAGAAGAAGGTATGGTAATATCAAATGAACCAGGAATATACAGAGGTGGAAGCCACGGAGTAAGAATAGAAAACTTAATAGCTGTAGAATATAGAGCTGAAAATGAATTTGGTAAATTTATGGGCTTTAAAGAATTTACATTATGTCCATATGAACTTAGAGCTATAAATAAAGAATTACTAAACTCAGAAGAAATTAAGTGGATTAACGACTATCATAAAAAAGTATTTAATACATTAAGTCCTTATTTAAATGAAGATGAAACTGCTTGGTTAAAGAATGCAACTAAAAGCATTTAAGATATTGTAATAAAGAAATTACCCTATAAACAAAATGTTTATAGGGTAATTTTTTATTACCTAGCATTTTTAACTCTTAATTTTAAATTCTTAATTGATGCTTATATTTACGGCTTTTCCTAAGTGGGGTTGGAAGGGGACCCTGTTCCCTCCTTGTTAAGGAGAGATACTCAAAGGGAACCATAGGGTTCCTTTTGAAAGAGC
>URKQ01000019.1 GCA_900548455.1 uncultured Clostridium sp.
TATAGGCTGGGTAAAACTTCTTGACAATTGCAAAAACGATGCAATAGCTCCTAAGGTTAAAGCTCCAACTCCATTTATAGCCATAATTCCACCTACAACGGCTATTAATACGTATTGAAGATGACCTAAGTTAGACATAATTGGCATTAATATATTAGCAAACTTATTTGCTTCACTAGAATTTTTACAAAGCTCTTCATTTATTTTATCAAATTCTTCTTTTGCCTTATCTTCATGACAAAATACTTTTACAACCTTTTGACCGTTAATCATCTCTTCTATATATCCATTAACTTTGCCTAGGGCTTGTTGTTGCTTAACAAAATAAGATCCGCTTTTACCAGCGATGCTACCAGTAATTTTGAAAATTATAAGTAAAAACAGAATTACAAATATAGTAAGCCATACACTTGTTGCAATCATTGCAAAGAATACAGAAACTACAGTAATTACAGCCGAAAACATTTGAGGAATACTTTGAGATATCATCTGTCTTAATGTATCTGTATCATTCGTATAGTGACTCATAATGTCCCCATGGGAATGAGTATCAAAATATCTTATTGGTAATGTCTGCATATGTGAAAACATTTCATCACGTATAGTTTTTAAAACTCCTTGAGCAATTGTAACCATTAAGCGATTATAAAATAAAGTTGAAAGTACACCTATTAAATAAATACCACCCATAGTTAAAATAGTTTTAAGCAGTCCACTAAAAATTGGATTGTCTTGTAACAAAAGTGGTGTGATATAATCATCTATTAATGTTCTTAGAAAAAGCGAACTAGCTACACTGGTAAGGGCACTGATAAAAATTAAAATTAAAACTATAATAAATCTTCCTTTATATCTATTTACATAAGACATAAGCCTTTTAATTGTTTTTAAATCTGGTTTTTGTCTTTTCATTTGTTTACTCACTTACTTTTCCTCCCTTCATTTGAGAGCTATATACTTCTTTATAAATATCATTACTTTTTAGAAGCTCTTCATGTGTACCTATAGCATCAATCTCACCATTATTCATAACTACAATTTTATCTGCATCTTCTATGGAAGAAATTCTCTGTGCTATTATTATTTTTGTAGTATTAGGTATTTCTGATTTAAAGGCACTTCTAATTAATGAGTCTGTTTTTGTGTCTACTGCACTAGTTGAATCATCAAGAATAAGAATTTTAGGTTTCTTTAGCAATGCTCTAGCAATACAAAGTCTTTGCTTTTGACCCCCTGATACATTTGAACCACCTTGTTCTATATAGGTGTCATATCCATCTGGAAATGTGGATACAAAATCGTCAGCTTGAGCAAGTTTACAAACTCTTATTATTTCTTCATCACTAGCATTTTCATTTCCCCATCTTAAATTTTCTTTAATAGTTCCAGAAAACAATTCATTTTTTTGAAGTACCATTGCAACTTCATTTCTCAATGTTTCAATATCATAGTCTTTAACATCAATTCCACCTACTGAGATAGTTCCTTCAGTTGCATCATATAATCTTGGTATAAGTTGTACTAAACTTGTTTTAGAGGAGCCTGTCCCACCAATAATACCAACTGTTTCCCCAGATTTAATATTTAAATTGATTCCTTTAAGACATAATTTATTTTTATTTTTTGTATAACTGAATCTAACATTTTTAAAATCAATAGCTCCATCATTTACATTAAAAATTGGATTTTCAGGGTTAACAATATCACTTTTCTCATCTAAAACTTCAACTATTCTTTCAGCAGAAGCACGAGATATTATTATAGTTACAAATACCATAGATAACATCATTAAACTCATTAAGATTTGCATAGCATAAGTAAATAAACTCATTAATTCTCCAGTAGTCATTTCTGAATTTACAATAAGTCTTGCTCCAAACCAAGAAATTAAAAGCATACAACCATACATGCATAGTTGCATTAAAGGCATATTATATGCCACTGTTTTTTCAGCCTTTGTAAAATCCTCATATATATCGTGTGAAATTTCTTCAAATTTTTTATTTTCATGTTCATCTCTAACAAAAGATTTAACAACTCTAATTCCTCTTAAATTTTCTTGAACAACATTATTTAACTTGTCGTAAACTTTAAATACATGTTCAAAAATAGGATGCGCCTTAGAAATAATTAAAAATAGTCCTATCCCTAATATTGGTATTAAAAATAGAAAAATTAAAGATAGTTTAGCGTTAATGCTAAAGGCCATAATCATTGAAAAAGTAAGCATAATAGGTCCACGTACTGCAATACGTATAATCATTTGATATGCATTTTGTACATTAGTAACGTCAGTAGTGAGTCTAGTTACAATACTTGCCGTAGAAAACTTGTCTATATTGGAAAATGAATATTTTTGAACATTGTAATACATATCCTGACGTAGATTCTTTGCAAATCCTGCTGAAGCATTTGCAGCATATTTGCCTGCTAAAGCTCCAAAAAACAAAGATATTATAGCCGATAGAACTAATGCAAATCCTATTTTAAGGATATAGGACATGTCCCCTCCATCTATACCAAGGTCTATAAGTCTTGCCATTAATAATGGAATGATTACCTCCATTATTACTTCTAATGTAATAAAAAGTGGTGAGAGCAATGATGGCTTTTTATATTCTCTCACTGAATTAAGTAATTTTTTTACCATGTATTTTCCTCCTAATTATTTAGTTTTATCTTTTAGAAAATAAATTTCCTAAGTTTGTTAAAATATTGAATATTGTTAGCAACCTTACTGTAAGCAAGCTAACAATTACTTTGCAAAAAACATAAAATTTGCTATTCTAAATTCTTCTTTATCTTTTCTGCTATCTTAAAAAATGTTTCTATTTCTTCATTAGTTAAGCCCTTTGATATTTTTTCTTCAAGTTGATTTATCCCTTGCTGCGCTATAGCATGTACCTCTAAAGCTTTTTCTGTTAAAACAAGTTTTTTTAGTCTAGCATCATATTCCACAGCTTCTCTTTTAATAAATCCCTTCTTTTCCATAAGTTGAAGTATTTTAGAAGCTGTTGATCTTCTTATTGAAAATTCTAATTCTAAATCCCTTTGAAAGACATCTCTATGTTGATTATTTGCTAAATATCCTATAACCCAACCATTGGTTCCAGTTAAGTTATCAATTTCTTTTTTATTACTGGACTGATCAAACTGTCTTTTTATTAAATTAGATAAAGTTTTAATTTCAAATCCAATATGTTTATGCTGATTCATTTTAACACCTCATAACATATTATTGTTAGCCACCTAACATTATACAAAATTAATTTAGATATTGCAAATGATAAAATAAATTTTTTAAGATTAAAATATGCCATCACAGAATTATTCCATGATGGCATAACTTAATCTTTATACATCTTTATAAAGACTGGAATATAAAGAAGAAAAGATAATAACATAAAGAAAGCTGTTATACCTATAGTTAAATTAGTTTTAATTGGGTTTAAGGACGGAAATATAATAAGTATAAACATAGATGCGTATAATACTGCTGTAGATACTTTTCCAAACCACTTAGCACCATCTAACTTTCTTCTCTTTTTAGTTAATAATATTGCACCGTTAACAGCCATAAATAACTCTTTCACTATAAATAAACCTACTAAATAGTTCATCCATTTAATTTTAAACATCAGAGTAAGTATTATAGCACCTTGGGTCAATTTATCAGCTAAGGGATCTAAAAATTTCCCTAGTTCAGTAACTTGATTAAATTTCCTAGCAATATATCCATCGCAAAAATCAGTTATCCCTGAAAATAGAATAATAAAGGCTGCAATATAATAATCTTTTGTTGTCGTTGCATTTAAGTAAACAAACATAAATACAGGTATTAAAATAATCCTTATATAACAAAGTATATTAGGAATAGTGAAATAATCACTAGTGTTAATTTTTTGTGGCTTAAGACTTTTTTCCATTATAACCTCCACCTACAAAATATATAAGTTGCAATAAATTATGAAATCTAATATGTTCAAAATCTAAAAATGTAGATTTTGAATTGTAACATATATATTATATTAGTAAATAGAAAGTATTATATCAATAAATCTTATATATACTGTCAACGCTTTATTACTATTTTGTAAACAAACATTACTCTTCTATTTTTAAATCTAATTTAAGACTATTTTTTTTATTTTCACAATAATAAAGACTATACATCAAAATTCCACCTACAAAAGCTAGTCCCCCGATTAAAAGCCATAGGTTTCTTATTCCTAAATTCTCTACATAAATTCCAGCTATAAATGGTCCAAATATAAATCCTAATTTTCTTATTATAGGAAATATGGAGTTAAATCTTCCTCTATGTGTAGAAGGAGCTTGACTTGCAATATATACACTTGTATTTGTAGCAACTAGAATTTCTCCAAAGGTCCATAATACAGTTGAGATTATAAATAATGGAAAACTGTTTATTTTATAGATCATTCCGAATCCTATAAAGTACAATATACCTCCAAGTGAAATACAAAGAGAAGGTTTTATCCTTTTAAATAGTGGCGCTAAAAACATTGGCATTATACTACATAAAACAGTATTTACGGTCATTAACCATCCAAATTTAATAGCTGCATTTTCTCCAAAGATATCACCAAGCTGCAATGAAAGTCCAAAGTTATATTGAGAAAAGACAAGAAAATATATAACCATTATCATTGAAAAAATTATCATAGTTGGTCTTTTAATTAAAGCTGTTAAAAGTCCTCCCTCTTCCCCCTGCTCTAATTTTGTGTTTAATTTGGATTCTATAGACTTATCACCTTTTACAAAAGTTTCAGGTACAAAACGCCATACTAGTACTATAGAAATAAAAGTAGTAATTGAATCACCAATAAATAAAAACTTCAAAAAATTATTAAACAAAAATGCTGCAAGTAATGGTCCAATAGCCATTCCTATATTCATAGCCATGTATTCCAAAGAAAAAGCAGTTTTTCTCTTCTCTCCTGAAGTTAAGTCCGTAATTATTGTGCTATAAAATGGCGATGTTATTCCAGTAACTAAGCTAGAAATCATTATAAACATAATAAATATGTAAAAATTTTCGATGAATCCACATGATAAAATACATAGTGCTGAAATTGATCTAAATATTATAAAGATACTTTTTCTTCCTACCTTATCTATGAGTTTTCCACCAATTAGTGAACCTATTAATCCTAGTACGCTTGATATAGCCACAAAAGTTCCTACTAGTCCAGCTTCAAGACCTATTTTATAAGTTAAATACATAGTTAGTAATGGATAAACAAAATTACCCATGTTATTAATAAGTGAAGCTGAAAATAGCACATATATGCTAATAGGTAAATCTTTATATGGATCTATAAATCTTTTTATATTCATTCCTATTCCCCCCGTTCATGTAAGTAAATTGTCATACTTATATTTTAATTGTATCAATATGTTATCTCAACCATATTTTATTGAATAATTCCTTTAGATATTTAATAGTAAATGCTATAATAAATAATACAATAAACAAAATATTGTGAATTGAATAGTATTTTTGCATTTTAAATAGGAGGCGTATTTAATGAATAATTTATGCACAATATTTGGACAAACTATTGAATATAATTTTTTATCTTCTTGGATTAAATATCTTAGAATTAAACAAGACATTAGCCAAGAAGCTTTAGCTTATGGTATATGTTCTACAAGTCATCTATGTTACTTTGAAAATGGAAAACGTTCTTTAAAGGAAGATATTATAGAAGCACTTCTTAAAAAGTTAGGAATAAGCAAACTTGATAAAAACAAGAATATAGGTAAAATCCGTCAAATGTTTTATTCAATGATTCAAGAAATAGAGTATTTAAATTTTGATAGTGCAACTAATATATATAATGAACTAAAAGAAATGGAGGACTTTTTAAATGACTCCCTCTATAGTTTTGAATTTAAAATATATAAGATAACCTATTTATTCTTTGTAAAGAAATTAACCTATGATGAATTAAAAGAAGATATTGAAATTTTAGATAAAACATTAACTTTTGATGATAATAATTTAAAATACACCTACCTACTAACTTCTGGAAGATGTATATATAAACATCATAGTCATGATGAGGGTATAGAAAGATTGTTACAAGCTCAAAAATTAATTGACACTCCTTGGATAAACTATCACTTAGGATTTTCATACTGTTTTAATAATAAACCTTTAAAAGGTACTTATTATTTAAGTAAAGCTTTAGAGAGTTATGAAAAAAGCGGTAAATATTTAAATGCAGTTTTATGTCATAACACATTATCTGTATGTTATAGCTACTTATCTATGTATGACGAAAGTTTAGTTCATTCAGAAGCTGCTCTAAATGGAGCAAAATTCTTTGATATGGACGATGTAATTTCTTCAGTTTATATTGATCTCTCTGATATATTTTTCAATAAAAAAGATTATAAAAAATCAATAGAGTATTCAATTCTAGCAATGGATTTATGTGATAATTCCTTACCAGAATTTTCGCTTCTTGCTGCCTGTAACTATATAGATGCTATAGTTGCTATAGGAGATTTAGATTTACTAAAGCCTATTTTTCATAAATACTTAAATGATAATTTTAAGTCCTCTAGATATTACAAACTTCTATATTATAAATATTTAAAATGTTATCATTTCCAGGAAGACATCTTTTATGAAGAAATAATTAATAACATTCTACCCTTCTATAAAAAAATTAATTATATAGAACTATATACTGAAATAGAATTAAGTCTTATAAAACATTTAGAAAGCAAACGTAAATACAAAAAAGCTAATTTAATATATAAGGACCTTTTACAAAATGGTATGGTTTAAATTAACAAATCTTATGTAAAAACTAGCGCCTTAAATGATATAATTGTTATAAATAGCAATATTTTCAAGAGAGGTGTATTATATGAGTAAAATTAAAAAACTAATTTACTTTTGTTGTGTTTGCATTTTAACCTTTTCTTTAGTAGCTTGTGACTCAAATACAAATGAAAATTTATCTAAGGATGACTTATCAAATATTAAATTTAAAAACTTTTCTAAAGAGGTATCTTCTGATAACATTTATAACGACATCGAAAAGTTATCCTCAAAGGATAATGCTAGAATGGCTGGTGATTCTGGTGAGAGTGAAACTGCAGACTATATTTCAAAAAAGTTTGAAGATATGGGTTTAACCGTAGAAGAACAAGAATTTCCACTATGTGTATTTAAAAATAACAAAGCAGAATTAAAATTAACCTCTCCCGAAGAAAAAATCATTGAATCTAAAGTTCTTCAATTTAGTAAAGCAACACCTTCTGATGGAATATCTGCTGAAGTTGTTATTGCCGATAGTGGAAATTATGTTGATCTGCAAAAATTAGATGTTAAGGATAAAATTATTTTAATACCTGTCAATTCAAATACGCTTAAAGAAGCAACATCAAATGCATCTACTTTAGGAGCTGTGGCAGTAATCTTTTACGTTGAAGATTCTGAGGACAGTACCGAAATACCGCTAGGCTCCCTTAAAGACGAATCAACAATACCAGCCTTTATGATTCACATCAAAGATGGTAAATCCTTAAAAGCTCTATTTGAAAATGGTCAATCTCCAAAAATATCTATGATTGCAGATTGTGAATCTAAAGATACTACATCTAAAAATATCATTGGTACTCTAAAATCAAAAAAAGAAGGTGCTAAAACTCTAATAGTTGGAGCTCACTATGATGGAGTAGATACACCTGCAGCCAACGACAATGGTTCAGGAATATCTACAATATTGGAAGTGGCACGAGTTCTATCAACGAAAGACTTTAATTGTAATATTAAATTTATTGCTTTTGGTGCCGAGGAGCCCGGACTTTTGGGCTCATCCCATTATACAGATAGTATGACCAAAAATGAACTTGATAATACTATTGCTATGCTAAATGCAGATATGGTTGGTGTAGGTGATAGTATATGCGTTTATACAATGGATAAGGAAAAGTCACTTACTGCTGATTTAGCGGAAAGTTGTATAAAGTACTTAGGTTTTGAAAATAAAAGAGACATTAGCACCAGAAGTGATCACGCTCCTTTTGATTATTGTGGTGTTCCTGTGGCATACTTTGAATATGGTCCAGATACAAATTATCATACTGATGAAGATACTATTGATAAAATAAGTAAAGAAAATTTAGACACTATAGCCAATATCATTACATCCTTAACTAATGAAATCGGAAAAAATCCTGCTAGATTTGAAAAATAAGTAATGTTTTTTATTCAAATATATTCATAATACGTAAATATCAACAATCATTGCCTTTTACATGTTTTTATGGTAAGCTTTCCTTGGACATATAAGGAGGTTGATGCATATGTGGAGTTTTAATATTAAGCTCTAATAAGGTTTAATATTACTACTAAATAACTTATATAGGGCTTAATAAATTTTCATAATTAATAATTAATAATTGAAAATTAAAGAAAGTGGGTATTTATTATGTCAAATATATTGTTTAACGTATATGAAAGAGATCTAAATGAAAACAAAAAAAGATTAAGAAAGAATGGAGATATTCCAGGTGTAATTTGTGGTAAATCTCTAGGTAAGTCTATTCCAGTAAAAATGAAGGAACCTGAATTAAAAAAGATGCTAAAAGAAAATAATAGTGGTTCCATCATTGAAGTTGACTTTCAAGGCAAAAAATTAAATTGTGTAGTAAAAGATGTTCAAAAGGATGTGTTTAACAATATCCTTCACGTGGATTTTCAACACACTAAACCAAACGAAGCAATTAAAATGAAAATCCCAGTACAATTTACAGGACAAGAAAATCTAGTTTCTAAAAGATTAATTTGGGACACTTCAAATACTTCTGTTGAATTCCATGGACCTGTTGAAAAAATACCAGAATTCATCGAACTAGATGTTTCCCAATTAAAATTTGATGATAAATTATATATTAGAGATATTGCTGTACCAGAAGGAATATCAATTTTAGATAATCCAGATACTATGTTAGGTATAGTTAGTGCTTTAAAATAAAATTAAAGGAATTTGCGTATTGCAAATTCCTTTAATTATTTTAATTTTGAACCTTTGTTCCTATTTTATTATAAAAACTATTTACTTTTAATTACGTACGTAATATGATATCTATAGGTATATATACGTACGTAAGAGGTGTATTATGAAAAATAATTATTATTATTCTTTTCCTGCAATTAAAGGAAATCAAGCTACTAGGGACTTCTTTATTATTATGTGTCCCCTAAAAATATTATCAAAATTATTTATATTTAATGATGATGATTTGCCACCAGAGCATAGAGCTCAAAGAATATTAAATAGATCGCGCATCCCTGAAATGGCTTCATATATTGTTAATAACCCTAAGGATTATGTTTTTTCTTCATTAACAGCTTCAATAGATGGTAATTTTGAATTTTCCCCTATCGATAAGTCTTTTGATGAAAAAATAGGGAATTTAAAAGTTGCTATGGATAGTAGATTGCTTATAAATGATGGGCAGCATAGACGCGCTGCTATTGAAGAAGCCTTAAAAGCTGATCCTAACATTGGTGATGAAACAATATCTATTGTTCTATTTATTGACGAAGGATTAAAGCGTAGTCAACAAATTTTTGCCGATTTAAATAAACATGCAGTTAATGTATCCAAATCAATTGGTATACTTTATGATTCTCGTGATCCAATTGCAATGATTACTAAATCTCTACTTGAAGAAAATGATTATTTAAAACACTATACTGACAAAGAGAATCCCTCTTTATCAAAATTCTCACCCAAATTGTTTACTTTGAGTAGCATAAACGAAACTAATAAAAAGCTTTTAAATAAATTAAATGCCTCTGATCCTAAAATTATTTACTTTGTAAATGAATTTTGGAATGTTCTATGTGAAAACATGAAAGAATGGCAGTTTGTATTTAAAAAAGATACCAGTGCAACCCTTTTTAGAACAGATTATATAAGTTCTAATGCTGTAGTCCTTGAAGCACTCGGATTAGTTGGTAATTACCTATATAAAAATAATCAATATGATTGGAAAAAAGTTCTTTCAGATGTTAAAAATATTGATTGGCACCGAACCAACCTGAATGATTGGCAAAATCGAGTTATAGGTCCAACTGGCCGAATTGTAAAAAGTGCTACCTATGTTAGATTAACCAGTAATTTAATAAAAACTAAATTAGGTATTCCTCTAAGTAAAGAAGAACTTAAACTTGAGGCAGATTGTAGGAAGGAAAACTAAATATGAATACGAAACTACAAACAACAATAGAAGATATTATTGAAGAAATGAAACGGGTATATAAAAATGATACTCGACCATGGGTAATTGGATATAGTGGTGGTAAAGACAGTACTGCTGTTGTTCAACTTGTATTTACGATGCTTCAAAATTTACCAACATCAGAAAGACATAAAGATGTTTACATTGTTTCTTCAGATACATTAATTGAAAACCCTGTTGTTTTGGGATATTTAAAACATAATTCACAATTAATAAACGAAGGTGCACGCAAAGCAGGCATTCCATTATATACACATATGGTTCATCCCGAATACGACAATACGTATTGGACTAATATTATTGGAAAGGGATTACCAACACCTACATCTATAAGATTTAGATGGTGTACAGAACGTTTAAAAATAAAACCTTCTAATAAATTTATTGAAGATAAGGTTAAAGAAAATGGTGAAGTAGTTGTTCTTTTGGGTGTTAGAAAATCTGAAAGTATAGCAAGAGGAATAAGAATTAAAAACAGAGAAATTGAGGGATATCTATTGACCCCTCATGTATCTTTATCAAACACCTATGTGTATAATCCCATCGTAGAATTAACTACTGACGATGTTTGGGAACTACTTCTTTCAAATAATGGCTCTACGCCGTGGGGAACCAGTAATAATGATTTATTCAAATTATATACCGGTGGCGAAGGTGGTGAATGTCCATTTACTACAACAAATGATAAAGAAACACCTTCATGTGGAAACTCTAGATTCGGTTGTTGGATTTGTACTGTAGTAAATAAAGATAAATCTTTAACTGGTTTTATTGAAAGTGGTGAAACTTGGCTTCAACCCCTACTTGATTTTAGAGAATGGATTATAAATATCCGTAATAAGCATGAGTATAGAATGCAATATAGAAGAGATGGAAACCACTATTATAAAAAATTATACCTAGAAAAATTACCTTTAATAGATGATTTAACTATTAATTCTGACTATATTTTTGTTAATGAAAATGAAGAAGCCTACATTGATTTTAAAAATTGTCAATCAAAGATTGATAACGGTGTTATTGAGATCTCAGAAGACAAAGATAAAGTTTATTTGGATCTGCTTCCACTTGTAAGCATTGCTAATACTAATGACATAGCCTTAGATAAGTCTAAAATACAAAATGATGATAAAGGATTATATGTTAATGTAATTGGATATGGTCCATTTAATTTTAAAGCACGAAAATTAATTTTAAAAAAACTATTAGAAATTCAAAAACTTATTAATGAAGAATATGAAATTGAGCTTATAACCAAAGAAGAGCTTGAGATTATTGACAAAATATGGGATGACGAGGAAGATTTAAGTCGTAGATCGTTAGTAGATTTATATTATGAGGTTACAGGTGAAAAACTTCCTTGGGATGATTATAAAAAACCTATATTTGATAAAGATACAATATATCAAATATCAGATTTATGTGCTTATAAAAATATTGATCAAGATTTAATCAATAAACTCTTAATTGAAACTAATAAATACAAGCACTTTACTAACAAAACAGTATTAGATAAATCAATTGATAAAATTCTTAATCAAAAACATCTACACAAATCAATAGTTGAGGAGATAAAAAATGATAATTAACAGCATAACATTAAAAAACTTTAGATCTTATGAAGATGAAACTACTTTCTCCTTTACTCCTCAAGATAATAAAAATATTGTTTTAATTGGTGGGGAAAATGGAGCTGGTAAATCAACTTTATTTGAAGCAATTAAACTATGCATTTATGGATCAATGGCATATGGATATATTGGTAATAACTATAATTATTTATCAAAAATTAAGAATAACATAAATGACAATGCATTTAAAAATGAAGATATTGAATGCTATTTAGGATTAAGCCTTTCGTTTAAAGAAGGCACTAAGATTAAAAAATATTATCTAAAGCGTTCTTGGAATTACTTAAATCAAAAAATATATGAAGAATTCAATATTTATTTAAATAATAAAGAATTAAACAACGAGGACAAATTATATTTTGATAAGTATTTAAAATCAGTACTTCCCCCGTCTTTATTTGATTTTTTCTTTTTTGATGGTGAAGAATTAAGTGATTTCTTTACGGGAAAAAGTGCAAGTTCAAACTTAAAAGAATCAGTACTTGAATTGTTTAACTACGATACATTTGAAATACTAAAAAAGCAATTATTAAGTCAACAAAGATTAAAGTCAAAATCAAACTTTAAGTTAGAGGAAGCTCAAACTAACTTTGAATCACTTTCATCTACTGTAGGATCTATTAAAGATAAAATTAAAAGTTTAAAAAATGAAATACTAATATCTGAATCTGAATTAGATAACTTAATCATAGAAAGAAATAAACTTGAAGAAGATTTTAAAAATAGTGGCGGACTCTTGGAAGATGAAAAAGCAGCTTTAAATTCTGAAATTGCCAAATTAGAAAATGAACGTATTTTTATTAATACAGATATAAAAAATTTTTGTAATGATACTCTACCTTTTCTAATGGTTACTGACCTTTTACAAAAAACAAGAATTCAAATTGAAAAAGAAGATGCATTAAATTCATATAATAGTATCAGTAAAAAATTATCCGGTAATGTAGTTAAAACTACAATCAGTAAGCATCTTCCACAGGAAATTAATAATATTGATTTTAATGAAATCGCTATAGACTTACTAAATAATATGTTTGATAAAAATGAAATTACTAATGTATCCAATATTTTGGAATTATCTATAGAACAAAAAAATAGTGTTACACACACAATTGATAATATCTTAAATAAAAAAAATGCTTTATCAAACTCAATTTTTTCAAAATATAACGATGTTGCTGTAATTGGAAAAAAAATCAAATCTTTAAGAGATAAGTTAAATTCTTCTGTTTCACAAGATATATTAAACAATTACTTAGAAAATCTTCATAACATTAATGAAGATATCAATAGTATACAAAATAGTTTAGCAATAAAAAAAGCATCAATTATATCTCATGAAGAGGAACTTAAAAACAAAGAATATCATCTTACAAGAGCTAAAAATGAATATGCTACCTTACTACAAAACATAAATATTCTAGATATATCTACTGAACTTATAGAGTATTTAGAAGAACTTATTTCTAATTTAACTAAAGGAAAAATAGCATTAATCCAAGATGAATTTATAAAAATCTTTACTAAAATAATTAGAAAGGACAATTATGTAAATAGCATTATAATCGATGATAACTTTAATACTACTCTTTATATAAATAAAGACTATACTAGCACAGAAATTTTAAATGTTATTAACAACCTTGGCTTTGATGGATTAACTAAAAAGTATGGAGAAAAATTTTTAGAAGACTTATATAATCATTATCGTGTTAAAACTTCAGAACAACTTAAGTCTTTAATTATTAATGATATTTCCTTTAATTATATTACTTTAAGTACTAAAATTAATATAAATGATTTCTCAAATGGAGAGAAACAGATTTATATATTATGCTTAATTTGGGCTATTATAAAAAGTTCAGGTGTTGAAATACCATTTATAATTGATACACCTTATGCCCGTATAGATGAAAGTCATAGAAACTCCTTGACTACTACTTATTTGCCCAATATAAGTAATCAAGTCATAATTCTCTCTACTAATAAAGAAATAGATAAAGATTTATATACAATTATTAAACCATTTGTATGTGACGAATATTTACTACTCTACAATACAAGCCAACGTAAAACTGAAGTTAAAAAAGGATATTTTGAGGTGTAATTATGGGATTTAGATTGAAAACATCAAAAAGAACAAAAGAAATTTTCGAAGAAATAGGTAAAAGTGCTAATCTTAAACCATTTGCATTAAGTAAAATGGCAGTTTCATTATCATTAAAAGATTCAACTCCTATTTCAGAATATGAAAATAATGATACAAATGGGCTTGAACTTCAAAGAGCTACTGTTACAGGTGAATTTGATACTATATTTAAATCTTTAATTGAAGTAAATCTTGGTAAAAACATAAGTGATGATGAATACTATCCTCATTTTATGAAACTTCACATGGATAGAGGCGCAGAACTCTTATATAATCAATATAAATATAGTGGCGGAAATCTAGAAAAATTTTTAAGAAATGTACTTAAAAAAGGAGATGCTAATCTATGATATATTTAGATAATAGTGCAACTACTCCTATAGACACTGAAGTATTAGATGCTATGTTACCATATTTAAAAGAGGAATATGGTAATCCTTCTAGTAGATACTATACTTTAGCTACTAATGCAAATGCTGCCGTTGAAAAAGCTAGAGAGCAAGTTGCAAATTTAATTAATGCTGATCCAAAAGAAATAATTTTTACAGGTGGTGCTTCAGAAAGTAATAACTTTATTATAAAAGGGGTAGCTGATTATAAAAAGTATTACGAAAAAAGTGGTAATCATATAATAACGTCTACTGTTGAGCATAAATCAGTTCTCCAAACTTGTAAATTTTTAAATGGAGATGTATTTTGGAATAAATCTGATAAATCAGTAGCAAGTCAATTTTTAAAAAAGAAAAGTACTTGTCAAAAAGTTGATCGTGGATATAATGTTACCTTTCTTCCTGTAAATAAATATGCTCAAATTAATGAAGAATCGTTTCAAAGTACTATTACCGATAATACTATTTTGGCTTCCTTTATGTGGGGTAACAATGAAGTTGGCTCTTTAAATGATATTTTGTCACTTTCTATGATAGCAAAAGATAATAAAGTATTATTTCATTCAGATGCTACTCAAGTATTAGGCAAAACTAACATAGATGTAAAAAAAACACCTGTTGATTTTTTATCTATGTCAGCACATAAAATTTATGGTCCTAAAGGCGTTGGTGCTGCATTTATAAGACAAACAGGACTATCCGATTATAAATTAACATCACTAATTCATGGAGGCCTACAAGAACGTGGATACAGAGCTGGCACTTCAGCTGTTCACAATATAGTAGGTTTCGGTAAAGCTTGTGAGATCGCTAAAAGAGATATGAATGAATATGTTAAAAAGATTACTGAGCTGGAAATTGAAACAAAAAAAATGCTTAGCATTAAATATCCTGGCATTAAATTTTTAGGAGATCCTGAAAATCATATACCTGGGATTATAGGAATGCTAATCCCTAACATAGTCAATGATATGTTTATTAAAGAATTAGCTGATAAAGATATATGTGCTATATCTTCAGGTTCTGCATGCGGTATTGGAGAACCATCATATGTAATTAAAGAAATTGGGTTGGAAAATAAAAGCTCTCAATTTGTTAGATTAAGCTTAAGTAAATTTATCACAACACTAAAATAATAGAGAGCCTAAAGATAAACGCTTTAGGCTCTCTATTATTTTCAATAGCTTGAATTATATCATTATAATCTTTCAACTATATACTTTTTATTTAAATTTTTAATTTATAAAATACCCATAAATATTATTCGCAATTTCATATACAATAAATCTAGCACTCTATTATCTTACTATAAATCTTAAAGACTCACCAAATAAATCTAAAATTGAATATTACATATTAATTAAATTAAGATATGTTGTTTTTATAGATGTTTGTATTGAATATTTAAAGTATTATATGTAAATTCTTTTTATATGTCATATAGATAGATTTAAATTTTTTGTGTATATTACTTGACAGCTTTTATTAAAATATTCATATTTACAAGTAATTATTCTAGTGCTAATTTTACTATCTTTTTACTATTATCACTAGATTTAAAATAGGCCAATAAATTAAATTTATCATCATCTAATAAGATATTTTTTATTAGATCTATTGATTCTAATATATCTTTACTTAAATCTATCCTTTTACAATATATATCTCTATTAAAATCAATAGAAACATTCTTCTCATATTTCTTATAAATTAAACTTGATATATGATACCGTCCAAATTTAACCAAGCTAAATATTTTAGAATCTTTTTTTATAGCATCCATTTTAGAAAATTGGACAACTTCTTCATAAATAAAATAAGCTAAAGCTATTTTATCAGGATTTTTTTTAAATATATCATTCTCAGTAGAAAAAACTTTTCCTTTAGAACTTAATGCAACATTGGGAAGAGCTTTAATACATGCTAACGCAGCTTGTCCTACTTTATCGTTAGATACAATTAACTTCTTATTAATATGATTACCATTTAAATCAATAAAATCGTTTCTTTTTCTCTGGTATTTTAATCCGTAGATTTCATCAAAATACTGTTGTAGTTTAATCTGTTCAGGTGAGTTAGATACTAAATCCCGTGGATTAATTGGATTTTGGTTATTAGTAGATAAAATTATCTTTTCGATTATATCAGGGTCTTTGGTTTCATGTATACGTAACAATAACCTTGTATTATCCTTTAAATTTCTAGCTGCATATAGTGCCATACTTGTTTGACATCCATTAATTATTTGAAGATTTTCCATATCTACAGTTGCATTACCACCAATGGGTGCAAAAGTATATTTATCACATATGATTGTAACTCCATTATTTAGTGCCCAAAAATACTCACTATCATCTCCTTCTGCAGCTTCAATTATATTTTTATTTACCTTACTTTTATCATCCAAATATTTTCTTACATTTTGTTCAAATAAATATTCACTTTCTTGATCGTCAAAAATTTTAATTAACTCTTTTGCACTAATAGTGCAAACTAATGATTTAATATGATCATATCTACTTTCTATAACAGATGGTACATTAGAATCATAAATAATAGAAAATTTTTTATTAATTTCTTTCTTATTTCTCAAGTTTATATACTGAAGTAATTCCTTAGCACCATATAATTCAAACCTAAAATGTTCAAATATACTACAATATGTAGATTTTATACTCTCTATCTCAGCTAGAATTTCATCTCCATCTTTTATATCCTCTTTATTTCCTAAAGTTATATAAGATACATCAATATAGATATTACTGAGACGATTGTTGTTAATAGTATCCCGGACCTCCAATATTCTATCTCTAAATTGAATATTTTTTAAAGTATCGATCTCTTCAATTGATCGATTAAATAACCAATCCAATCCATTTTTTAAAAGGATAACAATGTTGGAACTAAACCCTTCTGTTTTTTTACATTGTATAATTCTTATAGTTATTATATCATCATCCTCAATTTGAATTAAATCAATTTGTTTATCACATTGTCCATCTACAATTGAATCATTAATTATAGAATCATCACTATCGCTTGCGTCTCCCCTATATAAAAGTTCGTTAACATATTGCATAAAACCCAAGTCTTTATTACTTATTGAGTTATTATTACAATACGAATTTAATTTGCTATACATCATATTTTGATATGTTCCCATGATTACCTCCGTTTATACAACATAATATACATATATATTATCATATAAATAGCAATTATTGTTGAATATTGCTATTTATATGAGTTTATTTTATCAATTCCCAGAAAGCCCTATCCTTCATATATATAGGTCTATCACTATCACCCATTTTAACTAGACTATAATGTTTATTTAAACTCTTTATCTTATTAAATAGGTTTTCTTCTTCTTGCTTACTTTGGGTATTAAATATTCTTTTTACATCTTTGTTGGTTAAATCATCAACTCTATGAATTACCCAACTTAAAATGTAATTAGCATATTCATTTTCGCCTGTTGAGAAATGGCTAAGCAATTGAGTTGAAAGTATTGTACCTACTCCAAATTCTCTTCCTTCTTTTAGTATCTTTCTCAATGAACCAAAGTTTTTACTTAAAAAGTTATCAGCTTCATCAACTAATATGATTTTGTTTAACTGCCTTAATTGACCATCAATCTTGCTATGTCCATGTCCTTGCATCTGCGCATAAAATAAATCTAAAGTAATTGCTACTACAAGATTTTGTATGCCTGAATCATAACCTGATAGATCTATTACAGTTACACCATTAATAAGATCAAATAGACTTTGAGTTTTTGTTGGATCTGGCTCAAATATTTCAAAGTCTATTAAATTGCTAAAGGCTGCATATAAACTGTCTTCCTTTAAATCATCTTTATCAACATAAATGTCATATACATCTTTTAATGTTGGAGCTGGTTTACTCCATGTGTCTTTCTTCCCTTTTTCAATACCTCTTTTTTCATACGCCTCCACTATTAAATCCCTTAATAAGGTTTCTTGCTTAATTCCTAATCCAAAAGCTTTAGCTAATGTTTCTTTTAAACTATTTGCGGTATGGAGTGGTAACATTGGTTTTGGATTCCCATCAGTTACAATTGATAAGGGATTAAATGGTAAATGATATAACTCATACACATTAGCATTAGTAGCTTCTATAAAATCTTCTTTATTTCTGTTATAATCACCCTTATAATCGAAAATTAGTATCCCTACTTCTTGCCCATCTAAGTTATATCTACCTTCTCTATGAATTTGAGTAATCATAGATTTAGTAAACTGAGTTTTCCCTGTCCCCATAGTTCCAATAATTCCTGTATTGGTATGCATTAATTTATTCGTATCATTAGGACACCAATAAATTTCCCTATTATTCTTCTCATTCACTCCAAATAAAATTTGCATATTTCTTTTCAAATCAATTACTTCTTCATTAGTTTTTAGTTCTGAATTATTAACTTTCGTAGTTATTACTTTTTCATCATCTGTAGAACTAGCAATTTTCTCTAACACATTGTCATTTTCAACTAAATCTTCATGGCTTTCACTAGAATAATCTTTTACAGGTATTTTATCATAACATTTTAATCCATCACGTTCTTCGTTAAAATCTGATGACAAATCTTCTACTATATCAGATCTGCCATTATCATTTTTAATGCTTAATACACCTTCTATGAATTCTATTTGTTTTGTTTCTTTACGTATCTCACCAACAGTCTTAGTTACAAAATCAAATCCATCTTGTTCTGACATCTCTATAACTAAAACATTTTGTTCTTTTCTAGTGTTCTCAAAATGATTTCCATTCTTAAATGAAATAACAGCTGCTTCTCCAATGGAGTCTTCTAAAGAATTACTTATCTTATATTCCTCATTTAATAATACTCTTCTTAAATCTGAATCTATTATACTAGTCCAATTTTCCTCTTCACATACATTATAAAGATTCAACTTTTCAGCACTAGTTATAACTAATTGCATTAAAAAATTTCTATATACCCTTTGCGTAGTCGCTAGAACTTTATCTTCCTTAGGTAAAAATATCTCATTAAATATGCTTTTAGTTCTTTTAGCTTGTTCTATTCCTTTTTGAACATAAGAATTAAGATTTTCTCCTATCTTAACTTCAACCGGATAATAATGAACATAAGTTTCATTATTCAAGCTTTCAATTCCAACTAAAAGAATATCATCACTTGTAACACCATTATCAAAACCTAACTTCTTAGCTGATAGAAAGCCTTCACTTTGCTTTAGTCCTGCTCCACCAGATACTCTTAAAACTTCTTCTAATGATATTGGTACCCATATTATGTTATCTTTTCTGAACTTAGCCAACGCCAATTTAATAGCTGAAAGTATGCTTATTTTTTCCTTAGGAAAATGTGATTTACTTGATAGTAGTCTAAGTAACCAATCTCCATTTACAGCATTAAACATATTTATTACATTTGGAGAATATCTATGGGCATTATCTATGCCCTTTTTAGTTAAAAACTCTTCAATAACTTTTTGATATGGTCCACTCTTTCTTGTAACTGTTATCGCATCATATCCTCCAGCCGTAGTATATTGATCACTATAATGAATTATCAACAAATCTTTAGCTTCTGGATCATTTTTAAAGAAGTTCAAATCAACCTTTGGATCTATAAACGTAACCCAATGACTTGCATTATATATTTCATCTAAAGTTGATTTGTTCTTATTTGACACAGATATTGCAGTACATCTATTTCTATCAAACGGTTCCCCACCCATTGCTGCATTAACTGCATTTAAATTACTTGCTATTTGCATTAAATCTGTAGCAGTATTTGCATACTTTACTCCAAATCCAGTTCTATAGTAGTCTCCTGAAAATACTGATGGAACACCTGATATTAATCCTTCTAAAATTACACCGGATGGGATATCATCCATATTAGATGTTATAGTTTTAGAACTATTACTCATTTCTACAAAAGTTATATGCGCATATTCTATTCCATCTTCTACTTTTTTTGAATAAAAATGCACTTTTTCTCTATATAAATCTAGTACATCTTCTTCTGACATACTGTCAATATTTAAATCTAATCCATAAGTTTCCTTTAAATCTTTGATATTATCATTAAAGGAGACTTCTTCAAAAGCATTTGTAATACTTCTATCTGAGTAAATATATAAATCAATTGGCAATACTACTCTGCTCTTTGATTTTAATTGCCTGATATAGTATTTAAATATTCCTTGTAAGATCTCTTTACTGTCACCAGTATTTATTAGATTAATTCTAATCGGAGCATTATTTCCTATATTAAATAAATACTTAAAATGATCAACAAACTCCTCAATTTTTTCATTAACTAATTTAGATACAAAATCTCTAGAGCTCTTATATCTTGGTAGTTTTTGATCCACATAGTATTTCCATTCAGGTGAATGGCTTTGCTCCATTGGAACATACAATCTATCTTCCTCTTCATTTATATAGGGTAGAAGGTAAGTTGAAGTAAACTTTCTAATAATCTCATCATCCATACTTTCACTACCTGTTTCATTATAAATATGAAGTTGGTAAGCTATGTTTAAAGGATGTAACGGAGTAAATAACAACTCTCTATCCTCTATTTCCCTTTTTATAGTACCAAGTTTAAATAAATTCTTTTGTTCTTTTGTTAAGTAATTACCATCTTTTATACTATTTAAATTTTCTATATACACTCTAATAAATCTTTTATATAAATTTTTAAGTTCATCATTAATATGTGTTAAACTTGGAAGTTTATTGGATAATTCAAAATACCTTATAATATCTCGGTAGGCTTCACTTACTAATTCATCTAATTCTAAATTTACAAGTTCTAAACCCTCACTTGTTTCGATATAATTAAAGCCCTTCATCTCTATCATTTGTTTTTCTAATTGAAGATTTTTTCTAAATTCATCCCTTGTAAAATAATCCTTAGTACCATGTTGAAGCTTATTCTCACCAACAAAACTAAAATCACATTGCTTTTCTCTTTTTAGTTTCCATACTTTTATACCTTCTATAGGTGAAATCTTTTCACTTGTTCCCATTATCCCAAATGGTATAACACAATTTGATACCTTAATCTTAAATTTTACTAAATCATTATCATCTTCATAACAAAAATTATCATCTATTTTTAATTCCATCTTTTGATCTTGTAAAAGTTCTATAGTATCATAATTATCGGATAATATATGTGATTCAACTGAGTTTGCATATTCATTAAATGCAATAACTGAATCATTAGTATTTACCGAAATATAACTGCATTTTTTATTAATAATTACTGAATACCTAGTCTTTATACTATCTAAATATTTTTCGTTACATCCTACTACTACTATCCTAAATTCAAATTTAACATTCTTATCATTTTTATAAACTATTTTATAAAAAGTTGCATCTCCATCACAATTTTTTAAGGTTACTTTTATTTTCTTTCCAGATGTTGAAGCCTCCATATCTCCATCAACTTTCAAAAATTCCCTAGACAACGTCCCATCAAATGGGAATTCTAATTGAATTTCATTTTTAGAATCCTCATTAAAAATTATCATATTTCTAATTCTAGATTTTGCCTTGGATTTACCTTCTTCTCTATCCCATTCAATGGAATTTGGTATATATTCAAGAATTGGAGTGGTTATTTTGTCTTGTATATATTTCTTTACATCTTTAAAATCAGTTTCTTGCCAATCATCACCTTTTAATTTGTCTATGCCCTTATCGTCAAAATATTTTTCAAGTTGCATTTCTGGGTTACCATAATTGTGTATTTCATCAACTCTATTAAAATTAGTTGCATTCTCTTCTAATCTTTCCTTTAATTTCTTACCAGTAAAATCCTTTAATTTACTATCATAAAATAATCCAAAATTCTTGTATTGAACCTTTTCAATGCAAGTTTCATTTACAATTGTAAGTAACTCCTTATATTCAAAAATTGATATACTATCCCCAATCAAATCTTTCTTCTTTCTAGCTAGATCTAACTCTATAATTGCTTTATCTATTTCTGAAAAATTAGAATCAGACAACCTTTTTTGAATATCACTTTGAATACAGTTTATATTAAAAGGCATTCCTTCTTTTTCAAAAGATTCAGTTCCCCCAATAATACTATCTAAAGTAGTGTCATGAATAAATAGGATTGCCTTATCTTTATATTCCTCTTCTACTCCAACCATATTCCTAAGTCTTGTTAAAAAATCAGGTTGGACATTATCAACTGTTGCTGAAACAATTAATTTCACATTTTGAAAATTAAGCAAGTATGATTTATACTTTACTTGGCCATTAAAATCTTTGTATTCATATTCTTTATACAATGTATTATTCTTTAGTTCATCATATAAAGCTTGTACTTGTTCCTTTTTTTCAAATTGTATATTATATTTTGCACCCTTGCTCAAAGGATTAGCATTAAAAAATTCTATTATTTTAGTAGATAAATAACTATAAAATTGATCTGACATACTGTGCATCCCCGCTATCTGATTTCTTTTCTAATAAATTTAACTTTTCATATAACTGAATTATTTTCATTTGTGAATCCCTGTCAAAAGAAATTCCTCTTTTCTCCAACTCATCAAATAATATACTTAATTTCATTCTTTCTTCATTATTAATACATATCTTGGTCAAAAATATAATATCATCTTCATCTAGAGTTAAGCTATATCCAAGCGATCCTCTTCTCTTACCAAAGTTATCTTGTACAAATTTTACAAACCAATTTTTATATGCTGCATATGCTCTAGTTCTTGTAGAAGCTTTACCTTGAAATTGATATTCAATAGCTTCAAATAATTTATATACCTTATCAAATGCTTCATTTCCACTATTTTTTCTTTTTACCGAAAAATCATTCCAAACTATTCCCTCTTGTCGTCTAAGTATATATTCATTACACAAATTTTCAATATCTACTGTTATTGTATCTATGCTGGAATTGTCAAAAACTTTAAACAAATCAACATATCCCAATTGTTCTTCATAATTACTGTGATTTAAAAACTCTAATGTTATTGCATGAGAGAATAGTGATTCTACATATGTTTTGAGTTTTTCCCATCCATATAGATATGCTGTTCTATTCTTTGATGTACTTTCCCAACTTAAAGTAAAATAAAGTTTATCAGGTTTTTCTAAATCTGCTTTTTCAAATTGTCCTAATTTCATTGACAATTGTGATATATAGAATAGATAATAAAATTCTAAAAACCTTTTTAATGAATCTTTATATAATTCTTCATTTGATATAAGATATTTGAAATCCTTATTAAATAGTTCTCTTACAAATGGTAGATAACACTTGTACTTCTCATCAGAAGTACTTTTATTCTTTAATTCTGGTAAAGCTCTTAAAACTAATTTATATAGTATATTATCTACATCATGATTATAATGTCGTTCTATACTTTCCTTTAATTCATTCGTAAAAAATACAGAATATAAGAACTTTGCTATTTTTTCTTCAGCACTTGAGGCAGATATATAATTTATCGTTTTCAAGTCAAAATGAACCAATTTATTATTTTCTATAAACATAGACCTAAGTATATCTCTAAAGGATTCCTTTCCTGTAGCACCTTCAAACTCACCTACTTGATCTACTATGTTTTCTATAAATTCTTTAGCGTCAAACTCACTTTTTAATTCTTTATCACATATCATTCTTGAAAATGCCCCAATTACGCCATC
Organism: uncultured Clostridium sp.; assembly: GCA_900548455.1. GTDB lineage: Bacteria > Bacillota > Clostridia > Clostridiales > Clostridiaceae > Clostridium_J. The sequence goes on from URKQ01000019.1 coordinate 24,168, forward strand.
AAAATTAGAAAATAGTGTCTTTTCATTAGCCGCAAATGGAAGCATTTTAAATTCATTGCATTGACTGTGTATCAACCTTGTTTTAAACTTAAAATCTTTCTCAATCTTTTCTAGATCTAATTTATAAACTATATTCTCATTCATTTTTATATCTCCACAAATCTATAAGTTTCAAATTCATCATTAAATTCTAATTTAAATTTCTTATTAGTCTCTCTATTTTTTTCAGTAAATATAATTTCTTCATTTTGTGATCCTGTTTCTTGAAGTTTATTTATAAATTCTACAAACTTAATATAATGATTTTTATCTTTTCTATTAGGTCTGTATCCATTATTAACTTGTACTAACAATTTATACAAATCAAAATCTATATCTATTTCATATGAATTATCCATATGTTCATTTTTATATTTTAAATTTAAAGCACCTACAAATTTCTTAAGATCACTTTCATCATTCTTTGGTAAATTACTTGTATCTGCTTTCAATTTGATTTTTTCGCTTACTTTATATTTTATTTGGCTTTTACCTATAAAAATATTTATATGATTTTTTTCAGCATCACCATTCCATTTCATAATGCCGTCTTTTACATTATCATAAACATTTTTCAATCTAGCCTTATCCCCTTTATTCCAATAGAAAAGGGCACTCATATAGTCATCATAAACATCATCTCTTAATGAAAATAGATTTTCTTTTCCACAAATATAATAACTTCTTATGAATAACTTTAGTAATTCAAACTTTATTTTTCGATCTTCAGTTTCAGTAAAATCTATATTATTGATTTTTTTAAGATATCCACTAGAATAATCTATATATCTATCAAAGTATTCATTTATATTAGTAGCATTATTAAATTCGATTATAAAATCATCTACTTTTTCATTTCTAACATTTAAAGGATCAATTTTATTTAACGCTTCAAAAATAAATGACAACTCTTTATGTTCAAAAATTGTATTAGGTAACAATGATTTTATATAATTTTGATTATTAATTCTCGAAATTCCATTTTTAAACGTTGGTGAATTAACATCTATATATGACCTCGGTACTATTAATTCGTATATAAAGTTTAATAAGGCCCTAGTAGATATTATTATTTTACTCTTTACTATACATTGAACTAACAAATCAATTATTGATGTTTGTACATTATCTTGGGCTAATAACTCATAATTAGCTTTTATGGGACAGCAATCCTTATTTTCACACTTCCCACAATTTTTCTGGTATGATTCATAAAATATATTTTTTTCTTTAAGTTCTACCTCAAATGATTGAGTTACTTTTCTAATAAGAGATTTAACATATTGGGAGTCAACTTTCCCATCTTTTAAAGTAAAAATATGATAATCACTAAAATTTACAAACTGAAAACAATTTTCTTCGTCAAAACTACTATTTTCTATACTTGTCTCCAATATTTTTTTGTTTTTTACAAATTCCTTTAATCTAGTAAATCTCCATGCATACTTAGAATCAATAAAGTTATTTAAGGTTCCTAAGTTTATTGCTAGAATAAACTTTTCCTTACTCACATCTATCTTTTCATCACTAAACTCATCTAAAATCTCATTTAAAGTATCCATTGACGTCTTATCTGGTTCTAAGCTTTCAGTAGCATCATTATGAAGAGTAAAATTTTTCATAACCTCTGGATGTTTGCTATTAAAGTAAGATATAATATGAGATTTACCATCACCAACACTACCACAAACCAATATTAACTGAGCTTTTTCTGATTTGTCTGCTTTAGATATTAAGTCATATAAATTACTTTGAGCATCTCTTGTTACATGCATATATTTCTTAAATGGTGTAAATTCACCTAAGCTTTCAACCGCTTCTTTAGAGGATTCTTTAAGTCTTGATAATTCTTGTACTAAGCATTTTTTATCAGGTTCATCATTGTTTAAAATATTTTCGATAACTAATCCTAGATAAGCATCATCTAAATCTTTTTTATCTTCATCCTCAATTAATTTGAAATCATTTTCCTTTTGTATATTCTTTGAACTTTCACTTTCTTTTTGTTTTTCTATAAATTCTTCCATAGTTTTGTTCATTATATGAACTAATTGTTTTTCATCTATACTTGCTTGCTTTTCTACTACTGGCATAGGATTTTTATATGGAATTTCTTCAAGTTGTGGATTTATATACACTTCTACAAACCAACATGTTATCTTATATATATTTCTATGAATATTTAATGCAGCTTCTAATTCTCCTTCAACAGACGAATGTGCTGCTTTATTTCCAATTAATCTAACTTCATGAAATAAACTAGATATTTCTCTAGTGAAAACACCATCAATTTCTAAAATTCTTAATCTCTCAACTTGAGTAATCGTAGTCATTAACCCATGGCCCTCTAGTTTAGCTATTTCTTCAGTCAAATTCTCTAAATATGCTCGTCCTTTTATAATAGCCGTATGAGGAGAGGTGAATAACGATTCATTTATATCTTTTATAAAGTTATTTAAATATCTATAATTTTCTTCTAAATAACTAAAAACATCTTTCTGCAATACTTTTATTCCTCCTATTTTTAAACAAAAATTTATAAAAATTATTATCATAAATATTCTATCATTTTTCTCTCTAAATGTCTGTATTAGCCCTATATTTACTAATATTATTATCTACTGATCATAATAGTTTCTACAAATTTAGTAGCTGCTAGTGATAATGGTACTTTCTTTAAGTAACAAATTCCTACACTTCTCTCCGGTATAGCTTCATCTAAATTAACTTCATAAATATCCCCGCTATTAAGATGATCAAGAGAAAATTCCTTTACTACACAAGCTATACCTAAGTTAATTTTTGCAAATTCTAATAATAGATCATAGGAACCTAATTCTATTTCAGGTGAAATAGTAATTCCTTTAGAAACCATATGATTTTCTACATACTTTCTTGAATTGGAAGACTTCTCTAAAAAAATTAAAGGGTATTGCGCAATTTCTAGTAAGTCTATTTTCTTTTCAGAAAGCTCTTTATACTTTTCACCACAAACAAAGATATCATGAATTGTTAAGCATGGAATAATTTCAAGGGCAGAATCAATTAGTGGCAAATTGCATATTGATATATCTACTTCCCCTGATTTAACAAGTGAACATAATTCATAAGTTGTACCATTAACTATTTTAAATTTTATATTTGGATATTTTTTATGAAATTCCTCAAGAAAAGGAACTAAAAAATATTTAGAAATTGTATCTCCAACTCCTATTTTTAATTTTCCGACAGTTAAATTTTTAAATTCTTGTATCTTTTCTTCTCCAGATTCTATGAGACTAATAGCAGAATTTACATACTCAAAAAGATGATTTCCTTCTGTTGTTAAAGTTACACCCTTCGTTGTTCTATTAAATAATCTAACATCTAATTCTCTCTCTAATTGCATAATAGCTTGACTTACAGCCGGTTGAGTCATATATAATTCTTCAGCAGCTTTTGAAAAGCTCTTACACTTTCCTACTTTAGAAAACACTTTATATAAATCTAATTTACTAATCATATAAGCTCTCCTTATATCTAATATACTTACTATTTATTTTACTTATATCACTAATTGGAGTATATTACAAGTATACCAAATGACATTAAATATTAGGATTTTAAATAAAGGGAGAGATTAATTTGGAAAGAGTTATTGGAACTGTTGTAAGAGGAGTACGTTGTCCTATCATTAAAGAAGGAGATAACATTGAGCAAATCGTAGTTGATAGTATTTTAAAAGCTACAGAAGCTGAAGGAATATCTATTAATGATAAAGATATTGTTACAGTAACAGAATCAGTAGTTGCACGTGCACAAGGAAACTATGCATCTATCGATAATATAGCTAAAGATGTTAGCACTAAGTTTGGTGATGATACTATTGGTGTTATATTCCCTATTTTAAGCAGAAACCGTTTTGCTATTTGCCTTCGTGGAATTGCAAAAGGAGCCGCTAAGAAAGTAGTATTAATGCTAAGTTACCCATCAGATGAAGTTGGAAATCATTTAGTAGATTTAGATCTTTTAGATGAAAAAGGAGTTAATCCTTGGACTGATGTTTTAACTGAAGCAGAATTCCGTAACTTGTTTGGATATAGAAAACATACCTTCACAGGTGTTGATTATATAGAATACTATAAATCTTTAATAGAAGAATATGGAGTTGAATGCGAAGTTATCTTCTCTAATAATTGCAAATCAATTTTAGATCATACTAAGAGTGTTCTTACTTGCGATATACATACAAGATTTAGAACTAAAAAAATATTAAAAGCTAATGGAGCAGAAAAAGTTTATAGCCTTGATGATATATTATCTGAATCTATAGATGGAAGTGGATATAATGAAGCTTATGGACTATTAGGTTCAAATAAATCAACTGAAGAAACTGTAAAGTTATTCCCTCGTAACTGTCAACCAGTAGTAGATACAATTCAATCTCTTTTAAAAGAGAAAACTGGTAAAAATATAGAAGTAATGATTTACGGTGATGGAGCATTCAAAGATCCAGTAGGTAAGATATGGGAACTTGCAGACCCAGTAGTATCCCCTGCTTATACATCTGGTTTAGAAGGTACTCCTAATGAAATAAAACTTAAGTACCTTGCTGATAACGAATTTGCTGATCTAAAGGGAGACGAGCTTAAGTCTGCAATTTCTAACTATATTAAAAATAAAGAAGCAGATTTAGTAGGATCAATGGCAGCTCAAGGAACAACTCCTAGAAGACTTACAGACTTAATTGGTTCCCTATCCGATTTAACTTCAGGTAGTGGAGATAAAGGAACACCAATTATATTTATACAAGGATATTTCGATAATTATACAAAATAATATTTAAAACGGATTTAAGGAAAACTATATTTGCCTTAAATCCGTTTTGTTATATAATATATTCATGATGTATTTTTAGGGGAGGTAAATTATATTATGAATAACATATTAACTGAAGAAAATATGAAAAAGCTTCAAGAGGAGCTTGAATATAGATTGACTGTTAAGAGAGCTGAAATTGCAAAGGAAAAGCTAGTTGCAGCTGCTCATGGAGATAGATCAGAAAACGCTGAATATAAAGAAGCCTGTGCAAACTATCGAGAAAATGATAATAGAATTCAATATCTAATGACTATGATATCTACAGCAACCGTAATAGATGATTCAAGTTTAGATAAGTCTACATTAGGAATTAACAGTAAAGCTAAAATCAAATTTATTGATGATGACTTTGAAACAGTAGTAACCTTAGTTACTACCCTAGACTTAGATCCAGAAAATATGAAAATTAGTATTGAATCAGATTTAGGAAAAGCCTTATCTGGTAAAAAAGCTCATGATGTTGTGGAAGTTGAAGCTCCAGGCGAAAAATATTCCGTAGAAATCTTAGAAATATTATAATTAAACATAAGGCTCTATAATAGATTTTCTGTAAACTGTATAAAGAAGACTCCTTCTTGCAATAATTTATTATTTTAATTATTGCAAGAAGGAGTTTTTATAATATAAATTTCTCTTTACCCCACATATTACTAATGCCCCATATGGTTCAATAATAATAAAACAGTTTAAAGCCGTACTCAGGGCATAATAAAAGCACCTACCTTTTAACTTAGTAAGTGCCTTTTAAAATAAATTGCTTTGTTTGATTCTTTCCACATCTTCCATAATGTACTTTCTATCCTCTTCAGTGAAATATTTATCGTACATTCCACTCTTTATTAAATAATATGATTCTTTTATTCTATTCAATATTTCCTTATCTAATTCTTTTATCTCATCTTTATATATTAAATATGCCCCAATTGCTAAATAATGACATGCGTTTTCTACTAGATATTCATCAGTCATATACAAATCATTTTCATGTATAAACCAATTGACACATGGATTTAGTCCATCCCTATCTATATGATTATTATATGTATCAATAAAATCATCCTTAATATCTTCCAAATACTCTAATTCCACTTTTCTGTCTTCCCTTCTATCCACCAAAAGTTTTTCCAAATACGACATGACTTTTATATGATTGCTTTAATTCATTCCGTTTATCATTATTATTATACTTCGATTCTCCAAAATCTGTAAATGACTTAGGAGTATCTTCACCTAATATTCTTGAATATTCTTAAATGTTTTCACAGTAATCCCAGCCGTTCAAAATAGCCATCAAGACCAGTTTGGGCAAAAGGTACAAACTCGCTGTTTTTATGCAATGTGATTATTTCCTCTAATGTAGCCCATCTGGCTGCAACGGTCTCGCCTTCTTGGGGCACAAAGTCTGCAATATCAAAGTCCTGCCTAAAAAGCCAATTGTCCATAAAACAGCTCCATCCTGACTTTACTACTTTATCGGTGAACAATAGCTCACCGAACTTCGGTATTAGTGTAAACCCTGTTTCTTCGTTAAATTCACGCATTGCTGCTTCAAGACTCGTTTCTCCTGCAATAACTGCGCCACCTGTGTTTTCCCAAAAATCAGGTAAATGATGCTTATGAGCCCGCTTTGTTATTAGAAACAAACCGTCGCTATTCTGCACTAGAACATGTACAACAAGGCAAAAGTTACCATCCGCTCTTGGCACCATGCGAGGATGGGTTCGTCCAACAAGAGTTTTATTTTCATCATAAATATCTAATTGTTCGTCCATTTGTACCTCCATAACTACAAAATATAAGAGAATACGATGTCAACTTTATTTATACAACATCATCTATATAATCTTCTTTCTCATTTGTATAATTTTAGAACTCTCATTTTCGATTTCAGCTTGACATGTTCTAAATGATTCATACCCTGCTCTTTCATATACCTTTATTGCTCTTTCATTGAAAGCTGGAACACCACATCTAACATATTTACCCTTGTAGTTATACTCTTTTACCGCAAAATTAGTACATTCTAAAACAAAACTTAAGCCAATTCCTTTCCCACATAATTCTGGTTTCAATCCCCAGCCAGTCCACATTTCATAAATGTTTTGAGGATTCGCTCTAACTACTCTATGTTCAACGTAACCATCATCTTCCGAATTTTCATCTTCTTCTTCAAAGAATTCTATTGTTAACTCCCCAACAAGGTTGTTTTCTTCATCCAATACTGCAAATCTTCCTACTCCCCAATTTTTCTCATCTAGCAAAAGTTCCTCTTCGTTCACATAATCATATATATGATATTTCCCATCATACTTCCAATTATTAATCATTTCCTTTGCATATTCTAAGTTCATTGGAATAAATTTAAATTTCATAATAACCCTCCATCTTATTTACCATATTAATTTTTCATTTCATTTATAGATTTTAAAACATCTTTTTTTGTCATGTGAAATACTGAATTATAGGAATAAACATAACTGAATGATTCATTCTCCTAGTTCTTTTTTTAAATCTGCTATATAAAGTGATTGCTGCTTTTTTAGATACAAACCTACAAACAAATTCATTATAGGATTATTTACTGATACTTCTTCTGTAAATTCAATCTGCGTCCCATTCTTATTAGCTATACTGAATACCCCACTCCAATGACCATTCATATTTTTATTAGTAATATCAAATTCATATCGCTCATAAGGCTTCTTTAAAGTAATATTAAATTTAGTAGGAGTATTATCTTTTGTATATTCTGTAAAAGAGTTTCCATCTACTGAGATATCAATTTTATTTAAATCGCTACGCCACTCATATTTACTGTTATTTGTAACTACTTCCCATACTTTTTTAATATCTGCTTTAAATATGGCTGTAATAGTTGATTTTTTCATGATAAACATTCACCTCGTAAATTACTATTTTTCAAGTGACTATTCAGCCAACGTAAATAATTACTATTTTTAACAAGCTTGTTAATATGAGCATAGCACAACATGCATTATAATGTATAGAAAAGATTTATTTTTTACACATAAAAAATACCTTACTGTTATTTTTTTTAAGTAATGTGTATAATATTTAATTTATTCCGAATTTTGTCTAATTGATATGGAATTATAATCTATTTTTAATGTATAATAAACATATAAATTATTAAAAAAATGCATTAAATGTAGAGCTGATAGCTGTAAAAGGAGGCAATTGAGGAATGAAAATAAATGAAGCCTATCTTTTATTTGAAAATGAAATCAATATAAAGGCTGTTAACATAGAACGATGTGGTGTAGGAATAGGAAATTATGTTTTCATTATTACTACAGTTGACTCCAAATATATTTTGAGATGTTCAAAAGAGAAACATGCATATGACGAGACGATTCATTGGTTGTCCGAACTGGAAATATGTAACATTCCAATTCCTAAGGTGCTGTGTTTCGGAGAATATAACAGCTACACATACATGATTCTTTCCTATGCAGAGGGTGATGATATAGGAAATGTTTATAGTAAATTAACTGATGACGAGAAAAAACAGATTGCAAAGGATGTTATTGAAATTCAAAATAAGGTGTCCAGACTGAAGACTACTGTACCGTCAGATTGGAGTTGGAATTCATTTATAGATGAAATGATAGTTCGTGCCTATGAAAGAATTTCTGTTAATAATTACTTTGATTTATCAAAGATAGGTGAAATCAGGCTTTTGCAAAATGAATTGCAGGAATATTTAAATTCAATCAAGCCAGTTCCATATCTTGATGATATTAGTACGAAAAACCTGTTGATTGATAACGGAAAAGTGTCGAGTGTAATTGATATAGACTGGATGGGTTTTGGCGATGTTTTGACTTTTATAGCTATGACCAGAGTTGCTTTGCTTAACATGGAATTAGATACAAAGTATGTTGACTACTTATTGGATGAACTTCATCCAAGTGAAATCCAGTATAAAGCATTTGTTTTTTATTGTTTGCTTTTTTGTGTCGATTTTATGGGTGAAAGAGGAATGAATTTCCTTGATAAAGTTATTCCAGTCAATCAAGAAATAATAAACAGGCTTAATGATATTTATATTGAATTAATGGCTCAGTGGAAAAATATATAATCAGAGATAAATTGTAATTTTTATAATATAATCTTCTCATACTTTGCAGTTTCTAAATTTACACCCCAACCTCTTGTTGTTGTTTCATTGCAAGCAGCATTGAAAACAAGTGTATTATGTAATTTTTTAAAACCAAAAGAATCATGCACATGTCCACAGAAAAAATATGCAGGCTTTTTTTCCTTTATCATTTCTCTAATAGCTCCACTCCCATAATAAATACCATTATTAACTTTATCTAAACATTTATATGGTGGAAGATGCGATATAACAATGCTTTTATTATCTATATTAAACTTAGATAACCTGTATATCATATCTTGTTCATTTCCCTCACGCTTTGTTCCATACATAAGGAAATTAACATATTCTATAGCTATGAAATTGTTAAAAGCTTCTGTCTTACAATAAGGTAAATAAGTAATATCTGATCCATCAACAGTAAATACATCATGGTTACCTTGAATAAATAAAATTTTTCTATTCAATTGCTGTAACATATCCTTAATTTTTTTATAATCTTCATATTGCTTATCTTCAAGTTCATTAAAATGGTTAACTACATGGTCTCTAGTTATATCTCCACACAAAATTATACAATCTATTTCCTCCCTATCTTTAACAAACTGGATAATTTTATTAAGCACATTAAACCTTCCATGAATATCGCTTGTTACAAATACGTTCATAGCTTTTATATCATCTCCTCCATGTTAAAAACCAATAATTACATTTTATATTAAATCAGTTATATGCTATTATTCATAATATATTGCTTTAATAACCCACTTGCACTGCTTTTATCATTTTTCAAACTATTGACGTTACCAAAAACTAAAAAGCTATCCTTTGCACGAGAAACAGCAACATTTAAAATGCTTTTATTTGCATCTATAAAATAACAACCTTCATTTTCACCATACACTGTAGACATTATTATTATCCTTCTTTCAGCTCCTTGAAAAGTATGTACAGTACCAACGTTTATATTTTTCTTGATATGTTCTGGCATTTTCTTATTAATCTCACTTGTTATGCAACTAACCTGTGCCTTAAATGGTGTAATTATACCTAATAGATTTTTTATATTTTCTTGTGGATATGCATCTTTAATCATTTCAAAATTTTGATTAATCCAGGTTGCTATTTCAATTGCTTCTTCTTTATTATATCTACTACTTCCCTTTTTATTTGAATATCCAGTTTCAATTTGTTTATACCCTATCTGTGGTAATTTAGTTAACTTATATTCCTTATCATTGACACCTTTCCCACGCATAGGTTCAAGTTTCCTTTTATATACTAAATCATTACAATAAGAAATAATTTCATCATAGCATCTTCTATGTTCACTCAAAAATAATCCTCTATTTTCAAACTTCATATATTTACAACTTTTTGAAGCTACTTTCATTACACTTGAATTTGAAGCATTCATGCCTAACTCAGAAAGTTTTTCAAATTCTTCTTTACTTTTAATTATTCCTTTTTCCATAGCTAAAGATTTATCTAAAGCATTACTAACACTCCATACAGGCTCTATTTGATATATATCACCTACAACTATAGCCTTTTTAGCTAATGAAAAAGAACATGCTGCTATTTCAGGAGAAACTTGTCCAGCTTCATCCACAATTAATAAATCTATATAATTATAAAGATAAAAATTCTTACTATTTTCATATGCTAGAAAATTCTTTGGAAGTTGATAAAACGTCATTACATAACAAGGTGTAACCATACTCAATCTGGTATATAACTTACCTAAAACATTTTTAAATGTTCTTCCCTTTTGTTTTTCAGTTAAACTATCTTCTCCTTTAACCCATCGACATTCATAGTAATGAACTGATAACCAAAATTCAATGTATCTAATGGTTTTATCCATTACTTCATTTATTTTATCTAATTTAACAGGAATCTTTTTCTTTTCTCCTTTAAATATATCAATATTTAACTCATCCAATATTCTTAAATTGTTATCATACTGCTCTTTTATATGGTCTATTTCTTTATATATTCTTTGTAGTTCTCCAAGCTTAATCTTTAAATCTTTAATTATATAGCTATACTCTTCCTCAATTTTATCTAAGCTCATATATTCATTTAAAAAGATTTCGTCACTTTCAATAAACATTCTATTTCTTATTTCTATCTTTGTCCTATATCTTTTAAGAAATTTTAATAATTTATACAACAGCGGCATTTCGTTAAAATGCTTTCTCCAAGCTTCAACTCGTAAAATATCTGAAGATATCTTACATTCTAAATAATTTATTTCATCCTTTATAAATACTAAATGCTCTTCTATATTCCTATCATTAAGATCATACGATTTAAGCTTATTAACTAACCCTAAAACATTTTTTCTAATTAAATCAATTCTACATAATAATGTATGTATTTTTTCTTCACATACATCTAAGTCTGAAATATTATCACTAAAGTATTTATTGCAATTTCCCAGGAACTTTTCTTTAGACTTTAGTATATTTTCTTCACTTTCAATATCTGAAATAAAATTCTCACCTTTTAAATTAGTATAATGATATCCTTTAGCATCTGCGTTCTTCTCATTTTTAGCCGATGGAAAATACACAGCAAAACTATTTACACCTTCAATCCACCTTTCTTCAAGATTTTCATATCCCAAAACATTTATTTTACCAAAGGACTCTATTATATTAGTAACAGCTTGATTATTTGTAGACGACGCTACTATAATCGGTGGCTTTTCTTTTTTTAATGCTCTTTCTACATAAATATTAGCAACTATGGATTGAAGCAAGGTTGTCTTACCTGTACCTGGTGGTCCATTTACTGCTAATATTTCACCATCGGTCATATTGGTAAAATGATTAATACATTCTCTTTGTGATGGTGATAATGGGTATTCTCCTCCCATCTGCCCACAGTGTTTGTTCATTTCCAATAGTTCATTTGGTATCAATGGTGACACTTTATTAAAATCTAAACTAATAAAGTTCTCATAAAGCTTAGATTCTTTACACTCGTCAATTATATTGTCATATAATTTTAGTATTGCTGTTGTAGCATTTATGGTATTATCCTTTAAAATATAAATATGTTTATCTAGTTCAGTATCTAATAAATTGCACTCCGAAAATTTTGCTTTAGTAACATTTTCATATATATCCTTAGCAAAATTTATGTAATCTTGCCAGCTTTCTATTTTATGAATTCTCCCTATACTTTCACTCATGTAGTTGTCATAGTCTTTATAATTTCCTATTGATAATATAGGTTCAATCATAGGTTGAAGAAATTCTCTAGGTATCCAAGGAAACTTTCCCTCATCATAATGAAGACTACCATCTTTTTTTAATATAGAAGGAATATAATATACCCCTGTCAAATCTTCAAAGTTACTATCCTTCTTTTCCTGAGAATCAAAAATTGTTTTTATTGTCTTTGCAACAATTATCACATTAATACTATCTTTTTCTTTATTTCCTGAAGATATTGTACACAACTTTTCAAAAATCTCTTTATCAATTTGCCCATTTATCAATTCATCAAATGCAAATTGATAATAATTACCTTCCTTAAATTCTATTCCCTTATTAACTTGTGATGCAACTGCACTTTTAAAATATGATGTTATTTCTTTTATTTTATTACTCAACTTTCCACCAAACTTTCTTATGATATCTCCTTGATGTTTTTCTACTACAACTTATATGTAATCTACAATAATTATAAAATCCAACAGATATTTTACCGTTCATTAACCACATATTTGTTAAAAACCCATTTATTATAGAATATACTTTTATTATACATAAAAATATTATTTCTTTCCATTAATTTCAACATTTATAAATACAAACCTCACTTATTCCATCTGAAGAATCACCAATTATTTTAACATTAATATCAAATCTAAGTTGTTTAGCTCCATAATTAACTTTAATATCTAAACTACTTGCCTTAATCCTTATAAAATGTTTTACTTTATGCCCTGTTACGCCAAATTCTCCTTTCCTAATCACTTCGTAAGATCCAACAGCAATCATAGCCATCAATTTTAATGGGCCACATACCTTTTTGGCATTTGTAATAAACCATTAGTACTATCCTGAATTGCTCATTTCTACACATCATTCCTTAATAATCTGAGCTGGATGAGCTCCTTCCAGCCTCCTCTGCACGGTCAAATGCTTCATATTAGCACACTCAAGTGCCTCTCCTCTTGCGCTGTACTCAGAACTTCTTCAACATTAGCTGGTGCTTCTTCAGCTTTATCAACCTCATATTGAATAGACTCATTCTGCTCCGCAATCATTTCTTTAACTCGCTGACGGTGTTCAACTGCTAAACGAGCATCTTCATCTTTTCTTTCTATAAGAGGCCTTGTAAATTTCGCAAATTATACTGACATCTATCTTGAGGTCACAACGTGACTCGTATACGGAAATATCTGCACTTTTCCGCAATGTATACTTCCTCTATTCTAATTTTCAATATATATTTCCTTTTAATCATATATCTTGTTTTATTAAAATCATTATAAAATGTGAATCTTTACTAAAGGCAAAGGCTGTCTCACTAATTAATAGTGCGACAGCCTCTTTTGTTTACTTATTTTTATTCATTTTCTTTAAGCCATTTGCTCGCTTCAAGAGCGTAATAAGTAATTATAAGTTTTGCTCCTGCTCTTTTTATTGAAGTTAACATTTCAAGTGCTGCTCGTCTTTCATCTATAAGACCTTGTTCTCCAGCAAATTTAATCATAGCGTACTCACCACTAACGTTATAAGCAGCCATTGGCATATTATATTTCATTGTAGCTTCTTTAATAATATCTAGATAAAAAATTGCAGGTTTTACCATTACAATATCTGCGCCTTCTTCTATATCAGCTTCAATTTCTCTAAGAGCTTCTTTGCCATTAGCGGGATCCATTTGATAAGAACTTCTATCTCCAAAGGAAGGTGCTGAATTGGCAGCTGCTCTAAAAGGTCCATACATAGCAGAACTATATTTTGCACTATAACTCATAATAGATACGTGAGTTAAATTATTTTTATCTAAAATTTCTCTTATTGCCCCTACTCTTCCGTCCATCATATCTGAAGGTGCAATCATATCCGCTCCTGCTAAAGCATGAGATAATGCAATTTTAGCTAAATATTCAAGACTTGCATCATTATCTACCTTATTATTGCTTATAATTCCACAGTGGCCATGACTTGTATATTGGCACATACATACATCCGTAATTACAAATAAATCAGGTGCAATTTCTTTAATTTTTCTAACTGCTCTTTGAACTATACCATTTTCTGCAAAAGCTGAAGATGCAATTTCGTCCTTTTCCTCTGGAATTCCAAATAAAATTATTCCTTTAATATGTGCTTTTTCAACTTCTTCAATTATTTCTGGAAGTCTATCTAAAGACCAATGAAAATTTCCCTTTAGTGAAGGAATTTCTTCCTTAACATTTTCTCCTTCTACCACAAAAATAGGAAAAATAAAATCATTCACATTAAGGACCGTTTCTCTAACCATATCCCTAATAGCTTTATTCTCTCTTAATCTTCTATATCTCTTCACTTAAAATCCCCCCAAATACTCTTACTCTTATTTTTCTATTAGTTTATTAATTATTCCCTCATCACTTGAAGATTCACATTCCTCAAAGGACATTCCTAGTTCTACTAAAGTCTTTGAAGTAATAGGTCCAATAGAAATAATCCTCTTATTTCTTAATTCATCTTCACCAACAATACCTATCATATTTTTTACAGTAGATGGACTTGTAAAAACTACGGTGTCGCATTCCTTAAAGGATTCCACATTCATATTTTTACCTTGAACAGTTTCATAAATAGGAATATCATCCACATCTGCTCCATAGGATTCTAACGCCTTCACTATACTTTTTCTTCCTTGTTTTGATCTAGGTAATAATATTTTATCTTTAGTTTCTATTTTATCTTTTAATAATTCTACAATACCTTCTCCAGTAAAGTCGTTAGCTTCTAATATATCTACAATTCCATGGTCCAATAGTGCTTTAGATGTAGCTTTTCCAATGGAAACGAACTCCCCTTTAACCCTTCTTATATCAATATTATTAGCTTTTAAGGCTTTAAAAAAGTACTTTACTCCATTTACACTGGTCATAACTATATATTTATAGGAAGACATCTTATCCTTCACTGATTGTAGTTCATCCAATTTCTCAACAAAATCTATGGAGTTAATTTCTGTTGCTGTACCACCTAAAGAAGATATTAAATCAATTAATTCTATGCTTTGCTCCTTACTTCTAGTTATACAAACATTTTTTCCATAAAGAGGTTTTTTCTCAAACCAATTTAAACTATCATTTAGTTCAACTACCTTACCTATTGCTATTATACATGGATTTGCAATACCATCTAGTTTTGATTTCTCTACAATACTGTTAAGAGTACCAATAGATTTTTTCTGCTTTGCAGTAGTTCCATACATAACAATTCCTACTGGTGTATTTTCATCCATTCCAGCTTTCATTAACCCTTCAGTTATATTTTGTAGTTGTTCAAAACTCATCATAAAAATAAGGGTACCCTTTAGTTTTGCTATAGTTTCAAAATCTAAACTTAAGCTTTTAGCACTTTTCCCTGTGAACACATGAAAACTTTGGGCAATACCTCTATGAGTAACAGGTATTCCTCCATAATTTAGAGCTGCTATAGGAGAAGTAATTCCCGGAATAGTTTCAAACTCTATTCCTTCATTAAAAAGAGCAATTCCTTCTTCTCCACCTCTTCCAAATATATATGGGTCTCCACCTTTTATTCTTCCTACAATATGTCCATCTTTAGCCAGTCTAACTAAAGAATCATTTATCTCTTCCTGAGTTTTATAATGGCATCCTGGCTCTTTACCACAATAATAGATTTCAGCATCGGGATTTACATACTTTAAAACCTCAGTTCCAGATAATCTATCATATAATATAGCAGTACACTTTCTTAATGCATTTATAGCCTTAAGTGTAATTAAGTCTGGAGCACCAGGTCCTCCACCAATTAAATAAACTTTTCCCATGGCTTAACCTTACCTTTCACCTAATATGTTTCTTGCTAATGTCTTACCTAACTCTATATTATCTTCTTTATTTCCTTCAATTTCAGACTTTACTAACTTTCCATTAACGTCATATATGCCAATAATATTAATTTTATCTCCTGATATATGGGCATAGGCCCCTATTGTTGAATGGCAATCTCCCTGCAACTCTGTCATAAAGCTTCTCTCTGCTTCAACGCAAATACGAACTTCTAAATTATCTAAGGCTTTAATTTCTTTTTTATATTCACAATCCTTATAAATTTCAACACCTAAAGCTCCCTGTGCAATAGCAGGTACAATTTCCTCAACTTCAAAATAATTAGTAATTAAATGTTCTAATTCTAATCTTTTTAATCCTGCCGCAGCCAATACTATTCCATCTAAAGACTCTGTTTTCATTTTTTCTAATCTAGTTTGGACATTACCTCTTATTGGTACTATCTCTATATCTGGTCTTAAAATTTTAAGTTGTTCTGCCCTTCTTTTACTACTAGTTCCAACCCTTGCTCCAACCTTCAAAGCTTTAAATGAAGTACCATTACTAGATATAAAAGCATCTCTTACATCTTCCCTTACAGGCATAGCTGCAACTTCAAATCCATCCGGTAATTCATAGGGCACATCCTTCATACTATGTACTCCCCCATGTGCTTCTCCTAAAACCATTAGTTTTTCTAATTCCTTAATAAATACACCTTTACCACCAATTTTATCTAAAGTTACATCTAATCTTTTATCTCCAAGAGTATCTGTTAATACTTCCTCACAATCAACATCATATTCTTTTAGTAAATTCATTATGTATTTAGTTTGAGTTCTAGCTAAAACACTTTTTCTTGTGGCTAATTTAATTGTCATAAGATCCCCCCTCTTATATACTATTACTTTATTGCACTTAGTACATTCTCTAGTTCAGGATAAAACATAAGTAATACTTCATAGGCCTTATTTTTGTTAAAAATAAAAATAAAGTCATCACTACATATGAAATTTAAAACACTTTTTTTTAGTTCCTTATCTTTTATACTATTTCTTAAGATAGTACTATATTCAATATAATCATCCAGTTTATTTAAATATTCTTTTCCTTTATTACATAAAAACACTGAAGCCTTTGGATTTGATTCTTTGATTTTAATACCAATGGCTATGTTTTTACTTTTTCTAGTTGCACAAATCATACCTTGGGACTTATTAGGTTTAGTGGTATCAATGAAAATCTTATTCTTCTTTCTGCATAAATCCCTAATGGAAGAATTAAATTCATTATCACTGGTACAAATAACAATTAAGTGATAATTATCTAACATATCTTCCTGGAACTTATCAGTTATAATTTTTAGATTTTCATATCTAGTTGCCAATTCTTTAATATCTCTAGAAAAACTTGGGGCTAAACAGTGAACTTGGAATTTATTTAAAGCAAGAGTGGAGCATTTTATATACGCCGCTTTTCCACCTCCAAGTATTAATACTTTAGTTTCTTCCCCTGCCAATGAAAAAAATAAGGAATTGTTGAAATTATCCATTTTACCACCCATTATCTTTGACTCTGCACTAATGCAGAGATTTTATATTAGATTTAAAGCTTTAATTAATTGCATATTTTTTTCACGCTCTTTTACGGCTATTCGTACATACCTATTGTTAAGTCCTTCATAATTATCACAATTTCTAATTAAGATTCCCTGGGACTTTAATTTATTGCACAATTCTTCACTGGTCATATCTTTAAGCTCACATAAGTGATAATTTCCGAAGCTGTGACCAACCCACTTTATATAGGGAACTTTTTCTAGCTCCTCATACATCCATAATCTTTCCTTTAAAATCCAATCAATGGACTTTTCTATAAATTCTTCATCGAACAACGCATATTTTACGGCAACCTCTGCAAAGCAATTTACTGACCACGGATTTTGATTTTTTCTTATATGATTGAGAATTTTTTTATTTTTAGTAATTCCATATCCAAACCTTACACCAGCCATAGAATAAAACTTTGTAATGGCTCTAATTATCACAAGACAATTATACTCTTTAACATCGTCAATGAAACTTTGATTGTTATTTAGAACAAACTCTATAAAAGCTTCATCAATAATAACAATCTTGTTATTCTCCTCACAATAATCTAGTATCCTTTTAAATTCTTTATGATCTATTATATTTCCATTAGGATTATTAGGATTACCTATTATAATTCCTTCAGTGCTTTTAATTTTCATCATGATGTCATCATAATCATAGTTAAACTCTTTATTTAGATGAGAAAAATTCATATTCAAATTATGTCTCTCTGCATTAATTTTATATTCAATAAATGAAGGGACAACAATTGTAATTGACTTTAAAGAACCTATTACTAAATCTAAAAGTTCTGAAGCTCCATTACCAACAAGAATTTCTTCCTGTGATGGAACATATCCATCCTTAATAGAATCCCTTTTAAAATATTGCCTTGATTTAATAATATATTCTATTAAATTTGTTTTAAGCTCTCTATATTCTGCATCAGGATAAAGATGAATCCTGTCTAAAGCTTCTGCAACATGTTGCCTATAAACCTTAGAGATTGGCATAGGATTTACATTAGAGCTAAAGTCTAGTAGTTCTTTTCCAACCAATAATCCATCTGTATATATGTCTCCACCGTGTTTCATTTTAAATTCTCCTTAGATTATTATTAAGATACCAGCGAAAGCTAATAAAAGAATTTCACTAGCATACATTAAAACAATAGCTTTTTTAATATGAAAAGCTTCCAACTTAATTTTTGCATCGCCTATTGTAGGCTTAACTACAACTTCGCCAAAATAAGTATTTGTTCCTCCCAATTGTATTTTTAGTGCACCTGCTGTTGCTCCTTCTGGGTATGCACAATTAGGACTTTTATGATTTTTTCTATCTCTAATCATTATCTTAAAGCTCTCAACTATATTACCTTTCACAAATGGTGCACTTAAACACATAAAAACACCTGTAATTCTAGCTGGTATAAAGTTAAATACATCATCTATTTTAGCTGGAAAGAATCCTATATATTTATATTTTTCATTAAGATAGCCTACCATAGAATCCATGGTATTTACCCCTTTATATAACATTGCAAGAGGTGCTCCACCAATTAAGCCGTATAATAATGGTGCAATTACACCATCAGAAGTATTTTCAGCTATAGTTTCTACATCGCCCCTTATTATTTCATCAAAACTTAAAGAAGATGTATCTCTTCCAACTATATAAGATAGCATTAATCTTGATTTTTCAATATCCTTTGATACTACTGGTTTATACACATCTACTCCTGCTTTGTGGAGACTTTTAGCTGCTAGTGTAGTCCATAGAATTAAAGAATTCCCTACTATATATAAGTATATGTTTATCTTTAATAACTTTAAAATAACAAAGGGTATAATAAATGAACAAGTGCAAACTATTATCACCATTATTAATCCTGGCCATTTTAACTTTTCATTTTCAAATTTTTTTCTAAATGAATTTTCGATTTTAGAGATTAGTTTTCCTATATATATTATAGGATGTGGTAGCCAAGATGGATCACCTAAAATAAAATCTAAAATAACGGCTATAATCATAGATAAAAAATTTAGCGTTACATTCCAAACAAACAAAATACCACCTAATTCCTTTCTATACCCATGAATTTATATATAAGTTCCATGTCCAAGGAATTTCTAACTACATCTGCAAGAGCATCAAGTTCCCTTTCTCTTATTGATTCATACTCTACTGAATCTTTTAAAGGCAATTGTTTACCCTTGCGAAGCATATTGGCAATATATTGCCTAAACTCCACTCCATCCAATATACCATGAATATAAGTTCCCATTACATTACCTTTATTATTAATAACTCCATCAAATACTCCTGTCGTTTCATCAGTACTTTCTGTTATCTCAATTAATCTTTTACAACCTTCTAACATAGTTGTTTTACCCATATGAATTTCATAGCCATATATATTTAAATCCTGTTCGCAACCAAGAGTATCTTTATTTATTACACCTTTAATCCTTGTAGTTCTCTTTTCTTTTTCAAACTCAGTTTCTATTGGTAATAAATTCAATCCTTTTTCCTCAGTTAGTAAAGACTCTATGCCATAAGGGTCTTTTAGAACAGCTCCTAACATTTGATATCCACCACATATTCCAAGGATCATACCCTTCTTTTCATATTCAACTATTTTATCAAACAAACCTGATTCTTTTAAATAATGTAAATCCCCTATAGTATTTTTACTACCAGGAATAATTAAAAGATCTGGAGACTTTAACTGTTCTTTATTCATTACATATCTAATAGAGATATCTTCTTCACATTTTAAGGCATCAAAATCAGTAAAGTTAGATATATGAGGTAATTTTATAATAGCAACGTCTATTTTATCTGTTACTTCAGTATTTAATTCAATTGCTCCATCTTCATCTTCTAAATTTAATCTAAAATATGGAACTACTCCTAAACATGGCTTTTCTGTTATTTCCTCTAGTGTATCTAGCCCTGATTTAAGTAAACTTACATCTCCTCTAAACTTGTTAATAATAGTCCCCTTAATTCTGTCTTGTTCTCCTTTTTCAAGTAAAGCTATTGTACCGTAAAGAGAAGCAAATACTCCTCCCTTATCTATATCCCCCACTAATAAAACTGGAGCATCTATAAGCTCTGCCATTCCCATATTTACAATATCGTTATCTCTTAAATTAATTTCCGCTGGACTTCCGGCTCCTTCCATAACAATAATGTCAAAGTTCTTCTCTAGTTCCTGAAAATCCTTTTTTAAGTCTTCTTTAAATATAGGCTTTAAGTTATGATATTCCTTTGCATTTGAGTAGCCATATACGTTTCCTTTGAAAATAATCTGACAATTCTTATCAGAAGAAGGCTTTAATAGAATTGGATTCATATAAGCTTCTGGTTCTAATCCACAAGCATATGCTTGCAATACTTGCGCTCTGCCCATTTCCTTTCCATCTAGTGTTATATAAGAATTAAGTGACATATTTTGTGATTTATATGGACATACTGTGTACCCATCTTGTTTGAAAATTCTGCACAAAGCTGTTACAAGAATACTCTTACCTACTGAAGATGCAGTACCCTGAATCATTATTTTTGACATAAAACATTCCTCCTTAACTAAATAAAAACGTCTTCATTCTTTAATAGAAAGCAAAAAAATAAAGTGAGAAATGGCTTCCTCACTTAATAAATCAAATAAATTATATATCACAATTATCTTTTATTAATTTAATAATAATGTGATGATATACAATGAAAAGCAACTTTTTAACTTTTCAAATTTATATTTAATAATAAAAATAGATTTTTCCCTCCGAAAGCTTACTTTTAGGCAGGTCTCCTGACTTATGAATCATCCTTTGCCTCACCTTCCCCTTCCGAGTGGTTCTTGAAGCTCGTCATCAATTACAGTAGCGGGGGCTGTTATGGATTCTAACCATATTCCCTTTTAACTTTTCAGCACCTAAATCCTATTTAATTTTCACCCTAATTATATTGCTTTTTATTTGCTTAGTCAACTTCAATAGCTTAAGGTTTGAATCAAATAAAATTCAGCAACTTAACTTTTGCTGTAAAAATTCCCAAAATGTATTCTGCAGAGGAATCTATTATTGTATAATTATATATATTGTATTTTTTTCCATGTAGGGAGGTTTATTATGAAAAACTTTAAAGACACTCAACTTATTACTTCTACTTTAACATTTTCATTTGTTGGTATACTAAATTTTGTATTTCTATATATTATACAATTCTTTATTACTAAGTATACTGATAGCCCTTTACTTCAAGTTTTGATAATTCTAATATATATAAAAGCCTTTGATTCACTAGTAATAAATAAACTTCCTTTGAAAAGTTCTAAATTTAATACAATTAAATTTAGATATAAAGTTTCTTACCTTATGACATTACTTTGTTTTATAATATATTTCATAATAAACTAGAAATACTTATAATATTTTTTCAGTCGGCTATACAAAATCTATTTCTACCATTATGCTTTGCCTTATATAATGCATCGTCAGCTATTTTATAAGCCTCCATGAAACTATATTCTCTAGAGGTTAAGTCTACTATACCTATGGATATTCCCATTCTTGTATTGCTACTTATAATGATTTCATTAACACTTTTCAGAATTTTTTCCATATCAGAATTGACATCCTCTGAATTTTGTCGTTTTAATAAACAAAATACAAACTCATCTCCTCCTAATCTGCACAAAACATCATTTTCATAGAGACTATCTCTTAGTATGGAAGAAATTTTTCTTATTATCTCATCGCCTTGCAGATGTCCAAAGGTATCATTTATATATTTAAAATTATCAATATCAATAATGCCTAAAACCCCGTAATCAGTTTTTATAAAACTTTCCCCTTCACCTACAATCTTATTAACAAATGCTTTTCGATTTAACATACCTGTAAGTGCATCATGGTTAGCATCATAATATAATTTATCCAACAACTTCTGATTTTCAATTTTTAGTCGCATGCTCTTAACTGCATTCTTCTGAATTAAATATCTTACAAACATAGATATGCATAATAGTACACTAATATTATAGATATCAAACTTAGCAACGCTACCATATTTTTGAAACAAAACTAAAACTACATATACTAAACTACATATACTTATTAAAATAGAAATTGAATAAAAATTAATAGTAAACAAAAGTGGTACAATCATAAGCATAATAGGAAAAATTGTTGCAGGTTGATATGGAATTATTAAAGTTAATTCCATACTTATAGTAAACAACATTATAATTAAACAGTAGACTTCTACTTCATGATACTTTTTAATAAAATAAACAATAGTATTAAATATACAAAATAAAATAGCAAAAATAATATAGGTTTCTTTAAATTGATGTGCAAAAGGAATATAATGTGATATAAATGATAATATAAGTAATACAACACATGCTGCTAATGAAATTAACTTCATATTATGTTGATCTGAAATTTGTATTAATGGTTTTATTTCTTCAAATTCTTTCTTTGTTAAACCGTAATAATTAATCATTTGTGCTTCTCCATTCTAGTTAAATAAACAAAATTATAATATAATCAAAAACATGGCTCTGTAGCAAAATAAAGTGATAGAATATATAAATGTAAAATTTAGAATGTAAAATGTAAAATTGTTGTTGAAATTCCATTGGAATTTCTTCATTCATTTTTAACTCTTAATTTTAAATTCTTAATTTGATGCTTATATTCACAACCTTCCCTAATGGGGGGTTGGAAGTGACCTGGTCCGTTAAGGAGAGATACTCAAAGGGAACCATAGGGTTCCTTTTGAAAAAGCCATAATAAAATAATCAAAAATATGAGGTGAAATATTTTGGAAATACATATTTACTTAAAGAACAAAAAAGAACCTGAAATATATATTGGTGATAGAATCGATATTCTTGATTTTAAGATGAACAATATAGAGTATAAACAAATTCGATGTTTTAAAAAAGGATTTAGCAAAAGTCAACTTATCGAAAAATCTATAATTTCAAAAGTACAGACAATAACTAAATAGTTATTGTCTGTATTTTATTTCCTTCCAAATCTTTGATTACAAAATTATTTTCATTTAAAATTCCGTAAGTATTTGGATTTCCACCCTTAGGTATAGAAATAGATCCTGGATTAATAATTTTTATTCCATTAACATTCTTTTCTCCAAGAATATGAGTATGTCCATGGATAATTATATCTCCTGCTTCTAAAGGTGGCATATTTTCTTCATTGTAAATATGTCCATGGGTTAAGAAAATTCTTTTCTCATTATAGAAAATAGTGGAGTAATCAGCCATCATTGGAAACTTCAATAGCATTTGATCAACTTCACTGTCACAGTTTCCTCTAACCGCTATTATTTTATCGCTGAAAGCATTTAATAAATTAACTACCTCTTTAGGATTATACTCTAGTGGTAAATCATTTCTAGGACCATGATAAAGAACATCTCCTAATATAACTATATGAGTTCCCTCTTCTTTTTTGAAAACATCAATAGCTCTTTCAGTAAATGCTTTAGATCCATGTATATCAGAAAAAAATAAAATTTTCATCGTATGCTCCTCAATCCATAAAGTTTATTTTATAAGTTGATTCTCATAGTTATTACAACTTATATATATTTAAATTATATTAATTTAAATATTTTGTCAAACAGCTTTAATTGACAGCTATTTCACAAAATTCTATAATTTATATATATGCAATAATTGGAGGAGTAACTATGGTCGTTATCAATATTTGCGTGGGAAGCGCATGCTACGTTAAAGGTTCTCATGACATAATTAATCGACTAAAAGACTTAATTAAAAACAATGATTTGCAAAATGAAGTAGAATTAAAAGCTGCCTTTTGTCTTAACCACTGTACAGATGCTGTGTGTGCAATGGTTGATAATGAGCTTTATTCTTTAGATACTACTAATGTAGATGAGTTTTTCAACAAAACCATAAAGGAGAAGATTGAATTATGCAAGTAATGAACTTTTCATCAGCTAATTGTAAAAACTGTTATAAATGCGTAAGAACTTGCACTGTAAAAGCAATTGAAGTTCTAAATGATCAAGCTAAAATTCAAGAAAATAAATGTATTGCTTGTGGTCATTGTCTTGTGGCCTGTCCTCAAAATGCACGTCATGTACTATCTGATGTAGAAAAAGTAAAGGAAGCTTTAAGCAGCCATAAAAAGGTTATAGCTCAATTAGCTCCTGCCTTTAGAGGTGTTTTTCGCTACCCTAATAAGTTAATTACTGCTTTAAAAAATATTGGCTTTGCACAGGTTGAGGAAGTATCCATAGGAGCAGAATTAGTTAGTGAAGAATATGAAAAAATTATAAATTCTAGCTCTTCCACTGAATTTATTACTAGCTGTTGTCCATCTGTAGTATTGCTTATAGAAAAATATTATCCTGAGTTAATTCCCTTACTTCTACCTGTAGACTCACCTATGATAGCTCATGGAAAGAGTATTAAAGAAAGAGAAGAAAATTCCTTTACAGTTTTTATTGGTCCTTGCATTTCAAAAAAATGTGAAGTGTTAATAGATAACAATGAAAATATAGTTAATGCAGTTTTAACCTTTGATGAAATTAATGAGTATCTTATAAATGAAGGCATTGATTATACTATTTTGTCTGATAGTGAAGTGGATTATAGTGGTACATCTCGAGGTGACAGATATCCTGTTGTTGGTGGAATTCTTAATGCAATAAGACCTACAATAGATAAGAAAAATTTAGATTTAATAAGAGTTCATGGACTAGAGAATTGTATTGTTGTTTTAAAAGAACTTCTTAATAAAAATATTAAGAATGTTTGCATAGAATTAAGTGCTTGCAATGAAAGCTGTTTAGGCGGACCTGGAATTCATACTGATGATGAATCAACATATATCAGGCTTCAAAGAATTCAAAAGTATTTAAAGGATAGTACAAAACCATGTAAGATAGTTAACATTCCAAAAAACTCTTTGAATTTATCACGGACATACAAAAACAAAAAAATTGAAATGTTAATACCAAGTGAAGATAAAATGAAAACAATCCTACATCAAATGGGGAAATACACACCTTCTCAAGAATTAAATTGTGGAGCCTGTGGCTATAACACCTGTCGTGAAAAAGCTGTTGCTGTATATAATGGAATGTCACAAGTAGAAATGTGCGTACCCTATATGCGTTCACTAGCTGAAAGTATGAATATAGAAATATTTAAAAACTCTCCTAATGCTATATTAATAATAGATCATAACCTTTTAATTAAAGAAATTAATCCTGCAGGTAGATCTATGTTTTTAAAAAATATCGATAACCATGTTATAGGTCTTCCTATCACTGATATTATTCCTGATGAAGACTTTCAAAAGGTTATATCTACCAAGGAAGATATTTTAAGATCAAAAGTATTTTATAACAAGCTAAATTTTCATGGTTATAAAAGTATAATTCATATAAGGAATCATTCTTGTTTGCTTGTAACCTTTACCGATATAACAGACGAAGAAAATAGAAAATTAGAACTTGCAGATTTAAAAATTAAAGCTTTAGATGTAACCCAATCTATAATTAATAAGCAAATGAGAGTTGCCCAAGAAATTGCCAGTTTATTAGGTGAAACCACTGCAGAAACAAAAGTTGCAATCTTAGATCTTAAAAATGTATTAGAAAAGGATAAATAAAATGAGAAAGTATTATTTAGATATTGCTACAATGAGTATGAATAAATTTGGCGAAGAACTATGCGGTGACAATGTAGAAATAGCCAATATTAAAAATGGTAAAATAGTTGTTATGTCAGATGGACTAGGAAGTGGTGTTAAAGCAAATATTTTAGGTACTTTAACTTCTAAAATTGCAGTTACTATGTTAAAAGAAGGAGCTACCATTGATGAAACAATCGATACAATAATAAATACCCTACCAGAATGTCATATTAGAAAACTGGCCTACTCAACATTTACCATTGTGAGAATTAAAAATAATGGAGAAGTATACATGGTAGAATATGATAATCCTCCTGTATTTTTGTTTAGAAACAATCGCCAATGTGACATAAAAAAGGAGCATAGAGTTGTAAATGGGAAAACAATATATGAAAGTAGATTCTATATGAATGAAGGCGATAGTCTAATTATAATAAGTGATGGAGTTGTTCATGCTGGTGTAGGTGGACTTCTTAATTTAGGTTGGGAATGGGAACATATAAATCATTATCTTACTAATTTACTTCATCATGAACTACTTTCACAGAATATATGTAATCAACTACTTAGCACTTGTAGTGATCTATATCAAAATAAACCAGGTGATGATACTACAGTTGTTACGGTAAAAGTAAAAAAAGAAGAACATATTTCTATTTTTACTGGTCCTCCAAAAAACCCAAATGATGATAAAGTATTAATAGATTTAATAAAAACTGCAAAAGGTAAAAAAATAATATGTGGTGGAACTACTGCTAATATAGTTTCAAAAGCTTTTAATACACCTATAGAAGTTGATCTTACACATTACTCTGCTGACGTTCCACCCATGGGTTATATGGATGGAATCGACCTAGTAACAGAAGGACTTCTTACTTTAAACAGAGTGAAAGATATTTTAAGGGAGTATGTAGAAAATAAAACCCCTGCCCTTTCATTAAAGTTAAATGAAGGTTTAGATGGAGCTTCTAAATTAGCATCAATACTTATAAAAGAAGGAACTTCTATAAGTTTATACGTAGGCCAAGCCGTAAACCCTGCCCATCAAAATCCTTCCTTTCCACAGGAGTTTAATATGAAGATTAAAATAGTTACTGAAATAGAACGCTTATTAATAAGTCTTGGCAAACATGTGGAAATAACTTATCTTTGATCTTGAAAAATAACTAAGGCTCCAATAAATGGAGCCTTAATTATTTTTATTTACCTGTTTAGCATAACTTCTATATTCTATCACTTTATTTTGCTACAGAGCTTAGTTATTTATATTTACCTTTAAACTTTTCTTTTTGCTCAAATAAACATAACCACTCAATAAAATCAAACCTACAACTATTACATTAAGTACAATTAGAAATGCACATAATGAGAAAAATTCTTCTGGTAATACAGTAATTATAGGATCTAATCTTGGATCAAAGATCCACTTATTGTTGTTAAATAAAAGCTTATGGAACAAGGTAAAAAAGAAATCAAAATTACTGCTGACAATTAGTATTATTAATAATGGCACTGATACTAATGAAATTGATATATATTTCAAGTATTTAAAATCTTTAAATCTTTTATTATAAAAAATAATTAATAAACACAATAATATAAATGTTACTACCATAACTTTTTCAGCTAGATTATATAACTGCTTTACTTCATAAAAATGTATTGCGCCATCTTCAGAGTATTCCATAGATGGTAACTGAAATTCCTTTTCATCATTAAATAGATAATCGATTATGTAAGAATAGTTTTCAATAACTGTTTTTTTGTCATAACCACTATCTTCAATTATGTCAAATTTATTTATGCTAGTATAATAAATTGGTTTAGCTTTTGTTACAATGATAGTTGAAAGCAATAATAAAAATATAAATGCTAAAATTGTTATTAAAACATTAGTGAACACCTTTTTCAAAAACAACCCACCCTTCAATAATTATTATATATATTTCGATATATATAACATATATACATATTATTACATTTTTCTTTAAATTTTAAACAATTATCAAATAATTATTTGTAATGAAATTTTTGCTGTAGTATAATTGCAATGTTATAATTATCCTATAAACTAACTACATAGGTTTAAATAAGACTAATTGTAACATATAAATTATTATACTATAATGTGATTTATATTTAAAATGTAGTTTTACACAAGGAGGTCGACATGATTCACTTAATTGGTATTAAAAGAGAGTTGAATACTACATGCAGAAGTCTACTCTCCATATCTCCCCAAATTATAGATGATATTATATTAAATATAAAATCAACACTATGTCCGGAAGTTGTTATAATAAATACATGTAATAGAACTGAATTTTACTTAAATTCGAATTGTACTAAAGAAGTTATAATTACTAAAGTTTTTTCTATATTAAACTGGCCTAAAAATTTTGAAGATTATATTTTTTATTCTTCTGACAAAAAAGCTATACAACACTTGTTTGAAGTTAGTTGTGGATTTCACTCTAAGATATTAGGAGAAGATCAAATTCTAGGTCAAATAAAAGATTCCTATTTAAAAAGTTGTGAGTTAAATGCAATTAAAGGTGATTTTCACAAATTATTCGCCCTAGCATTATGCTGCGGAAAAGAATTTAAAAATAAAACTAAACTATATACAGTTCCCGTTTCATATTCTTCTATAGCTGCTAAACAAGCTTTAATGAATGGTTCTAAAAATATAGCTATAGTTGGGCTTGGAAAGATGGGGATTCTTACCCTTAATTACTTAGTAAATAAAGATATAGAAAAAATATATATCTTAGGTAGAAATACAGAAAAAATAGAAAATACCCTTGAAACACTAAAATATTCTTATTTGATAAATAAAAAAATATTTGTACATAAAATCGATGATAAAAAAGAAATTTTTAACAAAGTTGAATCTATAATATGCTGTACTTCTTCTCAAACTCCAATTATATGTAAAAGTGATTTATCTAATCACCCTTTATCTATTTTTGACTTATCTTTACCTGCAAATGTAAATAAAGATTGTCTAGAGCTTAATTGCTTAAAATTGTACGATTTAGATAATTTGCAACATGTTGATTTAGATAATAAACTATTAAGAAAAGAAGTTATGGAAGAAAACAGGTGTATTATTTTAAAATATATGTCTGAATACAGTAATTATTTAAGAATTAAATCTATTACCCCTGTAATAAAAAGATTAAAAAAAAGTAGTCAATGCAATTCAGATGATCATTTTAAAACATACAAAAATAAACAATACACTAAAAATGCAGAAGATCTTGCTGAAACATTAATATCAAGTACTTCTAATACTTATGTTAACAAAGCTATTGAAGTTTTAAAAGAAGAAGCCGTTAATGATCATGGGGACTTTGAAAAAACCTATGAAATAATTAAACGTATATTTTTAACAGGAGGATGTAAAAATGAATAATAAAGAAATCTTTGATGAAAGTAAAAAGTATATACCTGGTGGAGTAAATAGTCCTGTTCGTGCACTTAAAGATATGGGATTAACACCACCTATTATAAAATCAGGAAAAGGATCTAAAATCTATGATGAAGAGGGAAATGAATATATAGACTTTGTAGGAGCTTGGGGCCCTATGATATTAGGACATGGCTATCCTACTGTAGTAGAAGCTATTGAAACTACTTGCAAAGAAGCTATAGCTTTTGGAGCACCTACAAAGTTAGAACTTGATTTAGCCAAACTTATTTGCACTACTTCAAAAATTGATATGATAAGAATGGTTAACTCTGGAACCGAAGCAACTATGAGTGCAGTAAAACTTGCTAGAGGATATACTCATAGAGATAAAATCGTTAAATTTGCAGGTTGCTACCATGGTCACTATGATGGTTTCTTAGTTAGTGCTGGATCAGGGGTTATGACATGTGGCATCCCTGGAAGTGCTGGTATTCCTGAAGAACATATTAAGCATACAATTGTAGCTAAATATAATGACATTGATAATTTAAGAGAAATTTTCTCTGCCTATAAAAATGAAATTGCTTGTGTAATAATCGAACCTATTGCTGGTAACATGGGTGTAGTTAAGCCTTCTGAAACCTTTATGGCTGAACTTAATAAACTATGTCATGAAAATGGAACTTTACTTATTTTTGATGAAGTTATGTGTGGATTTAGAATTGCATACGGCGGAGCACGTGAAATATTTAAAGGCGTTACCCCAGACTTAATTACCTATGGAAAAATTATAGGTGGAGGCTTACCTTGTGGAGCTTATGGTGGAAGAAAAGAAATTATGGAATTATTAGCTCCTTTAGGCCCAGTTTATCAAGCTGGAACCATGTCAGGTAATCCAGTTGTAATGGCTGCTGGCCTTGCTGCTGTTAAAGAATTAAATAATCATAGTGAAATTTATGACCATATAGAAGAAATCGGAAAAATGTTAGAGACCGGTATGTACAAAATAGCGGAAAATAATAAATTCAATATAGTTATTAATAGAGTTGGTGGCATGATGACTGTTTTCTTTACAGATTCAAAATCAGTTGAAAACTACGAGGATGCATCAAATTGTGATCAAGCTACCTTTAAAAAATATTATATTCACATGTTAAACCATGGTATCAACTTACCACCATCTCAATTTGAAGCAATGTTCTTATCAAAATCTCATACAAAAGACGATGTTGAAAAATTCTTAATGGCTTTTGATAAATTTTGTTCAATGCAATAAATATAATAAGGCTCTGTGTGTGTAATTGCATACAGAGCCCTATTATATTATTTTCTTTTTTTATGAATTTTTTTACCTACTAGATATCCTAGCATAATACCACTACCAAGTGCTATTAATGATTTTACTTTTTCAAACCTAACTTCAGCATCAGTGACAGGTTTAACATTATTAATTATTATTGTATCTTGCTCATCTTTCTTATCATCTGTTGTTGGGTATAAAAAAGCTCCTACTAAACATAAATGATTGATTCTTTCTTCTGAAAAATTATTAGAAAGATCTTGAAGTGTACTTAAAAAATAATCTTTATCCCACTTATCTTCTTCTTCAAGTTTTTTATTATCATGAACTTCAAATAGTCCATCTACATAGTCTTTAGCATAATTTAAAGCATTCATTATTTTTTCAGAATTTCCTGGTTCAACCCTAAGATATTCAATTATTGCTTTCCTTACTTCAGACACATCATTTAATTTTACGGCTTCCTCAATTAAATTCAAACTAATTTCCATGATACTTTCTCCCTTCCATATAAATTTTATACAAAATTATATTATTAATTCAATGAATTGAACATTTCCTGTACATAATACACAACTATACTTTAACCATTATTATATATTTAATCCAGACAAAATTCAATGAATATTTAGTTATATAAATGTTTCAATTATTTAACTATGTATTTAATTGATAAAATCAATAATTTTTAAGATATCTATTTACAAGCTATATCATTTAAATATTTATGGAATAATATATATTGTAACCTATATATTATTATGTAACATAAAGGTAAGGAGGTTTTAATATAAAAAAATATGGACTTGTACTTGGAGGCGGTGGAACAAGAGGAGCATATCAAGTTGGTGCATGGAAAGCACTTAAAGAATTAAACATAAATATTTCCTCTGTGGTTGGCACTTCAATTGGAGCCTTAAACGGTGCATTTATTTGCCAAAACGAATATGAATTACTAAAAAATCTATGGCTTTCTATGAAATTCTCTTCCTGCTTCACTTTTAATAGAGATATAAATTTAGTTCCCTTAATTTCCGTTTCTAATGCTATTGAATTTACAAAAGAACTTATTTTATATGGTGGGTTAAATCCTGACCCTTTAAGAAAAATGTTAAGAAATCATTTAAGCGAAAAAAAAATTAGAAATTCTAAGAAATGGATTAATGCAACAACTTCTAACTGGAAATATTAGAGTAATATAGTTGAGAGTAGGAGAGATTATGGGAAAAGAATATATAATACGAAGTCTTAGTGAATATATTAAAATAGTAAAAGAATTAACTGATGAAATCCAAGAAAAGAATCCAAGATATGAAGTATGGTTTAGAGGGCAAGAAAAATGGAATTATGAATTATCACCTAAAGGATTAAGAACTATAAAAAAGTTGACTCCTTGTCAATATATGAGGGAAGGAAAAGATATAGAAATTCTTCCATTAAATAATATGCTTAATGATTTTAAAAGAAAAGCTATAGATAATTTAGACTATAAGCCAACTAGTTTAATAGAATGGTGCATAATTGCTCAACATTATGGTCTTCCAACTAAATTATTGGATTGGACAACAAATGCTTTGGTTGGATTATATTTTTCATTACCTAGTAATGAATGTTTGAAAAAAAGTAAAGGTATAAGTAAAGATGATATTGTTGACTTAATTAAGTGGAAAGATGTTAATATAGATGATATTGAGAATATGTCTTTTGAAGAAGTATATAATGAAAAACTAAAATTTAATGAATTTAATGATTATAAATATGAATCAGTTGAGGAGTTTTCAGAAATTGAGTTAGAAAATTCAGCCGTTGTATATATAATGAGTCCTAACTTAATTAATGAAAACACTATTGGAATTGATGAAATAATTTATACTAAAGAGAATGAAAAGGTTGAAGAGGAGATGGAGTATTTTTTAAATGCTTCTAAATATGGAGAGCGTAAGATAATTTCAGGTATATCAGATACAGCAACAAATGATTTTCCAATTTGTATAAATTGTAATGAAATAGACAAAAGAATAAAATTTCAATCAGGATGTTTTACATTACATGGTATTTATTGTGCACCATTAGATTTTTATAATGTTATAAAAAAAGATATACATAAATTATGTATCCCATATAAGTATGTTGAAAAAATTAGAAGTGAATTAGATGCTTGTGGTATAAATAGGTATTTTATATACCAAGATTTGAATAGTTTATCTGAGATTTTATATAACAAACAATTAAAAATTTTTAAAAATATCGAATAGCTTAAATGAAATAATTATATTATAGAGGTATGAGAGAATAAAATGTTTAGTAGTTTAGATATTGATAAAGAGTTAGGTAAAGGAATAAATATATATCCTTTTAATGAAAAGAATTTAAAAGAAAATTCTATAAACTTAAGTGCTAGCAAATATGCTTGGTCGATGAAGAAGGGAAAAGTTTTTTATGATAAAGAAGGAAATCTTTATAATGAAAATAAAAATAATAATTTGAGAGAGATAAATATATATAGAGGTAAAAATTCTGTAAAACGAATAGGTAAAAAAGAATACATAATATTATTACCTTCATCTACAACGTTAATTGAAACGAAAGAAGTTATTGGAATTGATAAATATATAGGAGGAACTTATCATTCTAAAGTAGGAATTGTATCGTTAGGAATTGGACATATTGGAACTATGGTTGGTCCTAATTTTTGTGGACATTCTCTTATTGCAATTCATAATGTTTCTGATTATCCATTAAAAATAGATATAAATGACACTATCGTATCAGTAATATTTTATAATTTAGAAACTCCTATTAATTCAAACAATGCAACACAAAATGGTCATCTTGATAAAATGTCAACATTAGGAATAAAGTTAAGTGATGATGAATTAAAAGTTATAAATGAAGATTGGAAGAAAGATATAGTTAAAATAAGAGAAAAAATGAATAGTAGTTTAGAATTTAAAAACTATAAAAAAAAGATATTGAGAAGGAAATTTGAATCATTTAAATCATATATAAATATATGGAATATATTAAGTTTAATTTTGGGAGTTGGGATTTTATTCTTTATATTTAAAATATGTGAGTATATAGATGTTAAAAATGGAGATGTAACTGTGTGGAGAGATAGATTTTGGAATGTAGGGCTTTCGGGTATTTTAGTAGTCATAGTACAACAGGTATTTAAATTTTCTAAGTCTAAAAGGTAATTAAGCAAAAAAGTCATGGATAAATCTATGGCTTTTTGTTATGCAAAGAATTTATTAAATGTAAAATAGTGTATAATAAAGTTGTTATTAACACTAAAGGGGGATAAAAATGTCATACTTAGGTAATGAAGAGACTTTGGTTGAATTACCAGCTGTTGATTATTTAGAGAAAAATTTAGGCTATTCTTTTATTCATGGTAAGAATTTAACTCCTGAAAGTGGAGAAAGAGATTCTTTATCTGATGTTGTTTTGATTAATAGATTAAGGGATGCTTTAAAAAGATTAAATCCATGGATGAATGAAGAAAATTTAGATAGAGCAATTAGATATATTTCTAGAGCAGATAATCTAGGAAGTGGTTTGTTAGAGATAAATGAAAAGATATATGATGCATTAGTAGATTTAAATTTTACTGTTGAACAGGATTTGTTTGGGAATGGACAGAAAAAGCCACAGACAGTTCATTTTATAGATTGGGATGATGATGATAATAATGATTTTTTAGTTGTTAGGCAGTTTGAAGTTCAAACTCTTTCAGGAAAGTCTATATTTCCTGACATAGTTATTTTTATTAATGGTATTCCAGTAGTTGTTTTAGAAGCTAAATCACCTTTTTTAGAAAAAGGAAACAATGAATGTATTGGAAAGAAACAAGCTTATGAACAGTTAAGAAGATATATGAATGCTAGAGATGAGTCTTTAGGAGAAGGAGCTCCAAAGCTATTCTATACTAATTTTTTTACTGGAATTTTAAATA